>CAVZYL010000029.1:0-627455 GCA_963779435.1 uncultured beta proteobacterium | reverse complement strand
GGCCTCCAACGCGCAGGCGGCCTGCAATGCCAGACGGCGCGGCTCGGGGTGATCGATGGTGTGAGTGAGATCGTGGCGTCGCGCCGTGTCGTCGAAAGTGGAATCGCTGCACCGCGGCGCGCGCAGGTGACGCGAGGCGCCGCCAAGGTTTTGCGTTCGTGCCGATTGCGCCCAACGCCATGAACGATCGCCGGCCCGTGCTCGGCGTCATTGCCGACGATTTCACCGGCGCCACCGACGTGGCCGGAATGCTGGTGCAGGCCGGCATGAACACCCTGCTGGCGATCGGCGTGCCGGCCGATCACGCTGCGCTGGATGCCGACGCGGTGGTGGTGGCCCTGAAATCGCGCACGGTCCCTGCGGCGGACGCCGTTCGCGATGCACTGGCTGCGTTCGAGCGCCTGCGCGCCGCCGGCTGCCGGCGCTTCTATTTCAAGGTCTGCTCGACCTTCGATTCGACGCCGCGCGGCAACATCGGCCCGGTCGCCGAGGCGCTGATGGCCGCCCTCGGGGCCGACTTCGCGATCGCCTGCCCGGCCTTCCCCGAAAACGGCCGCAGCGTCTACCGCGGCCACCTGTTCGTCGGCGATGCACTGCTGTCGGACACCGGCATGCGCGAGCACCCGCTGACACCGATGACCGACGCCAACCTCGTGCGCTGGCTGCAGGCGCAGACGCCGCTGCGCGTCGGCCTGCTGCGCCAGGACGCCGTGGCGGCCGGCCTCGATGCGGTGGCCGCGCGCGTGGCAGCGCTGCGCGCCGAGGGTGTGCGCATCGCGATCGCCGATGCGATCGACAACGCCGACCTGCGCACGCTCGGCGCCGCCTGCGCCGACCTGCCGCTGCTGGTAGCCGGCTCGGGCCTCGCGCTCGGCCTGCCCGCCGCCTACGCCGCGCGAGGCTGGGTGCGGCCCGACGCACTGGCGGCACCGCTGCCGGCCGTCGGTGGCCACGCCGCGGTGCTGTCGGGCTCGTGTTCTACCGCCACCAATGCACAGGTCGGGCATTGGCTGCAGAGCGGGCGGCCCGCGCTGCGTATCGACGCGCTGCAGCTCGCCGCCGGCGCGCCGCTGGCCACGCAGGCGCTGGCCTGGGCCGAGCCCGCGTTGCCACGCGGCCCGGTGTTGATCTACGCCACGGCCGACGCCGCCGTGGTGAAAGCCGCACAGGAACAACTCGGCGCCGAGCGCGCCGGTGCCCTGGTCGAGCATTGCCTGGCCGCCATCGCAGCCGGCCTGCACGAGCGCGGCGTGCGCCGGCTGGTCGTTGCCGGCGGCGAGACCTCCGGCGCGGTCGTGCAGGCGCTGCAGGTGCAGCGCCTGCGCGTCGGCGCGCCGATCGACCCCGGAGTGCCGTGGACGCAGGCCGAGGGCCGGCCATTGCTGCTGGCATTGAAGTCGGGCAACTTCGGCAGCCTCGACTTCTTCGCCAAGGCGCTGGCGCTGGTGCAATGAGCGACACGTTGCGCAACGAACTGGTCCGCGTCGGCCACTCGCTGTTTGCGCGCGGCTACGTGCACGCCACTGCGGGCAACCTCAGTGCGCGCACCGACGGCGGCACCCTGATCTCACCGACCGACGCCTGCCTGGGCTTGCTCGATCCGGCGCAACTGGCCTTCGTCGACGACGCCGGCATGCAGCAATCGGGTGCGCGCGCCAGCAAGACATTGGCGCTGCACCGCGCGATCTACGCCGCCGACCCGACCGCGCGCTGCGTGCTGCACACGCACAGCACGCACCTGGTGGCATTGACGCTGGCGGGCGTGTCGAGCGAAGCCGCCGTGCTGCCGCCGATCACGCCGTATTTCGTGATGAAGGTCGGCCAGGTGCCGCTAGTAAAGTACCGTCGTCCCGGCGACCCCGAAGTCGCCAGGGAAGTGGGCCGCCTGGCCCGCACCGCGCGCGAGCGCGGCGCGCCGATCCGCGCCGTGCTGCTCGAGCGGCTCGGCCCCGTCGTCTGGCACGAGACACCGGCTGCGGCCATGGCCACCCTCGAAGAGCTGGAAGAAACCGCGCGCCTGTGGCTGCTGTCGAACCCGAAGCCTGCGCCGCTGACCGAACAACAACTCTCCGAACTGCACACCCAGTTCGGCGCCACCTGGCAAGGACCATGATGCCCCCACGCTCACTCCGCTCGCTGCCCCCTGGGTCCGCCGCAGGGGACCCCTTCGTGGCCCCGAGGGCGCGTCAGTCCCTCGGGACGGCCCGGCGAGACTGACATGCCCCGCTTCGCCGCCAACCTGTCGATGCTCTACAACGAGCACGCCTTCCTCGACCGTTTCGCCGCCGCCGCGGCCGATGGCTTCACTGCCGTCGAGTACCTGTTCCCGTACTCATTCACAGCCGCCGACCTGGCTGCGCGGCTGCGCCACAACGGCCTGCAGCAGGTGCTGTTCAACGGCCCTCCCGGCGACTGGGACGCCGGCTCGCGCGGTATGGCCTGCCTGCCCGGGCGCGAAGGCGAATTCAAGCGCGGCGTCGAGCAAGCGCTGGGCTATGCCGCCGCGCTGCGCTGCCCGCGCGTGCACCTGATGGCCGGGCTGGCACCACCGGGCGTCGAGCGCGCGAAGCTGCGTGCGACCTACGTCGCCAACCTGGCCTGGGCCGCCGCGCAAGCCGCACCACATGGCGTCGACATCCTGATCGAGCCGATCAACACCCGCGACATCCCGGGCTTCTTCCTGAACCGGCAGGACCAGGCGCACGAGGTCGTCGCCGACGTCGGCGCGGCGAACCTGAAAGTGCAGATGGATCTGTACCACTGCCAGATCGTCGAGGGCGACCTGGCCAAGAAGATCGAGAAATACCTGCCCGGCGGCGCCGTCGGGCACATGCAGATCGCCGGAGTGCCCGAACGCCACGAGCCTGACATCGGCGAGATCAACCACCCCTACCTGTTCGAGCTGATCGACAGGCTGGGTTGGGGCGGCTGGATCGGCTGCGAGTACCGCCCGCGCATTGCAACCCCTGGCGGCACGTCGGCCGGCCTGGGCTGGTTTCAACCCTACCGGAATCCCAAATCATGAAGCTGCTCATCACCGGCGGCGCCGGATTCGTCGGCGCGCGCCTGGCGCGCACGCTGCTGGCGCGCGGCACGCTGGCCGGCCAGCCTATCGATTCGCTGGTCCTGGCCGACCAGTTCGCACCCCCGCCCGACCTGCTTGCCGACCCACGCGTGGCGGCGCGCACCGGCGCGCTGCTGGCGCAATGCGCGGGGCTGGGCGCGGAGCGTTTCGACGGCGTGTTCCACCTCGCCTCGGCGGTGTCGGGCGAATGCGAGCTCGACTTCGATCTGGGCATGCGTTCGAACCTCGACAGCACGCGCGCGCTGCTCGACGCCATTCGCAGCGCCGGCAGCAAGCCGCGGCTGGTGTTCTCCAGCTCGGTCGCCGTGTTCGGCCCCGACCCCGGCCGGCCGCTGCCCGACGTCGTCGCCGACGACACCCTGCCCGCGCCGCAGACCTCGTACGGCACGCAAAAGCTGATGTGCGAGCAGCTGATCGCCGACTGCACACGCAAGGGCTTCGTCGACGGCCGCGCCGCGCGCCTGATGACGGTGACCGTGCGCCCCGGCAAACCCAACGCCGCAGCGTCGTCGTTCTTCAGCGGCATCATTCGCGAGCCGCTGGCCGGCGTCGAATCGGTGTGCCCCGTCGACGCCAGCGTCTCGCACCCGGTGTCGTCGCCGGCGCGCACCGTGGCCGGCCTGATCGCCGTCTATGAAGCGCCGCGCGACGCGCTCGGCGGGCGATTGGCGCTGAACCTTCCGGCGCTGAACATCACCGTGCTTGAGATGCTGGCCGCGCTCGAGGCCGTGGCAGGCCCCAAGGTGCGCGGCCTGGTGCGCTTCGAGCGCGACGAGCGCATCGCCGGCATCGTCGCCAACTGGCCCAAGGGCGCGAGCGCGCAGCGCGCCGCCGGGCTGGGCCTGGCGCCGGAGGCCAGCTTTGCCGACATCATTCGTCAGTACATTGCCGATTGCCGGGCGCAGCCAGGTGCCGCGATCGCCTTGAAGGGACTTGGCTCGTGAACCAAATCGACCTGAAGGGCCGCGTCGCCGTCGTCACCGGTGGCGCGCAGGGCATCGGCTACGCGACCGCCGAGCGCATGCTGCAATCGGGCGCCGTCGTGGTGCTGTGGGACATGGACGCACCGCTGCTGGCCAAGGCGAAGGAGTCGCTCGCCCCACTCGGCCGCGTCGCCGTGGCGCCGCTCGAACTCACCGACGCCGCCGCCGTGGCCAAGGCCTGCGCGCAGGCAATCGCCGAGTTCGGGCGCGTCGACATCCTGGTCAACAACGCCGGCATCACCGGCGGCAACGGCACGACCTGGGAGCTGGCGCCCGACGTCTGGCGTCGGGTGCTCGAGGTCAACCTCGTCGCGCCGTACCTGACCTGCCGTGCCGTCGTGCCACAGATGCTCACGCAGGGTTACGGGCGCATCGTCAACGTGGCCTCGGTGGCCGGCAAGGAAGGCAACCCGAACGCCAGCCACTACAGCGCCAGCAAGGCCGGCCTGATCGCGCTGACCAAGTCACTGGCCAAGGAAACGGCGACCAAGGGCGTGCTCGTCAATGCCGTGACGCCGGCCGCAGCCAAGACCGCGATGTTCGCGACCATGACCCAGCAGCACCTCGACTTCATGCTCGGCAAGATCCCGATGGGCCGCTTCGTCGAGCCGCAGGAGATCGCCGCGGCCATCTGCTGGCTGGCCAGCGAAGACTGCTCGTTCACGACCGGCTCGGTGCTCGACCTGTCCGGCGGCCGGGCGACGTACTGAATTACAGCTGGCGCCAGCGCTCGATCAGTTCGTCGAAGGTCTGCCGCGACTCGTCGTAGGCGACGGCGAAATCGACGCTTCTGCAGCCACCCGTCTCGCGCACCAACTGCTGGCCGGCGTCGGCCCCCAGGCGGCGCGACAGGTCGAGCAGCTCGGGCGTGGTGGCGTCGGGCGGCAACGGCGGCAAGGCGGCGCGCCAGTCGGGCGCCGGTCGGCCGCGTGGGCACAGGGTGTCGAGCGAACTCAGCAGGTCGGCGCGAAAGATCAACTCGCCGATCAGCTCGCCCACGGTGTCATCGGCCTCGTCCGCCGCTACCGTCGGGATCGCGAGGGCGGCCGTGACGACGCTCAACAGTGCGGCGGCAAGCGAGCGGCGCAGCCAATTGTGAAGGGGTGCAATTTGCATGTTCGGCCAATCCTGCAGACCGAGTCTAAGAGGCTGCCGCGGGCCTTGCCACGCCCCGTTCCCGGGGGGCGGTCACGACGTTGACGCGGCGCAGTCGACGGCGTCGGCGTGCGCCGCGATGGCGATCCGGCGCGCGCTGCGGCACGGCAGAATGCCATATGCCCCATGCGCTGCGCCAGGCCGAATCGACGCGCAACTTCGACGTCATTGTCTACGGCGCCACCGGTTTCGTCGGGCGCCAGACCGCGCGCTACATCGCGGATCGCGCAACAGGCCTGCGCTGGGCGATCGCCGGGCGATCGGCGCCCAGGCTCGATGCCTTGCGCCGCGAGTTGGGCCGAGCCTCGCCCGGTGTCGTGGTGGCCGATGCCGGCGATGCCGCGGCGCTCGACGCACTGGCGGCGCGGGCCCGCGTCGTGCTCAGCACCGCCGGCCCCTTTGCACGCTTTGGCAGCGAACTTGTTGCGGCCTGCGTGCGCCACGGCACGCACTATGTCGACATCACCGGCGAGACGCCCTGGGTGCGGCAGATGATCGACCGCCACCACGTCGCGGCGGCAACAAGCGGCACACGCATCGTCCCGGGATGCGGCTTCGACTCGGTACCCTCGGATCTGGGCGCGTGGCTGATTGCGCGCTCGCTGTGGCAGCGCCATGGCGAACGATGTGCAAGTGTGAAGGCCTGCTTCTCGATGCGTGGCGGACTCAACGGCGGCACGGCCGCGTCGGCGCTCGGCGCGCTCGACGACGAGGCCGCCCAGGCGCAATTCGACGACGCGTTCCTGCTCAACCCATCGGGCACCGTACCGGCCGACGCAGCCTCGCACCGCGATCCTGTCGGCGCACTGCACGACAGCGACTTCGACGCCTGGCTGGCCCCTTTCGTGATGGGTCCGATCAACAGCCGTGTGGTGCGGCGCAGTGCGGCGCTGTTGGCGGGTGGCGGCCCGTTCGCGCCCGACTTCCGCTACCAGGAATTCGCCCGCGTCGGCCGCGGCGCGGGTGCTGCGCTGGCGGCCAGTGCGTTGGCGATCGGGCTGGCCGCCGGGCGCTCGGCGCTCGCCTTTGCGCCGTTGCGCCGCGTGGCCGCGCACTTCGTGCCGGCGCCCGGCGAAGGCCCGACGGAGCAGGCCATGGACGGTGGTTCGTTTCGTTGCGAGCTGGTCGGCGTCGGCGAGCGCGGAACGGTGCAGCGCGGCCGCATCGCCGGCCGTGGCGACCCGGGCAATCGCGCGACGACGATCTTCGTCTGCGAATCGGCGTTGGCCCTGGCGCTCGACGCCCGGCGCTTGCCCGGCGGTGCGCACTGGGGCGGGGTGCTGACGCCGGCCACAGCGCTCGGCGCGGTGCTCGCCGAACGACTGCGCGCGGCCGGCATGACGATAGAGCCGCCTGATGGGCATGCATGACGACGTCACGGTCTCGTGTGCGGGCGGAGGCTGCCGTTTAACCGGCCCTTAAGTCCCGGCCTGCTGCAATGCACCGCTGGCTCGCATCATCCTCAATGACCTCTCTGCCCCGACTACAGCCCGATACACCCGCATCGCGTGACCGGTGGGATCGGTCGCCTGCATTGGTACTCACCGCACTGGCCGCCTGGCTGCTGTTGACGATCTGGGCCCGCCCGCTGGCCATGCCCGACGAGGGCCGTTACGCCAGCGTCGCGTGGGAGATGCAGTTGGGCGACTGGCTGTTGCCGACCTTGCACGGCCTGCCGTTCTTCCACAAGCCACCGCTGACCCATTGGGTCGGCATGGCCGCGATGGCGATGGTCGGCCCCGAGCCATGGTTGCTGCGCCTGGCACCCGCCCTCGGGGCCTGGTTGATGGGCGCGGCGCTGTGGCTGGCGCTGCGGCGCTGGCGCGATGCGCGCAGCGCCGGCATCGCCCTCGTCGTGCTGGCGACCAACCCGTTCTATTTCGTCGGCGCACAGTTCGTCAATCACGACATGCTGGTCGCCGGATGGATCAGCGTCGCAAGTCTGTGCTGGGTGCGCGCGTTCGAAGCGCCGGGTCGGGCCTCGCTGCGCTGGCTGGTGGTCGGCTGGGCGGCGGCCGGGCTCGGCTTCCTGTCCAAGGGCCTGATCGGCGTCGTGCTGCCGCTATGGATCGTCGGCCCATGGCTGCTGGCGCAGCGGCGATGGCGCGACACCCTGCGGCTGGCGCATCCCGCCGCCGTGCTGGTCGGTGTCGCCGTCGCGCTGCCCTGGCTGCTGGCGATGCAACAGCGCTACCCCGGCTTCTTCGACTACTTCATCGTCGAACAGCATTTCCGTCGCTACAGCGGTGGCGGGTTCAATAACCCGCAACCATTCTGGTTCTACCTTGCGGTATTGCCGCTGCTGACCTTGCCGTGGAGCCTTTGGCTGCCGGCCGTCGCGCGGCGCCGGCTGGCACCGCCAGCGGCCGCGCTGCCCGCGCTGAACGGCTTGTGGCTTTGGTGGGTGGTGGCCATCGTGCTGTTCTTCTCGCTGCCGCATTCCAAGCTCGTCGGCTACGTGCTGCCCGCGCTGCCAGCATGGGCCGCGCTGCTGGCCTGGGCGGCGGCACCGGGTCGGCGCTGGCCGCTGGCTGCGGCGGCAGGCGCGCTGGTGTGTGTCGGCGCGGTCGCAGTGCTTGCCTGGCAGGGGCTCAAGTCCAACCGCGACGTCGCACTGGCGCTTGGGCGGCTGGTGCAGCCAGCCGATGTGGTCGTGTTCGTCGACGGCAGCTTCTACGACGTGCCGGTCTACGCCGCGTTGGTGCACCCGGCCATCGTGGCCAGCGATTGGGACAACACCGCGTTGACGCAGGCCGACAGTTGGCGCAAGGAGCTGGCCGACGCTGCGCGCTTCGACCCCGCTCATGGTCGCGAACGGATGTGGCCGCTGGCCCGCTTGGGCGAACTCGCCTGCCGCGGCGTACCGAGCTGGTACCTCGTCGGAGCCGGCCGCAGCGAGCTGCTCCAGGGTGTGCCCGGCATCGAGCCGGTGCAGCGCGGCAGGATCAGTGAGCTCTGGCGTGCTCCGGCCCAAACCTGCCCTGGTGGCGGCAAGCGCAGGCCCTGAGCATGGCGGCTTTACTGCGCTATGCCGCGATCGGCGTGCTCGCCACGGCGACGCATTACGCGCTGTTGGCTGCGGCGGTCGAACTCGCGGCGTGGCGGCCCGCAATCGCTGCGGGCGTCGGCGCCGCCTTCGGCGCGCAGGTCGCGTTCGTCGGCAATCGCTGGTTCACCTTCGCGCACCGCGGCCCTTGGTGGCCGAGTTGGCGGCGCTTCCAGGGCACGGCGCTGATCGGCGTGGGTGCCAGCAGCGCGCTGGTCGCGCTTGGCGGCGTGATCGGTGTGCATTACCTGATCGCACAGGTCGTGGCCACCCTGCTGGCGATGTTGCTGACCTTTGCCATCAACCGGCGCTGGGCCTTTGCCTGAAGCAGGCCACACGGTGGGCAGACTGCGGCTGGCGCTGCGCAAACTCGGCCCGGGTCTGATCACCGGCGCGGCCGACGACGACCCGAGCGGCATCGCCACCTACTCGCAGGCCGGCGCCCAGTTCGGCTACTCGATGCTGTGGACGGTGGTCTTCACGCTGCCGCTGATGGTTGCGATCCAGATCGTCAGTGCGCGCATCGGCTATGTCACGCGGCGCGGCCTGGCCGCCAACATCAAGGCCGCCTATTCGCGCTGGGTGCTGCTGGGCATCGTCGGCCTGCTGCTGCTGGCCAACACGCTCAACATGGCCGCCGACATCGCCGCGATGGCCGAGGCCCTGCGCCTCCTGCTCGGCGGCTCGGCCCATGTCTACGCGGTGACCTTCGGCCTGCTGTGCCTTGTGCTGCAGGTCTTCCTGCCGTATCAGCGCTATGTGCGCTGGCTCAAGTGGCTGACGCTGGCGCTGCTGGCCTATGTGGCGGTGGCCTTCACGCTGCGCCTGAATTGGTGGCAGGTGGCCGCTGCCGTGGTCGATCCGCGCGAACTCATGGCCGCCAACGGACACGACGTGCTGTTGATGGTGGTGGCGGTGTTCGGCACCACGATCAGCCCGTACCTGTTCTTCTGGCAGGCCGGGCAGGAGGTCGAGGACGTGCAGGCCGGCGGCGACGTGCCGCACACGACACGCGAAGTGCGGCACCACCTGCGGCGCATCAAGCTCGACACCATCGTCGGCATGACGATCTCGAACCTGATTGCGTTCTTCATCATCCTCAGTACCGCGGCCACGTTGCATGCGGCAGGCACACGCGACATTCAGACCTCGGCGCAGGCGGCCGAAGCCCTGCGCCCGCTGGCCGGCGAGCTGACCTTCCTGCTCTTCAGCCTGGGCATCATCGGCACCGGAATGCTGGCCGTACCGGTGCTGGCCGGCTCGGCTGCGTATGCCGTGGCAGAGGCCGCCGGTTGGCGCGGCAGCCTCTCGCTGCGCCTGGATCGCGGCGAGGGCCGCGGCTTTTACGGCGTGATCGGCGCGGCCACCGTGGGTGGCGTGATCTTGTGCTTCACGCCGCTCGACCCGGTCAAGGAACTGTTCTGGTCGGCGGTGCTCAACGGCGTGATCGCGGTACCGATCATGGCCGTGATGATGCTGCTTGTCCACCCGCCGCGCCACGATGGGCGAGCATGTCATCGGCCGCCGCCTGCGCTGGTTGGGCTGGCTGGCCACGGCGTCGATGGCGGCCACGGTGATCGCGTTGATCGCGACGCGCTGAGCGGCCACGGTCACGCCTTGCGCTTGGCCAGCGTGACCCCCGCGGCTTGCAGGTCGGCGGCGAAGGCGTCACTGGCCAGGTAGGCCCACTCGCGTTCCCGCGCCGCCGCGATCGGGTCGTGGGCGGCCTCGGGCGAGCGATGGCCGGGGTGGCAGAAGATCAGCCCGCCCTGCGCTGGCAAGTGGGCCAGCCAGCCGCGCATCAGTGCGCGGTAATCGGCCTGCGCGAAATCGTAGACGCCGAGCAACGCAGTGTTGTGCGCGATGTCGCGCTGCTGCGCCAGGTCGCGGGCCAACGCCCGGCCGCCGGTCCACTCGATCGCCCGCCGCTTGAGCGCAAAGCCCGGGCCGCGCACGTGGCCAGTCGAGCGCAGCGCCGGGCTGTGCGGCTGGCGCTGCAGCCAGCCGAGCACCAGGGCGCGGATGCCTGGCAAGTGATGCACATGTTGATGACCGTCGACGAAATCCGGTGTGCGGCCGGTCGCGGCGACGAAGGCATCCCATTGCGCCAGCAATTCGTCCCCGATCGCCGCAAGTGGCAGCCGACCGCGGAACGCGCCGATGATGCAGGCCCGGATCGTCGGCAACACCGGCCAGTATTCGCGCAATGCGGCAGACAGCGGCCGGCCCTCGGTGAGGTTGAAGTGCAGCCCGGTCGCCACGCCCGGCAGCCCAGTGGCCAGTTGCGGACCGTCGGTACGCCACGCCGGTGCGCTGGTCAGGCAGGAGGTCGCGCTCAGCCGGCCGCGCCGCGCGAGCTCGTGGATGGCCACATCGATGCCAGTCGACAGGCCATAGTCATCGGCACACAGCGTCAGCTGGCGGGTCATGCGGCCAGATCTTGCCTCACCCTGACGGGCTGCCGCAGCACAGCCAGGCCGCGACCATGCTCTTCGCCGACGATGTACACGGGGCGCTGTTTGACTTCGTCGAAGATGCGGCCGACATACTCGCCGAGGATGCCCACCGACAAGAGCTGGATGCCGGCCGAGAACATCAGTCCGGCGACCAGCGTCGCCCAACCCGGGACATCGTGCCCGATGATGAAGTGCTCAGCGACGATCCAGAGGCCGAAGCCCAGGGCGCCCAGTGCGACCACGGCGCCGACGCCGCTCCACACCCGCAGCGGCGCATTGGTGAACGCGGTGATCCCGGTGAATGCCAGCGCCGCCAATCGGCGCAGCGAGAAGCTGCTCTTGCCACTGTGCCGCGGCAGCGGCGTGTAGGGCAGCACCTCGGTGCGAAAACCGACCCAGGCATAGAGCCCCTTCATGAAACGGTTGCGCTCGGGCAGCGCACGCAGCGCCTCGACGACGCGCCGATCCAACAGGCGGAAGTCACCGGCATCGACCGGGATCTCGACCGCGCCTGGGCGGTTGATCAGGCGGTAGAACAACCAGGTGCCGGCGCGCTTGGCCCAGCCCTCGTCGTCGCGCGAGCGTCGCGCAGCGCAGACCATGTCGGCGCCGGCGCGCCAGGCCTCGAGCATCGGCGCGATCATCTCGGGTGGATGCTGCAGATCGGCGTCCATCAGCACGACCACGTCGCCGACCGCGTGGTCGATACCTGCCGTCAGGGCCGCCTCCTTGCCGAAGTTGCGCGACAGCCGCAGCCAGCGCACGCCGGGCACGCTGGCCCAGCGCGACAGCACGGCGGGTGAGGCATCGCGGCTGCCGTCGTCGACAACCAGGATTTCCCACTGCGGGACCAACGCTCGCAACTGGCGGGTCAGTGCCAGCAGCAGCGGCTCGATGTTGGCGGCTTCGTTGTAAGCCGGAACGACGCAACTGATGCGCGGCGTCGCACGCGCGGCGCCCAAGGTCTTGGCAATCATGCAGTCCTCGCAGTCTGGCCCCCGATTGCGTTACCGCACAGGTGCCGTGAATCAAACGCCATCGTGCGCGGGCGTCACTTAAACCGTGCTTAAGGCCGTCGACCCGCCGCCAGGAGGTCGAGCCCCCTATGATCGAGTCCACGCCCGGCTCCCAGCGATGCGAATTCTGCTGATCGAAGATGACAACATGGTCGGTCAGGCCATCGAGGAAGGGCTGCGGCGCGCCGGCTTTGCCGTCGACTGGGTCGCCGACGGCATCGGCGGTGATGCCTCGCTGGCCCACCATGACTACGACCTGGCGGTGCTCGATCTCGGCCTGCCCGGACGCGACGGGTTGGCCGTGCTGCGCCGGCTGCGTCAGCGCGGTCAGAACCTGCCGGTGCTGGTGGTCACTGCGCGCGACGCCCTGCCCGATCGCATGGCCGGATTCGATGCCGGCGCCGACGACCTTCTGCTCAAGCCGTTCGACCTCGAGGAATTGGTGGCACGGGTACGCGCGCTGCTGCGCCGGGCAGCCGGCAATCCGCAAGGCGTGCACGTGGCAGGCACCTTGACGCTGGACCCGGCGCGCAGGCTGGTGACGCTCGAAGGCCAGGCGGTCGAGTTGTCGGCACGCGAATTTTCGGTCCTCGAAGTGCTGATGCGGCGCCCCGGCACGGTGCTGTCGCGCAAGGAACTCGAGGACTCGGTCTACGGCTGGGGCGAGGAGGTGGCCAGCAACGCGATCGAAGTCCACCTGCACAACCTGCGCCGCAAGATCGGCAGCCACCGCATCCGCAACGTGCGCGGTGTCGGCTACCGCATCAGCAGCGAGGCGCACTGAATGCATTCGATCGAGCGGCACCTGACGTGGTGGATCCTGGGCGCCGCGGCGCTCGGCGCCGCGCTGCTGGGTGGCGTGTCCTACCGCCTGATCCTGTCCGACCTCAACACGACGCTCGACGAAAACCTGCGCGCCGTGGCGCTGGCCGTCGCCGATCATGGCCCCGCCCCGGCCGCGGGTGTCCCGGACACCGCTGCACCTGCCAGCACCGATGGCGCGGAAATCGTCGTCGTCGAATGGACGCCGCAAGGCCAGATGACCTTCAGCTCCGACGCGGGAGTGGCGCTGCACTTTCGCGACCAATCCGGCCTCCAACGCCAACGCCTGCAGGGCATCGATTGGGATACCTACACCGTGGTCCGGACCGGCCACGTCGTGCAGGCCGCACAACGTGCGCAGTTCCAGCAGGAAGAGGCTGCCGAGGCCGCCGCCAGTCTGTTCCTGCCCTTCGCACTCGTCTTCGGCGTCGCCGCGGTGCTGCTGATACTGGCGCTGCGTCGCGGCCTGGCGCCACTCGACCGCACCGCGGCCGCGGTCGCCGCGCGCAGCGCCAACAGTCTGGCTCCGATCGACACCGCTCACCTGCCGCGCGAATTGGCGCCGCTGGTGCTGGCGTTGAACGGCCTGATGCAGCGACAGGCCGAGTCGCTGCAGGTGCGCCAGCGCTTCGTGGCCGACGCGGCGCACGAGCTGCGCACGCCGATCACGGCCCTGCGCCTGCAACTGCAGTTGCTGCAGAGCGCGGCCGACGATGCCTCGCGCCAGACCGCAGTCGGCGCCCTGCGGGCCGGCGTCGACCGCGCGCAGCACCTGGTCGAGCAACTGCTCGACCTGTCACGCGCCGAACCGGGAGCCCTGCCCGAGCCCCTTCGCCGGCTCGAATTGGCGCCGTTGGCGCAGTCGGCCGTCGCCCGCTTCAACGACAGGGCCGAGAGCCGCGGCATCGACCTGGGCGCACGCGTCGAATCACCAGGCACGCTGACCGGCGACGCGGAGCAATTGCGCGTGCTGCTCGACAACCTGGTCGGCAACGCACTGCGGTTCACGCCACGCGGCGGCGTGGTCGACGTGGTCGTCGCCGATGCGGACGGTTGCGCCGTCCTGCGCGTCCTCGACAACGGCCCCGGCATACCTGCCGAGGCACGGGATCAGGTATTCGAGCGCTTCCATCGCGCGCCCGGCGTCGCGCCGGCGCATGCCGGCGAGAGCGGCAGCGGCCTGGGTCTGGCCATCGTCAAGGCCATTGCGGAGGCACATGGCGCAAAGGTGACGCTGCACACCGGCCAGCAAGGCCGCGGGCTCGAGGTGCGGGTGGTGTTTCCGCCCGTGCAGCCGGCGTCCTGAACTGACGGCCCCAAGCTCGCCTCGCTCGCGTCCCCCGCGGGGAGTGCAGCCCGCTCGGGAGCGGCCCGGCGCTGGCCTACGAACCCGGGTCAGCGCTCGGTCACGCCCAGCTTGTCGAGCAGGCCGTTCAATTCGTCGAGCGAGCCGAAGGCGATCGCGATTTCGCCCTGCTCGCCGCGCTTGGTCTTGCGTTGCACCCGGATCTCCACCGCGGCGGTCAGGCGGTCGGCAAGCGCTTCTTCCAGGCGCACGATGTCGCGCGACTTGTCATGCTTGATGCGCATCAGCGGCGACTGGCGGCCACCGTTGCCGCTGGCCCGGTCGGCAGCCAGCTTCTCGGTTTCTCGTACCGAGAGCCGCTTCGCCGCAACCTGGTTGGCAGCCAGGATCTGTTGCGCTGGCTCCAAAGTCAGCAGGGCCCGGGCATGGCCCATCTCCAGGTCGCCCGCCATCAGCATCTGCTGCACCGGTGCAGCCAGGTTGAGCAGCCGCAACAGGTTGCTGGCGGCGCTGCGCGAGCGGCCAACGGCCGACGCGGCCTGCTCGTGCGTCAGCGCGAACTCGTCGATCAGGCGCTTCAGGCCTTGCGCTTCTTCGAGCGGGTTCAGGTCTTCGCGCTGGATGTTCTCGATCAGCGACATCACCGCGGCGACCTCGTCGGCGACGACCTTGACCAGCACCGGCACATCGCTGAGGCCGGCCAGGCTGGCGGCGCGCACCCGGCGCTCGCCAGCGATGATCTCGTAGCGGTCGGCGCTCAAGGGCCGGACCAGGATCGGCTGCATAACGCCCTGGCTCCTGATGCTCTGCGCGAGCTCGTGCAGCGAGCCCTCGTCCATGCGTGTGCGCGGCTGATACTTGCCGGGCTGCAACTGGTTGAGCTTGAGCGTGCTGGGCAGGCCCTCGTCGCGAGAGGCGGCCGGTGCGTCGCTGACCTTGGGGCCGAGCAATGCTTCGAGGCCCATGCCGAGGCCTTTGGGTTTCTTGGTGACCATGGGGCGCCATTGTCGGCGATGGCGCCGGTGCGGACCCTTGCCGATCAGCGCCTTTCGGTCAGGGCCCTCAAGTTGGCCAGGCCGGCCTCGAAATCCTTGCCGATCATGCCCTCGATGCCGAACACCACGCCCATCAATTTGGACAGGTAAGGCGCGGGGCCGTGCATCGCCCAGGTGACGATGGTCAACGTATCGCCCTCAGCGCGCAACGTGAACTCGGCCGTGTTGCGGGCCTTGAACGGCCTGACGAAATCGAGTTGCATGGTTACGCTGCTCGGCGCCTGGCTGGCAGTGATCTCCATGCGCCCGGCGCCGACCTTGCGGCCGTCCCAGGCGTAGGCTGCACCGACGCCTCGCGCCGCGCCGCTGTAGGCGCCCTTCAGGCCCGGGTCCTTGCGCTCGTAGGGATTCCAGCTGTTGAATGACCTCAGATCTTCGATCAGGGCATAGACCTTCCAGGCCGGCGCCTTGATGACTGCGCTGCGCTGGACGCGAAACATGTCGGGCCGCGTGGCGGCGTAGCCCAGCAGCGACGCCAGCGCGGCAAGCACGACCAGGACCACGATCAAGACGACTGGCATGGCGTTCTCCTCGGGCCGGCGAACATGGGCAGCGGCTCAGGCGGTCGCCAACAACTGCGCGAGCAGGGCCTGGCCGGCCGGCCAGTCGCCCAGTCCTGAATCGCCGTTGATGTGACCGACAGCCCCCAGCGCGACCTGGCGGGCGCCCCACTCGCGCACCAGGCGCGCGCCGCGCTCGGGCGCGCTGAACGGGTCATCCGCACTGGTCACGGCGATCGCCGCGAAGGGCAACCTGCGCCGAACGATCGGCCGCCACGGCAGCAGGTTGGGCGGCGTGTCATCGCGCTCGATGTCAGGTGGCGCGACCAGGAGGGCGCCCTGCACCCGCCCGATGTGCCGCGAATGCGCGGCCCACGCGGCGACCAGATGGCAGCCCAGGCTGTGCGCCACAAGCACGGCGGGTGCGTCGCTCTCGAGCAGCACCTCTTCGAGCCGTGCCATCCAGTCGCCGCGCTTGGGCCACAGCCAGTCGTTCTGGGTTACGCGCCGGTACACGTGCAATTGCTCCCAGCGGCTTTGCCAATGCGTGGGACCGGAGTCGAGCCAGCCCGGCAGCAGAAGCACGCGCGGTGCCATCATGTTCTATCCTTCGCCAACTGCATCAGGATATTTTGGGCCCGCCATGAGAAAGCACACCGTGTTCGTCGACGGCCATGAAGGCACCACCGGTCTGCGCATCCACGAATACCTGGCCGCACGCAGCGACATCGAGGTGTTGAAGATCGATGGCGACAAGCGCAAGGACGCCGGCGAGCGCGCGCGCCTGTTGAACGCCGCCGACGTCGCCTTTCTGTGCCTGCCCGACGCCGCGGCCAGGGAAGCGGTGGCGCTGGTCACCAATCCTGACACCTGCATCATCGACGCCAGCACGGCGCACCGCGTGGCACCGGGCTGGACTTTCGGTGTGCCCGAGTTGGCGCCAGGCCAGCGCGATGCGCTGCGCCGGGCCAAGCGCATCGCCAACCCGGGCTGCCACTCGACGGCCTTCATCGCGCTGCTGCGCCCGCTGGTCGATGCCGGCATCGTTGGCCGCGACCTGCCGGTGACCGCGACCTCGATCACCGGCTACTCGGGCGGCGGCAAGAAGATGATCGAGCAGTACAGGTCTTCAGCCGCCGCCTTCGCTTCGGGTGCCGGCGGCGACCCGCAACTCGAGGCGCCGCGCCCATATGGCCTGAAGCTCAGCCACAAGCATGTGCCGGAGATGATGGCCTACAGCGGCCTGACCGTGAAGCCGGTCTTCATGCCCATCGTCGGCAACTTCTACAAGGGCCTGGCCGTGAGCGTGCCGCTGCACCTGTCGCAACTGCGGGCCGGCACCGACGGTGCGGGCCTGCGGCGCGCCTTCGAACGCCACTACGAGAGCGAACGCTTCATCCGCGTGATGCCGCTGGCCGACGCGGCCGGCGCCGAGCCCAACTTCTTCGACGTGCAGGGCGCCAACGACACGAATCGAATCGACATCTTCGTCTTCGCCGACGACCAGCAGGCGATCCTGATTGCACGCGAAGACAACCTCGGCAAGGGCGCCAGCGGCGCGGCGGTGCAGTGCATGAACCTGCACCTGGGCTGCGACGAGGGACTGGGACTCTAGTCCGGCGCCAGCCGGTAGTGGTAGGCATAGGCGTCGGCAAACCCCAGGCGCTGGTAGACATTGCGTGCGGCGAGGTTGCCGGCGTCGACCTGCAGGTAGGCGTGGCAAGCGCCCTCGTCGCGGGCCTGCACGAGCAGGCGCGAGCAAAGCCGCGCTGCCAGGCCCTGCCCACGCGACGGCTCGGCGGTGAAGACGTCGTACAGGCCGACCACGTCGCCCTCGCGGGCGTACTGGCCGCAGGCCAGCAGTGCGCCGTCGCTTTCGCGGCGCAGGGCCAGCGCGTGAAACGGTATTGGCGAGAGTTCGAGCCGCTGCGCATGGGCCTGGCTCTGCGCCAGCGGCGAGCCGCGCAACTGGCCGATGGCCTGCGCGAAGGCGCTGTGGCCCAGCGACTGCCATGCCAGCCCTGCAGGCGCCGGCTGCATGTCCAAGGCGTCGAGCGAGGTGCAGACCATCACCCGGGTATCGTCGATCCGCGACCAATGGCGCGCCTCGAGTTGCGCGTCGAGGTCGTCCGGTTGGCTGAACGGGGTGATGCGCACGACCATCGGCAACTGGGCCTCGGCAAACACCGCCGCCGCCTGCGCCAGCTTGGCGGCCAGCGGTTGCACACCAGCGGCGACGGCATTGACGCAGCGCGCGCGCTTGGCCTTGCCGGGTGAGAAGCGGACCAGCCAGCCGTCGAGCCAGCGTTGCTGCGGCGGCGCGCTGGCGTTGAGGCCGGCGTCCTCGATGCGCGACAGCAACGTCGGGCTGAAACTTGGCACGGGGCCGCCGCCGGCCTTCATTCGAGCGTCTTGACGCGTTCGACCATCTCGCGTGCGAATTCGATGTAGGCCAGTGCGCCCCTGGACGCGGGGTCGAAGACCACGCCGGGCAGGCCGTAGCTCGGCGCCTCGGCCAGGCGCACGTTGCGCGGGATCACGGCCTTGAAGACCTTGTCGCCGAAATGCGCTTCGAGCTGGTCGCTGACCTGCTGCTGCAGCGTGATGCGCGGGTCGAACATCACGCGCAACAAACCGATCAGCTGCAGCTCGGGGTTCAGGTTGGCGTGCACCTGCTTGATGGTGTTGACCAGGTCGCTCAAGCCCTCGAGCGCGAAATACTCGCACTGCATCGGCACGATCACGCCATGCGCGCTGCACAGGCCGTTGAGTGTCAGCAGGCTCAAGCTGGGCGGACAGTCGATCAGGACGAAATCGTATTCGCTGACAACGGCGGCGAGTGCGTCGCGCAGGCGTTCGTTGCGGCGCTCCAGCGCAACCAGCTCGACTTCGGCACCGGCCAGTTCGCGGTTGGCACCGAGCACGTCGTAGCCGCCCTTGAGACTGCTTTGCCGGGCTTCGGCGACGCTGGCCGACTCGAGCAGCACGTCGTAGATGCTGAGGTCGAGCTTGCGCTTGTCGATGCCCGAGCCCATCGTCGCGTTGCCCTGCGGATCGAGGTCGACCACCAGCACGCGCTGACCGACCCGCGCCAGCCCGGCGGCCAGGTTGACCGTGGTGGTGGTCTTGCCGACCCCTCCCTTTTGATTGGCGATGCAGAAGATGCGCGTCATGCGCATCAGTCTCGCACGAGCCGCAGGCCGAAGCCGATCAGGAACACGCCGGCCAGCCGTTCCAGCCAGCGTGCGGCGCGACGGTGTGCACGCACCTGCGCGGCCACCGCGTTGGCGAACGCGCACAGGATCAGGCAATACACCGCAGTGATGACGGCGATGGTCGCGGCCATGGCGGCAAAGGTCGGCAGCCCGCGATGCGTGCCCGGGTCGATGAAGAGCGGGAAGAAGGCCATGTAGAAGACGATGGCCTTCGGATTGAGCAGGGTGATGAAGAAGGCCTGCCTGGCGTAGTTGCGTGGTTCGATGCGCACCGGCGACGCGCTGCCGTCGCCGCGCGACAACAGCAACCTCAGGCCGATCCAGCCCAGGTAGGCCGCGCCCGCGTACTGCACGGCCTTGAAGGCCACCGGATACGCCGCCAGCAGCGCCGCCACGCCGGCCACGGCCAGCCACAGCAACACCTGGTCGCCGACGATCACGCCCAGCGTGGCCGCGGCGCCGGCACGAAAGCCACCCTTGCCGGTGGAAGTCAGCAAGGCGAAGGTGCCGGGCCCGGGCAACGCCAGGAAAAGCAGGATGGCGGCGCAGAAGGCGCCGTAGTCGTGAATACCAAACAGGGGACCGGCCATGGGGCACGAGATTACCGTACGGCCACGCCTGAACGACAATCGCGCCCCATGAACCCCGAGCCCTCTGCCGCCGCATCGAGCCAGGCACCGACCGAAACGGCGGGCGGAACCGCCGCTGCGGCCACGACGACTGGCGGCAGCGCAGCCATCGGCGCGCCCGTGTCCTTGCCTGATGCGGCGGTTGATGGCTTGCCCGCGGGAGACACGCCGAACGCACCGGGGCTGTCGCCCGCCGAAGAGGCGCCGAACGCGCCGGGGCTGTCGCCCGCCGCGTGTGGCGCCCGCCTGGCCGAGTTGTTTCCCGCGCTGTTCGCCGCACCTGCTGCGCCCGGGCCGGCCAAGCCGATCAAGCTGCGCATCCACGCCGACATCCAGGCCCGCGCGCCGGGCGTGTTCAGCAAGCGGGTACTGGGTATCTTCTTCAGTCGCTACACCACGACCAATGCGTACCTGAAGGCGCTGACGCTTGCGCCGCACCGTTTCGACCTCGATGGCCAGGCAGCCGGCGAGATCAGCGACGAGCACCGCCGCCTCGCCGCCGAGGAGCTGGCGCGCCGCCACGCATTGGCCGCCGAACGGCGCGCCGCGCAGCGGCCGCCGCCACGTCCCGGTGCACCAGCCGGTGAAGTTCGCGAAGTGTCCGGCCCGCAGGTCGCGTCGGCGTCCGTTGCCCAGACCGGCCCGCGCATCGACCCGCGACAAAGTCCCGGGCCAGATATTCGGCGCGCGGCACCCCCCGCGCAGCGGACTCGTGAGGCATTGCAGCAAGCCGGCAGGAGCAGCGATGCAGTGCCGGCGCCGGGCTTCGAGCGCCCCGCCCGGCCTGTGCGACGCGGTGCGTCTGCGCGGGAGGGTGCACGTCCGCAGCCTTCCGCGCCGCCGTCACCGCCGATGGCGCAATCGCCTGGGTCCCTGCCTGCCGATCCGGCGCTGCGCGAGCGCGTGGCGTTGCTGCGAAGCTTCGAGGCCAGCCCGCTGAGCAAAGCCAATTTTTGCGCCCTGAAGGGCATCACCGAGGCGGCGTTCGACGAAGCGTTGGCACAGGCCCAGTCGGAGCGCGGCGTACCGCCGGGCGCGGCGTCGCGCCGCGGTGGCGGCCACTAGGCGGCGCGGCGCGTCGGCGAACGCTGGCGCGGCGATCGAGTTCACCAGGGCTGTACAGCCTGCTGCGCACGCTTCGACTCAAACAAGGTTGCGCAAGCCAGCCAGCGTGCGCGCCGCTCGGCGCTTGCCGGATAGCTGCCCCCGAACAGGCGCGTGCCGTGCGCGCGCATCAACAGTGCAATGCGCGCCGCTTCGGGATGCCCGTCGTCGGCAAGGCCGGCCATCGCAGCGTATGCCAGGGCGAATTGCTGCTTCTCGTACCAGGTCATGGCCTGGTCGAATTCGCTTGCCACCGAGGCTGGCCTCTCGGCGCTCACCGCCGCATGCGGCCGCAGCCGCGTGCCGACCCGAGTCAGTTGCAACAACAGGCGTTCAGCGGTCATAGGCCGCCACCGCCAGAGGCCCTGGGTCGCTCGCCACTTCGGCACGATTCCAGTCGACGCCGGCATCCAGTGCCGCCCCTGGGCGTGCGGGCGAAACGATCGGCGCGGTATCGAGCCAATCGCGCTCGTCAACAGGTACCGTGCCGCTGGGCGAAGAGTGCGCCAGGTACAACGCCGTCAGCGCGGCAGCGGCGGCCACGCACAACAGTCCTAAGCCACGGCGGCGCGCGGCACGGTCAGAGAGAGGTGTCATTTCCATCATCACTCCTTGTATCGCCATTGCAGCGACAATGGAAATCTAGGACTTCGATCGGCGTGACGCGTCTGCCTCTCGCTGTAGCCGTCCTATGCCCGACGGGCTATGCCGGCGCGTCACCCAGACCGAGTTCACGCGCACGCACCACCGCCTCTGTGCGATTGCGTGCCTCGAGCACACGCAGGATCGCAGCAATGTGGATCTTGACGGTTCCCTCGGTGAGGCCGAGCTCGCGCGCAATCAGCTTGTTAGGTTCGCCGCGCAACAGGCATCGCAGAACATCGAACTGTCGCGGCGTGAGCGCGGCGGTCTTGGCCGCCGATGACGGCGGCGGCGCAGCGTTTACCGCGTCGAGAAGGCGCGGCGGCACGTAGACACCCCCGGCGCGAACCAGGCGCAGCGCGCCAAGCAGCACTTCGGGGCGCTCGCTCTTCGGAATGAACCCCATCGCGCCGGCAGCGAGCACGGCGCGGATCGTCGCAACGTCTTCCTGCCCTGAGGCCACCACCACCGGCAGGGTCGGTTCGGCCTCGCGCAATCGCCGCAGCCCGGCCAGTCCATCCATCCCAGGCATGTTCAGATCGACCAGCGCGAGATCCGCCGGTGCCTCGCGTGCAACGTCCATCAGGGTACGGAGGTCGCCCATCTCACGCACGTCGGCGTGAGCGTCCAGTTGACGTACGGTGCGCGCCAATGCATCGCGCACCATTGGGTGGTCGTCAGCGATCAACACTCTCATGGCGTGCCCGCTCCGTTCCGCATCGCGGCCGCTTCACGGCCTCGAACTGATTGCGCAAGCCAGCTGCGCAGCCTTGCTGCCGACACCGGCTTGGCCAGCCACGGCAGGCCGCTTTGCTGCATCAGTCGCACGCGCTCGGGCGCCGAATCGCCACTGACCAGCAGTGCCGGCAACGCGGCGCCGTAGCGCTCGCGCAGGCGCCCGATCTCGGCCAGGCCGTCACGATCACCGCGCAGACGCAGGTCGGCCACCACGGCCTGCGGATGCACGCTCTGCGCGGCCGCAGCCGCCTGGACCTCATCTGCATCGACACCATCGAGCACGCGACATCCCCAGCCCAGCATCAGGGTGCGCATCGCATCGCGCACTTCGGGATCGTCCTCCACGACGGCCACCGCCAAGCCCGACAGCGGCTGCAGGTCGAGCACCTGCGGCGCGGCGGGCAGCAACTCGCGTGCCGCCGGCAATTCGACGGCGAAGTGCGTGCCATGGCCAGGACGCGATTGCATCGTCAACGACAGTTGCAGCAGCCGCGCGACGCGACGCACGATCGCCAGGCCCAGCCCGAGCCCGGCGCGGCGGTCGCGCTCGGGGTTGCCGGCCTGGTAGAACTCCTCGAACACGCGCTCCTGTTCCGCAGCGTCGATTCCCGGCCCGGTATCCCATACCTCGACCCGCCAGTACTCGCCACGGCGACGGCAAGTCACGAGCACACCACCCTGGACGGTGTACTTCACCGCATTGGCTATCAGATTGCGCAGTACACGCTCGATGAGCATCGGGTCCGACCGCGCCGCGATCGGGCCGACGCTGGCAGCCATGCGCGCGCCCAGGCGCAGCTCACGGGCCTGGGCCTCGGGCGCGAACTCGTTGGTTAAGCGACGCAGCAAATCCGCCAGGTCGAACGCGCGTTGTACGGGCACCACCGCCCCGGCGTCGATGCGCGAGACGTCAAGTAGCGCGTCGAACAGCGAGTCGAGCGCGGCCACCGATCCGTCCATGCGATCGAGAATGTCGCGCGCTTCTCGTTCCAGTGCGCGTTGGCGCAAGGCCCCCATGTACAAGCCGAGGGCGTGGATCGGCTGTCGCAGGTCGTGACTCGCCGCGGCGAGAAAGCTCGTCTTGCTGCGATTGGCGGCCTCCGCAGCGTCACGCGCGGCGCGCATTTCGTCGAGTGCACTCACGAGCTCGACGCTCTTGCGCTGGACACGCTGTTCGAGCTCGCGGTTGAGGGTTTCCAGCGACTCGTTGGTCTGCACGAAGCGGTCGATCAGGAACCAGGTCACGAGGGCCACGAAGGGCAATGCGGCGAACGGCGCCCATTGCACCGGCAGGTTATCTTCGCTGCCCATGAACACGAGCCAGTCGCGCGCGCCGAGGCCGGCAGCAGCGACACCGGCCACGACCAGCAAAGCGTTGTCAACGCTGCGATCGCGCACCGCGCTTACGCTCACCGCTGCCAGGCCTGCGAAGGCCACCAACACCATCGCGCCCCGCACGGCAATGCTTACTGCGTCGGCAGCGCCCAGGCCCTGACCGGCATAGAGAAGGGGCGGTACGGCCGCGCAGCCCCATAACAGCGCCCGTTCGATACGCCGCTGCGCGTAGCCGGCAAAGCGCAGCGCAAAGATCGCGATCATTGCGACGACGAAGGCATACAGCGAGGTCCACCAAATCCAGTAATGCGGCTGGGGCAGCAATGTGCGCGGCGTCACTGTCCACGCCGTGTGCAGGCCCCAGGTGATCGCCGCAACGCCGAAGATGGCGTAGATCGACTCGACGCGGCGGCGCACCCAAAGCAACAGCACGGAAAAGCCGAAGCAGCCGATCATTGCCGCCACCGCGGCCGGGGCGTAAGTCATCTGCAACGCCTTGGTGTCACGGAGCACGTACAGCGTGTCCTGGCGGCCCAGCGTGACGCGCGACAGGCTAATGAAGCGTTGGCCGCGCAGCGTGATGTCGATCGTGTTGTCAGCGACCTGGAGCAGGTACGGTGGCAATTCCACCAGGCGCAGGCGGTGTGCCGAACGCGGTGCCGGGCCGAGCGGCTCGGTGATAGTGTCGAGCAAGGCCTGGCCGTTGAGTGCGATGCGCACATGGCCCAGCGCACCTGACAGATACAGCGCCTGGCCGCCGCGCTCGCCCGGCAGGTCCAGGCGTATGCGCCAGCGACGCTCAATCACGGCCTCATCCGCCTCGCTCTCGACCGAGTCGGGCAGCGTCACTTCCTCGACTCGGCCAGTGGCATCGATGCGGGCGGCGCGCTCGACCGTAACGACGGGGTGGGCGACGTCCAGGCGAGCATTGTCCCGTGCCATGGCGAGGCCCGCGCCGTCGACCGCCAGCGCGGCGCAGATGGCGCGAATCAACAACAGCCGGCGACGACTCAGCAAGTTGTATCGCATGGTGCGAAGTGGATTCGACATTCGCGCAGCGGCGCCCGCAATCGGTAGTGGCACGGGCAGTTGGTGTGGGTCGATGCAGCGCGCACTTCTGCAATCTATCGCGCGCGGCGCCCGGCCGCGTCTGCAGGAAGACAGCGACCGGCTGTGCCGAAAGACATAGCGCGCGCTGCCGCCAGGCGTGTCATTCGAGGCTTTCGTTGCGCTGCGCCGGACCCGACTGCAACGACCGCGCAGAGGCGATGTCCTCAAGCCTGCCTCGTAGAACGGGTCACTTCCCCCCTGTCGTGCAGGGCCGATGTCCAACCCGGTCCGCTCTGACCGAACCCGCCCTCAGCCCCAACGCGGTTGGCGATGTCGAGGCACGGGGGCTCGGCGGCGAGGGAAGTGCCCCTGAACTCGGGGCGAACCCATTACCCACGTTGTGGTCGACTGCGACCCCGTACTGCGCCGCAGGTTATTCCTGCGACGCGCCGATGAAGCGCGTAGCAAACGCTTCGGCAACGGCCGCACCGCGGACGTCGCGCAGCATCTGTGCGCCCAATGCCAGCAGCGGCTGCAGTTCGGGCATCGACTTGGCGCGCTCGATCTTGATGGCCACGGTTTCCGCGGCCGGACCCAGGTGGTCGTTGAGTTGGCGTACGGCATCGCGGCGCAGCGCATCGAAGGCGGCCCCGGCAACTTCGTGCGTTGAAGCGGGGCCCGAAGCCGGCGCCTGCTTGCGCTCTGGCGGCCGCACGGCCAGCGTCGCCAGCACTTCGATGAAGCCATCGGTCAACAGGCTGGTCAGGGTTTCTGCCGGGTCGGTCTGGATCATGCGCATGAGTTCGTCGTCGGCGCGCTTGCCATCGACCAGGATCAGCGCGCTGCGAACGCGTGGCGGCAAACGATGCGCCCGTGTTTCGATCTCGGCGACGCCTTTTGCAGTCTTGCGATAGACGATGCTCATGTAGGGCGCAGGATAGCGCTACGCGGCTTGACCATCATCGGTGCCGCTACCGCTTTAGCGATCTGCGTCAAGTTGCCGCATGTTGCCGCACCCGGCGATACAGTGCCGTCGACTCTGGGCGGCGGTGCGCATGGCTGATCGGGACCCAGTCGAGCCGCTCAATGAAAGTCCCGCGAACGTGTGGCCAGTTCGCCCAGCCATGGCGTCACGTCGACCAGCCTGCGCGCGATCAGGTGCGTGCTGCCGTCCTTGGCCTGCCACTGCCCGGCCACCGCGAGCAGGCGCGAACTCAAGAGCGCCGTGCGCTGGCGTTCACGCACATGGCGCCAGACGATGATGTTGACGCTGCCGGTCTCGTCTTCCAGGGTGACGAAGATGACGCCCTTGGCGGTTTCGGGCTGCTGGCGCATGGTGACTATGCCGCAGGCCCAGGCGCTGGCGCCGTCTTTCAGCAAGGCCAGCTGCTCGGCGCTGCGCCAGCCTCGTTGGGCCAGGCGCTGACGCAGCAGGGCCAACGGGTGACGGCGCAGCGTCAGACCGGTGGCGGCGTAATCCAAGGCGATGGCTTCGCCTTCGGGGGCTGTGAACAGATCGGGCTGTTCATGGGTCTGCTCGACGATCGGGGCCCTGGCCAGCAGCCCGTCGTCGGCACGCTCCTGGCCGGCCGCCGCCCACAACTGGCGCCGCCGGTGGCCGGCCAGCGACTGCAGGGCGTCGGCGCGCGCCAGGGACTGCAAATCCCGCGCATCGAGCTGGGCGCGGCGCGCCATGTCGTCGATGCTGGCGAACCCCTGCACGCGCCGTGCCTGCGTCAGGCGCTCGGCCGCGGCCTGCGTCAGCGTGCTCACCAGGCGCAGGCCCAGGCGCACCGCCGGAGGCTTGCCACCACGACCATTGGCACGATGCCCTTCGACAAGCTCAGGGCGACCGGGGGAAGGATGCTCCAGCGTGCAATCCCAATCGCTCGCGCAGACATCGACCGGCCGCACCTCGACCCCATGCCGCCGGGCATCCTGCACCAGTTGCGAGGGCGCATAAAAACCCATCGGCTGCGAGTTGACCAACGCGGCCAGGAAGATCGCCGGCTCGTGGCACTTCAGCCACAGGCTGACGTAGGCCAGCAGCGCGAAGCTGTAGGCATGGCTTTCGGGGAAGCCGTATTCACCGAAGCCGCAGATCTGCTTGAAGATGGCGTCGGCGAAGTCGGCGTCGTAGCCCTTGCTGGCCATGCCCTGCTTGATGCGCGCCTCGAACCGGTCGACATGACCGTCGCGCCGCCAGGCCGCCATTGCGCGGCGCAGGCCGTCGGCCTCGCCGGGCGTGAAGCCGGCAGCGATGACACAGATCTGCATCACCTGCTCCTGGAAGATCGGCACGCCCTGCGTGCGGCCGAGCGCGGCGTCGAGCGCGGGGTAACGCGAGGGCTGGCTGCGGCCGGCAGCGGCCTCGTCGCGGCGCTTCAGGTACGGATGCACCATGCCGCCCTGGATCGGGCCGGGGCGCACGATCGCCACTTCGATCACCAGGTCGTACAGGGTGCGCGGCTTCAGCCGTGGCAGCATGCTCATCTGGGCCCGGCTCTCGATCTGGAACACGCCGACGGTGTCGGCGCGGCAGGCCATTTCGAACGAGGCGGCGTCGTCCTGCGGGATTTCCTGCATGCGCCAGCGTCGCCCATGCCAGACGGTCATCAGGTCGAGCGTGCGGCGGATGCACGACAACATGCCGAGTGCGAGCACGTCGACCTTCAACAGGCCCAGCGATTCGAGGTCGTCCTTGTCCCACTGGATGACGCGGCGATCGACCATCGCGGCGTTTTCGATCGGCACCAGGCGCGAGAGTTTGCCCGCGGCGATGACGAAGCCACCGCTGTGCTGCGACAGGTGGCGCGGAAAGCCGCGCAGTGCGGCGATCAACTCCAGCCAGCGCCGGGTGACCGGCGCATCGGCGTCGATGCCGGCCTCGGCCAGGCCCAGCGCCAGGCGGTTCGGGTCGTCGAACCAGTGCACCGAACGCGCCAGCGCGTCGATCTGCGGCTCGTCCAGGCCGAGCGCCTTGCCGCTGTCGCGCACCGCGCCGCGCGTGCGGTAGGTGCTGAGCGCTGCGGCCAGCGCGCAGCGCTCGCTGCCGTACTTGGTGTAGATGTACTGGATGACCTCTTCGCGCCGCTCGTGCTCGAAATCGACATCGATGTCGGGCGGCTCGTTGCGCTCGCGCGAGATGAAGCGCTCGAACAGCAGCGTGGTGTGCATCGGGTTGACTTCGGTGATGCCCAGGCAATAACAAACCGCTGAGTTGGCCGCCGAACCGCGGCCCTGGCACAGGATGTTTTCACCGCGCGCGAAGCGCACGATGTCGTGCACGGTGAGGAAGAACGCTTCGTAGCGCAGCGCGGCGATCAGCTCCATCTCCTTCTCGATCTGCGCCTGCACCGAGGCCGGCGTGCCCTGCGGGTAGCGTTCGCGCGCACCGAGCGCCGTCAGCGCGCGCAGGTGCGCGATCGGCGTACTGCCCTCGGGCACCAGCTCGGCCGGGTATTCGTAGCGCAGCTCGCTCAAGGAAAACGAACAGCCCTCGGCGATGCGCAGGGTGGCCTGCAGCCACTCCGGCCGGTACAGCTGCACCAGGCGCAGCCGTGAGCGCAGGTGCTGCTCGGCATTGCGCGCCAATGCGAAACCACAGTCGGCCAATGGCGTCTTCAAGCGCACCGCAGTCAGCGTGTCCTGCACCGGCTTTCTCGAGCGCAGGTGCATCAGCACGTCGCCTGCGGCCACCAACTGCAGACCGGTGCGCTCTGCCAGCGCGTCCAGCCGCTCGACGAGCAGTGAGTCGTCGGCATACAGCAGCAATTCGACGGCTACGGCTGCGCGCTCGGCAAACGTGGCCTGCAGCCAGCGCGCTTGCGCGAGCAAGACCTCGGGCGGGTCGTCGCGGCGCGGGATCAGCAAGGCGTGGCAGCCCGGCGCGCCGCGCAGATGCGGCTCCCCATGGTCGAGGTCACGCACTGTGAGCCTGTACTGCCCCTTCGCGCAGCGCAGGCGCGCCAGCGTGATCAGCTCGCACAGGTCGCCGTAACCCTCGCGGTGGCGTGCGATCAGCACCAGTCGGCAGGCCGGCGTAGCGCCCTCGCCCTGCAACTCGAACAGGCTGCCGATCAGCAGCTTGATCGCGTGGCCTGCTTCGCTCTGTCGCTTGGCCTCTTCGTGCGCCCGCACCACGCCGGCGACCGAGCATTCGTCGGTGATCGCGATGGCCGCATAGCCGAGCTGGGCGGCACGCGCAACCAGCTCTTCGGGATGCGAGGCGCCGGTGAGGAAGCTGAAGTTCGAGCGGCAATGCAGCTCGGCGTAGCCGGGCAGGTCATGCGGCAGGCAACCGAGCGGCGGCGGTGGTGATACGAACGGCGGTTGCGGACGCGGCGCCTTGGGATGCGTGGGTTGAGGCATGACTCAATGCGGACGCCTCATCTCAGTGCTTCGCTCAATCCGAGGCATGCACCAAAGTCTTGCCAAGCAAGCGCCGCGGATCCGGCTTTGCCGGTCCGCTGGCGGACCTTGCAGGTCGCATGGCCGCGGGACGCGGCCATTCCTCGGCCCGTCCAACCCGACGCCGGTCGGCTTGGAGCCGCGGGCCACGGCCCCCTTGAGGGGGAGCGGCAAAGCCGCCTCGGGGGTGGACCACATCACCCGAACAGGCCATGCAGATACCACTGCGCCGCGTCGCCCCGCCGCTCGCGAAAGACCCAGCGCAAGCGGTGATCGCGCCCCTCGGCGACGTGGTAGTCGCGGCTGACCGGTTCACCGTCGAACCAGCCGGCCTCGATGCGTTCAGCGCGACTGCGCAGCGCGAGCGGGCCGCCGTGCAGGGGGCGACCGGCAAGTTCCTGCAGCCGCAACGGCTCGGGCAGCAGCCAGGTCGGGCGTGCAGAGGCCGGCAACGGCGGTGCGGCGAGGCCGGCGGCTGCGGCGGTGTTCGCAGGCACGGCGACCATCGCGCGCTCGGGCCGGTGATCGGCCAGCAGGTGCAAGCCCCGCACTCTCTCGTGGCCCAGGCGTGCGCCGAGGCGGTCGATCAGGCCGAGGCGGTCGTCGATGCCATGGCCCTGGGGGTCGCGCCACAGGGCGGCCTCGCGGCCGGTATGGCTCACCGCTTCTTCCAGTCGCAATGTCAGTGCATACACCGGCGCAGGCAAGGGGGTACGCTGCAAACGCTCGCGCAGCAGCAGGCCGATCTGTCTGGCCTCGCGCGAAGGTTCGGCCAGGCCGATGCGCACCACGGTGTCGGGCAGCGATTGGCGGCGGCTGGTTTCATGGCGCAGGTGCAGCGCGATGCGCGAGGCCGCCAGCCATTGCTGCGCCAGCCAGCCGGCGAGCGCAGGCACCAGGCGCTCGGCCGCGAAGACCAGCATCGCGGCATCGTCGGCGCGGTGCAGCAGTTCGAGGCCGAGCTCGAAACCTGGCGCTGGCGTGAACCAGGGACGCGGGTCGGGGGCCTCGCCGTAGGCCTGAGCCAGACGTTCGAGCAGCCCGCCGCCGCCACGCCGCTGCAGGCCGGCGCGCGGCAGCGCACGCACGTCGGCCAACGTGCGGCAGCCGATACCGTGCAGCAGTTCGGCCATGCGTTCGGGCAGTTGCCAGGCGGCAAGCGCGTCGGCCACAGGCAGTGCGTCCAGGCGCTGGCGGGCGTGCTGATGCCAAGCTGCCACAGGGTCGACCGCGGGGTCTGGTGCAGGGGCGGCGGTGGTGCCACGCCGCGGCGAATCGCCTGGTGTCAGCCGCGCCAACAACGATGCCGCGCCTGCCGTGGGCGCCACCGCCATCTGCGCGGCATGCACGCCGCTGGCGCGCACCGTTGCCCGCACCGCATGTGCCAGTGCACGGGCCCCACCAAACAGGCGCAACGAAGCAGCCCCTTCAAGGAGCACACCGTCGGGCTCGATCACCACTGCAGGCGTGTAGCGGGCCAGGGCAAGCGCGAGCCGTTCGACGAACGCCGCTTCGCGTGCCGAGTCTCGCGGCAACAGCTGCAGGCCAGGCAGCAGCGACGCCGCGCTGGCCGCGCTCATGCCTGGCTGCACGCCTGCGGCGGTGGCGATGCGGCAAGCCAGCCGCACGCGCCGCTGCTCGACCACGCAGCGCGCCGGCTCGTCGCCTGGCGGTACGGCGGGCAACGCGGCAAGCAAGGCCTCAAGCGGCAATGCGTTCAGGTGCAGCGCCAGCCACAGCATCAGCGGGCTCCGACAAGGCCAGGACTACCGCGGGTGGTGCGGGCGGGGCCGGCACCTTCCGCAATGCACGGCGCGTGGGCAGGCCGGCCACCGGCAGCGCCAGCAGCAGCGGCGTGGCCATCGCCGGGCCGCGGCGCTTGAACACGGTAACGGCCAGCTGCCTCTGCGCCACCGGCTCGAGCGCAAGGCGCAGCGGCGCCGGCGACGATTGCACACGGGCCAATGCCGGGCGCAGCGCGAACAACGGGCAACGGCTCTCTTGCGCCGCCAGATGCAGTCGGCGCAACGCGTTGCCCAGTGCCGCAGCTGGCGCACGCTCTTCCTGTGGCCACCACAACACCGCCGCACATGCACCCGAACGCAGGCCTTGCTCGGCGGCCCAGGCCGCATCGGCCAACGAGCCGGGCGTGACGAGCACCAGGCGGGCAAGCGGCCAGCCGAGCCCATGCAGCGCAGGCGCGTACGGAATGAATGGCGGCGCGATGCACAGCAGGCTGCCGGCGGGTCCGAGCCCCTGCGCCAAGAGCGGCGCGAGCAGGCGCAATTCGCCGCTGCCGGGCGCGGCCAGCAGCAGTTCGGTCAGCCCGGCGGCCGGCCAGCCGCCGCCGGGCAGCTCGGCGTCGAGCGCGGCAAAACCGGTCGATGGCACGGCCGCTGTCGCTGCGGCCTCGGCCAAGCGATCGGCCAGCCACAGGGCCGGGCGCTCGGCGGCGGGCAGGCCCTCGAGCACCTGCGTGGCGCGAAAGGGGGAAGAAGGGGCAAGTCTGTGCATCGCAGGCGGGTGGACGATAGCTGTGTATTTATACAGCTATTGTGACGGCCTGCGCCAGGGTTCAACAGGGCATTTTTTGCCAGACGGTCGCCCGGCAACTTCGCTTCAGCGCGACCCGTGCGGATGAGCCTGCACGCGGGCGAGATCGAAGCCGAGCGCACGCAACCTGGCCTTGACCGCCGCGTCATCCGCCGAAGTGAGCGCAGGTCGTCTCGCCAGCACCCACAGATACTCTCGCGAGGCCTCGCTGACGATGGCGTAGCGGCCGTCGTCAGCAAGATCGACAACCCAGTAGGCGCCCCAGCCGATGCCCGTCCAGCGCAGCCATGCGGGTAGGAAGCTGACTTCCAGCCGCGCCGGCAGCAGCTGGCCACCATCGATGCGCGCGACGCCGGCAGGCGGCCGAGCGATGCCGAGCACGCTGTCGGTACGGCCATCGGCCTGCATGCAGCGATTGAGGACTTCGACGCGACCATCGCCCAGGTCACGGTAGGTGGCTACGGTGTCGGACACGCATTGCTTCTGAAAGCGGTTCGGAATCCAGGCCACCTGGTACCACGTACCCATGTATGCCGCCACGTCGATGGCCGGCAGCGCCTGCAGCGGTGGTGCCGGCTGGGCCGCCACGGCCAACGGGGCGGCCACCAGTACACCGGCCAGGAGCAGAGAAGCGAGTCGGGTCATTGGCATTGCATCCAGATCAGACAGCGTTCGGCAGCCAACCCTGGCACGGCCAACGGTTCCACGTGAAACACGTCGATGTCGGCCGCCAGGGCGGCGATTTCGTCCACAGGGCGATGGCCCTTCATGGCCATCCAGACGCCACCCGGCACCAGCAGCGGACGCGTCAGACGTACGAAATCAGTCAACGAGGCGAAGGCGCGCGAGGTGATCACATCGAACGGTGGCCCTGGCAGCACTTCGACGCGGGTGTGCAACGCATGCAGGTTGGGCAGTGCCAACTCGCCGGCCACCTGTCGAATGAAAGCGGCCTTCTTGCCGACGCTGTCGACACAACTCACGTCCCACCGTGACTCGACCACCGCCAGCACGACGCCGGGCAATCCACCGCCACTGCCGACGTCGAGGATGCGCAGTGGGCGACCGGCCGCATGGCGGCGGAGTGGTTCGATGACGGCCAGGCAGTCGGCAATGTGCTGCAGCCGCATCCGGCCCGCATCGCGCACGGCGGTCAGGTTGTAGGCGGCATTCCACTTGCTCAGCAACGCTAGGTAGCGCACGAGTTGGTCGAGCACGCGCTCGGACAACGCCAAGCCGATGGCCAAACCATCCTGCCGCAGCGCGTCGCCCTCGGCGCCGGGCGCAGCCGCGGTCACGCCGCCTCGTCGCTGGCCGACCGTTCGTTGGCCGCAAAGCCCTTGAACCGCCCCTTCTTCAGGTGCACCAGCAGCAGCGAGATCGCCGCCGGCGTCACGCCAGCAATGCGCGAGGCCTGGCCCAGCGTCTCGGGGCGGTGGCGACTGAGCTTTTGCCTGACCTCATGGCTGAGCGCAGTGACCAGGGCGTAGTCCAGTTCGGCAGGCAGCGTGAGTGCCTCGAAATGCGCCGCGCGTCCGACCTCCTCGACCTGCTTGTCGATGTAGCCGGCATACTTCGTCGCGATCTCCAGCTGCTCGACCACCGCGGCGCCCAGTGGCGCGCCGAGTTCGGCGATCAGGGTTTCACGTGAAACCACCGTGGCCGCGGGGCGGGCAATCGCGGCGATCTCGGCGACCGCGTCGAAGCCGACGCCCGGCCTGCGCAGCAGATCGGCCAGGCTGTACTCGTGTTCGAGTGCCTTGCCAAGCAAGCGTTGGGCGGTGGCCGCGGGCACGATGCCGGGATGGACCCAGGTCGACTTCAGCCGCTCGGTTTCACGTGAAACAGCATCGCGCTTGCGGTTGAAAGCCGCCCAGCGGGCATCGTCGACCAAGCCGAGGCGGCGGCCGGTTTCGGTCAGGCGCGGCGTCGGCGTTGTCCTCGCGCAATTGCAGCCGGTACTCGGCGCGGCTGGTGAACATGCGGTACGGCTCGGTCACGCCCTTGGTGATCAGGTCGTCGACCAGCACGCCCAGGTAGGCCTGGTCGCGCCGCGGCAGCCAAGCGGCTTCGCCCTTGACCTGCAGCGCGGCGTTGATGCCGGCGAACAGGCCCTGCGCCGCCGCCTCTTCGTAGCCGGTGGTGCCATTGATCTGGCCGGCGAAGAACAGGCCGTGGATTGCACGCGTCTCGAAGCTCGTCTTCAGCCCGCGCGGGTCGAAGTAGTCGTACTCGATGGCGTAGCCCGGGCGCAGGATGTGCGCATCTTCCAGCCCGACCATCGATCGCACCGCGGCGAGTTGGATGTCGAACGGCAGACGGGTCGAGATGCCGTTGGGGTAGAACTCGTGCGTCGTCAGGCCTTCGGGCTCCAGGAAGATCTGGTGGCTCGATTTGTCGGCAAAGCGGTTGACCTTGTCTTCGATGCTCGGACAGTAGCGCGGGCCAACGCCCTCGATCGGCGCCGGTGAACATCGGGCTGCGGTCGAAGCCGGTGCGGATGATGTCGTGGGTGCGTGCGTTGGTGTGGGTGATCCAGCACGGCACTTGCCGCGGGTGCATCGCAGCGTCGCCCATGAAGCTGAAGACAGGTACCGGATCCAGATCACCCGGCTGTTCGACGAGCTTGCTGAAGTCGATCGTGCGGCCGTCGATGCGCGGCGGCGTGCCGGTCTTCAGCCGACCCTGCGGCAACTTCATTTCCTTCAGGCGGGCCGACAGGCCGACAGCGGGTGCATCCCCCGCGCGACCGCCGCCGTAGTGCTGCAGGCCCACGTGGATCTTTCCATCTAGAAAGGTACCAGCCGTCAATACGACTGCCTTCGCACGAAAGCGAACGCCAACTTGCGTTACTGCACCGACAACCCGATCAGCTTCCAGCATCAGGTCGTCGACGGGCTGCTGGAACAGCCAAAGATTGGCCTGGCTCTCCAGCCGCCGCCGGATCGCGGCCTTGTACAGCACGCGATCGGCCTGCGCGCGCGTCGCGCGCACGGCCGGCCCCTTGCTCGAATTGAGGACGCGGAACTGGATTCCTGCCTCGTCTGTGGCCAGCGCCATCGCGCCACCAAGGGCATCGACCTCCTTTACCAGGTGCCCCTTGCCAATGCCGCCGATCGACGGATTGCAGCTCATCTGGCCCAGCGTTTCGATGTTGTGCGTGAGCAGCAATGTCGAGCAGCCCATGCGTGCGGCGGCCAGCGCGGCTTCGGTACCGGCATGGCCGCCGCCGACGACGATGACATCGAACTGTTGGGGATAGAGCATGGGATCGGCGGCAGCGGTCTTCACCGGCCGCCCGCGAAGGCAGTGCCTCAATTTTAGGCGGTCGTCGGCCGGCGCGCAGCGCCACTAAAGAGTAGCCCGGCGGCGCAGTTTCGCGCACAGGCGACTCCCAGGGCGCCCGCACTGGCGACCAGAATCCTCAACGCAGTGCGGCCGAGCGCAACTGTCGGGCGACGAAGACCACACCCACCACGGTGATCAGCGCGCACACCGAGAGCGGCAACGCCATATCGAGCAGGCCCACGGCGTCGCCTTTCAACACACGGTTCATCAGCGCCACCTGGCCCAGCGCCGGCACGGCCAAGTGCCAGGGCGCTTCGCCGCTCTGATTGAACACGGTCACCAACGGCAGCAGCGACACGCCGAGCATGACGACGGTGTTGTTGGCCTGCGCCTCCTTGAACGTCTTGCAGCGGATCGCGATCGCCATCATGACCGCCGCCAGCGCCGCCGCCAGTGGCGCGAGCAGGGCCAGGAAGAGGGCCGCCTCGCGAAGCCCGAACTGGAACATCGCGGCCAGCGTCTCGCTGCGCAGCAGGGCCTGTGCCGGCAGGAACGAGAAGCAACTCAGGAGCGCGATCAACATGCCCACCGCGGCCACCGCGCCCCACTTGCCGATCACCAGCGACAGCCGCGAGGCCGGGTTCATCAGCAGCGGCTCCAAGGAGCCACGTTCGCGCTCGCCGGCAGTCGTGTCCAGGGCGGCGTTGAGTGCGCCGTAAAGCACGGCCATCAGGACGAAGAACGGCAGCATGCTGGTCAGCTGCGCCGCACGCGACTGCGGATTGGCGAGGTCGCGGTCGTTGATCTCCAGCACCTCCAGCGTCGCAGGCGCCACGCCGCGCAGCGCCAGACGCAATGAGGCCTGTTCGCTGGAAAAACCGTGCAGCAGTCGCGCCAAGCGGTTCACGCTGGCGCCGGCACGCTGGTTGCCACTGCTCGTCACGATCTCCACCAGCGGCACGTCACCGCGCGCGAGTTCGGCTTCGAAGTCCTTGCCGATCAGCAGCACCGCGTCGCCGAGCGACTGACTCTTCAACCTGGCCTCGTAGTCGACGGGAGCCGTGTCGATGCGATAGGTCTGCCGCTCTAGGAAGTTGCGCAACGTCGGTGCATGCTCGATGCCGGCTGCCAGGACGGTTCGCTCCTCAGCGTGTTTTTCGATCCCCGCCACCAGCGCCGACAGTGCAATCAGCACCAGTGGACCGATGGCCACCGATGACAGCACGACCATCAACAGCGTGCGCCGATCGCGCAGCGCATCGATCAGCTCCTTTCGAAACACCACCCAGGCGTTCATACCCGCTCCCGTTCAGCGGCGCTGAACGCCAGCTTGACGAAGCTCTCTTCGAAGTCATGGCCGCCGCACTGGGCGTTGAGCGAGGCCACGGTGCCTTCGGCCACCGTATGTCCATGCGCGACCACGATCACCCGGTCGCACAGCCGCTCGACCTCCTGCATGATGTGGGTCGAAAAGACAATGCACTTGCCCTCGTCGTCACGCAGGCGGCGCAGCGCGTCGCGCAAGGCGCGCGTGGCCAGCACGTCGAGGCCGTTGGTCGGCTCGTCCAGAATGATGTTGGGCGGATCGTGCACCAGGGCGCGGGCCAGTGCCGTCTTCATGCGCTCGCCCTGGCTGAAGCCTTCGGTGCGACGCGCCAGCAGCGGTGTCATGTCGAGCATGTGGGCCAGCGTCTCGCTGCGTTGCGACGCCGCGTCGTCGCTCATGCCGTGCAGGCGGCCGTAGTAGACGATGTTCTCGCGCGCGGTCAGCCGCGGATACAGGCCCCGCGCGTCGCTCAGTACGCCCATGCGCGCCAAGGCCGCCCGGGGCTCGCGCAACACGTCGATGCCGTCGACCCGGATCAGCCCCGTGTCGGGAACCAGCAGCCCGGCCACCATGCGCAAGGTGGTGGTCTTGCCGGCCCCGTTGGGGCCCAGCAGTCCGGTGATGCAGGCGTCGGTCGCCTGCAAACTCACGCCGTCCACCGCCTGCACCGCGCGGGCCTGCTTGCCGCGGCCCTGCGTGAAGCGCTTGGCCAAATGGCGCACCTCGATCATGGGGCGGCTCCGGGCAAGGCAAACATCGGTGGGCGCGGAATGCCCGTCGCGCAGGCCGCGTCCGTCTGCAGCGCTTCGTCGTCGCTGACGGCATCGACGAAGCGGTAAAGCACATCGCGCATGCAACCCAGCGCCATCACCCCGTGGCCGGCGTTGGGTACGACGACATGGCGCGCCTTGGCGCCCAACGCGGCGGCCACACGTGCCCCATGCCGCGGCGGCGTGACCGGGTCGAGGCCACCCGACAGTACCAGGGTGGCCGCAGGCGCAGGCGACAGCGTGTAGAACGCGGCTGGCACCTCGCCGCGCGGCCAACTCGCGCACACGTCCCGGTACAGCGAGGAGAAGCTGTCGCCGAAGTCGGCCCCGGGCGGATCGACTGACTGCGCCAGACGCGGGAAGTCCTCGGCACAAACGACCGAGAAATGCATGCCGGCCGCCACCTGCAGGCTGCGCCGGCCACCGACGGATTGCGCCAAGGCCACAAGGCCTTCGAATTGACCCTGCGCGGCCCGGCCGATGGCGCTCGGCAGCGCGGCTGCGAGCGCCGGCGCATACAGCGGGCCGCGCACCATGCCGAGCAACATGTCGCGTGTCAGTGCCATACGCTCGCTGCGATCGGTCAACGGATGGCGCAACTCGATCGTGCGCGGCAGCGACGCCAGCAGCGCGCGCCAGTGCTCGCGCAATTGCGGCTCGCGCGCGTTGCAGCCCTTGTCGACTTCGCAGGCGTCGAACAGTCTATCGAGTGCGGCCTGGTTGTCGGTCGAGAACGAGGCCGGCAACACCATGTCGGGCGGGGCCACGCCGTCGATCACGGCCCGCCGTACGCGGTCCGGAAATTGGCGCTGGTACTCGAGCACGGCCCGCGTACCGTAGGAACCGCCCAGGATGTTGATGCGCTCGGCACCCAGCGCCGAGCGCACGGCGTCGGCGTCCTGTATCGCCAGGGTCGTGGTGAAGAATCGCAGGTCGCCATGGGGCAACTTCTTCAGCTCGACCAGGCAGGCCGCAATCCGCTCGCGTTGGCGCTCGGGGGCAAACAGTTCGACCAGTGGCAGCGCAGGGTCGTCAGCCTCGCAGTTCAACGGCGCACTGCGCCCGGTACCGCGCTGGTCGATCAGCACGATGTCGCGCCGGTTGGCAAACCGCGCCAGCAACGCCGCCACCTGCGGCGCGATCTCGATCGCACTCTGCCCAGGCCCGCCGGCAAAGAAGAACACTGGGTCGGGCCGCTTGTTGCGTGCCAGCGCAGGCAGCACGGCGTAGTGCACGCTGATCTGGGTCCCGGCCGGCCGCGCGGGATCCAGCGGCCGCCGCACGGTCCCGCACAGGGCTGCGTGCTCCACGCCACGCAGGCGACACGCTGCGATCGGCTCAGCGCTCGCCTCCGATGCGGCTACGGGCCTGACCGCACCCATCAACGCCAGCGCGAGGATGCCGCAGGCGCGCCGCGAACACTTGGGGATTGGCATGGCGCCCATTGTCGATGCGCCTGGCGCCAATAACCCGCAGCACAGATCAAGTGGTTGCCGCCACCCACGCGGGCAACGGCTCAGCCGAGCATGCGTTTCAGCTCGCCACTGTCGATCAGCCTGATCAGGTCGTCGGCGCCGCCGACCAGGGCACCACGCACGAAGACCATCGGCAACGTCGGCCAGCCGGTCCACATCTTCAGGGCATTGCGCCGGCGCCAGCCGCTGAAGTAGCTGCCGTAGTCGAGGTCGTGGTGGGCGATCCCGGCGGCATCGAGCGCGCGGCGCGCCCGGTGCGGGTGCGGGTTCTGGCCCATCCCGACCACGACCACGGGATGCGCGGCCACGGCCTGCTGCACCTGCAGCACGATCTCCGCCCCGTGCTGCGCGATGCGCTCCCTGATGGCAGGGTGGATTCGGTCCTCGGCAAGAACGGCGCGCGGCATGGCAGGATGGTCCTCGGTCAAGCCTTCTTCGGCAAGATGGCGCTGCAGGTGGCGCGCTGGCCGTCGCCGGCGCTGACCTTCGCGCAGACGCCATCGAGTTGCGCCTGCAAGCGCGCGATCGTGGCGGCATGCTTGCCGCCCGCGTTCCAGCTGCCCAGCTTCTTGCCGACCCGCTGCAGCGACCGGGCGCTGCGCTCATGGAACGCGCCCTTGTCCAGGGCGGCTTCGCTGAACAGCTTGGCCGCCGCCTTCTCGATGCGCACCGCGTCGGCCGGTGCCAGGTCGACCAGCGCCGTGATGTAGCTCGCACCCCACTGCAGGCGCGTCGCCGGGCCTTCGCTGCTGTCGTAGGCCTGCTGATACCAGCGCAGGGCCTCGTCCGTCTTGCCCAATTTCTTCGCGTTGCCCGCCAACTGGCTCATCAGGTAATACGGCGATTGGGCCTTGGCCAGGTTGGCCTTGAGCAGTGCATCGCTGTCGGCCCACAGGCCCGCCTGGCCCTGCATGTAGGCCACCGCGGTGATGACGGCCATGCGTTCATAACCGTCGCTGATTTCGCGATCCATGCGCGCCGACATGTCGCGCACTTCCTGCACCAAGGCGGCCGGCAACGTCGGCTGCGTCGAATCCTTGGGCTGGCCCAGGCGAGCCAGATCAACGCGTTCAATCAGCGCGCTGACGCGATCGCCGCGCGACAGCGTGGCATCGTTCTGCAGCCGCACCAGCGTGGCATCGAACTGCGCCACCAAGCGCGCGCGGTCGGCGGCATCGTCGCTACTCAGGACCTTGACGATATCGGCCGACCCGTTGATCAGCACGTCCATGTGCGTGCGCGACAGCGCCGGATCGGCCAGCACACGTTGCACCCTCTGGCGCAATGCGGCGTCGGGCTTGACGCCTTTGCCGTCGTCACTGGCCGCCAGCGCCTTGAGCCACAGACGGGTCGTCGTCTCGCCGTCCCCGGCCGGGCTCTTGGCCGCCAGTTCGGCCAGCACCGCCGGCCGGTCGCCCTTGTCGACCAGGCCGCTTTCATCAACCTCCCACGAGTGGAAGGACAGCATGCGCCATTCGTTGGTCGTGATCGCCTTGCCCGCCCGCGCATCGGCAAGCACATCGGCCAACGGGCGGCCACCCGACAGGCCGGCCTGCAGCAGGCTCATCACCTGCGGCGCGTCGGCCTCGCCGGGCAGGCGTGTGATTTCCCGGCCGCCGGGCGTGAACAGCACCAGCGTCGGATAGCCGCTGACTTTGAAGCGGGCACCCAGTTTTTGCGCCGCCGGACGGTCACCGTCGATCTCGACCGCGACGAAGGACTTGCTCTGCGCCGCAAAGTCGTGGCGGTTGAACAGGGTCGCTTTCAATTGATTGCAGGGTGGGCACCAGACCGCCCCCCAGTACAGAAGCAGGGGCTTGGACTCGGCCTTGGCTTTGGCGAAAGCGCGGTCGACGTCGCCATCGGCCGCGACCGACAGCCAAGCCACGTTGGTCGACGGCGGGCTCGGCGCGGCCGCGGCAGCCAATGGCCACCCGGTGGCCAGAGCCACGAGTACGGAAATGGCGGCCAGCGAATAGGATCTGAATCGGTGCATCGTGTTGCTCCGCTCGTCGGGCGGGTGGCGCCAGTGGCGCCACGGCGCGGGAGTGAGATTGTGCCCCGGCCGCGTCGACACATTGCCAAGGACGGCGAAAGGCTTTGTCGACACCATACAGTGGCATGCAATCCACCCCGCGCCTGTTGCGCCTACAGTGGCGGCATGAGCCAAATCACCCCCTCCCTCCCTCGCGTGGTCGATCCCCGCCGCGTCGAACGCGTGGTGACCGGGCGCGCCACCAGCGACGGCGCCGGCGTCAAGCTCACCCGCGTGTTGACGCAGGACCTGCAACACCGGCTCGACCCGTTCCTGATGCTCGACGCGTTCGGCAGCGACTCGGCCGGCGATTACATCGCCGGCTTCCCCGACCATCCGCACCGCGGCTTCGAAACCGTGACCTACATGCTCGCCGGGCGCATGCGCCATCGCGATTCAGCCGGACACGAGGGCCTGCTGCAGAGTGGTGGCGTGCAATGGATGACAGCCGGTCGCGGCGTGATCCACAGTGAACTGCCGGAGCAGTCCGAAGGCCTGATGGAAGGCTTTCAGCTCTGGCTCAATCTGCCGGCCAAAGACAAGATGCGCGCGCCCTGGTACCGCGATCTTCAGTCTGCCGAGGTGCCCGAATGGCGCAGCGGCGGCGTGACGGTGCGGGTCATCGCAGGCACGAGCCAGGGGGTGGCCGGCGCAGTGCAGCGCGAGGACACACAGGTGCTATATCTCGACGTGCATCTGGCTGCCGGCGCCGCCTTCGAACAGCCGCTGCCCGCCGCCCACAACGCCTTCGTCTACGTCTACCGCGGCAGCGTCGCAGTCGGCGAACAGGCTGTGCCGCGGCAGCGCATGGCGATCCTGGCCAACCAGGGCGATGGCGTCCGCGTGAGCACCGCGAGCGACGCAGCACGCCTGCTGCTGATTGCCGGCCACCCGCTGAACGAACCGATCGCGCAGTACGGCCCGTTTGTGATGAATACGCAGGCCGAAATCGCCAAGGCGGTCGCGGACTTCCGCGCCGGGCGGCTGGCCTAGGAGACCTGCACGCCCTTCCAGAACGCAACCCGGCCCTTGATCTGCGCCGCGGCCTCGGTTGGCTCGGGGTAGTACCAAACCGCATCGGGATTCATTTCGCCGTCGACGAACAGGCTGTAGTAATGCGCCTGTCCCTTCCACGCGTCGCTGCTGCGGTGGTTGCTGAAAGTCACGTACTGTTGCTTCAGACTGGCCGCGGGGAAGTAGTGGTTGCCCTCGACGACCACCGTATCGTCGCTCTCGGCGACGACCACGCCCTTCCAGACTGCCTTGACCATGCTTGCCTCGCGTTGATATGGAACCCGGACTCGATCATGCCCTTGCCGGACGGAATGCGGGCCAAACGTCGGCAAACGCAGCCGGGTACGGGCCACGGAATTCGATCACCTCGAGGCCCCGGGCCAGCCCGAAGCTCGAGCTGTGCCAGCTGCAGTCCTCGTGGGCCCAGGTGTTCGTGGTTTCGCGTGGCGGCGCCGGTGGCTCGAATTGGCGTGGGTCATTCTTTGGCGGCGTGAGCATGGTACTGGTGTGGCGGGTCGACATGCAGGCCATCTTCGGCGCCAGCGCCGCACCGCTCAATCACCCCAAAGGGGGAATCGCAGGCGAGGCGCCACCCTAGACTCGCGTCTGACGACACTCATACTCAAACTCGAGGGCCCGGTCTTGTCCACACCCTACCCGCACCTGCTAGCCCCGCTCGACCTCGGCTTCACCACCTTGGCCAACCGCGTACTGATGGGCTCGATGCACACCGGCCTCGAGGACAGCCGCAAGCACTTTGCCGCCATGGCCGCGTTCTATGCCGAGCGTGCGCGCGGCGGCGTCGGTCTGATCGTGACGGGTGGCTTTGCGCCCAACATCGAAGGCTGGGCCAAACCCTTCGCCGGCACGCTGGCCACGCACGCCGCGGCCCGGCGTCACCGCGAGGTCACCGACGCAGTGCACGGCGAGGGCGGCAAGATCGCGCTGCAGATCCTGCACACCGGCCGTTATGGCTATTCGCCCTTGTGTGTCGCGCCTTCGCGCATTCAGAGCCCGATCTCGCCGTTCACGCCGCGCGAACTGTCCGCGCGCGGTATCGAGCGCCAGATTCGTGCCTTCGTGCGTTGCGCCACGCTGGCCCGCGAAGCCGGCTACGACGGCGTCGAGGTGATGGGCAGCGAAGGCTACTTCATCAACCAGTTCCTGGTCACCCACACCAACCAGCGCACCGACTGCTGGGGCGGCGCCTACGACAACCGGATGCGACTGGCGGTCGAAATTGTCGGTCGCGTTCGCGAAGCGGTGGGGCCGGACTTCATCTTGATCTACCGCATCAGCTTGATCGACCTGATCCCCGACGGCAGCAGTTGGCCCGAGGTCGTGCAGCTGGCCAAGGCAGTTACTGCCGCCGGCGCGACGATCCTCAATTCCGGCATCGGTTGGCACGAGGCCCGCGTGCCGACGATCGCGACCTCGGTGCCAAGAGCGGCATTCGCCTGGGTCACGAAGAAGTTGCGCGACGAATTGCGTGCTGCGGGCTTGGCAGTTCCGCTGGTCACCAGCAATCGCATCAACATGCCAGCGGTGGCCGAGGCGGTGTTGGCCGACGGCGCGGCCGATCTGGTCAGCCTGGCACGCCCGTTCCTGGCCGATGCCGAGTTCGTGAACAAGGCCGCCAGCGGACGCAGCGACGAGATCAATACCTGCATTGCCTGCAATCAGGCCTGTCTGGACCACACCTTCAAGAATCAGCTGGCAAGTTGCCTGGTGAATCCGCGCGCGGGGCACGAGACCGGCCTGCCGATCCACCGCGCGACGAGGCCAAAGCGCGTCGCCGTGGTCGGCGCGGGGCCGGCCGGCCTGGCCGCAGCCACCACGCTGGCAGAGCGTGGCCACGAGGTGCACCTGTTCGAGGCTGCGGCAGCGATCGGCGGCCAGTTCAATCTGGCCAAATGCATCCCGGGCAAAGAGGAGTTCAGCGAGACCCTGCGCTACTTCGCCCGCCGCATCGAAGTAACCGGCGTCAAGCTGCACCTGAATACGCGCATCGGTGCCGAGCAATTGATCGCCCTGCAGTTCGATGCCGTGCTGCTGGCCAGCGGAGTGACGCCGCGCAACCCGCGCATTGCCGGCCAGGACATGCCAGGCGTGATCAGCTACGTCGACGCAATCCTGCAGCGCCATACGGTCGGGCCGCGGGTAGCGATCGTTGGCGCCGGCGGCATCGGTTTCGATGTGGCGGAGTTTCTCGTTCACGACCTGGCACACCCGTCACCGACGCTTGACCTGGCCGCCTGGCAGCGTGAGTGGGGTGTCGTCGATCCCGCGACCGTGCGGGGCGGCGTGGTCGCCCCCAGCCCGGCAGCGCCGGCGCGGCAGGTGACGCTGTTGCAGCGCAAGGCCGGCAAGCTTGGCGCCGGGCTGGGCAAGACCACAGGCTGGATCCACCGCAGCGCCCTGAAGATGAAAAACGTCGAGCTGGTGAACAGCGTCAATTACGAGCGCATCGGTCCGCACGAAGGTGCGCTTGGCCTGTTCGTCACGTTCGGCACGCAGCGCAGCGAAGGCACGGTCATCGCCTGCGACAGCGTCGTGCTCTGCGCCGGCCAGGAGCCGCTACGCGAGTTGCAGGCCCCGCTGCTGGCCGCGGGCGTCGATGTGCAGTTGATCGGCGGCGCGTTCGAGGCGGCCGAACTCGACGCCAAGCGCGCGATCGACCAGGGTACGCGGCTGGCCGCTGCGCTGTAACTCAGTGTGCGTCGCGCGGCGCGGGGACGGTCATCTCCTCCGACCACTCGGATTCGCTGACCTGCAAGCCGTGATTCAGCTCATAGCTTGACTCGTGAAAGCCGCCGGCGCGAACGTATCCTTGGGCCGGCTGGTTGGCGCCCGCTGTCGAGGGCACCGCCTCGGCTGATGGAGCTGTCGCCTGCGCCATTGACACGGCGGCGACGGCCGGGACCGACGTCACGCCCGGCACTGCCGGCGCTGCCGGCGGCCGCGGATTGAGCGGAAACTGGCGCATCGAGGGCATGCGCGCCAGTACCGGAGGGAGTTTTCGAAACCACATGTCGCAACTATCACGCACCCTGCCGGCCTGCGTCTAGCCGTATTCGGGGTATGGACATCCATCTCAGGGGTGCGCACCGGCGTCGCTCAAGGCTCGCGCGGCAGCGATCGATTCCGCGCCACGGCGGGCAGTGACATGTCATTCAATCTGCAACGCGGCCAGGTCCAGCAGAAGGTAGTTGGCAAAGCGTTCGGCCTTGCGGTTCCCGTCGTCGCTGACGATGATGACTTGTTGCACGCCGTTGATCACGGCCGCACTTACCCCCTCGGCCCGTGCAAGACCCTCCAAAGCCGGGATCTTGACCCGGCGCGCTTGAGCCCCGCGCTGACCGCTCCAGAGCCAGAGGTCAAACCCAGCAGCCTCACGTGAAGCAGGGCCGCCTATCACCAGATACGCGCCCAAGGCACGGACATAGGCCAAACCTCGAATCCCGTGGCCACCAAGGTTCAGTTCTTCAAGCACGGCCGCAATCCGCGGGGCCTCGTCCGAGTCGAACATTGCCGACGGGTTCTCGACAATGGCGATCAGCGCCCTGCCGTCGTGCAGCGGACTGCGAAAGCCGATCAGCAGCGCCGCTTGGTCGGGGCTCACCTCCAGCGCTTCGATGTTGAGTCCGCCGCCGACCTTGACATCGCGGATCTGCGCTGCTGCTTCCAGCACAGGATGCCTGGCCGAGAGTGCGTTCTTCAACCCACCAAACACCTCGGGGTCCACCACCTTGCCGCCGTCGATCCGGAACCGAACCAGTCTTTCACGCGACTTCTTCTCGTTGCCACCATCGTCGCGCGAATGCGATGTGATGGCATAGACAAGCCCCGCCCGGTCGAGCGCGAGCCCTTCGAGATCATCGAGCGCCCAGAAGTCGCTGAACATCTGCAACAGTCCAGCCGTCAACGCAATGGCTTCGACGGCGCCATCGGCACCGATGGCGACCAAGCTGAACGGGCGGCTCTTCTCATCCTCCACCACCAGAAAGCGGCCATCCGGCAACTGCCGTATCGCGGACGGCTCATAGATACCGGTGAAGGGTCGAAAAGCCGGCGCTGATACGTTCGTCACGTCGCCAAGCCCTGCCGTCGTGGCCGACAACTGCGTATACCTCGGTCCGAACCGTACACGGTCAGCGCAAGCCGAAGTACCCCAGCACGAACATGACGATGACGACGGCGCCGACAAGCCAGATGATTCTGTTCATGATTCCACTCCATTGCCGCAAGCAAGGCGGGTTCGGTCCGGGTGCTGCAATCGTCCAGACCTCGCAGTCACTCTGCGGCAACCTCGCCGGCAGATCTGTGCGCTGACGAACATTGTTTGCGCACTCCAGTGTCAAGGCCAGTGCAGGGCGTGTCGGCCAGCGACTGCGGACACTCAATCGGCGGCAATGGCGTCCCGGGCCGACCCGTCAGCCTGTCGCACGGTGAACCGCTGAGCCAGATCGGTCGCGCGCGAATGCTGTGTTCGGTGACGCACTGACCTCACCAATCAACGAGTGCAAATTGACGCCCGATGCTTTGCGCATTGCGGTACGCGGTCCGGCGCATTGGCGCCCAAGTTGGTCGGCAATGGTGGGCCGCGCATTGGGCGCGCGGGGATCAATTGTCAAACCGGCAATCACTTGTGTTCTTACCCATTGAAAGACTGTCATGAACAAGCTCAATACGCTCAAGTCCGCTCTCCTGGCCGCCAGTCTGCTGGCGCTGCCGGCGGCCTACGCCGCCACGCTGACCAAGGCCGACTACGCGGCCGGCAAGACCCGCATCGGTGCGGACTACAAGTCGGACAAGGCAGCATGTGCTTCGCTCGCGGCCAACGCCAAGGACATCTGCTTGCAGGAAGCAAAGGCCAAGGAGAAAGTCGCACTCGCTGAACTCGAATACGGCTACACCGGCAAAGCCGCCGACCGCAACAAGGTGCTGGTGGCAAGAGCCGAGACATCCTATGCGGTGGCCAGGGAAAAGTGTGACGACAAGGCGGGCAACGCGAAGGACGTGTGCGTCACGGAAGCCAAGGCGGTCGAAACGAAGTCACTGGCCGACGCCAAGCTGGGCAAGGAAATCGGCGAGGCGAAGAAGGATGCTGCCGCCGACAAGCTCGACGCCGACTACAAGGTGGCCGCCGAGAAGTGCGACGCCATGGCGGGTGACGCCAAGGCCAGTTGCGTGGCGGCGGCAAAGGCGAACTTCGGCAAGACCTGACACTTGACGACCGGCCGGTTGCTCACGCCAACGACACACCGGGTTGGTGGCCGTGTCGGGGCCGTCGGCGCTGCCGGCGCTACCACTCGAGTGGCGGCAGGTCGTGGAACACCTTGCGCGTGCCCACGATCCACTGCTGCTTCAGCGCTTCGAAGTAGGTGTCGCCGCTTTCGAAGCGGCGCTTCATCGTGACCTGTAGGCTGTCTCTGGCATAGCAAAGCAGGTCGATCGGCATGCCGACCGACAAGTTGCTGAGCATCGTCGAGTCGTAGGACACCAAGACGCACTTCGTAGCGTCCTCCAGCGTGGCGCTCGGCGTGACGGCCAGGTCGAGGATCGGTTTGCCGTACTTGGCTTCGCCGGTCTGCAGGAAGCTGGTGTCGGCTCCAGCCTCGATGAAGTTTCCCTCGGCGTAGATGCGGAATAGCCGCATCTCCTCGCCGGCAATCTGGCCGCCGAGGATGAACGAGGCATTGAAGCTCAGACCGCCGCTTTCGAGATGCGGACCGTCGCGACGCTCGAGGTCACGCATCGCGTCGGCCACCAGGTTCGCGACATCGAACATGGAACTCACTGTGTATAGGTGGGGCGGTTTGTCGGCCGCCCGTCGGCGCAGCATGCTGATCACCGCCTGGGTAGCCGCCAGACCCCCGGAGCTGAGCAACACCAGCACACGGTTGCCGGCGCGCTCGAACACCGTCATCTTGCAGAACCTGGCGTAGTTGTCCACGCCCGCGTGCGTGCGCGAGTCGCTGGCCAGAATGAGCCCCTCCTCCAGCTTCACGCCAACGCAATACGTCATGTGGCCTGCACCACGTCGGTCCAGACCCTGAACCCTTCGAGCTTGTTCGGGCCGAAGGTGCTCGACAGCGCGACATCGCAGGCGTCGCGGCCGCGCGCCATCAGCACACGGCCGATCCGCGGCTTGTTGTTGCGCGCATCGAAGGTGTACCAGCAGTCGCCCAGATAGGCCTCGAACCAAGCCGCAAAGTCCATCGGGCCATACGGCGGCTCGGTGCCGAAGTCCCCCAGGTAACCGGTGCAGTAGCGCGCCGGAATGTTCATGCAGCGGCACAAGGCAATCGCCAAGTGAGCGTAGTCGCGGCAAACGCCACGGCCTTCGACATGGGCCTGCAATGCGGTACGTGTGTGCCTCGCGTGCGGGTAACCGAACTCGATGTGCTGGTGCACGAAGTCGCAAATGGCCTGCACGCGCACCCAGCCGGCAGGTACCGAGGCGAACTGGTGCCATGCGATGTCGGACAGCATCTCGGTCTCGCAGTAGCGGCTGCCCAGCAAGTAGATGAGCGTCGATGACGGCAGGTCCTCCACTGCGGTTTGCTTGGCCGACGGTGCCACGATATCGGGCACGCCACTGTCGTTGACCAGCGCGTCGCTGCTCAAGACGAACCGGCCCGCCGGCGCAACCAGACGGCTGCACCGGTTGCCGAAGAGATCGACGTAGCTGGCCGCGGGTACGGCGGGTTGGGTCACCAGCCGATCAGGAATCACCAAATCGGCCGCCCGCGAAGGGTGGATGCTCAACGCCAACACCATCGGCGTCGGCTGATCGCATTGGTAGGTCATCTCGAAACCTACGCGCAACTGCATGATGGCCGTCCTTCCTGCGTCGAGCCGACCAGCCGACCGGATGAATTGACTGGCAAGCCAAGAGAACAGTTTCGCCGGCGGCCTGGGGTTGCGTCTGTTCGCTACAGAACATACGGAACGGTCAACCAGCCGCTACAGTGCCGCATGTCCGTCTGTCGGCATGGCGGGGCTGGCCGCACACCGGATACCGTCATGATCGAGTCCCTGCTGCTGACCACGGCCCGCGTTTGCACGTTCTTCGGCGCGCAAGCGCTGACCGGTGCGAGCGGGTTCTTCTTTCAGCGCGACGAGCGCCTGTACCTGGTCACAAATTGCCATGTGTTGATCGACAGGCCGAGCGGTCACCTGCCCGATCGGATCGAGATCGAAATGCACACCGACGCCGATAACCTGACGCGCGCCGTCGCCCTGTCGGTACCGCTGTACCGCGGCGGCCGGTCCGTCTGGCACCAGGGGCGCGACGGCGCTGGCGACATCGATGTCGCGGCGATCGAGCTGGACCGGGCCGCCCTGCCAGTCGGCGTAACGCTGTGTGCGTTCACGCCGGCAAACTTGCAGAACCGCCTTCAGGAGGTCATGGTCGGTGCGCCGCTGCTGGTGGTCGGTTTCCCGCTGGGCTTCCACGACACGCTGCACCACTTGCCGGTTGCGCGCCAAGCCATCATCGCGTCGTCGTTCGGCTTGCGCTTCCAGGGACAGGGCTACTTTCTCACCGATGCGCGAACCCACCGCGGCACCAGCGGTGCGCCGGTGGTGATGCACGACGACACCGGGGACGCCCGCTTGCCCTGGAAGCTGCTCGGCGTGCACTCCGCGCGCCTGGAGATGGCCGGACAGGGACTGCCGGTCGAGGAAGCACTGGGCCTGAACTGCGCCTGGTACGCTGACATCCTGCTCACCCTCACCGCCACGGAGGCTCGCGACGCCAGCCCGCAGGGACCCACTCCCTGAGGATGGCGGCAACGCCATCGTGGCCACATCGCGGAAGGCGCCGCGGCGCCGCACTTGCAGCGGCAACGCCGACGCTCAGACAGTCGAGGCCGCTGCGCGATGCTGCTTGGCGATCAATCGACGAGCACGAAGTCGATGAACCCGCGCACTACGTCCGTAGAAACCAGCCTGACGCGAATCTGCTGGCCCACCTCGAGCCCGCGCGCAGCGAACTCGAGCCGGCCCTCGGCAGGCGGCGCGAAGATGCGAACCCACTGGTCGGTCTGCGAACTGCCGGTCACGATAGCGTCGTATTGCTGGCCCACATGCGACTCCAGCAACAGCGCGGCCTCGGACTTGCGCATTCGCCGCTCGACCTTCTGGGCCGCATCTTCCTGCGCCGTGCAATGGTCGGCGAGCGCGCCCAGGTCGGACACGCCGTATGGCGGCGCGCCCCCGGCGAGGACGGCCTTGACCATCCGCTGCGTGACCAGATCGGGGAAGCGCCGATTCGGCGCTGTGGAATGCGCGTAATCGCGCACCGCCAAGCCGAAGTGGCCGATCGGCGGTCCCCCCGCGTGCTCGACCACATACTCTCCCGACCCCATCAACTTGACGATGACCAGTGAGAGATCGGGGAAGCGCAGCGGGTCGGCCCGATGGCGTTGGGCGAGGAAGACGGCGAGCGCAGCCGAGTCGGGCGTCGGTGGCAGCCTCTCGCCGTACTTGTCAGCCACCTCGACGATGCGCAACCAGCGCTCCGGCGAGCGCACCACCCGGCGCAGCGAGGCGCAGCCCGCATCGGCCAGGAAGCGGGCGCTGCACGCGTTGGTTGCGATCATGAACTCTTCGATCAGCTGGCGCGCGCGGTTCTGAACCTGCTGGCGGATCTCGACCACGTGTTCCCCGTCGAACACGGCGCGTGGCTGAAAGGTTTCGAGCTCGAGTGCACCCTGGGCGTGCCGCTGCACACGCAGCCGCTGCGCGACCTCGTCTTGGATTCGCAGTTGCACGTCCAGCCCGGCGACTGCACGCGCGGCGTCGGGCAGCGCTCCGTCGCCGTCGATCCATGCCGACAGCGCGTCGTAAGCCAGCTTCGCATGGTTGCGTACCGTCGCCCGATAGAGGGTCGCCTGCGTGACCGAAGCGTCCGCTGCAACGACCATCTCGGTCACGATCGCGAGTCGGTCCTGATCGGGATTGAGCGAGGTCAGATTGGTCGACAGGCGCTCGGGCAGCATCGCGAACACCCTCGCCGACGTATAGACGGAGGTGGTGTTGGTCCAGGCGTGGGCGTCGATGGCCGAACCCTTCGCGACGAGGGCATCGACATCCGCCACCGCCACGAAGATCTTCACTGCGCCGCTCGCGAGCGGCGAACAGGCGGTGAGTTGATCGAGGTCGAGCGAGTCGTCGTTGTCGATCGAACACCACGGCATTGCAGTGAGATTGCGAACGTGCGGCCCCGTCTCGCGGCCAGGTCCGGTGATCGAGGCGAGCTCGGCCAGAGCGACGGCCGGAAATTCCGGTTCCAGTCCTCGCTCGGCCATCACCTCACCGGCGATCCGGATGAGGTCGCTGCGTGTGGCACGACGCGCCTGGGTCATGTGAGTCTCCTGTGTCCCCAGCGGTTGTCAGGCGGTGCCGTTCGATGCGCCGCCATGCCATGGCGGCCACGCAGCATCCCGGCAAGACATGCCGTCCTGCAAGAGCAGCCACTCGCGGGCGCACTGCGCCACGAGCGCCGCCCGCCGGTCAGGTCAAGCCAGGTGCGGCGGCCCGCAACCTGCAGCCCCCGAGCTCACGAGCCGCGCCTGCGGCCGAACATGAAGCCGGCGATGGCCAAGACCAGGAACACGACGAAGAGGATCTTCGCAATGCCTGCAGCTCCGGCCGCGACACCGCCGAAACCCAATACGGCGGCGATCAGCGCAATGACCAGAAAGACGATGGCGTAGTGCAGCATGACGGTACTCCGGGGCAGGTGCCGGACGCGGCTCCCACCCGTCGAATCTCAACCCGCCGGGAAGCCGGGCTCAAGGACGAATGGCGATCTCGTTCTTCACCGCCTTGACGCCGTTGACATCACGCGCAATGCGATCGGCCGTGCTCTTCTCGGTGGCGTTCTTGGCAAAGCCGGACAGCATCACCGTGCCATTGAGCGTTTCGACGCTGATGCTTGTGCCGGCCACATTCGGGTCGTTCAACATCCGGCTCTTGACCTGTGTCGTGATGGTCGCGTCGTCGATGTAGGCGCCGGTGCTTTCCTGGCCGCGGGACACCGCACAGCCGGCTGTGGTCAGGACTGCGACAGCCATGGCGGCGGTAGTAAGCGTGGTACGGAAGTTCATGTTGTGCCTCACTGTATGCGGAGAGAAAGTCCCCACTGCAGTTTTCAGCGTACGCGCGCAGCGCCAAATGGTCTGTGCGCTGTCGCACAAACCGTGAGCGCCTCGCAACCGATCGTCGCCGCCCCCGCTGATGCGTTTGCAGTCGCCGCGGTTGACATGACACAAGCACGGCGCCGCTACGTTGGGCCGCGCACAGACCGCGCGTCACTGGCTGGCTATGTTCGCCAAAGTGCCTGCGGGATTCGTCTGCAGGCGCGTGGCGGGCGGAGTTTCTTCTTCGCCTGAGCCCCGGCCCGGCAGCACGCAATCACACAGGCCCAAGGAGAAAGTATGAAAACCAACTACGTCACGCGCGACAACTTCGGCATGTATGCCAATAGCAGTGCAGGTCCCGGTCCTTCACTGATGGGCGCCAACACGCTGCTCGGCAACGACGTCTACAACAAGGACGGCGAGGACCTGGGCGACATCAAGGAATTCATGGTCGACATGGCCTCCGGCAAGGTCGCCTATGCCGTCCTCTCGTTCGGCGGTGTACTGGGCCTGGGCGACAAGCTCTTCGCAGTGCCCTGGGCAGCGCTGAAGCTGGACACGGCGAACAAGCGATTCACGCTCAATGTGCCGAAGGAAGCGCTGAAGGACGCGCCCGGTTTCAACAAGGATCGATGGCCGTCGATGTCTGACAAGACATGGGCCACCGGCGTGCACAAGTTCTACGGCACGCCCTACGGTGCCGAATGAGCCGCCGCGCGTGCCGATGGCCACGCGGTAATTTGAACTTCAACCAAGAGGTGAATACATGAACAAGGACCAGGTCAAGGGCACGCTCAAGGACGCCGCCGGCAAGCTGCAGGAGACCACCGGCAAGGTGATCGGCAGTACCGAACAGCAGCGCAAGGGGATGCAGAAGCAAGTCGAGGGCCAGGCGCAGAAGGTGGTCGGCGACATCAAGGAAGTCGTGAAAGACGCCACGCAGAAGTAAGCGCTGTTCCGACCGGGTCTGCAGTTCGGGCTCCGGTCGGATCCGTATCGCAAGCTCGCAGGGCGCACGCCGCTGTCAAGGACCGCGGGTAGCCGCCTCAGGCATCGATGTTGGCCGCCCTCAGCGCATTGCTCTCGATGAATTCACGCCGCGGCTCGACCTCGTCGCCCATCAGCATCGTGAACACGCGGTCGGCTTCGATGGCGTCGTCGATCTGAACCCTGAGCAGGCGGCGCACGGTCGGATCCATCGTCGTTTCCCACAACTGCTGCGGGTTCATTTCACCCAGGCCCTTGTAGCGTTGGCGGCCGACGCCGGCTTCGGCCTGCTGCATCAACCAGGCCATCGCGGCGCGGAAGTCGCCGACCTTCAACTCCTTTTGCCGCTCGCCTTCACCACGGCGCACGATCGCGTCGTCGCCGAGCAGGCCCTTGAAGGTCAGGCCGGCACGTGACAAGGCCTCGTAATCGGCACCGTGCACGAAGTCGGCCGTGATCACGCTGGTCTTGACGTTGCCATGGTGGCGCCGGCCGATGCGCAGCACGTGCTTGTCGGTCCGCGCGTCGTAGGCCGCATCGACTTCGGCGTCGTGCAAGGCGGCCGCCAACGCCATGGCGCCGGTCTCGGCGCCGGCCAAGGTGTCGAGGTCCAGCACCAAGCCATCAGCGATCGCGCGCAGGGCTTCGATGTCCATCCAGTTGGCCAGGCGTTCGATGACGTTGTTGGCCAACACGTACTGGCGCGCCAGTTCTTCGAGTGCGCTGCCCGTGATCGCCGGCCTGCCAAGGCCAGGCTGCACGGCAGCGCCGTCGAGCGCCACCCGCAACAGGTAAGCATCGAGTTCGAGTCCGTCTTTCAGATACTGTTCAGCCTTGCCGTGCTTGACCTTGTACAGCGGCGGCTGCGCGATATAGATGTGACCACGCTCGACCAGTTCGCGCATCTGGCGATAGAAGAAGGTCAGCAGCAGGGTGCGGATATGGGCGCCGTCGACGTCCGCGTCGGTCATGATGATGATGCGGTGGTAGCGCAACTTGTCGGGATTGAAATCATCGCCCCCCATGCCATTGCCGATCCCGGTGCCCAGTGCAGTGATCAGGGTCAGGATCTCGTTGCTGGTCAGCAGCTTTTCGTAGCGCGCACGTTCGACATTGAGGATCTTTCCGCGCAGCGGCAGGATGGCCTGGAACTTGCGATCACGGCCCTGCTTGGCGGAGCCGCCGGCTGAGTCGCCCTCGACGATGTAGATCTCGCACAGCGCAGGATCCTTCTCCTGGCAGTCGGCCAATTTGCCGGGCAGCCCCATGCCGTCGAGCACCCCCTTGCGGCGCGTCATCTCGCGCGCCTTGCGCGCGGCTTCGCGGGCTCGCGCCGCGTCGACGATCTTGCCGCAGATGATCTTGGCGTCGATCGGGTTCTCTAGCAGGTAGTCCGTCAGCGCCTTGCTGACCACATCCTCGACCGGCCCACGCACTTCGGAGGAGACCAGCTTGTCCTTGGTCTGGCTCGAGAACTTGGGCTCGGGCACCTTCACGCTCAGAACACAGCACAGCCCCTCGCGCATGTCGTCGCCGCTGACTTCGACCTTGGCCTTCTTGGCCAGCTCGTTGTCGTCGATGTACTTGTTGATGACGCGGGTCATCGCGGCGCGCAGCCCGGTCAGGTGGGTTCCGCCGTCGCGCTGCGGGATGTTGTTGGTGAAGCAGAGAACGTTCTCGCTATAGCCATCGTTCCACTGCATCGCCACGTCGGTGGTTATCGTTGTCCCCTGGTCGCTGACCTTCTCGCCGATGGCGCCGAAAATCGTCGGGTGCAACACCTTCTTGCCGGTGTTGATGAACTCGACGAAGCCTTTCACGCCGCCGGCGAACGCGAAGGTGTCTTCCTTGTTGTTGCGTTCATCGACCAGGCGAATCTTGACGCCGTTGTTCAGGAAGCTCAGCTCGCGCAGCTTCTTGGCGATGATGTCGTAGTGGAAATCGATGTTGGAGAAGATCTCCAGGTCGGGAAGGAAGTGCACCTCCGTGCCGCGCTTCTCGGTTTCGCCGGTGACCTTCATCGGGCTGATGGCAAAACCGTCCCGCTCTTCGATCAGGCGCTCTTGCGGTACGCCCTGGCGGAACTCCATGTAGTGCACCTTGCCGTCGCGGCGCACCGTCAGGCGCAACCACTTGGACAAGCCATTGACGCAACTCACGCCGACCCCGTGCAGGCCACCAGACACCTTGTAGCTGTTCTGATTGAACTTGCCGCCCGCGTGCAGTTCCGTCAACGCGATTTCGGCAGCACTGCGTTTGGGCTCGTGCTTGTCGTCCATCTTCACGCCGGTCGGGATGCCGCGGCCGTTGTCGGTGACGCTGATCGAATTGTCGGTATGGATCGTGACGACAATGTCGTCGCAATGCCCGGCCAGCGACTCGTCGATGGAGTTGTCGACGACTTCGAACACGAGGTGATGCAGCCCGGTGCCGTCGGACGTATCGCCGATGTACATGCCGGGGCGCTTGCGCACGGCCTCCAGGCCTTCGAGGATCTGGATCGCACCTTCGCCATAGGCGTCAGAGTGTTGCTGCGGTGTCGTTTGGGTTTCGCTCATTGCTCGTGTCGGTGCATCTGAAGTAGCCGCAGCGGGCCGATCGTCGATACGGCCCGCTCGGGAATGTTCTATCGGTGTGCTGCGCTAGATACGCATGGGCATCACGACGTACTTGAACCCTGGCTGCTCCGGCAACGTAAAGAGGGCGCTCGAACTGGTGTCCTGCAATTCGAGCTTGACCATCTCGACGCTGGCGTTGGCCAGCGCATCGATCAGGTAGGTGACGTTGAATCCGATCTCGATCGCATCGCCCGCGTAGTCGATTTCGAGCTCTTCCTTGGCCTCTTCCTGCTCGGCATTGCTCGAAGAGATGCGCAAGGTGCCGGGCTCGATGTTGACCCGCACGGCCTTGAACTTCTCACTCGTCATGATTGCCGCGCGTTGCAGGCTGGACAGCAGCGCCGCTCGTCCCAGCGTGACCGTGTTCTTGTGATTCTTCGGAACCACGCGGTTGTAGTCCGGAAACTTGCCTTCGACGAGTTTTGTCACGAACTCCAGGCCCGAGAAGGCGAACTTGGCCTGATTGCCTGCGAAACGCATCTCGATCGGCGTGTCTTCATCCTTGAGCAAGCGCTGCAACTCGAGCACTGTCTTGCGCGGCAGAATCACTTCCTGCTTGGGCATGTCCACTTCGAGCGTGGCCTGTGCCAGCGCCAGGCGGTGGCCGTCGGTGGCCACCAAGGTCAGCAACTTGCCCTCGGCGACGAACAGGATGCCGTTCAGGTAGTAGCGGATGTCGTGAACCGCCATCGCGAAGTGCACCTGGTTGACCAGTGCGCGCAAGGTTTTCTGCGGCACCGCGAACGCCGGGCCGAAATCGACCGCCTCATTGACCAGTGGAAAATCCTCTGCCGGCAACGTCTGCAGCGTGAAGCGGCTCTTGCCGCCCTGCAACGTCAGCTTGTTCTGACCGGCACTCAGCGTCACGATCTGGTCATTGGGCAGGGTGCGCAAGATATCGATCAGTTTGCGCGCACCGACGGTCGTCGAAAAGGTGCTTGCGTCGCCGCCCAGGTCGGCCCTGGTACGGACCTGGATTTCCAGATCACTGGTCGTGAACTCGATCTCGCCCGCATTCTTTCGCAGCAGGACATTCGCCAGTATCGGCAGCGTGTGTCTGCGCTCGACGATGCCGGCCACCGCCTGCAGTGCACCGAGCAGGTTTTCCTGCGCTGCTTTCAGCACGATCATGTTGTCTTCCTCTTTGGTTCCTGATCTTATTGGTAGTACCTAGTAGAGCAGCACCCCAACTGTGGAGAAGGCTATTTTCGCCTGATCCATCAAGGGCTTAGGTTCTGACGAACCCTGTGCGCCGAGGCTCGCTTTGGAGCCGCCGACTTGACAACAACTTGGTCTTCGGGCCCTGACCTGTGGATGACCGGCAAGTTACTCCGATGTTGTCCCCAGCGTTGTCACTTGACATGCACTTCAACCTTTCAATGTTTGCTCGAGTACGTGCAACTGTTGATTGAGTTCGCTGTTCTTTTGCCGCTCGGCGCCGATCTTGCGCACCGCGTGCAGCACCGTCGTGTGGTCACGGCCACCGAAGTTGTCGCCGATCTCCGGCAGGCTCTTCTGAGTCATCTCCTTGGCCAGATACATCGCGATCTGGCGTGGGCGGGCGATGCTGGCCGGTCGCTTCTTGCTGTACATGTCGGCAACCTTGATCTTGTAGAAATCGGCAACGGTCTTCTGAATGTTCTCGACCGAAACCTGCCGGTTCTGAATCGAAAGCAGATCCTTCAGCGCCTCGCGAGCCAGCGCGATGTTGATCTCCTTTTGCGAGAAGCGAGAATAGGCCAACACCTTGCGCAGCGCGCCTTCGAGCTCGCGCACATTGGCGCGAACGTTCTTGGCCACGAAGAAGGCCACGTCTTCGGGCATCGGCGAACCTTCGGCATCGGACTTGCGGATCAGGATGGCCACGCGCATTTCCAACTCCGGCGGCTCGATAGCCACCGTCAGGCCGGCATCGAAGCGGCTGGTCAAGCGCTCGTCGATGTCGACCAGCCCTTTCGGATACGTGTCGCTGGTCATGATGATGTGCGCGCGCTTGGCCAATAGTGCTTCGAACGCGTTGAAGAATTCTTCCTGCGTTCGGTCCTTGCCGGCGAAGAATTGCACATCGTCGATCAGCAGCAAGTCCAGTGAGTGGTACTTGGCCTTCAACTCGTCGAAGGTCTTGCGCTGGTAATTCTTGACGACGTCGCTGATGAATTGTTCGGCGTGCAGGTAAAGGATTCGCGCATCGGGCCGGTCCTTGAGCAATGCATTGCCCACCGCATGGATCAAATGCGTCTTGCCCAGGCCGACGCCGCCATAGATGAACAGCGGGTTGTACATCTGGCCCGGCGCACCGGCGACGTGCAGTGCCGCCGTGCGCGCCATCTGATTGGCGCGGCCGGCGACCAGCGTGTCGAAGGTCAGCGCGGCATTCAGGCGGTGCTGAGGCAGTGTCACCAGCGGCAGGCGCGACGCGGCGGCGAGGGGCGGGTGCGTTGCGCTGCCATTGAGCGGCAAGACCAAGGGCGGAGTAGCCAAAGCCGGGTTCGGCGACGCGTCACGCGGCGCCAGTTGCAGGTCCAGCCGAACAGGCCTGCCCGCCAGGCCTGTCAAGACGCTCTCGATGCGCGCTGCGTATTGCGATCGGATCCAGTCCAACTTGAAGCGATTGGGCACGCGCAACGAAACCACGGTCGACCCGATGGCATCGCCGGCCTGGCGCACCTCGGCCGGCGGCAACGGGCGGATCCAGGTGTTGAATTGCTGTTCGGGCAGTTCGGCGGCCAAAAGCGTGCAGCCGCGTTGCCAAAGGTCATCGCTCATTGTGGACAAGTTCTTCTAGAGCGGCCCGATTGTAGACCACCGCGGCCAGGCCGGAAGTGGTTATCCACAGTGTCGGGCGGCGTGTCAAGCCCCGCCACTCGCGAGTCTTTGCGAGGCAAGTCGTTGACCTGAAACGCCTTTCTTGCTGTAATGGTGGGTTTCCCCGATATTCGTCCCCTTACCGCCCACGCTCAGCCATGAAACGCACTTATCAAGCCTCGAAAACCAGACGCGCCCGCACCCACGGCTTCCTGGTGCGCATGAAGACCCGTGGCGGCCGCGCGGTGATCGCCGCGCGCCGCGCCAAAGGCCGCAAGCGCCTCGCCGTCTGACGCCGCCGCCTGCGCCGGGTCGGTCGCACGCCGCATCGAACCCGATGGCGCGCCGTGCGCAACTGGCTGGCGCTGATCGCCCGTTCGCGGCTCGGGGAGTTTGGCTCAGCCTGAAGAGCACCGATTTCGCCGCCGTGCTTGGCGCACCCGTCCTGACCAAGTCGCCCCATTTCGTGTTGCATCACCTGCCGACCGACCCGGTGGCCCGTCGCCACGCCAGCCGCGCGCCAGTTGTTGCAGACATATCCACAGTTGCCGCACCATTCTCGACCCAGTCTGTGGATAACACTGATGCATCGGGGCATTGGTGGTTGGGCATCGTGGTGCCCAAGCGTCATGCGCGGCGCGCGGTAACGCGCAACCTGCTCAAACGGCAAATTCGCGCGCACGCGGCACAGTGTCGCAGCCGCTTGCCGGCTGGGCAATGGCTGGTTCGCCTGCGTGCACCGTTCGATCCGCGCCAATTCCCCAGCGCCGCATCAGCGGCGTTGCGCGCGGCCGCACGCAGTGAACTGGCAAGGGTGTTTGCCGGAGCCGCGCCATGAGACATGCGTGGAACGTTCGACTCTGGCCGCGCCGCGCGCTGGCCATGCCGGTGCGCGCCTATCGTTTCTTCCTGAGCCCGTGGCTGGGCAGCGCGTGTCGCTTCGAACCAAGCTGCTCACGCTACGCGCTCGACGCGCTCGAACGGCACGGCGCAGCTGCGGGCAGCTATCTCGCGGCAAGGCGCTTGCTGCGCTGCCATCCGTGGTGCGACGGGGGCCTGGACCCTGTGCCGCCGATTGCTCCCGCGTCGAATCCCATGACCCAGACATTGCCAAAGAGCCCAACATGACCGATATCCGTCGCACCCTGCTATGGGTGGTATTCACGATGTCGCTCGTCCTGCTGTGGGACGCGTGGAACAAGCACACCGGCCAGCCGTCGCTGTTCGGCGCCGCGCCGCCGAGACCGGCGGCATCGGCCCCGCCGCCTTTGGCAGGCGCGTCGCAGGTCGGAGTGCCGACCCCGGTGACCGGTGTCGCCGTGCCGACCCCGGCGGGGGGCGCCGCGGCGTCTGCATCGGCGGCCGCAACGCCGGCCGCGGCGGCAGGCACTGCAACAGGCGAGTTGGTCGTGATCAGCACCGACGTGGTCAAAGCCAGCTTCGACAGCAACGGGGGCAACCTGGTGCGCCTGGAGTTGCTGCGCCATGCCGACGCCGAAGACCACCAGCGCCACGTCATGCTGTTCGATCAGAGTGCAGATCGATCCTATGCCGCACAGAGCGGGCTGGTGGCGACGCAGCCTGGTAGCGCGCTGCCCAACCACTACAGCCCAATGCGGCGAGTGCCCGGCGCGAGCGTGCTGGCCGACGGGGCCAATGAATTGCAGGTGCGCTTCGAGAGCCTGGGCGAGGGCGACGTCAAACTGGCAAAGACCTACACCTTCAAGCGCGGCGACTACAGCATTGGCGTGCGCCACGAAGCGCGCAACAACGGCGCCGCGCCGGTGGGTACGCAGCTGTACCTGCAGATCGCTCGCGACGGCAATCCGCCGCGCGGCGAGTCGTCCTTCTATTTCACGTTCACCGGCCCGGCAATCTACACAGACGCCAAGAAGTTCGAGAAGGTCGACTTCAAGGACATCGAAAAGGGCAAGATCGCGCATGCCACCAGTGCCAACGACGGCTGGGTGGCCATGGTGCAGCATTACTTCACTGCAGCCTGGCTGGTGCCGGCAGGCACGCCACGCGAGTTCCGTACCGCCAAGGTCGCGAACAATCTGTACTCGGTGGCGATGGTGCTGCCGCTGGGCGACATCGCACCTGGGGCGACCAAGTCGCACGACGCCACCTTGTTCGCCGGCCCGCAGGAAGAGAACAAGCTCGCCGCGCTGGCCCCGGGGCTGGACCTGGTCAAGGACTACGGCTGGTTCACCGTGCTGGCCAAACCGCTGTTCTGGGTCCTCGACAACCTGCAGAAGGTACTCGGCAACTGGGGCTGGGCCATCGTGGCGCTGGTCGTGCTGCTGAAGATCGCGTTCTACTGGCTGAACGCCAGCGCCTACCGCTCGATGGCCAAGATGAAGGCCGTCGGCCCGCGTGTCACCGACCTGCGTGAACGCTACAAGGACAAGCCGCAGCTGATGCAGCAGGAGATGATGCGCATCTACCGCGAGGAAAAAGTCAATCCGTTGGGCGGCTGCCTGCCGATCGTCGTCCAGATGCCGTTTTTCATTGCGCTGTACTGGGTGCTGCTGTCCAGCGTCGAGATGCGCAATGCGCCGTGGATCGGCTGGATCGCCGACCTGTCAGCCAAGGATCCCTGGTTCGTCCTGCCGGTGTTGATGACCGCTTCGTCGCTGTTCCAGGTCTGGCTCAATCCGAAGCCACCCGATCCGATGCAGGCCAAGATGATGTGGATGATGCCGCTGGCCTTCGGGGTGATGTTCTTCTTCTTCCCGGCCGGTCTGGTGCTGTACTGGCTGACGAACAACCTGCTGTCGATTGCCCAGCAGTGGTTCATCAACCGGCAGTTGGGCGTCAACAAGTAGGTGGTCCGTGAAGACCACACATCCATGTGCCACTTGTTGCGGCCCAGGGGTTGAGGCATGGCCGCATCGCGTTGACCATGCCCCCATGCGGGGCGAGCTGGCCCGGTTCTCGCGAATCCACGGCCGGCTTTGGAGCGTCTAAGGGCACTCCCCCCGCGCCACCACCCGCAAGGCGCCACGGCGACAATCGCACGGTGCCTTCTCATCTTCTCCTGCCGCAGGACCCGATCGTCGCCATTGCCACCGCGCCGGGCCGCGGCGCGGTGGGCATCGTGCGCGTATCGGGGCGCGGCCTCGAAGGCCTGATTCAAGCATTGACAGGCCAGCGCCTCACGCCGCGCACGGCGCACCTGGCCGTCCTGCGTGACGCCCAAGGCCAGGCTATCGACCGCGGGCTGGCGCTGCATTTCCCAGCGCCGAGTTCCTATACCGGCGAAGACGTCCTCGAATTGCAGGCGCATGGCGGACCGGTGGTGCTGCAGTTGCTGCTGGCGCGCTGTCTCGAGGCCGGTGCCGAAATCGACGCCGCAACGCAACGGCCACGGCTGGCGCATCTGCGACTGGCGCAACCGGGTGAGTTCACGCAGCGCGCCTTCCTCAACGGCAAACTCGACCTGGCGCAGGCCGAAGCCGTCGCCGACCTGATCGATGCCGGCACCGAGGCCGCCGCGCGTTCGGCCACGCGCTCGCTCGGCGGCGCGTTCTCGCGTGAGATCGATGCGCTTGCCGCATGCATCGTCGACTTGCGTACATTGGTCGAGGCCACGCTCGACTTCCCGGACGAGGAGATCGACTTCCTCGAGCGCGCCGACGCACGCGGCCGCTTGACCACCATCGCCGCTGCGTTGGCCGGCGTGCTCGACCGTACACGGCAGGGGGCCTTGCTGCGCGAGGGAATGACGGTGGTGCTGGCGGGCCAACCCAATGTCGGCAAGAGCTCGCTGCTCAATGCGTTGGCCGGCGCCGAGTTGGCCATCGTCACGCCGATCGCCGGCACCACGCGCGACAGGATCGGCCAGACGATTCAGATCGAAGGGGTCCCGGTCCACGTCGTCGACACGGCTGGATTGCGTCACGCGGGCCAGTCACACGACGAAGTCGAGCGGCTGGGCATGGAACGAAGCTGGGCCGAGATCGAACGGGCCGATACGGTGATCTTCCTGCATGACCTGACGCGGCGAGGCGAAGCCGGGTATGAAAACGGCGACGCGGCGATCGCCGCTCGCTTGAGCGTGGCAGACAGCAAGCGAGTGCTGCATGTCTTCAACAAGAGCGATGCCACCGTCGAGCGCAGCCAACTCGCCAGCGGCCTGCACATTTCTGCACGCACCGGCGACGGCCTGGCCGAGCTGCGCCGGGCGCTGCTCGAACGCGCCGGCTGGCACGCCAACCCCGAAGGCGTGTTCATTGCCCGCACGCGACACGTGCAGGCGCTGCAGCGTTGTGCGGTTCATCTCGCCTCTGGCCGGGCGTTGTCGGCACGTGGCGACGCCGCGCTGGACCTGCTGGCCGAAGAGCTGCGCATGGCGCACGACGCACTTGGCGAGATCACGGGAGCCTTCACCGCCGACGACCTGCTCGGCCAAATCTTCGGCCGCTTTTGTATTGGTAAGTAACGCATCCGTCAATTGATAGCCGGCACCCCGCAGGCGAGCAAAGTGGCGCAACATCCCGGGGGTCCCCCCGCACCGGATGGTTGTTTAGCGCGGGCCGACTTTCGATAATCCAAGGATGGACATCCAGGAACTCTTCGACGCCGTGCACTCGCTGAACGCTGCAGACGCGTTCAAGCCACGCTTGACATTGGCGCAGTGGCGAACATTTCAGCCGTACCTGACGCGCCACGAGATCCGCGCCGGTGACTTGCTGGTCAAGCAGGGCGATCACGACCGCACGATGTACCTGCTCGAACGTGGCACCCTGCAGGTGTTCGTCACCGACGCCAAGCCCGGCGCGTCGCGTCTGTCGCTGTTGCGCGCCGGCTCGGTGGTCGGTGAGGCGGGGCTGTTCAGCGACCAGCCGCGCATGGCCAACGTCGAGGCCATGACCGCCTGCGTGGTCTGGGCCCTGCGTGGTCCGCGGCTCGAAGAGTTGATTGCGCGAAACGCTGCGCTGGCGCTCGAGCTGGTATGCGCCGCCGCGTCGGTGATGGGCGTGCGCATGCGGGCCAATATCGAGATCGGTCAGGCGGTAAGCTGACCGTGCGGCGCCGCCGCGTGCCGGCCTTGCCGGCCGCGCGGGCACGCCAGGTACGTCAGCCGTGCAGCAACTTGGTCTCGGCCAGTGCCAGCGCCTCCGGCAGTCCGGACAGCACCAGCGTGTCGCCGGCGGCGAGTTGCATCGCATCCTCTGCCGCCTGGACCTGCCCGGTCGCGCGCCGCACCGACACGACGTTGACGCCCACCGCGTGCAGCGCCTGCTCGGCGAGCGGCCGACCCAGGCACGCGGCGGCCAATGGCAGCGTCACGCTGAGCAAGCGCGCCTGCTGCAACTCCTCCACGGTGTCGTCGTCGGCGCCGTGGAAGTAGCCGCGCAGCAGGCCGTAGCGCGCGTCGCGCGCGTCCTGCATGATGCGGATCACGCGGCGCATCGGCACGCCGACCAGCGCCAGCGCATGGCTGGCCAGCATCAGCGAGCCTTCGATCGCTTCGGGCACCACCTCGGTGGCGCCGGCGGCTTGCAAACGGCTCGAGGTCGGTGTCGTCGATGGTGCGCACGATCACCGGCACCTGCGGCGCGTGCGCGTGCACCAGGTGCAGGATCTTCAGCGCCGAAGCCGTGTCGTGGTAGAGCACGACCACCGCGCTGGCGCGCGCCAGGCCGGCGGCCATCAGGCTGCGCAGCCGGGCGGCGTCGCCGAACACCACGCTCTGCCCGGCGGCCGCGGCCTGGCGCACGCGGTCGGGGTCGAGGTCCAGTGCCATGTACGGAATGCCTTCGCGCTCGAGCAGGCGCGCCAGGTTCTGGCCGCTGCGGCCGTAGCCGCAGATGATCACGTGGGCCTCGGTGCGCGATCGCTCGCTTGGCGATCGTCGTCAGCTGCACCGACTGCATCATCCAGTCGCTCGCCGACAGCCGCATCACGATGCGGTTGCTGTACATCACGATGAACGGCGTGGCCAGCATCGACAGCACCATGCTGGCCAGCACCGGGTTGCAGCCACTGCGGCGCCACCAGCCGCGTCGTCCGCGACGCCAGCGTCAGCAGCACGAAGCCGAATTCGCCGGCCTGCGCCAGGTACAGGCCGGTGCGCAGCGCCGCGCCGGGCGTGGCGCCGAAGGCGCGCGCCAGCAGCGCCACCAGCACGGCCTTGGCCAGCACCGGCAGCGTGGTCAGCAGCAGCACCAGCAGCCATTGGTCGAGCCAGCGGCCGCCAGTCGAGCTTCATGCCGATGGTGATGAAGAACAGGCCGAGCAGCACGTCGTGGAACGGCCGGATGTCGGTCTCGACCTGGTGCTTGTATTCGGTCTCGGCCATCAGCATGCCGGCGACGAACGCGCCCAGCGCCAGCGACAGCCCGACGTCTCGGTGAGCCAGGCCAGGCCGAGCGTGACCAGCAGCAGGTTCAGCACGAACAGCTCTTCGCTCTTGCGCCGCGCCACCATGCGTCAGCCACCAGCGCATCACGCGCTGGCCGCCGACCAGCAGCAGCGTCAGCAGCGACCGCGGCCTTCAGCACGGCGCCATGGCCAGCGCGGTCGGCCAGGTCGGCCGCCCGATGTGCCGAGCGCGGGGATCAGCACCAGCAGCGGCACCACGGCCAGATCCTGGAACAGCAGCACGCCCATGCACGCGCCGGCCGTGCTCGCTTTCGAGCTCGAGCCGCTCGGCCATCAGCTTGACGACGATGGCCGTGCTGACATCGCCATGCGCCGCCCAGCGCGATGGCGCCTTGCCATGCCAAGTCCCAGGCGCGGCCGACGTGCAGCGAGAGCAGCCAGCGCCAGCAGCGCGTTGCCGAGCACCGCGCCGACGATCGTCAGCACCACCTGCGACAGGCCGAGGCCGAACACCAGCGCGCGCATGCTGCGCAGCTTGGGCAGGTTGAACTCGAGCCCGATCACGAACATCAGGAACACGACGCCGAACTCGGCCAGGTGCTGCACGGCCGCCGAGTCGTTGGCCAGCGCCAGCGCGTTCGGCCCGATCAGCACGCCCACCGCCAGGTAGCCGAGCATCGGCGGCAGCTTCAGCGAGCGGCACACCACCACGCCGAGCCACCGCGGCGACCAGGTACAGCAGGACGAGTTCGAGGTGTCGATGGCCATCGCGCAGTGGGCTGCCGCGGGCACGAGTCCGCGGCCTAGAATCGCCCGATCCTAGTAGACCACGAGTCACCGTGACCGACGCGCCCCGACGCCGCCAGTCTTCGATGCGCAGCGCGCGCTGCACCTGGCGCGCAGACCTTCGACATCGAGGCGCGCGCGCTGCTCGGCCTGAAGGCGCGCCAGGGCGAGGGCTTTGCGCGCGCGGTGCGCGCGATGCTCGACTGCCGCGGCCGCGTCGTCGTGATGGGCATGGGCAAGAGCGGCCATGTCGGCCGCAAGATCGCCGCCACGCTGGCGTCCACCGGCACGCCGGCGATGTTCGTGCACCCGGCCGAGGCCAGCCACGGCGACCTCGGCATGGTGCAGCCGCGGCGACGTGGTGCTGGCGATCTCCAACAGCGGCGAGAGCGACGAGCTGAGCCGTGATCCTGCCGGCGTTCAAGCGCCTGGGCGTGACCGCTGATCGCGATGACCGGCAACGCGCGACTCGACGCTGGCGCGCCACGCCGACATCGTGCTCGAGCGCGGTGTCGACCAGGAGGCCTGCCCGCTGAACCTCGCGCCCACCGCCAGCACCACGGCGCAGATGGCGCTCGGCGACGCGCTGGCGGTGGCGCTGCTCGACGCGCGCGGCTTTCGCGAGGAGGACTTCGCGCGCTCGCATCCCGGCGGCGCGCTCGGCCGCAAGCTGCTGATGCACGTGCGCGACCTGATGCGCAGCGGCGACGACGTGCCGCGCGTCGGGCCCGCGCGCGACGCTTCAGCGAGATGCTGCGCGAGATGACCGGCAAGGGCCTGGGCTTCACCGCCGTCGTCGACGAGCGATCGACGAGGTGCTCGGCATCTTCACCGACGGCGACCTGCGCCGCCTGATCGAACGCGGCGCCGACCTGCGCGCGCTGATCGCGCGCGACGTGATGCACGCCGAGCCCGCAGCTGCGTCCGCGCCGACGCGCTGGCCGTCGACGCGGCCGACCTGATGGAGCAGCACCGCATCACCAGCGTGCTGGTGGTCGACGAGCGACGCGCGGCTGGTCGGCGCGCTGAACTCCAACGACCTGATGCGCGCGAAGGTCATCTGATGGCCGCCGGCATTGCGGTTCGCCGCCCGAGACTCCTGCTCAAGGCCCAGGCGCCAGGGGCTGGGTCTCGCAAGGCCGCCATCTTCGACGTCGACGGCGTGCTCACCGACGGGCGCCTGTACATCGGCGAGCACGGCGAGATCGTTCAAGGCCTTCCGCACGCTCGACGGTCACGGCCTGAAGCTGCTGGCGCAGGGCGGCATCACGCCGCTGGTGATCACCGGTCGCGACTCGCCGGCGGTGCGCAGGCGCGTAGCCGACCTCGGCATCTGCGCATGCGCGTCTACGGCGCCGCAGGACAAGCTGGCCGCGGCCACCGCGCTGCTGCAGCGCTGGGGCTCGACTGGGCGCGACGTGGCCGTGATCGGCGACGACTGGCCCGACCTGCCGTTGATGACGCGCGCGCGTTTGCCTGCGCGCCGGCCAACGCGCACGTCGAGGTGCGCGCGTCGCGCACCACGTCACGGCGGCCGCGCGGCGGCCACGGCGCCGCGCGCGAGTTCTGCGACCTGCTGCTGATGGCGGCGGGCCGCTATGCGGCGCTGCTGCGCGGCGACCAAGCGACGCTCGACGCGATCTAGATGGACATCGCACAGCCTGCTGCATCCGCTGGATCCGGCGCCGCCGCGCGCGCAGCCGGCACGAGCGCGCCAGCCGCTGGTCCTGGCGCCTGGGCGAGTGCGATCTCGGCCTACCTGCCGCTGCTGCTGATGGCGCTGCTGGCGCTGGGCACCTGGTGGCTGGTCAAGAACACGCCGCGTGCGGTGGCACCCGGCGCCGACGCGCCGTGCGCCACGATCCCGACTACACGATGCGCGACTTCGCGATGCAGCGCTTCGGCGCCGACGGCCGCGCTCAGCGTGCAGATCGAGGGCACGTGCATGCGCCACTACCCCGACACCGACACGCTCGAGATCGACGGGCTGACGATCCGGGCCCTCGCGCCAGACGGCAGTGTGACGCTGGCCAAGGCGCGGCAGGCGCTGTCCAACGGCGACGGCAGCGAAGTGCAGCTGATTGGCGGCGCGCAAGTGGTGCGCGAAGGTGCCGGCGACGGGCGCAAGGTCGAGTTCGAGAGCGAGTTCCTGCACGCCTTCCTCAACCCGAGCGCGTGCGCTCGCACCTGCCGGTTCGCCGTGCGCGAGGGCCGCAACGAGCTGAGCGTCGGGGCCATCGACTACGACAACCTGGCCCGAAGCGCCAGACTCGGTGCGCCGGTGCGCGCGCGCTTCGACGTGCCGCCGCGATGAGCCTGCTGCGGTCTGCCACTGCGGCGCGCGCTGCAACATGTCAACTGCTGCGCCGCTGGTCTTCATCACCGGCGCATCGAGCGGCATCGGCCAGGCGCTGGCGGAGCGCTATGCCGCGGCCGGCTGGCGTCTGGCGCTGGTGGCGCGCCGCACCGCCGAAGTCCAGGCCTGGGTCCATGCGCACAACCTGGCGCCCGAGCGCTGGGCCGTCTACGCCGCCGACGTGCAGGACATCGACGCGATCATCGCCGCCGGCCGGCCGTGCATCGAGGTGCAAGGGCTGCCCGATGTGGTGATCGCCAACGCCGGCATCAGCGTCGGCATGGACACCGCCGAGCGCGGCGACCTCGACGTGATGGGCGAGACCCTGGCCGTCAACGTCATCGGCATGGCCGCGACCTTCCACCCGTTCATCGCGGCGATGCGCGCGCGCCGCAGCGGCACGCTGGTCGGTGTGGCCAGCGTCGCCGGCATCCGCGGCCTGCCGGGCCACGGCGCCTACTGCGCCAGCAAGGCGGCGGTGATCGCCTACTGCGAGAGCCTGCGCGGCGAGTGCCGTGCCGTCGGCGTGCGCGTGGTGACGCTCGTGCCCGGCTACATCGACACGCCGTTGACGGCGGGTAACCGTTACCCGATGCCGTTCCTGATGCAGTCGGCGGCATTCGCCGAGCGCGCCTTCGCACCATCCAGGGCGGACGCAGCTACCGCGTGATTCCGTGGCAGATGGGGGTCGTGGCCAAGCTGTTGCGCCTGCTGCCCAACGCGCTGTTCGACCGGCTCTTTGCCGGACGCGGGCGCAAGAAGCGGCGCCAGTAGACGTCACGGGCCGCGTTCCTGCCGACGCCGCGATCGGGCCGCTAGGGGGCAACAAGAAAAAAGGGCGCCGGTGTCACCACCGGCGCCCCTTATCGCGCGAACAGGCTGGGATCAGTAACCGCCACGGCCACCGCCGCCGCCGTATCCGCCACCACCGCCACCGCCGCTGCGGCCACCGCCGCCACCGCCGTAGCCGCCACCACCACCACCGCTGCGACCACCGCCGCCGCCGTAGCCGCCACCACCACCGCTGCCACCGCCGCCGTAGCCACCGCCGCCACTGCGGCCACCGCCGCCGCCGAAGCCGCCCGGACGCTCTTCGCGCGGGCGGGCCTCATTGACGACCAACGGACGGCCGTCGAGCGCCTGACCGTTCATGCCATTGATGGCGGCTTGCGCCTCGGCGTCCGAACCCATCTCGACAAAGCCGAAGCCCTTCGAGCGGCCGGTTTCCCGATCCATCATGACCTTGGCCGAAGTGACGGTACCAAATTGTCCGAATGCCGCTTGCAGCGACTCATCACGTACGCTGTAGGCCAGGTTGCCGACATAAAGCTTGTTTCCCATCGGGGAGCCCCTTTCAATCACCGTAGACCATGTGGAGCTTCAACCCGTCGTGAACCATTCAAGCGAAGGCGCCGCATCCAGACACAGAGGGCGGATTATGAAAGAACGGGCCGCAAAGACGCAGGCCCCTAGAAAATTCTGTTGTTTTCTGTCCGCGGCCGCGGTCGGTGGCATTTGGGTTTACCCATACCCGAGGCCATGAAACGGCCGCCGGCGAAGGCTCCCGGCCATCTTTGCCGCCGCGCCCACTGCCAGGACGGGTCCGCCGGTCTCGAGGGCTGACGAACCGGTCGCGGCGGCTGGCCTGGTACGACGGCCGGCCGCCTGGTCGCCGCCTAAGATCGGGCAATGGATCTGCTAAAACCGCTGATTGCGCTGCTGGCGATCGTCAACCCGGTCGGCGCGCTGCCCTTCTTCATCGCCTTCACGCAGAACTTCAGCGGCGAGCAACGTCGGCGCACGATTTCGGTGGCCAGCTTCAGCGCGTTCACGGTGATCGCCGTCAGCGCAATCGCCGGACTGAAGATCCTCGAGTTCTTCGGCATCAGCATCGCCTCGTTCCAGGTCGGCGGCGGCACGCTGCTGCTGATCAGCTCGCTGCAGATGCTCAATGCGCAACCGGCCGAAGGCAAGGCCAGCGCGCTGGCCGACGGCAATCAAAAGGCCGACGCGGGCGCCAGCATTGCCGTCGTGCCACTGGCCATTCCGCTGCTGACCGGGCCGGCGACGATCTCGACGATCGTCATCTACGCCGAAAAGACGCGCAACGTCTGGGAGCTCGCGGTGCTGGTCGGCTACGGCGTGGTCATCGGCCTGGTCATCTACGCCATCTTCTCCGCCTCGGGCCGCATCGCCCGCGTGCTCGGGCGCACCGGCATCAATGTCATGACGCGGCTGTTCGGCCTGATGCTGGCGGCGATGGCGGTCGAACTGCTCGCCGATGGCCTGATCAAGCTCTTCCCGGTGCTTGCCTCGACCCTCGCGCATTGAGGTCCGTGATGCAGAGGGGCGCAACCTGGGACTACATCGTCGTCGGTGCCGGCACCGCCGGCTGCCTGCTCGCCAACCGGCTTTCAGCCGACCCGCAAGTGCGCGTGTTGTTGCTCGAGGCCGGCGGCCGTGACAACTACGCCTGGATCCACATTCCGGTCGGCTACCTGTACTGCATCGGCAATCCGCGCACCGACTGGATGTTCCAGACCGAGCCCGACGCCGGCCTGAACGGCCGCGTGCTGCGCTACCCGCGCGGCAAGGTGCTGGGTGGCTCGTCGAGCATCAACGGCATGATCTACATGCGCGGCCAGGCGCGCGACTACGACGGCTGGGCCGACACGCTGGGTGACCCGGCTTGGCGCTGGGCCGCCTGCTTGCCCTACTTCATGCGCCACGAAGCGCATTGGCGCGGCGCTGACGCGCACCATGGCGCGGGCGGTGAGTGGCGCGTCGAGCGCCAGCGCCTGTCATGGGAACTGCTCGACGCCTTTGCGCTGGCGGCACAACAGGCGGGAATCCCGGCCCGCGCCGATTTCAACAGCGGCGACAACGAGGGCGTCGGCTACTTCGAGGTCAATCAAAGGCGCGGCCTGCGCTGGAATGCCAGCCAGGCCTTCCTGCGTCCGTTGCGACAGCGGCCCAATCTCGAAGTGCGCACCGGATCGCAGGTGCAGCGCGTGGTCGTCGAACGCCGTGGCGACGGCGCACTGAGCGCAAGTGGCGTCGACTGCCGCAGTATCGACGGCGGCACACAGCGCCTGAATGCCGCGCGCGCGGTGGTGCTTGCGGCCGGTGCCATTGGCTCGCCGCAGCTGCTTCAGCTGTCGGGCATCGGGCCGGCGCCGCTGTTGCGCCGAACACGGCATTGCAGTCGTCCACGACTTGCCAGGCGTCGGCGTGAATCTGCAGGACCACCTGCAGATTCGCGCCGTGTTCGGCGTGACCGGTGCGACGACGCTGAACACGATGGCCCACTCCTGGCTCGGCAAGGCGCGCATCGGCCTGCAATACCTTTTCACGCAAAGCGGCCCGATGAGCATGGCGCCATCGCAACTTGGGGCCTTCACGCGCTCGGCGCCCGAGCGGCGCTGGCCCGACCTCGAGTACCACGTGCAGCCGCTGTCGCTGGATGCCTTCGGCCAGCCGCTGCACCGCTTTGCCGCTTTCACGGCCAGCGTGTGCAACCTCAATCCGGACAAGCCGCGGCAGCGTGTGCATCCGTTCGCCGCGCGCGGACGATGCGCCGTTGATCGCGCCGCGCTACCTGGCCACCGACGGAGACCGGCGGGTGGCCGCCGAGTCGCTCCGCCTGACGCGGCGCATCGTGGCCCAGCCGGCCCTGGCCCGCTTCGCGCCAACGGAGATCCGCCCGGGCGCGCAGTTCGAATCCGACGAGGATCTGGCCAAACTCGCCGGCGACATCGGCACGACCATCTTCCACCCGGTCGGCACCTGCAAGATGGGCCACGACGACGATCGGATGGCTGTGCTCAACGCACGGCTGGCGGTGCGGGGCGTCGCCGGGCTCGTGGTGGCCGATGCCAGTGTGATGCCCCGCATCACCAGCGGCAACACCAACGCGCCGACGCTGATGATCGCTGAGCGAGCGGCGCAATGGTTGCGCTACGGCAACGGCGCCGGGACGCGGGACCCGTACCCCTAATTCATGAATGGTGCAAGTCGGGGCGGGCCTCGCTAGACTCCGCACAATGACCGAGATCAATGCGCCGACCGCCCAACTCCCCGTCGGGCAGGAAGTCATTGCCGATTCACGCGTTCGCGCCGCGCCCGAACGGCGTTGGGCCTATGCGGCAGTCATGGCGGTCGATGCCTTGGTGGTGGCGGCGGTGGTGCCAATGTGGTGGCCCGGCGCGACCTCGGACGCTGCCTGGTTGGGCACGCTGGCCGCGCTGGCGCTGGCCCTGACCACGGCGTGGCTGATGTTGCGCGCGGTCAGCGAGTCGGGCGCGGCGGCGAGGGCTGCACTCGAGCAATTCTCCCGCCGCATACGTGCCGGCGACGTCAGCGGGGCCTTGCGCGCGGTCGGCGCCGGCCTGGCCCCGGCGCCGGCGCCGGCGGCTGGGGCGGAGGGCGAATCCGTCGTCGCCGAGGCCTGGCCGGCCGTATCGCGTTTCGGCAGCACGGCGCGCGAACTCGAGGTGGCGCTCGGTGAGCGCGAGCGGCGCTGGCAGGCGCGCATGCGCCTGTCGGCCGACTGGCATTGGGAGACCGACGCCGAACTGCGTTTCACCTGGGTCTCGCAGGACTTGGCCTCGCTGGTCAAACTGGGCGTTCAGCCGAGCGACCTGCTCGGCCACCGCATCGACGCGGTGCCGGTGTTCGAGCCGCCTGCGGAGGGCTGGGCCGCGCTGAACCAACGCCTGGCCGAACACAAGCCGGTGCGCGAGCTGCTGCTCGAAGTTCGCCGTGCGGGGCGCATGTCGGTGTGGGTCGCGCTCAATGCGCGTGCCTACCGCGACGAACAGGGCCGCTTTACCGGCTACGAGGGCGTCGGGCGCGACATCACCGAACAGCATCTGGCCTTCATGCGGCTGGCCGAAAGCGAACGACGGCACGCGTTGATGGCCGAGTTATCGGTCGACTGGTATTGGCAGACCGACGCGGAACACCGCCTCGAGCAGTTCGGCCCGGTCGCGCGCGATCTGCTCGGCGAACGCGCCAACGAGGCCATCGGACAAACGCGCTGGGCCCTGCATCCGGAGGGCGCCACGGCGGAAGAATGGGCCGCGCACCGCGCCGACCTCGACGCGCGGCGGCCGTTCCGCGGTTTCGAGTACGCCGAGCGCCCACCCGGGCGCAGCCGGCATTGGGTGTCCATCGGCGGGCAGCCCCGCCTGAACGCCCGTGGCGAATTCATTGGTTATCACGGCGTCGGCAGGGATATCACGCTGCGCAAACGGGCCGAACGCGTGGTGCTTGGCCGCAACAAGATGCTCGAGTGGCAGGTGGCCGAGCGCACCGCCGAACTCGAACACACCAACCGCGACCTCGAAGCCTTCTCGCGCCAGCTCGCGCATGAACTGCGCACGCCCATCGGGCAGGTGGCCGGCCTGGCCGACATGTTGAAGTCGCGCGCCTGGGAGCGCCTTACCGACGACGAGCGCGAATGGCTGCGCCTGCAGGCACAGGCCGCGCGTGACATGTCGGAGACCGTGACCGCGCTGCTCGAGCTGGCGCATTCGGCGTCGACCGCGTTGGTGCGCGAGAGCGTCGACCTGTCGGCCATGGCGCGCTCGGTGATTGACGAGTTGCCGGCACTCGAACGCCAGGCAGTGGTCGAATGGGTCATCGAGCCGGGCCTGACCGCGGACTGCAGCGCCGTACTGGCGCGCGTTGCGCTGAGCAACCTGCTCGGCAATGCCGCCAAGTTCACCCGCGACGTGGCCACGCCGCGGATCGAGTTTGGCCGTAATTACAGTGCCGAGGCCGGCGGCTTCGTGATCAGCGACAACGGCATCGGCTTCGACTCCGCGCATCTGGAGAAGCTGTTCCTGCCCTTCGCCCGCCTGCACGACAGCGAGCGGTTCCACGGGACGGGTCTGGGTCTGTCGATCGTGCGCCGCATCGTCGAGCGCCACGGCGGGACGGTGGCGGCTGCGGGTGAGCCCGGGCGCGGCGCACGCTTCGCATTCCGCTTCAGCCCGCCGCGGGTCGACCCCGTGTCGGTTCTGGACAGCTCGCTGGGCGAGCAGCCGGTCAGCGCGACCGCTTGATCCCGCGGGCCCCGCGGACCTCCATCGTCGCGCGCCGTAGCCGGCGCCTTGGCCGGCGGCACCCCGACGGCTGAGTAGACACCGCCGCTGCAGCGCGGCCGGAACGACAGCCGACAAGACTTGGTTGGGAAAGCCCGCTGTGCGGGCGCTGCCCGCGCGGCTAGGCTGTAGGCCTTGTCCGACGAGCCGGAGACGTTCCCAATGAACAATGTCGAACCCCAAACGCTGGCCCTGCAGCGCCTGTACCACTGGGAGAGAAGCGCCCCTGATCGGGTCGTGTTCACCCAGCCCTACGACGGCGCCGCCAAAGGCAGCGGCCAGATTCGCACCTGGACCTGGCGCCAAGCGCTGGACGAGACGCGCCGCATGGCGGCGCACCTGCAGAGCCTGGGTCTGACGCCGGGCAGCAAGATCGCGCTGATGTCGAAGAACTGCGCGCACTGGATGATGACCGACTTCGCGATCTGGATGGCCGGGTTCGTCTCGGTGCCGCTGTACCCGACGCTGGCGGCCGAGACCGATCCGCCAGATCCTCGAGCACAGCGAAGCCAAGCTGCTGTTCGTCGGCAAGCTCGATGGTTGGGATGGCATGAAGCCCGGCGTGCCCGCAGGCCTGCCGTGCATCAGCTACCCGCTGTCGCCGCCGACCGACTTTCCCGCCTGGGACGACATCGTCGCCAAGACCGCGCCGCTGGCCGGCGACCCGGTGCGCGCCGGCCGACGAGCTGTGCACGATCATGTACACCTCGGGCACCACCGGCATGCCCAAGGGCGTGATGCACAGCTTCGGCACCTTCGCCTGGTCGCATCGCGTCGGGCCTGAAGCGCGTGCCGCTCGAACAGCGACGCGCGCATGCTGCGCTACCTGCCGCTGTCGCACGTGGCCGAGCGCACGCTGGTCGAGCACGGCCTGCTGGCCACCGGCATGCACGTCTACTTCGCCGAAGCCTCGACACCTTCGCCGCCGACCTGCAGCGCGCGCGGCCGACGGTGTTCTTCTCGGTGCCGCGGCTGTGGGTCAAGTTCCAGCAGGGCGTGCACGCCAAGATGCCGCCGGCCAAGCTCGACCGCCTGCTGCAGCTGCCCGATCATCGGCGGCATCGTGCGCAAGAAGGTGCTGACGGCGCTCGGCCTGCGATCAATGCCTGTTCGCCGCCGGCGGCGCGGCGCCGATGCCGCCCGAGCTGCTGCGCTGGTACGACGCGCCTCGGCCTGCGATCTGGTCGAGGTCTACGGCATGACCGAGAACTGCGGCGTCTCGCACGCCACGCTGCCCGGCGAGCAGCGCCCGGGCACGGTCGGCCTGCCGTACGACGGCGTGCAGAGCCGGCATCGACCCGGCGAACGGCGAGATCCAGATGAAGAGCCCGGGCCTGATGCTCGGCTACTACAAGGAGCCCGAGCTGACGCGCGACGCGTTCACCGACGACGGCTGGCTGCACACCGGCGACAAGGGCGCGCTCGACGCCGAGGGCAACCTGCGCATCACCGGCCGCGTCAAGGACCTGTTCAAGACCAGCAAGGGCAAGTACGTCGCGCCGGCGCCGATCGAGGACCGGCTGGTGATGCACGACGCGATCGAGGCCTGCTGCGTGACCGGCGCCAACCTCGGCCAGCCGCTGGGCATCGTGATGCTCAACGCCGAGGCGTCGCCAAGGCGCGTCAGGCCGACGCGGCGCGCAGCGCGCTGGAGGCCTCGCTCGCCGAGCACCTGAAGGCCATCAACGCCAAGCTCGACCCGCACGAGCAGCTCGACTGCCTGGTGCTGGTGACCGACGCCGTGGACGGTGGACAACGGCTTCATCACGCCGACCTTCAAGGTCAAGCGCAACCGCATCGAGGAGGCGTATGCGCCGCAAGCTACGAACGCTGGGTCGGTGCGCGCAAGAAGATCGTCTGGGCCGAGGTCTGAGCGGCGCGGTCGCGCCGACCGGCCGCGCCGTCAGTCGAGCGTGACTTCGCCGCGCACGCTGCCGGCGCGGTCAGCCTGCGCGCTGAGACCGACGCGCGTGCCCTTGGGCGCCCGCACCACCCATTCGGCCACCGCGCGGTCGGCTGTGACGTCGCGGCTGGGCAGGAACGCCAGCTGGCTGGTCTTGGGCGCGTGGCCCTCGAGTTGCGGGCCTTCGTGGCGGTGCTTGCCGTTGACCAGCGAGACCTCGGGGCTGTCGGGCAGGTGGATCTCGAACATCACGCCGCGCACCGTCTTGCGGTCCAGCGCACGTTGTGTGACGTAGGCCGGCAACCAGCCGCTGTTGGCGACGGCCAGGCGGATGCGCCAGGTGTCGGGGCCCAGCGCCCGTACCTCGGTACGCAGTATTTCCAGCCGGGGCAGTGACAGCGCAATCTGATTCAACCAAGCGGGAAAACGGGCCGACTCGCGCTCGCGCAGCGCCGGCGGCGGATTGCGCCAGAAGTTCATCTTGTCCCAGCCGCCGATCTCGATCAGCCCAAGTTGCGGGTGCATGAACGGCCTCCATTCGACATAGGCCTGGGCCGCGCAATGTTCGTCGCTCCATTTCAGCAGCTTCAGATCGTCTTCGACGGGGTGATCGCGGTACCAGTGGATCCAGTCGTAATCGGTGATGCCGGCCTCCTTGTTCGGGGCCCAAAGCTCGACGGTCCAGAACAGCGCGCCCAGGTGTTCGTAGAGCCAGTCCTGCGTGCCGGTGATGATCTCCTTGGGGTGGTACTTGAAGTCGTGAAAGATGCTGATCGCCGGGTAGCCGGTGAGCTTCTCGCCGAGCTCGGAGAAGCGCTTGTAGGTCCACAGGTCCTCGGGCACCATGTCGTCGTCGCTCTGCGTGCCCATCGGCCGCAGGATCACGCCACTGTGGGTGTGAAAGCTCACCGCCGCGCCGATGTTGCGGTGCGCGGTGACGAAGGCGACCATCGCCCGCACCTCGGGTTCGCTGGTCGGGTAAGGGCCGGCGCCGAGTTGTTCGAACTCCTGGCGCCATTGGGGCGGGAAGTTTCGATTCAGGTCCAAGCCTTCGCGATCCTTGTTGACCGTGACGGTCAGGCCATCCCAATTGATCAGCGTGCCCTCGGGCATCACCCGGTAGTACTCGCCGCCGAATTCACCGGGCTCGCGAGCGACCAGCAGGCGCGGATCGGTGGCGTGCTTCTTGTATGCCCCATGCGGATCGCGTATGCGCATCGTCAGGATGCGGCCGTCGCCATCGATGTCTTCGACGTTCAGGCCCTCGACCGGCTCTTCGTCGAACGGGTAGCGCCGCGTCGAGGAACGGATGTGACGCGGCCGCTCGGCCAGCGCCAGTTCGGCGCCGTCGGGGTTCAGGCGCGGGCAGATGTAGATGCAACGCGTATCGAGCAATTGCGTGATCTCGACGTCGATGCCATGTCCGCTGGCCAGTTGGTGCAGGTAATACAGACATGCCGTACTGGCCGTCAACTCGGCAGCGTGGATGTTGCCGTCGATCCAGAACGCCGGCTTGTCGGTGTCGATTCCGGTGGTGCTGTTGGTCAGCGCCACGACCCAGATGTCGCGGCCTTCGTAGCTCTTGCCCAGCGAACGCACGCTGATCAGCTGCGGCAGGGCGTCGGCATAGTCGAACAACAGCCGCGTCAGCTCGGTGTAGCGGTAGAAAAGGTCGAAGCGGGGAACGGGCAGGGGGGACATGAGCGAAGGAGCGAGCTGGAGTGCGCAGGATTGTGCCCAAGCGCGCTCCGTCACGACCATCCGGAGTTGCGGGGGGTGTTCGCGGCGCGCCCTATCCCGCCATCGCGCCGGCAACGAAGACACGCAACTCGCCAGGCAACATCGCATGCCAGGTCTCGTTGCGGGTCATGGCCTGGGTGGCGACGACGGCGACGCGGTCGCTCGGCGTGGTCAATGCGGCCAGGTCGACAGTGACATCGTCGTCGGCGAGTGTTGCCGCACAGAAAGGGTGGGCGCGCTCGACCCAGGCCAACGCCGTGCTGCAATGGGCCCAAAGCGCCTGGCCATTGGACAGCAGCAAATTGAACGGGCCGTGGCCGGCGATGGCCGGGATCAGCTCGCGCAGGGTGCAAGTCAGCTCGGCAACGGTCGGTACGCTGGCATGGGCCTTGGCCAGCTCCTGCATCAGCCAGCAGAATGCGCGCTCGCTGTCGGTGTCGCCTACCGGGCGAAATGCGGCATGCAGGCGCGGCTGGAAGTTCTTCAGATCACCGTTGTGGGCCAGGACCCAGTACCGACCCCAAAGCTCGCGCACGAACGGGTGGGTGTTTTCCAGCGCCACCCGGCCTTGGGTCGCCTTGCGGATATGGGCCACGACGTTGTCGCTCTTGATCGGGTAGCGCGTGACCAACTCGGCCACCGGCGAGTTGCGCGCGCTGTGGTGGTCGACGAAATAGCGTAGGCCACGGTCTTCGAAGAAGGCGATACCGAAACCGTCCTTGTGTTCGTCGGCACGCCGGGCCAGACCGGCAAAGCTGAAGCACACGTCGGTGGGCGTGTTGGCATTCATGCCCAGCAACTGGCACATGGTCCGGCCGCTCAGCCCAAGAACGAGGGTTTCGTGCCTGGCATCGCCGTCAGGGGATCGGCACGAACAGTCGCACGAAGCCGCGCACCGACATCAGGCTGCCCGGGTTGCCCTTTTCCTCGAGCACCGCGCTCATGCGGCGCAGGATGCGCGGGCTCCGGCGTGCACGCCAGATCAGCAGGTCGGCCAGCCAGGGGTGATTGTTGACGCTGTTGGCGCGTTCGTAGAGGTCAAACCGCGGCTTGAGCGCCAGCAGCGAGTCTTCGTAGCGCGCGCGCAGTTGCCCGTCGGTGAGCAGAGTGTCCCGACCTTCGGCAATGGTTTCGCCAGCCAGGATGCCGGTTTCCATCGCCTTGCCGATGCCCTCACCGGTGAAGGCATAGGTTGCGCCAGCGGCCTCGCCGGTGACCAGCATGCCCGGGCGCGAGAAGCGCGCGCCCGCGAGTGAGCAACGCAATGGCGCGCCCTTCAATGGCCCCAGCTTCTCCCCGCCCGAGACCAGTGCGGCAGCGGGTGGGTAGACCTCGCAGAAGCGGTCGAACATCTCGCGCAGGTTGACATCGACCATCGCCTCGCGGCCATCGCTGCCGGCCGAGTGGCTTTGCGCCAGGCCGACACCGATGTTGAAGACACCGTTCGGACACGGAAAGATCCAGCCATAGCCCTTGGACAGGCTCTTGTGCCACAGCACCTCGAGCGCAGTGATGCGCCCGACCATCGCCGGGTTGCGCACGTAGCCGCGCATGGCCACGCCGCTGGGTGTGCGCCGTTCACACATGTCGGCCGCGATCAGCGCCTGCGGCACCGCGCCGGTGGCGAGCACGACCCATTGGGCGCGGATCTCGTGCATCGCGCCGCCGTATCTGAGGCGCGCGCCATAGACGCGCTGGCCATCGAACAGCGGACCTTCGAACCGCGCCGGCGCCAGCCAGCGTGCCCCGGCAGCGACCGCAGCGCGGCGCAGAATCTCGTCGAGCTGGGCCCGCGGCAACACGGCGACCCTGCCGGGTACGTCGACGCGGCCGCCGCGCGGCGCGATGCACGCCAGATGGGTCGCACTCTGCGCGGCCCGCATCACCGCCTGATACACACCCAGGCGGCCGAAGGCGTCGTGCGCATCGGGAATCAGCCCGTCGCCACAGACCTTGTCGCGAGGGAACTCGTACTGATCGGCCAGGACGACGTGAAAACCCGCCCGCGCCAGTTGCTGCGCGCACGCGCTGCCGGCCGGGCCGGCGCCGACAACGAGGACGTCACAGGAAGAAGGGGGCAGGGTCATGGCAGCCAATGGCCGGCCATTCTAGGCAGGCCCCGCGCTCGCGTGGGGGCGCGCACGCATTGATAACCATCAAGTCCGGTCCTGGCCGCAGCGGCGACGATGCCGCAGACATGACCGCGAGAAACTTGACATGCCCCACTTTCTGAGCCCGGGCCAGCGTGCGTTGCTGCAGCAGTTGCTGCAGATGCGCCAGCATGAACTCGATCGCCGTGTCGCGCAGCACCAGGCCGGGGGCAGCCGCAGCGAGGCGGCCCGCGAGGTACTGCAGCAAGATGGCGACGATGCGCCACAGCGCGATGCCGACCGCGAGATCGACCTCGCCCGTGCCGATCGCGACATCGAAGAACTGGGGGCCGTCAGCCAGGCGCTGGCACGCGTGCACGACGCCGGCTTTGGTATGTGCACGGATTGCGGCCAGACGATCCCGTTCGAGCGCCTGAAACTCGAACCCTGGGCGGTCCGCTGCGTCGGCTGCGCCGCCGAACTGGAGCGCCGAAGCGGCGAGGTTACACAGCGTTCCTCGATTTGACCTTCAGCCGCCACGCGTGCAGTAGCGGCTCGGTGTAGCCGTTCGGCTGCGCCTTGCCCTTGAAGACCAGGTCGCAAGCGGCCTGGTAGGCGGCTGATGTGCCGAAGTGGCCAGCCATCGGCTGGTACAGCGGGTCGCCCGCGTTTTGCCCGTCGACCACCGCCGCCATGCGCTCGAACGTGGCCAGCACCTGGGCCTGACTGACGACGCCGTGGTGCAGCCAGTTCGCGATGTGCTGACTGGAGATGCGCAGCGTGGCGCGGTCTTCCATCAGCCCGACGTCGTGGATGTCGGGCACCTTCGAGCAGCCGACGCCCTGGTCGACCCAACGCACGACATAGCCCAGGATGCCCTGCACGTTGTTGTCGAGCTCCTGCTGAATCTCGCTCGCCGACCACGACGGCTGGCTGACCACGGGAATGGTCAGCAAGCCACTGAGCAGCGCGTCACGGTCGGCTTCGAAATCGATCTGCTCCATCTGCCTTTGCACCGCGGACACATCGACCTGGTGATAGTGCAATGCGTGCAGGGTCGCCGCGGTGGGTGATGGCACCCAGGCGGTGTTGGCGCCTGCCAGCGGGTGCGCGATCTTTTGCTGCAGCATGGCCGCCATCAGATCGGGCATGGCCCACATGCCCTTGCCGATCTGCGCCTTGCCGCGCAAGCCGCATTCGAGCCCGACCAGCACGTTGCTGCGCTCGTAGGCCTGGATCCAGGCGCTGGATTTCATGTCGCCCTTGCGCAGCATCGGACCGGCCAGCATCGCGCTGTGCATCTCGTCGCCGGTGCGGTCCAGAAAGCCGGTGTTGATGAAGGCCACGCGGCCGGCCGCGGCGGCGATGCAGGCCTTGAGATTGACGCTGGTGCGCCGCTCCTCGTCCATGATGCCGAGCTTGACCGTATTCTTGGCCAGGCCGAGCAGGCTCTCGACGCGGCCGAACAGCTCGCTGGCGAATGCGACTTCAGCCGGGCCGTGCATCTTCGGCTTGACGACGTAGACCGAGCCGGTGCGCGAATTGCGTATGCTGCCCGGCGCGCGCGTGCGCTTGAGGTCATGCATCGCACACGCCGTTGTCACCACGGCGTCGAGAATGCCTTCCGGGATTTCCTGCGGCGCCGCGCTCGGGCCCCACAGGATCGCCGGGTGGTTCATCAGGTGGCCGACGGTGCGAACGAACAGCAGCGAACGCCCGTGCAGCACGACTTCCCCCTGGCCGTCGGCGGCGCTGTAGCGTCGATCCGGGTTGAGGGCGCGGACAAACGTACGGCCACCCTTGGCCACGCTTTCGCTGAGCGTGCCTTTGAGCAGGCCCAGGCAATTGGCGTAGGCCTGTACCTTGTCGTCGGCGTCGACCACGGCGACCGAATCCTCGAGGTCGAGGATCGTCGACAGGGCGGCTTCGAGTACCAGGTCGGCCACGCCCGCCGGGTCGTTGGCGCCGATCGGCGCGCTGCGGTCGATGCGCAGGTCCAGATGCAGGCCATGGTGCTGCAACAGCACCGACGACGGGGCGCTTGTCGTGCCCTGGTAGCCAACGAACTGCGCCGGGCTGGCCAGGCCGCTGCGGCGTCCGCCGGCCAGGCTCACGACCAGGCGGCCGCTCTCGACGCGGTAGGCCGTCGAGTCGACGTGCGAGCCGGTCTTCAAGGGCGCCGTGCGATCGAGCACGTGGCGTGCATACTCGATCACCCTGGCCCCGCGCACCGGGTTGTACGCGTTGCCACGCGCAGCGCCGCCGCTGTCTGGCAACGCGTCGGTGCCATACAGGGCGTCGTACAGCGAGCCCCAGCGCGCATTGGCCGCATTCAGTGCATAGCGGGCGTTGGTGATTGGCACCACCAATTGGGGGCCGGCCTGGCGGGCGAGCTCGGCATCCACGTTCTTCGTGTTTGCGCGTACCGTGGCCGGAACCGGCACCAGGTAGCCGATGCGCTCGAGAAACGCACGATAGGCGCGCGGGTTTGCGACCGGCCCCGGGTGGGCGCCGTGCCAGGCATCGAGCTCGCGCTGCAGGCGGTCGCGTTCCGTCAACAGTGCGGCGTTCTTCGGCGCAAGGTCATGCACCAAGGCGTCGAATCCTTGCCAGAAGGCGGTACGGTCGACCCCGGTGCCGGGCAGAACCTGGTCTATCGATGAAGCTGAGCAGCGGGTCGGCGACCTGCAGGCGGTAAACAGTCGTGCGCGTCGTCATAGTCGATGGTGGGCTGGTCAAGTGGGAAAGAAGTCGAGCACGTCGAGCAGGCTGCTGCCGCTGCGCGTCGGTGAGATGTCGAGTTGCTCTGGCGGCAGCCGCGCCCGATTGACCCACAGCGTGGTGTAGCCAAACCAGGTCGCGCCGATCGCGTCCCAGCCGTTGCTCGACACGAACAGAATCTGTCGCGGCGGCAGCTTGAGTGCCTGCGGTCCCAGTGCGTATGCAGCCGGGTCGGTCTTGAAGCGCTGCACGGCGTGCACTGAGAGTACATGGGTCAGCAGGTCGCCAAGCCCCGCGCTCTTCACGGCCACGCCCAGCATCTGAGGGTCGCCGTTGGACAGGACGCCGGTGACGATGCCGCGGCGCCTCAACTCGACCAACAGTCCGCGGTTCTCGGGAAAGGCGCTCAAGTGCCGGTACTGGTTCATCAACTGCGCTTCGGCCGCTGCATCGAGCGCCAGCGCGAGGCGCGCTGCGGCGTAGCGCAGGCCGGCGCGCGTGACCTCCCAGAACGGCCGGTAGCGCCCGCTCATCGTCAACAGGCGCGTGTAGTCGATCTGCTTGTCGCGCCACAACTGTGCGAGGCGTTCGCCATGGCCGGGAAAGAGTTGCTCGGCCAGCATGCCCACGCTGTAGACGTCGAACAGCGTGCCGTAGGCGTCGAACAGGACGGCACTCGGCGCAGCCGGCTGGTTTTCCATCTGTGCAATCTATTCGCTGTGCAGGGCGGCATTAAGTGCGAGAAACGGCTGGGATTGATGACTTGGATGCAAAATCGAGTGCCATGGACAAGCTCAAACAGATCGAGTCCTTCGCCTCCGTCGCTGCCCGGGGCAGCCTGACGGCGGCGGCCAACGCCGAGGGCGTTGCGCCAGCCGTGATCGGCAGGCGCATCGATGCGCTCGAGGAACGGCTGGGCGTGAAGCTGCTGGTGCGTACGACCCGGCGTATCACGTTGACCCACGAAGGCAGCGCCTTTCTCGACGACTGCCAGCGTCTGCTGGTGGACCTGGCAAACGCCGAAGCGAGTGTCAGTGCTGGCGGTGTGAAAGCGAGTGGCTACTTGCGAATCACGGCGCCGGCTGGGTTCGGACGTCGCCACGTGGCGCCGATGGTGCCGAAATTCCTGGCCCAGCACCCTGACGTGCGCATCTCGCTGAACCTGTCGGACCGCGTGGTGGACATCGTCAACGAGGGCTTCGACTGCGCGGTACGGGTGGGCGACCTGCCCGATTCGAGCCTGGTCAGCCTGCGGCTGGCCGACAACCGGCGGCTTTGTGTGGCCGCGCCGGGTTACCTCAAGCGTGCCGGCACACCAAAGTCACCGGCCGACCTGCAACGCCACGAATGCCTGACGCTCAGTTCGGACGCCAGCCAGACGCGTGGCTGGGCCTTTTGCGTCGATGGGGCCGTGATCCATCTGCGACCCAGCGGCCGGCTCGACTGCAGCGACGGTCAGGTGCTGCACGACTGGTGCGTGCAGGGGCTGGGCATCGCCTGGCGCAGCACGTGGGAGGTCGACGAAGACATTGCCGCTGGCCGGCTGGTCAGCGTGCTCGAGGAGTTCGCAGCACCGCCCAACGGCATCTATGCCCTGTTTCCACAACGCAAGCACCTGCCGCTGCGCGTGCGTCTGTGGCTCGACTTTCTCAAGCACAGTTGGGGTGACCCGGCATATTGGGCGTAGCTGAGACCACCTCCGGCGTGGGCTGCGGGACAGTCCTCGAGCAGCCGAAAGAAAAAGGGCCCAGCGCTGGCCGGGCCCTTGGCTGTTGATGACTGACGCGGCTGCGTTCAGCTCTTCTTCGAATCGGCCATGCACTTCTTGATATGGCTGCTGCGCGCCGCGCCGGCCAGCTTCTGGTCGTCGGCCGACTTCTCGCACGCCGGGCTGGTCGTTGCCGCCGTGGGCTGGGCTGCCGAGTCGGCCATGCACTTCTTGATGTGGCTGCTGCGCGCGGCGCCGGCCAGCTTCTTCTCGTCAGCCGATTTCTCGCATGCCGGGCTGGTCGCAGCCGCGGTGGGCTTGGCCGCACTGGCAGCCCCGGCCGGCTTGGCCGAGAGGCAGTCGCTCATGAAGGCCTTGCGGGCATCGCCCTCGAGCTTCTTGTTGCCGGCCTCCTTGTTGCAGGCCGTCATCTTGTCCTGTTGGGCGGTGGGTTTGGTCGCGTCAGCCGCCTGGGCCGACAGCGCGAACGCCGCCACGGCCAGCGCCATCATCAGCTTTTTCATATGGTTTCTCCTTCATTCTCGGTCGTCGGGCACGATTGCCGCGCCGGATTGAAGCAGACACTGCCCGCCCCGGCAATGCCTCCAACGCGCGGCGAGCGCGCCAGGTGCACAAGCCGGTGGCCTGGCGTGTCGCTCAGAGGATGCGGCGTGGATGGTCGAGCGCCTCGTGCGCGGCATGCAACCGCCGCACCAGGACCTCGATGAACGCGGCATCGAAACGGTGCCGAGTGGCGGGTGACAACTGGGCCAACGTCTTGGCCGTGAACGACACCGTGGTGGCGGGCTCCGAGACGAACACGTCGGCGCGGTGCAGGCGCAACGCTTCGCTTGGCGCAAGGTAGGCCATTTCGCCGACCGATGCGCCACAGGCGAGTTGCGCCACCTTGAGGCCGTCGCGAAAGACCTCGACCTCGCCCTGCGCCAGGATGTGGAAGCTGCCGCCGGCCTGGCCCTTCTCATACAGCGCGTGACCAATCCGAAAGCGCTGCCACTTGGCGCGATGTACGACTTCCCACAACTCGACGTCGTCGAAATGGGCGAAGAACTCCAGCGCGCGCAACAGACTGAAGCGCTCGGAGTCGAGCACCCCCTGCAGGCGGCCGCGCGGGATCTCGTGCCGCGCCACCAGGCCGGACAGGCCCTGTGCAAACGCATCCCAGGTCAACGGGCGATCCCCTGGCTGCTTGGCCAGAGCGCCGCAGATCAGCGTGTCGAGACTGGCCGGCACGCCATCGCGCAGGCCGATCAGTGAGGCGGGGGTCTCGGTGAACACCTGGTGCATTAACGCCGGCTGCGTCTGGGCGTCAAACGGGGGTTTGCCGGCCACCAGGTGGTAGAGCACCGCGGCCAGGGAATAGATGTCGGCGCCGCAGCCAAGGCTTGCACCGTCGAGTTGCTCGGGCGACATGTAGGCCAGCGAGCCGACGCGATGAATCTGGGTTCGTTCGGCGTCGAGTTGCAGCACGCTGCCGAAGTCGGTGATCTTCACGTTCACCACCTGATTGCCGTTCATCACGGCCAGCAGGTTGGCCGGCTTCACATCACGGTGAATCAGCCCCTGGCGATAGACGTAACCCAATGCCATCGCGCACTTGAAGCCGATCTCGACGATCTGTTCGAGCGACAGCAATGCGTCCGGGCGGCAAAAGCTGCGCAGCGTGGTGCCGGGCACGTACTCCATGACCAAGTGCGGCTGCACCGGATCGGCCACGGCATCGAAGATCTGCACCACGTTCGGATGCGACAGGCGGCCGACGAGTGCAGCTTCGGCGGCAAAGAAGCGATCGTAAAAGTGGGCCCCGCTGCTGTCGTCTGCGCTCGCCACCATCGCTGCGCGCACGCACTTGATGGCCACCTCGCGGCCGCTGAACTCGTCGCGCGCATGAAAGACTTCGCTGGTCGCACCCTCGCCGAGGCGGGCGAGCACGCGGTACTTGCCGATGTGGCTTGGCAGCCTCGGCGGCGGCGCAGCGACGCTGTGAATCGCGTCGTGGCTGGACAGTCGAAGGGCTGTGGACATCATTCAACGCAGGGTGGCAGGGCAGTAGCGGCGGCCGCGCGACAAAGGGGCGCCTGATAGTGAAGCGGGGTCGGTACAGCGCTTTGACGATTCTCAATGCGGGTCGTTATGTGCATCGTGATCTTGTCCACGGTTGGGCCGTAACGGTGCGTCAATTAAGACGCCATGGGTCTGGCTTTTCTTCGGCGTGCCGGGCACGGCCGTCGCGGCGCCGAAGTCGACCATGCCATCGCAGCCCGGCGGCGCCGATACGCATACGTAGAATCGACGCCATGATCCAAGCCCAGCAAGAGCTGCTTGACGCCCTGCGCCGGGCCGCCGCCGAAACGGCGCCGGGGCACGGATTGGTGTTGGGCTTCGAGTCGCCCAAGCAGGCCGCACACGGCGACTTGGCCATCACGGCGGCGATGGCACTGGCCCGCGCTGCCAAGAGCAGCCCACGCGCTCTGGCCGAGCGGCTACTGGCTGCATTGCAACGCCAAGCCGCAGTGCAACGCTGGGTGGTCGCACTCGAGATCGCAGGACCCGGTTTCATCAATCTGCGGCTGTCGGCCGCGGCAAAGCAGGCCGTCGTCGCCGAGGTTCTGCGCGACGGCAAGCAATTTGGCGCGCAGCCGGCCAACGGCCAGCGCTTGTTGGTCGAGTTCGTCTCGGCCAATCCGACCGGCCCATTGCACCTGGGCCACGCGCGCCAGGCGGCCCTCGGCGATGCGCTGTGCAGCTTGTTCGCAACCCAGGGCTGGCAGGTCACGCGCGAGTTCTACTACAACGATGCTGGCGTGCAGATTGCCACGCTTGCCGCGTCGGTCAAGGCGCGACTCGACGGCCTGGTGCCCGGCGACGCCACCTGGCCGCAGGCGGCGTACAACGGCGACTACATTGCCGACATCGCTGCCGACTTTGCAGCCAAGAAGACGGTCAAGGCCGATGACCGGGAATTCACGGCCTCGGGCGACACCAACGATGTCGACGGCATCCGCCAGTTTGCCGTGGCCTACCTTCGCCACGAGCAGGACCTCGATCTGCAGGCCTTCGGGTTGCGTTTTGACAGCTATTTTCTCGAATCGAGTCTCTACGCCAGCGACAAGGTCCGAGATACCGTGGCGCGGCTGGTCGCTTCGGGCAAGACTTACGAACTCGACGGCGCGCTGTGGCTTCGCACCACCGACTATGGTGACGACAAGGACCGCGTGATGCGCAAGTCCGACGGCAGCTACACCTACTTCGTGCCCGACGTTGCCTACCACCTTGACAAGTGGAGCCGTGGCTATACCAAGTGCGTGAACTTCCAGGGTACCGATCACCACGGCACGATCGCCCGTGTGCGCGCCGGCCTGCAGGCGGCGGGCATGGGCGTGCCGCAGGGCTTTCCGGATTACGTGCTGCACAAGATGGTCACCGTGATGCGCGGTGGCCAGGAGGTCAAGCTCTCCAAGCGCGCCGGCAGCTACGTCACGATGCGCGACCTGATCGACTGGACCAGCCGTGACGCGGTGCGCTTCTTCCTCATCAGCCGCAAGGCCGACACCGAGTACACCTTCGATGTCGACCTGGCGTTGGCGCAGAACGACGACAACCCGGTGTTCTACGTCCAGTACGCGCACGCGCGCATTTGCTCGGTGTTGGCCCAGTACCGTGACAAGGGTGGCGATACGACGGCGCTCGACCGCGCGGACCTGGCATTGCTCAACGCACCGACCGAGGCAGCCCTGATGCTCGAATTGGCGGCCTACCCGATGTTGCTGCAGCGGGCCGCGGCCGGCCTGGCGCCGCACGACGTGGCGTTCTATTTGCGTGGCCTGGCGGCGGCCTTTCACAGCTATTACGCCGCCGAGCGCTTCCTCGTCGACGACCCTGCCCTGGCCCGTGCACGGCTGGCGCTGCTGGCGGCCACGGCGCAGGTGCTGCGCAACGCGTTGGCCGTGCTCGGCGTCGCCGCACCCGAGCGCATGGACCGTGAAGCCGACATCCCTGAACTGGAATCACAAGCATGACCTCGCAACGTGGTGGATTCGCCATCGGCCTGATCGTCGGCCTGCTGCTGGGCCTGACGCTGGCACTGGGCGTGGCGCTGTACGTGACCAAGGTGCCGGTGCCCTTCATCAACAAGGTGCCGCAGCGCACGGCCGACCAGGACGCGGCCGAGACGGAGCGCAACAAGAACTGGGACCCGAACGCGCCATTGGCCAACCGGCCCGCAGGCAGGGCCGCGCCGGCCAGCGCGCCCGCGGCGGCAGCGTCCGCGGTGGCGCGCACCCCACCCCCAGTGGCAACCACGCCGGCGGCCGCGGCCGCCAAACCAGCGGCCAGCGCGGCGGTGGCCAAGTCCACCAAACCCGCGACTGACGCGTTCATGTACTTCATCCAGGTCGGCGCCTATGCGCGGCGCGAGGACGCCGAGCAGCAGCACGCCCGCATCGGTCTGCTGGGGATGCCGGCAAAGGTCAGTGAGCGCGAGCAGTCGGGGCGCACTGTGTACCGCGTGCGGCTGGGGCCATTTGACCGCAAGGAAGAGGCCGATGCCGTGCAGGAACGGCTGGCCGGCAATGGCGTCGAGGCCGCGCTGGTGCGGGTCGAGCGATGAGGCTGGATTGATTGCGCAACAACTGCCAGGAAGGGCAACAAGATCATGATCACGCGACGCGATTTCACTCTCATCACGGCGGCCACGGCCATTGGCGCGGCCACGGCAGCGCAGGCGCAAGGCGCGCCCACGCCCGTCGAAGGCCGTGACTACGTGCGTCTGAACACGCCGGTGCCGGTACCCGCGGGCGGCAAGATCGATGTCATCGAATTCTTCTCCTATGGCTGCCCGCACTGCTACACGTTCGAGCCGATGCTCGAGCAGTGGATCAAGCGGCTGCCGCCCGACGTGGCGTTTCGCCGCATTCCGGCGACCTTCAACGCACCGTTCGAGGGTTATGCACGGCTGTTCTATGCGCTCGAAGCGATGGGCTTGGCCGAAACACTGCACAAGCGCGTCTTTGCGGCGATCCACGTGCAGCGCCAACGCTTGGACAAGGACGCCGACATTGCCGCCTTCGTCAACGCCAATGGCGGCGACGGGGCCAAGGTCGTCGAGGCCAGCAAGTCATTCGGCGTGGCCACCAAGTTGCGCCAGGCCAAGCAGGCCGCGGATGCCTATCGGATCGACGGTGTGCCGACCATGGGTGTGCACGGCCGTTGGTTCACCTCGGGTTCGCTTACCGGGGGCAACGACAAGGCGCTGCTGGTCGCGGATTACCTAATACAGCGCGCCCGCAAACCCAACTGAGTGCCCGCCCGGCGCATGCCGGCCGCGCACGATTTCACTCTGCGAGGCGCATCGCGGCGCAGGCTTGTGGCTAGAATGGCCTGCAAGTTTTGTGCCGCAATGAAATTCCGCCGACTGCTGACCCCTTTGCTTTGCGCCGCCGCGATGGTGCCTGCAATGGCCGAAAAGGCCGATCGGGGCAAGCCGCTGACCATCGAGGCCGACCAGCCCAGCAGCGTCGACCTGCTCAAGCAGGTGGTGGTGTTCAATGGCAACGTGGTCGTCGCCCAGGGCACGATGGCCATTCGCGCCGAACGGGTCGAAGTGCGCGAACGGCCAGACGGCCACCGCAGTGCGACTGCCCTGGGCAGTCCGGGCAAGCCCGCGATCTTTCGGCAAAAGCGCGATGGCGTCGATGAGACCATCGAGGGCAGCGCCGAGCGCATCGAATACGACAGCCGCGGCGATGTCGTGCGCTTTGCCGGCAGTGCACAGGTGCGCAGACTTCGCGGGGCGACCGTCGCCGACGAGATCAGCGGCAGCGTGATCAGTTATGACAATGGCAACGAGACCTTCAGCGTGCAGGGCGCGGCCGCCGGCGCTGCGTCGGCAGCCAGTGGTGCGGGTGGCGGCCGCGTGCGGGTGACCCTCACACCGAGGCCCGAAGCAGCGACCCAGCCGGCGTCGGAGCCGCAGCGGTGAGCAGTGCGCTGTTGTCGCTGCCGCCGAATACCAAGCCGGCCAGCCGTCTCGAAGCCACTGGTCTGCAAAAGCGTTATGGCGCGCGCACCGTGGTCAAGGATGTGCACCTGGCGGTGGCCGCAGGCGAGGTGGTCGGCCTGCTCGGGCCCAACGGCGCGGGCAAGACGACGACCTTCTACATGGTCGTCGGTTTGCTGCGCGCCGATGCGGGCGAGATCACGATCGACGGCGCGTCGGTCGAGCACCGGCCGATCCACCAGCGCTCGCGCATGGGCCTGTCGTACCTGCCGCAGGAGGCCTCGATCTTTCGCAAATTGACGGTCGAGGAAAACATCCGCGCCGTGCTCGAACTGCAGTTCGGTGTAGACGGCAAACCGCTGCGCAAGTCCGCCATCGAACAGCTGCTCGACGGCCTGCTGGCCGACTTGTCGATCGAGAAGCTGCGCGCCAGCCCGGCACCGGCACTGTCGGGCGGCGAGCGGCGCCGCGTCGAGATCGCGCGCGCACTGGCCACGCAACCGCGCTTCATCCTGCTCGACGAACCTTTCGCCGGCATCGACCCGATTGCGGTGATCGAGATCCAGCGCATCATCGGATTTCTCAAGTCGCGTGGCATCGGTGTGCTGATCACTGACCACAACGTGCGCGAAACGCTCGGCATCTGCGACCGCGCCTACATCATCAGCGAAGGCCGCGTGCTGGCCGAAGGCACGCCGCACGAAATCGTCGAGAACGCGGACGTGCGCAAGGTCTATCTCGGCGAACACTTTCGCATGTGAGCCGGCCGTGAAGCCCTCGTTGCAGGTTCGCCTGTCGCAGCACCTGGCGTTGACGCCGCAGCTGCAGCAGTCAATTCGTCTGCTGCAACTCTCGACCCTCGAGTTGCACCAGGAAGTCGAGCAGATGCTGGAACAGAACCCATTCCTCGAAACCGAGGATGAGGCCGAGCCGGTGTTCGAGCGGTCGCTGGAATCGCCGTCGGCCAGCGCCCCGGCCAGCACCGAGCGCGACGAGGCCGAGGCCCGCAGCGAGGCCGGCGAACCGGGTGGTGATGAACCTGCCGCCGTCGATGCGGCAGAGCGTGAGGAGTGGGACAACGGCACCGATCGCGATGACTTCGACGGTGTCCGCGAGCTGCCGGCGAACAGTCCGTCAGCGGCCGCCGCGGACGATGACTTCGATCCGCAGGAGCGCAACGCGGTCGGACCATCGCTGCAAGACCACCTGCGCGCGCAGCTGGCCGGCATGCGCCTGTCGGCGGAGGATCATGCCGCGCTCAACGTCCTGATCGAGTCGCTCGATGACGACGGCTACCTCGCCGATGGGCTCGAGGACATCGCCGCGCACCTGGCGGGTGACGGCACCGACGGCGAGATCCTGCTCGAGCGCCTGCAGGTCGCGCTCAAATGGCTGCAAAGCATGGAGCCGCTCGGCGTCGGCGCGCGCGACCTGCCCGAGTGTCTGACGCTGCAGCTGCGTTCCCAGTCGCGGTGCCAGGCCCAGGCCGTGGCGATCATCATCTGCAAGCAGCACCTCGAGTTGCTGGCCCGCCGCGATCTGAAGAAGCTGATGGCCGCCACCGGCGCCGATGAAGAGCTGCTCAAGGCGGCGCAGGCGCTGATCGTGGCCTGCGAGCCCAAGCCGGGGCGGCCGTTCACGCGCAGCGAGGCCCAGGTCGTGGTGCCCGACGTCATCGTGCAGAAAGCCGGCCGCGGCTGGAAGGTGGTGCTCAACCCCGAGGTGATGCCCAAGCTGCGCATCAACGACTTGTACGCGCAAGCCATCAAGGGCCAACGCAACGGCGCGGGCGCGCCGATGTCGGCGCGGCTGCAGGAAGCGCGCTGGTTCATGAAGAACATCCAGCAGCGCTTCGAAACCATCGCCCGCGTGTCGCAGGCCATCGTCGAGCGCCAGAAGGGCTTCTTCAGCCACGGCGCGATCGCCATGAAGCCGCTGGTGCTGCGCGAGATCGCCGACGAACTGGGCCTGCACGAAAGCACCATCTCGCGCGTGACCACGGCCAAGTACATGGCCACGCCGATGGGCACTTTCGAGCTGAAGTACTTCTTCGGCAGCGGCCTGGCCACCGAGGCCGGCGGCAACGCGTCGAGCACGGCGGTGCGCGCGCTGATCAAGCAGCTGGTGGCAGCCGAGGCAGCGACCAAGCCGCTGTCGGACAATCAGCTGGCCGAGATGCTCGCCGAACAAGGCATCCAGGTCGCCCGCCGCACCGTGGCCAAGTACCGCGAAGCCTTGAAGATCGCGCCAGCCAATCTGCGCAAGGCGATGTGCGCTTGACGGACTTGTTCCTGCCCTGCGCCGCCGGCGCCGAGGGCCTGCTGGCCGACGAGTGCCGGCGCCTGTTCGGCGCCAGGACTCGCCTGCTGGCGGCGCGCGGCGGCGTTCGCGTCGAAGGCGACGAACGTGCCGCGATGGTGCTCAATCTCGAGAGCCGCCTGGCGCAACGTGTGTTGTGGCCACTGGTGCATGCATCCTATCGCCATGAACACGACATCTACGACATCGCCCGCAGCGTGCGTTGGTCCGACTGGATCACGCCCCGCCAGACCCTGCGCGTCGACACGACGGCCCAGCATTCACCGCTCAGGAGCCTGAACTTCGCCACCCTGCGCGTCAAGGATGCCGTGTGCGACGCGCTGCGCGAGGTCAGCGGCGAGCGGCCCAGCGTCGACGTCCAGGCCCCCGACCTGCCGCTGGCGCTGCACCTCACGCCAACCCACGCCACGCTGTACGTCGATACCTCGGGCGAGCCGCTGTTCAAACGCGGTTGGCGTGACGCGCGCGCGGCGGGCCGCGAGGTGACCGGTGAAGCGCCGCTGAAGGAGACCCTGGCCGCGGCAATGCTGGCCGCCGCGGGCTGGCAGGGCCGTGCCGAAGACGGCGCGCTGCTCGATCCCTGTTGCGGCGCCGGCACGATAGCGATCGAAGCTGCACAACTGGCCTGCGGCATGGCGCCGGGCCTGGCGCGCCGCTTTGCCTTCGAAGGCCTCGCACCCTGGCGCGATCGGCTCGGCGCCTGGCGCGAGTTGCGCGAGGCGGCGCGGGCGCGCGTGCATGCGCCCGAGGCCCAGGTGTTTGCTGGCGACGTCAGCTTTCGCATGACCGACTTCGCCAGCCGCAATGCCGAGCGGGCCGGCGTCATGGATGCAACATTGAAGTCCATCGAGTTCAAGACCGCCGACGCTTTGCAGCGCCTGCCGCCGGCACCGCGCGGCACGCTGGTGCTGAACCCGCCGTATGGCCAGCGCGTCGCCGCCAAGGGCAGCGGCGCCACACCCAGGGAAGACTTCGCGGGCGGCGGCACGCCGGCCAACTTCTTCTCGGAACTGGCCGCGCACTGGAAACGTAACTACGCCGGCTGGACGGCCTGGGTGCTGAGCCCGGAAATGAAGCTGCCTTCGCTGATGCGCCTGAAGGAGAGCCAGCGCGTGCCGATGTGGAATGGCCCGATCGAGTGCCGGCTGTTTCGCTTCGACATGGTGGCGGGCTCGGCGCGCGGCTGAACCCACTTCGCGGTCTGCAATGCTTGCGAGCCACGTCGCCGTGGCTCGCTCCGGGCGCGGCCGGCGTTTCGTGCCGGCTCTCAGCGCAACACGAGTGCAGCCAGCGCAGCCAGTGGCGCGGTGTCGGCGCGCAGCACGCGCGGGCCGAGTGACACGCTGACAAAGCCTCTCAGCTGCGCCATGTCTTCCTCGACCTCGCCAAAGCCACCCTCCGGACCGCTGAGCAGCGTCACGGCAATGGCCGACAAGGCTGCAGACTGTGCCCACGGCACGGCGCCGCGCCAGCCAAGCAGTTGTCGGGTTTCACCGGCGGGGCCGGCCGGCAGGGCAGCGAGCCAGGTGGCGAGCGACTGCACCGGATGAATCACGGGCACGCGGTTGCGGCCGCATTGCTCGCAGGCGGCCGTGGCGATCGCTTGCCAGTGCGTCCGCCGCCGCGACGCGCGCTCGTCAGTCAGGCGCAGTACCGAGCGTTCGGTATGCAGCGGCACGATCGCCACCGCACCGAGCTCGGTGGCCTTCTCGACCAGGGCGTCCATGCGGTCGTTGGCCGGCATGGCCAAGGCCAGCGTGACCGCGATCGGTGCCTCGCGCTCCAGCGCAAGGTGCTCCAGCACTTGCACCTGTACGCCGCGTCGCGCCATCGACGCGATCCGTGCCGTCCATTGGCCGCCGCTGCCGTCGAACAAGGTCACCGCGTCGCCCGGTTGCAGGCGCAGTACCTGCACATGGCGCACGGCGCGCTCGGGCAGCGCCAGGCTGTCACAGGCGGTCAGCGGTGAATCGACGAAGAATCGGGGCGGCATCGGGTGCAGGGCCAGGCCGTGCGCAGGCAAGTTCAAAGGTGAGGCAATGTGGCACGCACGATGTCGCGCGAGAACTCGGCCGCGACTTCGTCGACGAAGCGGGCAAAGTCCAGGTGCGCGGTATCGTCGGCGCGATCCGACACGGTGCGCAGCACGCCAAAAGGACGTGCGAAATCGGCGCAGACCTGGGCCACGGCAGCGCCTTCCATCTCGACGGCCAGGGCGTCGGGCAGCGCCGCGCGCAGGGACTGGCTCTGCGCGGCCGTGGCGACGAAGCTGTCGCCGCTGATCACGAGCCCGCTGTGCAGGCGCGGCCGGCCGATGCCCAAGCGCGCCAACGCGGGGTGCGGCGAACCCAGCACGCGCTCGCTGCCGATGGTCAGCGCGTCGCACACGGCCGTGTCGGCGGCGAACCGCGAGCGGCCGGTCAGCGGCACCTCGTAACGCGGGAACAGCGGCGATGCATCCATGTCGTGCTGCAGCAGGCCGCGCGCGATCACCACGTCGCCCACGCGCACATCGGCTGCGAGGCCGCCGGCGACGCCGGTCAGCAATACGGTGCGCACGCCCATGCCATCGAGCAGCACGGCGGTGGTGATTGCTGCAGCGACCTTGCCGATGCCCGACAGCACCAGCAGCACGTCGCGCCCATCGAGTCGGCCGAGATGGCACTCGCGGCCGGCGCGGCGCTCGACATGCGAGCCTTGCAACAACGGCAGCAAGGCCCGCAACTCCTCGTGCATGGCACTGACGATGGCGATTCGACTCATGGCATTTGGACGCTGCACCGCGCAGCGATCGGATGATCGCACCGGACCGGCGAGGTGCGAGCCGCAGGCCGCTACTTGGGCGTGTCGCGCAGTTCGCGGCGCAGGATCTTGCCGACCGGCGACTTCGGCAGTTCGGTGCGGAACTCGATGGTCCTGGGCCGCTTGTAGCCGGTCAGGTTGGCTTCGCACCAGGCCTTCACGTCGGCGACCGTGACCTTGGCGTCTTTCCTGACGATGACCACCTTGACCGCTTCGCCGGCCTTGTCGTCGGCCACACCGACCGCCGCGCATTCGAGCACACCGGGCATCTGCCCGATCACGTCTTCGACTTCGTTCGGGTATACGTTGAAGCCGGAGACGAGGATCATGTCCTTCTTGCGATCGACGATCCTGAAGTAGCCGCGCTCATCGACGGTACCGATGTCGCCGCTGCGAAAGTAGCCGTCTGCGGTCATGACCTTGGCGGTTTCGTCGGGGCGCTGCCAGTAGCCGGCCATCACCTGCGGGCCGCGGATCGCGATCTCGCCCGGCGTGCCCATCGGTACCTCGCGGCCATCGTCGTCGATCAGCTTCAACTCGGTGCTGGGCATCGGCAGGCCGATGCTGCCGCTGTAGGCATCGCTATCGACTGGATTGCAGCTTGCCGACGGCGAGGTCTCGCTCAGGCCATAGCCTTCGATGATCGGGCAGCCGGTCTTTTCCAGCCACAGCTTGGCGGTGGCACTCTGCACCGCCATGCCGCCGCCAATGCTGATCTTCAGCGACGACCAGTCGACCTTGGCGAAATCAGGATGGTGCGCCATCGCATTGAACAGCGTGCTGACCGCCGGGAAGCTGTGAAAGCGCTGCTGCGACAAGGTCTTCATCACGGCCGGGATGTCGCGCGGGTTGGGGATCAGCAGGTTGCAGCCGCCCATGCGCATCGACAACATCATGTTCGAGTTGAAGCCGAAAATGTGGTACAGCGGCAGTGCGCAGACGGTCATGATCTGCTCGCCGGGCGGGATCTTCTTCAGCGCCGGTTGGTACCAGGCTTCGGACTGAAGGATGTTGGCCACCAGATTGCGATGCAGCAGCACGGCGCCCTTGCTGACGCCGGTGGTGCCGCCGGTGTATTGCAGCACGGCGATGTCCTCGGGCCCGACGTTCGGCGGCAGGTACGCATTGCCGCGGCCTTGCGCCACCGCGTCGTTGAAGCGCACGGCGCCGGGCAGCGAGAACGCCGGCACCATCTTCTTCACCTTGCGCACGACGTGGTTCACCAGCGTGCCCTTGATCAGGCCGAGCATGTCGCCCATCGCGGCCAGCACCACCTTCTTCGTCGGTACTGAGTCCAGCACCTGCTGCAGCGTGGCTGCGAAGTTCTCGAGGATGACGATCGCCTTGGCGCCCGAGTCCTTCAACTGGTGCTCGAGCTCGCGCGGCGTATACAGCGGGTTGACGTTGACCACCACGTAGCCCGCACGCAGGATCGCCGCCACCGCCACCGGGTACTGCGGTACGTTGGGCATCATGATCGCGACGCGGTCGCCGCGCGCCAGGCCCTGCGCCTGCAGCCAGGCCGCCAGTGCGCGCGACAGGTCGTCGACCTGGCCGAACGTGATCGTGCGCCCCATGAACTTGTAGGCCGGCAGGTTGCGGTACTTGCGAAAGCTCTCGTCGAGCAGCGCCACCAGCGACGGGTACAGGTCGATCTTGACTTCGGCCGGCACGCCGGCGGGGTAATGCTTGAGCCAGATCTTGTCCATCGCGCGCTCCAAGGGCCTGAGGGCGATTCTGGCGGCATGGCTGGTGCGCCTGCATCAGGGGATTCGATAGCGCGATCCGGGGCTGCCGCCGACGACGGCAGTCAGCCTGTCGAAGTCGGCGTAGACGTCGGTGCGGATCGGGGCGGCGGACTGTGCCGCCGACAGGACCGCCCTTCGGCGAGCCGCCTACTCCACCGCCTTGACCATCTCTTCGACCACCTTCTTCGCGTCGCCGAAGACCATCATCGTCTTGTCCATGTAGAACAACTCGTTGTCCAGGCCGGCGCAGCCGGCGGCCATCGAACGCTTGTTGACGATCACGGTCTTGGCCTTGTAGGCCTCGAGGATCGGCATGCCGTAGATGGCGCTGCCCTTGGTCAGTGCGGCAGGGTTTACCACGTCGTTGGCGCCGAGGATGATGGCCACGTCGGCCTGCCCGAAATCGCCGTTGATGTCTTCCATCTCGAAGACCTGGTCGTAGGGCACCTCGGCTCCTGCCAGCAGCACGTTCATACGGCTTGGCATTCGGCCGGTCACCGGATGGAAAGCAACGATCGGAAGGCTTGCAGCGCCAGCGCAGCATCACGGCGTCGAACCGACGCCCCCGCGCCGGGGCTTCGGATCAATCCGCTGGCAATGACCGCATGCAAGCGCCCGCTCTCGTTCTGGCCCTCGAGTGCCTCTTGGATCAGGCTCTTCAGCGCGGCCAGTACCTCGTCGAGCATCTTCTTGGCGTCGCCGAAGAGCATGCGGTTGTTGTCCTTGTAGAAAAGCGGATTGTCGACGCCCGCATAGCCGGTTGCCATGCTGCGCTTCATCACGATCGAGGTCTTGGCTTTCCACACCTCCAGCACCGGCATGCCGGCGATCGGGCTGGCCGGGTCTTCCTGTGCAGCCGGGTTCACGATGTCATTGGCGCCAATGATCATCGCGACGTCGGTGGCGGGGAAGTCCTCGTTCAACTCGTCCATCTCGAGCACGATGTCATAGGGCACCTTGGCCTCCGCCAGCAGCACGTTCATGTGGCCGGGCATGCGCCCGGCGACCGGATGGATGCCGAAGCGCACATTCACACCCTTCTCGCGCAGCACCTTGGTAATCTCATAAACGGTGTGCTGGGCTTGCGCCACTGCCATGCCATAGCCCGGCACGATGATCACGTTCTTCGACTCGCGCAGCATTTCCGCTGTCTCTGCGGCAAGGATGGGGTTGACCTCGCCCGCCGGCTGCACGCCGCCCGCGGGCGCAGGTGCGCCGGCCTCGCTGCCGAATCCGCCCGCGATCACGCTGATGAAATTGCGGTTCATCGCCCGGCACATGATGTAGGAGAGGATCGCGCCGCTGGAACCGACAAGCGCGCCGACGACGATCAGGAGGTCATTCGACAGCATGAAACCGGTCGCCGCCGCCGCCCAGCCGGAGTAACTGTTGAGCATCGAAATGACCACCGGCATATCGGCGCCGCCAATCGCCATCACCATGTGGACCCCGAACAACAGCGCGACCACGGTCATCACGACCAGCGGCGTCATGCCGTCGTTGATCGACTCGGCATGCAGGAACTGCCGCCCGAACCAGATCACCACCAGCAAGCCCGCGAGGTTCAACCAGTGGCGCCCAGGCAGCAGCAGTGTCTTGCCGCCGATCTTGCCGGAGAGCTTGCCGAAGGCGATCACCGAACCGGTGAAGGTCACCGCGCCGATGAGGATGCCGATGTAGATCTCCATTTCGTGAATGGACTTCGCGGCGCCGGTGAATTCCGCCGAGGCCGCCGGGTCGATGTAATTGGCAAAGCCGACAAGCATGGCGGCCAGGCCGACCAGGCTGTGCATCAGCGCCACCAGTTCGGGCATCTGCGTCATTCTCACGACGCGCGAGGCGTACAGACCGACGCTGCCGCCGATCAACATCGCGCCGACGATCCAGGCATACCCGGCCGGGGTGACGTGCGGCCCAGAGACCGTCGCCAGCACGGCGATGGTCATGCCGATCATTCCGTACAGGTTGCCGCGGCGCGAACTCTCCGGATTGGACAGGCCGCCGAGGCTGAGGATGAAGAGTATGGTCGCTCCGATATAGGAGGCAGTTGCAAGAGTTGCGGACATGAGTCGTCTCCGTCACTTACGGAACATCTGCAGCATGCGCTGCGTGACGGCGAATCCGCCGAACATGTTGATTGCGGTCAGTGCGATTGCCACCCACGAGAGCCAGTGGATCCACGACTCCGGACGCGCCGCGCCACCGCCGAGCAGCGGTGGCGCGATTTGCACCAGGGCACCGATGGCGATGATGCTGCTGATCGCGTTGGTGACGCTCATCAGCGGCGTGTGCAGGGCGGGCGTGACATTCCACACCACCATGTAACCCACGAAGCAGGCCAGCACGAATACCGTGAAATGGGCGAGGAAGGCCTCTGGCGCGTTGGCGCCGACGAACCAGAACACCAGCGCCGCAATGCCGAACATGACTGCCGTGCGCGTGGCCGATGCCGGTGCGCTCGCCTCGCCATGTTTGGGCGCCTTGGCCGGCATTGCCGCTGGCTTGGCAGGTGGCGCCGGCAGCTTGAGGGGCGGCGGTGGCCAGGTAATGTTGCCCTCCTTGACGACCGTCAGGCCGCGGATGGCGTCGTCGTCCATGTTGACGTTGATGACCCCGTCCTTGGTCTTGCACAGCTCTTCGGTCACGCGCAGCAGGTTGGTCGAGTACAGCGTCGAGGACTGCCTGGCCAGACGGCTGACCAGATCCGTGTAGCCGATGATGGTGACACCGTGCCTGACCACGGCCTGGCCGGCAACGGCGAGTTCGCAGTTGCCGCCCTGCTCAGCCGCCATGTCGACGATGACGCTGCCCGGCTTCATGCTCTTCACCATTTCGGCGGTGATGAGCTTCGGCGCGGGCTTGCCCGGAATCAGGGCGGTGGTGATGATGATGTCCGCTTCCTTGGCCTGCTTGGCGTACATCTCGCGCTGGGCGTGCAGGAAGCCCTCGCTCATGACCTTGGCGTAGCCGCCGCCGCCGGAGCCTTCTTCCTCGTACTCGACCTTGACGAATTCGCCACCCAGCGACACCACTTGGTCGGCGACCTCGGCGCGGGTGTCGTTGGCGCGCACGATGGCGCCCAGGTTGGCGGCCGTGCCGATCGCGGCGAGGCCGGCGACACCGGCGCCGGCGATGAAGACCTTGGCCGGCGGAATCTTGCCGGCGGCGGTGATCTGGCCGTTGAAGAACCGGCCGAAGGCGTTGGCGGCCTCGATTACGGCGCGGTAGCCGCTGATGCCGGCCATGGAGGTCAGCGCGTCCATCTTCTGGGCGCGCGAGAGCTGGCGCGGCAAGGAGTCGATCGCGAGCACCGTGGCCTTCTTGGCCGCCAGCTGCTGCATGAGTTCGGGATTCTGCGCGGGCCAGATGAAACTGATCAACGCGCCGCCTTCACGCATGAGACCTACTTCTTCCGTGCTCGGGGCACGCACCTTGAACACGATGTCCGACGTCGCCCAGAGCTCGGCAGCAGTCGCCACGACATTGGCCCCGGCGGCGCGGTAGGTGTCATCGCCGAAGTTCGCGGCGTCGCCCGCGCCGCTTTCCACGGCCACGGAGAACCCGAGCTTGACGAGCTTTTCCACCACATCGGGGACGGTGGCGACGCGCTTTTCTTGTGCCGCCGTTTCCTTTGGAACTCCGATAAGCAAAGCCATGAACTCAACTCCTCAGGTGTTTGGAGCACTTGCCCCACCGCCGGCGGCGGTTATCAGCATCGGGAACAAGCGCTGGTACTTGTCGGCAGCCATCATCACGGTTTTGCCACCGGTGATGTTGGACCCGCTGGACCGCACGTCCATGCCCTGCGCCTGCGTCATGTGCGGTACCGCTTCCAAAGCGAAGCTGGCCAGCCCCGCGCTGGACAGCCGGTTCTGGTTGCCCTTGTCGAACAGGTGCCTCGCCGGCCACCGTTTCGAGCGGAACGCCGATTAGCATGGTGCGGGCCTCCTCGGGAATATTTGCTGCACCGCGGCAAGCAGCGCTTGTTGGGGAGCGAGCTTAATGCAATGTGACGTCATCGGCTTGATCTATGCCATGCGCGCTGCGATGCTCGCGGGATGACACTGGACACGCGCTGGAAGCCGAGTGTGACGGTCGCCGCGGTGATCGAGCGCGGTGGCCGCTATCTGCTTGTCGAGGAGGAAACCCGCGACGGGTTGCGCCTGAACAACCCGGCCGGCCACCTCGAAGCCGGCGAGTCGCTGCTGGAGGCGGTGGTGCGCGAGGTGCTGGAAGAGACCGCCTGCGCCTTCACGCCCGGCCACCTGGTCGGCGTTTATTTGGCGCGACGGCCGCGTGGCGACGGCCAGATCACCTATCTGCGGTTTGCCTTTACCGGCAGCGTGGGCGAGCCCGAGCCGGGGCGCGCCCTCGACCAGGGCATCGTGCGCACACTGTGGCTCACGCCGGCCGAGATCGAGGCCGGCCGCGAGCGCCATCGCAGCCCTCTGCTCCTGCGCTGCGTGCAGGACCACATGGCTGGCCGCCGCTATCCGCTCGATCTGCTGACGACGACAGGCTCAGTCGGCACCCAGCCGTAACCGGTTCGGCAGGCGCTTCTCGATGGCCCACTTCAGCAGCGCCACCGAGCGGTAGACGCCGTGTGCGAACTTGCCATACGGCAGGGTTGCAAACAGCGCCATCACCACGCCCAGGTGCAACGCCAACAGCAGCGCCATCGCGGCGCTGTCGCGCCAGGCCAGCAGGGCCAGGCCGCTGAGGCTGGTCAGCAGCAGCAGGACCACGAAGCCGCGGTCCATGGCGTGTTGCTCGGGCGCGCCTTGCAATGGATGGCGGCGCAAATTCAACCACAGCAGCCCGGCTGGGCCGGCTATCAGCCCGAGCCCGCCGACCGTGCCGAGCAGCACTGGCAGGCTGAACATCGCATACGGCGCCGGTTGGCCGAGCACTGAGTGGTAGAGCGTTGCGACGCAGGTCGCGGCAAAGCACAGCGCAAAACCGTAGAACGTCACGTGATGCCAGCGCCGCCGCCACGGCGTCCAGGCGTCGTCGGCGTTGTTGCAGCCCTGGGCGTGGCCGCCGTCGAGGTAGCGCAGGCGCAAGGCGTCGAGGCTCGCCTCGCGCGCGGCGGCAGCGTGGCCTCCTGCGGGTGCGATACCCGGCGCGATCGCACGCCAGAAGCGGATGGCGCCGATGCCCAGCGCGACGATGGCCAGGCCGAACACGGCGCCGAACAGCGGCGCCAGCAGGCCATGCGCAAACACGGCATAGAAGTCACCGGCCAGCGGCTCGTGCCACAGCGCGCCCCGAAGCGCCATCAGCAGCACCAGGAACAGCGCCAGCCCCGCCGCCAGCGCCAGTGCCAGCGCAAGGCCGTTGCGCCGGTACAGCGCGCCGAGCGCAGCCGGCCAGGCAAATTCGGCATAAGTCCCGCCGCGCACCCGTGCCATCGCGCGCGGCACGTTGACGGCGAACTCGTGTGGCGGCGCGTACTGGCAGGCGTGCAGGCAGGCGCCGCAGTTGTGGCACAGGTTGGCCAGGTAATGGAGGTCGGCCTTGGGGAACTCGAGCCGCCGCGCCATGGCCGGAAACACCGCGCAATAGCCCTCGCAATAGCGGCAGGCATTGCAGATCTGCAGCACGCGCGCCGCCTCGCCCTCGGCCTCGCTCACCAGCTCAAGCAAGCGCTGCACGGGCCGCCTCCTGGCCGGCGATGCGCCCGAAAGCAGTGCCGATGGTCATGCCGACACCGGCGGTGTAGCCCTGGCCGAGCACGTTGCCGGCCATGATCTCGCCGGCCGCGAACAGGTTCGCACTGGGCCCGTTGCCGAAGGACACGGCGGCATGCTCGTCGACTTCAAGCCCGAGGTAGGTGAAGGTCACGCCGGGCTTGAGGGCGTAGCCGAAGAAAGGTGGTGTGTCGATCGGCCGTGCCCAATGGGTCTTGGGCGGCGCAAGGCCGTCGGTGGCGCAGTCGTCGAGCACGGCATGGTCGAAGTGGCCGCCACGGCAGGCCGCATTGAATTGCTGCACGGTCTGGGTCAGTGCCGATTCGTCGAGTCCGAGCCGCCGCGCCAGTTCGGCCAGCGACCCGGCCTGCGCACCGGCGAACACCGGCGGCATGAAGCGACCGACGGCCTTGGCGTCGATGATCGAGTACGCGACCTGGCCCGGCTGCTGCGCCACCAACCGGCCCCAGATCGCATAGCGCTTGGGCCAGAAGTCCTCGCCTTCATCGTGGAAGCGCGCGGCGTCGCGGTTGACGACGATGCCCAGCGAGACGCAGTCGATGCGCGTGCAAATGCCGCCGTCGTACAAAGGCGCACGCGCGTCGATGGCGACCATGTGCGCCTGGGTCGGGTCACCGATCGGCGTCGCGCCGTGAGCCAGCAGGACCTTCAGCAGCACGCCCTGGTTGAAGCGCGTGCCGCGGATCGCGAAGTGGTCAGCGATCCACGCGCCGCCGGCGTCCCGGCCCCAGGCTTGGCGCAGCCAGTCGAGGTTGGACTCGAAGCCGCCGCTGGCGACCACGCAGGCACGCGCCTCGATGCGCTCGCCACGGGCGCTGGCAGCGACGAACCGAGGTCCGTCGAATTCGAGCCGATCCACCGCCGTGTCGTAGCGGATCTGCACGCCGAGCGTCTCGGCACTGCGGTAATACGCATTGACCAGCGCCTTGCCGCCGCCCATGAAGAACGCGTTGGTGCGCGCACAGGTGCAGGGTGCCCGACAGCGACGGCTGGAAGAACACGCCATGCCGGCGCATCCAGTCGCGGCAGCTGGCGCGAGTGGCGGATCGCCAGGCGCGCCAGCGCTCGTTCGGTGCGCCCGCCGGTGACCTTGCGCAGGTCGTGCCAGAACTCTTCCTCCGGATAGGCGTCGGTCAGCACGTCCTGCGGTGCATCGTGCATGCAGCGCAGGTTGCGCGTGTGCATCGAATTGCCGCCGCGCCACTCGCGCGGTGCGGCTTCGAGCAACAGCACCGAGGCGCCGGCCTCGCGCGCGGTCAGCGCGGCGCACAGCGCGGCGTTGCCGCCACCGATGACCAGAACGTCGATCATTGGTCAGCCATCTCGGCCCGTGCCATCGGCGACGCATGGACGCAGGGTGTCGCCATGCAAACGCCGCAGAGCCGGCTTCGCCGGTCTGCTGGCGTTGCCCCCTTGAGGGGGAGCGGCGAAGCCGCTACGGGGGTGGTCCACATCAATCGGGCTTGATGCCGGCGCGCGATCACGATGTCCTTCCAGATCTTCTGCTGCTGCGCGATGAAGGCCGCGAACTCTTCCGGCGGGCCGCCGCCGCCGACCGCGCTGTCGGTGGCGAAGCGCTCGGTCACCGAGTTCGACTTCAGCGCCTTCAGCGATTCCTCCTGCAGCCGCTTGACGATCTCGCGCGGCGTGCCGGCCGGCGCCAGGATGCCGTACCACTGCGAGGTCTCGAAGTCCTTGTAGCCCATCTCGGCGACCGTCGGCACGTCGGGCAGCTCGCGGCAGCCGCTGCGTGGTGCCGACCGCGATCGCGCGCAGCTTGCCGGCTCCTGATGTGCGGCATCAGCGCCGGCAGCCCGGCCGAGACTGGCCTGCGTGCGCCCGGCCAGCAGGTCGGTCAGCTGCGGGCCGGTGCCGCGGTACGGGATGTGCGTGATGAACATGCCGGTCACCAGCTTCAGGTACTCCATCGCCAGGTGGCCGGCGCTGGCGTTGCCGGCCGAGCCGTAATTGAGCTTGCCCGGGTTCTTCTTGGCGTAGGCGACGAACTCGTTGAAATTGCTCGCCGGCACGTCGGGGTGGATCACGAACAGGTTCGGCACCTTGGCCAGCAGCGTCACCGGCATGAAATCCTTGTTCACGTCGAACGGTTCGTTCGGAAAGATGATCGGGTTCACCGCCAGCGAGCCGACGTGGCCGAGGATGATGGTGTGGCCATCGGGCGCGGCCTTGGCCACCTCGGTCATTGCCGGGATACCGCCGCCGCCGCCTTTGTTGTCGACGTAGACGGTCTGGCCGAGCTGCTTGGTCAGTTCGTTGGCCACCGTGCGAGCCACGATCTCGCTGGTGCCGCCGGGCGCGAAAGGCACGACGAAGCGGATCGACTGGCGCGGCCATGCGGCCTGGGCGAACGACAGCGTGGGCAGCGCCAGGGCGGTGGCGGCGAGGGCCGTGCGGCGGGTCAAGGTCATGGCTGGTCTTTCGTTGTGCCCGCTCACTCTAGCGCCCGCCGCGCCGAATCACATGCGGGCCAGTACCCGGTCGACCATCACGCCCGACTGGCCGAGATAGTTCGTCGGGTCGCACAACTTGGCGAGCGCGGCGCGGTCGAGATGCTGGTTGATCTGCGGGTGCTCGGCCAGCAGGTCGAGCAGCGGGCGTTGCTGCTTCACGGCCTCGCGGCAGATGTCGTAGACCAGGTCGTGTGCGTACTCGCGGCCGATGTAGGGGCCCAGGCCCATCATCACCGCCTCGCTCATCACGAGGCCATGGGTCATGTCGATATTGCGCCGCATCGCCTTGACGTCGACCTCCAGGCCTTCGAGCACGAACAGCGATTGCTTCAGCGCGCCGGCCATCAGGCAGAAGGCCTCGGGCAACACGATCCACTCGATCTCCCACGGGCCGGTGCTGCGCTCGTGGTCGGCGACCATCGCGTCCATCAGCGCCGCGCTGTGCTGGCGTACGACCGAGATCGCGGCATGGATGTAGCAGGACGAGATCGGGTTGCGCTTCTGCGGCATCGTGCTGCTGCTGCCGCGGCCGTGGGCGAAAGGCTCGTAGACCTCGCCGACTTCGGTCTGCATCATCAGCTTGACGTCCATGCTGAGCTTGCCCAGCGTGCCGCCGACCAGGCCGAGGAAGGTGCCGACCTCGGCGATGTTGTCGCGGATCGTGTGCCAGGCGATCACCGGTTGCTTCAGGCCGAGTTCGGCGCACAGGCCGGCCTGGGTGTCCATCGCGCCGGTCTCCAGCGACGCCAGCGTGCCGGCGGCACCGGCGAATTCGCCGACCAGCACGCGCTCGCGCAATTGCGCCAGGCGCTCGCGGTGGCGCTGGACCGCCGACAGCAGGCCGGCCATCTTGTAGCCGAAGGTCACCGGAATCGCCTGCTGCAGGTTGCTGCGGCCGATCATCGGCGTCAGGCGGTGTTCCTTCGCCAGCTTGGCCATCGCCTTGGCGATCGCGGCCAGATCGCGCGTCGACGATGTCGAGCGCCTTCGCGGATCTGCAGCACGGTGGCGGTGTCGGTGATGTCCTGCGTGGTCGCGCCCCAGTGGCAGTACTCGCCGAGCTTGTCGCGGCACAGCGCATTGAGCTGCGACACGACGCCGAGGATCGGGTAGCCGATGCGCTCGGTCTGCTGGCGCAACTTGGCCATGTCGATCTGGTCGAGCGTGCAGTGGCTGACGATCTCGTCGGCGGCCTCCTGAGGAATCAGGCCGAGGCGACCCTGCACCTTGGCCAGAGCGCGTTCGATGTCGAGGTACTTCTGCGTGCGGTTCTCGTCGGACCAGACGTGGCGCATCGCGTCGCTGGAGAAGATGCCCTGGAAGATGCGGCGGTCGATGATGGTGGAGGCCATGGCTTTTCCTTGGAGGTGAATCAGCGGGTCGCGCGCGCAACAGATGCGCGCGCGCGTTGCGATGACGGGTTTGTCGACCATGCGGCCGTCGAGCTGCACGGCGCCGCCGCCGGCGGCCTCGGCCGCGGCCAGCACACGCTCGGCCCAGGCGATCTCGGTGCGCGCTCGGTCGCGAGCGCAGCGTGGATCGGTGCGACCTGCTTCGGGTGGATGCACAGCTTGGCGCCGAAGCCGTGCGCACGAGCACGTGCCAGGTCGGCGAGCAGCAGGGCTTCGTCGTCGATGGCGGTCGTGACACCGGCGACCGGCGCGGCGAGGCCGGCGGCGCGCGAGGCGAGCGCGAGGCGGCTCGCCGCATGGTCGAGGCCGATCGGACTCGCCAGGTCGCCCGCCAGGTCGAGGTCGAGCGCGAAGTCGAGGGTGCCGAAGACCAGGCGCGCACGCCGGGCGCGGCGGCCACCTCCTCGGCGGCGAGCACGCCACGCGCCGTTTCGATCGAGGGCCAGCACGCGATGTCGGGGCAGGCGGCGCGCACCGCCTGCGACTGTCGCTGGCGCGCTCGGCCTTGGGTAGCATCACCGTCGGCGCGCGCAGCGCGGCGAGCATGGCGCAGGTCGTCGGCGTACCAGGGCGAGCTGCGCGTCGTTGATGCGCACGACGAGCGCGTGCGGTCTTCGCCGGCGAGGGCGGCTCGCCACCGCGGCGCGCGCGGCCACCTTGCCCGCGGCCGCCACCGCATCCTCGAGGTCGAGCACGACCGCATCGGCGCCGGTCGCGAGCGCCTTGGCGAAACGCTCGGGCCGGTTGCCGGGCACGAACAGGTAGGTGCGTGGCAGCGGCGATGTCAGATCGCCTTCGCGGCGCGCAGCGCGGCAATGGCCGCGGCGTCGAGGCCGAGTTCGCCCAGGATCGCATCGGTGTGCTCGCCGAGCGCGGGCACCGGGTCCATGCGCGGGTCGCCGTCGTCCCAGGTGCCCGGCGGCAGCAGGGCCGGCACCGGGCCGGCCGGCGATGCTCGACCTCGCGCCAGCGCTCGCGCGCCTTCAGTTGCGGGTGCTGCCACACGTCGGCCATGTCGCGCGTTCGGCATTGGCGATCTGCGCGCCTTCGAGCCGCTCCACCACCTGCGGCGTCGTTCAGCGGCGCGAAGGTCTCGACGATCAGCGCCCGCAGCGCGTCGCGCTCGGCCACGCGCTTGGCATTGCCGGTGAAGCGCGCGTCCTTGGCGAGCGCCGGTTGCATGCAGCACCTTGTCGCAGAACTGCACCCACTCGCGCTCGTTCTGCAGGCCCAGCATCACGGTCTTGCCGTCGCCGGTCGGGAACGGGCCGTAGGGATAGATCGTCGCGTGCGCGGCGCCGGTGCGCGGCGGCGGCGGGGCGCCGTCGAAGGCGTAGTACAGCGGGTAGCTCATCCACTCGGCCAGCGACTCGAGCATCGAGATGTCGATGTGCTGGCCGCGGCCCGATCTGCGCGCTGCAGCAGCGCGGCGAGGATGTTGCGTGTAGGCGTACATGCCGGCGGCGATGTCGGCGATCGACGGGCCGGCCTTGCTCGGCTCGTCGGGCGTGCCGGTGACCGAGACGAAGCCCGCCTCGCTCTGGATCAGCAGGTCGTAGGCCTTCTTGTCGCGGTAGGGGCCGGTTCGTCGTCGTCGCCGTAGCCCGAGATGTCGCAGACGATGATGCCGGGCTTCGTTCGCCGCGAGCGCCTCGTAGCGACAGGCCCAGCGCGCGCCGCGGCGCCGGGCGCGAGGTTCTGCACCACGACGTCGGCCTTCTCGAGCGACCAGTGCGTCAGCACCTCGGCGGCGTCGCGGGTGCTTGACGTCGAGCGTCAGGCTCTCCTTGCGAGCGGTTGGTCCAGACGAAGTGCGAGGCCAGGCCGCGCACGCGCGAGTCGTAGCCGCGCGCGAAGTCGCCGACGCCGGGGCGCTCGATCTTGATCACGCGCGCGCCCAGGTCGGCGAGCTGGCGGGTCGCGAACGGCGCGGCGATCGCGTGTTCGAGCGTGACGACGGTGAGGCCTTTGAGCGGTTGCATGGCGTCAGTCCTTTCAGCGCAGCGTGGCGGTGGCGTCCATCGTCAGCCAGCCTTCGTGGTCCTGGGCCCACAGCTGGACCGTCTTGCCGTCGCCTGAGGCTGGCCGTTGACGCGGAACGGATGCAGGTCGAACGTCGGCCGCACCGCCTTGAAGCGGAAGCGTCGCGACATCGGCGTCGGGCGCGCTGCGGCGCAGCAGGTCCATCAGCAGCGTGGCGATCAGCGGCCCGTGCACGATCAGGCCCGGATAGCCCTCGACCTCGGTCACGTACTTGCGGTCGTAGTGGATGCGGTGGCCGTTGAAGGTCAGCGCCGAGTAGCGGAACAGCAGCACGTCGTCGGGCACGATCTCGCGCTGCCAGGCCGCGCCGGTGGCCGCCGCCTGCGGCGGCGGCGTCCACGTCGCCGGGCCGCTTGGCCTCGCGGTAGACGATGTCGTGGAACTCGACGATCGCCGGCTCCGGCGCGCCGTTGCAGCGCACCTCGTGGCGCACCTTGACGAACACCAGCTTGCCGGTGCGGCCTTCCTTGGCCGTCACGTCGTCGATGGTCGAGGTGCGCGCCACCGCGTCGCCGACGCGCACCGGCGTAGCGGAACTCGAACTGGCTGCCGGCCCACATGCGGCGCGGCAGCGGCACCGGCGGCAGGAAGCCGCCGCGCTTGGCGTGGCCGTCCGGCGCCGATCTCGCTCTGGCGGTGCATCGGCAGGAAGTACAGCCAGTGCCACAGCGGCGGCAGCGGCGTGCCGGCGGTCACGTCGGCGCGCCGGGTGGTCGAGCGTGGCAGTCAAGCGCCTTCACCGGCGTCGGCGCCGATCTGGTCGTGCACACGTCTCGCTGCGGCCGATCCAGGCTTGCAGGTCGTTGCAGTGACAGTGTCCATGTTCTGAAGTCTCCTTGTGGTTCAGTCGGCGGTCAGCTTGGCCTTCTGCACCACGCCCTTCCACTTCGCCAGCTCGCTCTTGCACCAGCGCGCCGAACTGCTCGGGCGTGCTGGTCTCGACATCGGCGCCGTGGTCCTCCATGCGCTTGACGATCTCCTTGTCGGCCAGCACCTGGTTCAGCGCCTTGTTGAGCTGCTCGACGATCGCCTTGGGCGTCTTGGCGGGCGCGAAGAAGCCGTACCACTGCTGCACGTCGACGCCGTCGACGCCGGCTTCCTTCAGCGTCGGCACGTCGGGCAGCAGCGCCGAGCGCTTCGGCCCGGCCACGGCCAGCGCGCGCAGCTTGCCGGACTTCACGTGCGGCAAGGCGGTGAACAGGCTCGGGAACATGAACTGCGTCTGCCCGCCGATCGTGTCGCTGATCGCGGGCGCCGAGCCCTTGTACGGCACGCCGAGCATCACCACGCCGGCGTTGAGCTTGAACAGCTCGGCCGCGAAGTGCGGCGCGGTGCCGTTGCCGGCCGACGCGTAGGTGTACTTGTCGGGCTTGGCCTTGAGCTGCGCCACCAGGTCCTTGCACGTCCTTCACCGGCACGTTGGCGTTGGCGACCATCAGCGTCGGCGAATAGCCGACCAGGCCGACCGGCTCGAAATCGGCCACCGGGTCGTAGCGCAGCTTCTGCAGCGCCGGGTTCATCGCGTGCGTGGCGATGTAGCCGAACATCAGCGTGTGGCCGTCGGGCGCGGCGCGGGCGACGAACTCGCTGGCGATCGAGCCGTTGGCGCCGGCCCGGTTGTCGACGATCACCGTCTGGCCCGAGCAGCGGCCCGAGCTTCTGCGCGATGGTGCGCGCCATCGCGTCGTTGCCGCCGCCGGCCGCGGTCGGCACGACGATGGTGATCGGTCTTGGTCGGGATAGGCCATGCGCGAGCGGGTGCTGCGGCGGCCAGCGCCGCGGCGAGGGCGGGTGCGATCAGGCGTTTCATGGGTTTGTCTCCTTCGGATTGGGATTTCGAGAACACGTAGGTCGGGATGTGCAGCTCGCCCTGCAGGATCTTTCGGGCGGTGCGCACGAGCGCGGCGCGCTCGATGCGGGCGTCGTCGCCGATGCCCTCGACCGCGACCTCGACGTCGATGCGGCCCTGCGGGTGCAGCACCGACGATGCGCGCGCGCCGGCGCTGAGCCGTCGCGCCGCTGGCCACCGTGCCCGGCAGCGCGAACGCGGTGGCCACGCCGATGGCGCCGGTGACCGCATGCGAGGCATGGCAGCGGCGCGGCGTGAAGTAGCGCGAGGTGATGCTGTCGGCGTCGTCGCCGGCGCTGACGATCACCGGCTTGGGCATCGACGCTGTTCGACACATCGCCCAGGCCCATCGCCTGGCCGGCGGCGCAGGCGCAGCGCCTCCAGGCGCTCGCAGCAGCGCAGCGTTCGGCGTCGAGCTCGGCGGGCGTCTCGCGTGCCGCTCAGCGCCGAGGTCGCGGGCGCGCACGATCATCAGCGGCATGGCCGCGTCGATGCAGGTGACCTGCGACGCCGTCGATCGAGTCGATGCGCCGGCCGGTCGGGAAACAGCGAGCCGGTGACCGCGCCCCAGGCGTCGAGGAAGTTCAGGCGGATCGGCGCCGCCGTGCCGGCCACGCCGTCGATGCGCGTCTCGCCGTCGTAGGTGACGCGGCCGCCGGGCGTGAGCACCGTGACGTCGATGCGCGAGCGGGTGTTGACGTTGAACACGCGCACCGTCGTCTCGCCGTCCTGCGCCGGCAACCAGGCCCTGCTCGATCGCGAACGGCGCCACGCCCGAGAGCATGTTGCCGCAGTTGGGCCGCGTGTCGACCGAGCTTCTGGCCGACGCCGACCTGGGCGAAGAGGTAGTCGACGTCGCAGCCCGGCTGCGGCGAGCGCGAGACGATCGCCACCTTGCTCGTTAGCGTGCTGCCGCCGCCGACGCCGTCGAGCTGCAGCAGGTCGGACGCGCCGATCGCGCCGATCAGCGCCTCGTCGCGCTGCGGCGTCGTCGGCGGGCAGCCAGTCGCGCAGGAAGAACGGCCCGCGCGAGGTGCCGGCGCGCATCAGGACGCAGGGGACGGTCTCGGTTCATGGACGAATGATCGGCGCGCCGCATTGCAAATGTGAATTGCATCTTTAAGATCAACTGATCCGCCATCAGGCATCAATGGAGGGTCCGCATGGCCATCAACTTCGACCTGAACGACCTGCTGGCCTTTCGCGCGGTGGCCGAGCTGAGCAACTTCCGCAAGGCGGCCGAGGCGGTGCACATCTCGCAGCCGGCGTTCAGCCGCCGCATCGACAAGCTCGAGCAGGCGCTCGGCGTGCGGCTGCTCGAGCGCACCACGCGCCGCGTCACGCTCACCGCGGTCGGCCGCGACTTCGAGCGCAAGGTCCGCGAGCTGCTCGACGACCTCGACGCCACGCTGCTGGGCATCCGCGGCGTCGCCGTCACGCGCATGGGCGAGGTGACCGTGGCCTGCGTGCCGTCGACGGTGTACTACTACCTCTCGCAGGTGATCCGCCGCTACCACGAGCGCTACCCGAAGGTGCGCGTCAAGGTGCTCGACGCGGGCGCCAACGAAGTGCTCGCCGCGGTGGCGCGCGGCGAGGCCGACTTCGGCCTCAACTTCATCGGCAGCGCAGGAAGCCGACATCGAGTTCAAGCCGCTGCGTCGAAGAGCGCTTCGTCGCCGCCTGCCGGCGCGACCACCCGCTGGCGAAGATGCGCCGCGTGAGCTGGGCGCGACCTTGAGCGACTACGACTACATCTCGGTGGGCAGCACTTCGGGCAACCGCGCTGCTGCTCGACCAGGCGCTGGCCGGTGTCGCCGGCCGGCCGGAGAGTCTCTACGAGGCCGCAGCACGTGACGACGACTGCTCGGCCTGGTCGAAGCCGGGCTCGGCGTGGCCGCGGTGCCGTCGATGGCGATGCCGGGCAAGGACCATCCGCTGCTGGTGAGCGTGCCGCTGGTCGACCCGGTGGTCACGCGCCACGTCGGGCTGATCCGGCGCAAGGGGCGCTCGCTGTCGCCGGCGGCGCAGCAGCTGTATGAGCTCTTCGCGCAGACCAAGAGCGGTCCGGCCGCCAAGAAGATGTAGCGTTACCTACAATATGTAGAGTATACTACAGCATGCCATGGCAATTACTGATCCTCTCGCTGCCCACCGAGAACGCCACCGCGCGCATGCGCGCCTGGCGCGCGCTCAAGGCCTGCGGCGCCGCCGTGCTGCGCGACGGCGTCTACGTGCTGCCAGACGGGCGACCCACCGCGCCACGCTGGCCACCGTTGCCGCCGATGTGCGCGAGCACGGTGGCAACGCGCGTCTGCTGCGCGCCGAGCCGTCGACGAAGACCTGGCAGCACTGTTCGACCGCGGCGCCGAGTTCGGCGCACTGCTGGCCGAGATCGGCGCCGTGCGGCCACCGCGCGACGACACCGCCCTGCAAGAGGCGCTGAAGCAGGCGCGCCGCCTGCGCAAGGCCTTCGAGCAGCTGGTCGCGATCGACTTCTTCGCCGGCGAAGCGCAGCGTCAGACGGCGGGCGCGTTGCAGGCGCTGGAGGCCGCCGTTGCGTCGGCCCAGTCGCCCGACGAGCCGCGTACCGTGGCCAGCGGTGCCGTGCCGCCTCGACCGCGCCGACTACCAGGCACGCGTCTGGGCCACGCGCCGCCGGCCGTGGGTCGACCGCCTGGCCAGCGCCTGGCTGATCCGCCGCTTCATCGACCCGCAGGCGCGGTTCGTGTGGCTGAAATCGCCGGCCGATTGCCCGAAGAGGGCCATCGGCTTCGACTTCGACGGCGCCACCTTCAGCCACGTCGGCGCGCGCGTCACCTTCGAAACCCTGCTGGCCAGCTTCGATCTGCGAAACACCCGCCTTGCGGCGGCTGGGCGTGCTGGTGCACGGCCTCGACGCCGGCGGCGTGCTGCCGCCCGAGGCGGCCGGCGTCGAGCGCGTGCTGGCCGGCATGCGCGAGGCCATCGCCGACGACGACCAGCTGCTGCTGGCGGCCGCCGGCGTGTTCGAAGGCCTGCTGGTCGCTTTCGAGAAGGAGCGACCGCATGAACCCAGGTCGCGGCGCCTGCTCTCGCGGTCCACTTCCGGACCGCATTCGCCTTCTGGCTCAAGCTCGGCTTCATCAGCTTCGGCGGGCCGGCCGGGCAGATCGCGATCATGCACACCGAACTGGTCGAGCGCCGGCGCTGGATCAGCGAGCAGCGCTTCCTGCACGCGCTGAACTACTGCATGGTGCTGCCCGGGCCCGAGGCGCAGCAACTGGCCACCTACATCGGCTGGCTGATGCACCGCACCTGGGGCGGCATCGTCGCCGGCGCGCTGTTCGTGCTGCCGTCGCTGTTCATCCTGATCGCGCTGTCGTGGGTCTATCTGCGCTTCGGCGACGTGCCGGTGGTGGCCGGCATCTTCTACGGCATCAAGCCGGCCGTGACCGCGATCGTGCTGCACGCCGCGCACCGCATCGGCTCGCGCGCGCTGAAGAACCGCTGGATGTGGGGCATCGCGGCGGCGGCCTTCGTCGCCATCTTCGCGTTCGACGTGCCGTTCCCGGTCATCGTGCTCGCCGCGGCGCTGATCGGCCACTTCGGCGCGCGCCGCTGGCCGGCGGTGTTCGCGCTCGGCGGCGGCCACGGCAGCGCGAAGGCGAGCTACGGCCCGGCGCTGATCGACGACGACACGCCGACGCCGGCACATGCGCGCTTCTCGCGCCGTCACCTGGTGCAGCGTGCTCGCCGTCGGGCTCGGCCTGTGGGCCGCTGGCGATGGCCGCGTTGGTGGCGACGCAGGGCTGGCAGGGCACGCTGACGCAGATGGGCTGGTTCTTCACCAAGGCCGCGCTGCTGACCTTCGGCGGCGCCTACGCCGTGCTGCCCTACGTCTACCAGGGCGCGGTCGAACAGCACCAGTGGCTGAGCGGCGCGCAGATGATCGACGGCCTGGCGCTGGGCGAAACCACGCCCGGCCCGCTGATCATGGTGGTGGCCTTCGTCGGCTTCGTCGGCGGCTGGACCAGGCAGGTGCTCGGGCCCGATGCCCTGTTCCTCGGCGGCGCGCTGGCCGCCAGCGTCGTCACCTTCTTCACCTTCCTGCCGTCGTTCGTGTTCATCCTGGCCGGCGGCCCGCTGGTCGAGTCCACGCACGGCAAGCTGGGGTTCACCGCGCCGCTGTCGGCCATCACCGCGGCCGTGGTCGGCGTGATCCTGAACCTGGCGCTGTTCTTCGCCTACCACGTGCTGTGGCCGCAGGGCTTCGGCGGCCGCTTCGATGTTCGCCTCGGCCGCCATCGCCGTGGCGGCGGCGGTCGCGCTGTTTCGCTTCAAGGTCGGCGTCATGCCGCTGCTCGGCGCCTGCGCGGCCGCCGGGCTGGCGATCACCCTGCTGCCGCCCCTGTCGCACTGAAGGAGTATCCATCATGGACGCCGTGATTCAAGCCCTGCCCTTCGACCCGACCGCCTGCGCGGCCTGTCGGCGAAGCTGCTGGACAGCCACCACCAGAACAACTACGGCGGCGCGGTCAAGCGGCTGAACGCGATTCGCGCGCAGCTGGCGCAAACGCCGTTCGCGAGCGCGCCCGGATTCCAGCTCAACGGCCTGAAGCGCGAGGAGCTGATCGCCACCAACTCGATGCTGCTGCACGAGCTGTACTTCGCCAGCCTCGGCGGCGACGGCCAGACGATGGAGCCGGCGATGGCGCTGGCGCTGGCAGGCCAACTTCGGCAGCGTCGAGCGCTGGCGCGAGGAGTTCGTCGCGATGGGCAAGGCGCTGGGCGGCGGCTCGGGCTGGGTGCTGCTGCGTCTTCCAGCCGCGCGACGGCACGCTGGTCAACCAATGGGCGGCCGACCACACGCACGCGCTGGCCGGCGGCGTGCCGATCCTGGCGCTCGACATGTACGAGCACGCGTACCACCTGGACTTCGGCGCCGCGGCCGGCGCGTATGTCGACGCCTTCATGGACAACATCGACTGGGCGCCGGTCTACGAGCGCTACCAGCTCGCGGTGCACGCCGCCAGCGAGCCGTTCGGCTGCCGCGCAGGACGATGATCGGCGACGCCGTGGTGCTCGACGTGCGGCGCGCCGGCGTCTTCGAGCAGGCCGCGCGCGCTGATTCCCGGCGCGCGCTGGTGCGACCCGGCCGCGGTGGCCGCCTGGGCCGCGCGAGTTGCCCGCCGACCGCGAGGTGGTCGTCTATTGCGTCTACGGCCACGAGGTGGGCCGCGCCACCGCGCATGCGGCTGCGCGCCGCGGGCCTGAACGCGCGCTACCTGCAGCGGCGGCATCGACGGCTGGCAGGCGGCCGGCCGGCCGCTGCAAGCCAAGGAAGCCACAGCGATGAAATGGGTCACCCGCGAACGCCCGAAGATCGACCGCATCGCCTGTCCGTGGCTGATCCCGCGCTTCATCGACCGCGACGCCGAATTCCTCTACGTGCCCGGTGCCGACGTGCAACGCGTGGCCGCCCAGACCGGCGCGACGCCGTACGACATGCCGGGCGTCGAGATGAGCCACGTCGGCGAGCGCTGCAGCTTCGACGCCTTCCTGTCGAAGTACGGCCTCACCGATCCGGCGCTGGCACGGTTGGCGACGATCGTGCGCGGCGCCGATACCGATCGGCTGGACCTGGCGCCGCAGTCGGCCGGGCTCTACGCGATCTCGCTCGGTCTGTCGCACTGCCATGCCGACGACCACGAGATGCTGGCCCACGGCCTGGTGATCTACGACGCGCTGTACGCCTGGTGCCAGAGCGAGGCCGCGCGACCGGGATAATCGGGCGCGTGAAGAGTAGCCGCAAGCAACGCGTGGTGGTCGGGCTGTCGGGCGGCGTCGACTCCGCCGTCACGGCGCACCTGCTCAAGCAGCAGGGCCACGAGGTCGTCGGCATCTTCATGAAGAACTGGGAAGACGACGACGACAGCGAATACTGCTCGTCGAACATCGACTTCGTCGACGCCGCCGCGGTGGCCGACGTGCTCGGCATCGAGATCGAGCACGTCAACTTCGCCGCCGAGTACAAGGACCGCGTGTTCGCCGAATTCCTGCGCGAATACCAGGCCGGCCGCACGCCGAACCCCGACGTGCTGTGCAACGCCGAGATCAAGTTCAAGGCCTTCCTCGACCACGCGATGCGGCTGGGCGCCGAGAAGATCGCGACCGGACACTACGCCCGCGTGCGCGAGACGCGACGGGCCGCTTCGAACTGCTCAAGGGCCTGGACCCGGCCAAGGACCAGAGCTACTTCCTGCACCGCCTGAACCAGGCGCAACTGTCGCAAGACGCTGTTCCCGGTCGGCGAACTGCACAAGACCGAGGTGCGCCGCATCGCCGACGAGATCGGGCTGCCGAACGCGAAGAAGAAGGACTCGACCGGCATCTGCTTCATCGGCGAGCGGCCGTTCCGCGAATTCCTCAACCGCTACCTGAGCCACGAGCCGGGCCCGATCGAGGACGAGCGCGGCCGCGCGCGTCGGCCGGCACGTCGGGCCTGAGCTTCTACACGCTGGGCCAGCGCCAGGGCCTGGGCATCGGCGGCGTCAAGGACCAGGCGCGCGCGCGGCGGCGGCGAGCACGCGCCCTGGTTCGTGGCGCGCAAGGACATGGCAGCGCAACACGCTGTGGGTGGTGCAGGGCCACGAACATCCGTGGCTGCTGTCGCCGGCTGCTGGCGCCGACGACGCCAGCTGGGTCGCCGGCGCGGCGCCGGCCGGCGGGCCGCTAGCGCGCCAAGACGCGCTACCGCCAGGCCGATGCGGCCTGCGCGCTGGCGATGGCGCGAACGGCGCGCTTCGCGCTCGACTTCGACGCAGCCGCAATGGGCCGTCACGCCGGGCCAGTCCGCCGTGCTGTACGACGGCGAGGTCTGCCTGGGCGGCGGCGTGATCGTCTCGTCAGATTGAAGTCGCTTCCGGGGCGCGGTTCACTTCAAGCGCGCGCCCGTCGCGTCGTGCACCTGCACGTTGACCTCGATGCCGGCGCGAACGCTCTGCGTCACGGTGCAGAAGTCCTCGAACTGCGCCAGTGCGCGGTCCAGGTGCTGCAGCGCCGCCGCCGGCTGGCCCAGCTTGAGCACCACGTCGATCGTCGTGATGCGCAAGCGGCCCTCGGTATTGCGCGCGGTCTGGCTGTGGACCTCGGCGCTGATCGGCTCGGGCTGCTGCTTGTACTTGCGCAGCGAAAACAGCAACGAGGCGGACAGGCAGTTGCCGACCGCCGCAGCCAGCAACTGCTCCGGCGACGGGCCTTGCCCGGCACCCAGCGGCGGCGGCTCGTCGACCTGCAGCGGCGCGATCGCGCCGCCGAACTCGACCTTGAACTGAAAGTCGCGCTGCTGCGCCAGACGCACGCCGGGGCTTGTGCTCATTGCGGTCTCCTTGACTTGAAAACGATAGTGCCCCGCGGCGCGGGGCGCATTGGCGCAAGTCAAGTGCAGGCCGGCGATCAATGACCGCTCGGACTGCGCCCGCCACAGGCCGTCGACAAGCTCAGCCCGAACAGAACGCGTGCGCCTTCGCAAGCAGGTCCGTACGTGAACCACGTATCTCACCAAGCAACCGCTGCGGATCCGGCTTTGCCGGTCCGCCAGCGGTGCCCCCTCGTGGGGGCGCGGCGAAGCCGCTTCGGGGGTGGTTCAATTCAGAACGGGATGTCGTCATCCATGTTGTCGAAGCCGGTCGACGACTTCGGTGCGCCAGCCGCGGGGCGTGCGGCCGCCGGGCGCGCCGCCGGTGCGCTGCGCTGGCCCCCACGCGTCGTCACCGCCCCCCATGCCTTCACGGCTGCCGAGAAGCTGCATCTCGGCGGCAACGATCTCGGTGGTGTACTTCTCGACGCCTTCCTTGTCGGTCCACTTGCGCGTCTTAAGCCGACCTTCGACGTAGACCGGGCGGCCCTTCTTCAAGTACTCACCGGCAATCTCGGCCAGGCGGTCGTAGAACACCACGCGGTGCCACTCGGTCTCCTCCTGCTTCTCGCCGCTGGTCTTGTCCTTCCACTGCCGGCTGGTGGCGATGGTCACGTTGCAAATGGCCGAGCCGCTCGGCGCATAACGCACCTCCGGGTCCTTGCCCAGGTTGCCGATGAGGATGACTTTGTTGACCGAGGCCATGAGGCGCTCCTTGCGCAGGCGTGAAAGGGAAAGACCGAGGCGCCGATGATACCGACCGCGGGTCAGGGTTCACCATCCCAATAATCGAGCGCGTTGGCGCTGCGCTGGACGAGGCGGTGGCCGGGGGCGAAGGCGCCGATCTTGCCGGAGTCGGGGTAGTAACAGATCTCGGGCCGCTCCAGCGTGCTGATGCTCAGGTAATGCAGCGGCGCGTCGGACGTGTTGATGAAATGGTGCGGGTACTCGGGGCCCGGCGGGATCACGACGACGTCGCCGGCGCGCACCGGCAGCATCTCGCCGGCCACGCGCAGGGTGCCCGAGCCTTGCAGGATGACGAACATCTCCTCCTGCGCCAGGTGGTAGTGGTAGGGGCAGCTGCGCTTGCCCGGCGCCAGGATGTCGAAGCCCGCCCCGAGCTTCTTGGCCGCCATGCCGTCGGTGATGCCGCCGCACATCGTGTCGTACAGCGGCGCACGCTGCTGGCGCTCGAGCGTGACCTCATCGACGTTGCGCACGAGCTGCCGGCGCAGCGAGTTTGCGATCTCTGACATGGTGGCCTCCGTTGCAGGGGCGTCATCCTCGCACGGCCGGCAGTCAGGAGCGACAGTGCATCCGTTCGGTCATGCGTCGCGCGCCGGGTCGTCACGCGCCAGCACGTCGCGAAAGTCGTCCATGCGTTTCCACCGCGGCACCGGCGCCGCCTGCCCGGCGTGCGGCACGAAGGGCGACGGTTCGACGACGCTCATGCGGTGGACATAGCGCGGGCAGTTGGGGAAGATGCGCTCGGCGCGCACGCGGACCACGAGTTGGGCGCCGGCGAAGCTGGCGAGCAGCGGGTCATCGAAGACGATGCGTGCGTGCCCGTTCACGCGCAGCCGGTTCGGTCGCTCGAAGTCGATGAACAACAGGCCGACGGCCGGATTGACCTGCACGTTGCCCAGACTGCGGAACATGCCGTTGCCGTCGTAGCTGGGGAAAGCCAGCTCGTCGTCGGCGGTGACCCGCACGAACCCGGCGTCGCCACCCTTGTACGAGACATCGGGCTGGCCAGCGGCGTCCGCGGTGGCCAGGAAGAACAGGTTGCGGCTTTCGATGAAGAGGCGGTCCTCGGCGCTGAAGGCGCGCCGGCCGAGGCGTTCGTCGAGCCGATCGGCCAGGGCGCGGGTATCGAAGCGGTCCTGCAACTCGCGCATGCCGGCGTGGTATGGCGGGCTCGGCTGGGTGTCGTTCATGGCTGGCAAACTCCCGCGCATCGACGGTCACGGCAATGGCCCCGGGTCGCCCGGCAGGCGGCGGGCTGGGTTCGCAGATTGGCCGTGGCGCCGCATGCGTTGCACGAAGCTTGCCACCGCACTGCGCTGTCTGGCAATGGACAGCCGACAGCCGTGCGCACCCTGTCCGGTCGCGAAGCGCCTGACCGGCGACGATCACGCCGCGGCGCCGGCGCTCGCTTACCATCGCCACCGCCCATGATCGAGACCGCCGCCGCACCCACTGTCAGCGCCCAGCAGGTGTTGCACGAGGTCTTCGGCTACAGCGCCTTTCGCGGCCTGCAGGCCGAGGTGGTGGGCCATGTGATTGGTGGCGGCGACGCGCTGGTGCTGATGCCCACCGGCGGCGGCAAGAGCCTGTGCTACCAGGTGCCGGCCATCGTTCGCCACCGTGGCGGCCGCGGCGTGGCGGTGGTGGTGAGCCCGCTGATCGCGCTGATGCACGACCAGGTCGGCGCGCTCGAGGAAGCCGGCGTGCACGCGGCGTTCCTGAACTCCACACTGTCCGTGGACGAGGCCCAGCGCATCGAGCGCGAATTGCGCTCGGGCCGCCTGGTGCTGCTCTACGCCGCGCCCGAGCGGCTGTTGACGCCGCGCTTCCTGGCCATGCTCGATTCACTTCACGAGCGCGGCCTGCTCAGCCTGTTCGCCATCGACGAGGCGCATTGCGTCAGCCAGTGGGGCCATGACTTCCGCGCGGAATACCTCGGCCTGTCGATCCTGCACGAGCGCTTCGCCGGCGTGCCGCGGATCGCGCTGACCGCCACCGCCGACCACATCACCCGCGCCGACATCGTCATGCGGCTGGCGCTCGAGGATGCCCGCACCTTCGTCGCCAGTTTCGACCGCCCGAACATCCGCTACGCCATCGTCGAGAAGGACGAGCCGAAGCGCCAGTTGCTGCGCTTCATTCGCGACGAACACGACGGCGAGGCCGGCATCGTCTACTGCGGCACGCGCAAGAAGGTGGAAGAGACCGCCGATTGGCTCAATGCCGAGGGCATCACCGCATTGCCGTACCACGCCGGCCTGGAGGCCGGCATGCGCCAGCGCCATCAGGACCGCTTCCTGCGCGAAGACGCGGTCGTGATGGTGGCGACGATCGCCTTCGGCATGGGCATCGACAAGCCCGACGTGCGCTTCGTCGCCCACCTCGATCTGCCCAAGAACATCGAGGCCTATTACCAGGAAACCGGCCGCGCCGGCCGCGATGGCGCGCCGGCCGACGCCTGGATGGCCTACGGTCTGCAGGATGTGGTCAACCAGCGCCGCATGATCGACGAGAGTCCGGCCGAAGACGAATTCAAGCGCGTGCAACGCGGCAAGCTCGATGCGCTCTTGGCGCTGGCCGAAGCGCACGACTGCCGACGGGTGCGGCTTCTGGCCTACTTCGGCGAATCCAGTACGCCCTGCGGAAACTGCGACAACTGCCTGACCCATCCCGAGACCTGGGACGGTACCGACGCCGCGCGCAAGCTCCTGTCGTGCATCTACCGCTTCCATCATGGCAGCGGCATCAGTTTCGGCGCCGGCCACCTGATCGACGTGCTGCGCGGCAAGGTCACCGACAAGGTCACGCAACACCGGCACGACCGGCTGTCGACCTTCGCCATCGGTGCCGATCTCGACGAAGCGCGCTGGCGCGGCGTGCTGCGGCAACTGGTGGCCCTCGGCCATGTCATCCCCGAGGGCGAATACAACACCCTGGCGCTGGCCGACAGCGCGCGCGCGGTGCTCAAGGGTGATGTGCCGATCGTGTTGCGGCTGCCGCGTGCCGCGGCAGCGAAGAGCCGTGTGCGCAAGGAGCGCGCCCCCGGGTCGGCGCGTGCGCCGGCCGCGGCGCGCGAACTGGACGCCGCCGCGCAGCAGCGCTTCGCCGCCCTCAAGGCCTGGCGGGCCGAAGTCGCACGTGAACACAACCTGCCGGCCTTCGTCGTCTTTCACGATGCCACGCTGGCCGCGATGGCGCGCGAACGGCCGGCCTCGCTGGGGCAGCTGGCCGACATCAGCGGCGTGGGGGTGAAGAAGCTCGAGGCTTACGGCCCGGAGATCCTGCGCGTGCTGGGCGAAGCTGACTGAGCGAGCGCTTCGCGCTGCCGCCGCGGCCGCATGCCCGCGTCAACCTTTGGGCCAGCCCGCCATTTCCTCGCGCACCAGGCGCACGATCAGCGCGTCGAGTGTCTCGACCGAATAGTTGCGCACGTCATGCACCGTCTCACGCCCCGGGCCGCTCGACGGGTCCTTCGCATTGGCGTAGGTGAGGAAGACGAAGCGTCCGCCGGTGTATTGCGCGGCCTGGCGAAAGACATACTCGCCGACCGGGTCGAGCCCACTGGCGCCGACGGCGAACAGCTTGATGCCCTTGGCCAGCGCGGCCTGCATGTCCTGGTCGTAATACGGCGCGCCATAGTCCAGGTGCGGCGGCGCGTCGGCCACCAGCACCAGCATGCGCGCGGTGCCGGCGCCGCGCCATGACAGGCGGTGTACGGCAGTGTGCAGGGCTTCGTTGAGTGCCTCGGGCATGTCGCCACCCCCGTCGGCTTGCAGTTGTGCGAGCTGCTGCTGGAAGGCCGGTAGATCGTTGCTGAAGTCGGCGCCGCGAACGAAGAACGCGTCGCCGCGATCGCGGTAGGCGACCAGGCCGTAGCAGACGTCGGGCTGGCTCGGCAGATGCGCGATCTGGTCGGCGACCGCGCGCATCGAGCGCTTCAACTTGTCGATCTCGTCGCCCATCGAGCCGGTGGCGTCGACCAGGAACGCGATGTCGAGTTGTGGCCGGGGCGGCTCGCGCCGGGCGTCGGCCAGGCTGACCTGCAACTGGTGCTTCTGCCCGCGCTGCAACAACGCAGCGCCGCGCGCGCCGCTGCGGCCGTCACGCACCTGCACTTCGAGCAGCGAAGCACCCAGGCCGGGTACCGCCGCCAGCGGGTGCAACCAGGCATGGCCCGCGGCGTCGGTGCGTGCCCACAGCGGCAGCGCCAGCGAACCGGCAACGACGCTGACTTCGGCGTCGGGCACCGGGCGGCCGCGGGCGTCGTGCACGCTCAGGCCGTAGCGCTCGTGTACATCGCGCGCACGTGCCGGCAGGCGGGCGCCGCGTTCGAGATAGGCAAGGTAGGCGCCGAAGTCGGCGTTGTCGTCGACCACACCGGCCGCGACCGGCTCGTCGGCGGGGTGCGCCGGCGGCATGCGCTGCGGACCGGTGGCAGTTGCGCCAATGTCCTGCCGTGCTTCGGCCCGCTCAGGTGAACGAAGGGCGCCCGCCACGGCTGCCGCTGCCGGTGCCGCCGACTTGTCGCGCGCGGATGGCGAGGCTGCCGCTCGCAGCGTCGGCGCATGGTCGCCGCGGCGCAAGTCGCTGCTTTGCTGCGGTGTGTCCCAGCCCGGTCCCGGGCCGATCTCGAACGGCTGCGGTGCGCGCGCGCATTGGCGCGCGCTCGGCGCCGCCGGGGCGCCGGCTTCGGGGCCGGCCCAGAGCATGCCGGGCCACGCGTTCGGCACTTGGCCTTGTGCCGGTGGAGTCGCACGGGCGGTGTCGGGCGCGGCCGAGGGCCACTCGTGGGCCTGAAGTCTGTTGGCGCTGCAGGCCAGCAACGCAGTCAGCGTCACGGCGATCGCGCCAGTCAGGGTCGCGCGGCGAACGGTCGAGGGTCGGGTCATCGGGGGCTCCTTGTGGGTGGGTTGACCGAACTGATACGGCCGGGCGGCGCGAACAGGGTCAAGCGCCGATCGCGCGGCCTGCAGCAACCCCGTTTGCAGGGTTGGGCCGTACAAGGCTCTAAGCCGCGACCGACAATCACACCTGCCGATGAGCGCCACAACCGACCCCGACGACGACGCACTGATGCACGCCTTTGCGCGGGGCGACGCGCGCGCGTTCGAGCGCCTGTACGCACGCCACCACGCCGCGCTCTACCGCTTCGTGCGCCGTGTGCTTGGACGCGAGGCCACCGGCCACGCCGACGAAGTGTTTCAGGACACCTGGCTGCGCGTGGTGCAGGCGCGCGAACGCTGGGCGCCGCAGGGCGCAACGTTTCGGACCTGGCTGTTCACGCTGGCGCACCACCGCGCGATCGACCTGCTGCGCAAGAGCGGGCGCGAGTTCACGCAGGGGGATCATGGCGACGAGCGCGAACCGTGGCAGCCGGCGGACCACACGGCGGCCTGGCAAGGCTGGCCGGCCGCCGCCGCACCGGCCGGCGCCGAGGATCGGGCGTACTGGCGCGCCGCCGGCCAGCGTCTGCTCGATTGCCTGGAGGCCCTGCCCGCGGTGCAGCGCAGTGCCTTCCTGCTGCACCATGAGGACGGCCTCGCGCTCGACGAGCTGGCACATGCGCTCGAGGTTGGCTTCGAGACGGCCAAGAGCCGGCTGCGTTACGCCATGTCCAAGCTGCGCACCTGCATGGGCGCGTACCTGCCGCAGGGGCACGAGTCATGACGCCACAACAAGCCGACGACGATCCGCGCGACGCCCATCTGCTGGCCGCCTTGCGCCACGCGCCCGACCGCGATGTCGTGCCGCCGGCGCAACTGACGGCAGCGATCCTCGGCCAGGCACGGCAGGCGGTTCGACGGTCTGGCGCCCACGCGTGGCGTGAAGGCATTCGCGTGGCTCTCGAGCGGCTGTGGCAACCGGCGCCGATGGCCGCCTTCGGTACGTTGGCCCTGGCCACGCTGATCGGCGTGATGTGGCGCGACCGGGAGTGGCCCGACGCCACGCCCAGCCTTCGCCCCGAGCGTGCCGTTGTCGCGGCAGTGCCAGGCGGCGCGTCGCAGGCCTTGAGTCGAATCGTGGAAACGCCGGCGCCGCAGCAGGCGAAGGCCGCGCCGAAGGCAGCGCCGCAGGCCCCGCTGGTGGCGAGGGCACCGGCCGCTGAGGCGCCACTGTCGCCCCCGGCAGCTCGGCAGGACGCACCGCGAGAGCCCGGGCACGCAGGCGGGGCTGTCGTCGCGGCGGCGGCTCCGGCTGCCGTCGCGGCGCCCGCGCCGGCCGCGGCGGCGGCGGCGGACCTCGCGTTGCAGCGCGAGGCGCGCGCCAAGTCGCAGGCCGACACAGCCCCAGTGCCGACGCGCGCGCGCAGCGAAGTCGCCCGCGCGGCAACGGGCGCGGCCGCGCCGGCAGGCAGCTCGCCGCTGACTGCTGCCAACCTCGAGATCGAGGCCACCCTCGCCGACGATGCGTCGCGACTGCGCTGGCGCCTTGTGGCACAACGCCTGGTGGTGCACGGCGCCGCGCAGCGCGACTGGTGGCGGGCCCTGGCTGCCGCGACCGAGGGCCGTTGGCAGGCGGTGAGCACTGGCGCCGACAGTGCGTCCGTCACGCTCATGATCGACGGCACGCCGCGCGGCAGCCTGGGCTTCGAGGCGCAGGCCTTGATTTGGCGCGATGCAAACGGTGTGACGTGGCGGGCGGCGCTGGCGCCCGATGCGCTGCGGGCCTTGCAGGAGCCTGTCGCACGCTGGTGAGTGGGTACGACGCCCCGGGGCGCCCGGCAATGAACCGTTGCCGCTGCGAGAGTCGGGTTTGCGCTGCCGACACGGCTCTGCCGATAATGCCAGCTTCGCCCGCGAAATCCACATGTCTCCTGACCGTACTGAATTGCGCGTCCCGCCGGCCGCGGCGCGCGCGCTGCGCGTGCGGGGGGCGCGCACGCACAACCTGAAGAACATCGATCTGGACATCCCGCGCGATGCGCTGGTGGTGATCACCGGGCTGTCGGGCTCGGGCAAGTCGAGTCTGGCCTTCGACACCCTGTACGCCGAGGGCCAGCGCCGTTATGTCGAGAGCCTTTCGGCCTACGCGCGGCAGTTCCTGCAGTTGATGGACAAGCCCGACGTCGACGTCATCGAGGGCCTGTCGCCGGCGATCAGCATCGAGCAGAAGGCGACCTCGCACAACCCGCGCTCGACCGTCGGCACGATCACCGAGATCCACGACTATCTGCGCCTGTTGTACGCGCGGGCCGGCACGCCCTTCTGCCCCGACCATGATCTCGCGCTGCAGGCGCAGAGCGTGGCGCAGATGGTCGACGCCGTGGCGGCGCTGCCAGAGGAGACGCGGCTGGCCGTGCTGGCGCCCGTCGTGCGCGACCGCAAAGGCGAGTTCGTCGAGCTCTTTGCCGACATGCAGGCCCAGGGCTATGTGCGCTTTCGTGTCGACGGCGCCGTCTTCGAGGCGGCCGAGCTGCCCAAGCTGAAGAAGGCCGAGAAGCACGACATCGACGTCGTCATCGACCGCGTGAAAGTGCGTTCATCTCGCCCCCATGACGCTTCGCGTCGCCCCCCCGAGGGGGTGGCCGGTCTCGGGAGCGGCCCAGCGCCCGGCGGCCTGCAACAACGCCTGGCCGAGAGCTTCGAGGCCGCGCTGCGCATCGCGGATGGGCGCGCGCTGGCGCTGGAACTCGACGGCGGCAAGGAACACCTTTTCTCGAGCAAGTTCGGTTGCCCGGTATGCAGCTATTCGTTGCCCGAACTCGAGCCGCGGCTGTTCTCGTTCAACTCGCCGGTCGGGGCCTGCCCGGCGTGCGACGGCCTTGGGCAGGTCACGGTGTTCGACCCGGAACGCGTGGTGGCCTTCCCGAGCCTGTCGCTGGCCAGCGGTGCCATCAAGGGCTGGGACCGGCGCAACGCCTACACGCACACGCTGCTCGAGAGCGTGGCCCGGCACTACGGCTTCGATGTCGAGACCGCCTTCGAGCAGTTGAGCAAGGAGCACCAGCAGATCCTGCTCTACGGCTCGGGTGCGACCGAGATCGCCTTCGTGTACCAGGCCGACGGCGGTGGCGGCAAGAAGCGCAGCGTCAAGCGCAGGCACCCGTTCGAGGGCGTGATCCCGAACTTCGAGCGGCGCTGGCGCGAAACCGATTCGGCGGCGGTGCGCGAAGACCTGGCGCGCCTGCAGGCCGCCAAGCCTTGCCCCGATTGCCGCGGCACGCGCCTGAAGCGCGAAGCCCGGTTCGTATTCCTGCAGGGTGACGACCCGGCCGTGCGCGGCCTGCCGATCTACGCCGTCGAGCACGCCACGCTGGCCGAGTGCCTGGCGCACTTCGAGGCCTTGCACCTGGTCGGCAACAAGGCCGACATTGCCGAAAAGGTGATGCGCGAGATCCGTTCGCGGCTGAAGTTCCTGAACGACGTCGGGCTGAACTACCTCAGCCTGGACCGCAATGCCGACACGCTATCGGGTGGCGAGGCACAACGCATCCGATTGGCGTCGCAGATCGGTTCCGGTCTCACCGGCGTGATGTACGTGCTGGACGAGCCCAGCATCGGCCTGCACCAGCGTGACAACGAACGCCTGATCGCCACCCTGCGCCGGCTGCGCGACCTGGGCAACAGCGTGCTGGTCGTCGAGCACGACGAAGACCTGATCCGCAGTGCCGATCATGTCGTCGACATGGGGCTGGGCGCCGGCGTGCATGGCGGGCGCGTCATCGCCCAGGGCACGCCGGACGAAGTCGCGGCGAATGCCGAATCGCTGACCGGCCGCTACCTCGGCGGCGCGCTGCGCATCGCGGTGCCCAAGCGGCGCAATACCCTGGCCGACAGCACCGATCCGAAGCGGCTGGCGATCGTCAACGCCCGCGGCAACAACCTGCAAGGCATCAACGTCGAAATTCCGGTCGGCCTGTTCACATGCGTCACCGGGGTCTCCGGTTCGGGCAAGAGCACGCTGGTCAACGATACGCTGTACACGGCGGTGGCCAAGAAGCTGTACCAGAGTCACGCCGAGCCCGCGCCACACGACGCGATCGAAGGGCTGGAGGCGCTGGACAAGGTCATCAACGTCGACCAGAGCCCGATCGGCCGCACGCCAAGATCGAATCCGGCGACTTACACCGGACTGTTCACGCCGATCCGCGAGCTTTTCGCCGAGGTGCCGGCGGCGCGCGAACGCGGCTACGGCCCGGGCCGGTTCTCATTCAACGTCGCCGGCGGCCGCTGCGAGGCCTGCCAGGGCGACGGCGTGCTGAAGGTCGAGATGCACTTCCTGCCCGACGTGTACGTGCGCTGCGACGTCTGCCATGGCGCGCGCTACAACCGCGAAACGCTGGAGATCCTGTACAAGGGCAAGCACATCACCGGTGTGCTGGGCATGACGGTCGAGGACGCGTTCGCCTTCTTCTCAGCGGTGCCGGCGATCGCGCGCAAGCTGCAGACGCTGCTCGACGTCGGCCTGGGCTACATCACGCTGGGCCAGAGTGCGACCACGCTGTCGGGCGGCGAGGCGCAACGCGTCAAGCTGGCGCTCGAACTGTCCAAGCGCGATACCGGGCGCACGCTGTACATCCTCGACGAGCCGACCACCGGACTGCATTTCGCCGACATCGAATTGCTGTTGAAGGTCTTGCACCAGTTGCGCGACGCCGGCAACACCATCGTCGTCATCGAGCACAACCTGGACGTGATCAAGACCGCCGACTGGATCATCGACATGGGCCCGGAGGGCGGTGGTGGCGGCGGCCGGGTGGTGATTGCCGGCACACCCGAAGACGTGGCGGCACATCCGGGCAGCCACACCGGGCGCTTTCTGGCGCCAGCCCTCGCGCGTTGAGCCCGCCCGCCCGATTCGGTTACCGTGTGCACCTTGCCGAGGAATCGCCATGACCGACGTCCAGTACTACTTTGCCCCCCAGTCACCGTGGACCTACCTGGGCCACCTGCGATTCTGGGACATCGCACGCCAGCACGGCGCGCGCATCGAAGTCCTGCCGGTGGATCTCGGCGGCAAGGTCTTCCCGGTCTCGGGCGGGCAGCCGTTGGGCAAGCGCGCGCCACAGCGCCAGGCCTACCGGCTGGTCGAGCTGCAGCGCTTCGCCGACTACCTGCATGCACCGTTGAACCTGCAGCCCAAATACTTTCCCGTCAGCGGTGACGACGCGGCGCGGCTGATCATCGCGGTCGAGATGCACGATGGCGCCGATGCGGCCATGCACATCAGCGATGCCGTGCTGCGCGCGGTGTGGGTCGAAGAGCGCAACATCGCCGACGAAGCCACCCTGGCGGCGCTGCTGCGCGAGCGCGAACTGCCGCTGCGCCGGCTCGAGGACGCGCATTCGCAGGCTGCGCAGGAGCGTTACGAGGCCAATACCCAGCGCGCAATCGACGCCGGCGTGTTCGGCGCCCCAAGCTATGTCATCGGCGGCGAGATCTTCTGGGGCCAGGACCGGCTCGACTTCGTCGAGCGACGCCTCTCGAAGTAGCTCGATGTCACTGCGCCGCCGCACGCTGCTGCTTGGCGCGCCCGCGCTGCTCGGTGTCGGTCGGGCCGGGTTGGCGGCCACGCGCTACACCGGCCCGCTGTTCGACGCCCACCTGCACTACAACGACGAAGCCGCCATCCCGCATCCGCTGGCCGACGTGCTCGGCCGCATGCAGCGCAGCGGCGTGCGCGCCATCGTCGCCAACAGCCGGCCCAACGAGGGCACGCGCAGATTGGCCTCGGCGACGGACGCGACCCGTGCAGCGGCGGCGTCACGGTGGTGCCGTTCGTGCGCCTGTACCGCAACCGGGCCGACTACGACGGCTGGTTCGCCGACCCGACGATCCACGCCATGGTGCTGGCCGAACTGGCGGCCGGCACGGCGGCCGGGCCCTACCGCGGCCTGGGCGAGTTCCATCTCTACGACAGCGCCAACGCCGACGGCCCGGTGGCGGTCAAGCTGATGAAGCTGGCGCGCGAGCGCGGGTCTGGCGGTGCTGGCCCATGTCGACGACATCGCCATCGACCGGCTGATGGCGCATGCGCCGGGCGTGAAGCTGATCTGGGCCCACACCGGCATCGGCGGCGCGCCACCCGAGCGCGTGCGCGAGTTGATGCAGCGCCACGCGAGCTTGCTGGGCGAGCTGTCGTACCGGCCCGGTCTGACTGAAGGCGGCCACTTGACGCCGGCCTGGCGCGCACTGTGCACCGAGCTGCCGGCGCGCTGGCTGATCGGGTCCGACACCTGGATCAACGCCCGCTGGGAGCACTACGAGGGGTTGATGGACGAGGCGCGCGCCTGGCTCGGCGAGCTGCCCGCGCCGATCGCCCAGCGCATCGCCTGGGACAACGGGGCCGGGCTGTTCGGTCTTGCGGCGCCGCGGCCGCTGCAATGAAAAAAGCCGGTGCAGGGCACCGGCTTCTCCAACAGGGCAGCGAGCTGCCCGTCGCGAAATTACTTCAGATGGCCGTTGATCAACTTGGTCATCTCGAACATCGACGCCTGCGCCTTCTTGAAGATTTCCCTCAACTTGGCATCGGCATTGATCATGCGACGGTTGACTGCGTCCTGCAGCTTGTTCTTCTTGATGTACTCCCAGACCTTCTTGGTCACTTCGGTGCGCGGGTACGGCCCCTTGCCGATGATGGCCGCCAGCGCGTCGCTCGGCGTCATGGGCTTCATGAACGCGGCGTTGGGAGTGCGCTTCTTGGCCGGAGCCTTCTTCTTGGCCGGCGCCTTCTTGGCCGGAGCCTTCTTCTTGGCCGGCGCCTTCTTGGCCGGGGCCTTCTTCACCGGCGGTTTGCCCGACGATTTCTTGGCCGGAGCCTTCTTCGCAGGGGCCTTCTTGGCCGGAGCCTTCTTCGCAGTTGCCATGTCGATTTTCTCCATCAAGGATGTTGTTGATGTGCCGGGTGTGGGCGAGAGCCGCATGAGCTCTCATTTTTCACAGGCACCCTGCGGCGCGAATAGTACTGCGCGAAAGACGCGGCGCAAAGTGTTTTTCCCTCTGAGAACACGCTTTTTCTCCTCTGCGAACCCCGATCTGTCGCACGGGGGCATCACTGCGTGCACGTTGCGGCTGCCCGCGAGGGCTCGCGCACGTGGCAGCGACTTGCCGCTGCGCCCCGCCCGCACAGGTATCGCGCCTGCTAAAGTGGCACGATGATGAAGCTCATCGTCCGCTGGTTGTTGCTGGCCGCCGCCCTGCTGCTGGTGGCCTATCTCTACCCTGGCGTCACCGTCTCGAGCTTCGGCGCGGCGATGTTCGCGGCCTTCGTGCTGGGCTTGCTCAATACCGTGGTCCGCCCATTGCTGGTGTTGCTGACACTGCCCGTCACGCTGCTCACGCTCGGGCTGTTCTTGTTCGTCATCAATGCGCTGATGTTCTGGGCCGCGGCCAGCCTGCTCGACAGCTTTGACGTCAACGGCTTTGCAGCGGCACTGATCGGCTCGGTGATCTACAGCCTGTGCGGGATGGTCATCGACGTGGCCGTCGAGCGCCTCTTCAGCCGCACCTGACACCCCGCCCGGCAGCGGCGGCGCCAGCTTCACTGCGGTGGTTCTTGCCGCCCCCGCTCGCCGCGGGCCTCGGCGATCTGGGCCCGGCGCTGTGCGTTCAGGTCGCGCAGGCGCGAGTCGATGATCGAGGACTCGATGAAGTCGGGCGCGCTGGTGTCGCTGCGCGCCTGGCGCTGCGCAGCCCGCAGGCGCTCCATCGCGCCGGTGATGTCTCCGAGCGCAGCGTGGGCTTCCGCGTCGGCCCGCAGCGCGCGCAAGCGAAGGCCGAGACCGTCGGCGCACTGCGACAGCAGGGCCCAGGCGGCGGCGTCACTGCGCCGCTCGGCGACCCAGGTCTGCAGCGCTTCTGTGCTGGCGCGCAGCGCGGCCACGTTGCCGCTGCGCGAGGCGTCGAGCGCCGCCTGTGCACGCGCCAGTAGCAGCGGCCGCGGCGATGGTGGTGTGCTGATGGCGTCGAGCACGGCCAAGGCGCGCGTGGTCTGGCCGTTGGCCTGCAACGCCTGCGCCTGCAGCAATGCCACGGCGAATGCCGCGCGCGCATCTCCCACCGAGGCATTGCGAACCAGCAGCTGCAAGGCGTCGGCGGCGGCCAAGGCGCGCGAGTTTTCGTTCAACTGCAACGAGGCCAGCGCGCTGGCATACAGAGCGGCGGCGCGCTCGGCAGGTGCGGCGCCGGCGGCGGGCGCGAGGTCCTGTGCCTGCTGCCGGCGCAGAGCGGGCACGCTGCTGTCCATCAACACGCGCGAACGGGCCTGCATCAGAAGGTGGTCGAGCGGCGATTTTGCAGCGCCACTTGGGCCGGGTGCCGCCTCGACGCGGGCGCGCGCCTCGCCGATGCGCTCGACCGTCAGCGGGTGCGTGCGCAGGTAAGGGAAGTTGCCGCTGTCGTTCAGGCGCGAGGCGTTCTCGAGTTTTTCGAACATCGCAGCCACGCCGACCGGGGCATAGCCGGCGTCGGTATACACCCCCCAACCGACACGGTCGGCCTCGCGTTCCATGTCGCGCGAAAAATTGAGTTGGCCCTGGACCATCGCGGCCTGGCTGCCGACGATGACGGCCTGTGCGCCGTCGGCACTGTGGCTGCGGCTGGCGGCCAGCACGCCCAGCAACATCGCTGCCATGCCGACCAGCGACTGCCGGCTCGAACTCGCGATGCTGCGCGCGATGTGGCGCTGCGTCACGTGCGACATCTCGTGCGCCAGCACGGCGGCCAGTTCGTCGCGGCTGTTGGTCATCGCGATCAGCCCCAGGTTGACGCCGACGAAGCCGCCGGGCAGGGCAAAGGCGTTGACCGCGCGGTCGCGTACCAGGAACGGCTCCCAGGCCAATGCGGTGTCGATTTCGTCAGTGATGTTGCCGCGCTGGTGGGCGGCCGCCAGCAACGGCGTCCACAGCGAGCGCAGGTAATCGAGCAGCAGCGGGTCGTCGAGGTAATCCGGATCGCGGCGCAACTCGGCCATGATCTGGTCGCCCAGGTGGCGCTCGGTACCGACGCTGAAATCCTCGACCGCGGCGTCGCCGAGCGCGGGCAGGCGGATCGCCGGAGCGCCCGGCGGCCCCTGGGCCCACGGCGATGCGGGCACGGCACTGGCCAGTGCGGCGGCCAGCAGGAGTCGGGCGGGAAGCTTTCTCATGGGCGGGTGGCTATCATGCACCGGCCACGTTGCTGCCACGTTTCCGATCATGACATTGCCCAAACCCCAGCCGCTGACCCATTTCGATAGCCAGGGCCAGGCGCACATGGTCGATGTCGGCGCCAAAGCGGCGACGCACCGGGTGGCTGTGGCGCGCGGCTCGATCCGCATGCAGCGTGCGACCTACGAACTCATCGCCGGCGGCAGCGCTGCGAAGGGTGACGTGATCGGCGTGGCGCGCATCGCCGCGATCCAGGCCGCCAAGCGCACACCCGAGTTGATCCCCTTGTGCCACCCGCTGGCCCTGACGCGGGTGGCCGCCGAGTTCGCGCTCGATGCGTCGCTGCCTGGCGTGCACTGCACGGTGACGGCCGAGACCGTCGGTGCCACGGGCGTCGAGATGGAAGCGCTGACTGCCGTGCAGATCGGCCTCTTGACGATCTACGACATGTGCAAGGCGGCCGATCGTGGCATGGTCATCGAGCAGGTGCAGTTGCTGGAAAAGAGCGGCGGCAAGTCGGGGCCGTGGCGTTCTGAACGCGCCGGGCCAGCTATCTGAAGTCGCGCCAGTCGTAGACGCGCTCGGGCGCCTGACACTGGAACGGCGCGGCAACGGTTGCCTGCGCGAGGTCGGCACAGGGCGCGAAGAAATCGTCGGCGGCTGGGTTGCGGAATTCACGCAGCCGAGCCGCGAGGTGGCGGGCGCGGTCGACGTCACCATCGCGCCCACTTTGCGCCAACGCTTGCGCCCAGGCGATCATCAGCCGCGTGTCGAGCAGATGGTGGCTGGCGCGAGCGAACGCGGGCAATGCGTCGGCCGGCCGCTCGGCGGTGGTCGCGGCGGCGTAATCGGCATGGTGCGGCGAAGAACCAGCTGCGTTGGCCGGCGGCGATGCGCTCTTCCAGCGGTGCCGCCGCGGCCGGCGGCGAGAAGATCACGACCACACGTTGGTAGTCGGCCAGCAGCGCCACCGTGGCCACGACCATCGCCAGCCCGGTCGCCATCGGCCAGCGCGGCGATGGCCCTTCAACGTTCGGCGCCGCCAGCCCGCCCGCGCCCAGGCACAGCCCCCATGCCAACGCAGTCGGCAACAGGAAATGGGCGTACCAGAGCGGGTATTCGAGTTGGCTGTGCAGGGCCATCAGCAGGACCATGACGAATGCGGCACGCAGCGCAGCGCCCGTCGCGTCGGCGACGGCGCGGCAACGTTGCCAGGCCAGCCACAGCGCCCGCGCCAACAGCGCGAGCACGAGCATCGCCAGAGGCAAGCCCAGTTCGACCGCGAGTTGCAGCGGCAGGTTGTGCGTGTGGTCGAAGAACGCCAGCGGGCGCTGTGGCAGCGGCGTCAACGACCAGGCGAAGTTGAATTCGCCGAACCCGACGCCGAGCCACGGCTGGGTCGCGATCAAGCTCAGCGTGTCGCGCCAGATGGCGAATCGGGATGCAGAGAAGTCGCCGCCGCCCAGGCGCGTCGCGGCGCCGATGGCATGGGTGTGCTGCGCGGCGGCCCACCATGCGGTCAGGCCCCATGCGGCGGCACACAGCAGCGGTGCGGCCAACAGCAGGCCGCGCGACGCGCGCGACAGGCGGCGATCGAGCACGCCCCAGAGCGCGAGCACCGCGATCCCGACCAGCCCGGTGCGCGAGCCCGACAGCGTGATGCCGAACACCGTCAGCGCCATCAGCGCGAACGCCACCATGCGCCGAATCCGCGTGCGTCCAAGTGGCCCCATCTCGAGCAGCGGCACCAGCGCGACCGCTGACCACAGCAGCAGCGTGGCCAGGTGGTTGGGCTGGCGCATGTTGCCGACCGCGCGGCCGGCAATGCCCGAGCGCGCGATCCAGTCACCGTCGGACAGATCGGGCGCGAACACCTGCAGCATCGCAATGACGCCATTGAGCAAGCCTGCAACCGCCCAGGCCGCGAAGAAAGCGATGAACAGGGCGCGGGACGGCCGCAGCGCCGCGCCGGCCAGCGCCAGCGCCATCGTCGCCAGCAGCAGGCCCGCGGCCGACAGGCTCATGGCCCAGGGCAGTACGCCAAACAGGCTCGACATCAATGCTGCAGCAGCCACCAATGCCAACGCGATTTGCAGTGCACCCGAGCGCGACGCCGCCGTTCGCAAGTCACTGGCGCAGTCCGGCGCCATGCTCGCCAAGCCAAGGCCCCACAAGCCCAACGCCGCCGCCTGGTTGAACAAGGTTGGCGAGGGCGGTACGTTGTAGGCGATCAGTCCCGGCAGCAGGGCCGCTGCCCACAGCAGTGCGGCGGTCACGGGGTGCCCGCGCAGCAAGAGGCAGCGCCCGTGGCCGCACCGGGTGGCGGGCGGCTGCGGACGCGCGACTGCCGGAGCGCTAGGGGCGGTCGCAATGCACATCATTGGCGTTAGCCTACACCGGCCGCTGGTGGGTGCGCCGGTGCCGTCCGCCAATTGCGCGAGGCCCGGCCTCGATCAATCCGGTGCTCGAGGCGGCAACTGGTTCTCGCGCAGCCAGTTTCGCCACTGCTGCTCGATCAGCTTGAATCGGTAGGGTTGATACAGGCCGTGCAGGATCTGTATTTCGTGCTCGGCCTCGGCCAGGCGGCCATTCAGCGCCAGCGCGCGCGCGTAGTCCAGCCGCAGTGGAAGGAAGTGAAAGCGCCGCGTGACAGTACGCAGATTCTCGATCTGCTCGGCCGGCATGCCGGCCCGGATCTCGAGGTGCGCGGTGGCAGTCATGGCCGCGAGTTGGTCGAGCATCCAGCGGCCTTGGCCCAGCGACTCGTGGCTGGGCCGGTTGCTGAAGTTGGCACGCTCGAAGCGATTGGCCCTGAAGTCCTCTTCGAGCCAGATGTAGTCGCGCGCGAGCGCGAGCAGCAAGCCGATGGCAACGACGGCCAGCGCGATCGCCCAGCCGCTGGCGCGAAACCGCGGCTGGAATCGCCGTTCGCGTGCCGCGACCGGGGCGTCGCTGACCGCGCCGGCGAGCAAGCGCTGCCGGCAGCAGGAAGTAGGTGTGGGCGAACGGATACTCGAGCAGCGACTGGATGACGAAGGCGAGCCAGACCGCGAGCACCCAGTGGCGCTGGGCCATCTGCGCCGGCTCGCCGACAGGCCTGAACCAGCCGAACAACCACCAGGCCAGTGCCGCGGTCATTACGATCGCCAGCGGCATACCGAACCAGACCATCAGGTCGAGCACGAAGTTGTGCGCGTAGATGCTGTTGAACGCGGGCTGCCCCTGCGCCGCGACCTCGGTCAGCGCGAGCACGCCCTGGCCGAAGCCGTAGCCGAGCCAGGGCTGCTGCTCTACCGCAGCCCAGAACAGGTGCCATATCGGCGCACGGGGTCCGACCGCGAGCAACTGCGCGTGTCCCGGTGCGGCGAGGTAGAGCGCGCGCTCGATCGCGGCGAGGCCAAAGTAGTAGAGGAGCAACCCGAGCCCGGACAGGGCCAACACCTCGGCAACGCGAAGTCGCGTCGGCACTCGCCGGTGCGTGACGCTCCACAGCAGCGTCGCGGCGACCATCGCCACCAGCGCGGCGCGCGATTGGCAGATCAGCAGCATCGAGCCGAACAGCGCCACGGCCAGGTAGTAGCTGGCGCGGCGGCTCAGCTCGCGAGTCTCGAACAGTGCGGTGGCAGAAGTCACGCTAAGCACCATCAGCAGCCCGAAAGTGATTGGTCTGCGCCAAGTTGCCGTACGGACGGCTTTCGATCAGCTCCATCGACCACCAGCTGAGCGTGCCCAGGCCGAGCCACTGCGTCAGGGCGATACCAGCAGCGGCGATGCCGGCAAGCGTGATGCAGCCGAATACCAGCTTGAAGACATGTGCGCTGCCCTCTTGCGCTGCCCACAGCGCGCCGGCATACAAGCACAGCGCCACGCCCAGGCCATACATCAGCCCCATCAGCCCATCGCCGCGATAGGTCAGGCCACCAGCCAACAACTGCAGCACGGGTGCCAGTCCGACCAATGCCCAGCCCCTAGCGGCCAGTGGCATCGGTAGCGGCGTGCGGGTGTTGGCGGCCGAGGTGGTCGGCTGCGGCCAGAGCAGGCCGAGAAACACCAGGCACATGCCCACCGCCGCTGCCAACTCGCCGTGAAACGTGAGCCAGGGCGGGTAGTGATTTGGCACGTTCCAGCCTAGGAACAGGCCGATCAGTCCTGTCAGCAGGAGCAAGGCGCGCATCAAGAAAAGGCGGCCGCGAGGCCGCCTTATTGTCGCCCGTCGGTTCGATTACTTGCAGGAACCGGGCAGATACTTCTTGTCGATCGTCGTGCTGACCGGGCCGCACTTCCACTCGGTAATCGCTTGTCCTGCCGTAGTCGCATGGGTTGCGCGACGACGGCACCGATCCGATGTACGGTTCAGGTGACACGTCTTGGTATCGATCAGAGGTATCGCCGAAGCCCTGCGCGGTCACCGTGATCACGCCGGCGCTGTCGGTCTCGACCTTGTTGACGTACTTGGTGCCCGAACGCGGCGGTGGCCTCGCAACCATAGCCATTGGCCGCGACAGTCAACACCGTGCTGGTTGCCGACTGGTACGCCTCGGTGACCGCCGTGCGGCACTGCGAAGCCGCCAGGATCACTTCAGACATCTTGGCCTTCTTCGTGTAGGTCGAGTAGGCCGGCAGGGCCACGGCGGCCAGGATGCCGATGATCGCGACGACGATCATCAATTCGATCAGGGTGAAACCCTTTTGCATGCGCTTCATTTGGGAGCTCTCCTTGTGGGAAATGGGGAAATTGCAGGCGGATCGGTTGCAGGGGTCGTGCCAGGCGATTTGGGCGACCTTTAGGGTCCAATTCGCGAACTCGTTCACAGCGGGCCGACCATCCCGGTCACCTGCGGTGACCAGGGTGACGCAATTGGTCACTGTGGAAATGACGCAGCGAGGCGCATTACGTGCCCGCTGGCCAGTGGCGCGATCCGGTGCCGGCTGCCCAGCGCCTCGATTTGCGCCATCACGGCCTCGACTTCGCCCGGCTTGATGTGCGTGATGTGCACGGCCACGCTGCCCGCGAGCTGAGCCAGTTCCTTGCCCAATGTCGATGGGCAGAGGTGCCTGGAGATCTCGGCCAGCGCGCGCTCTTCATCGCTGAACGCGGTTTCGATCACCAGGTGCGCGACGTTCATGTCGCGCAGCCGCTGCCACAACGCCGGGTTGGGGCCGGTGTCGCCGGTGAAGACCCAGGCGCCGGAGCCTGCTCCTTGGGGCAAGACGGCAAAGCCGACCGCCGGTACTGTGTGCACGGCAGGCAATACCTCGACGCGGTGCGTGCCCAGACGCAGCACCTGGCCAACGGCAAACGGCTCGAATGCCAGTACCGGCTGCTCGGCGCTCGGCAAGCAGCTGAAATCGGGCCAGATGATGCCGTTGAAGAGGTGCTTGCGCAGGGCATCGATGGTCGCCGGCAACGCGTGCACGCGGATCGGTGCTGCGCCGGCGCGTCGGCGGGCGACGCTGTCGGCCAGCAGGCCGATGGCCAGCACATGGTCGAGGTGCGAGTGGCTGACGGCGATGTGGTCGATCCGCGCCAGCTCATCGAGCGTGAGGTCGCCGACGCCCGTGCCGGCGTCGATCAGGACATCGTCGCCGAGCAGGAACGAGGTGGTGCGGCTGCCTGCCGCAATCGAGCCCGAGCAGCCAAGTACGCGAATCTGCATGGCAGCCATTGTCGGGCCGTTGTGTGCGCGTCTGGCGGCCTGCGGTCGGGCGCCGTGACCGAGTGCACGCCGGCCGCGGCCGGCGTGCACTGCGATTCAGAGCTGGATGAACTGCATCTGCGTGCCGGCGAGCTCGATCACGTCGCCGTTGCGCAGGTGCGCCGAATCGCCGGCCAGTTGCGCGCCGTTGATATTGGGCTTGGAAGCGCCTTCGACATGTGCCAGCACGTAGCCGCCCGGCCGCTTGGTGATCGAGGCCACCTGCACGCCGGGCTTGCCGACCGTGGTGACTACCTTGGTCAACACCACTTCGCGGCCGGCGGCGGCGCCGTTGAGGACCTTGATCGCCGCGCCGCCTGGCGAGCTGCCCAGGCTGCCGAAGCCCGAATTGACGCTGGCCGGCGCGGTGTGTGCGAAGGTGGGGCGCTCGGCGCCTGCCGTCATCGGCGCCGCGGCGCCCGGCTTCATGATCATCGTCTTTTCATAGTCGACGCCGTCTTCGACCATGAACTTGATCTTGTACTTGCCGATCTCGACGGTGTCGTTGTGGGTCAGCAGTTGCTTCTTGACGGCCTTGCCATTGATGTAGGTGCCATTGGTGCTGTTGAGGTCCTCGATGAAGACCTCCGAGCCGACCATTTGCAGCACTGCATGCTCGCCGCTGACGGCCAGGTTGTCGATCACGATGTCGTTGTACGGCCGGCGACCGAGCGTGGTCTTGTCCTTGGTGATCTGCACTTCCTTGATCACCACACCGTCGAGCGACACCACCAGCTTGCCCATGCTTTGCCTCTTTCTTGTGCTTTGATCAGCGGCGGAACGGCGCCCACCATGATCGTGAGGCCGCCGCCGGAGTGCCCGGCGCGCGCACCAGGACGACGGCGATATTATCCTTTCCACCGGCATCGTTGGCCGCTGCAATGAGGGCCCGACCGGTCTGCTCCAGTGAGTCGTAGCCTTGCAGCAACTGCGACAGCGATTCGTCGTCGAGCATGTCGGACAGGCCGTCGGAGCACATCAGGTAGACGTCGCCGGGGTGCACCTCGTGCTGATGGATCTCGAGCAGCACCGTGTCTTCGACCCCGACGGCGCGCGTGACCAGGTTCTTGTTGGCCGAAAACGAGGCCTGCTCGGGCGTGATCAGCCCCGCGTCGATCTGCTCCTGCAGCAGCGAGTGATCGCGCGTGAGCTGGATCAGGCGCCCGCCGCGCAGGCGGTAAGCGCGTGAATCGCCGACGTGGCCGACCAGCACGCGGGTGCCGCGGAACAGCGCCACGACCAGCGTGGTGCCCATGCCGGCGTACTGCGGATTGGCGTTGGCGGCGTTGAAGATCGCACGATTGGCGTTGTCGACGCAGATGTCCATCGCCCGGCGCACTTCGCTGTCGGTGGCACTCGCACCGGCCTCGATCAGCCAGCGGCCGAGTTCGGTCGTTATGAAGCCGGTGGCCATGCCGCTGGCCACTTCGCCGGCGTTGTAGCCACCCATCCCGTCGGCCAACACGGCCAGGGCGCTGGATTTCGCCAGCGCCACCGAGTCCTCGTTGTTCGAGCGCGCTCGCCCTGTGTCGGTGGCGCAAAAGTATTCGAGGTTCATTGACTGCGGCTGACGCGGCGACGGCGGCGCGTGGTTATAGCCAGGGATTGTGCAACGACTGTGCGGGGGTCTTGCGCCACCCGGGCCGCCCCTGCCGCCCGATTGTGTGATTTGCCGCGGTCACAAGACACTCAGTCCAGTGGTCGGATAGGCCCGGCGCAGGGCGCCGGCCCAAGCCTCGCCATCGGCCAGCCGGTCAAGCCGCGCACGTGCGAGCGCGGGTTCCAGCAACTTGTCCAGTGCCATCGCCGTGGCGGCTGGCAAGTCGGGTCTCAGCGCGCGCACGGAGCGGGGGGCTTGCGTGGCGATGGCCCGCAGCAACGCGCCCATCGAGTCGCCGGCAAACGGCAGCTGCCCTGTCAGCAGCTCGAACAGCAGCACGCCCAAGGCGTAGAAGTCGCTCCGCGCATCGGCGCGGGCGCCGGCCAGCAGTTCGGGCGCCATGTAGGCGGGCGAGCCGAGCATCAGGCCGCTGCGGGTGGCCTCGGCGTCGGCGCCGCGGGCCAGGCCGAAATCGGTCAGCTTGACGCTGTCGGTGGCCGGATCGAACATCACATTGGCCGGTTTCACATCGCGGTGTACCACCCCGGCGCGGTGGGCGTAGGTCAGCGCTTCGGCCAGGCGCGCGGCAATCCCGAGTGCCAGCGGCTCGGGCAACAGGTGCAGGGCCTGGGTATAGCGGGTCAATGTTGTCCCGGGCAGCAACTCCATGATGGCGTAGCTGATGCCGTTCTGGCAGCCACCGCCGAACAGGCGCACCACGGCGGGATGCACCAAGCGGCTAGCACGCTCAGCGTCGCGCAGGAAGCGATTACTGGCTTCGATGTCGGCCTGCAGGTTATCGCCCAGCCGCGGCGGACACAGGACCTTGACCGCGACCACGGTGTCCCTGGCTTCGTCGAGTCCGGCGTATACGACGGCACTGGCACCGCGCGCAATCGGGCGCTCTATGCGGATGCCGCGCAAACGCGTGCCCGGCTCGAGTGCATCGGGTCGCAAAGGCGCGATCCGGATGTCGCTTTGGCGCGGCGGCGCCTCGCGGCGGCGATCGAGCAGGCGCATGAAGGGCCTCATGGTGCGTGCGCGCTGCGGCCGGCAGCCAAGGTTCTCAGGGCTGTCCCGGGGTCTCGCCTGCGGCCCGAACTCGCAACTTGCGTCGCGCCAACCATTGCCCGATCAGGACGACGCCGGCAGCGCCCGCGGCCTCGATCAGGATTGTCACGCCACGGCCGGCGCCCTGAAAGAATGCTTCCGTTGCGTGGTCACTGACCAGCATCTCGCCGGCGACGAAGCCCAGCAGCGCGGCCCCCAGGGTGATGATCACCGGGTAGCGCGACATCACGCCGAGCAACAACTGGCTGCCAAAGATGATCAACGGAATCGACAGTCCGAGGCCGATGATCAGCAACAGCAGGCGCGACTCCGCCGGCCCGCTGTCGGCGGCGGCGGCCACGGCCAGTACGTTGTCCACGCTCATCACCAGATCGGCGACGAGGATCGTGCGAATGGCCGCCCACAGGTGTTCGGACGAGCGGATGCCGTCTTCGTGCTCATCCTCGGGCAGCAGGAGTTGCACGCCGATCCAGAACAGCAGCAGGGCGCCGACGACCTTGAGGTACGGGAACTGCAACAGTTGAACGGCAAACACCGTCAGCAGGACACGCAGCACGATAGCGGCGGCGCTGCCGACGATGATGGCCTTGTTGCGTTGGGTGGCGGGCAGGCTGCGCGCAGCCATGGCAATCACCACCGCGTTGTCTCCCGACAGCAGGATGTTGACCCAGATGATCTTGCCCAGTGCGATCCAGAAGATCGCCGACGCCAACTGTTCCATCGATTCTCCGATCGCCCGCCGCATCGGCGACCGCGTTGTCCGCCAGTGTAGTTTCCCCAACCGCAGGTGCGGCATTGGGGCCACTGCGTGGGGTACGCGGGCGGCGGCTAGAGCAGCGCCTTGATCAGGCGACCCATCTCCGACGGGTTGCGGGTGACCGTGAAGCCGCAGGCCTCCATCACCGCCAGCTTGGCGTCGGCAGTGTCGGCGCCACCTGAGATGAGCGCGCCGGCGTGCCCCATGCGCTTGCCCGGCGGGGCGGTCACGCCGGCGATGAAGCCGACGATGGGCTTCTTCATGTTGGCCTTGCACCAGCGCGCCGCGTCGGCTTCGTCGGGGCCGCCGATTTCGCCGATCATGATCACGGCGTCGGTGTCGGGGTCGTCGTTGAAGGCGCGCATGATGTCGATGTGTTTCAGGCCGTTAATCGGGTCGCCGCCGATGCCGACCGCAGTCGACTGGCCGATGCCGATTTCGGTCAGTTGCGCCACCGCTTCGTAGGTCAACGTGCCGGAGCGCGAAACCACGCCCACGCTGCGCCCTTTCGCGCCCTTCTTGTGGATGTGACCCGGCATGATGCCGATCTTGATTTCCTCGGGCGTGATCAGGCCCGGGCAATTGGGGCCGAGCAGCAAGGTGTTCTTGCCGCCCGCGGCCTGTCTGGCCTGCATTCGAGCGCGCACCTCGAGCATGTCGCGCACCGGAATGCCTTCGGTGATGCAGACCACGAGGTCGAGTTCGGCCTCGACCGCCTCCCAGATCGCCGCCGCAGCGCCGGCCGGCGGAACGTAGATCACGCTGACGGTGGCGCCGGTGGCGGCCTTGGCGTCCTTGACCGTGGCGTGGATCGGGATGCCCTCGAAGTCCTCGCCGGCCTTCTTCGGGTTCACGCCGGCGACGAAACAATTCTTGCCGTTGGCGTAGTCGCGGCAACCACGGGTGTGGAATTGCCCGGTCTTGCCGGTGATCCCCTGGGTGATGACCCGCGTGTCTTTGTTGATCAGGATGCTCATGCTGTCCTCGAAAAGCGGGCGCAATTGCAAAGCGGCCGCCGCGGAACCGGCTTTGCCGGGACGCTGGGGGCGCCCCTAGGGCCACAAAGCGGCCCGTTCCTGGCCGCAGGGGGAGCGCCGAAGGCGCTTCGGGGGTGGGTCACTTCACTGCCGCGACGATCTTCGTCGCCGCTTCGGCCATCGTGTCTGCGCTGATGATCGGCAGCCCCGATGCAGCCAGCAATTTCTTGCCCAGGTCTTCGTTGGTGCCCTTCATGCGCACCACCAGCGGTACCGACAGGTTGACAGCCTTGCACGCCGCGATGATGCCCTCGGCGATGGTGTCGCACTTCATGATGCCGCCGAAGATGTTGACCAGGATGCCTCTCACACTGCGGTTGGCGAGCATGATCTTGAAGGCCTCGGTGACTTTCTCTGCGGTGGCGCCGCCACCGACGTCGAGAAAGTTGGCCGGCTCGCCACCGAACAGCTTGATGGTGTCCATGGTGGCCATCGCCAGCCCCGCGCCGTTGACCAGGCAGCCGATGTTGCCGTCCAGCGAGATGTAGCTGAGGTCGAACTTGCTGGCCTCGACCTCGGCCGCGTCTTCCTCGTCCAGGTCGCGGTAGGCGACGATCTCGGGGTGGCGGTAGAGCGCATTCGAATCGAAGTTGAACTTCGCGTCGAGCGCCTTGATGTTGCCATTGCCTTCGAGGATCAGCGGGTTGATCTCGGCCAGTGAAGCGTCGGTGTCCATGTAGCAGCGATACAGCTTCTTGAAGACATCGACCGCCCGGGCCTGGCTGGCGGCAGGCACGCCGATGCCAGCGGCGAGTTGCTGCGCCTTGGCGTCGCTCAGACCTTCGAGCGGATTGACGAAGATCTTGATGATCTTCTCTGGCGTGCTGTGCGCGACCTGCTCGATGTCCATGCCACCTTCGCTGCTGCCGATCAACGCGACCGACTGTGTCGCGCGATCCGTCAGCGCGGCAACGTAGTACTCCTTCTTGATGTCGGCACCTTCCTCGATCAGCAGGCGCCGCACCTTCTGGCCTGTCGGGCCAGTCTGGTGGGTCTTCAACTGCATGCCCAGGATCTGGCCGGCCAGCGCTTGCAAGTCGTCGAGCGAGCGCGCCAGCTTGACGCCACCGCCTTTGCCGCGGCCGCCGGCGTGGATCTGGGCCTTGACGACCCAGACGCTGCCGCCGAGCTTTTGCGCCGCCTCGCCGGCCTCGCGGACCGAAAACGCCGGGTAGCCGCGTGGCACCGGCACGCCGAATTGGCGCAAGAGTTCCTTGCCTTGGTATTCGTGGATCTTCATTCAGGGCCACCGGCAGAGGTGCAGGTCAGGGGCCGGGTGCAGTGGCCCCGGGGCGCGCAGCACTTTAGCATGGTGCAACGCACCAAACGAGCCCGTCAGAGGCTGTCGTCGAACTGCGGCGGGCCGCCGCGGACGATTTGCCGGATGACGTCAGCCGAAAAGCCGCGACCGGCCAGAAAGCGCATTTGTCGCGCCCTGTCGGTCGCCAGTGCGGCGGGTGTGCTGCCGTACTTGCGCGCCCACACCGCACGGGCGCGGGCCAGCTCACTGGCCTTCAGGCGTTCGGCCGTGGCGGCATCGAGTGTTGCGCCATGTCTTTCCAATTCGTGGCGAATACGCAGATTGCCATAGCGCGCCGCGCGTGCGTTCACGCGCGACTCAATGAAGCGTGTCTCGCTCAGGTACCGTTGGGCCACCAGCCAGTCGAGCAGTGCGTCGACCTCGGCCGTGGGATCGACCGCACCGGTCGCAACGTCGACGCCTCCGATCCTGGCCTGATCGAGTGCACGTTGGCGCGCCAATCGCAGCAGCTTGCGCCGCAGCTCGGCGCGGCTGTGTTCGCGCTGCGCCAACCATTGCAGCGCGCGGGCTTTGAGCGACGGCGGCGCTCCGCGCACGATTCGCCAGCCGGCGCGGCGTTCAGGCCTCGGCCGCCGGCAGCAGCGGGATACCCATCGACTCGCGCACCTTGTTCTCGATCTCGAAGGCGATTTCGGGGTTCTCGCGCAGGAATTCGCGCGCGTTGTCCTTGCCCTGCCCGATCTTTTCGCCGTTGTAGGCGTACCACGCGCCGCTCTTCTCAAGAATGCGGGCATTGACGCCCATGTCGATGATCTCGCCCTCGCGGCTGATGCCTTCGCCGTACAGGATGTCGAACTCGGCAGTCTTGAACGGCGGCGCGACCTTGTTCTTCACCACCTTGACCTTGGTTTCGCTGCCGATCACTTCTTCGGCCTTCTTGATGCTGCCGGTGCGGCGGATGTCCAAGCGTACCGAGGCGTAGAACTTCAGCGCATTGCCACCAGTGGTGGTTTCGGGGTTGCCGAACATGACACCGATCTTCATGCGGATCTGATTGATGAAGATGACCATGGTGTTGGTCTTCTTGATGTTGGCGGTCAGCTTGCGCAGGGCCTGGCTCATCAGGCGGGCCTGCAGGCCGGGCAGCGAATCGCCCATTTCGCCCTCGAGTTCGGCCTTGGGCGTCAGCGCCGCCACCGAGTCGACGACGATCAGGTCGATCGACCCGGAACGCACCAGCGCATCGACGATCTCGAGCGCCTGCTCGCCGGTGTCGGGCTGGCTGATCAGCAACTCCTGCAGGTTGACGCCGAGTTTTTGCGCGTACTGAATGTCGAGCGCGTGTTCGGCATCGATGAACGCGCAGGTGCCAGCCACCTTCTGCATCTCGGCGATGACCTGCAGCGTCAGCGTCGTCTTGCCGCTCGACTCGGGGCCGTAGATTTCGATCACCCGGCCGCGTGGCAGGCCGCCGACGCCCAGCGCGATGTCCAGGCCCAAGGAGCCGGTCGAAACGACCTGGATGTCTTCGATGACCTCGCCCTCGCCCAGGCGCATGATCGAGCCCTTGCCGAACTGCTTCTCGATCTGCTGCAGCGCCGCCTGCAGGGCCTTGGCTTTTTCGGTGTTGAGGGCTTTGACGGGGGCGTCCATGCGGGTCTCCGGTGGGGTTGGTCGGGGTGGGCGGGATTATGCGCGACAACTGGATATTCGTACAGGTGTTCGCCGCCGTCAAGCCTGACCGGATGGGGCTCCCTAGAATCGTCGCGCACCAAGGAGGCCGGGCATGCGTGTGCTGATCGCCGAGGATGACCAAGTATTGGCCGACGGCCTGCTGCGCTCGCTGCGGGCCTCGGGTTTTGCGGTCGACCATGTGGCCAGCGGCGCCGAGGCCGATGCTGCGCTGGCGTCGCACGAATTCGATTTGCTGATCCTGGATCTGGGCTTGCCCAAGCTGCACGGGCTGGAGGTGCTGCGCAAGTTGCGCGCGCGCGGCTCCGCCGTGCCGGTGCTGATCCTGACCGCCGCCGACAGCGTCGAGCAGCGCGTCAAGGGGCTGGACCTCGGCGCCGACGACTACATGGCCAAGCCGTTCTCGTTGCAGGAGCTCGAGGCTCGGGTGCGCGCACTGACACGGCGCGGCCTGGGCACTGCCGGCACGATCCTCAAGCATGGCCCGCTCACCTTCGACGCAACCGGGCGTGTGTGCTACATCAACGAGCTGATGATCGAGCTGTCGGCACGCGAGTTGTCGCTGCTGGAGGTGCTACTGCAAAGGGCTGGCCGTCTGGTCAGCAAGGACCAGTTGGTCGAGCGGCTTTGCGAGTGGGGCGAAGAGGTCAGCAACAACGCCATCGAGGTCTACGTGCACCGGCTGCGCAAGAAGATCGAGCAGGGCCCGATCCGCATTGCAACGGTGCGTGGCCTGGGGTACTGCCTGGAGAAGATCCCTGGCTAGCGCGATGGTCCGCGAGGTTGCCGCAGCAGCCCCGTGGCCACCGTCGGGTGCAGGTCGCCGACTGCGCGGTAGTGCGATAGGGCAACCGAGATGACGAGCGGCGCTGCACAAACCGAGTCGCGCAGCCAGCGCTCGCTGTTCGGCGACATCCTGGACTGGATGCTGGTGCCGCTGTTGTTGCTGTGGCCGCTGTCGGTGCTGATCATCTGGCTGGTGGCACAGGGCATCGCCAACCGCCCGTTCGACCTCGAACTCGGCGAACTGGCGCGCACGCTGGGGCGGCGGGTCACGGTGGTGGCGGCACCGAGCGCACAGCAAGCTTCACAGGTGCACGTCAGCCTGAGCGAAGCCTCGGCGGCAATCCTGCGCAGTGACCCGTCGGACGCGGTCTTCTTTCAAGTCCTCGGCGCGCGCGGCGAGTGGGTCGCTGGCGATCGTGAGCTGCCGGTGCCCGACGAGGCGCGAGCACCCGCCGGGGAGCTGCGCTTTCGAGACGACGAGGTGCAGGGCCAGGCCGTTCGCGTCGCCTACCTTTGGCTGCCCGTTGAGGCGCCCGCCGGCGCGGTGGCCAACGCGGCGCCACCGCTGGTACAAGTGGCCGAGACCTTGGACAAGCGCTCGCAACTGACGACCGAGATTGCGCGCGGCGTGATGCTCAGCCAGTTCGCGATCCTGCCGCTGGCCGTGCTGCTGGTCTGGTTTGCGCTGCTGCGCAGCTTCCGGCCGCTGAACGAATTGCAGCGCCGTATCCGCCAACGCGCCAGTGACGACCTGTCACCGATCGACGAGAACCTGGCGCCCGAAGAGGTCAGTCCGCTGGTCGGAGCGATCAACGACTTGCTGGCGCGACTGGATCGTTCGATCGGCGCGCAAAAGCACTTCCTGGCCGATGCCGCGCATCAGTTGAAGACGCCGCTGGCAGGATTGCGCACGCAGGCCGAACTGGCCGAGCGCGAAGTCGATGCCGGTGGCGACACCAAAGCGGTCAAGCGCTCGCTGCACCAGATCGCGCGCTCCTCGCAACGCGCGGCGCACATGGTCAATCAGTTGCTGTCGATGGCCCGCGCCGAGGATGGCGAACAGGCTCGCCGCGTGCAGCCGTTCAACATGGCGGCGCTGACCATCGAGGCCGTGCGCGACTTCGTGCCACGTGCCATGGAGGCAGGCATCGACCTCGGCTATGAAGGGCCTGAGCCGCGAGACGACGGCGCGGCGCGCCTGTCCGGACAACCGGTGCTGGTGCGAGAGGCGATTCGCAACCTGATCGACAACGCGCTGCAGTACACACCGCGTGGCGGCACCGTCACGGTGCGGCTGTTGGCCGACCCGTTTGGCCAGGTCAGTGTGCTGCAGGTCGAAGACAACGGCCCCGGCATTCCAGAATCCGAACGCGAGCTGGTCTTCCAGCCCTTCTATCGCGCACTCGGCACCGAGGTCGACGGCTCCGGCCTGGGCTTGGCCATCGTGCGCGAAGTCGCCGAGCGCCATGGCGGAAGCGTGGACATTGAGGCGTCACAACCGCGCAGCCAGCCGCCGGGCACGCGGGTCACGTTGCGCCTGCCGGTTCAGCCGCCCTTGCCCAGCCAGGCATAGAGCGCGGCATCGTCGGCGCCGGCCATGCCGGCGGCGCACGCGGCGGCAAAGCGGCCAGCCGCCGTGGCACCGAGCGTGACGTCGGCGTCGACGGCGCGGGCCAGCTCGACCGCCAGACGGGAATCCTTGGCCAGCAGCGACATGTGCGCCCGCACTGTGAGGTCGCCCGCCAGCGCGCGGCGCAGGCGCTCGCTGCCGATCCAGCTCTGGCCGCTCGACTGTTCGATCACCGCCAGCGTGGTCGCGGGGTCGAGCCCGGCGCGCAGCGCCAGCGCCAGCGCCTCGGCCGCGCCTGCCAGGTTGATCGCCGCGAGCAGGTTGTTGACCAACTTGGTCCGGGCGCCGTCGCCGGCGTGCGCGCTGATTCGAAACACCGGCGAGGCCATCGCTTCGAGGAGGGCACGCCGGCCGTCGCCCAGCGCCGTGGCGCCAGCCAGCATCAGGCTCATCGTGCCCGCGCGTGCGCGAGCCGGTCCGCCTGACATCGGCGCGTCCAGGCAATCGATGCCGAGCACGTCCAGGCGTGCCGCGAAGCGTTCGACATCGGCCGGCGCGATCGTGGGACACAGCATCACGCAGGCGCCGGGTCGGAGTGCCGTTGCTGCGCCGGTGCCGGCGTCGAACAATGCGGCCTCGGTCTGTGCCGCATCGACCACGGCGACGATCAGCGTGTCGGCGTCGCGCGCCGCTGCGGCCGCACTTGGCGCGACACGCAGTCCGTGAGCCTGCGCCAGCGCTTCGCGCGACGGGTCGATGTCGCGAACGGTCGGTAGCCAGCCGCGGTCGGCCAGGCGCTGCGCAATGGCCCAGCCCATGTTGCCGATGCCGACGATGGCGACGCGGTGCAGCATCGACTCAACTCTGCATCAGGCGCCGGCTCCTGGCGATCGACATCAAGATGCCGAGTGCCACGCCGAGCGTGACCATCGCCGTTCCACCGTAGCTCACGAACGGCAGCGGGATGCCGACCACCGGCAGGATGCCACTGACCATGCCCATGTTGACGAAGGCGTAGGTGAAGAACGAGAGCGTGATGGCCCCGGCCAGCAAACGCGAGAACAGGGTCGGTGCGGCGGCGGCAATCAACAGGCCGCGAAAGATCAGGCAGGTGAAGGCCAGCAGCAGGGCGAAGGTGCCGGCCAGGCCGAACTCTTCGGCGACGGCGGCGAAGATGAAATCGGTGGTGCGTTCGGGTATGAACTCCAGGTGCGTCTGCGTGCCCTGCATGAAGCCCTTGCCGGTCAGCCCGCCCGAGCCGATGGCAATCATGCCCTGGATGATGTGAAAACCCTTGCCCAGCGGGTCCTTGCCCGGATCGAGCAGGGTGCAGATGCGATGCTGCTGGTAGTCCTTGAACAGTGGCCATTTCACGTCGGGCTGGCAGATCGTCGGTTCCGACACGATCACCGCGACGATGCCGATGACGGCGAGAACGACGGTCGGCGCGATCAGCTTCCACGACAGGCCAGCGAAGAAGATCACGTAAACGCCGGCTGAAAGGATCAGGATCGCGGTGCCGAGGTCGGGCTGCTTGACGACCAATGCGAGTGGCACGGCCAACAGCAGGATGGCGACCAACCATGCCGTTAGCGACAAGCGGCCCTCGCACTTCTGGAACCACCAGGCCAGCATCAACGGCATCGCCAACTTCAGCAGTTCGCTGGGCTGGATCACGATGCCGACATCGAGCCAGCGCGTGGCGCCCTTGCGCGTGACCCCGTGCACCGCGACCGCGACCAGCAGTGCCACGCCGGCGGTGTACAGCACCGGCGCCAGCGTCATCAGTCGGTGTGGCGGTATCTGGGCCACGATGACCAGCATCGCCAGCGCAATCAACATGTTGCGGCCGTGATCGACGAAGCGCGTGCCATGGTCGAAACCGGCGGAGTACATCGTGACCAGGCCGAAGGCCGCGAGCACGCCGATGAGCAACGCCAGCGGGCCGTCGAAGCCGAACAACACCGGGCGCAAGCGCTGCCACAGCGTCGGCTGCTCGAAGATCGCGCTCATCGGGTCAACGCCGCCAGGGCCTGCGAGGCGGCGGCTGCGGGCCCTGCCACCTGGCCCGGCAAGGGCATTTCGGCGGCCGGCCGCGGCGTGCCAACCGGGGCCGTGGTCTTGCCCTCCCGGGTCAGCGCCATGTCCTGCGCGTTGGGCACCACGCCGAGCAGCAGATAGTCGAACACACGGCGCGCAATCGGTGCGGCCGACATCGAGCCGAAGCCTGCGTTTTCCACGATCACCGCCAGGGCCACGGTCGGTGCCTCCACCGGCGCAAAGGCGATGTACAGCGAATGGTCACGCTTGCGCTCGTCGGCCTTGATGGCGCTGTATTTCTCGCCGGCCTTCAGGCCGACGGCTTGCGCTGTGCCGGTCTTGCCGCCGCTCTGGTAGGTCGCGCCGGCAAAGGCCGCGCGCGAGGTGCCTTCGCGTGTCACACCGTTCATCGCGCTGCGGATCAGCTCGACCTGCTCGGGAACCAGCGGCAGCGGCGAGAGCGCATCGTGGGCGATCAGGCGACGTTCGTGCTTGATCACGTCTTCGATGTCGCGCACCAGGCGCGGCTTGAAGCGCTGCCCGCCCGCCGCCAGGGTCGACACAGCCGTGGCCATCTGCAGCATGGTGAAGTTGTTGTAGCCCTGGCCGATGCCCAGCGAGATGGTTTCGCCGGCATACCACTTCTGCAGTTCGGGCCGGGAGAACTTCTTGCGCTTCCACTCCGTCGACGGCAGGTCGCCGGTGACTTCGCCCTGCATGTCGATGTCGGTCTTGCGGCCGAAACCGAAGGGTTCGAGCTGGTCATGGATCAGGTCGACGCCCATTTCGTTGGCCAGGCTGTAGAAGTACACGTTGCTCGACGAGACAATGGCTGTGCGCATGTCCTTGGGGCCGGCGCGGTCGGTTTCGGGGCTGCCGAAGGTGCGCCCGCCGAAGGTGAAGGTCAGGTTGTCGTTGATGATCGTTCCGGGTGCGCGCTTGCCGGTGTTGAGCGCGGCCATGGCCATGAAGGGCTTGAATGTCGAGCCCGGTGGATAGGTACCGCGCAACGCACGGTTGAGCAGCGGCTTGTCGATGTCGTCGTTGAGTTCGCGCCAGCTCTCTGCATCGATGCCGTCGACGAACAGATTGGGGTCGAAATTCGGCTTGCTGACGAAGGCCAGCACTTCGCCGTTGCGTGGGTCGATCGCGACCAGCGCGCCGCGGCGCTCGCCGAACATCTCCTCGACCAGCGCTTGCAGGCGAATGTCGATCGACAGATTGAGCGTATTGCCGGGCTTGGCCGGCTGATTGGCCAAGCGGCGTACCGCCCGCCCGCCGGCGCTGGTCTCGACCTGCTCGAAGCCGGTCACGCCATGCAAGTCACTCTCGTAGCTCTGCTCGAGTCCGAGCTTGCCGATGTATTCGGTGCCACGGTAATTGGCCAGTGTCTCGTCGTCCCACTCTTCCATCGCCTGCTTCTCGGCTTGGTTGACGCGCCCGATGTAGCCCAGCAGGTGGCTACCGACCTCGCCGAGCGGGTATTGGCGGAACAAGCGCGCGTGCACGTCGACGCCGGTGAAGCGAAAGCGCTGGGCGACGAAGCGTGCGACTTCCTCGTCGGACAATTTGGTCCGGATCGGCAGCGAGTCGAAATTCTTGCTGTCTTCGAGCAGGCGCTTGAAGCGCCGGCGGTCGCGTGGCGTGATCTCGACCAGTTCGGCCAATGCGTCGATCGTCGCGTCCAGCGACTGGACCAGGAGCGAAGGCGTGATCTCCAGTGTGTAGGCCGAGTAGTTGGTGGCCAGCACGACGCCATTGCGGTCGAGGATCAGGCCGCGGATGGGGGTGACCGGCAGCACCGCAATGCGATTGGCCTCGGCCTGCGTGGCCAGGTCCTCGTGCATCACGACCTGCAGATAGACCAGCCGGGCCGCGAGCAGGCCAAAGCAGACCAGCACGAACAGGGCCGCGGCCAACAGGCGGCCGCGGAAGTGGCCCAGTTCCTGCTCGACGTTCTTCAGCTCGATCATGGCTGGCTCTACAGCGGTCGATTCTGATCCGGATCGGGTGCGCGACGCTGCGGCGCCAGCAGCACGAACGTGACGACGGGCCAGAGCAAGGCTTCGATGAGCGGCGCGATGAACAGGCTCCAGCCGGGGAACAGGTCACCGGCGGCCAGGCGCACCAGCAGCGAAACGGTGCGCGCCGCGACGAACAACGGCAGCACCTGCAGCGCCTGCTGCGCCAGCGTGAACCAGCTCAGGCGGCGCGAGAACGCCAGCGCAAGATAGGCCAGCAGCGTATAGGCCAGGCCATGCTGGCCGAGCAAGGCGCCCTGGTGCACGTCCATCATCAGGCCAAACGTGAACGCTATGCCCACGCCGACGCGGCGCGGCTGGTGCACGGCCCAAAAGGCCAGCGTCAGCGCCAGCAGGTCGGGCATCGCGGGGTGGCGGCCGAGCGGCAGCAGATTGAACGCCAGTGCCGCCAGCAACGACGACGCGATGAAGAGCGGATTGACCGGCAGCAGCAGCTGGTCGGCCCCGCGCGGCATGATCATGGCGCGCACCCCGGACTCTTCGGCCCGGCCACGCCGAGTACTTCGTCGCCGTCGGCGTGGCCGCTGAGGAATTCCCGGTCCTGCATGGTCATCGCGTGGGCCCCGTGCCCTTGCGCACCTTGGCCGGGGACTTGGCTGTCGATTCGGGTGCCGGCGCGGGCCTGGCCGGCAACTGCACCGACAACGGCTCGAGCACCAGGACATGGCGCACCCCGTCGGCCACGGCCGCCGGCGCCAATATGACCTTCGCAAACCCGCCTTCGGCTTGGCGCTCGACCTGCGTTACCCGGGCCACGGCCAAGCCAGCCGGATAGACGCCGTCGACGCCGGTGGTGTGCAACACGTCGCCGATACGCACGTCGGCATTGCCGGCGACGAAGCGCAACTCCATCGCACTGCCCTTGGCCAGCCCGCCATAGGCCGCGCCGCGCTGCTGGGTACGGGTGTTGATGATCGGTACCGCGGCGTCCTTGTCGGTCAACAGGGTCACCTCGGCCGACAGCGGGTACAAGCGCGTCACTTGGCCGAGAACGCCGGCCTCGTTGATCACCGGTGCGCCGGCCACCAGGCCCTGCGTCGCGCCGCGATTGATGAACACCTTGCGCGAATACGGATCAGCGGCCTCGTACATCACCTCGGCGGCCTGGCTGCGCACCGGCAGCGCGGGCGCGAGTTCAAGCAAGGCGCGCAGGTGGGCGTTCTCGGCCAACAGACGGTCGGCCTGGGCCACGCGCTCGGCCTGCTGGGCGAGCAGTTTGCGTGCGGCGTCTTCGCCCTGCAGCGCCTGGCCCAGGCCGCGCAGGTAGTCGCCGCCGCCGCTGACCATCTCCACCGGAACCAGCAGTGCGCGCTGGACCGGCGCCAGAGCAGTCGCCAGCGCAACACGCAGCGTGGCCACGATCGGCAGCCGCGAGTCGGCGACCATCAGGAACAACGCCAGCGCCGAGTAGATGGCAAGCTTGCTCAGGGCCGAGTAACCCTGGCGGAAGAACGGCGGCGGGGTGCGGTCGAGCGTCCCGAGCATCGTCGTCTAACCGCGCATGCGCCGGCCCGGCGCCTGACGACCGCATCGCGCCCCCTGCGGCACGCGATGGACCCCGATGGCGCTTGCGAGTCGCGCCGGGCCCACCGGCGTGGCGGGCACTGTGGATCCCGGGGCGGCCCGGCGCTCTGGCGCTCGCGCCGACATCAGCTACTCCGAGGTGAAGATCGAGCCCAGCCGTTCCATGCGTTCGAGCGCCATGCCGCAGCCGCGCACCACGCAGGTCAGCGGGTCCTCGGCGACCAGCACCGGCAAGCCCGTTTCCTCGGACAGCAGGCGGTCGAGATCGCGCAGCAGCGCGCCGCCGCCGGTCAGCATCATGCCGCGCTCGGCGATGTCGGCGCCGAGTTCGGGCGGGGTCTGTTCGAGCGCGTTCTTCACGCTCGAGACGATCTGGTTCAGCGGGTCGGTCAGGGCTTCGAGGATCTCGTTGCTGCTGATCGTGAAGCTGCGCGGCACACCTTCGGAGAGGTTGCGGCCCTTGACTTCCATCTCCTTGACCTCGGAGCCGGGGAAGGCGCTGCCGATACTCTTTTTCACCGCTTCGGCGGTCGGTTCGCCAATCAGCATGCCGTAGTTGCGACGGATGTAATTGATGATGGCTTCGTCGAACTTGTCACCGCCGACGCGCACGCTGCCCTTGTAGACCATGCCACCGAGCGAGATCACGCCGACCTCGGTCGTGCCGCCACCGACGTCGACGACCATCGAGCCGCTGGCCTCGCTGACCGGCAGCCCGGCACCGATGGCCGCAGCCATCGGCTCTTCGATCAGAAACACTTCCGAAGCACCGGCGCCGAGCGCCGACTCGCGAATCGCTCGACGCTCGACCTGGGTCGAGCCGCACGGGACGCAGACGATGATGCGTGGGCTGGGCTTCATCATCGAGCGCGGGTGGACCATCTTGATGAATTGCTTCAGCATCTGCTCGGTGACCGTGAAGTCGGCGATCACGCCGTCTTTCATCGGCCGGATGGCTTCGATGTTGCCGGGCACCTTGCCCAGCATCGCCTTGGCTTCGGTACCGACCGCCTGGATGGTCTTCTTGCCGTGGGGTCCGCCCTCATGCCGGATCGCCACCACCGAAGGCTCGTTGAGCACGATGCCCTTGCCGCGAACGTAGATCAGGGTGTTGGCGGTACCCAGGTCGATGGCCAGGTCGGTGGAGAAGTAGCGGCGCAGGGATCCGAACATGATGGGCTGTGTGGCGGCGTGTTGGCGACGCTTGCGTTTGGTGACAGATGCGACCGCTCTTGCAATGAAACCCCCCGTGCCACGAGGCACTGGAGGGTCTCCGATGGGCGGCGATAATAACTGATACCCCCGCCGCGAGCCTTGCGAATAACACCGCTGTGGCGCCAATTTGTCTGCTTCTCCACCCTCACCGTGCCCTTCATGCCATGGCTTTGACCCCGCAAGACGTCAGCCGCATCGCCCACCTGGCGCGGCTTGAGCTGAAGCCCGACGAACGGGCGGCGATGCTCGGCCAGCTGAACGGCTTCTTTCGCATCGTCGAGCAAATGAGCGCGGTCGACACCCGCGGCGTCGAGCCCCTGTACACGCCGCTGTCGGCGGTGCACGCGGTGGCGCTGCGATTGCGTGACGACGTGGTGACCGAAGGCGATCAGCGCGAGCGCAATCAGGCCAGCGCGCCGGCAGTTGAGGACGGGTTGTTCCTGGTGCCCAAGGTTATCGAATGACGGCGGTCCTTCACGAGATGGGCGTGGCCGCGCTCGGTCGAGCGCTTTCGGCGCGCGAGGTGTCGAGCGTCGAACTCACCGAGCAATTGCTGACGCGAGTCGCTGCCGACCAACTCGGCGCATTCCTGCATGTGGCGGCCGACGCGGCCCTGGCGCAGGCGCGCGCGATCGATGCACGGCGTGCTGCCGCCGAGATCCTCGGCCCGCTGGCCGGGGTGCCGATCGCGCACAAGGACATCTTCGTGACCACCGGCATGCCGAGCACCGCCGGATCGAAGATGCTGGAGGGCTATGCCAGCCCGTTCGACGCCACGGTGGTGGCTCGCCTGGCGGCGGCGGGCGCGGTCAGCCTGGGCAAACTCAATTGCGACGAGTTCGCAATGGGCTCGGCCAACGAAAACTCGTCATATGGCCCGGTGCACAACCCTTGGGACCTGTCCCGTGTGCCGGGCGGGTCCTCCGGCGGCTCGGCGGCTGCGGTGGCTGCGCGATTGTTGCCGGCGGCCACCGGTACCGACACCGGTGGCTCGATCCGCCAACCGGCCAGTTTTTCCGGCATCACCGGCATCAAGCCGACCTATGGCGTTTGCTCGCGTTACGGGATGGTGGCGTTCGCCTCGAGCCTCGACCAGGCCGGTCCGTTGGCACGTTCGGCCGAAGACTGCGCCCTGATGTTGTCGGCGATGAGCGGCTTCGATCAACGCGACTCGACAAGCGCACAACGGCCGCCGCAGGATTTTCATGCGCAAATGCTGGCGCCGAGGGCAGGCGCAACACCGTCGCGCCCGCTGGCCGGGCTGCGCATCGGCGTGCCGCGCGAGTTCTTCCCCACGGCATTGGCAGCCGACGTGAATGCGGCGCTGCGTGTCGCGCTCGCAGTGTTGGAGGATCTCGGCGCGATGCTGGTCGACGTGAGCCTGCCCCGCACCGAGCTCTCGATTCCCGTCTACTACATCATCGCGCCGGCCGAAGCCAGCTCCAACCTGTCGCGGTTCGACGGCGTCAAGTTCGGCCACCGCGCGGCGCGATTCACAGATCTGGCAGACATGTACGCCAAGACGCGCGCCGAGGGCTTTGGCGCCGAAGTCAAGCGCCGCATCATGATCGGCACCTACGTGTTGAGCCACGGCTATTACGACGCCTACTATCTGCAGGCGCAGAAGCTGCGCCGCATGATCGCCGATGACTTCCAGCAATGCTTCGCGTCCTGCGACCTGATCGCCGGGCCGGTGGCTCCCAGCGTGGCCTGGAAGCTGGGCGCGCAAGGTGACGACCCGGTCGCGGCGTACCTGGCCGATATCTTCACCCTTCCGGCCAGCCTCGCTGGCCTGCCGGGCATGAGCCTGCCGGCCGGCTTCGGTGAGGGCGGCATGCCGGTCGGGCTGCAATTGATCGGCAACTACTTCAGCGAAGGCGCGATGCTTCACGCAGCGCATGTGTTCCAACAGGCAACCGACTTCCATAGCCGCAGTCCGGCGGGCACGCGATGACCACCCCCGCGTTGATCCGAGGCTACGAGGTCGTCATCGGCCTGGAAACGCACGCCCAGTTGTCAACCGCGAGCAAGATCTTCAGCGGCGCCAGCACGGCCTTCGGCGCCGCGCCCAACACGCAGGCCTGTGCCGTCGATATGGCGCTGCCGGGCACCTTGCCGGTGATGAACCGCGGTGCGGTCGAGCGAGCGATCTGTTTCGGCCTGGCGGTCGGTGCCAAGGTCGCACCGCTGTCGATCTTCGCGCGCAAGAACTACTTCTACCCCGACCTGCCAAAGGGCTACCAAATCAGCCAGTACGAAACGCCGGTCGTGCAGGGCGGCCGTGTCGACTTCGTCCTCGGGGGCACCGGCAAGACGGTGCATCTGACGCGCGCCCACCTCGAAGAAGACGCCGGCAAGAGCCTGCATCAGGACTACCACGGACAGAGCGGAATCGACCTCAACCGCGCCGGCACGCCGTTGCTGGAAATCGTCACCGAGCCCGACATGCGCAGTTCGGCCGAGGCGGTCGAGTACGCCAAGGCGCTGCACACGCTGGTGATATGGCTGGGCATCTGCGACGGCAACATGCAGGAAGGCAGCTTTCGCTGCGACGCCAACGTTTCGGTGCGTCGGCCCGGCATGCCCTTCGGTACCCGCCGCGAGATCAAGAACCTGAACAGCTTCAAGTTCATGCAGCAGGCGATCGACTTCGAGGTCCAGTGGCAGATCGACCGCCTCGAGGATGGCTTGAAGATCGAGCAGGCGACGGTGCTGTTCGACCCCGATAGCGGCGAAACGCGGGCCATGCGCAGCAAGGAAGACGCGCATGATTACCGCTACTTCCCGGACCCCGACTTGCCACCGCTGGTGATCGAGCCGGAATGGATCGAGCGTGTGCGTGCCAGACTGCCCGAGCTGCCCGGCGCGATGGCGGCACGCTTCGTGCGTGAAGATGGCCTGCCGGCGTACGACGCTGCGGCGATGACGCAGAGCCTGGCCTTTGCGCGCTACTACGAGGCTGCGCGCGACGCCTGCGGTCGGGCCAAGCTGGTCGCCAACTGGTTGATGGGCGAGGTCGCCAAACGCCTGAATGCGGCCGAGAGCGCGATCGACGCCTGCCCTGTGGCCCCGTCGACACTGGCGACGCTGGTGACGCGCATCGACGACGGTACGCTGTCCAACAACGGCGCGCGCCAGGTGTTCGAGACTTTGTGGAGCGAGCGTCGCAACGACGTCGACGCGCTGATCGAGGCCAAAGGCCTAAAGCAGATGAGCGATGCCGGTGCGCTCGAAGCCATCGTCGACCAGGTCATTGCCGCGAATGCGAAATCGGTCGGGGAATACCGCGCCGGCAAGGACAAGGCCTTCAACGCCTTGGTCGGTCAGGTCATGAAGGCGAGCCAGGGCAAGGCCAACCCGGCGCAGGCCAGCGAGTTGCTCAAGCGCAGGCTTGGCTGAGCTACAGCTTGCCGCTGCGCACGGCCGCCGGCTTGGCCGGCTGGGCGACAACCGGATTGGCGGCCGGCAAGGTCAGCGGTTTGGCCGGCACGGCGACGTCGGCTGCAGGGTCGAGCGAGCCCGGTGGCGCACCGGCCCACAAGCGTTTCAGCCGTTCCTGCTCGATGTCGAACGAAGTGTTGATGCGTTCGAGCTCGGCCCTCTGGTTCACCTGCGCGTCGCGCTGGGCCGCCATCGCAGCATCGTTGGCATCGAGCTGCTCGCGCAACTTGGGTGGTAGCGCTTTGCCCGCATAGAACTCGGCTTCATTGAGCAGCGGCTTGCGTTCGTTGGCCAGTTCGCGCTGGCGCAGTTCGGATGCGCGCATCGCGATCTGCAGATTCGTCAACGCCGCCTCACGGGCCTTCAGGTGCGATTCGACGTCCGGGAAACGCGTCACCAAGCTGCGGTCGCGCTTCACGGCCTCGGCCCTCATCTGCCGCGCAGCCGCCAGTTGTCGCTCGCGGTTCTCCCTTTCGGAGCGTTCGTCGGCGGTGAGTGAAGGTGGCACGACGCCCTGCAGCGTGCCGTCAGGCGCCAGGATGCGCTGCTCGCGATCCAGGCACTCGACGATGGGGCGGTCGGAGGTCAGCGTACGGCCGTTGGCGGCTACGCAGGTGTAGACCTTCGGCGCGGCGCTCACGCTGGACAGCATGCCGGCGCACAACAGCGATGCAGCGACCAGCACGCGCCTCTTGGGTATCAAACGGTGACTCATGCGCGGTACTGGGGTCTGGATGATGACAAGGCTTCAACGCCGTAACGATCACGATAGGCCGACACGGCCTGTGCAAATCCGGCCAACCCGGCATCGCTGGCAGAGTGCAGATACTGCAACAGGTCGGCCAGGGTCGCAACCGACAGCACGCGCAGACCGAGATGCGACGTGATGTACTGCACTGCCGAGAGGGGTTGATCGACGCCATCGGCGGCACCCACTTCCTGGCGGTCCAGCGCAATCGCCACGCCCACGGGCTGCGCGCCGGCGGCCGCAATGAGGGCAATCGACTCGCGTACCGAGGTGCCGGCCGAGACCACGTCATCGACGATCACCACGCGCCCGGCGAGCGGTGCACCGATCAGGCTGCCGCCTTCGCCATGGTCCTTGGCTTCCTTGCGGTTGTAGGCGAACGGTACGTTACGCCCCAGCCGGGCCAGCTCGATGGCCACGGCCGCAGCCAGCGTGATGCCCTTGTAGGCCGGGCCGAACAGCATGTCGAACGGCAGGTCCGATGCAAGCAGCCTGCGTGCATAGAATTGGGCCACCAACCCAAGCTTGGCACCGTCGTCAAAGCCGCCGGCATTGAAGAAGTATGGCGACAGGCGGCCGGCCTTGGTCTTGAATTCCCCGAAGCGCAGGACACCAGCGCCGACCGCGAACTGCACGAACTCCTGTGCCAGCGCATCGGCGCCCGAAGCTGGGGGCAATGTCATGGAAACCTTCGGGAGAGCGTCAGCATGTTCCGTCTTGTGACCTTGAACCTGAACGGCATCCGCTCGGCAGCGAACAAGGGCTTCGTCGACTGGGCCGCAGAGGTCCGTGCCGATTGTATGGGCGTGCAGGAGGTCAAGGCCCAGGCCGACGACGTGACCGACCGCTTCGAGCGCGTGGCCGGAATGGACGGCCACTTCCACTTTGCGCAGAGGAAGGGCTACTCGGGGGTCGGCCTGTACACCCGCAAGGCGCCGAGCGCGGTGAAGGTCGGTTTTGGCGCCAAGGAGTTCGACGCCGAAGGGCGCTACGTCGAGGCGCGTTACGACACGGCCAAACGCAAGTTCAGTGTCATCAGTTGCTACTTCCCGAGCGGCTCGTCGGGCGAAGAGCGCCAGGCCGCCAAGTACCGCTTCCTGGCCCGGATTTACCCGCACCTGGTCAAGCTCAGGGCCGAGCGCGAATTCGTGCTCGTCGGCGACATCAACATCGCGCACCATCCGATCGACCTGAGGAACTGGAAGAGCAACCAGAAGAACAGCGGCTTTCTGCCCGAAGAGCGCGCGTGGTTGAGCAAGCTGATCGACAAGGCCGGGTTGGTCGACGTCTTTCGCACGCTCAATACCCAACCCGAGCAATACACCTGGTGGAGCAGCCGTGGCCAGGCCTGGGCCAAGAATGTCGGTTGGCGGCTGGACTACCACCTGGCGACGCCGGGCATCGCCGCATTGGCGCGCCGTGAGGCCATTTACCTGGATCGGCGCTTCTCGGACCACGCACCGTTGGTCATCGACTACGAATTCGCGCTCTAAGTGGGCATGAAACCGCCGCGCCAGCGCCGCGAGGCACGGTGGCGGCCGGCGCGCTCAGCCACCGCTGGCAGCCGATGCCGATGCCGTCGGTGATTTGGCCGGCGGGCCGAATTGGCGCGGCGGCTTTTCCGCCGCGGCATACAACGGCGCCACCTTGGGCAACTTGGCCTCGATGTCCTGGATCCGCGTGGTGCCGCTCGGGTGCGTCGACAGGAATTGCGGTGGCGCGCCCTTGTTGGCGCCGAGCATCTTTTGCCACAGCGTCACGCCGGCCTTGGGGTCGTAGCCGGCACGGGCGGCGAGCTCCAAGCCGACGATATCGGCCTCGCTCTCGTCTTCGCGACTGAACTTGAGCGTCAACAACTGGCCACCCATATTGAGCAGTGCATCGCCGGTACCGCCGAGCCCCAACACGGCCGACAGCAACGAGGCGCCGATACGCGTGGCTGCCGTCTTGCCCATGCGGGCGCGGGCGTGCTCGCGCAACGCATGCGCCATCTCGTGGCCCATGATCGCGGCGACCTCGTCGTCGCTGAGCTGCAATTGCGACAGGATGCCGGAGTAGAAGGCGATCTTGCCGCCCGGCATGCAAAACGCATTCAAGTCCTTGCTGCCGAGCAAGTTGACTTCCCAACGCCACTGCTTGGCGCGCGGGTTCCACGCCAGTGCGTGCGGGATGATGCGCTGGGCAATGGCGCGCAGACGCTGCACCTGTGGATGGTTGTCAGGGCCGAGCGCGTGCTGGTCCGCGGCGTTGCGCAGCAACTGCGCGTATTGCTGCGCCGCCGCCTGCTCGACCTGCTCGGCCGGAACCAGATTGGTGAACGAGCTCTCGCGGCCAACGTCACCGCGCACGCCGCCGTCGACGGGCTGCGGTTGTTGGGGCAGTGCCGGCAGCGACGTGGCGGCACCGGCCGCGAGCAAGACGACGCCGAGGCGCCGCCGTGCGTGCAACGTGCATGCACAGCCCGCGCCATGCGGCAGCACCAGCTCTGCATCGGTGCGGAATTCACTTTGGTTCATTGATTCAGTTGCTCGCTGAGCTTCACGCTTCCAGCGCGCGCACGCTGGCGCGCAGCCACCACAGCATCGCCAACGCCGGCAGTGCCGCCACGGTGGACACGATGAAGAACGCCGGCCAGCCGATGCTGGCAGCGAGAACACCCGCCAGCGGCCCGACCCAGACCCGTCCGACCGAGGCAAATGCCGACAGCAGCGCGAACTGCGTCGCGGTGAAACGCTGGTTGCACAGGCTCATCAAGAAGGCCAGGAAGGCCGCCGTGCCCATGCCGCCCGACAGGTTCTCGAAGGCGATCACCATCAGCAGGCCGCCATCCACGGGTGTCGGTGCGGCGAGCTTGACAACAGCCCAGTCGAAAGCCGGAATCGTCAGACCCGGCATCAACCCCTTGCCGCTGATCGCCAGCCACCAGAAACCCAGATTGCTGGCCATCTGCAGCACGCCAAACAACAGCAGCGCGCGCCACAGGCCGAGCTTGAACATCAGCGCGCCCCCGATCAGCGCACCGCCGATCGTCAGCCACAGCCCGATCACCTTGTTCACCAGCCCGACTTCGGCCGGGCTGAAGGCCATGCTCTGCAACAGGAACGGCGTCATCAGCGAGCCGGCAAAGGCGTCACCGAGCTTGTAGAGCACGATGAAGAGCAGGAAGGCGAGCGCACCCGGTTGGCTGAAGTAGTTGTCCAGACCCGACAGCAGGGTTTCGAATCGGGCGCGCCGCGCCGCCCATGCTGCCAGCGGCAACGTGATCAGGATGCCCACCAGCAGGGCAGCCAGGTCGGCCCAGCGCCCCTGCAGCGCGGCGCCCAGCGCGCTTGCCTGCCACAGCGGAGCCATCAAGCTGTGCATGGCCGGCGCGACGAAGCGATCGGTCACGGCATAGCCGACGGCCACAGCGGCGACGACGGCCAAGAAGCCGAGCAGGTCGTTGCGGATCGATCCGCCCGGGGCCGGCGCCAGCGTCGGTGCTGCGAGCTTGGGCAACAGCGCAGCCGATATCGCTGCCGCCACGACCATCAGGCCGGCCATCAGCCGGTACACCTCGGGCCAGCTCCAGCCGCCACCTTGATTGCCGTCGGTCCAGATCAGCGCCACGCCGCCAGACAGGATCATCGCCAGCCGGTAGCCCGCCACCGCCAACGAAGCGCCAAGGCCGCGTTCCAGCGCCGGCAGCAGGTCGGTGCGGTAGGCATCGATGACCACGTCCTGTGACGCCGACATGAAGGCGATGGCCACGGCCAACAACGCAAAGGCCTGGGTCGCGCCCGTGGGCGAAATGCCGGCGAGCAGAAACAGCAGCAGCGCGAGCAGCAGCTGCGAGACCACCAGCCAGCCGCGCCGGCGGCCCAGCCACGGCAGGTCGAAGCGATCCATCAACGGCGCCCACAGGAATTTGAAGGTGTAGGGCAGGCCGACCAGGCTGAGGAAGCCGATCGTCGCCACGTCAAGTCCCTCGACCGACAGCCAGGCCTGCATCGCCTGCCCGGTCAGCGCCAGCGGCAGGCCGGACGCAAAACCGAGAACGCTGACGACGATGAGTCGATGCACCGCCGCCGCACGCTGCGCCGCTGTACGGGGCATGGGCTCAGCGGTGGCGGTCGGCGGCACGGGGGCATTCTAGGCAGCCCACCGCGGGTGCCATTACGGCGGCGCGCGGGTTCAGCGTGACGCGGCGCCGGCGGCTGGCATGGCGGTCGGCTGTTGCTTGTAGATGGCCTGTGCCAGCGCGAGCAAGCGTTCCTTGGGCAGCGCGCCGACCAATGCATAACCGGCGCCGGCCTCGACCCAGTAGAACAGGCCCAGCTCACCCTGCTGCTGATAGCGAAACGCGGTCGGCGCATCGGCGTCGGGCTTGCGCAGATAGACGGTGACGCGCTGCTTGGGCAGGCCGGTGCCGGTACTCTCGTACATCAGTTGAGCGCTCTTGCCGCCGGCGTCGGGCAGCAGGCGGCCGCCGACCAGCTCGAAACCGTCGTCGCGCAGGTCGAACAGCTTGACCGGGATGTCGATCCGCCGCGTCAGCCAGCGCGCGAGGTGCTCCTCCTGGGCCTTGACCTCGACCGCATGCAACGGTTCGGGCACATACACACTGTGCGCCAAGGCAGCGCGACGAATCCATCCGGCCGGGGTGCCGGCCTGGGCCGCGGCGATGGCGCCAGCTGCTCGCTGGCTCTGCCATTGCCACATGCCGCCACCGCCAATCACGGCGCCCGCCACCAGCAAGCCTGCGGCCATTGCTGCCTGGGCCCAGCGCGGATGCGCTCGCTGTTGCGATACAAGGTGCGTCATCGCGGGCGGCACCGGCTCGCCGAGTACGGGATCCAGACGGGCGCGGAGCGCATCGCGGTCCGCCGCCCACAGGCGCGCTCGCGCGGCCAGTTCCGGGTGGTCATGCAGCCAGCGATCGACCTGGGCCCGGCGCTCCGCGTCGAGCTCGCCATCGAGCCAGGCACTGAGGTCGGTGTCGCTGAAGTCGTCAGGGAGGGACATAGGCGTTTGCGGGTTGGGCGTCAGACGACGCGGCGCAGGTCGGGCCGCGGCGCCGCGCTGCGCGGCGTGCCGGTACCGGCTTCGAGCCACTCGCGCATCGCCACGCGGGCGCGGCTGACGCGTGACATCACGGTGCCGGCGGGCACCTGCAGTACCTCGGCGGCTTCGGCATAACTGAGTTGCTCGACCAGTACCAGCAGCAGCGCGTTGCGCTGGTCGAGCGTCAACCGCTCGAGCGCGGCCAGGATGTCCAGGCGCAGGCCGACGTCAAAGCCCGGCGGCTGCTGGGCGTCCATCACGTCGGTGACGCGCTCGGGCGGCAGCACGTCGAGGCGGCGGTCGCGCCGCAATGCGTCAAGGTGGGCGTTGTGGGCGATCGACAGGAGCCACAAGACGATGTCGCGTCGCGGGTCGAACTGGCGCCAGTGGCCGAGGGCGCGCTCGAGCACCGACTGCACCAGGTCGTCGGCGTTCTGGCTGTCGAAAACCAGCGAGCGCGCATAGCGCCGCAGCCGCGGGATGGCGGCGAGCAGCTGCTGGCGGAAGGCGGGGGGTGCGTTCATGACTCGACGGTTACCAAGGCTTACGCGCCGCGCGCCGGAATCTTTCCGACGCGGTGCGCTACGGCCGTGAACTATGTTGCCGCCTTCTTCGCCGGGTCGATGTCGACCAGGTGCCACCATTCGAGCCAGAACAGCGGGCGGCGGTAACCGGCGACCCACGGTTGCAGCATGTCGGCCTCGGTGCGGTGTGCGGTGTGCTTGTACGGCATGTAGGCCACGGCCAGCCGCTTGGCGTCGAGGAATAACTGCTCACGCTCGGGACCATCGGGCAACTCGCGCATGCGCTCGTAAACGCGGTCGAACTCGGGTAGCTTGAAGCGCGCCAGGTTCTGGCTCCCCGATTGCGGGCCGTACAGGCGGGCCAGAGCCCCCTGGCCGTCCGGTGACGCGGCCGACGAGCCGAGCAGCCAGAACATGATCTTGCCGGCACGCGCGGCTTTCAGGTTTTCCGGCCACTGCGCCGGCTTGAAGCGAATCTGGATGCCCACCGCGGTCATGCACTTCTTCCACAACTCGTCGAACTGCCGTGTCAGCTGATCGGGCTGGCTGGCCATCTCGATCACCAGCGGCTTGCCGTCGGGCTGGTCGCGCCAGCCGTCGCCGTCGCGGTCGATGTAGCCGTACAGGTCGAGCAGGGCTTTGGCGCGAGCCGGGCTGTACTCGCCCATCTCGCTCCTGAAGTTGGGGTCGTAGCCGACGGTGTGCGGTACCACGGGCGATTGCGCAGCCAAGCCGCCGCGGCGAATCTGGCGGATCTCGATGCTCGTGTCGTACGCCAGAGCGATGGCGCGGCGCAGCGCCACCTTCTCGGGCGTGTAGCCGCCGACGACCGGGTCTTCCATGTTGAAGTAGGCCAGGCCCGAATCGGCGTTGAGCGTGCGCTTGGCCTGGATGCCGCGCTTGGCCAGGTAGGGCGCTAGCTTGCCGCCGGGCATGGCCTGCGTCAGGAACTCCGGCGGTACGCGGCCGGCGTTGGTGGCCAACGCATCGACCTGGCCGTTCAGGAAGGCCAGCCACATCGGCTGGCTCTCTTCGATGATCGAGACCCGCACCTCGTCGACCATCGGCAGGCGGCGGCCCTTGAAGCGCGCCAGCATCGCCTGGCCCTCCGCGTCGTCGGCTGCAGGCTCGGCGTCGTAGCGCATGTCGCGAAAGTGCGGGCTGCGCTCGAGCACGAGCTCGGAGCTGCGGCGCCACGATTTCAGGCGGAACGGCCCGGTGCCGACCGGGTGGGCGTCGATCTTGTCGCCGTAATACTCGACCACCTCGCGCGCCACGGCACCCGCCAGGTCGCGACCCGGCCAGGTCTTCGAGAAATCGCGGTCTCGGCTCCTCGAGCGTATAGCGAATGGTGTAACGGTCGATCGCGCTGATGCCTTCGACGGGCTTGTCGTAGTCGAACGCGCTTGTTGCCCTTGACAGCGTCTTCGCGCAGTGCCGCCAGGCCGAGATACTTGGTGTCCAGAATGCCGGCGACGATCGGGCTCTTGTTGGCCGGATCGACCATGCGCTTGATGGCATAGACATAGTCCTCGGCCACCAGTTCGCGCGGCTTGCCCTTGAACGCCGGGTCGTCGGCGAAGTAGATGCCGGGTTTGACCTTCACGGTCCAGACCCGGAAGTCGGCCGACGCCTCGGGCATGCCGTCGGCCGTCAGCGGCTTGATCTTCGACGGCCGCGCCAGGTGGTCGTACTGGTACAGCGCTTCGAAGATGTGCGCGGTGAGGTTGCGCGAATACAGATCGACGATGCGCGCCGGGTCGAGGCTGGTCTCGGCCTTGGTGAACGCCAGCCTGAGAATCTTGCGCTCTTCGGCCGCGGCGGCCGTCAGGCTGACGACCGCCGCAAGCAGCGCCATGCGGCGCCGGCCATGATCAGGCGCGTCGCTCTTCATGACCGTACAGCCTTCGCGCGCAATTCGTTGTCGATGTCGACCGTCTGCCACCAGTCGTTCCAGAACAGCGGCCGCCGAAAGCCGATGACCCAGGCGTGCGTGAGGTCGGTGAAGATGCGGTGCGCGTGCGTCTTGTACGGCATGTAGGCCACCGACAAGCGCTGCGCTTCGTGCAGCAGACGCTCGCGCTCGGGCCCGTCGGGCAGCGCCTGCATCTGCTCGTAGAGCCTGTCGAAGGCGTCGAGCTGGAAGCGCGAGAAATTGCCGTTGCCTGCCAAGGGGCCATACATGCGGCCCAGGGCATCGATGCCGTCAGGTGACGACGGCCGCGCTGCCGAGCATCCACATCATCAGCTTGCCGGCGTCGGCTCCCTTCAGGTTCTCGGGCCATTGCTGGGTCTTGAAGCGGATCCGAATACCCACCGCCTTCAGGCACTTCTGCCACAACTCGTTGTAGGCGCGGTAGATCTGCTCGGGCTCGGTGGCCATCTCGAGCTCCAGCGCGCGAGCCGTCAGGGCGCTCACGCCAGCCGTCGCCGTCGCGGTCGAGAAAACCATACACGTCGAGCAACGCGCGGGCGCGCGCCGGGTCGTAGTCGCCCATCTCGCTCTTGAAGGCCGGTGAATAACCGCTGGTGTGCGGCATCAGCAGCCCCTGCCCGACGACGGCCTGGCCGCGCCGGATGTTGCGGATCTCTTCTTCCTCGTTGTAGGCCAGGCTGATCGCGCGCCGCAGCGCCACCTGCGCGGGCTCCATGCCGCCGATGGTCGGATCCTTCATGTTGAAGTAGGTGAAGGCGGCGTCGGCGGCCAGAGAGCGGTACATCTGCACGCCCTGGCGGGCCAGCCGCGGCGCCAGCTTGTTGCCCGGCGCGGCCTCGGTGTTGAACTGGCTCGGCAGCTGACCGGTCACGCCGGCCAGGGCGTCGACGCCGCGCTGCAGGAAGGTCAGCCATTGCGGCTGCAACTCCTCGATGATGATGACCTCGACCTCGTCCACCATCGGCAGGCGCCGGCCCTTGAAACGCGCCAGCAATGCGTGCCCTTCGGCGTCATCGGCCGCCGGTTCGCCGCTGTACAGCACCTCGCGAAAGCTGGGGCTTGCGCTCGAGCACGATGCGCGAGGTGCGGCGCCAGCTCTTCAGGCGGAATGGCCCGGTGCCCACCGGGTGTTCACCGATCGTGTCACCGTAGTGCTCGACCACCTCGCGCGCCGTGGCGCCGAGCACGCTGGCATCGGCCAGCGCATAGAGCAGGCGCGGCCGAGGCTTGTCGACGGTGATCTGCAGGGTATGCGAGTCGAGTGCGCGCAGGCCACGTATCGGGCGGTCGTAGTCGAAGCGCGCCTTGTTCTTCACCGCGGCGTCGCGCGCCTCCTGCAGGCCGAGGATGCCCAGATCGATGCATGTCCTTTTCCAGCGGGCTGATGTTGGCCGGGTCGACCGTGCGCTGGATCGCATAAATGAAGTCGCGCGCCTGAAGCTCGCGGCGCTGGCCCTTGAAGGCCGGGTCGTCGGCGAAGTAGACGCCGCGCAAGATGGGAATCGTCCAGGTACGGAAGTCGGCCGACACCTGTGGCATCGTGGCCGCCGCCATCGGCTTGAGCTTCGACGGGCGCGCCAGATGGTCGTAGGTATACAGCGACTCGAAGATGTGGGCGGTGACCGTGCGCGAGTACAGATCGGACACCCGCGCCGGGTCGAAGCTGGTTTCGGCGCCCTGGAACAGCACGCGCAGCACCTTCTTGCCACTGCCGCCGCCCCGTCGCCCGCCGGCGGACGGCAAGGGCGGGTGCGCCGGCCGTGGCCAGCGTCGCGGCGGCGGCGCCTTGCAGCAGGCGACGGCGCTCGGTGTCGGGACCGTTCATCGTGTTGCCCTCAATGTCGTGCGCGCGCTTCGCGCTCTTGCATGTCAACGTCGACATATTTCCAGAATTCGCGCACGAAGATATTGCGGTGATAACCCTTGACCCAGGGCTGCGCCAGGTCGGTCCAGATGCGGTGCGCATGCGCCTTGTAGGGCATGTAGGCCACCGTCAGTCGTTTGGCCTGGTCGATCAGGGCCTGGCGCTCCGGCCCATCGGGCAGCACGCGCTGGCGCTCGAACAGTGCGTTGAACGCGGGCAGGTCGAAGCGCGCATGGTTGGCCTGGCCCTTGTTCGGGCCGTAGGCCAGCATCAGGAAACCCTCGGCATCCGGTCCGACCGACCAGGCCACGCCCCACATCATCAGCTTGCCGGCGCGCGAGGCCTTCAGGTGCTCGGGCCACTGCGCCATCTTGGCCACCATGCGGATGCCGATCGCGTTCATGTTGATCTGCCACTGCTCGTAGAGTGCGCGCGATTGCGCGTCCGACTGCGTGCTGTACTCGATCAGCAGCGGCTGACCGTCGGGCTGCTCGCGCCAGCCGTCGCCGTCGCGATCGACATAGCCGTGCATGTCGAGCAGTGCATTGGCCTTGGCGCGGCTGAACTCGCTCATCTCCGACTTGAACGCCGGGTCGTAGCCCCAGATCCTGCGGCCCGACGATCGACTGCGCGGGAATGGCCTGGCTGCTGCGCACGAGACGAATCTCGCGGTCCAGGTCGACGGCCAGCGAAATCGCGCGGCGCAGGGCGACCTTGTCGGGCGTGTAGCCGCCCACCACCGGGTTCTCCATCGCAAAGTAGGAAAACGCCACGTCGGCGCGCCGGTAGCGCTGCATCTGGATGCCGCGCTTGGCCAGGTAGGGCGCCAGCTGGTTGTTGGGTACGGCCTGCGGCGCAAACTCCTCGGGCACGCGCTCGATCACGTCGTGCTCGCTGGTTCAGGAACGACAACCAGCGCGGCTGCTGCTGTTCGATGACGGCGACCTCGATCCGATCGACGATCGGCAGGCGCTTGCCGCGCAGCGTGTTGGCGACCGCACCCGGCGCGCATCGTCGGCCGGCGGATGCTCGTCGTAGAGCACCTCGCGATAGCCGGGGTTGCGCTCGAGCACCATCTGCGAACTGCGCGTCCACTGCGTCAGCCTGAAGGGCCCGGTGCCCACCGGGTGTTCGCTGACCTGTCGCCGTAGAACTCGACCACCTCGCGCGCCACGGCACCCACCAGGCTCGGGTCGGTGAAGTCCTGCGCGAAGCGCGGTGACGGTTCGGCCAGGCGTACCTCGAAGCTGTAGCGATCGAGCGCGCGCAGGCCCTCGGCACCTCGCGCTCGTAGTCGAAGGCCTTCTTCTGCGCGATGACCTCGCGTCGCAACTCCGACAAGCCGAGCAGCTTCTTCGCCTCCAGCTGGTAGAGCTTGCCGCTCTTCCAGCGCGGGTCGTAGTGGCGCTTGATCGAATAGACGTAGTCGGCGGCCGTCAGCTCGCGCCGCACGCCCTTGAACGCCGGGTCATCGGCAAAGTAGATGCCGGGGCGGATGCGAAAGACGAAGCGCTTGAAGTCGTCCGACACCTCGGGCAGCGCCGCCGCCGTGTTGGCGCGCATGCGCGTCGGCTCGGCCAGGTACTCGTATTCCAGCGGCGCTTCGAAGATGTGGGCCAGCACGGTGTTCGAGTACAGGTCGGTCACCTGCGCCGGGTCGAACCCGCTTTCCGCGATCGGGAAAGCGTAGCGCAGGACCTTGGCGGTTGCCGGCGCGCTGCTGTCGGCGGGCGGCACGGCGGCGTGGCAAACCAGCGTCAGGCTGGTGACGAGCGCGAGCAGCAGGAATTCGGAACATGGTGTGCACATCGTGGCGCGGCGAAACGGGTGCATGCCGCGCTTGCGAAAGGGCGCAGTCTAGCGGCGCGCGAGGCCGGTAGGGGCCGCGTTTGCCTGTGTGCGGTCCGTGTTCTCGATGCAGGGGAAACGCGGAGAAGGGACCGTATCGGAGCCCGCCTACACTCGCGCATCCCAAATCCCGCCTGCTTCGGCACCGTACCGCGCTGGCACAGGACGCCTGACCGACATGTTGGCCTATCTCATCCGGCGCATCTGGCAGATGGTGCCCACGTTGATCGGCGTGGTGATGCTGGTATTCGTGCTGTTCAAGTTCTTCGGCAGCGACCCGGCCATCATCCTCGGCGGCCTGAATGCCACGCAGGAGCAGATCGCGGCCATTCGTCAGCAACTCGGCCTGGACCAGCCCTGGTACTACCAGCTAGGCATCTTCCTCAAGCAGATCGCCACCTTCGACTGGGGCAAGAGTTGGGCCACCAACGAGGGCGTGGCCACGCTGTTCGCCACCCGCATGCCGGCGACGCTGACGGTGATGGTGCCGATCCTGATCCTCGACACGCTGCTGTCGATCCCGATCGCCATCGGTGTGGCCTACGTGCGCGGCTCGCTGACCGACCGCTCGCTGATGGTGGTGACCACGGTAGCGCTGTCGATCTCATTCCTGGTCTACATCATCATTGGCCAATACCTGTTCGGTTTCCAGCTTGGCTGGTTCCCGGTCCAAGGGTGGAGCGACTCGACCTGGACCAACCTCACGACATTTGTGCCCCTGCCGACGATGCTTGCGGTGCTGGTCGGCATCTCGCCGCAGACGCGCCTGTACCGCACCTTCTTCCTAGACGAACTCGGCCATGACTATGTGCGCACTGCGCGTGCCAAGGGCCTGGTCGAGCGCACCGTACTGTTCAAGCATGTCTTGCGCAACGCAATGATCCCGATCCTGACGAATGTGGGTTATGCATTGCCGGGCATCTTCGTGGGCTCCTTCCTGATCGAGATCTTCTTCTCGATCCCTGGCCTTGGGCGCGAGGTCTACCTGGCGGTGAACCGCGGCGACTACCCGGTGATCCAGGCCGCCACGGTCTATCTGGCGATGCTGACGATGCTGATCAATCTGGCCACTGACCTGCTCTACAAAGTGGTCGACCCAAGGGTGGTGCTCAAGTGAGACATCCTGGGTCAACCTCCTGTAGCCGAAGCGAGGTGGACGGCATTGCCGTGCAGGCTCGAGTCGTAGGGTTTGCGGTCAGTCCAGGCGCGCCATATGACGCGCAGCCAGGCTCTGGCGAGGATGCGGACGGCGTGGGGGTGATCGCAGCCGCGGGCTCGGGCGGCTTGGTAGACGCTGTTGGCCCACGCGTTGGCGTGGCGCGAGTTGTCCGCCAGGCAGGTGATGGCCTGGCGCAGCCGGTGGTTGCACGCCCAGCGGAAGGCCACGCTGCGCGTCTTGCCGGACTGGTAAGTCACGGGGGCCGTGCCGGCCTCGGCGGCGAGCTGATCGGCGCTGGGGAAGCGCTCGCGCACGTCACCCAGCTCGGCCAGGATCTGCGCAGCGCAGACCTGCCCGGCCCGCGGGAAAGACATCATCAGCAAGCCGTCGGGCAGCGAGTGCATGAACTGCTCGATGCGGCGCGTGAGCTCGGCGATCTGAGTCACGACGGGCACGAGCACCCGGACCTGTGCGCGCACGACATCGGCCAGGGCCTGCTCGGTGTGCACGCCCACGTGGCCGGTGGCAGCTGCACGCAGCCTGGCGAGCAAGTCAGCAGCGCTGCGCCGGCCGCTGTAGTGCTGGGCCTTGCAAAAGCGCTGCAACTGCGCTTCGGTCAACCGCCTGGCCGAGCTGGGCGAAGGGTAGCGGCGCAGGAAGGCCAGCGCGATCGGCGAGGCCACGTCGGCGAAGATCACGACCGCGCCGGGCCAGAAGGCTTGCAAGGTGCTGGTGAGCTGATTGGCCGCAGCCACGCGCGCAGCCACCAGATCGTCGCGCGAGCGCACCAGGGCGCGCAGCGCGCGGATGTCATCGGACTGCGGGGCCAGTGCGCGCCAGCGGTGGCCATCGGTGCGCAGCAGGTCGGCCAGCAAGTAGGCGTCGGAGGCGTCGCTTTTGGCCCCATGGCTGCGGTAGCGCGGACGGCTGGCTTTGACGGCGTTGGGGTGGATCGGGAAGACTTCGTGGCCGGCCTCCACCAGCGCATCGACGATCAGGCCCGAAGGCCGTTCGATGGCGATGCGCAGGCGCTGGCCGTGGCGGGCCAGGCGGCGCATCAGCTCGGCCAGACCGTTGCGGTCGTGGGCGACCTCGAAGCGATCGAGGACAGCGCCGGCGGCATCGATCACGCACACCGCGTGCGTGTGCACCGCCCAGTCCAGCCCGACAAAGACTTCAGCAAAAGCATCGTTGCTCATGGACAGACTCCTTGGAGTTGCGGTATGACTGTCCGTGTCGGAAGGCGCGGCGGGAAGCTCATAAACAGGCGCTCCAGCTTGCTCGGCCTGGCGCTACATCTTGGGGCCCGTCGTGGCCTTCCGGCACCCTGCGGGCTGCGGGTCTCACTTGGGCCTTCGAGAGGCAAGCGCACCAGGCAGTCACCGCAGGGGCACGGAAGTCGGTGGACACCATCGGCGGCAACACGCCGTGGTGTCAAGAACGCGGCACGCGTGGCGCAGCGCGTTGAACACGGGTTGCCCACCGCGGCGGTCGGTCGGTTCGTCCGCACGCGCCGACCGCACGCCGCCGTGGACAACCCTGCATCGCGGTACTTCAACGGCCCTCATGGGCCCAGAGGTTGCCTTATGAGCGCGGCTGTCTTGAACGCCCCCGCACTGCCGGCCGCGCGGTCCGAGGGCGTCTGGCACGCAGCTTGGCGGCGTTTCCGCGATGATCATGTGGGCATGGTCTCACTGGTCATCGTGCTGGCATTCCTGCTGCTGATCGCGCTGTCGGCCATCGGCATCGTGGCCAGCCAGTGGCAGCAGGAGGTGGGCGTGCCAAATGCCCCCCCGACATTGCTCGGCGCGCGCGAGGCAGAGGCCGAAAGCGCGATCGAAGCACCCAAAGGCCCGAATGTGGACCTGTCAGACATCGACCCGCTGGCGCCGCGCTACAAGGAATGGTCAGAGCGTGCGGCGCAGATGAAGACCACCGAGGCCGTGCGCGCCACCACCTTGCCGCTCGGTGGCGATCGCATCGGCCGCGATGTTCTGGCCAAGGCGACCAAGGGCACAGAGGTCTCTGTCTTTGTCGGCGTGCTTGCGGCGGTGTTGGCAACGCTGATCGGCACGCTGCTCGGTGCGCTGGCGGGCTTTTTCGGCGGCAAGGTCGGCGACTTCCTGGAGTGGCTGTACAACGTCTTCACTGCCATCCCCGACATCCTGCTGATCTTTGCCTTCGCAGCGGTGTTCGGGCGCGGCATCGGCACGGTGGTGCTGATCCTCGGCCTGACCGGCTGGGCCGGGGTCTACCGCCAGGTGCGCGCCGAGTTCATCAAGCACGCCGGTCGCGAGTACGTGCGGGCGGCCGAGGCCATCGGCGCCAGTGTCGGCTCGCGCATGTTCCGCCACATCCTGCCCAATGTCAGCCATGTGATCCTGGTGCGTTTGTCGCTCCTGGTGGTGGGCTTCATCAAGGCCGAGGTCATCCTGTCGTATCTCGGCCTGGGTGTGCCGGTCGACCAGGTCAGCTGGGGCACGATGCTGGCCGAGTCGCAGAGCCAACTGATACTGGGCTACTGGTGGGAACTGGCGACGGCAACGGCAATGATGGCCTTGTTCGTGACTGCCTTTTCGCTGATGGCCGACGCCTGGCGCGACGCGCTCGACCCGAAATTGCGCGGAGTGGCGTAGCTTGCACGCCCGAGCGGCCACTCGCTTGAGACACCCAGCGCGACGCTGGGCTTGCCTCATTGCTCAGCGGGCGCACCCCAACCTTGGCGCGTCCCTGCAGGAGGCCTGATGTTGTTATCGATTCAGGAATTGCATGTCGCGTTTCGTATGGGCGAGCGCGGGGCCCGGCAGTTGGCGCCAGCCGTGAACGGCGTGTCCTTTGACATTCCCGAGAACCGCACCGTCGCGCTAGTGGGTGAGTCTGGTTCGGGTAAGAGCGTGACGGCGATGTCGATTGTGAACTTGCTGCCCGACAACGCCGAGCGGCACGGTCGAGTGCTCTATCAGGGGCGAGACCTCTTGAAGGCGTCGCTACCCGAGTTGCAGGCGCTGCGCGGCAAGGACATTGCCTGCGTGTTCCAGGACCCGATGACTTCGCTGAATCCGGTGTTCACCGTCGGCCAGCAGATTGCCGAACCGCTGCGCCGTCACCTGGCTATGAGCCGTCAGCAGGCCGTTGCGCGCGCCGAGACGCTGCTTGCCGAGGTCGGCATTCCAGAGCCGAGGCGGCGCCTGGCGTCATATCCGCACGAGCTTGTCCGGCGGCCAGCAGCAGCGCGTGATGATTGCGATGGCCCTGGCCTGCGAACCCAAGCTGCTGATCGCCGACGAGCCCACCACCGCACTCGATGTCACCATCCAGCGCCAAATTCTCGAGCTGATCGCCAAGCTTCGCGCCAACCACCGCATGAGCGTGCTGTTCATCAGCCACGACCTCGGCCTGGTCGGCGAGATCGCCGACGACGTCGTCGTGATGCGCGGCGGGACGATCCGCGAGCAGGGTTCTGCCGCCGCCATCTTCGGCGCGCCGAAAGACGGCTACACCCGCGCGTTGCTTGCCTGCCGGCCCAGCCTGCAAGGCAACCCGGCGCGGCTGATGGTGATCGACGAACACATTGCGGCACAGGGCGATGTGCTGGTGGGCGACGGCATCGCCGTCGCGCGACCGGTGGCGCAAGCAGCAGCCAAGGACGCGCAGGCACCGGTGGTGCTCGAAGTCAGATCGCTGGCCAAGAGCTTCTGGCTCAAGCAAGGCCTGTTCGGCAGGCGCGAGTTCAAGGCCGTGCAGGGGGTCAGCTTCCGGCTGCGTCGTGGCCACACGCTGGGTGTGGTCGGCGAATCGGGCTCGGGCAAGACCACAATGGGCCTGACGCTGCTGCGCCTGCACGAGCCGACCCACGGCGAGGTCATCTTCGACGGCCAGGACCTGCTCAAGCTCAGTGCAGCCGAGCGCCAATTGATGCGCAGGCGCATCCAGATCGTGTTCCAGAACCCCTACGCGAGTCTGAATCCCCGCTTCACGATTGGCCAGACGCTGATCGAGCCGATGGCGATCCACCAGATCGGCGCCACGACCAGCGAGCGCGAGCAACGCGCTCGCACGTTGCTGGAAAAGGTCGGCCTCGACGGCAGTGCCTTCGGCAAGTACCCGCATGAGTTTTCGGGCGGCCAACGCCAACGCATCGCCATCGCCCGTGCCCTGACGCTCGACCCCGAAGTACTTGTGCTTGACGAGGCGGTCAGTGCGCTCGATGTGTCGGTGCAGGCCCAGGTGCTGAACCTGCTGCGCGACCTGCAGGACGAACTCGGACTGGCCTACGTCTTCATCAGCCATGACCTGGCGGTCGTGCGCTTCATCAGCGACGAGGTGCTGGTGTTGAAGGACGGCGTCGTCGTCGAGCAGGCGGACACCGAGCAGATCCTGGCCGCGCCTCGCGAGGCGTACACGCAGCGGCTGCTGGCGGCCATTCCGCGCGGCTACCGCGCGGCCGCCTGATCCGCGCGCGGCTACCGCGCGGCCGCCTGATCCGCGCGCGGCTGCCCTGCGGCCGCTTGAGTCGTGTGTGCGGGCCCCGCTTACGCGTGGCTACATCTGGGCAGCGGCGAATACAAGATCGACCGTGTTGGACGACCTTGTAACGCCGGGTACGGACGTCGCCGCGCAGTGCCAGTGCTGGCGCGCCGGGATGTGAGATTGCGCACGCGCCGGTTGCACGGCGGCCACGGCACGGAAACTGCAAAAGAACCGGCGCATGCGCGCCTTTGGTGGGCGCCGGAACCCGGAGTAGCTGTCGATGAGCTTGCGCCCCTTTGCCCCTCGCCCTGCGGCCCCGCGATGCCGGGGCGGCGCCTCGTCGCTGCTGCGGCTGTCTGCAAGCGCTGCTGGTCGCTGGCCATCGGCAAGGGCATTGACAGCCTGGGCCGATCGCGGGACCGACGACGACGACGCGGCCGCGGCGCCGATGGTCGCGCCCACGCCCGAAGCCGCATCGCAGTGGTTCACTCGGCTGTGGCCGAGCCGGACCTGATACCGCCGCTGGGAGATTCACCATGTCGATCCAACTTGCCCCCAACGCCTCTGCCGCTCGCAGCGCGAGCCCTGCCGTGGCCCCGCGCCCCGCGACGCCCGCTGCGCCCCGTGTGCTGCAGTCCGCGCGCGCTCCTGCCCAGTTGAGCTTCTTCTTCAAGGGCAGCTGAGCGCGATCCTTTTCTGGACCGGTCGACGTCCAAAAGGGGAGCGGGCGTAGCTGGGGTGATGAGAGCGAGCCCCCGCTAACCAACGTCCCGCTCCCCGTTTTTTTGCCCGACCGTTCGCGCGCGGCCACCCTGCGGCCGCGTTGCAGTGCAACAGGATCGGCTCTGCGCCGTTTCCAACCCCCCTCCCGCATACTCCAATTGAGCCCGGCTGTTGCGACGGCCATGCGCCTTCGTGCTGGGCAGGCGACGCGCTGACACTTTGCACTTCGGGCCTGGCCCGATGCGGCGGACGGACCACCGGGCTTGCCCGACGGGCGCAAACGACCCAGGCTCACTAGACTGCGCCACCGCAACCTAAGAAAGACCAGGAGCCGCCATGAGCCCGATACCCAGCTGGCGCGAAGTGAGCGCGGGACCCGGCGTCGTGGTCTCGCCCGACGAGCGCCTGCCCTGGCTGCAAACGGCAGCGCTTGGCGTGCAGCATGTGATCGCGATGTTCGGCGCGACGGTGCTGGCACCGATCCTGATGGGGTTCGACCCCAATGTCGCGATCCTGATGAGCGGCGTCGGCACGCTGGTCTTCTTTTTCCTGGTCGGTGGTCAGGTGCCGAGCTACCTGGGATCTTCCTTTGCCTTCATCGGCGTGGTGATCGCGGCCACCGGTTTTGCCGGCGGCGGGGCCAACGCCAACCTGGGCCTGGCGCTGGGCGGCATCATCGTCTGCGGTGCGCTGGTGGCGTTGATCGGGCTGGTCGTGACGGTCAGCGGCACGGGCTGGATCGAGCGCCTGATGCCGCCGGTGGTGACCGGCGCCGTGGTCGCGGTAATCGGCCTGAACCTGGCCGGCATCCCGATCAAGAACATGGCGCCGACGCCGTTCGACGCCTGGATGCAGGCCCTGACGTTCATCAGCGTCGGCGCGGTGGCGGTGTTCACGCGCGGCATGACGCAGCGGCTGCTGATCCTGGTCGGGCTGATCGTTGCCAGCCTGATCTACGCCGTGTTGACCAACGGCCTCGGCCTGGGCAAGCCGATCGACTTGGCGCGCCTGCTCGGCGCAGCGTGGTTCGGCGCCCCGGCCTTCGCAGTGCCGGTGTTCGACGCCAAGGCGATGTTGCTGATCGCGCCGGTGGCAGTGATCCTGGTGGCCGAGAACCTCGGCCACATCAAGGCCGTAAGTGCGATGACGGGCCGCAATCTGGACCGCTTCATGGGCCGCGCCTTCATCGGCGACGGGCTGGCGACCATGATTTCGGGCAGCGCCGGCGGCACGGGTGTCACAACCTATGCCGAAAACATCGGCGTGATGGCAGCGACCAAGATCTATTCGACGGCGATGTTCGTCGTCGCCGGCCTGATCGCCATCCTGCTCGGCTTCTCGCCGAAGTTCGGCGCCCTGATCCAGGCCATCCCGCTGGCGGTGATGGGCGGCGTGTCGATCGTCGTCTTCGGCCTGATCGCGGTGGCCGGGGCCAAGATTTGGGTCGACAACAAGGTCGACTTCTCCGACAACGCCAACCTGATCGTCGCCGCAGTGACACTGGTGCTGGGCACTGGCGACTACACGCTGAAGTTCGGCGCCTTCTCGCTCGGCGGCATCGGCACGGCGACCTTCGGCGCGATCGGCCTGTATGCCTTGCTCGGGCGCAGGAAGTGAACCCGTGCCTGTCGACTGGAGAACACCGATGACCTCACGCCGCCCCCTGCTTGCCGCCCTGCTCTCGCTGCCCCTGCTCGCATCCGCGCAGGCCTGGCCGACCAAGCCGGTGCGCATCGTCGTGCCCTTCGCCGCAGGCGGTACGACCGACATCCTGGCCCGAGCGCTGGCACCCGAGTTGCAGAAGGCTTTCGGGCAGCCCTTCATCGTCGAGAACCGGGGCGGGGCCGGCGGCAACACCGGCGCCGCCGAAGTGGCCAAGGCTGCGCCCGACGGCCACACCCTGTTGATGGGCACCGTCGGTACGCACGCGATCAACGCTGCGCTCTACGCCAAGATGCCGTTCGACCCGGTCAAGGATTTCGTGCCGATCACGCTGGTGGCCGGCGTGCCCAACGTGCTGGTGCTGAACCCGGCCAACGCGCAGAAGTACGGCATCGACAGCGTGCCGACGCTGATCGCCTACGCCAAGGCCAACCCGGGCAAGCTCAATGTGGCCAGCTCGGGCAATGGCACGTCGATCCACTTGGCGGGCGAGTTGTTCAAGTCGATGACCGGCACCTTCATGCTGCACCTGCCCTACAGCGGCTCGAGTCCGGCGCTGATCGACCTGATCGGTGGCAACACCGACCTGATGTTCGACAACCTGCCGTCGTCGCTACAGCACATCAAGGCGGGCAAGTTGAAGGCCCTGGCGGTGACCAGCGCGACACGCTCGGCTGCGCTGCCGGACTTGCCGACCGTCGAGGAGGCTGGTGGCCCGGCGCTGAAGGGCTTCGAGGCCAGCTCGTGGTTCGGCCTGCTGGCGCCCGCCGGCACGCGAATGGACATCGTCAATCGCATCCAGCAGGAAACGACCAAAGCGCTGGCGGCGCCCGCGCTCAAGGAGCGGCTGCAGGCACAGGGGGCGATCCCGAGCGGCATGACCAGCGCCGAATTCACCCTCCACATCGCGGCCGAATCCGCCAAATGGGCCAAGGTCGTGAAGGCAGCGGGGGCGAAAGTCGACTGACCGGGTCGCGCCCACCTGTCAGGGGTGGGCAGCCATCACCTGCGCCACGCTGGCGGTCAGCTTCTTGCCATAAGGCACGTGCAGGAACTCGTTCGGTCCATGGGCATTGCTCTTCGGGCCGAGCACGCCACAGACCATCATCTGCGCCTGCGGGAAGCCCTTGGCCAGCATGCTCATCAGTGGGATCGTGCCGCCCTGGCCGATGAAGCCGACCGGAGCGCCGTAGTGCGTGTTCGACGCTGCATCGAGCGCGTTGTGCAGCCATGGCGCGAGTTCGGGCGCGTTCCAGCCGCTGGCACCCAGCGCGCCGGCGCGGCCATCGGCATGAAACGTGACGCGGGCGTTGTACGGTGCGTTGTCCTCGAGCAGTTGCTTCAACTTGAGTGAGGCCTCATTGCCGTCGACCAGTGGCGGCAGGCGCAGGCTGAGCTTGAAAGCGGTGTAGGGGCGCAGTACGTTGCCCGCGCTGGTCAAGTCGGGGACGCCATCGACGCCGGTCACCGACAGCGTCGGCCGCCAGGTGCGGTTGAGCAGCGCCTGGGCCGGGTCGGTCGTGGTCGGCAGCGCCAGCGCGCCATCGGCGCCACAGGCCCAGGGGAAGCGTTTGTAGACCTCGTCCTTCAGGATCGCCGCCGTGGCGCGCGTTTGTTCGAGGCGCGACGGCGGGATCTCGCAGTGGAAACTCTCGGGCAACAACTCGCCCGTCTTGCTGTCTTCCAGGCGGTCCAGTACCTGGCGCAGGATGCGGAACGACGACGGCACCAGGCCACTGGCGTCGCCTGAGTGGATGCCCTCGGTCAGGACCTCGACCTTCAATACGCCGCTGACCATGCCGCGCAGGCTGGTCGTCAGCCAGAGCTGATCGTAGTTGCCGGCACCCGAGTCCAGGCAGACCACCAGGCTGACGTTGCCCAACCGGGGCTTGAGGGCATCGAGGTAGACCGGCAGGTCGAACGAGCCGCTTTCCTCGCAGCTTTCGACAAGGCCGACGATGCGCGGCCGCGGGATGCCTTGGGCGTCGAGGGCCATGATCGCGGCCAGCGAGGCGTAGATCGCGTAGCCGTCGTCGGCGCCGCCGCGGCCATAGAGCTTGCCGTCGTCGTACTTCGGCGTCCACGGGCCGAGGTCATTGCGCCAGCCGTTGAACTCGGGCTGCTTGTCGAGATGGCCGTACATGACCACGGTGTCGGTGCAGCCGACCTTGGTCGCAGGCACCTCGAACAGGATCACCGGCGTGCGGCCCTCGATGCGCACGACTTCGAGCTTCAAGCCGGCCACCTTCTTGCCTTCGACCCACGCCGCGGCGTCGCGCACGACGCGGTCGACATGGCCGTGCTTGGCCCAATCGGCGTCGAACATCGGACTCTTGGCCGGGATTTCGATGTAGCGGGTCAGCGCGGGCACGATCTCGTCGTCCCACAGGCGGTCGGTGAAGCGGGCCAGTTTGGTGGTATCAAGCATGGTACTGAGGGGATGAACGGCGGTTGAGCGTCTTGAACTGCGGGGGTTGACGGGCCTAATATGCAAGGGTCCATTTTGTCGCCGAAAGCTGCCATGAAACGCACCCGCCTGCTCGCCGCGTTGGCTGCCGTTTCCATTCTCGGCGCGTGCGCCACGGCACCTCCGGCCAGCACGCCGCAGCCGCCGCCGGGCTTGTTTCAGGACGAAGCCTTCAACGCGCCATCGCATCGCGTCGATGCGGCAGACGTGTTCGCACTCAGCCCGGCAATGAAGCATTACCTAGAGGTTGAAATTGCGCCGCAGTTGCGCCGCATGGGCCGGCAACGCGGCCTGATCGACGCGCTGTACAGCAAGGCACACTTGCGTCTTGACTACGACAACGACAGCACGCGTACGGCCGCCGAGGCCTTCGATGCCCGTGCCGGCAACTGTCTGTCGCTGGTCGTGATGACGGCGGCGTTGGCCAAGGAGCTCGGACTGCCGATCCAGTATCAGGCCCTGGTCGGCCAGGAGACCTGGAGCCGCAGCGGCGACCTGTCGTTCGTCAACGGCCACGTCAACATCACGGTGGCAAAGCGACTTGTCGACCGTATTCAGGGGCAAGATGCTGACGCGCGCGTGCAGTTGGATTTTGGGGCTATGCCAGTCGATCGCGCTTCCCGGCTTCGCGCGGTAAGCGAAAGCGCGATCGTCGCGATGTTCATGAACAACCGTGCTGCCGAAGCACTGTTGCGCGGCGACGTGGCCCAGGCGTATGCCTACGCCCGTGAAGCGGTTGTCCAGGATCCAACCTACGCGGCGGCCTACAACACACTTGGCGTGGTCTATCGTCGCCACGGTCTTGCCGATAGCGCCGAACGCGCGTATCGCCACGCGCTGGAACATGACGACAGCCACCGTGCTGCGCTGCTCAACCTGGCTAACTTGCTCGACGCTCAGAGCCGAAGCGCCGAAGCCGCACCATGGCGTGCCAAGCTGGCTCGCCTCGAGACCGAGCCGCCGTTCCACTACTTCGATCTTGGCCGCGCCGCGGCACAGGCGGGTGACTTTCAGGCGGCGCGCGATTACATCCTGCGCGAGATGCGTCGCGACCCCGACTATCACGAATTCCACTTCTGGCTCGCCGTGGCGTTGTACGGCCTGGGAGAGGTCGAGCAGGCGCGCGAGCACATGACGACGGCCATGAACAACAGCACCACGCGGCGCGAGCACGCAATCTACGCATCCAAGCTGCAACGCTTGAACACGGCGGCCACGCACACCAACTGAGTGGGTTCGCGCGGGCACACGCCGCCGCGTGTCCGCGGTGAGACGGTGCCGTGAATGGCTAGCCGACGCAGAACACGTTGAGCTTGTTGCCGTCGAGGTCGCGGAAGTAGCCGGCGTAGAAACCGTCACCACGCAGTCCGACCGCGCCTTCGTCCTTGCCGCCGAGCTCGAGCGCCTTCTTGTGCAGCCGATCGACCTTGTCGCGCGCATCGACGGTGATCGCGGCCATCACCCCGTTGCCGACCGTGGCGGGCCTCTGGTCGAAGGGCTTCATGATGGCGAGCGCCGGCTTGTCCATGCCCGCGCCCCAGGCGTAGCCGCGGCCGCCGAACTCCATGATGCGATTGATGCCAATCTCTGCCAGAAGCGCGTCATAGAACGCCTTGGCGCGGGGCAAGTCATTGGTGCCCAAAGTGACGTAGCCGATCATTGCAAGCTCCTGTGGTTAACGCCGTTCGAACTTGAATACTGCCACGCTGGCGCGCCAGTTTGGCCAGCGACGCACGGACCGGCCTTCCTGCAGGCCGAAACTGTCGAGGATCGTCAGCCCGTTCTTGCGCGCGAGGACCTCGAAGTCGGCATAGGTCCCGACGCGGATGTTCGGCGTGTCATACCACTGATACGGCAGGGTCTTGGTCACCGGCATGCGGCCGCCGGCCACGCGCAGGCGGTTCGGCCAATGCGCAAAATTGGGAAAGCTGACGATGCCGATGCGGCCGACGCGGGCCGTCTCGCGCAGCATCCTCTCGGTATTGCGCAGGTGCTGCAGGGTGTCGAGCTGCAGTACCACGTCGAAGCTGTGATCCTCGAACAGCGCCAGCCCGTCCTCGAGGTTGAACTGGATCACGTCGATGCCGCGCGCCAGGCTGGCGTGCACACCCGCGTCGGCCAGTTCGATGCCGTAGCCGCTGCAGGCACGGTGCGCGATCAGGTGTGCCAGCAGCTCACCGCTGCCGCAGCCGAGGTCGAGCACGCGCGCACCGCGCGGCACCAGTTCGGCGATCAGCTCCAGGTCCTTGCGCTCGCTCACTTGGGCACCCCGCTCGCCGCGTACGGCGATAGACCCTCCGCGAGGGTGGGGCCTTGCTTGGGGCGGCCCGGCGCGGCGGCCCCGGAGAACTCCGCAGCGATGCGTTCGAAGTAGGTGCGCATCACGGCAAAGTAGCGCGCATCGTCGAGCAGGAAGGCGTCGTGGCCGTGCTGGGCGTCGATCTCCGCGTAGCTGACACGGTGCTTGCCGTCGACCAGTGCCTTGACCAGTTCACGTGAGCGCGCCGGCGAGAAGCGCCAATCGGTGGTGAAGCTGACGAGCAGAAACTTGGCCTGCACGGAGGCAAAGGTCCGGGCCAGGTCGCCGCCATGCGCCGATGCGGGGTCGAAGTAATCGAGCGCGCGCGTGATCAGAAGGTAGGTGTTGGCGTCGAAGTAGTCACTGAACTTGTCGCCCTGGTGGCGCAGGTAGCTCTCGATCTCGAATTCGACGTCGTAGTCGAACGAGATCGCGCCGTCGCGCAGCTTGCGGCCGAACTTGGTGCCCATCACGTCGTCACTCAGGTAAGTGACATGCCCGATCATGCGTGCGATGCGCAGGCCGCGCCGCGGCACCACGCCGTGCTCGTAGTAATGACCGCCGTGGAACTCGGGGTCGGTGATGATGGCGCGGCGCGCAATCTCGTTGAAGGCAATGTTCTCGGCCGACAGGTTCGGCGCCGTGGCCACGCCAATGCAGTGGCGGATGCGCTGCGGGTAGCGCAGCGTCCAGGCCAAGGCCTGCATGCCGCCCAGGCTGCCACCGAGCACGGCAGCCAGTTGCGTGATGCCCAGGTGATCGATCAGCCGCGCCTGCGCGTCGACCCAGTCTTCGACGGTGACGAGCGGAAAGTCCGCGCCGTAGGGTCTGCCGGTGGCCGCGTTGCGGTGCATCGGCCCGGTTGAGCCGAAGCACGAACCCGGGTTGTTAACGCCGATGACGAAGAAGCGATCGGTGTCCAGCGGCTTGCCGGGGCCGACCAGGTTGTCCCACCAGCCGATCTGGCCCTGCCCGTCGACGCCGGCGACATGGTGCGAGGCATTCAGCGCGTGGCAAACCAGCACCGCATTGCTGTGGGCGGCGTTGAGCCTGCCGTAGGTTTCGTAGACGAGCGTGTAATCGGCCAGCACCGCGCCGCTGGTCAGCGCCAGTGGCTGCGGGAAGTGCATCTGCTGCGCAGTGACGGTGCCGATCGAAGCCATGAACAAGAAAACCGGTGCCGCCTGCAACGGACACCGGTCTGATATCCCTCTTAGCGGAATTTGTTAAAGCGCCCGCAAACTGGAGCAAATCGGCGCTGTGCGGCGCAGTATAGCGGCGACGAGTCGGCCGGCAACGACGGCCCGCTCGCGGCGTTACGGTGCGGGTTTGCCGCGCAACGATTCGGCACCCGCTACGTCCACCTGGCCACGCACGCCATGGGTGACGGTGCGAACCCTCGACACCGGGGGGCGGCCCGCGGACGTGGGGTGGCAAGCAATCGCGCGCTGCCGACAATCGATGCAATTCATTTCAAGAGTCCGCCTCCCCGTGACCACCACGTTCATCGTCCGCCGCGACGCGCTGCGTGCACGCCAGACCCAGGCACTGATCGAAACCTCGCGCGAGATCAAGGTCCTTGGCGTGGCCGAATCGCTGTACCGCGCCCAGCCTGCGCTGGCCAAGCTCGACACCGACACGGTGCTCGTCGATCTGCGCCTGGAGGACGGCGCGGCGCTGAGTCTGGTGCGCTGGCTGCGCGAGCGCAACGGCGTGCGGCCAAAGATCATGCTGGTAGTGGCCGACGCTGCGGATCCATTGCTCTTCGCCAGCCTGGTGGCCGGCGCCGACGCCTACATGTTGGAGACCGATCTGCCGGTGGCTGCGGCCATGTTGGGGCGGCTCGTGGCGGGCGAGGCGGGCATGGCTGCGCCACTCGCCGCACAGGTGCTGCAATTCTTCAATGAGCCGCTGCAAGCGGGGCCGCGCCGCAATGCGGTGACCGACGAGCGGCATCTCGACTGGCATACCCACGGCGCTAACCCGATGCGACTGTCACCTGGCGAGGTGTGGCTGGTGCAGTTGTTTGCCCAAGGCTCGCGCAGCGGCGAGGCCGCTGCGCGCACGGGGCAAAGCGTCGAAGCCGTCGGCCGGCGCATCGCCAACATCTACCGCAAGCTGGCCTGGGACTTGCGCCGCGGCGCGTTGTCACTGCTCGCGGCCTGACGCCAGAGCACGGCCCTGATCGTGCGCGCAGGCGCGAGCTGCCCCGAAGGAGTTACTTCGGCGGCAGGGTGTCGATGAAGCTCTGCCGCTGTGCCAGCTTGGCAGCCAGACGTGCCAGGTTCGGATGGGCTCCCCGCCAGTCGATCTGCGGGAAGCGATAGTCCAGGTAGCCCAGCGCGCAGCCGACGGCAATGTCGGCCAGCGAAAGGTGGATGCCGCCGGCGAACGGCTTGTCGCCCAGGCCCTTGGCCATCGCGGCGACGGCGGCGTTGACCTTGATCATCTGACGCTCGATCCACGCCGTGCAGCGCTGGCCATCGCTGCGACCGCCCCAGGTCTGTTCGAGCCGGGCCTCGATGCTGGCGTCGATCATGCCGTCGGCCAGAGCTTCCCAGGTCCGGGCCTCGGCGCGTTCACGGCCACTGGCGGGGATCAAGCGGCCCACCGGTGACAGCGTGTCGACGTATTCGACGATCACGCGCGAGTCGAACACGGCCTCGCCGCCCTCGAGTACCAGGCACGGCACCTTGCCCAGCGGGTTGGCCGTCAGGATTGCGTTGCTGGCCCAAACATCTTCGAGCACCAACTGGTAGTCGAGCTTCTTTTCGGCCATCACGATGCGCACTTTGCGCACGTATGGGCTGGTCAGCGAACCGAGCAATTTCATGGTGTTGTTGGTGGCGGACCTCTGCGGCCCATTCTAGAGTTTGCGCGAGTTGCTCATTTGGTACCAAAGATGCGATCGCCCGCATCCCCCAAGCCGGGGAGGATGTAGCCGTGGTCGTTGAGTTCGCGGTCGACCGCGCAGGTGGTGACCGGCACTTCAGGGTGAACGCCGTGGAAGTGGGCCAGTCCTTCGGGCGCGGCCAGCAGGCAGGCAAAGCGAATCGAGCGTGGCCGCACCGCCTTCAGCCGCGTCACCGCGGCGACCGCCGAGTGCCCGGTGGCCAGCATCGGGTCGAGCACGATCACGTCGCGCTCGTTCATGTTCTCGGGCACCTTGAAGTAGTACTCCACCGCGGCCAGGGTCTTCGGGTCGCGGTACAGGCCGATGTGGCCGACGCGCGCGCCAGGCACGACCTCGAGCATGCCGTCGAGCAGGCCGGCGCCGGCGCGCAAGATGACCACGAAAACCGTCTTCTTGCCGTCAATTTGGGTCCCGGTGGTCTTTTCCAGCGGCGTCTCGATGGCAATGGCCTGGGTCGGCATGTCGCGCGTCAGTTCGTAGGCCATCAGCAGCCCGATCTCGTGCAACAGGCGGCGAAAGCCACTGCTGCTGCGGTCCTTTTCGCGCATCAGCGTCAGCTTGTGTTGGATCAGTGGGTGGCTCAGGCAGTGGACGGTGCCCTGGCTCATTGCGGCCTCCATGGGGTGTTGCGCCGATCAGGATACGCGCGATGCGGCACCTACAATCGACAGGCCATGAATCTGTCTGCCCTGACCGCGCTGTCGCCCCTCGACGGCCGCTACGCCACCAAGGCCAGGCCACTGCGCGCGCTGCTGTCGGAGTTCGGCCTGATGCACCGCCGCGTGCAGGTCGAGGTCGAATGGTTCATCGCCCTGTCGGATGCTGGTTTTGCCGAGCTCGCACCGCTGTCGCAAGCCGCGCGCGGCCTGCTTCGCGGCCTGGTGGTGCGCTTCTCGGAGGCGGACGCGCAGGCCATCAAGGACATCGAGAAGACCACCAATCACGACGTCAAGGCAGTCGAGTACTGGCTCAAGTCGCGCTTCGACAATCATCCCGAGTTGCGTAGCGCCGGCGAATTCGTGCATTTCGCGTGTACCAGCGAGGACATCAACAACGTCAGCCACGCGTTGATGTTGAAGGCGGCGCGCGAGCAGGTGCTGCTGCCCGCGCTCGACGGCCTGACGGGCACGCTCGGCACGATGGCACGCCAGTTCGCCGCGGTGCCGATGCTGTCGCGCACGCATGGCCAGACGGCGAGCCCGACCACCGTCGGCAAGGAACTCGCCAACGTCGCCGCGCGCTTGACGACGGCGCGCACGCGCATCGCCGCGGTGCAACCGATGGCCAAGATGAACGGCGCGGTCGGCAACTACAACGCCCACCTTGCGGCCTACCCGGAATTCGACTGGGAGGGATTTGCCCGCCGCGTGGTCGAGCAGCAACTGGGCCTGACGCTCAACCCGTACACGATCCAGATCGAGCCACACGACTGGATGGCCGAACTGTTCGATGCGGTCGCACGCGCCAATACCATTCTCATCGACTGGTCGCGTGACGCCTGGGGCTACATCTCGCTGGGCTACTTCAAGCAGCGCACCCAGGCCGGCGAGATCGGCAGCTCGACCATGCCGCACAAGGTCAATCCGATCGACTTCGAGAATGCCGAGGGCAACCTGGGTCTGGCCAACGCGCTGCTCACGCACATGTCGCACAAGCTGCCGGTCAGCCGCTGGCAGCGCGACCTGACCGACTCCACCGTGCTGCGCAACATGGGCGTGGCGCTCGGCTATACCGTGGTCGGCTGCGACAGCCTGGCGCGCGGGATGGCCAAGCTCGAAGTCAATCGCATCGCGTTGGAGCGCGATCTGGACGACGCCTGGGAAGTGCTGGCCGAGCCGATCCAGACGGTGATGCGCCGCTACGGGGCGGTCAATCCGTACGAGCGGCTGAAAGACCTGACACGTGGCAAGTCCATCACCCGCGAGGCTATCGCCGCATTCATCGATACGCTGACCGAAGTGCCTGTCGCAGAACGCCTGCGACTCAAGGCGTTGACACCGTCGAGCTATACCGGCCTGGCGGCCCACTTGGCTGCGGGCATCGAATCCGGTCCGCCACACTGAACGACGCGGTCGCACCGGCTCTCTAGAATCGGCCCATGGAGTTCTTCCAAGGCTTGGCTGCGGCGCAGCAGCGCCATGATTCGTTGCTGTGCGTCGGCCTGGATCCCGAACCCGATCGGTTCCCGGCACCCTGGCAGGGCGACGCGGCGCACATCTTCGACTTTTGCGCCCGCATCGTCGATGCCACCAAGGACCTGGTGTGCGCCTTCAAGCCGCAGATCGCCTATTTCGCCGCGCACCGCGCCGAGGACCAACTCGAGCAGGTGATGGCCTACATCCGTCGCGTCGCGCCCGGGGTGCCGGTGATCCTCGATGCCAAGCGCGGCGACATCGGCAGCACTGCGGCGCAGTATGCGCGCGAAGCCTTCACGCGCTACCAGGCCGATGCCGTCACGCTGTCGCCCTTCATGGGCCGTGACTCGATCGAGCCCTATCTGGCCTACGACGGCCGCGGCCTGATCCTGCTGTGCCGCACGTCCAACGCCGGTGGAGACGATCTGCAGCAACAGCTATTGGCCTCGGGCGAGAGGTTGTACGAGTACATCGCCAAGCTGGTGTCCGGCAGCTGGAACAAGAGCGGCCGGCTCGGCCTGGTCGTCGGTGCGACCTACCCGGCCGAACTGGCACGGGTGCGCGAGCTTGCGCCGCGACTGCCGTTGTTGATTCCGGGCATCGGCGCCCAAGGCGGCGACGCGCAGGCCACCGTCGCCGCGGCATGGCGGCGCGATGCACCGATCATCGTCAACTCCTCGCGTGCGGTGCTTTATGCCGGCAGCGGTGAAGGCTTCGCAACGGCGGCACGCGACGCGGCACGCGCGACGCGCGACGTGCTCGCGACGGCGCGGCGCGAGGCCGACCTGCCCCGCGCGCCGCAATGAAGGAAACCCAGACCCGAACGCGCGACGCGCCGGCAGCGGCGTCGGCGGCCGAGGCGTGGCTGCTGCGTCGCTTCCTGCTGCTGGGCCTGGCCTGCGCCTCGGCCCTGGCTGTGACCTACCTGGGGCTGGCCCTGTCCGGCGCCGGGAGCGCGGGACGCGCCGGCCTGGCGGCGGCCGTCTGCGCCCTGTTGGCTGGCGTCTATGGTTGGCTGGTGATGGCGCGCCAGCGCGTCGCACTCGTGTCAGCCGTTGTCTGGGCCGTCGCCTCGACGATGCTGGCGGCCGATACCGTGGCCCTGGTCGGGGGCGACGGCGTGCGCTCGCTCGCCCTGGCCTTCGTGCCCTTGCTCATGTGTGCCGCGATTGCCAGCGTCGGTGCGCGTCGACTGCTGCTGCTGCCGGTCGCGCACGGGCTGACATTGCTGGTGCTGGCGGGACCGGCCAGCATCCTCGGCGCGCCGAAGTCCGACGTGCTGATGGCGCTGGCCATGCAAGCGGCATTGACGATCGCCGGCGTGGTGGTCGGCCTGCTGCTGCGGCACGCGATCGAACGCTCGATGGCGCGGGCCGCTGCGCGCGAGCAACGCTTTGCCGGCCTGCTCGCAGTGGCGGCCGACTGGTATTGGGAGATGGACTCGCAGCTTCGCTTCACCCATGCGTCCGAGCAGGTCGACGGTGGCTCGGGTGTCTCGCCTGCGCGCCGGCTCGGCAAGGCGCCGTGGGAGATCGACGGCTTCGGCCTCGATGCGACGGCGATGGACGCACACCGCGCTGAACTCGAAGCGCACCGGCCGTTTGCCGAACTGCTGCTGCAGCGGCCGACTGCCGACGGTCAAGTGCATTGGTATTCGGTCAGCGGCCGGCCGCGGCTGGACGAGCGCGGCGTCTTTCTCGGCTATTGGGGCGTCGGTCGCGACGTCACGGCCATCAAGCAGGCCGAACTGGCCGGCATCGCCACCGAGGCGCGGTACCGCGAACTGTTTGCACGCTCACCTTCGCCGCTGGTGCTGCATCGCGACACCCGCGTGCTCGACGCCAATGCAGCCGCACAGGTGCTGTTCGGCGTAGCCGACGTGGCCACCCTGATCGGCCGCAGCCTGCTCGATTTCTACGACGCGGAAGACGGATCGCGCCAATTGGCCAGCGAGCGGGCGCAAGCGCTGAACGAGTTGCCGGTGGGCGAGGCGACGCCGACGCATCAGTTCGTGTTGCACGCCCTGCACGGGCGCCGCGTGGTGGCCACGGTCACGAGCGTGAAGGTCGAGGCCCACGGTGGCCCGGCGATCCTGTCGATCTACCACGACGACACCGAACGCCTTCGCGCCGAGGCGGCGCGGGCGCGTTCCGAGGCGCTGATGGCGCACCTGGTGGCGACCAGCCCCGACCTGATCACGCTGACCGAACTGGCCACCGGGCGCTACATGATGGTCAACGATGCGTTCACCCGCGTCACCGGCTGGAGCCGGAACGAGGTCATCGGCAGGACGGCATTGGACGTCGGCGTCTGGGCCGGTGCCGAGGACCGTGAGCGCTTCGTGCGCGAGGTTCGCGAGCACGATGGGTTGCGTGACCGCACGGTCGAAATGCTGGACCGCGAGGGCCGCACCATGCAGCTGCTCTTGTCGGCGGCTCATTTCACGCTCGACGGCCAGGACTACCTCGTGCTCAACGGCCGCGATGTGACCAGTGCCGAACGTGAGCGGCTCGAACGCGAGGCGATCCTGGAGAACGCCTCGATCGGCATTGCCACGACCCGCGGGCGGATATTTCACCTTGCCAACCCGAAGTTCGAGCAGATGTTCGGCTATGCGAGCGGCGCACTGCTGGGCCAGCCGGGCGCCGTTGTCTGGCCCGACCAAGCGTCTTATGAAGCACTGGGCCGCGAGATCGGACCGGCGTTGGCGCGCGGCGAGCCGGTCGACATCGAACGGGTGATGAAGCGCCGCGACGGCAGCACTTTCCTGTGTCGCCTGCTGGCGCGCGCGGTCGACCCGTCCCACCCGAGCAAGGGGGCGACGATATGGCTCGCCGAAGATGTGACCGAGCGCCACGCCGTCAGGCAGGCGCTGGCCCGTGCCCGCGACGACGCCGAGGCCGCCAATCGCGCCAAGAGCGCCTTCCTGGCCAACACCAGCCATGAGATCCGCACGCCCTTGAACGGCCTGGTCGGCTTGGCCCGCTTGGCGCGACAGCCAGGGCTGGACGCCACCCGGCGCGAGCACTACCTGCAGCAGATCGACGACAGCGCGCAGGCCTTGTCGGGCGTGATTGGCGACATCCTCGACCTGTCCAAGATCGAAGCCGGAAAGTTGCGCCTGGAGGCGATCGACTTCGACCTGCACGCGTTGCTCGAGTCGATCGACCATGGCTACGCCGCGCTGGCCGAGGCGCGTGCCTTGAGCCTGGAAACGGTGGTGCGGGATGGTGTCCCGCGGCGCGTGCGCGGCGACCCGGCGCGGCTGCGCCAAGTGTTGTCCAACTTCCTCAGCAACGCGCTGAAATTCACCGAACAGGGTCGTGTTCGCATCGAGGTGCGGCCGCTCGACGCAGTCTCGCTGCGCTTCGAAGTGAGCGACAGCGGCCCGGGCATCGAACCGGCGATTCAAGCGCAGCTGTTCACGCCATTCATGCAGGCCGACGCGTCGACCACGCGTCGATTCGGCGGTACTGGGCTGGGGCTGTCGATCTGCCGCGAGCTGGCCGCACTGATGGGTGGCGCGGTCGGCGTGGACAGTATTCCAGGACATGGCAGCCGGTTCTGGGCCGAGCTGCCGCTGCCAGCCAGCGAAGGGGCCAGCCCCGACTCCGCCTTCGCGGCCATGCCCCAGCGGGCGAGCCCACTGGCCGGCCTGCGCGTGCTGATCGCCGAAGACAACCCGGTCAACATGCTGATCGCGGTGGCGTTGCTCGAGCAGTGGGGCGTGCAGGCGGTTCAGGCCGGCAATGGCGCGCAGGCTGTGAGCTTGGTCAATGCCCAGGCCGACTCGGGTGCACCGTTCGACCTGGTGCTGATGGACGTACAGATGCCGGTGATGGGCGGCTACGAGGCCGCGCGCGAGCTGCGCCGGCGCCATGCGGCACAGGCGCTGCCGATCATCGCCCTGACGGCCGCGGCGCTCGCCTCCGAGCGCGACGAGGCGCTGGCCAGCGGCATGAACGACTTCCTGACCAAACCGATCGATGCACAGCGGCTGCACGACACACTGCTGCAATGGCAGCGAGCGAGGTGACGCCCTCGGCGCCACGGCAAGACGCCTTCAAGTGCTGCCGCGGCCCAGCAATGTCCATGGCAGGCGCTCATCGGCGGCGCTGAGTCCGCTTTGCAAGGCCGAGAGTAGCGCACGTGCTGCCGCCTGGCCGATCTCGAATCGCGGGGTGTGCACGGTCGACAGCGGTGGGTCGAGCTGGCGGCCGAGGCTGAAGTCACCGAACCCCAGCAACGCCAGGTCTTGCGGCACGGCCACGCCGCGTGCCCGCGCCTCGAACAGCGCGCCGCAGGCCAGGTGGTCGTTGGCGAAGGCGGCGGCGCGAACGCCTGACCGTCCGTCGCCGCCGAGTAGTGCAGTCAATGCGCCGCGGCCGGCCTCGAATGCCTCGCTGGCGGGTGCCGTCACGCGCCGCGCCGGCACATGCAGTCGCCGGGCCGCGGCCACGAAGCCGTCACCGCGCTCGCGGGCTCGAAAGTCCTCGGCCACGCCGCTGTCGACATAGGCCAGCGAGCGGTGACCGCGCTCGATCAGGTGCTCGGCCATCGCGCGGCCAACCTGTTCGTGGTCGAAGCCGATCTGGGTGAAATTCTCGGCGCGAGGTTCGGGATGGTGGTCCCAGATCTCGATCACCGGTGTACCGCGCGCGCGGGCCTGGCGCAACAGCGCCAAAGCACCCGTGGTGTGGCGCCGCCCGGTGACCACCAATGCGCTCGGAAACCAGCCCAGCAGCGCGCGCAACTGCGCCTCCTCGCGCTCGACGGAGTAGCCGGTCGCGGCCAGCAGCAGCTCGCAGCCCGATCCCTGCAGCGTATCTGCCAGGCCCTGCACTGTCTCGGCAAATATCGAGTTGGCGATGCTCGGAATCAGCGCCGCGACCATGCGTGCGCTGCCGGTGGCGGCACTGGCCAGCACGCCGGCCTGCTTGTTCGGCAGGTAGCCGGTCCGGCGCAGCGCAGCGGCAACCGCGCTCGCCGTGGCGGGCGCAACGCGGTGGGGCTCGCGCAGGTAGCGTGAGACGGTGATCGCGGTCACGCCCGCTGCCGCCGCCACATCGGCCAGCGTGGTGCGCCCATGGCCACGCCGAGGTTGGCGTGGTGGCAGGTGGGCCGGCGGCGGGTTGGAGGTACGCATTCGGGTTTGCGCGGATGGTGCCAAAGCGGCGCAGGCCCTAATGTTAGCGGTAACACGAACCGCCGCGATCCGCGAAATCCCTCCCCCACGAACTCGATGGCCCAGAAGAAGACACTCGCCGACCTGCGCAGCCGGCGCTGGTTTGCCGCCAGCGACATGCGTGCGTTCGCACACCGGCAGCGCGTGCAGCAAATGGGCCTGCGCCGCGAGGACGTGCTTGAGCGGCCGTGCGTCGCCGTCATCAACACCTGGAGCGACCTGTCGCCCTGCCACGCACACCTGCGCGAGCGCGCCGAAGCCGTCAAGCGCGGCATCCTGATGGCGGGAGGCATGCCGTTCGAGCTGCCGGCGATGAGCCTGGGCGAAGTGATGGTCAAGCCGACCACCATGCTGTACCGCAACTTCCTGGCGATGGAGGTCGAGGAAACGTTGCGCTCGCTGCCGATCGACGGCGTGGTGCTGCTGGCCGGCTGCGACAAGACCACGCCGGGCACGGTGATGGGTGCGATCAGCATGGGGCTGCCGACGATCTTCTGCGCCGCCGGGCCGATGCTCAACGACCGTTACCTCAAGCCGGGTGAGCCCGAACGCAAGGTCGGCGCCGGTACCCACACGCGGATGTTCTGGGACGAGTACCAGGCCGGGCAGGTCAGCGCCGCCGAGTGGATCAAGCTCGAGGCGCACATGACCCGCAGCCCCGGTACCTGCAACACGATGGGCACCGCCAGCACGATGACGTCCATCGTCGAGGCCCTCGGCCTGGCCTTGCCGGCGTCGACCTCGATCCCGGCGATGGACGCCGGCCACACGCGCATGGCCACGACCTGTGGCGAGCGCATCGTCGGCATGGTCTGGGAAGACCTGACGCCGCAAGCCATCCTGACCCGCGGCGCGTTCCTGAACGCGGCCGCCGTGCAGATGGCGCTCGGCGGCTCGACCAACGCCGCGGTGCACATCGTGGCCATGGCGCGCCGAGCTGGCGTCGTACTCACGCTCGACGATCTGGATGCCGTCGCGCGCAAGGTGCCCGTGCTGGCAAATTTGTTTCCCAGCGGCGACCGCTTGATGGAGGACTTTCATTACGCCGGCGGCGTGCCGGCGCTGATGACGCGCATCGCCGCGCACCTGTCGCTGGCCGAGCGCAACGTCAACGGCCGCACGCTGGGTCAGAACCTCGAAGGCGTGCAGGTGCTCGATGACGAGGTCATCCGCCCCCTGCACAGGCCGGTCAGCGCCAATGGCGCACTGGCCGTGCTGCGCGGCAACCTGGCACCCGAAGGTGCGGTCATGAAGGCCAGCGCCGCCAGCGCCAAGTTCTTCAAGCACCGCGGCACGGCGCTGGTCTTCGACAACCCGGCCCAGATGAACAAGGCCTGCGCCGACCCGGGTCTCGAATGCGACGAGAACACAGTGCTGGTGCTGCGCAACGCCGGTCCGGTCGGCGCCCCGGGCATGCCCGAATGGGGCGGCCTGCCGATCCCGAAGAAACTGCTGGCGCTCGGCGTGCGCGACATGGTGCGCATCTCCGACGCGCGCATGAGTGGCACCCACTACGGCACCTGCATCCTCCACGTCAGTCCCGAGAGCGCGGTCGGCGGGCCGCTGGCGCTGGTCCGGAGTGGCGATTCGATCGAGGTCGACATCCAGGCGCGGCGTCTGCACCTGGACGTGGCCGACGACGAACTCGCGCGCCGCCGCCTGGCCTGGGCGCCGCCGCCCGCACCCGACTCGCGCGGCTATGCGCGGCTGTACCGCGAACACGTGACGCAGGCCCACGAAGGCTGCGACTTCGACTTCCTGCAGGGTGCCGCGCCGACGCCCGAGCCGGTCATCTATTGAATCGAGGAGCCCTGGCATGAACCCATTGCGCCAACTGCTGCTTTCCGCCGGCTCGCACGCGCCGCTCGGCACCTGGGTCATGTCGGCCAGCCCGATCGTGGTCGAGGCCATCGGCTACGCGGGCTTCGACTGGGGCGTGCTCGACATGGAGCACACGCCGCTCGACCTGATGGGCCTGGTGCACATGTTGCAGGCGGTGGGCAACACCAAGATGGTGCCGGTCGTGCGCGTGCCGTGGAACGACACCGTCACCGTCAAGCGCGTGCTCGACGCCGGCGCACACACGCTGCTGTTCCCCTTCGTGCAGAACGCCGAGGAGGCGCGCCGCGCGGTCGCGGCGACCCGCTATCCGCCCGACGGCGTGCGCGGCATGGCCGGCATGAGCCGCGGTTCGAAGTTCGGCACCGTGCCCGATTACTTCAAGGCCGCGAACAAGAACATGGGCGTGATCCTGCAACTCGAGACGCCGGAGGCGGTGGCCAACCTCGAGGCGATCGCCGCGGTGCCCGGCGTCGACGCGCTCTTCCTCGGCCCGGCGGACCTGTCGGGCAGCATGGGGCATGTCGGCCAGCTGACGCACCCGGCCGTGATGTCCTTGATGGCCGACGCCGCCCGGCGCTGCAAGGCACTGGGCATGCCGGTGGGCACCGTCGGTGGCACCCCGGAGGTGGTGGTGCAGTACCGCGCCGCGGGCTACACCTTCGTCGCCATCGCGTCGGACCTCGGCCTGCTGATGCGCGGGGCGCAGGCCGCCGTGAAGGCGCTGACCACGCCCGATGGCCAGACCCATGTGCACACCCTGGCCGGGGGCACGCAAACCCAGCCCGCAGGTTACTGATGGCTGCCGTCGACCTCAAGGGCGTCGTCAAGAGCTATGACGGCAAGCTGACCGTCATTCACGGCATCGACCTGCAGATCCAGCACGGCGAATTCGTCGTCTTCGTCGGGCCCTCAGGCTGCGGCAAGAGCACGCTGCTGCGCATGATCGCCGGGCTGGAAACGATCAGCGGCGGCGAGATCTGCATCGACGGCAAGGTCGTCAACGACCTGCCGCCGCGTGCGCGCGACATCGCCATGGTGTTCCAGGACTACGCCTTGTACCCGCACAAGAACCTGTACGACAACATGGCCTTCGGCCTGCGCCTGCGCGGCACCGATGAAGCCGAGATCAAGCGCCGCGTGATGGACGCGGCCAGGCTGCTGAAGATCGAGCACATGCTCGAGCGCAAGCCCGCCGCGCTGTCGGGCGGCCAGCGCCAGCGGGTGGCGATCGGGCGTGCCATCGTGCGCCAGCCCAAGGTGTTCCTGTTCGACGAGCCGCTGTCCAACCTCGACGCGCAGCTGCGCCACGAGATGCGCAGCGAGATCAAGCGCCTGCACCAGCGCCTGGGCGCGACCATCATCTACGTCACCCACGACCAGGTCGAGGCGATGACGATGGCCGACCGCATCGCCGTGCTGTCCGCGGGCCGCAAGATGCAGTACGACACGCCCGACAACATCTACAACCGGCCGGCAGCGGTGTTCGTGGCCGGCTTCACCGGTGCGCCGCCGATGAACCTGGCCGATTGCACGCTGAGCGGCGGACGGGCCGACCTCGGCGGGGCGCAGATCACGCTGCCGGCCGAGCTGGCCGCGCGCGCCAACGGCACGGCGCAACTCAAGTTCGGCATCCGGCCCGAGAACATTACGCTGGCCAGGCAAAGCGAAAGCGACCTCGAAGTGCCGGCCGAAGTCTCGCTGCTCGAGCCGCTGGGCGCCGAAACCCTGGTGTCGCTGAAGATCGGCGCGGTCGAGATGGTTGCCCGCTGCAACGCGGCGTTCCGCGACGCACCGGGCACCCGGCTGGCCGTGCACATGAACCCGCGCCACCTGCACTTGTTCGACGCCGCCAGCGGCGTCGCGCTCTGACCCACCCGTTCCCAGCCCCATACAACCCCAAGGAGACCGATGATGAAGCGCCGCTCGACCTTCGCCGCAATGACCGCTGCCGCCCTGTTGGCAGTGGCCGGATTCAGCGCCACCGCCTACGCCCAGCAAACCACGCTGCGCGTGTTCTCCGGCGGTGCCAACCAGCGGCCCGACCTGATGCGCAAGCTGTTCGACCAGTACCAGGCCAAGAACCCCAACATCAAGGTCGAGATCGAGACCGGCGGCGCGACCAGCGAACTGCAACGCCAATACCTCTCCACGGTGCTGAACGCCAAGGATCCGGCGATCGACATCTACCTGATCGACATCGTCAACCCGGCCCAGTATTACGGCGCGGGCTGGCTCGAGCCGCTGGATGCCTATGTCGGCAAGCCGGCCGACGCGATGAAGCCCTTCTTGCCCGTGTACGCGACCTCCAACGTGGTCGACGGCAAGGTTGCCGCGATGCCGGCCTTTGCCGACGCGATGTTCATGTACTACCGCAAGGACCTGCTCGACAAGTACAAGCTCGCCGAGCCCAAGACCTGGGACGAGCTCGCCGCGGCAGCCAGCAAGATCCAGAAGGGCGAGAACAACCCGAACCTGCAGGGCCTGTCGATCCAGGGCGCGCCGATCGAAGGCGCGGTCTGCACCTTCCTGCTGCCGTACTGGGGCCAGGGCAAGGACTTCAACGACGCGGCCGGCAAGATGACGCTGGACAAGCCGGCGGCGACCAAGGGCCTGTCGACTTGGCTGTCGATGGTCGACCAGGGCGTGATCAAGAAGAACGTGGCCGAGGTCAAGACCCCCGACACCGTCAACGAGTTCAAGGCTGGTCAGGTCGTCTTCGCCATCAACTGGGGCTTCGCCTGGGACCGCTTCAAGGACGACAAGGACTCCACGGTGCAGGGCAAGGTCGGCGTGATGCCGCTGCCCGCGATGGCCGGCGGCAAGAGCGCGACCTGTGTCGGCGGCTGGCAGTGGGCGGTGAGCGCGTTCAGCAAGAACAAGGCGGCTGCGGCCGGCTTGGTCAAGCACCTGGCGAGCGCCGAGTCGAGCAAGTTCCTGGCCGTCGAGGGTTCGCTGCTGGCCACCTACCAGGGCGTTTATACCGACGCCGACGTGGTCAAGGCCGTGCCCTGGTTCAAGGATGCGGCAAACGTCGTCATCGCCGGCAAGAGCCGTCCGCTGAGCAAGGACTATGGACAGGTCAGCGACGTCATCCGCACCACCACCAGCGCGGTGCTGGCCCGCACCAAGACCCCGGCCGAAGGCGTGAACGAGATCGAGTCGCGCCTGGCGCGCGTCATGCGCTGACGCGCCGCAACACGGAACCACGTCGCGGACTGTGGCCGCGGCGTGCTCTTGATGGGAACCGACATGGCCGGCACGACCACCATCGATCGATTGCGTGACCCGAGCGAGAAAGCGCTCGGTGTCATGCTGCTTGCGCCGGCATTCCTGCTGTTGGCATTGATCGTGGCCTACCCGATCGGCAAGCTGATCTGGAACAGCTTCTACGACCTGCGGCTGTCTGGCGGCGGCGGCATCAAGTTCGTCGGCATCGAGAACTACGTGCTGGTCTTCAAGGACCCCGATTTCTGGAACGCGACCAGGAACACGGTCCTGATTACGCTGATCACAGTGCCCGGCGCCCTGGTCATCGGCCTGGGCCTGGCCATGCTCGCCAACCTGCCGTTCAAGCGCAAGTGGCCGGTGCGGCTGGCGCTGCTGCTGCCATGGGCGCTGCCGCTGGCCTTTGCCGGTCTGATCTTCGCCTGGTTCTTCCACACCGAGTACGGCGTGGTCAATGACGTGGTGCGGCGCGTCGCGGCGCCGCCCGAACCGGCGATGTGGTTGCTGCGGCCGAACTGGGCCTTCGCTGCAATCTGCCTGACGATCGTCTGGAAGACCAGTTCGTTCATGGCCCTGATCCTGCTCGCCGGCCTGCAGATGATTCCGAAGTCGCTCTACGAAGCGGCCGAGGTCGACGGCGCCAGCAAGTGGCAACAGTTCTGGCAGATCACGATCCCGATGCTCGCGCCCTCGATCATCGTGGCGCTGATCTTTCGCACCATCACGGCGCTGCAGACCTTCGACATCCCATACACCATGACCAAGGGCGGCCCGGGCAACGCCACCGAGACGCTGGCGATGCTGATCCACAAGACGACCATCGACTACCTCGATGTCGGATATGGCTCGACGCTGGCGGTGTGCATGTTCGTCCTATCGCTCATCGTCACGGCGTTCTACCTGAAGCGGATTGGCAGGAACGCATGAGTTTCGTCGCCGGGCCGCCCCAAGACGAAACGCGCCCCCTCGGGGAGCCGACGCCGAAGGCGTCATGGGGGCCAAGATGAAGTCCATCTGGGAAGCCAGGAACCTGCGCCTGGTCGCCGCCGGTCTGGTGGTGATGAATGGCTTTTTCCCAGCGCTGTGGATCCTGCTCACCTCGCTGAAGACCGAGGCCGAGCTGGTCAGCAAGCCCATCACCTACTGGCCGCACAACCCGACGCTGGCCAACTACGCGCAGGCCTTCACCGACCAGCCGCTGCTCAAGTACCTCGGCAACAGTCTGGCGGTGGCGCTCAGCGCCACGCTGTTCTCGCTGCTTGTCTCGGCGCTGGCGGCCTACGCCATCGCCCGGCTCAACCTCAAGCGCCGGCAGTTGATTCTGACCTGCATCGTCGCTTCCAGCATGTTCCCGCTGGTCACGCTGCTGGTACCGATCTTCGAGACCATGCGCGCACTGGGCCTGCTCAACAGCTACACGGCACTCGTGCTGCCCTACATCGTGCTCAACCTGCCGGTGTGCACGCTGGTGCTGGTGAGCTTCTTCCAGAGCATCCCGAAGGACCTGGAAAACGCGGCGATGATCGACGGCTGCACGCGCATGGGCGCGCTGTGGCGCGTGGTTGTGCCGTTGGCCGCGCCGGGCGTGTTCACGGCCGGCATCCTTGCCTTCGTCAATTCCTGGGACGAGTTCCTGCTCGCGCTGTCGTTGAACAGCAACCCCAATTTCCGAACCCTGCCGGTCGGCATTACGCTGTACCAAGGCGAGTTCACTTTCCCGTGGCCGATCATCTCGGCCGCACTCATCGTGGCCATCGTGCCGATCGCGGTGCTGATCGCGATCTTCCAGGAGCGCGTGGTCGGTGGCCTGACACAAGGCGGCCTCAAGGGTTGAATCCAGCATGAACAAGCTTCGCTACGGCATCATCGGTTGCGGCAGCATGGGCCGCGAACACATCGAGAACATTCGCGCCATGGGCGGCGCCGTGGTCACCGCGGTCGCCGACCCCACGGCCGCCAGCCGCGAGCAGGCGTCGGCCCTGCTCGAGGGCCAGGTGCAATTGTTCGAACGGCACGCCGATCTGCTGGGCAGCGGCCTGTGCGACGCGGTGGTGGTCGCGAGCCCGAACTTCACCCATGTCCAGGTCATGCGCGATGCGCTGGCCACCGATCTGCACATCCTGATCGAGAAGCCGCTGGTGACCAAGGTCGCCGACGGGATCGATCTGCTCGAGCGCGCGCGGGCCAAACGGCACGGCATCGTCTGGGTCGCGCAGGAATACCGCTATATGCCGCCGGTGGCCGAGATGATCCGCATCGCGCACGAAGGCGGCGTCGGCCGCATCCACCAGGTGGCGATCCGCGAGCACCGCGACCCGTTCTATCCGAAGGTCGGCGACTGGAACCGCTTCAACCGCCAACACCGGCGGCACCCTGGTCGAGAAGTGCTGCCACTACTTCGACCTGATGGACTTCATCCTGAGCGAACGCCCCAGCGCGCGTCTTCGCCTCCGGCGGCCAGCGCGTCAACCACCTCGACGAGAAGCTACGACGGCAAGACCCCCGACATCCTCGACAGCGCCTTCGTCATCGTCGAGTACCCGAGTGGCGCGCGCGCCAGCTCGACCTGTGCATGTTCGCCGAGAACTCGGTCGACAACGAGCAGGTCGTGATCGTCGGCGCCGAGGGCAAGCTCGAATCGCTGCTGCCCTCGGGCGTGCTGCGTTTCGGCCGGCGCGAAGACTGGGGCCGCCGCGCGGTCTGGGGCCAGCCCTCGGGCACGGCCAAGGGCGTGGCCGTGCGCCAGATCCGCGATACCAACATCAAGTACCTGGGACAGCACTTCGGCGCAAGCTACATCGAGCACCAGAAGTTCGCTCATGCGGTGCGCAGCGGCCTGCCGGCCGAAATCGGGCTCGAGGAGGGCCTGCGCGCTGTGGCTACGGGCCTGGCCGCGCACAGGAGCATCGACGAGGGGCGCGCCGTGGCGCTGAGCGAATTGCTGCCAGCTGGCTGGTGAGCCGGCGCAGGCCTTCTGGCCTTACGATCGGCACCCGCGGCGGCCGCCGGCGTACCGACCCACTTGCCACGGAGCACCATGACTGCAGCCCCTCCCACCTCGGCACTTGAACTGAAAGCTGGCGCCCTGCGCCTGGCGCTGAGACCCGACCTGGGCGGCGGCATCGCCGGCCTCTGGCACGGACGACACGCCGATCCTGCGCAGTTGCGAGGCGGCCGAGTTGCTCGCCTCGCGCCCATCGGCGTGTTTTCCGATGGTGCCGTACTCGAACCGCATCGGCTACCGCCATTTCCGCTGGCTGGGCCGCGACTACACGACCGCGCCGAACTTCGAAGCCGACAACCCCCATTCGCTGCACGGCACGGTCTGGCAGCGGCCGTGGCGCGTGACCGGCAGCAATGCCACCGAGGTCGAGCTCGCCATCACGCACGTGGCCAACGCGCATTGGCCGTTCGCCTTCGATGCGACGCCAGTACTTCGAGTTGACGACGCACTCGCTGACGCTGCGCATGACGCTGACCAACATCGATGCCCGCACGCAGCCGGTCGGCCTGGGCTGGCACCCCTATTTCCCCAAGCGCTCGCGCAGCCGCCTGCACATCGAACTGCAGCCAGCGCTGGGAGTCCGATCCGGCACGCAGCTGCCGACGCGCAAGGTCGCGCAGCCCGGCATCGACAGCGAGGTGTCGCACCTCGACTTCGACAACTGTTTCGAAGGCTGGCATGGCGCGGCGCGCATCCGCGACGAGAAGCTTCTCGCTCCAGCTGACCTCGTCGCTGCCCTACCTGGTCGTCTTCACGCCGCCAGCACGAGACTACTTCTGCGTCGAGCCGGTCAGCCATGTCAGCAACGCGATCCACATGGCCGACCCGGCCGCGCACGGCCTTGTCGCGCTGGCGGCCGGAGACACGCTCGAAGCGCTGGATGACGATCGAGGTGGCGCGGGCGTGATCGTCGAAGCCTTGGTACGCCGCGTCGCCGCCGAGCCGGCTCGGCGAATCGCCGCTCTGGCATCCGGGTGAGGCCGCTCTCTACTGGTGTGACATCCCCGGCCGCAAACTCAATCGCTTCGACCCCGTGACCGGCGCCCATCGCCACTGGGACTTCGATACCGACGTCGCCTGCTGCGCGCCGCTGCACGGCGGCGGTCTGCTGCTCGCGATGCGCGACGGGCCTGTGGCGCTTCGACCCGGCCAGCGGCACGCGACGCCGCTCGCAGGCGGCGCCGTACGACCCGGCGCACGAGCGCTTCAACGACGGCAAGGCCGATCCGCAGGGCCGCTTCTGGGTCGGCACGATCTACGAGCCGCGCGATCCGCCGCGGGCGGCGCTGTATCGCTTCGCTGGCGGCAGGCTGGACCGCATGGCCGGCGACCTCACTGTCAGCAACGGCCTGGCCTGGAGTCCCGACGCGCGCACCCTGTACTGGGCCGACACCAAGGCGCCATCGCATCGACATGCTGGATTTCGAAGCGGCGACGGCAGCATTTCCAGGCGTCGCATGTTCATGCAGTTTCCGCTCAAGGCCGCCGACCAAGCACTCGCCGACTACGGGGGCCGCCCCGACGGTGCCGCCGTCGATTCGCAGGGCGGCTACTGGGTGGCGATGTTCGAAGGCGCGCGCCTGCTGCGCCTTGCGCCCGACGGCACGCTGCTGCGCGAAGTTGTCTTGCCGGTGCGCTGCCCGACCATGCCCTGCTTCGGCGGGCCCGACCTGAAGACCTTGTACGTGACCACCGCGCGCGAGGGCCGCCCGGCCGATGAACTTGCGCGCGAACCACTGGCCGGCTGCGTGCTTGAGTTGCGCGTCGACGTGCCCGGTATGCCGGCCAATTTCGCGTCGATCTGAACACAGCCATGACCACCCCTCCCTATACACACTACGCCTCCTTGCGCGGCCGCGTCGTCTTCATCTCCGGGGGCAGTTCGGGCATCGGAGCCGAGCTGGTGCGTGCCTTCGCCGCGCAGGGCGCGAAAGTGGCTTTTTGCGGCACCAAGCCTGATGGTGGCAAGGCGCTGATCGACGAGGTGAAGGCTGCCGGCCGCGCCGCACCCTGGTACGCACCCTGTGACGTGCGCGACGTCGTCGCCTACCAGGCGCTGCTGGTGCGCGTGGCCGCCGAGTTGGGCCCCGTGCGTGTGCTCGTCAACAACGCCGGCCGCGACGACCGCCATGCGATGGAAGACGTGACGCCCGAGTTCTGGGACGACCGCCTGGCGCTGAACCTGAAGCATTACTTCTTCGCCATCCAGGCCGTGGCGCCGGGCATGGCCGCGGCAGGTGGCGGTAGCGTCATCAACATGGGCTCGGTGAGCTGGATGCGCGGCCGGCCCAACCTGGTGGGCTACACGACGGCCAAGGCCGGCATCCTCGGCCTGACGCGCACGCTGGCGCGCGAGTTGGGTCCGCGCGGCATCCGCGTCAACGCGCTGGTGCCGGGCGCCATCGTCACCGAGCGCCAGACCGCGCTGCACCGCGATCCGCTTGCCGACCAGCAATTCCTCGACGCGCAATGCCTGAAGATTCGGCTCGACAGCGGCCATGTCGCGCGCGCCACGCTGTTCCTGGCCGCCGACGACAGCGACGGCATGACCGGGCAGCATGTGCTGGTCGATGCCGGCATCGCGCAACAGTCGGTGATCACATGACCGGCGCCGAAGCGGCTTCGCCGCTCCCCCTATGGCGACCGAAGGGGCGCCTTCGGTGCCCTGGGGCAACGCCTGCGGGCCGGCAAAGCCGGATCCGCGGTGCTTGCCTGATTGGGTGCACCGCATGACTGCCACGCCAGACACGACGCGCGCGCATCTGCTGGCGCTGGCGCAAGCCCAACGCGAATGGGACCTGGCCGTGATCGGTGGTGGCGCCACTGGTTGCGGCGTGGCGCTCGATGCGGCGGCGCGCGGCTTCTCCGTGATCCTGCTCGAGGCCGAGGACTTCGCCCAAGGCACCAGTTCGCGCGCGACCAAGCTCGTGCACGGCGGCGTGCGCTACCTGGCGCAGGGCAATGTGGCGCTGGTGCGCGAGGCCCTGCACGAGCGCGCCACGTTGCTGGCCAACGCGCCGCACCTGGCGCAGCCGCTGGCTTTCGTCATGCCGGGCTACCGCTGGTGGGAGCGCGCGTTCTATGGCGTCGGCCTGAAGATGTACGACGCGCTGGCCGGTTCGCGCGGCCTGGGTCCGACCGAGTTCCTGTCGAGCGCGCAGACGCAGGAACTGCTGCCCACAGTGCGCGTGCGCGGGTTGTGCGGCGGCGTGAAGTACTGGGACGGGCAGTTCGACGATGCGCGCCTGGCGGTGACATTGGCACGCACCGCCGTCGCACACGGCGCCGTGGTGCTCAATCACTGCCCGGTGACGGCGCTGGTGCGTGAGGCTGGGCGGGTGCGCGGCCTGGTCGCGCGTGACGCCGAGAGCGGCGCGGCGCTGAAGATCGCCGCCAAGTGCGTCGTCAACGCCACCGGCGTCTGGGTCGACGATCTGCGTGACATGGACCGCGACCCGGGCGCGGCCGAAAAGCCTCCCATCGTCGCACCCAGCCAGGGCGTGCACTTGGTGGTCGACCGCGCCTTCCTGCCCGGCACGCATGCCTTGCTGGTGCCCAAGACGCAGGATGGGCGAGTCCTCTTCGCCGTGCCGTGGCTGGGCAAGACGATTCTGGGCACGACCGACACGCCGCGTGACGATGTCGTGCGCGAGCCGGCGCCGTTTGCTGACGAGGTGGAGTTCATCCTGCGCGAGGCCGGCCGCTACCTCGAGCGCGCGCCGACGCGCGCCGACGTGCGTTCGGTCTGGGTCGGGCTGAGGCCCTTGGTCAAGCCCGGCGGCGACGATGGCGACGACACCAAGCAGTTGTCGCGCGAGCACACCGTGCTGGTCGGGCGCTCGGGCATGGTCACCGTGACCGGCGGCAAGTGGACCACCTACCGCGCGATGGCCGAAGACGTGCTCGAGCGCTGTTTCTCCGCCCACCTGCTGCCGCGCCGCGCCAAGGGAGTGACTGCCAAGCTGCCGCTGCTTGGCGCGTCGCACCAAGCGGGCGTGTCGATGACGCAGGCGCCCGGCGAGCACCTCTATGGCAGCGAGGCGGCGCTGCTGCATCGGCTGCCCGGCACGGTGAACTGGCTCTGGCGAAGCGCCGAAACGGGCCAGGGGTCGCTGAGCGAAGCGATGGTGCGGTTCGCGGTTCGATTCGAGATGGCGCGCTCGGTCGAAGACGTGCTGGCGCGGCGTTGCCGACTGCTGTTCCTCGATGCGGCCGAGGCCGCGCGCCAAGCCGGCGCCGTGGCCACGATCGTGGCCGACGAACTCGGGTCGGGGTTCGACCCAGGCGCCTCACGGCGCAGTTTCGAGGCCCGGGCCAAACAGTACCGAACGCTGCCCTGAAACTCAGCTGTCCGCGTACTTCACCGAGCAGCCATAAGGCCGTGTCACCGATTGCGCGACCGGCTTGCCGGCCAGCACGTCGGCCAGCGCCGCGCTGACCAGGTTCTTCGCGCCCTTCACGTCGGCCGGGTTCGCGCTCGGCTTGTCGTCGATGCCGCCGGCATAGACCAGCGTGCCCTTGGCATCGATCACGTACATGTGCGGTGTGGTGCGCGCACCGTAGGCGCGACCGATCTTGCCCTCAGCGTCCATCAATGTCGCGGTCGGCGCCGCGCCTTGCCGCTGTGCCCAGGCCGTCATTTCGGCCGGCTGCTTGAAGTCGACGTGACTGGTGTGGGTCGAATTCACCGACAACCAGACCACGCCCTTGGCGGCGGCCGCCTTCTGGGTGGCCTGCATGTTGCCGCTGTCGTAGTGTTTGCGCACATAGGGGCACTCGGGGTTGACCCATTCGAGCACCACGGTGCGGCCCTTGTAGTCGGCCAGCGAGACTGGCTTGCCGCTCGCATCGTTGGCGGCGAAAGCCGGCGCGGGCTGGCCGACGCTCACCGCCATGACCGCGCTGCTGCAGAGGGCCAAGGCGAGCGCCAGCGGCGCCAGGATGCTCGACTTTATGGGCTTCATCGTGCGAACTCCTGGTCACTGGGGTTGGGCCAGCGCCTCGTGCAGTGCCTGCGGGCTCAGCAATTCGGGCAGCAGGGTCGGCAACGACTGGCCGGGCTTGTAGAGGGCATACACCGGCACGCCGTTACGGCCCAGCCGCGTCAACTCGGCGCTGATGGCGGCGTCGCGCCGGGTCCAGTCGGCGCGCAGCAGGGCCACGTGCCTGGCCTCGAAGTCAGCCAGAACGCCCGTGTCGCCGAGCGTGGTGCGCTTGTTGACCTGGCAGGTCACGCACCAGGCGGCAGTGAAGTCGACGAACACGGCACGGCCTTCGGCGTTGAGTGCGGCCACGCGCTGGCTGCTCCACGGTGCCCAAGCTGCGTCGGCGCTGGTGTTGGGCTCCGCGGCATTGGCCTCGTGCCAGGTCGGCAGCGCCCAGGCCAACACCGCGCCGAGCAGGACCACACCCAGCGTGCTCCAGGCCAAGCGCGCGAAACGCCCGCTGTCGATGCGGCCCCAGGCCCAAAGTGCAAACGCAAGTGCCACCAGCACGGCCAACAGGCCGGCCACGCCGTCGATGCCGGTCTGCTGGCCCAGGACCCAGGTCAACCAGACGACAGTGGCCAGCATCGGGAACGCCAGCGCGGTCTTGAAGGTTGCCATCCACACACCGGGTTTGGGCATCGAGCGGCCCAGCCGCGGCCAAGCGCTCGCCGCCAAGTAGGGCAAGGCCATGCCGACACCGAGTGCCGCGAACAGGTTCAAGGCCTGCCACGGCGGCAGCGTAATCGCCAGCCCGAGCGCGGCGCCCATGAACGGCGCGGTGCACGGCGACGCGACTGCCACGGCGAGCACGCCGGTCAGGGCTGAGTCTGCCAGCGGGTGGCGCAGTCGCAGCGAGGCCAGACCGCTCGGCAGCAGCGTGGCGAACTCGAACAGGCCCGACAGGTTCAGCGCGATCAGCGTGAACAGCACCGCCAGCGCCGCGACGAAGAGCGGCGACTGCAATTGAAAGCCCCAACCGATCTGCTCACCGCCAGCGCGCAAGACCAGCAGCAAGGCTGCCAGCGCGACAAACGACAGGATCACGCCGGCGCTGTAGGCCAGGCCGCCCGCCAGCAGCGCACGCCGGCTGTGGGCGTGCCCGGCAAAGCCGAGCAGCTTCAGCGACAGGATCGGGAACACACAGGGCATCAGGTTGAGCAACATGCCGCCAATCACCGCCAGCACCAGTGCTAACCCGAAACCCATTGGTGGTGGTGCGGGCAACGTTGGCGGCGCCGCGGCGGCCGCGGGGCCGGCAGCCTGCGCTGCCAGTGCCGGCCACATACCGGCAATGGCGATGGACACCTGCACGCCGGCCGCCGCGCCGGGGACCAGCAGCACGGCCTGCATTTGCGACGGGCTCTCGAAGCGCTGCGCCGAGATCGGCACCTGCGCATGCCAGACACCGGCGTCCCAGCGCGACGCGTGGCGCGTCGCCGGGTCGACCACGCCGGCCATCTCGGCCAGAAACGCCATGTCGCGGCCGTGCAGCGCGGCCGGCAGGCCGTTGACGGCGACATGCATCACCTTGGCCCCTTCGACCAGCGTCGCCTCGGCCGTCGCGTTGGGTGCCGGTTGCGGCACCGCTGCCAACGCGGCATCGAACGCCGCGCCGTGCATCGCCGTGCTGGCCTGTGTCGGAATCGTCAGCGCGAATTCACCCTGCTGCGGAATGCACACGTCCTTGCAGACCAGCCACTGTGCGCTGAGCTTGACGTCGACTGCATCGCCCACGAATGACGGACTCACGGTCACGGGCACGGGCAGCAGAAGCTTGCCCTCGTAGCCGTAGTTCATCAGCGGGCCGACGGGCAGCTTCTTTGGCGTTGGCCAGGCGATGTCGCCGGCCATAACGCCGGCGGGCAGCACCCAGGCCATGGTGGTCGGCAGCCCCGAATCTCCCGGGTTCTTCCAGTAGGTGTGCCATTGCGGCTGGTGTTCGATCTGCAGCCCGAGCCAGACTGGCTTGCCTTGACCAATGCCTTGTGGCGCATGGGCGACCAATTCGGCACGCACCTGCTCGGTGGTCACCACCGCCGAAGCGCCGGCGGCATGCGCCAGTCCGGGCGCAGCGGCAACTGCAAGGGTCAGACACAGGCGGTGCAGGAACATGACAGCTTGGTGTCGCTTAGGGGGCGTTGAGTTCGGGACCGTCGAGCCCGCAATTGTGCGGTCAAGCATCGGAGTGCCCGGACCGGCGCGGGTTTGCCCGTATAATTTGCAGGCTTTGCTGGACTCATCTGTGACTTCGAGCACGTCAGCGCGGAATCTCCGCTCGGCGCCGTGGGCCGATGACGATGGCCAAGCGGAATTCACGAGCCTGACGCGTGAGCAAGCACGGGATCTCGTTGCACGCAGCTCGCGACGGGTGTCACCGTGGTGGGTGATTGCAGTACAAGCCGCGGTCGGCGTGGTGGCTGCCTCATTGGCTTGGCTGTGGGGGCAGGCCGGCGCGGGCGAAGGATGGTTCAGCTCGGCCCTGTATGGGGCTGCGGTGGTGGTGGTGCCGGGCGCCTTGATGGCGCGCGGGATGACCAGCCCGCGAACCAGTGTGTCGCCCGGCGCCAGCGCCGTCAGCGTCATGTTATGGAGCATGGTGAAGATAGGGTTTTCGATCGCCATGCTGATGCTGGCGCCGAAATGCGTGCAGCCCCTGAGCTGGCCGGCATTGCTGGCGACGATGGTGCTGTGCATGCAGGTGTACTGGTTTGCGCTGCTCTGGCGCAGCCGCGAAGAAGAACATTGAACCGGGAAGCAATCAGATGGCAGCCGAAGGTCATGCGCTCACGTCAGGTGACTACATCGTTCACCACCTGACCCATCTGTCAGAACGGCAAGCCCAAGAGCTTGGTCGATTTCTCGGTCATCAATTTCGATTCCATCTTCCTCTCCGCATCGTCATCGGCATCATCGGGTGCTGGTTGCTGTGGTCGGCTGCGCGCAAGGCCACCTCGGGCGTGCCCGGGCGCTTCCAGGCGGCGGTCGAAATCCTGGTCGAAATGGTCGACAGCCAGGCCAAGGGCATCGTCCACAACGCCCACAGCCGCAAGCTGGTCGCGCCGCTGGCGCTGACGGTGTTCGTCTGGATCTTCCTGCTCAACGCGATGGACCTGTTGCCGGTCGACCTGCTGCCGCTGATCTGGCAAGGCGTGTACGCGCTGGCCGGCCACGATCCGCGCCACGCCTACCTGCGCGTGGTGCCCGACCGCCGACCTGTCGATCACGATGGGCCTGTCGGTCGGCGTGCTGATCATCTGCCTGGTCTACAACGTCAAGATCAAGGGCGTGGGCGGCTGGGTGCACGAGTTGTTCGCCGCGCCGTTCGGCAACCACTGGGCGCTGTACCCGTTCAACTTCGCGATGCAGATCGATCGAGTTCGTCGCCAAGACGGTCTCGCACGGCATGCGACTGTTCGGCAACATGTATGCCGGCGAACTGATCTTCCTGCTGATCGCGCTGATGGGCGGCGCCTTCACATTGTCCGCTCACCGGCATTGCGCTGGCCGGCTCGGCCACATCGTTGCCGGCACCGTCTGGGCCATCTTCCACATCCTGATCATCACGCTGCAGGCGTTCGTGTTCATGATGCTGACGCTGGTCTACGTCGGGCAGGCGCACGACACGCACTGATCCGCACGTTTCGTCTTTCCCTTTCACTTCACCTACCAACAGGAGTCAACATGGAACTCATCGGTTTTGTCGCGCTCGCCGCAGGTCTCATCATCGGTCTGGGCGCCATGGGTGCCTGTATCGGCATCGGCATCATGGGCAGCAAGTACCTCGAATCGGCTGCCCGCCAGCCCGAGCTGATGGGCGAGCTGCAAACCAAGATGTTCCTGCTGGTCGGCCTGATCGACGCCTCCTTCATCATCGGCACCGGTATCGCGCTGTGGTTCACCACCGCCAACCCGTTCCTGGCGCAGTTCGCCAATCTGCCGAAGTAATCCTCGCGCCTTTGCCGCCGCTTGCGGCGGCTTTCGTCCTCTGCCGAAGGCACCCGTGAGCATCACCGCGACATTCATCTTTCAGATGATCGTGTTCCTGATCCTGGTCGGGTTCACGATGAAATTCATCTGGCCGCCGATCACCGCCGCGCTCGACGAGCGGGCGAAGAAGATCGCTGACGGCCTGTCGGCCGCCGACAAGGCGAAGGCCGAGCTGACCACCGCCAACAAGCGGGTCGAAGAGCAGCTCGCCGCGGCCCGCACCGACGCCGCCCAGCGGCTGGCCGATGCCGAGCGATTGGCGAACTCGATGATCGAGGAGGCCAAGGGCCGCGCGTCCGAAGAAGGCGCCAAGATCGTCGCCCAGGCCAAGGCCGACGCAGAGCAGGAGTCCATGAAAGCCAGCGGAGGCACTGCGCGAGCAGGTCGCTGCACTGGCCGTCAAGGGAGCCGAGGCCATCCTGCGCAAGGAAGTCAATCCGGCCGTTCATGCGGACCTGCTGGCCCGCCTGAAGACGGAACTCTGATCATGCACCCCCACGCTAACGCCCGGCAGGAGGCCTGACATGGCCGAACTCGCCACCATCGCGCGCCCCTACGCCGAGGCGCTGTTCAAGGCCATCGCGCCGCAGGAAGCGGCCGCCGTCGCCGAGCAGGTGAATGAGCTCGGCTCGATCGCCGCGGACGCGTCGTTGCGGCAATTCGCCGACAACCCGAAGGCCGGAACCGAGGAAGTGTTCCAGCTGGTTTCGTCGGTGGCCAAACGCCCCCACAGCGAGGGCACGAAGAACCTGCTGCGCATGCTGATCGAGAACGGTCGACTGGCCGCGCTGCCGGAGATCGCGGCGCAGTTCCAGGCCCGCGTCAATTCGCGCTCGGGCGTCTCTGACGCCACGATCTACAGCGCCTTTCCGATCGAGCCAGCGCAACTGGCCGGTGTGGTGGCCACGCTGGAGGCGCGCTTCAAACGCAAGCTCAACGCCGGCGTGCAGCTCGCTCCCGAGCTGATCGGTGGCATTCGAGTGGTGGTCGGCGACGAGGTGCTCGACACCTCGGTGCAGGCCCGCCTGCAACAGTTGAAGGTCGCGCTCAGCGCCTGAGCGTCGTTCCCCCAGGAGCAATAAACATGCAACTCAATCCCGCAGAAATTTCCGAGCTGATCAAGAGCCGCATCCAGGGCCTTGGCGCAGCATCCGACATCAAGAACCAGGGCACCGTGGTCTCGGTCACCGACGGCATCGTGCGTGTGCACGGCCTGTCCGATGCGATGGCCGGCGAAATGCTCGAGTTCCCGCCCACCGCCAGTGGTCAGCCGACCTACGGCCTGGCGCTCAACCTCGAGCGCGACTCGGTCGGCGCGGTGATCCTCGGCGAGTACGAACACATCTCCGAGGGCGACACCGTCAAGTGCACGGGCCGCATTCTCGAAGTGCCGGTCGGGCCCGAGCTGATCGGGCGCGTCGTCAATGCGCTCGGCCAGCCGATCGACGGCAAGGGCCCGATCAACGCCAAGATGACCGACGTGATCGAAAAGATCGCTCCCGGCGTGATTGCGCGCCAGTCGGTGAGCCAGCCGGTGCAGACCGGCCTGAAGTCGATCGACTCGATGGTGCCGATCGGCCGTGGCCAGCGCGAGTTGATCATCGGCGACCGTCAGACCGGCAAGACCGCAGTGGCGGTCGACACGATCATCAACCAGAAGGGTCAGAACATGACCTGCGTCTACGTCGCGATCGGCCAGAAGGCCTCGTCGATCAAGAACGTGGTGCGCGCGCTGGAGCAGCGTGGTGCGATGGAATACACCATTGTCGTCGCCGCCTCTGCGTCGGAGTCGGCGGCCATGCAGTACGTGTCGGCCTACTCGGGTTGCACGATGGGCGAGTACTTCCGCGACCGCGGCCAGGACGCGCTGATCATCTATGACGACCTTTCGAAGCAGGCCGTGGCATATCGCCAGGTGTCGTTGTTGCTGCGCCGCCCACCGGGCCGTGAAGCGTTTCCCGGCGACGTGTTCTACCTGCACAGCCGCCTGCTCGAACGCGCCGCGCGGGTGAACGCCGAGTATGTAGAGAAGTTCACCAAGGGCGCGGTCAAGGGTCAGACCGGTTCGCTGACCGCGCTGCCGATCATCGAGACCCAAGCCGGCGACGTGTCGGCCTTCGTGCCGACGAACGTGATCTCGATCACCGACGGCCAGATCTTCCTCGAGTCATCGCTGTTCAACGCGGGCATCCGCCCGGCCATCAATGCCGGCATTTCGGTCTCGCGCGTGGGTGGCGCGGCCCAGACCAAGCTGATCAAGGGCCTGTCGGGTGGTATCCGTACCGACCTGGCGCAGTACCGTGAGCTGGCCGCATTCGCCCAGTTCGCGTCCGATCTCGACGCCGCCACGCGCAAGCAGCTCGACCGCGGCGAGCGCGTGACCGAACTGCTGAAGCAGCCGCAGTACTCGCCGCTGCCGATCAGCTTGATGGCCGCCACACTGTTCGCGGTGAACAAGGGCTTCACCGACGATCTCGACATCAAGAAGGTGCTGCCTTTCGAGAGCGGCTTGCACCAGTTCCTGAAATCGAGCCACGCCGATCTGCTTGCCAAGATGGAAAAAGACAAGGCCCTCGACAAGGACACCGAGGCCAAGCTGAACGATGCGGTTTCCGCGTTCAAGAAGTCCTTCGCCTGAAGATCCCCTGACCTACGCTTGAAGGAGCACCGTCATGGCGGTCGGCAAGGAAATACGCGGCAAGATCAAATCGGTGGAGGGCACCAAGAAGATCACCAAGGCCATGGAGATGGTGTCGGCGTCGAAGATGCGCAAGGCGCAGGAGCGCATGCGCCAGGCGCGGCCGTACAGCGACAAGGTGCGCAACATCGCGGCCAACCTGTCGCAGGCGAACCCCGAGTACCGATCGCCCTACATGCGCACGGGCGGCACGGCCAAGGCGGCCGGCCTGATCGTCGTCACCACCGACAAGGGCCTGTGCGGCGGCCTGAACACCAACATGCTGCGGGCCGTGACGGCCCGCATGCGCGAATCGCAGAGCGCGGGCATCAGCACGCTGACGGTGGCCATCGGCAACCGGGGCCTGAGTTTCCTGAACCGGCTCGGCGTCAAGGTCATCAGCCACATCGTCCATGTCGGCGATGCACCTCCGCTCGACCGGCTGATCGGTCCGGTCAAGGTGATGCTCGACGCCTTCGTCGCCGGCGAGGTGGACTCGGTGCATCTGTGCTACACGCGGTTCATCAACACCATGAAGCAGGAGCCGGTGATCGAGCAGTTCCTGCCCTTGTCGGCCGAGCGCTTGCAGCAGTCGCAGGAAGAGAAGGCGGCCTACGGCTGGGACTACATCTACGAGCCTGACGCAGTCAGCGTCATCGACGAATTGCTGACACGCTACGCCGAGGCGCTGGTGTACCAGGCGGTGGCCGAGAACATGGCCTCGGAGCAGTCGGCGCGCATGGTGGCGATGAAGGCGGCCACCGACAACGCCGGCAACCTGATCAACGAGCTCAAGCTCATCTACAACAAGACACGGCAGGCGGCGATCACCAAGGAATTGAGTGAGATCGTCGGCGGTGCGGCCGCGGTCTGACAACGAATCAAACTGAGAGGTTATTCAACATGGCGAATGTTCAGGCTCAAGGCAAGATTGTTCAGTGCATCGGCGCAGTGGTCGACGTGGAATTTCCGCGCGACCAGATGCCGCGGGTCTACGACGCACTGACCCTTCAGGGCACGGCCCTGACCCTCGAGGTGCAGCAGCAACTCGGCGATGGCGTGGTGCGCACGATTGCGCTCGGCTCGTCCGACGGCCTGCGGCGTGGCGTGATGGTCGACAACACGGGCGCCGCGATCACCGTGCCGGTCGGCAAGGCGACAGTCGGCCGCATCATGGACGTGCTGGGCAACCCGATCGACGAGCGCGGTCCGGTCGACCGGACGCTCACAGCGTCGATTCATCGCAAGGCCCCGGCCTACGACGAACTGAGCCCGTCGCAGGAACTGCTCGAAACCGGGATCAAGGTGATCGACCTGATCTGCCCCTTCGCCAAGGGCGGCAAGGTCGGCCTGTTCGGCGGCGCCGGCGTCGGCAAGACGGTGGCCATGATGGAACTCATCAACAACATTGCCAAGGCGCACAGCGGACTGTCGGTGTTTGCCGGTGTGGGCGAGCGCACGCGCGAAGGCAACGACTTCTATCACGAGATGGCCGAATCGGGCGTCGTCAATCTCGAGAACCTGGGCGAGTCCAAGGTGGCCATGGTCTACGGTCAGATGAACGAGCCCCCGGGCAACCGCCTGCGCGTCGCCCTGACCGGCCTGACGATTGCCGAGAGCTTCCGCGACGAAGGCCTCGACGTGCTGTTCTTCGTCGACAACATCTACCGCTTCACGCTGGCCGGCACCGAAGTCTCGGCGCTGCTCGGGCGCATGCCGTCGGCAGTGGGTTACCAGCCGACGCTGGCCGAGGAAATGGGCCGCCTGCAGGAGCGCATCACGTCGACGAAGGTCGGCTCGATCACCTCGATCCAGGCCGTCTACGTGCCTGCCGACGACCTGACCGATCCCTCGCCCGCGACAACGTTCGCCCACCTGGACGCCACCGTCGTGCTGTCGCGCGACATCGCCTCGCTGGGCATCTACCCGGCGGTGGATCCGCTGGACTCGACCAGCCGTCAGGTCGACCCGAACGTGGTCGGTGAAGAGCACTACACCACCACCCGCGCGGTGCAGCAGACGCTGCAGCGCTACAAGGAGTTGCGCGACATCATCGCCATCCTGGGCATGGACGAACTGAGCCCCGAAGACAAGCTTGCCGTCAGCCGCGCGCGCAAGATCCAGCGCTTCCTGAGTCAGCCCTTCCACGTCGCCGAGGTCTTCACCAACTCGCCGGGCAAGTACGTGCCGCTGAAGGAAACCATCCGTGGCTTCAAGATGATCGTCGCCGGTGAGTGCGACGCCCTGCCCGAGCAGGCCTTCTACATGGTCGGGACGATCGACGAGGCCTTCACGAAGGCCAAGACGATCCAATAAGCGAGGTTCGCGATGGCTACCATCCACGTCGACGTGGTCAACCTGCGCGAGAGCATCTTCTCCGGCGAGGCGAAGTTCGTTGCCCTGCCGGGCGAGATGGGCGAACTCGGCATCTACCCGCGCCACACGCCGCTGATCACTCGCATCAAGCCCGGTGCGGTGCGCATCGTGCGTGCCGACAACGACGAAGAGGAGTTCGTCTTTGTCGCCGGGGGCATCCTCGAGATCCAGCCGGGCACCGTCACCGTGCTCGCCGACACGGCGATCCGTGGCCACGATCTCGACGAAGCCAAGGCGGTCGAGGCCAGGCAATTGGCCGAAGAGGCGATGAAGAGCGCCAAGACCGACATCGATTTCGCGGCCGCGCAGAGCGAGTTCGCGACGATGGCCGCGCAACTCGCGGCAATCCAGAAGTTGCGCCGCAAGTAAGCCCGATACGCGGCGCGCAAAGGGCTGCGGACGCCACCCGCGTCGCGCCGCCCGCTACCTGCGACAATACGCCCATGGCCAAAGTCATTTCTACCCGACTCTCTCAAGACGGCCTTCGCTACGGTGCCAAGGCACCCGGCTCGCCGTTCCTCGGCAGCGGCAACACGCGTTCGTGTTTCCTCTGCGGCAAACACAGGCAGCAGGCGCAACTCCAGTCCAAGCGCGTGCTCGGGCGCTCGGAGATGGTCTGCGCGCCAGCCTGCGCCACGGCCGGCGAACGCACGGCCTGAGGCGAACGTCGCCGGCGCGGGCCGGTCACGCTGCAGACGACGTCCGTCGCCTGCAGCGCGCGTACGCCCTAGCCCGGGTGCGTCGGGTCGACCCAGCGCACGTCCTCGGGCGGTTCGGCCGGCTCGATGTCCAGGTTGACCGCCACCGCCTCGCCGTTGCTGCGCACCAGCACGCACTCCAGCGTCTCGGTGCGGCTGGCGTTGATCTCCTGGTGCGGCACGTAGGGCGGCACGTAGATGAAGTCGCCGGGCCCGGCCTCGGCGGTGAACTCCAGCCGCTCGCCCCAGCGCATGCGGGCGCGGCCGCTGCAGCACGTAGATCACGCTCTCCAGCGGGCCGTGGTGGTGGGCGCCGGTCTTGGCGTTGGCGTGGATGTGCACCGTGCCGGCCCACAGCTTCTGTGCGCCGACGCGCGCGAAGTTGATCGCCGCCTGGCGGTCCATGCCGGGCGTCTGCGCGGTGTTGGCGTCGAGCTGGTCGCCGGGCACGACGCACACGCCGTCGTGCTTCCAGCGCGGCGCGGGCGTGGCTTGTGAAGGCGGGCTCATGAGGGACTCCAGGGTGGGTCAGTGTGGCGATTCTGATCGCGCCGGCGGGTCTCCCACCGGCCCCGCACGCGGCACTTGGGCGGCCGCGGCCAGTGTTTACCCGCAATAATGGCGTCGGGTCGCGGCCACCATTGCGAACGTGGCCACCGACGCGCCCGCAGTCGACTTCCGCACGGGCAAGAATGAGGCACTCATGAACAGTATGGATGTCGAAGTCCTGCGCAGCGCGATCGACTGGCAGGGCCGTGGCCACCGCGTCACGCTCGGCACGGTGGTACGCACCTGGGGCTCGGCGCCGCGCCCACCTGGCTCATTGATGGTCGTCCGCGACGACGGCCAGGTGGCCGGCTCGCTGTCGGGCGGCTGCATCGAAGACGACCTGATCTGGCGCGTCGCGCGCGGCGAGTTGGCGGCGCGCCTGCCGCAGGTCACGACCTACGGCGCCACGGCCGAAGAGGCGCAGCGCTTCGGGCTGCCCTGCGGCGGCACGGTGCAGGTGGTGCTCGAGCCGCTGTCCTCGCAGTCGCTGCTGCGCGAGTTGCTGGCGGCGATCGAGGGCCACCAGCGCGTGGCGCGCCGGCTGGATCTGGCCACCGGCCTGGTCCAGCTCGGCGCCGCACTCGAAGGCGATACGCCGCGCTTCGACGGCGCAACGCTGGTGACGGTGCATGGGCCACGCTTGCGCTTGTTGATCATCGGCGGCGGGCAGCTCTCGCGTTACCTGGCGCAGATGGCGTCGATGCTCGACTACCGCGTCACCGTCTGCGAGCCGCGCCAGGAATACCACGAAGGCTGGTCCGCGTTCACCGACGTGACACTCTCGCGCTGCATGCCCGACGACCTGGTGCTGGCGATGAACCTCGACGCCAACAGCGCGGTGGTGGCCCTCACGCACGATCCCAAGCTGGACGACCTGGCGCTGATGGAGGCCTTGCGCACGCCGGCCTTCTATGTCGGTGCGCTCGGTTCCCTGCGCAACAACGAAGCGCGGCGCGAGCGCCTGCTGCAGTTCGAAGTCAGCCGCGAAGAATCGGCGCGTCTGCACGGCCCGGTCGGCCTGCGCCTGGGTGGCCTGACGCCACCCGAGATCGCGCTCAGCATCGTCGCCGAAATGACGGCGGTGCGCCGCGGCGTCGACCTGGCGGCGCCACTGGCAGACTGGCGTGCCTCGGTCAGCACCTGCCGCGCCGCGGTCTGAAAACGTCGCATTTCGCGACTCAACCGGTAGTCTTCAGCGATGGCCAAGAACCAGAAGAACGGCAAGTCCTCCGCCAACGGTGGTGACACGCTCGGCAAGAGCGAGTACCTGGAGCGGCTCGAGCAGCTGCAACTCGAACTCAACCGCATGGCGCGCTGGCTGCAGGCGACGGGCCAGCGTCTGATGGTGCTGGTCGAAGGCCGTGACACCGCGGGCAAGGGCGGCGTGATCGCGGCGATTGCCGAGACCCTGAACCCGCGCCAGTGCCATGTCGTGGCGCTGGCCAAACCGAGCGACCGCGAGCGCACGCAGTGGTACTTCCAGCGCTACCTGGCGCAGCTGCCGGCGGCCGGCGAGATCGTGCTGTTCGATCGCAGTTGGTACAACCGCGCCGGCGTCGAGCCGGTGATGGGCTTTTGCACGCCGGCGCAAACGGCGGCGTTCCTGGACCAGGTACCGCGCCTCGAACGCATGCTGGTCGACGATGGCGTGCTGCTGTTCAAGTACTGGCTCACGGTCGACCAGGCACAGCAGGAGGTGCGCTTGGCCGAGCGCTTGGCCGATCCGATGAAGCGCTGGAAGCTGTCGCCGATCGACTCCACGGCGCGAACCAAGTACGCCGAGTACACGGGCGCGCGCGAGCGCATGCTGGCGGCCACGCACACGCGCCACGCGCCGTGGGCGCTGGTCGACTTCAACGACCAGCGCCGCGGCCGCCTGACGCTGATCCGTCATCTGCTCGACCATCTGCCCGACACCGCGGTGCCCGATGAGAAGATCGAGTTCCCGCCGTTGGCGGGCAAGCCGCTGAAGGAGACCTTTCGCGGTCGCCTGAAGCCAATCAAGAGCGCCTAGCGTCCGTCCGCATTGTCGTTTGGTCGCGCGCGCAGGGTCCGAGCGGCGGGCTCAGCGCGGCGGGTCCGAGGTGCCGGGCCCCTGCGGCCGCCAGGCGGCGACGAAGTTGCGTTGCGCGTCGGTCTCGGGCGTCAGCCGCCCGCCATGGCTCTGTTCCGCGGCCGCAAACTTGCGCTGCAGCAGCACCAGCGCCTCGCTGCCTGGCAGGCCCTGTTCGACGAGCCAGCAGCCGGCGACCGTGCCGGTGCGTCCGACGCCGGCGCGACAGTGCAGGTACACGACGCAACCACCGGCATGCGCCATCGCCATCGCATCGAGCGTGGCCCGCATCGCGGCCGGCCGCGGCAGGCCGAAGTCGGTGATCGGGAAGGCCAGGCGCCGCGCCGCGTGTGGCGTGTACGGCGGCAACCCCTCGTCGGGCAGGGTCAGGTCGATGAAGCAGCCGACAGCGCTGGCCTGCAATGCGCGCAAGCGCTGCGCGAGACCCGCCTCGCCCCCGCGCGCACCGGGGTGTTCGCCAGCCAGTACGCGGCCCGGCAGCAGCCAGTAGCAGTGCTGGTACGGTCGCGCCAGTGCGTCGCCGGCGGCGTGCAACTGCGCATGCGTGAATGGCACCGCGCGCCCCCGACCGCCTCAGTGGGCCAGGATCTTGGACAGGAAGTCCCTGGTGCGCTCGCTTTTCGGATGCTTGAAGAACTCGTCGGGCGTGTTCTCCTCGACGATCTGGCCGTAGTCCATGAAGATCACGCGGTCGGCCACCTGGCGCGCAAAGCCCATCTCATGGGTCACGCACAGCATCGTGATGCCCTGGCCAGCGAGTTCGATCATCACGTCGAGCACCTCGTTGATCATCTCGGGGTCGAGCGCCGAGGTCGGTTCGTCGAAGAGCATGATCTTGGGCGTCAGACACAACGCGCGCGCGATCGCCACCCGCTGCTGCTGGCCGCCAGACAACTGCAGCGGGTATTTGCCCGCTTGTTCGGCAATTCGCACCCGCTGCAGCTGCTGCATCGCGCGCTCCTCGGCCAACTTCTTCGGCACCCGCCCGACCCACATCGGCGCCAACGTCAGGTTCTGCAGCACGGTCAGGTGCGGGAACAGGTTGAACTGCTGAAACACCATGCCCACGCTCTTGCGGATTGCGTCGATGGCCTTCAGGTCGTCGCTGAGCTCGGTGCCGTCGACCAGCAGGCGACCCTGCTGGTGCTCCTCGAGCCGGTTTATGCAGCGGATCAGCGTGCTCTTGCCCGACCCGGAGGGCCCGCAGATCACGATCCGCTCGCCTTTGGCCACGCACAGGTTGATGTCGCGCAGGACATGGAACTCGCCGAACCACTTGTTGACGCCGGCAAATTCAATGATCGGGTCGGCAGTAGACATGAAGCTATCCGTGCGGGAGGTTCACAGGCGGCGCGTGCCGGTGTTGAGGTGGCGCTCGATCCATCGGCTGTAGCGCGACATGGCGTAGCAGAAGACGAAATAGATCGCGGCGACGAAGAGCTGGCCTTCGAAGAAGAACTTGCGCCAGTTCGCGTCACCCATCGCCAGTTGCAGCGCGCCGGTCAGGTCGTACAGGCTGACGATCGTGACCAGTGAGGTGTCCTTGAAGGCGCCGATGAAGGTGTTCATGATCGCCGGCACCACCAGCCGCAGCGCCTGCGGCAAGACGATCATCAGTGTGGTCTGCCAGTAGCCCAGGCCGAGCGACTGCGCCGCCTCGACCTGACCCTTGGGCAGGGCCTGCAGCCCCCCGCGCACGACCTCGGCGAGGTAGGCGGCGGTGAACAGCGTCATGCCGACCAGCACGCGCAGCAGGACGTCGATTGTCGTGCCGTGCGGCATGAACAGCGGGAACATGAACGAAGCCATGAACAGCACCGAGATCAGCGGCACGCCGCGGATCAGTTCCACGTAGAGCACGCAGATCGTGCGGATGCCGGGCAGACGCGACTGCCGGCCGAGCGCCACCAGCACGGCCAGCGGGAAGGCCACCACCAGGCTGACGCTGGACAGCAGCACCGTCAGCGGCAAGCCGCCCCAGCTCGAGGTCTCGACCGGCGCCAGGCCGAAGCGTCCGCCGAACATCAACGTGAAGAACGCAGCCAGCACGACGAGCCACAGCGGCATCAGCCAGGCCCGCCAGAACGGCCGGTAGCAACTCGCGGCGATGGCGCCGACCATCAGCACGCAGGCTAGCAAGGGACGCCACTGCTCGGCGTAGGGATAGCGGCCGAACAGGATCAGCCGGTGCTTCTCGGCCACCACGCCCCAGCAGGCGCCGCTCTGCGCCAGGCTGCGGCAGGCCGCGTTGTCGGCATCAAAAACGGCGTTCACCAGGCCCCACTGAACGACCGGCGGCAGCGCCCAGGCCAGCAGTCCCAGCACCAGAATAGTGGCCAGCGCGTTGGCCCAGCCATCGAACAGGTTGCGCCGGACCCAGGCCAACACGCCACGCACCTGCACCGGCGGCGGTCGGCTCGCCACGGGAACGAAGACAGCATCTGAACTGGCCACGGTCGGTACTCAGCGTTGCTTGATCAGCGAACGCCGGTTGTAGGCGTTCATGAACCACGACGTCAGCAGCGACAGCGTGAGGTAGCAGGCCATGATGATCGCAATGCACTCGATCGCGCGACCAGTCTGATTCAGCGAAGTGTTGGAGATCGACACCAGATCGGGGTAGCCGACCGCCACCGCCAACGAGGAGTTCTTGGTCAGGTTGAGGTACTGGCTCGTGACGGGTGGAATGATCACCCGCAGCGCCTGCGGCAGCAGCACCAGCCGCAACTCCATGCCGCGCGTCAGCCCCAGCGCGGCGCTCGCTTCGTGCTGGCCGTAGGCCACGGCCTGGATGCCGCCGCGCACGATCTCGGCGATGTACGAGGCGGTGTAAATGGTCAGGCCGATCAGCACCGTCAGGTACTCCGGCGTCACCGAACCGCCGCCAATCACGTTCAGTTCGGTCCTCTCGGGCACGTCGAGCCCGCCCGGCGCGCCGCCGGCCAGCCAGCCCAGCGCGGTCATGCCAAGCGCGATCGCCAGCCCGGGCAGGAACAGCGGGCGCGCGATGCCGGTCGCGTCGAAGTGGCGCTGGCGATTACGCGCCCAGACCCATGCGCCCAGGCAACCCAGCGCCAGACCCGCAAGCGTGAAGCCATGCGCGGATTCCCACACCGGGATCGGGAACTGCAGGCCGTTCTTGCTGAAGAAGACGAAGGCCAGCGGCCGCAAGGCCTCCTCGATCGGCGGCAGCGTCTCGGTAAGGATGAAGTACCAGATGAACAACTGCAACAGCAGCGGCACGTTTCGGAAGAACTCGACGTACGCGCCGCACAAGCTGCGCAGCAGGAAATTGCGCGACAGGCGGCCGACGCCGATCAGTGTGCCCAGCAGCGTGGCCAGCACGATGCCGACGGCGGCCACGCGGATGGTATTGGAAAGGCCGACGACGAAGGCCTTACCGTAACTCTCGGCCGAATCGAACGGAACGATGCTCTCACCGATCGAGAAACCGGCAGGCTGGGTGATGAAGTCGAAGCCGCTCTTGATGCCGCGCGCGCGCATGTTGTCCAACGTGTTGTGCAGCAGGTAGGCACCCGCGGCCAGCACCAGCAGCAGTGCGACGACTTGGTAGACGACGCCGCGAAAGGCCTGGCTGCGCCAGGACCAGCGGCGCACTTTGGGGGGAGCGACCATGACAACAAAGACACGGCTCGCCGCAGGGCGAGCCGTGAGCGTCTCCTTCTATGGTTAGCGCACCGGCGGCGCGTACATGAAGCCGCCCTTGCTCCACAGATTGTTGGCGCCGCGCGGCAGCTTCAACGCCGACTTCGGACCGACGTTGCGCTCGAAGATCTCGCCGTAGTTGCCGGTCGCTTTAATGGCACGGTAGGCCCAATCCTTGTCCAGGCCGAGCAGCTTGCCAGTGTCTTCCGACGTGCCCAGGATACGCTGTACCACCGGGTCGGTGCTGCTGGCCTTGAGCGCGTCGACATTGGCCTGCGTGATGCCGTATTCCTCGGCCTCGATCAGCGCGAACACGACCCACTTGACGATGGCGAAGAACTCGTCGTCGCCGCGCCGCACTGACGGGCCGAGCGGCTCCTTGGAGATCAACTCGGGCAGGATCACGTGGTCTTCGGGATTGGACGCGATCTTGTTGCGAATCGAAGCCAGCCCGGAAGCGTCCGTCGTGTAAGCCTGGCAGCGACCCGCGAAATAGGCCTTGTCGGTCGCCTCCTGGGTCTCGAACACGACCGACTTCATGTTCATGCCGTTGGCCTTCGAGTAGTCGGTTAGGTTCTTCTCGGTGGTGGTGCCGGACTGCACACAGACCGTCGCGCCCTTCAACTGCTTGGCGCTGGTGACCTTGGACTTCTTCGGGACCATGAAGCCCTGGCCGTCGTAGTAGGTGGTACCGGTGAAATGCAGGCCCAACGAGGCATCGCGGGTTAGCGTCCAGGTCGTGTTGCGCGACAGGATGTCGACCTCGCCGGACTGCAGGGCGGCGAAACGCTGCGCCGCATTCAGCGGCACCCATTTGATTTTCGTCGTGTCACTGAGCACGGTGGCGGCGACCGCCTTGCAGACGTCGATGTCCAGGCCGGACCAGTTGCCCTGACTGTCCGCGGCGGCGAAGCCGGGCAGCCCGGCGGCATTCACGCCACAGACCAGCTGGCCGCGCTGCTTGATCGTGTCCAAGGTCTTGCCGGCGTGGGCCGGCGTGCTGGCCAGGGCGGTGGCAGCGAGCATGGCGCCTAGCGTGAGGCGGGGCAGGGTCAGTTTCATCGTCGCGATCTCCTTGGGGCTGAATGGGTCGACCGTGCTGCAACAGCAGCGCCGTGCGACACGGTAGCCCCAAGCCGAGCAAGCAGCAACTGTGCCAATCCCTGAGCCAGGCTCAGCGCAGGTCGACTCGATCCGGCAACTCGTTCGGGTTGGCCTGGCCCGCGCCGAGCGGGAAATGCCGCGCCAGCACCGCGTCCACGGCTGCGATGGCCGCCACCAGGCCCTGTTCATAGTGCCCACTGCGAAACGCCTCGCCCATGCCGGCCACGATGGCGCGCCAATGTTCCGGCGGCACATGCCGTGCGAGGCCGCGATCGGCGACGATCTCGATGGCGTGGTCGGCCAGCAGGAGGTAGATCAGCACGCCGTTGTTGGCTTCGGTGTCCCAGACGCGCAGCTTGCCGAACATCGTGATCGCGCGCTCGCGCGCCGTCCGGTTCTGCCACAGGTACGAAAGGGGCAGGCCGGCCTCGACGCACAGGCGGATCTCGCCGCTGTGCGCCTTCTCGCTGGTCCGCACCAGGGCCTCGAGCCGCGCCAGCGCGCCCTTGCCGAGTGCACGTTGTGCGTCCCGCTCATCGAGCCAGCGGTGCTTGAGGATGCGCAGCAGCTTGTTCATGGTCCTTACCAACTCCCAGACGAACCACCGCCGCCGAAGTCACCGCCACCGCCCGATGAAAAGCCGCCACCGCCACCGCCGCCGGACCAGCCGCCGCCGCCAGATCCGCCGCCGAAACCGCCGCCGCGGCCGCTCTGACGCAGCAGGTTCGACGCGCCGGCGAAGAGGCCGATCAGCAGGCCGATGACGGCACCGACCACGCCCAGGATCAGGCTGCCGGTGACGACCCAGGCAATCGCGCCGGTCGCGCCGCCACTGGCCAGCGAACCGAGGCCGCGGCCGAAGATTCGACGGGCAACGCTGGCCAGGACAGGCAGCGCGACGAAGGCGAAGATCAGCAGGTCGGTCGGCGGCAGGTCGCAGGCCCGAACCCCGGGGCGCGGCCTTGCGCGCGGGCGCGGGCAGGTGCTCGCCCTTGATGCGCGCGATCAAGCTGGTCGATCGCGGCATCGAGGCCGCCCGCGTAGTCGTTGGCGCGGAACGCCGGCCGGATCGCGCCGTCGATGATCTGCCTCGCGGCCAGGTCGGGCACCGCGCCTTCGAGCGCCTTGGCGATCTTCGATGTTCACCCGGCGGTCGTTCTTGGCGACGACGATCAGCAGGCCGTCACCGACGTCGCGCCGGCCGATCTTCCACGTGTCAGCCGACGCGCTGGGCGTAGGCGGCGATGTCTTCGGGCAACGTGGTCGGCACCAGCAGCACGACGAGCTGCGGGCCCGACTCGGCCTCGAAGGCGGCCAGCTTGAGCGTCAGTCCATCGATCTGCGCGGCCGTGAGCGTGCCGGTCTGGTCGATCACCCGGCCCGACAACGGCGGCACCGGCAGCACGTCCTGGGCCTGCGCCCAGGCGCCGACGAGCGACAGTGCGAGCAGCAGTGCGAGCTGCCGCAGCAGGGTCATTGCACGGCCCTACTTCGAGGCGGCCGGTGCGGCGGCGGGCGCCTTGTCGAAGCTGACTGCCGGTGGCGCCGAGATCTGCGCTTCGTTCTGCGACCGTGAAACTGGGCTTGACCGCGTAGCTGAAGATCATCGCCGTCAGGTTGGTCGGGAAGCTGCGTGCCAGCACGTTGTAGTCGGCCACCGACTTGATGTAGCGGTTGCGCGCCACGGTGATGCGGTTCTCGGTGCCCTCCAGCTGCACGCGCAAGTCCTGGAACGCCTGCGTTGGCCTTCAGGGTGGGGTAGTTTTCGCTCACCGCCATCAGGCGCGTCAAGGCACTGCCGATCTCGCCCTGCACCTGCTGGAACTTCGCGAACGCCTCGGGGTTGTTCAGCGTTTCGGGCGTGACCTGGATCGAGGTCGCCTTGGCGCGCGCCTCGATCACCTTGGTCAGCGTTTCCTGCTCGAAGCTGGCCTCGCCCTTGACGGTGGCCACGATGTTGGGGATCAGGTCGGCGCGGCGCTGGTACTGGTTCAGCACCTCGGACCATGCAGCCTTGACCTGCTCGTCCAGCGTCTGGAACTGGTTGTAGCCACAGCCCGAGAGCGCCAGCACGGCAGTCAGTGCGGCAAACCAGGCGGTAAGGCGTCGGATGGCGGTCGTCATGCGGGCGTTCTCCTGAACAAAGGTAGGCGAATGCTACCCGTGGCCGCAAGATGCGGTCTGGCGGCGCAGATTCAATGGTCACGACTAGAATTGCACCGGTGCCGAGGAGCGTTGCGACGGTTTTTCAACCGCCAGGCTCGGTACACGCGTGGTGGCCACTGCCGCGCGTGGCAACGGCGCTCGTCCTGCTGCCGATGCAACGACGATGACTGCCTCCAACCCCCCGCCGCTGCGCCTCTCAGGCCTCGAGCCGCTGACGATCGCGCCCGGCGCGTTGTTCGTCAACATCGGCGAGCGCACCAACGTCACCGGCTCGAAGGCGTTTGCGCGCCTGATCCTGGACGGCAAGTTCGAGGAGGCGCTGGCGGTGGCACGCCAGCAGGTCGAGAACGGCGCGCAGATCATCGACGTCAACATGGACGAGGCCATGCTCGACAGCCAGGCCGCGATGGTGCGCTTCCTGCAACCTGATGGCCGGCGAGCCCGAGATCGCGCGCGTGCCGATCATGATCGACTCGTCGAAGTGGAGCGTGATCGAAGCCGGCCTGCAGTGCATCCAGGGCAAGGGCATCGTCAACTCGATCTCGATGAAGGAAGGCGAGGCCGAGTTCCGCCGCCAGGCCACGCTGGTGCGGCGCTACGGCGCCGCGGCGGTGGTGATGGCCTTCGACGAAAAGGGCCAGGCCGACACCTTCGAGCGCAAGACGGAAATCTGCGCGCGCGCCTACCGCATCCTGGTGGACGAAGTCGGCTTCCCGGCCGAGGACATCATCTTCGACCCCAACATCTTCGCCATCGCCACCGGCATCGAGGAGCACGACAACTACGCGGTCGACTTCATCGAGGCCACGCGCTGGATCAAGGCCCACCTGCCCGGCGCCAAGGTCAGTGGCGGCGTCTCCAACGTGAGCTCTTCCTTCCGCGGCAACGATCCGGTGCGCGAGGCGATCCACACCGTGTTCCTGTACCACGCCATCAAGGCCGGGATGGACATGGGCATCGTCAACGCCGGCATGGTCGGGGTCTACGACGACCTCGACCCCGAACTGCGCGAGCGGGTCGAGGACGTGGTGCTGAACCGGCGCGCGGACGCCGGCGAACGGCTGGTCGAGATTGCCGACCGCGCCAAGGGCCGTGCGCTGGACGACAGTGCCCGCCTGGCCTGGCGCGTCGGCGACGTCGAGCACCGCCTGGCGCACGCGCTGGTTCACGGCATCACCGAGTTCATCAGCGCCGACACCGAGGAGGCCTGGTTGGCGACGCAGGCCGCCGGCGGCCGGCCGCTGCACGTCATCGAGGGCCCGCTGATGGCCGGCATGAACACGGTCGGCGACCTGTTCGGCGCCGGCAAGATGTTCCTGCCGCAGGTGGTGAAGAGCGCACGCGTGATGAAGCAGGCCGTGGCCCACCTGCTGCCCTATATCGAGGCCGAAAAGCGCGCCCTGGTCGACGCCGGCGGCGCAGGCCAAGGCCAAGGGCAAGATCGTCATCGCCACCGTCAAGGGCGACGTGCACGACATCGGCAAGAACATCGTCACCGTCGTGCTCCAGTGCAACAACTTCGAAGTCATCAACATGGGCGTGATGGTGCCGTGCCAGGACATCCTGGCCAAGGCGCGCGTCGAGGGCGCCGACATCATCGGCCTGTCGGGCCTGATCACGCCGAGCCTCGAGGAGATGCAGCACGTCGCCGCCGAGATGCAGCGCGACGAGTGGTTCCGCGTCAAGAAGATCCCGCTGCTGATCGGCGGCGCCACCACCAGCCGCGTGCACACCGCGGTCAAGATCGCGCCGCACTACGAAGGCCCGGTCGTCTACGTGCCCGATGCGTCGCGCAGTGTCGGCGTGTGCAGTGATCTGCTCAGCGACGAACGCGCGGCGAAATACATCGCCGAGCTGAACGCCGACTATGTCCGTGTGCGCGAGCTGCACGCCAGCAAGAAGGCCTCGCCGCTGGTGACGCTGGCCGAGGCCCGCGCCAACAAGCAGGCCGATCGACTGGGGCGCGTACTCGCCGCCGGTGCCCAAGTTCATCGGCCGCCGCGAGCTGCGCAACTGTCGACCTGGCCGAGATCGCCGCCCACATCGACTGGACGCCCTTGTTCCAGACCTGGGACCTGGCCGGCCGCTTCCCCGAAATCCTGCGCGACGAAGTCGTCGGCGCCGAAGCCGACCCGGGTGCTTCAGCGACGGCAAGCGCATGCTGCAGCGCGTGATCGAAGGCCGCTGGCTGCAGGCCCATGGCGTCGTCGGCCTGTACCCGGCCAACACGATCGACGACGACGACATCGCGTTCTACGCCGACGAGTCTCGCGCCGAGCCGTCGATGACCTGGCACGGTCTGCGCCTGCAGACGGTGCGGCCGGTGATCGACGGTGTCAGGCGCCCCAATCGCTGCCTGGCCGACTTCGTCGCGCCGCGCGGCGTGAAGCCCGATTACGCCGGCATGTTCGCGGTCAGCATCCAGGGCGTCGAGAAGAAGGAGGCGCAGTTCATTGCCGACCACGACGACTACTCGGCGATCATGCTGAAGGCCCTCGCCGACCGCCTGGCCGAAGCCTTCGCCGAGCACCTTCACCAACGGGTGCGCACCGAGTTGTGGGGCTATGCGCCGCAGGAGTCGCTGTCCAACGATGAACTGATCGCCGAGAAGTACCGCGGCATCCGCCCGGCCCCCGGCTATCCGGCCTGCCCCGACCACCGGCCCAAGCGCGACCTGTTCCGCCTGCTCGATGCCGCGCGCATCGGCATGGGCCTGACCGAGAGCCTGGCCATGACGCCGGCCGCCAGTGTCAGCGGCTTCTACCTGGCCCATCCCGAGGCGATCTACTTCAATGTCGGCACCATCGGCAACGACCAGCTCGCCGATTGGGCTGCGCGTTGTGCGCTCGATGAAGTCGCAGCGCGTCGCGCCTTGGCGCCACAGCTCGGCTGACGCAGGCCATGGTCAGGCCCGAACCACCGACACACGAAGTGCCCGCTAGCGTGCACGGCCTGCCGGCGTGGCTGCGGGCGTTCTGGCCGGCACCGATCGCCGCCGGCTGGCGCGAGCGCCTGCGTGTGCTGGTCGGCGCCGCGCTCGGCATCCTGATCACCGGGTGGTTGTGTGGGTTGGGCAGCGGCACGGCGGCCTGGCCCTGGCTGATTGCCCCGATGGGCGCCAGTGCCGTGCTGATCTTCGGCGCGCCTGCCAGCCCGTTGGCGCAACCCTGGCCGGTCATCGGCGGCAACACCTTCTCGGCGCTGGTCGGTGTCGCCTGCGTGCATTGGGGCGGGCCCCCGCCGGTGATGGCTGCGGTTGCCGTGGCGGCCGCGATCGGCGTCATGTTCAGCTTGCGTTGCTTGCACCCACCGGGCGGCGCTACGGCGCTGCTGGTGGTACTGAACGGTGTCGCCGATCCGGCCTTCGTGCTTCATCCCGTGCTGGCCAACGCACTATTGCTGGTTGCCGCCGGCGTTGCCTACAACCATGCGACGCGGCACGACTACCCGCATCGCGCCGCGCCTGTGGTTGCGTACGCGCGCGACGCCGAGGCCGCGCTGATCGACGCTGAGCTCGACGCCGTGCTGGCACGCCACAGCCACACGCTGGACATCGGCCGCGACGAGCTCAAGGCGCTGCTCGAAGACACGCAGCTGCAGTCCTACCAGCGCAAGCTGGCCAACATCCGCTGCAGCGACATCATGTCGCGCTGCCTCATCACGGTGAGCCCCGGCACGCCGCTGGCTGAAGCAAGCGAGCTGTTGCGCGAACACCGCATCAAGGCCTTGCCGGTGGTCGATGCCAGCGGCGGTGTGGTTGGCATCGTGACGCCGGCCGACCTCGTGCGCGGCGCGGCGACTGCCGGGTTGGTGAGCCAGATCATGACCCGCGAGGTGCGCGTGGCCGGTGTCGACCGCCACCTGGTCGAGTTGATTCCGCTGTTCGGTGGCACCGGCCACCACCACATCCCGATCGTCGAGGGCGGCGGCCGGCTGGTCGGAATCATCACCCAGTCCGATGTGGTCGCCGCATTGTGCCGACCGCAAGCCTGACCACCCGTTGTAGTGGCGCCGGCCCCGCGACGGGTGAGCGGGCGTGGATCCAGTTCGTGGCCAGCGCCTAGGTGGCCGCCGCCGCCGGCAACGCCCTGCGCCACTGCATCGCCTCGGCAATGTGCACGGCGCGGATCTGCTCGTCGGCATGCAGGTCGGCGATGGTGCGTGCGAGCTTGAGCACCCGGTGCAGGCCGCGACCCGACCAGCCCAGTCGCTGGGCGGCGCGGTGCAGCAGGTCGCGGCCGGGCGGATCGAGCGCGCAATGGCGCTCGAGGTCGGGCGCAGGCAACTCGGCATTGCACGTGCCCTGGCGCGCCTGCTGGCGTTGCCGCGCGGCGAGCGCGCGCTCGGCAATCACGGCGCTGGCTTCGCCGTCGGCAGCGCCCATCAACTCGGCGGGCCTGACCGCCGGCACTTCGACCTGCATGTCGATGCGGTCGAGCAACGGGCCGGACAGGCGACCCTGGTAGCGTGAGACCGCATCCGGGGTGCAGCGGCAGTGCTGCCCGGTCGCGGCGAGGGCGCCGAGGTAGCCGCAGGGGCACGGGTACATCGCCGCAATCAACTGGAAGCGTGCCGGGAACGAGGCCTGACGCGCGGCCCTCGAGATCGTGATGCGGCCGGTTTCGAGCGGCTCGCGCAGCGCCTCGAGCGCGGCGCGTGGCAGTTCGGGCAGTTCGTCGAGAAACAGCACACCGGCGTAGGCCAGCGAGATCTCGCCGGGCCGCGGCGGCGAGCCGCCCCCGACCAGCGCCGCCGCGGTGGCCGGGTGGTGCGGTGCACGGAACGGGCGCACCATCCAGTGCGCGGCGTCGAACCGGCCGCACAGGCTGGCGATCGCGGCGCTGGCCAATGCCTCGTTCTCGGTCATCGGCGGCAGCAGACCGGGCAGGCGCTGCGCCAGCATCGACTTGCCGGTGCCTGGCGGGCCGACCATCAGCACGTTGTGGCCACCCGCGGCCGCGATCTCGAGCGCACGCTTGGCGCCGGCCTGGCCGCGCACGTCGCGCATGTCGGCCGACGCGGCCGCGCCGGCGGCGCATTGCGCGCGCGCTGCCACCAACGGCTGCGCGGCCGTGCCCGGCTGCAGCGCCGCCACGACTTCGAGCAGGTGCGTGGCGCTGCGCACGTCGACGCCGCCGGCGAGCGCAGCCTCGCAGGCGCTCGTGGCCGGCAACACCAGCGTGCGGGCCACGCCTTCGTGGCGTACTGCCAGGGCCAAGCGCGAGGGCCCCGCGCACCGGACGCAGTTCGCCGGCCAGGCTCAACTCTCCGGCAAACTCGTAGCCATCGAGCGCCTGGGCCTCGATCTGGCCGGCGGCGGCCAGGATGCCGAGCGCAATCGGCAGATCGAAGCGCCCCGACTCCTTGGGCAGATCTGCCGGCGCCAGGTTGACGGTGATGCGCTTGTTGTTCGGAAACCCCAGCCCGCTGTGCACCAGTGCTGCGCGCACGCGCTCGCGCGCTTCCTTGACCTCGGTGTCGGCCAGTCCGACCAGTGTGAAGCTCGGCAGGCCGTTGGCCAGGTGCACCTCGACCAACACGGCAGGCGCGTCCAGCCCGTCGATCGCCCGGCTTCGAACGATGGCCAGCGTCATGTCAGCAGTGGCGGGACGCCCCGAACAGCGAACGCCGTGGGCGCGGTTTGCTTGCGACGCGGGTCTGGCGCAATTTCATCGGGGGCCTCGATCTTCATTGAGCGGCCGATTCTGGGCCGGCAGTCAGGGCATGTCGTTCCCACTTAATGCGGTAGCACCGCATCAGTGCGGGCCGCTGGCGTTCACCGTATTGGTGCATTGCAACGCCTGACTCCCGGGCTCTTTGCCCTGTCGCGGGGCGCCGTCAAGGTACTTGCGGTAGGCACGGAAGCTGCGAACGAGGGTTTCAACCGCTTTCAACATCAACCCACTGGAGTCGTATCCGCCATGACCAAGAAGACCCTGCTTGCACTTGCCGCGGCACTGGCCGCTGCGGCCCCTGCCATTTCGTACGCCGACGTCACTTTCAATATCGGCGCGGTCACCGACTACCGCTACCGCGGCATCTCGCAAACCCGCGGCGAGCCTGCCGTGCAGGGCGGCGTCGACTACAGCAACGGCCCGTTCTATGTCGGCGCCTGGGCCTCGAACATCAAGTGGATCAAGGACTTCGGCGGCGACGCCGACGTCGAGATCGACCTCTACGGCGGCTTCAAGGGCGAGATCACCAAGGAGTTGACCTACGACGTCGGGATGCTGACCTACCAGTACCCGAGCAACAAGATGAACCCGAATGCCAACACGACCGAGATCTATGGCGCGCTGACCTACGGTCCGGCCACGCTGAAGTACTCGCACGCGTTGACCAACACCTTCGCCAACCCCGACAGCAAGAACAGCTACTACCTCGATCTGTCGGCCGGTTTCGATGTCGGCAGCGGCGTGACGCTGACGCCGCACATCGGCTACCAGAAGATCACCGGCCCGTTCTCCGGCCCGGGCAGCTATACCGACTATGCGCTGACCGTTTCCAAGGACTTCAGCGGTGTGGTGGTCAGCGGCTCGGTCATCGGCACCGACGCCGATTCGACGTTCTATTCCTCGCCGGCCAACGGCAAGGAACTCGGCAAGACCACCCTGGTGGTCGGTGTGAAGTACAGCTTCTAAGGAGACGGCTCATGAAAATGGTGACGGCAATCGTCAAGCCCTTCAAGCTTGACGAAGTTCGCGAGGCCCTGTCGGGCATCGGTGTTCAAGGCATCACGGTGACCGAGGTCAAAGGCTTCGGTCGGCAGAAGGGCCACACCGAGCTCTACCGCGGCGCCGAGTACGTGGTCGACTTCCTGCCCAAGGTGCGCATCGACGCGGCGGTCGACGATGCGCTCGTCGACCGCGTGATCGAGGCCATTGAAGCCTCGGCCCGCACCGGCAAGATCGGCGACGGAAAGATCTTCGTCAGCACGCTCGAGCAGGTGGTGCGCATCCGCACCGGCGAGACCGGCAAGGACGCTCTTTGACACCCCATAGAGAGACAAACCAAATGTTCAAACAATTCATTGCTTCGATTGCGCTGGGGGTGGCCGTGCTCGGCTTTACCGGCGCGAGTCTCGCGCAGGCCCCTGCGCCTGCGACCGCCGCACCCGCGGCGTCTGCTGCCGCTGCGGCGGCTCCTGCGGCTGCCGCATCGGCCGCGGCCACACCGGCGCCGGTGCCCAACAAGGGTGACGTGAGCTGGATGCTCGTTTCCACTGCGCTGGTGATCATGATGTCGATCCCCGGGCTGGCCCTTTTCTACGGCGGCCTGGTGCGCAGCAAGAACATGCTGTCGGTGCTGATGCAGGTCTTCGTCACCTTCTCGTTGATCGTCGTGCTGTGGGTCGTCTACGGCTACAGCCTGGCGTTCACGGAGGGCAACGCCTATGTCGGCGGCTTGAGTCGAACGTTCCTCAGTGGCGTGTTCGATCCGGTGAAGGGCGAATTCGCCACCGTAGGCACCTTCAGCAAGGGTGTCGTGCTGCCGGAGATCGTGTTCGTGGTCTTCCAGGCCACGTTCGCGGCCATCACCTGCTGCCTGATCGTCGGTGCCTTCGCCGAGCGCATCAAGTTCTCGGCGGTGCTGCTGTTCATGACCCTGTGGTTCACTTTCAGCTACGCTCCGATCGCGCACATGGTCTGGTTCTGGGCCGGCCCGGATGCCTACACCAGCAAGGAGGTCGTCGACAAGGTCAACGCCACCGCCGGCCTGCTGTGGCAGTGGGGTGCGCTCGACTTCGCTGGCGGTACCGTGGTGCACATCAACGCCGCGGTGGCCGGTCTGGTCGGCGCCTTCATGATCGGCAAGCGTGTCGGTTATGGCAAGGAGTCGATGGCCCCGCACAGCCTGACGCTGACCATGGTCGGTGCCTCGCTGCTGTGGGTCGGCTGGTTCGGCTTCAACGCCGGCTCGGCGCTCGAAGCCGGCAACAGCGCCGCACTGGCCTTCCTCAACACCTTTTCGGCCACGGCGGTGGCGGTGCTGGCTTGGTGCATCGGTGAGTCGCTGATGAAGGGCAAGGCCTCGATGCTGGGTGCCGCATCGGGTGCCGTGGCGGGCCTCGTGGCGATCACGCCGGCGGCCGGCAACGTCGGCATCGTCGGTGCGCTGGTGGTCGGCGCGGTGGCCGGGTTTGCCTGCCTGTGGGGCGTCAACGGGTTGAAGAAGCTGCTCGGTGCGGACGACTCGCTGGACGTGTTCGGTGTGCACGGCGTCGGCGGCATTGTCGGCGCGCTGCTGACAGGCATCTTCAACAACCAGGCCCTCGGCGGCCCGGGTCTGGTGACCGACTGGGTGACGGCCACGGTGGGCTCGAACGGGATCTTCGACCAGCTCATCATCCAGGCCAAGGCGGTGGGCGTGACGGTGGTCTGGTCGGCCGTGGTCTCGCTCGCGGCCTACAAGATCGTCGATCTGACGATCGGCCTGCGGGTACCCGAAGACGAAGAGCGCGAAGGTCTGGACATCACGTCGCATGGCGAGACCGCGTACGGCAAGTAGCAGTTCGCGCGCTCGACACGACAACGGGCCGCCTTCGGGCGGCCCTTTTCATGGCCGTCCGTCTGCGTGGGCCTGCAGGACTTCGACTGCATGCACGTAGCCCTGCTGCACGATGTCGTCGAAGCGCTTCCATTCGAGCAGGCCGACACGGTCCAGCGGCGGGTTGAAGTAGATGTCGGACATCGCCTGCGCCCGGTGCGCACGCGACATGCTGTACAGGATGGTCACGTTCATCAGGTAGGCCGCCAGTGTTGGCAGCTTGTAGCGACGCAGCCGGCGTGGGCGCAGACGGTCACGCAGCAGAGCCCAGGTGCCCGGCACCTTGTTGAATTCCATGCGCCGCGGCTTCCTGGCATTGAGGTCGATACCGATGACCGTGCCCACGCCGCGCAGCTTGCGCATGATGTCGACCGGGAAGTTGTTGAACGTGCCTCCGTCGCAAAGCAGGTCGCCGTCTACAACGGCCGGCGGCAGCGCGCCGGGGATCGCGGTGCTGGCCAGCAGCGCCTCGAGCAGCGGGCCGCTGCCGATCACCTGCTCTCGCGCCTGCGAGTAGTTGGTCGCGATGCAGTAGTAGTTCTTCCACAGGTCTTCGACGTCGGGGGCAAAGCCGAGCAGGTCGGTCATCGCCCGGTCGATGATGTTGCGAAGGCGCCGACCGCCGATCAGCGAAATCAACGGCAGCCAGTTGAAATCGCCGGTCGGGTTGATGCGAAAGGCCCGGCGCGTGATCGCCATCGTCCCGGCCAGCGGCTGGTCGGCGGCAACCAGCGCCGCCATCACCGCTCCGATGCTTGTGCCACCGACGAAATCGACCTCGACGCCGTGTTCCTGCAGTGCCCTGAATACACCCAGGTGGGCAAAGCCGCGCGCGCCGCCGCCGGCCAGCACCAGGCCCACGGCGCTGCGACTCTCGATGCGCGCCAGCCGGGCCATGTCGCGGTCGAGCTCGGGGCGAATGTGCACATGCGTGGTCACCGGCCGGCGTGCCAGCCAGGCGCGCGTGTCGCGCGGGCAGCGGCTGTCGGCCGGGTGCAGCAGAACCAGGATCTCGGCCGCCTCGGCATGCGGCGGCCGCAGCGCCAGCCAGTCGGTCTCGATGGCGTGCAGGCGCGCAGGTGCCGTCGCATCGGCCAGCAGCAGCAACTCATCGCCATGCCGGCAGCAGCGGCGCGTCCAAGGGCTGGGTGTCGGGTCACCGAGCAGCAGCACGAACTCGTGCTCGGCCTCGATGTTGTCGAGCAGCAGCGAGATGCGCCGGTTCAGTGCTGCGTCGCCGGCTTGGCCGTTGGCGGCGCCCGGTTCGGCCAGCGCGGCGTCGATGGCAGACGAATCGAGCACGATCACCCGGCCCTTGCTCGCCAGCTCGGCGGCGAGCCGGTCGGCGAAGCGGCGTTGATCGATTCCGTCGCTGACCGTCAGCAGGCTGATCGTCACCGGCAGCGGCAGCGGATTGCGGTCATCGGGACGCGCGGCGGCGGCGCCTGGCGGCAGGCGGTCACGGGCGGGACGGGCACTTTGGTGCTGCGTCTGCAGGCGGCGGATGATCTGCCGCGTCAACGCGGTCGAAACCTGCGGGCTGAGGGCGAGCAGCTCGGCGAAGTGGGCCCGGTCCAGCCGCACCAGCACCGAGTCGCGGATCGCTACCACGCTGGCCGAACGGGGCTCGTCGGTGTACAGGCTCATCTCGCCGATGACCTGGCCGCGGCCCATCTCGCGCACCATGCGCGGCACGCCGTCGTCGTCGCGCACGTAGGCGCGCAGGCGGCCGCTGATCGACAGGTACATCGAGTCGCCCGGCGCGCCCTGCTCGATCAGCGTGTGTCCGCCGGCGATCTCGACCCAGGTCAGCCGCTCGCGCAACAAGGCCAGTGCCGCCGGTTCGATGTCGCCGAGAAAGCTGCGCAGGTGCTGCTTCAGCAGCGCGTCGTGGTGCTGCGCCAACGCAGGCGCAGTGTCAAGCGGCATGTCCCCTCCCAGGCTCGACCGTGGGCCGCGAGCATAGCCGCAGCCGAGCCTAGAATCGATCGCCTGTCTTCGAGGCCTGTGCCATGGTTCCCCATCTCATCACCTCACTCACCGGCCCGATCAACGAGTTGGAGCAGCGCATCCTCGAGTCGATGCCGGCCATCGAGCGCTGGTTCCGGCTCGAGTGGATGGAGCACACGCCACCGTTCTACAGCTCGGTCGACCTGCGCAACGCCGGCTTCAAGCTGGCGCCGGTCGACACCAATCTGTTCCCCGGCGGTTGGAACAACCTGACGCCCGAAATGCTGCCGCTGGCGGTGCAGGCTGCGATGGCAGCGATCGAGAAGATCTGCCCCGAGGCGAAGAACCTGCTGCTGGTGCCGGAAAAGCACACCCGCAACACGTTCTACCTGGCCAACGTGCAACGCCTGATGCAGATCTTCCACCAGGCCGGGCTGAACGTGCGCCTGGGCACGCTCGACCCCGAGGTCAAGGCCCCGACGGCGTTGACCCTGGCCGACGGCAGCACCATCACGGTCGAGCCGCTGCAGCGCACACGCGGGCGACTGGGCACGCAGGACTTCGATCCCTGCACGATCCTGCTCAACAACGACCTCTCGGCCGGTATCCCCAAGGTGCTCGAAGACCTGCACGAACAGTACCTGCTGCCGCCATTGCACGCCGGCTGGGCGGTACGCAGGAAGACCAACCACTTCCAGAGCTACGAAGAGGTGGCGAAGAAGTTTGCCAAGCTGCTGGGGATGGATCCGTGGCTGATCAATCCGATGTTCGCGCAATGCGGCGAGGTCAACTTCACCGAGGGCTCGGGCATCGAGTGCGTGCAGGGCAATGCCGATGCGCTGATCACCAAGATCCGCCGCAAGTACAAGGAATACGGCATCAGCGAGAAGCCCTTCGTGGTCGTCAAGGCCGACAACGGGACCTACGGCATGGGCATCATGACCGTGCGTGACGTCAAGGAACTCGATGCCCTGAACCGGCGGACCAAGAACAAGATGAGCGTGATCAAGGACGGCCAGGAGGTCACCGAGGTCATCATCCAGGAGGGCGTGCCGACCTACGAACGCGTCAACGACGCCGTGGCCGAGCCGGTGGTCTACATGATCGATCGCTACGTCGTTGGTGGCTTCTACCGTGTGCACGCCGAGCGTGGCATCGACGAGAATCTGAACGCGCCCGGCTCGAGCTTCGTGCCGCTGGCGTTCGCCGAGAGCGCGCAATTGCCGCAAGTCGGGGCCAAGCCCGGCGCCAGTGCGCCGAACCGCTTCTACATGTACGGCGTGATCGCGCGGCTGGCGATGCTGGCCGCGAGCTACGAGCTGGAAGCCACCGACCCAGACGCCGAGATCTACGACTGAGCGGCGGGGCGTAACCGGGTCGGGCGCACAATAGCCACCCTTCGGATTCCAGGCGCCGCTTGCGGCGCCTTTTGCAGTGAGTACGGCAAGCACCAACAAGAAGAGCCCGGGCGCACTGGCCGCACTGACCCTCGGTGCAATGGGCGTCGTCTACGGCGACATCGGCACCAGCCCGCTGTACGCGCTGAAGGAGGTCTTCGCAGGCGGCCACGTGCCGTCTGACGCCCGACAACATCCTGCGGCGTGCTGTCGCTGATCTTCTGGACGCTGACGATCATCGTCTCGCTCAAGTACGTGCTGCTGATCCTGCGCGCCGACAACAACGGCGAGGGCGGCCTGATCGCGATGCTGGCGCTGGCCACGCAGGCGGTGCGCGACCAGCCGGCGCTGCGCCGTGCGCTGATGATCGGTGGGCCTGTTCGGCACCGCGATCTTCTACGGCGACGGCGTCATCACGCCGGCGATCTCGGTGCTCGGCGCGGTCGAGGGCCTGGGTGTCATCGCGCCGGCGCTGCAGCGGCTGGGTCGATGCCGCTGACGCTGGTGGTGCTCGTCGGCGCTGTTCGCGGTGCAGCGCCTCGGCACCGGCAGCATCGGCAAGGCTGTTCGGGCCGATCACGCTGGTGTGGTTCGTCGTGCTGGCGCGTGCTCGGCGCTGCCGCACATCGTCGCCAATCCCGAGGTGCTGCAGGCGCTGAACCCGCACTACGCGATCGTCTTCCTGTCGCGCAGCCGGGCGTCGCCTTCATCGCTGCTGGGCGCGGTGGTGCTGTGCGTCACCGGCGCCGAGGCGCTGTACGCCGACATGGGGCACTTCGGCAAGCGGCCGATCCGCATCGCCTGGTTCGGCATCGTGATGCCGGCGCTGGTGCTCAACTACTTCGGCCAGGGCGCGATGCTGCTCGCCGCACCCGGAGAACGGTGAAGCAACCCGTTCTACCTGATGGCGCCGCCGTGGGCGCTGCTACCGCTGATGGTGCTGGCCACCGTGGCCGCCGTGATCGCGTCGCAGGCGCTGATCTCGGCCGCGTTCTCGGTCACCAAGCAGGCGATCCAGCTCGGCTTCCTGCCGCGCCTGCGCATCCAGCACACCTCGGTGCGCGACACCGGCCAGATCTACGTGCCGTTCGTCAACTGGGGCCTGTTCGTCTTCATCGTGCTGGCGGTGGTGATGTTCAGTCCTCGAGCCGCGCTGGGCTCGGCCTACGGCATCGCGGTGACGATGGACATGCTGATCACCACGGTGATGACCTTCTTCGTCATCCGCTACGGCTGGAAGTACCCGCTGGTCGCTGTGCATCGCCGGCGACCGGCTTCTTCTTCGTCGTCGACGTCACCTTCTTCGCCGTCCAACATGCTCAAGCTGCTCGACGGCGGCTGGTTCCCGCTCGTCATCGGCGTCGGCATGTTCACGCTGATGCTGACCTGGAAGCAGGGCCGCGCGCCTGATCAGCGACGAGCCTGCGCGACGACGCGATCGACCTGACCGAGCTTCCTCGAGGCCGTGTTCGTCAGCCCGCCGACGCGGGTGCGAGGGCACGGCGGTGTTCCTGGTCGCCGAGCCGGGCGCTGACGCCCAACGCGCTGCTGCACAACCTCAAGCACAACAAGGTGCTGCACGAGCACAACCTGTTCGTCACCGTCAAGCACCACGAGGTGCCGTGGATCGGCTTCGACGAGCGCATCGAGATGGAGCCGCTCGGCCACGACTGCTGGCAGGTGACGCTGAACTTCGGCTTCAAGAACGACCCCGACGTGCCCGAGGCGCTGAAGCTGCTGCGCAGGCCGCGGCGTGCCGCTCGACGACATGGACACCAGCTACTTCCTCGTCGCGCGACATCGTCATCCCGACGCTCGGCGGCGGCATGGCCGATGTGGCGCGAAAAGCTGTTCGCCAGCATGCACCGCAACGCCGCGGCGGCGGCCGACTTCCTGAACCTGCCGACCAACCGGGTCGTCGAGCTGGGCGCCAAGGTAGAAATATAGGACCACCCCCGCAGCGGCTTCGCCGCTCCCCCTCGAGGGGGCAACGCCTGCAGCCCGGCAAAGCCGGATCTGCGGCGTTTGCTCGGCAACACGTCGGGTTCGTGCGTCGCGTGTGGTGCGGCCCGTGCTCCCCGCAGCGGCTTCACCGCACCCCCTCAAGGGGACCGCGGCGGTCGCTTGAATCTACCGCGCTGCGGCCACCCCGTTGCGCAGGGTCAGGAAGCCGACGGGCGCTCGCGCAGCGTCGAGCCCTCGACCGTCACGTGCTGGCCCACAGCCGGCGCGGTGCTCTGCGTGAATGTGCGCAGGCTGCCGTCGTCCATGCGCACGTGCACCTGGTAGACAGTCGTCGCGCGGCTGCGCTTCTCGATTTCGTTGCCGGCCACGCCGCCGCCGACGGCGCCGAGCACGGTGGCCAGGCTCTTGCCGCTACCGCCACCGACCCGGCTGCCGACCAGGCCGCCGACGACCGCGCCGCCGACCACGCCCAGACCGGTGCCTTCGCCCTTTTGCTGAACGGCGCTGACCGACTCGACCTTGCCGCAGGTTGCGCACACGACCGCCACCGGTTGGCTGGGCTCGGCCGGCGTCACGCTGCCTTGCTGCACATGGGCTGGCTTGGCGACAGTGCGCGGCGCGGGCGCGGCGCTGGCGTGCACGGGTTTGCTCGGCGTTGGCGCGGTCACCTTCTCGGCCATCGCGGCCGGCGGCTGCGCCGTTGGCGTGGCATCCGCAGCCGGCGTGCCGATGGCCGCCAGCGGTGCAGACGAACCATTGCGCGCGTCGCCGTCGCTCGGCGCCAGTGCGCGTGTCGCCAACGTGGTCGCGATCGCGGTCAACGCGACCAGGCCGATGACGCCGCCGATCAGGGCGGCGGGCCGTGAGAACACGCTTTGGGCGGCGATCGGCGCGTGCTGGTTGGTAGAGGTTGAATTCATGACTGGGCTCCTTGAGCGGTTTCGTGTCAACCCGCATTCAACGCGAGAGCGCGCGCGTGGGAGCACACAAGTCAATTCCGATTGCGACTGAACGTTTCAAGGCGTCGCGGCCGGAGTGCCGACGCCACCGCGATGGCGCCTGCGCTAGAGTGCGGCGGGTCAGGCGATTTGCGGGAGCCACGCATGGTGAGCAATGTCACGACCGGGCCGGTCCGAAAGCTCGAAGCGAGTCGGCGTGTGATGGACCTCACCGATATCGGCGTCGAGCGCATGGGCGAGCGGGCCGATCTGCTTGCCGATCCGCGGGTCCTGCGCCTGGAAAATCTCGATACAGACTTGGCGCCGCCGGCCGTTGCGCTGCTCGCGACCGAGCGCGCCGCCCACGATGGTGACGCCAACAGTTACCTGCCGTTTTTCGGTCACAACGCCTTGCGCCAGGCAGCGACGGCCCTGGTGACGCGACTGGCCGCCCTGCCGGCCGACGCCTACGACTGGCGCCGCCAATGTTTCATCAGTGCCGGTGGACTGAGCGGCGTTCTCAACGCCCTGCTGGCATGTATCGATCCGGGTGACGAAGTCGTATTGACGAGCCCGACCTATGTCGGTCTGATCAACCGCGTGCGCCTGGCTGGCGGCGTGCCGCGGTTCGTGCCGTTGCGGGCCACGGCATCGGGCTGGCGGCTCGACGTCGAGGCCCTGCGCAGCGTGGTCGGCGCACCCGGTTCGCGTATCGGCGCGTTCCTGATGATGAGCCCATCGATGCCTACCGGTGCGGTGTTCGACGCCGCCGAGTGGCGCGCGGTGGGCGAGGCCTGCGTCGCCACCGACGCGTGGATGATCTACGACGCTGCGATGGAGCGACTGCTCTTCGACGGCGTGGCGCACATCCACCCGGCGTCGCTGCCGGGCATGCAGGCGCGCACGGTGGTCGTCGGCGCGATGTCCAAGGAGTACCGCATGATCGGCTGGCGCGTCGGCTGGGTCGTTTGCCCGCCCGCGCTGTCGGAAGCGTTGGCGCGGGTCAGCCTGTCCAACGTGGTCACGCCGGTGGGCATCGCACAACCGGCCGCCACCGCCGCGATTCTGGCCGACGACGATGGCATCGCAGCCTGCACCGCCGAGTGGCAGGCGCGGCGCGACCTGCTGCTCGCCGAACTGGGCAGTGACTTCGCGGTCGTGCGTCCCCAAGGCGGCTGGTCGCTGCTGATCGACATGGCGCCGCGCGGTATCACCGGCGGCGAGGCTTCGCGGGCCCTGCTCGAGCGCGGGCAGATCGCCGCCACCTCGATGGAGAACTGGGGCCTGCCCGATACCGCACGCTACCTGCGGCTGGTGTTCGCCAACGAACCGCGTTCGCGGCTGGCCGGCATCGGCGCGCGCATGCGTGTTGCGCTCGGGGGCTGAATGGCGGTGCGCCGGCGCCGGCGCCCGGCTTGTGCAACAGTAGCGCACCGTCATGCCCCTTGCCCAAGCCATGAACCTGCTCTTCGTCGCCGACCCGCTGGAAGCCTTCAAGACCTACAAGGACACGACCTTCGCGATGATGCGCGAGGCGGCGCGCGCGCGGCCACACGCTGCTGGCCTGCGAGCCGCACGACCTGGCCTGGCAGCGCGGCGGCCGGGTCACCGCGCAGCGTGCGCGACGATCGCGCTCACCGGCGACGACGCACGACTGGTTCGCGGTCGAGCCGACGCGCCGACGCTCGGCGCTGGCCGATGCCGACGCGGTGCTGATGCGCAAGGACCCGCCGTTCGACAGCGAGTACTTCTACGCCACCCACCTGCTGGAGCAGGCCGAGCGCGAAGGCGCGCGCGTCTTCAACAAGCCGGCCGCGCTGCGCGACCATCCCGGAGAAGCTCGCGATCCTCGAGTTCCCGCAGTTCATCGGCCCGACGCTGGTGACGCGCGACGCGGCGGCCGATGCAAGCGCTTCCATGCCGAGCACCGCGACATCATCCTGAAGCCGCTCGACGGCATGGGCGGCATGGGCATCTTCCGCGTCGGCCCCGACGGGCTGAACCTGGGCAGCATCACCGAGACGCTGAACCGCAACGGCGCCACGACGGTGATGGTGCAGCGCTACCTGCCCGAGATCGTCGCAGGGCGACAAGCGCATCCTGGTCATCGGCGGCGAGCCGGTGCCGTTTTCGCTGGCGCGCATTCCGCAGGGCAGCGAGATCCGCGGCAACCTGGCGGTCGGCGGCAAGGGCGTGGCGCAGCCGCTGTCGGCGCGCGACCGCGAGATCGCCGAGAGCGCTCGGCCCGATGCTGGCCGCGCGCGGACTGCTGCTGGTCGGCCTGGACGTGATCGGCGACTGCCTGACCGAGATCAACGTCACCAGCCCGACCGTGCTTTCAGGAGATCACCGCAGCAGACCGGCTTCGACGTGGCGAAGATGTTCGTCGACGCGCTGGAGCGCGAGCTGGGCCCCGCGCGCTAGAACGCCAGCAGCTTGACGTCGAACGCCCGCTCGACGAGCCAGGTACCCGCCAGCGCCACGATCAATGCGGAGCCGCCGAGCATCACCACGCGGCGGTAGAACCAGTGCGCCGCAGCGCGAAGGCCAGCGGCAGGAACAGCGCGACGATCGCCAACTGCCCGGCCTCGACGCCGAGGTTGAAGCCGACCAGCGCCAGCACCAGCGTCTCGCGCGGCAGGCCCAGGTCGACCAGTACGCTGGCGAAACCGAAGCCGTGGATCAGGCCGAAGCCGAAGGCCACCATCCAGCGCCGGCCGTGAAACAGCGGCCACAGGTTGTTCAGCGCCGCCAGCACCACCGACGCCGCGATCGCCGACTCGACCCACCGCGAGGGCAGCGAAACGAAGCCCAGCGTGGCCAGCGACAACGTGATCGAGTGCGCCACGGTGAACGAGGTGACGATCCTGAAGACGTCGACGAACGCCGCGCGAAAGGTCTCGACGGCTTGCCAGCGCGATGCGCGCCAGATCAGCACCGCGGGCAGCAGCAACGAGAGCAGGAACAGGATGTGGTCGAAGCCGATCCAGATGTGCCACACGCCTTCGCGCAGGTAGTCGACGAACTGCGTCCAGCGGTCGACGGCCTCGCAGCTCGAAGTGCTGCGTCGGCGCCTGCGGCCCGAGCACGGCCGTGCGCGTCTGCCCGAGCGCCTGCAGGTTCAGCAGGCCGCGGTGCTGCGGGTCGAGGTCGGCGAACAGCGTGTAGCCGATCGTCAGTTGCGACGGCGGCGCAGCGCAGCGCAGGGTCAGCGGCAACACCGTGTAGGTGCCGTCGGTGTGGTCGTCGACCAGCTGTGCGCCGGCCTCGACGGTGCAGGCCACCGCGTCGCCGCGCACCGCCAGCCGCGCCAGCGCGTAGGCCGCGATGTCGGCATGCTTGGCGCGCACCTCGCCCCAGGTGATGTCGCCATCGCCGTCGGCGTCCAGGCCGATCGCGAAATCGAGGTCGCGCAGGGCGATGTCCCATTGCCCGGTCACGCCCGGCGTCGCCGACGGCGATCGAGAGGTAGCTGTCGGACGGCTTGTGCGCTTGCGCCTGGGTACACCAACAACGCCACATGCCGTCGCCAGCGCTGCGGACATGCGCGTCATGGCACGGCCGCAGTCTGCCGGCCAGCGAGCGCAGCACCACGCTCTCGACGTGGTTGGCCTGCAGCCACTCGAGCACCGGCGGCGCCGCCGCGCGCTGGCGCGCGCCAAGCGCGGCCTCCAGCAGGATGCGTGCATCGGCCACCTCGCGCTGCTGGCGTAGTTGCTTTGCGCCAGCGCCAGTGCGCGCGTCGGCCTCACCCTGCAGGGCGAGCGCGAAGCGCGATTCCTCCTTTCGGTGGCTGGTGTCACCGCGCGCGTGGGCGGCGTCGAAGCGTGCCGCCAGCTCGCGTGACCAGCGCTGCGCGCGGGTCGTTCGTGGCCTTGGCCGCGATTGCCAGCCGCAATAGCAGCACGTCGGCGCGGGTGCCGTCCTTGAGCAGCACCAGCACCTCGGCCGCGCGGCCGTGGTCGAGCAGGAAGTCGGCATATGCGGCCAGCAGGTAGACGTCGGGCAGGCCCAGGGCCAGTGCCTCGCGATAGGCGCGCTCGGCGGCGGCCGCATCGCCGCGGCGCTCGGCGATCTCGGCCAACCGCGTCAGGGCCCACAAGCGCGCTTCGGGTCGCGCGTCGACAGCTGCCTGCAGCGCGGCGGCCAGCGTCGCGGCCGCAACCTCGGCGCGGCCGGTCAGAGAATCTGCGGCGGCGCGGCAACCGGTGCCCAGCAGCGGGGTGGTCAACGGCGACAGGCGATCGCAGGCCCTGGCGCTGGCGCCGTAGTCGGCGCGCACCAGGTGAATGGCGGTCAGCCAGGCCCAGGCCTGTGCGTTGTCTGGTTCGGCCCGCACCGCGGCGTCGAGGTCGGCCAATGCCGGTCGAACCGATGGTCGTACTGATGCAGCACTGCGCGCTTCACGCGCACCGCCACCGGTGGCTCGGGCTCGCTCCACCAGGGCGCGAGCGCGGACTGCGCATAGCCCACGTAGCGCGGGTCGCCCTAGGCGGCGGCCTGGTCGAAATAGCGTTGCGCCAGTTGCACGGCCAATCCGGCATCGCTCGGGTTGGCGCGCCAGGCCGTGCGCAGCGCCTGCAACTCGCGCGCTCGCGGGTCGGCCACCCTGGCGGGCACGGTTTCGAGCACCTGAGCCTCGTCGGCAGGCAGACGCGGCGCCGCCACAGCCGGCGGGGCCAAAGTGGTCAGCAGCGCCAGCGCGGTGCAAGGCCAGAGGGTGGCAGATCGCAGGGTCGACATCGGGCGTTGGCCTGGGCAAAGGCCTGAACTCTACGTGCTGGGCTGGAAGTTGCTCGTTCAAGAAATTCGGGCAGACCCTGTCTACCGATTGGCTTGGCCTGCGTTATCGTCCCGCGTCGCCCGTTTTGCGCGTTGCGTGTGGCGGCTGCATTTGCATCAACTATTCAATCAATCAACTGAAAGAGACTCCCATGAGCAAGCTCCTCACCGCCCTGTTGTTCGCCGCCGGCGCCATTGCACTGCCGGCGCACGCCGCTTCGCACGCGGCTGCCGCACCGATGGCCGCGTCCGGCGCTGCCCCCGCCAAGCCGGCCGCGTCCGGCGCTGCTGCCAAGCCGGCTGCGCCCGCCGCTGCCGCCAAGCCGGCCGCCGCCGCGAAGCCCGCCGCCAGCTCGGCCAGCGCTGCCAAGAAGTAAGCGCAGGTAATGACGATGCAAGTCCAAGTGGCTTGCAGGACGAAGGCAGGGGCGACGCCCCTGCCTTTTTTTTGATCCATCAATCCACACCCAGACGCCAATGAGCCTGCGCCAACAACTCGACGACAGCGCGCGCTGGGACGCCGAGTACGGCCACAATCTGGCCAGTCACCTGCCAATGGCGCTGACGGCGTTGGCCCGCCTGGGGGCCGACGACGCGCGCCGCGAGGCCTTTGCCCGCGCCTACTCGACGCGCCTGCACGAGGTGCCGCCTCGCGCACCGTGGCCGGCCGGCGAGCCCTGGCAAGGCCGTTTCGGCGACCCGCAGGCCTGGCCCGCCTACCGCAGCCTGTTCGACGACTGGCTCGATCACGAAGGGGCGCCGGTCGTGCTGGCGCAGGCGCTGCCTGCGTTGCTGCGCGGCGTCGGCGCGGCAGCCTTCCATGGCCCGATCCGGGCTGCCTACGCCGTGGCGGCTGGCCATTCGCACGAACTCGCCGACGCGCTGGCGTATTGGGCCTGCCGCTGGTTTGCGTTGGGTCCGGCGCCGCGACGCGGCACCGAGCGCGACCCGGCCACGCTGCTCGGGCGTCTTCGCGTCGCCAAGCCCAGGCCGGCACTGATCGCTGAGCGCATGGCCCTGGCGGCCACCGATCCGGCCTTTGCGGCCGTCGTGCCGGGACTGCACCTCGACCCCGAGGCAACGCTCGAGCCACTGGCCACACTGGCCGCACGCCTGTATGCCCGGACCCGGAATTTCACCGTGCTGCACCTGGTGACCAGCGCCCACGCGCTGCGTGTGCTGCTGCCCTGGCTCGACGACGACGTTGTCGCCGATGCCCTGGGGCATTACTGGCTGGCTTATGCCGCCGGCCATGTGGCCAGCGGGCTGACGCAGGGTGCCGGCGCCGCGCCGCCCGGCCCGGCACTGCCGTGGGCCACGATCGTGGCGCGGGCCATCGCCAGCGACGACGATCACGTGATCAAGCTCGTCGACAGCTGCCGCGAACAGGAGCGCGCCTACGGTGGCGAGGTCTGGCGCGAGGCGGCTTCGCGAGCGGTCAGGACAGCATGAACGGTCGCCTTGCGCACCCTCAACATCGCCAGGCGGCACGATGCGCCACATCCGGCGGCGCGGAGTAGCATGCTGGCGCAATAGCAGGAGTCGCGGTGAAACGAAAGGTCGTTCGAAAGCCCAAGCCGGAGCAAATTGCAGCGCAGCCCGCGCTGCCCGAAGCGCCCGACACTGTCGCCGAGGCAGACGACAGCAGCGAGCGCATCGTGATGCGCCCGGATGGCTACCACTGGCTCGCTCGCGACGGGCGGCAGGAGTTCGGCCCGTTCGACACGGTCGACGATGCCCGGGCCGACATGCTCGCCACCGGCCCGGACGACCTTTCCGGGCCGGGCGCCGACCTGCACGAGGCCGAAGACGAGATCGGCATCGCCGACTGGATCGACCCCGACACCGGCGAGCTCGCCGAAGGCCAGTCGACGCCGCACCTGCAGGAAGACTGACCGGGTCCGGCGCGGGAATGCACGCTGGCTCGGCTCCGATTGCGCGGGAGACGGGCCGCGTAAGATTTCGTGCATGACCACGCCCATCGATACCGACCACGCCGACGCCATCAAGGAGCCGCGCCTGTGGCGCGACAACGGCTGGACCGCGCGGGTGATCAAGAACGAACGACGACGAAGGCTGGGCGGTCGAGATGCTGCGCGACGGTCAGCCCGAGCCCGCATTGGTCGGCCCGTGGACCATGGGGCGCGACAAGAAGAACCCCAAGCCACTGGACAGCGCGGCCTTCAACACCCTGGTCAAGACCGCCGCCGAAGTCGTGCGCCGGCACGAGCAGCACCAGCACGCGGTGCTGCACAGGGCCGTGCAGGTGATGGCCGCCGGCGGGCGCATCGACGTCACGCTCGACATCGTGCCCGACGACGACGATCCGCACGCGCTGCTCGCGGCGCACGATGCCGATGGCACCGAGCTGGCCCGGGTGCGGGTGGCCGTGGGTTTCAGGCTCAACTCGGCCAGCGCCGCAGCTTGGATCGCCGGCGATTACCGCAGGCCCTGAGCCGGGCCCGACCGCTTCGTGGACGATTATCGAGTGCGGGTGAAGACCAGCAGCGTGTTGTTCGCTGGCATCGCCGTCCGCTCACGCAGGTACAAGCCGCTGGCCGCTGCCTGTTCTTCGACGTCGGCCAGGCGGCGCAGGCCCCAATCCGGGTTGCGGGCGCGCAGGTCGGCATCGAAGGCCTGGTTGCTCGCTGCGGTCGGTTCGCCGTCGACGACATAGGGGCCGTACAGGATCAGCACGCCGGTCGCCGCCAGGTGTCGCGCTGCGCCCTGCATCAAGGCTGTCGTGGTCGCCCAGGGCGAGATGTGAATCATGTTGGCGCAATAGATCGCGTCGACCGTCGCCGGCACACCGGGCCAGGCCGGTGCCAGCACGTCCAGCGCCAGCGGCGGCTGCACGTTGGCCAGGCCCTCGCACCAGGCATCAATCGACGCCAGCGAACGTTCGTCGCCGTCGCTGGGCTGCCACTGCCAGGCGGGCAACGCCGCGGCGAAGTGCGCAGCGTGCTGGCCGGTGCCGCTGGCGATCTCCAGCGCCACGCCCCGCGCCGGAAGCAGGCGCACCAGCTCGGCCAGGATCGGTGCGCGATTGCGCTCGGCGGCGGGGCTGTGCCGGCGTGCGGCGGTATCCATCTCAAACTGCCATGCGCAGTCGCCGGGCTGCTTCTTCGGCGCGTGCATCGTCGATCTCGCGCAGCACGCTGCCGACGTCGGTCGGGCCCCGCCGGTGCACGAAGCGCCCCGTCAGCGGCGTGTCGGGTGTCAGCGTCCCGCGCTGGTACAGGGCCCAGATCTCGGCCCCGTATTCGCTGGCCAGCAACTCGGGCGCGAAGCGGCCGAAGAAGGCGCGCAGGTTGGCCACGTCGCGCAACAGCAAGCGTTGGGCGTGGTTATTGCCAGCCGCGTCGACCGCCTGTGGCAGGTCGATGATCACCGGCCCATCGGCGGCGAGCAGGATGTTGAACTCCGACAAATCCCCGTGGATCACGCCTGCGCACAGCATGCGCACCACCTCGGCGATCAGCGTGGCGTGGTGCTGGTGCGCCTGCGCGGGCGTGAACTCGACGTCGTTCAGGCGCGGCGCCGCACCGCCCTCGGCATCGACGACCAGTTCCATCAGCAACACGCCGTCATGGAAGTTGAACGGCTGCGGCACACGTACGCCGGCCGCCGCGAGCCGGTACAGCGCGTCGACTTCGGCACTCTGCCAGGCCGCCTCCTGCGCCTGCTTGCCGAAGCGCGTGCCCTTGGCCATCGCGCGGGCCTGGCGGGTGTTCTTCACCTTGCGGTTCTCGGTGTAATCCACCGCCTGGCGAAAGCTGCGCTGCCTGGCCTCTTTGTATACCTTGGCGCAGCGGGTCTCGTCGCCGCAGCGCACGACGAAGACCATCGCCTCCTTGCCGCTCATCAACTGGCGCTGCACGCCGTCGATCAGGCCTTCGTCGAGCAGCGATTGCAGGCGCTTGGGTGTCTTCATCGGCCGATTGTCCGCTGCACGGTCAGGCGCGCACGAAACGCAAGCCGGCAAAGCGCCGCCGCAATGCAGTCACCTCATCCGCTGCGGCAATGGCCTCGCCCTGGCTGCGCAGGCCGCGCGCAATCAGTGCGGCCAACTCGGGCATCTCGGCCGGGCCAAGGCCCAGGCGTACGATTTCGGGCACGCCAAGTCGCAGGCCGTTCACGTCACCCGCCACCGCGGGCACCAGCCCATGCGGCAGGCCGATGCCGCAGCTCAGCAGGCGCGCGCCTTCGAGCCGCTTGGCCGCGGCCTGGCCGCCGCCCCAGTGTCCGGCCTCGATGGCCAGCGCATGCGAGTGGGTGCCGCCACGCTCGCGCGCGAACACCGGCAGGCCTTCGCGTTCCGCCAGTGCCTGCGCCAGCGCGCGGGCCGTGGCCTGCATCGCCTGCGCGTAAGCGGGGCCGAAATCCTTCCAGTCCAGGAGGCCGAGCGCGAGCGCGGCGGTCTTGCCGGCGTCGAAGTTGGCCGTAAGGCCAGGGTAGGCGATCGCGTCGATGCGCTCGAACAGGGCCGCGTCATTGCCGACGATCAACCCACCCGGCGGACCGCCCAGGCTCTTGTAGGTGCTCATCGTCATCACCTGCGCGCCCTCGGCCAGCGGGTTGGGCCATGCGCGGCCGGCGAACATGCCTGACAGGTGCGCGGCATCGAACATCAGCCGCGCACCGACCTCGTCGGCGATGGCACGCACGGCGCTCACCGGGTGCGGCCACAGGTTCAGGCTGCCGCCCAGCGTGATCAGGCGGGGCCGGATTTCTTGCGCCAGGCGGCGCAGCGCATCCACATCGACCGTGTAGCCGTCGGCGTGCACCGGTGCCGCTACCGTGTTCAGACCGTACAGGCCGGCCGCGCCGGCGGTGTGGTGCGTGACATGGCCGCCGATCTCGGCCGGCGGCGCGATGATGGTGTCACCCGGTTTGCAGGTGGCCATGAAGACGTACAGATTGGCCAGCGCGCCCGAGCCCACGCGCACTTCGGCAAAACGCGCGTCGAAAACCTCGGCTGCGAGTTCAGCGGCGATGACCTCGATGCGCTCGATGGCCTGCAAGCCCATCTCGTACTTGTCGCCGGGGTGGCCGAGCGATGCGCGTGGGCCCAGTCCGGCGGCCATCAGCGCCTCGGCACGCGGGTTCATCACGTTGCTGGCCGGGTTCAGGTTCAAGCCCAGCTCGTCGTGAATGCGCCGGTTCTCGGCGACCAGCCGCAGCAGCTCGGTGTCGGTGCCCTGCGTGCTGGCCGCCGCGGTTACGGCAGCGATGCGTCGTTCGAGTTCCCGGCTGGGTCCGGGCAGCCAGGGGCGTGGGCTGAGTTGGGGTGCGGGCATGGTGCCGATCGTACGTTGGGCCGTGCCCACAGGGGCTTCCTGGCGCAGGGCAGTGAAGCCGCGCTTGCAAGTACATTCTTGTCAGGCAGCCCTGGCATGGCCCGATCGAGCGCAACGACACCTCAAAGGGTTGCGCCGGTAGTGGGCCGCTGCGATCACCGGGTAAGCACTTGCATCAAGTAGGAATGGTTTCGCGCGGGGCTGCGTATACGGGCGCAGGCAACCAGGCTTTTCTCCGTGACCACCGACCCGCGCCCCGCTCTCGAGAAAGATGCTTCCCCGGCACGGGGGCCTGGAGTTTCCAACGATGCCGTCCACCGCCGACCAGCCCGATCTGATCGACCCGATGTGCGGCACGCCCGTGTCGTCGGAGTCGCCGCATCGCTACGCCCTTGGCGGCGTGCTGTTCTGCTTTTGCAGTGAGTCTTGCCGCGAGCGCTTCATGGTCAATCCTTCGAAATACGCCGTCATCGCCGCGCTCGAGCGCGCTGGCCTCCAGGTTCCTGCTGGCGCGAACAACGATCCGCAATCAGCGATCCAGTCCAGTCGGTTCTGGTCGGTGCCGCCGTCATGGGGCCACAGCGAGGGCGACGACGGCCAGGCCGAGCTGATTGCCGGGCCCTTGCCCGGCACTGTGGTGCGCACCGAAGCGCGCGGCCTGTTCGCGTTGCTGCTGGCATGGCGCGAACGGCGCTTTGCCGCCGCCCGCTGCCGCGAAATGATGAAGCTGCACGCTGCAATCTCGGCGGCCCACCCCGGGCTCAGCGGGCCGGGCCTGTACCGCAGGGTGCTGACCTCGCGCCGCGGCGCCGACCCAGCGACCATCGACGACGTGTTGCGCAACGCCGAACAGAGCTTTGCGATCTGGCCGGTGGCGCGCGCACTGAAGTTTCGCGACGTCGTGCACTACCTCGCGGTGTCGGAGTTCGTCTCCTCGTACGACGGCACGCCGTGGGTCCATGTCAACATGAAGCGCGTTGTCGAGTCGATGGTTCCGTACGACCTGTAGCCGCGCGCGCGGGCCGCGCGGCGTCAGGCCACGTGGTGGCGCATCGGCACCGCGAAGCCACGAGCCACGCCCGGCCGTGCCATCAGGCCCTGGTACCAGCGCTGCACGTTGGGGTACTCGGCCAAGTCGACCTTGTGCCGCGGGTGGCGCCAGGCCCAGCCCAGGATCGCGAAGTCGGCGATCGACAAGGCGTCGGCGAAGTATTCATGGTCGGCCAGCCGGCGGTCCATCACGGCATACAGGCGCCGCGTTTCGGCCATGAAGCGGTCGAGCGCGTAGCGCCGGTCGGCGGCGTGCTCGAGCGCAATGAAGTGATGCACCTGGCCGGGTATCGGCCCGAAGCTGCCCATCTGGAACATCAGCCACTCGAGCACCGGTACCCGCGCCGCCAGCTCACGCGGCCAGAACAGGCCGGTCTTTTCGCCCAGGTAGATCAGGATCGCGCCCGACTCGAACACGCTGATCGGGCGGCCGCCCGGGCCGTCGGTATCGACGATGGCCGGGATCTTGTTGTTCGGGCTGATCTTGAGGAAGGCGGGGTTGAATTGTTCGCGCTTGCCGAGGTCGACGATGTGCACCTCGTAGGGCAGGGCCATCTCTTCGAGTGCCACGCTGATCTTGCGGCCGTTGGGTGTGTCGAAAGTATGCAGCTCGATGGTCATGCGTGCTCCTCTGTGAGGTTGACGCCCGGGCCGGCAGGCGAAGCGCCGAGCCCCGAGCCTAGCAGCCGGCCTACCACCCGGCGCGTGGGTGCCGATGGGGCCGATGGGGCGGGCCGATGGGGCCGGATCTAGGCGTGCCGCACTATATTGCTGCAACGCAGCAAATAATGCTTGCATCGGGTGATTTCCCGACTAAGATAGCTTCATGTTGCAGTGCAGCAAAACTGCTTCAAGCCCCCACCTCAACCCACTGGAGCACACCATGCTGAACACCGAACAATTCGCCGCCACGAACAAGGCCAACTACGAAACCATGATGGGCCTCACCGCCAAGGCTTTCGAAGGCGTCGAGCAACTCGTCGCCCTGAACATGCAAGTCGTCAAGGCCAACCTCGACGATGCCACCGAAACCGGCCTCGCCGCGCTGTCGGCCAAGGATCCGCAAGCCCTGCTGGCACTGCAAGCCACGCTGCTGCAACCCAATGCCGAGAAGGTCAGTTCCTACGGCAAGCAGGTGTACGGCATCGTCGCCAGCCTGAAGGCCGACGTCGAGAAGGTCGCAGGCCAGCAAGCCGCCGCGGCGCAAAGCTCGTTCACGGCGCTGATCGAGGCTGCCGGCAAGAACGCGCCCGCCGGCTCGGGCAACGGCATCGACCTGTTCAAGTCGGCGATGGCGACGGCAACCAATGCCTTCGACGGCATGCAAAAGGCCGGCCGCCAAGCTGCTGAAACCGCGGAAGCCAACTTCGCTGCCGTGACCGGCTCGATCGCCAAGGCCACGACCAAGGCCAAGCGCGGCTGATCCACGCTGGAACGACGAGCGCGATGCCCCGGCATCGCGCTTCGCTCGCTGCCGCCGTGCGCAAGCAATCCTTCTGGCCGCGCGAGCGAAGCCTGTTTCGTGGCCGCAAGCGGCGCGGCATGCTGTTGACGGCAGTCGTCCTGGCGCTGTCGATCGCCGCCGCCGTGCTGCTCGTGAGCGTCCTGCGCCAACCGGCACTCTGATCGCGCCGCGCGCACTGCGCGCCCGCCCACCCAACCGTCGGCACACTGTTGCCGCAATGGCCTTGCCAAGCGCCGGTGGCCAACCATATACTTAGCTCAATGGCTAAGCAATCAGTGCCGCTGTCAGCCGTCTTCTACGCCCTGGCCGACCCCACGCGCCTGGCGATCGTCGGTGTGCTCGGGCGAGGGCCGGCATCGGTCTCAACGCTGGCCGCGCCCTTCGCGATGGCACTGCCCTCGTTCATGAAGCATCTCGCGGTGCTCGAGCGTTGCGGCGTGATCCGCAGCGCCAAGGCCGGACGCGTGCGCACCTGCGAACTCCGGCCCAAGGCCCTCACGCGTGCCGAGCGGTGGATGGCCGAGCAACGCGCGACATGGGCGTCGCGCAGCGACCGCATGGTTGATTTCGTCGAATCACTTCACCACAAGGAGCAGCGCCATGGCTGAGCAGACCGTCGTCCACGCCGACTCGACCGACCTCGTCATCTCGCGCCTGGTGCGTGCACCGCGTACCAAGCTGTGGCAGGCCTGGTCCGACCCCAAGTTGCTCAAGGAGTGGTGGTGCCCCAGGCCCTGGACCACCGAAGTACGCGAATTCGATCTGCGCCCGGGCGGCGCCTTCTACACCTTCATGCGCGGCCCGGACGGCGGCACCAGCGACAACCCCGGCGCGTTCCTCGAAGTCGTGCCGCAGGCGCGCATCGTCTTCACGTCGATGCTGACCGGCGGCTGGCGCCCGAACACGCCATGGATGCCCTTCACGGCCACCATCACGATGGCCGACGAGGTCGGCGGTACGCGCTACGTTGCCACCGTGATGCACCCCGATCCGGCCACCCGCGACAAGCACGACCAGATGGGCTTCCACGACGGTTGGGGCACCTGCATCACCCAACTCGACGAAATGGCGCTGCAGTTGCGCTGATGGCCGGCTCGGCCGCGCCCGGCGATGCGCAGCGTTGCCGAAACAACCATTGGGCGCGCGAGTCTGGCAGCATTGCGGCATGGCCAAGCTGCATGCCGATGAAATCGACCACTACCGCGCCGATGGTTGGGTAATCCCACGCTATCGCCTGCCTGCCGCCCGTGTGGCGGCGATGGTGACGGCGCTCGACACCCTGCTGCGCGACAACCCCGGTGTGCGGCCCGAGAAGCTCGTTTCGGCGCATGTCGAAGGTGACAACGGCGAAGGCGTGCGCGGCAGCCGGGCCTTTCTCGACCTGGCGCGCGACCCGGAGATCGTCGAACTCGTCAGCGGCGTGCTTGGCGACGACATCATCCTGTGGGGCTGCCACGTCTTCTGCAAGCCCGCCGTCGAGGGCTTCGAGACGCCCTGGCACCAGGACGGGCACTACTGGCCGATCCGCCCGCTGGCCACATTGCACAGTGTGGGTGGCGCTCGAAGAGTCGAGCGTCGACAACGGCTGCCTGCGCGTCATTCCCGGCTCGCACTCCGGCAAGCAGTTACACGAGCACCTGCATGAAGACCGCAGCGACCTGACGCTGAATCAGCGCCTGGCCCCCGGCACGTTCGACGAAGCCACCGCGGTCGACCTGGCGTTGCAACCGGGCGAGATGTCGCTGCACGATGTGCACATGATCCACGGCGCGAATGCAAACCGCTCGGACAAGCGCCGCACCGGCGTGGCACTGCGCTACATGCCTTCGACCTCGGTCTTCGAGCGCAACCTGAGGCCCGCCGATGGCAAGACCGGCGTCGCGGTTGACTTTGCGCACCGGCCCCTGTGGCTGGTGAAGGGCACCGACCGCAGCGGGCGCAACGACCTCGTCGTCGGGCACCGGCGTTGACCATTGCGCCGGCGCCGTGCGCCGACGGCATATGCTGCCGAGGTCCACAGGGGAAATGAATTGCGTGTCCTGACTCTTGCCGCCGCTGTGCTGGCCATCGCCGCGATGCCCGCCCGGGCCACCCCGGCGGAATATGCCGAAACGATGCTGCAACTGGCAACCGAGCGCGGCTGCATGGCCTGTCATAGCATCGTGCCGGCGCCCAAACGCGCCGACGGCTTGCCGCCCATCGCACCGGCATGGCGAGACATCTCGCTCAAGTACCGGGACGACCCTGCCGCGTCGGAGCGGCTCACCCGCACGGTGATGACCGGTTCGAACCCCGCGTCGCGGCACTGGGCCGGCAAGGTCAGCGAGGTCACGATGCCCGCCAACGCCGCGGTGGTCAGCGCACAGGAGGCGCGCGCACTCGTCAACTGGTTGCTCGTCCTGATCCCGTAGTCGGGCGGTGGCTGTCGCGGTCGTGGCGCATCTGGCGAATCTGCTCGTCGGCCTGATCGAGCATGGCCGTGAGCTGACGCAACTCGAAGCGGCTGACGCGGCCGTCGGCCTTGGCGCGCGCCTCGGCACGCGCGATCTCTCGCTGGCCCTGGATCAGCATGCGCGCTTCCGGGCGCGTGATTTCGCCGCGCGCCATGCCGCGTTCGATGCGCTCTTGCTGTTGCGCCTGGCGGGCGTCGATCTGCGGCGTCGCGATGGGCGCGAAGTGCTGCGCCGAGACGCCCATCGAGGCGACGGCGGCGGCCGCAGCGAGAAGGGACTTGATGGTGATGTTCATGAGGGTCCTGCTCCGTCGACGCGGCCAAGTCGGCTCGCCCTCCCACAACGAAGCGGCGATGCGCGGTGGCGACGTCGATGTGTCTCGCGGGCGCAAAGAAGCGTAAAGGCAAACGGCTCACCGCGACGCAGTTGATCCACCGCGCTGGCGCGATGGCGCCGAAAGGGGGAACATGGACCCCGCAAGGAGGCTCACCATGAACGCCGACACCCGACCGCCCGAGGGCGAAATCAGCAAACTGATCGACGAGCAGCTCGAACTTGCGGCGGCCAAGATCCCGGCCCTGGTGCCCGCCGTGGTGCATCCTTCACCGGTGGACCACGAGGAACGCCGGGCCGCCCACGCCACGCTCGAAGACGTGCTGCTCGGCAATGCCGAGCCCACGCCCGAAATGCTGGATGAACTGGCCGCGCTCGAAGGCGCGCCCGAGCTGAGCGAAGAGGAACTGGCGCGCCAGGCGCTGGCCGACGGCGGCGCCGACGACGCCCCCGCCACACCCGAATAGCAACGGCACCTCGACGCGCAATCCGATGAACAGCAGGCAGACGAGCATGAACGACGAGACCTTCAACCTCAGCATCCGCAAGTTCCTGAAGACGGTAGGCGTGGGCTCGCAGCGCGAGATCGAGCAGGCCGTTGCAAAGGCCATCGCGGCGCGAACGATCGGCGGCGGCGAGACCTTTCCCGCGACGGTCCGCCTTAAGATTCCGGGACTGCAACTCGACGTCAATTTCGACGGCGAAATCAAGCTGGAATAGCGCCCCACCCCCCGCGATCGGCACGTAAGTTGCCAGTCGAGAGGGTGGCCAAAGTTTCAACCGACACCGGCGAACCGTCGACCGCCTCGGTCGTGCGCTTCGCCGCTGCGAGCCCTGCTGATCGACGACGGCGCTCGCCGCCGCATCCCGTGCGGCTATGTGCGACAGCGGACAGACAGCGCCACGCCGGATTCCCAAACTGCCGTGTGGGCAAAGAACCGGGCGCGCCGCGGGAAAAACGTCGGTGGCGGCGCACCGAGCGCGTGACCAAGCCGCCAAAGGAGTCGCCGAGATGGGTTCCATTCATCACAAAGCGTCGCCGCCATCGTTGGCCCGGCTGGCCGGTGGCGCAGAAACTCGCGCGTTTGCCTGTTACGCCCGCGTCGTCTTCGAGCGCAACACCTCGGTCGCCGAGATGCACCCCGACGTGAGTGCGGCACACCGATGGATCGAGTGCGAGCGGCACGCAAACCCTGAATCCTTCCGCCTGGGCCAGATCGTGGGCCAGGCGCCGGATCACGAGGTCATCGCCACCTGCGACGCGAACGGATGGCACCCAGGCCGCGCGCCTTGACGCCGCGGCCCGGGGCTGCGCCCGCGCCTCAACGCCCGTAGGTCGCCGTGAACGAGGCCGTGCCCAACAATGCGGCGCCGAGGCCCTTGTTGAGGACAAAGCCGTAAAGGCCCGCGGTGCCCGAGGGCGGGATGCCACCAGCGGCTTGCACATGGGGCACCGCCAGGGCAAACAGCGTGAAGGTGTAGTGGTGCGGCCGGTCGCCCACAGGCGGGCACGGGCCGCCGTAATTGCCATTCACGCCGGTCGCACCCGTATCCATGAAATCGGTGTTGCCACCGTAGGCCCCGGCGGGCAAGGTGGCCGGGCTGTTGCCCGCACCCTGCGCCATGCGCGTCACGTTGGGCGGGATGTCGTACACCGCCCAATGCCAGAAGCCACTGCCGGTGGGGGCGTCCGGGTCGTAGACCTGCAGCGCGAGCGATTGGGTGCCGGGTGGCACATCCTTCCAGCGCAGTTCCGGCGAGACATTGCCGCCGGTGCAGCCGAATCCGTTGAGCACGAACTTGTCGGCAAACCGGCCACTGGACAAGTCGGGGCTGTACAGCGTGAAGCCGCGGTGCTCGCCCCGGCCATCGTCGTGGGCAAGGGCCGGCACCGAGAGTGCCGACAGGGCCACGGCGGTCGAAACCGCCAGCAGTTTGAAGTTCATGGTGTGTCTCCTTAGGCAGGAAGGCGTTGATAGCACCAAATGGCGACGCGGAAAATCCGGGTGGACCACGATCGCCCCGACCCTCGACAATGAAAAGAAACCGAGAAGGTGAACTGACATGCAGAACCGCCTTGCGCGTGCCGACGTTCCGGTTGAACTGACCTGGAACCTGGATGACCTGTTCGCCTCTGCCGCGTCATGGGAGGCCGAGCTCGAAGCGCTGGACGCCGCGCGTGCCGAGGTGCATCGGTACCAGGGGCGGCTGGGCGAAAGCGCCGCCACCCTGCTCGGCTGCCTGGACGCGGTGGAGATGCTGCAGCAGCGGCTGATGCGCGCGGGCACCTTTGCCCACCTGCGCAACGCGCAGGACGGCACCAATGCCGAGTACCAGGCCGCGCTGGGGCGCGTCGACGCGCTGTCGGCGCGGCTGGAGGCCAGCATCGCCTTCGTCGACGCCGAGATCCTCGATCTGCCCGATGGCACGGTGCATCGTTTCCTGGCGCAGGACAGCGCCCTGGCCGCCCACCGCGTGCACTTGCAGGATCTGCTGGAGCTCAAACCGCATCGCCTGAGCGCCGACGCTGAGCGGGTGCTGGCCTCGCTGGGCGAGGTGCTCGAGGCGCCGTGGATGATCTACCACCGCTCCAAGGCCAGCGACCTGCAATTCGCGTCCTTCACCGACGCGCAAGACACCACGCACCCCAACTCGGTCAACCTGTACGAATGGACCTACGAGGCCCACCCCGACGTGAGCGTGCGCCGCGGCGCGTGGTCATCGTTCGGCGCCGGGCTCAGGGCCTATCAGCACACCTGGGCCGCCACCCTGGCCACCGAGGTCAACAAGAACGTGGTCCTGGCACGCCTGCGCAACTACCCCAGCACGGAGGAATACCTGCTGCAGGAGCACAAGGTGCCGCTGGCCTTCTATACCAACATCCTGCAGACCATCCAGGCCGAGGTGGCGCCGCACATGCGGCGCTACGCCCGCCTGCGCCAGCGCGTGCTGGGGCTGGACAAACTGCTGTACTGCGACATCAAGGCGCCGCTCGATGCCGAGTTCGAGCCGAAGATCAGCTACGACGACGCTCGCACGCTGATCCTCGATTCTCTGGTCTGCATGGGGCCCGAGTACGTGCAGCTCGTGCGCACGGTGCTCGAGCAGCGCTGGGTGGACAGGGCCGACAACATCGGCAAGTCTTCCGGCGCGTTCTGCGCCACGCCCTACGGCGTGCACCCGTACATCTTGATGACCTGGGCCGACAGCATGCGCAACACCTTTGTGCTGGCGCACGAGCTGGGGCACGGCGCGCACTTCAGCCTGGCGATGAAGCACCAGCGCTACGTCAACACGCGCCCGGCGATGCCCTTCGTCGAATCGCCTTCGATCATGCACGAGATGCTGCTGGCGCGGCACATCCTGGCCCAGAGCAGCGATGGGCGCATGCGCCGCTCGGTGATCATGCAGGTGCTGGGCACCTACCACCACAACTTCGTCACCCACCTGCTGGAGGCCGAGCTGCAGCACCGGGTGTACGCCCAGGCCGAGGCGGGGCAGGCCGTGACGGCGCAGCTGCTGAACCAGTGCAAGGGTGAGATCCTGGCCGGCTTCTGGGGCGACGCGGTGGAGATCGACGACGGCGCACGCATGACCTGGATGCGCCAGCCCCACTACTACCTGGGGCTGTACCCGTACACCTATTCCGTCGGCCTGGTGGCCGCCACCGCGATGGCCGGAAAGGTGGCCGCCGAGGGCGAGCCCGCCGTGCAGCGCTGGCTGCAGGTGCTGAAGTCGGGCGGTACGTTGGGGCCGATGGAATTGCTGCAGCTGGCGGGTATCGACCTGAGTTCGCCTGCGCCGATTCGCACTGCGGTGGCTTATGTGGGCTCGTTGGTCGATGAACTGGAGCGCGCGTTCGCGGCGTGACGCTGAAGTGCCGGCCACCCTCCGCATCCTCGTGCTCGCGCTGCTGGTCGCCGGTGGCGCCCACGCTGCCTGCCCGCCCGCGGGGCAGACCCGCGAGTCGCTGCAGACGCTGAAGGCGGCCGAGTGGCGCATTACAGGCGGGGATGCCGCGGCCGCGCGTGAGGTGCTCTCGCTCGGACTGCTCGATTGCCTGGCCGACCCCGACCCGTTGTTGCGCGACGAGATCGCTTTCGAGGCCTTGTCGGCCTGGATGCGTGCACGGCTGCTTTCGGTAGCGACGCTGCAGGAGATCCGCGTGCGGCTGGTGGCGGTGTTGGCCGAGCCGCCCGATGCCGCCGGCTTCCGCCAACCCTTCGCCGCACTGGCTTTGGCCGAGCTTGCGCGCGTCGATCGCCTGCAGCCCTTCCTGGCTGCGGACGAGCGCGCGGCGCTGGTCGAGCGTGGCACACGCTACCTCGCCGGCGTGCGCGACTACCGTGGCCACGATGCGCGCGATGGTTGGCGCCATGGCGTTGCGCATGGGGCCGACTTGATGCTGCAGCTGTCGCTGAACCCGCAACTCCAGCGCGCCCAGGGCGAGGCCATGCTGGAGGCGATCGCGGCCCAGGTGATGCCCGCGGGCGAACAGTTCTATCGCTATGGCGAAGCGGACCGGCTGATGGCCCCGGTGTTCTACCTGGGCCGGCGTGACTGGTGGCAGGCCGGGGACTGGCAGGCCTGGCTCGATGCGCTGCTCGCGCAGCGCAAGCCGGGCGGCGCGACGACCGAAACGGGCCTTGCGCAGCGTCACAACCTGGGCGCCTTCCTGTCGGCGCTGTACGTCGCGGTGCAGGAGCAGGCCGATGACGCAATGAAGCAGCGCCTGCTGCCGGGGCTTCGGAAGGCGCTGAAGGCGCTGGGGTGAGCACAAGGAGTCATCGGGCCGTGAGTTCCGACCCACCCCTCGACCGCCTGCGCGCCCTGCCCAAGGCCGAGGTGCACGCGCACCTCGAAGGCTGCTTCGAGCCGGCCGTGCTGGAGCGGTGGGCGGCGCAGGCGGGCGTGCCCATGCCCAGGCCACGCGATCGGCTGCTGCAGTTCGAAGGCCTGGCGGACTTCCTCCACTTTCTGGATTGGGCCTGCGGCCTGGCCGCCACGCGCGAGCGCCTGGCCGCGCTGAGCTACGGCTACAGCCGGCGCCTGGCCGACAGCGGTGCCGGCTATGCCGACGTGATCGTCAACCCGACGCACTGGACGGCGTGGCACGGCCGCCTGCCCGCCATGATCGACGCCATCGATGCCGGCTTTGCCGAGGCCGAGCAAGACGGTCTGCCGCCCGTGGGCCTGTGCGTCAGCCTGTTGCGCACCCAATCGGCCGGCGCCGCGGCCGAGCTCGTCGATGCGCTGATCGCCCTGCGGCACCCGCGTGTTGTGGCCCTCTCGATCGACGGCAACGAGGCCGCGGCCGGCCGCACCGGGCCGCGATTCGCCGAGGCGTTCAGACGCGCCGGCGCGGCGGGCCTGCGCCGCACCGTGCACGCTGGCGAATCCAGCGGCCCGGAGGGCGTGCGCGACGCCATCGAACTGCTGGGCGCCGACCGCATCGACCATGGCGTGCGGGCGATCGAAGACCCCGGGCTCGTGGCCCTGCTGGTCGATCGACGGATCCCACTTGGCGTGTGCCCCACGTCCAACCTCAAGCTGGGCGTGTATGCCGCGATCGAAGCGCACCCGATCGACCGCCTGCGCCGCGCCGGCGTGGCCGTGTCCCTCAACACCGACGACCCGGTGTTGCTGGGCGCCAGCCTGGAGGGCGAGTACGCGTTGTGCAGCCGGGCGTTCGGCTGGTCGGACGAAGACCTCCGCGCCCTCGCGCGCCATTCGATTGACGCGAGCTTTGCCAACACCGATGTGAAGGCGAAGCTTGTCGAGGCCTTGGCGCGCTGGTGAAGCCGACTGGTTGCGAGCCCAGTGCGCCTGGGCGTGTGTGCGGCCACGCTGCTGGCGGCCGGCCAGCTCAGCCGCACTAAAACCGGCAACGTCGAGTTTCCCTACGATGCCGTGAAGGTGGAGTTCCTGCTGCAGGCGGCATCGCGATGAGCGTCGTTACGGCTCCAGTGCCTTGATCCGCTTCCACAGCAGCGCCTTGGGCACTGTCGTCATGCGCATCGCCTGCATGCAATGGTCCAGGCGATGTGGGTGTTCGCGCAGGTTCTGGATGGCCTTGCGCAGGTCGGCCTCGATGCTGGCGCCATAGGCGCCTTGGGCCTTGGCGATGGCCTGGCGCAGCAGCGCCTTCGGTGGCGCCATCATGGCCAGGTCGATCAGGTCGCGACTCAGTACGGCGTCATCGCGCCAGCGGTCGGAGTTGGCCAGCAGCTTGCTCGCGGCCGTGTCCAGTGGTGTCAGCGTGGCCACACCGCACAACAGGTCGCCGGCACCGGGCGCGTCGAGCGTGATGCGGGCTTCGAGCACGATCTCGAACTTGATCTCGACATCGGCCACGCGCAGCATCGTGCGGATGCCGTACTGGTCGGCGCGCACCTCGCGCGTCTGGCTGAACACCGGCGCCGGGTTAACGTCGGCACGGCAGATCGCCTGCACGCCGGCCCGCCCCGACAGCAATTGGCGCAGGGCCCGGTAGCCCTCGCGGTGCGAGACCAGGAAATCGATGTCCACTGATTCGCGGTACTCGCCGTAGCGCAGCGCCAGCGCGGTGCCGCCGCCGAACAGGCACTGGTGGGCATGCAGCCGCCGGGCGTCCAGCGCGTGCAACACGCTGGCCACGCGCCGGTGCAGTTCGCGCTCAAACAAGCAGGCGGCTCCCGCTCATGCTCGCCACCAACTGCTGGATCAGCGCGCGTTCGTGGGGCGCCAGCGCGTCCTGCTCGATGTGCCGCCAGTTGCGCTCATACAGGCCGAGCGCTTCGGCCGGCGTGACCTCGCTGGCACCCTGGAACTGCCAGGCCAGGCGCTCGAGCTGCGGGTAGTCGGCCAGCCGGATGTGCGTGGGCAGGCTGGCCTGCCCGCTGTTGCTCGGTGGGCGGGGCCGTGCATCGACGACACCCAGCTCCAGCCCCAGCGCTGCGGCGGCATTGAGATAGGCGCCCATGGTCACCGACGGCTCCCCGCGCTCGACGCGGTGCAGCGTGACGCGGGACATGCCCGCCGCCTCGGCGGCCGTGGTGGCACTCACGCCCAGGCGCTTGCGCTGCGCACGAAGCTGCTCGCCGAGGGCCAGGAGCTTGGCGGCGGCGATCTCTCCGGTGGCGGGGGCGGATGCAGGCATGATGCATCCCATTCTATACAAAGTGGCTGTCAATGTACAGAATGGGAATCACTTCCATCGGAGTCCCTCGGTTCAAGGCCTCAAGGCCTGAGCAGGTCGTTCTGTTCCTCCGCTACCAGACGCTCGAGGATGCGCCGCGCCTCGAACCCGCCCATGTCGATGTTGAGCCGCATCAGATGGCGCTCAGGCTGCTCGGTGAGATTCCTCTGTTGGGCCTCCAGGATGCCAACATCCTCACGGAAGATTTCCCCCTGGCCGTCCCGGATGGTCGCCGTGAGGGTCGCATCGCCGATGTTGAAGTTTCGCGCCATGCCCCAGAAGTACCAGATCGAGGTCTCGGTTTCGGGGCTGATGAAGTCGACCACGATGCTCGAGACCTTCTTGTCGGCCGGGGCCTCGTGGCCACCGTGCCCGACGTGCGCGACGCCGACCTCGATCATCACTTGGCTGGGTGGGGTGAAGCGGCAGATCTGCCAGCGGTCGACCGGCACGTCGTCGGCCAGGTGGTTGCCGCGCAACGCGGTGCGCCAGAACGGCGGCGCGGAGATGTTCGACATGAAGCGGCTCGTGATCGCCGAGTTGCCCTCGACGCGGGTCGCCGGCGTCGCCTCCTCGATCTCGGGTTGGCCGATGCTGGTGGCGTGCACGTAAGTCTCGTGCGTCAGGTCCATGAGGTTGTCGATCATCAGCCGGTAGTCGCAGGCGACGTGGTACAGGCCGCCCGCGTACGTCCACTCCGGGCTCTCGGCCCAAGGCAGATGAGTGCAGTTGCGCCGGATCGGCCGCACGCTTGTCGCCCGGCCAGACCCAGACGAATCCGTAGCGCTCGATCGCTGGGTAGACGCGGATTGTCGGCCGCACGCGCTGGCCCGGCATGCCAACGCAACGACCGTCGCCACCCATCACGAGGCCGTGGTAGCCGCAGACGATCGCGCCATCGTCGCGAACGCGGCCGAGCGACAGCGGTGCGCCGCGATGCGGACAGAAGTCCTCGAGCACCGAGACATTGCCGCCGGCACCGCGGAAGACGACCATGCGCTGGCCGCAGATGGTCCGGCCAAGGGGTGCAGCACCGATCTCATCGGAGGCCGCGGCGACATACCAGGCGTTGCGAACGTACACAGGAACCTCCGGCGTGCCATTTGCGACTCGAAGCCTTTATACATCCGGCGCTGTCGATGCCGTTTCGGCGCAGGCTCACGCCTTCACAGCGCCGCCGCTCACGCGACACGCCCGAACCACAGCACCGACAGCGCCGCGCCCGCCACGAGCAGGACCGCGGCCACCAAGGCCAGCAGGGCCGTCAGTTCGGTGTTGCGCTTGCTCACCTGCAGGCGCGAGCCGAGCTTCTCGTAGACGCTGCGCAGGGCCTCGGCCGTGCCGGCATGGTGGTACTCGCCGCCGGTCATCTGCGCCACGTGGCGCAGCGTGGGTTCGTCCAGTTGCAGGTAGATCGACATGCCCTCGCCGCCCGCAGCGAGGTGGCCGTCGGGCGTGCCCAGGCCCACCACGTAGATGCGCACGCCGCGGTCGGCGGCCATCTTCGCCGCTTCCAGCGTGTCTACCCCCGTGGTGCGGCGCCCGTCGCTCAGCAGAATGATCGCGGCCGATTCGTAGGAGCCGGGCGGCACGGGGGTGATCGCCTTCGGCGGCGCCTTACCCGCCTTCTTTGCATCCAGGCTGCGCGCCTCGCGGCGCGAGCCGAAGGTCATCTCGCCGAGGTCGATGCCATGGTCCGGGAACAACTCGGCCAGGCACACCACGATGGCGTTGCCGATGGCCGTGCCGAACTGCATCTGGATGGCGTCGATCGCGCCGACGAGCGAAGGGCGGTCGATCGTGGCCTGCTGGGCCACCTGGGCGGTGCCCGCGAAGGTGACCAAGCCCACTTCGATGTGCTTGGGCACCTCGCCAAGGAATGCCTTGGCCGCCTCCTGGGCGGCCACCATGCGGCTGGGCTGGACGTCGGCCACGCGCATGCTGCGGGAGATGTCGATCGCGAGCAGGATCGTGGACTTGGCCCAGGGCAGCGGCACCGGCGCCGTCGGGCGCGCCAGGGCCAGCAGCAGCAGCGACAGCGCCAGGAAGATCAGTGCCGGCGGAACGTGCTGCCGCCATCGACGACCCGTGGCCTCGCGCGCGACGCGCAAGCTGGAAAACCTGAGCGCCGGCTTGCCACCTCGACGCAGCAGCCACAGGTAAAGCACCGGCAGCAAAGGCAGCACCAGCATCCACCACAGGTTGTGAGGCCACAAGAAATGCATCGGCTCCACCGGGCGCTATGCGCCTGCCAGTTCTGCGGGCGTGACGGACGCGCCCGCGCAACGGGCATCGGACACGGAGGGGGCCTGGAAGTCGTGCGGCGCGCAGCGCAATTGTCGGCGAACTGGATGAGACAGCGTGATCTCTGACCGGTCGGCTGTCTCAGCAAGGATGCCGTCTAAGGCAGGCCTTCGAGGCCCCCGAGGAAACGAGCGGCCTGGGAGCGCATTCCCTGTGAGATCGCGTCCCATGTGCGAGGGGGAAAGTCCTGCGGGAGCGTTTGGACTATCTGATCCAGGGCCGGGTCGACGCGTTGGACAATGTGCACCATGGCCTCCCACACCGGGGGGCCTCCGTACTTCATGGCCAGTGCGTGCCAGTGCCGCGGCTCGATGTCGTAGAAGTGCCAGTGCACGTTCTTCGAGCGCAGCGCCATCGCCGGGCCCACCTTTTGCCAGCGCAACTGGCTTGTTCCGTCGCCCACGTAGGGCAGGATCGAGAGGACGTCGTACAGCGGCGTGGTGATGTAGGTGTCCCCGCGCTCCAGGAAGATTGAGTAGTTCTTTGCGTGCCCGTCGGTGGCGCCCATCAGCCAGAAGGCAAGTTGAGTCAGGGCGAACGACTGCCGATCGCCGTCATCGGCGCTGCCAGCCAGTAGACGCATGCAATCGGCGATGCCTGGGCCATCATCCTTCTCGTACTTTTTGCTCGGTGGATAGCCCAGCGCCTGGCAGAAGTCCTCCTGCGGTAACCGCGCGATCCATTCCTGACCACGCTCGCCCACCTGCCGGGACCGGTCGAATCGAGTGACGACCAGTGCCTTCTGGTCCTCGAAGCGCCACATCTCGGTTGTCGCCACGGGCAGGTGCAGGTAGTACAGGATCTGTGCGCAAAGCCACTCGTTCTCGATCGAGTCACGCAGATCCACGCGCCGGCTGCCGCCCACGAGGCCGAGCGGCAGTTTCAGGATGTGCGTCGTCGGCGTGGCGCCGAGCGGCCGGTGCCAGCTCTTGTTCGTGAAGAGCAGCGCCGTCTTCTCCTGGGCGCCGGCCAGCGAGATGCGCAAGAGATCGTCATCCCGGGCCCGGCCGAGCAGGGCTTGCGAGGGCGTGGCGCGCAGCACCTCGGCGACCTGGTGCTCGCTCAAGGGTTCGCTGGTGATCTCGTCCCAGCCCTGAGGCTCGACGGCTTCGGGCAGCAGCTGCACGGCACCCACGCAGTCTCGGCCGACGGCCTGCAGAAGCTCGAACACCTCGATCGACTTCGTCTTGTAACGGCGCGCGATGCGTTCGCGAATCTTCTCGTTATCGGGCAGGAGGTTGTCGAAGTAGTTGGCCACGACGGGGCCGCGGATCTCCAGCGCCGACGTGATGGGAAGCGACAGCGACAGCGATCGCCGCTTGGGCGAGTCGAGCCACGTCTTGTCGTAGGTGAGGCGGTGCGAGCCGCGATCGACGCTCCAGGTCCCGACGCGCTCACCATTCATCCAGATTGCCAGGCTCGAGCTCACCAGCTGCCCTTCTTGATCCTGGTTCTGGGCGCATACCCGGGGATGGTCACCGCCGCGCTGGGCACCTGCCACACGCGCGAACCCTCATCGGAGGCGGAGTCTGCCTGGGCGTCGCGGATCACGAAGCCGGCGCCCAACGCACCCAGCACCTGCATGATCTGCTGCAGGCTGACCGAGCCGGGGTTGGCCTCGATCTCCACCACGCGCGCCTGGGTCACGCCGATCAACACGCCGAGACGCGCCTGCGTCAGGCGGCGCTTCTTGCGCAGCGAACGAAGTTGTTGGCGCAGCTGCTCGGTAGTCTTGAGTGGGTAGTCCATGGGGGTGTATTGCGTGCGAGGTCGGCCTCAGCAGAGTACAAGGTTATACTTATTTTGTCAGAATACAAGTCGAGGCTGATACTGAGAGAAGACAAGTGCAGTCTTGTATGCACGAGAAACAAGCAAGAGCTGGTACGAGGGCCCCACAGCCGATCGCCACCCAGAACGTCTGCTCACGCGCCTCGCTGCCCACCCCGCCGCTGCCGACCCCTCATCTGCGCCAGTGGCCGCTTGCCCTTCAACTGCCGCTCGATGCCGTCGTTGAGCTGGCTGCGCAGCGCGAGCACGTTCTCCACATGGCCGTAGGCGCCGGGGAAGCGCAGGTCCAGCCACAGCCACAGCGTGCAGGCGCGCAGCGCCTGCTCCATGGCTTCGAGGCGGCTGTGGCCGTCGACCTGGTCCAGGAACCAGGGGGAGCCGGCCTGGCCGGTGTTGGCGTGCGCTGCAGTCCAGTCGAGGAAGGCCTGCAGCTGGTTCTCGGTGCGCGTGTCCACGGGGGCCTGGGCGTAGATGAAGCGCTCCTTCAGGCTCAGCTTGGCCGCGCTGGCGTCGAGCTTCTCGGCCAGGTCGAGCATCTGCTCCAGCTCGGCCACCGCGAAGTGCGCGTCGTCGAGCTTGAGTTGTTCGACGAACACGCCGAGCACTTCGCGCAGCTTGGTGAGCTGTAGGCGCGAGGCGATGGTCTGCACATGCCAGTTGTTCGGCGCCACAGGGGCCTTGAAGTCGCGCGGCGCGCGCGGCGTTTTCGGCAGCAGCTCGGTCAGCATCTTCAGCGCGCCGGGCTCGGCCTCCTTCAGCACGCCGACGAAGCCCTCTTCGTGGATGCCGAAGCGCCCGGCGCGACCGGCGATCTGGTGCACCTCGCCTTCGCCGAGCGGCCGGTCGTTGACGCCGTCGAACTTGCTCATGGTAGAAAACAGCACCCGGCGGATCGGCAGGTTCAGGCCCATGCCGATCGCGTCGGTGGCGACCAGGATGTGCGAGGCGCCTTCGGCAAAACGCTCGGCTTCCCGGCGCCGCACTTCGGGAGGCAACGCGCCGTAGATCACGCTCACCGGGTGGCCAGCGGCGGCGATCTGGTCACGCAGCATCAGCACGTCGCGGCGGCTGAAGGCCACGACCGCGTCACCGAGTTGCAGCGCGTGCACCGGCACCGGGTTGGGCAGCAGCTGCACGTACTGCTTGCGCTCGAAGTGGCGCACGCTGCAACGCTCGCCGCACAGCCCGAGCAGGTTCTCGATCGCCGGCACGGCATAGGCCGAGCAGATGATGATCACCTCGTTGGCCGGCACGGCCACGATGGCCTGCGTCCAGGCCCAGCCGCGCGAGTTGTCGAAGATCATCTGCGCCTCGTCGATCACCGCCACGTCGATCGGCGTGTTGGTGCCGACCATCTCGATCGTGCTCGACACGACGCGCGCGCCAACCGCCGGGACGTTCTCTTCGCCGGTGAGCAGCGAGCAGGGCACGCCGCGCGCCACCAGGCGGTCGCGGCCTTCGAGCGCCAGCAGGCGCAGCGGCGCCAGGTAGGCGCCGTCCAGCGCCTGGGCCAGGCGCTCGAACGCGGCGTGCGTCTTGCCGCTGTTGGGCGGGCCGACGTAGAGCGTCACCCTGCGCTGCAGCTGGCGCGCCTTCTTGAAGGTGTCGGGGTAGCCCTGGAAGGCGAGCTCGGTGTTCAGGCCTTCGAGCGTGTCGAGCTCGGCCACATGCCGTTCCCAGCGCTCCTGCGCGCGGGTACAGGCGGCGAGCATCTCGGCCAGCGGCTGCGCGGTGCCGCCCTCGGATTGCAGGCGCGGCAGCAGCGATTCGAGATGCCGTGCCTTGAAGGCGCGGCTCTTCGCGATCAGCGCCTCCAGGTGCGCTGTGAGCTCGGCGCCCTGCGGGTGCTGCGGCGCGGGGCCCAGTGCGGCCAGCAGCGCCGGCGTGTCGCCGCTGCGGTAGAAGGCCCACACCGCGTTCGCGTCCACCGGCACGCGGAACAGCACCGGCACCGCCCAGTCGGCTTGCGAGAGCTTGAGCGTGTGGCGGATCAGCCGCGTCCACGCGCCGGCGCGGCGCGACACCGCCATCTGCTCGAGCGCGGTGGTGCGCTCGAGCATCAGTCGGCCGCGCCTTCGGGCCGCTGCCCACGGCGTCGAGGTGGGCCAGCGCGGCGTCGATCAGCGCCGGGTGCGATCCAGCGGCTCGGGCGCTGGCCGGCCACCGCCTTTTGCAGCAGGATCAGGCCGAGCTTGTCGAGGTGGGTCTCGAAATCGGCATGCGTCTCGGCCAGGTAGTCGGCCGGCTTGACCACCTGCGGCAGGTGGTGCACGCCGTGGCGGATGCGCGCGAGCTGTTCCTTGCCGATGTGCGGCGGCAGGCGTTCGGCGTGGCGGGGGATCGGAAGAAGGCTCTGCGGCATGGCCCCGATAATCGCCTATGAACACGACGATTGCGCCGTCCGGCGTCAAAACAGGCGAATCGGGCGGCGATTTCAGCCACCTGCCGCTGCCCCCGCATGCGCTCGCGAACCTGCAGCGCCTGGGCTACACCGCCATGACGCCGATCCAGGCCGCCAGCCTGCCGCTGGCGCTGGCCGGCCACGACCTGATCGCCCAGGCCAAGACCGGCAGCGGCAAGACGGCGGCCTTCGCGCTGGCGCTGCTGGCCAACCTGAACGTGCGCCGCTTCGCGGTGCAGGCGCTGGTGCTGTGCCCGACGCGCGAACTGGCCGAGCAGGTGACGCAGGAGGTGCGGCGCCTGGCCGCCGCCGAAGACCACATCAAGGTGCTGACGCTGTGCGGCGGCGCCACGATGCGCCCGCAGCTGGCCAGCCTGGAGCACGGCGCGCACATCGTCGTCGGCACGCCCGGTCGGCTGATGGACCACCTCGAGCGCGGCAGCCTGAACCTGGAGGCGCTGAACACGCTGGTGCTCGACGAAGCCGACCGCATGCTCGACATGGGCTTCTTCGACGACATCGCGACGATCGCCAAGCAATGCCCCAAGCAGCGCCAGACGCTGCTGTTCTCGGCCACCTACCCCGAGGGCATCGCCAAGCTCGCGGCCGCCTTCATGCGCGAGCCCAAGGAAGTAAAGCTGCTGGCCGCGCACGCCGCCGGCAAGATCCGCCAGCTCTTCTTCGAGGTGCGCGAGGATGAGCGCCTGCACGCGGTGGCGCCAGCTGCTCGAACGCATTACCGCCCGGTCAGCACGCTGGCATTCTGCAACACCCGGCAGCAGTGCCGCGACCTGGTGCAGGTGCTGCGTGCGCAGGGCTTCGCCGCGCTGGAGCTGCACGGCGAGCTCGAGCAGCGCGAGCGCGACCAGGTGCTGGTGCAGTTCGCCAACCGCAGCTGCAGCGTGCTGGTGGCCACCGACATCGCCGCGCGCGGCCTCGACATCGCGCAGCTCGAGGCGGTGATCAACGTCGACATCACGCCCGGACGCCGCCACCCACACCCACCGCATCGGCCGCACCGGCCGCGTCGATGAAGAAGGCTGGGCCTTCAGCCTGGTCAGCATGGACGAGATGGGCAGCGTGGGCAAGATCGAGCAGGCCGGCGGCTTCGCGTCGGAGTGGGGCAAGCTCTCGGAGCTGACGTCCGCGAGTGCCGAGCCGCTGCGCCGCCGATGCGCACGCTGCAGATCCTCGGCGGGCGCAAGGAAAAGATCCGCCCCGGCGACGTGCTGGGCGCGCTGACCAAGGACCTGGGCTTTGCCGGCAGCGCAGATCGGCAAGATCAACGTCAACGAGTTCTCGACCTACGTCGCGGTCGAGCGCGGCATTGCCGGCGAGGTGCTGCGCAAGCTGGCAAGCGCCAAGGTCAAGGGCCGCAGCGTGAAGGTGCGCTTGCTGGAGGGCGATTCGGCACAGGCTTGACCCCGGGCAGGAGCGGGCGTAAGAAGCAGGCCCGCGCCGCCGACTGCTTGCCGACGGCACTTTCGTCCGTCGCTGACAAGGAGTTGCCATGACCGCATTCAACATCGTTCGCTTTCGCGTCAAGCCGGGCCGCGACGAGGCATTCCTCGAGGCCCACCGCCGCGCCAACCGTGCCTTCAAGGGCATGCTGCGTGGCTCGCTGGTCAAGACCGGAGAGCGCAGCTACTGCCTCGTCGGCGAGTGGGATTCGTTCGACAGCCTCGTCGCCGCGCGGCCGCAGATGGTCGGCGTGCTCGATACCTTGCGCGCCGAACTCGAGGACCTGGGCAACGGTCTGGGCGTCACCGATGCGGTCTCGGGCAGCGTGGTGTTGGAGTTGAAGGCCTGAGGCCGTCAGCTCGCGCGCACCAGCAGGTCGCGCCGCGCCAGCGCTCAAGCGGCCAGCGCCTTCATCTCGGCGTACAGGTCGGCCTTGCCCTCGAAGCCGATGCCGGGCAGCTCGGGCAGCGTGACGATAGCTGTCGTCGACCTTCACGCCGTCGGGGAAGCCGCCGTAAGGCTGGAACAGGTCCGGGTAGCTCTCGTTGCCGCCCAGGCCCAGGCCGGCGGCGATGGCCAGCGACATCTGGTGGCCGCCGTGCGGGATGCAGCGTGACGGCGACCAGCCGTTTTCCTTCAGCATGTCGAGCGTGCGCAGGTACTCGACCAGGCCGTAGCTCGAGCGCGCAGTCGAACTGCAGCCAGTCGCGGTCGGGGCGCATGCCGCCGTAGCGGATCAGGTTGCGCGCATCCTGCATCGAGAACAGGTTCTCGCCGGTGGCCATCGGCCGGCGTAGTGCTTCGCCAGCTCGGCCTGCAGCGCGTAGTCGAGCGGATCGCCGGCTTCCTCGTACCAGAACAGGTCGTACTGCGACAGCGCCTTGGCGTAGTCGATCGCGGTCGGCAGGTCGAAGCGGCCGTTGGCATCGACCGCCAGCTGCTGGCCGGGGCCCAGCAGTCTTCAGCACCGCCTCGATGCGCTTGCAGTCCTCGGCCAGCGACGCGCCGCCGATCTTCATCTTGACCACCGAGTAGCCGCGGTCGAGGTAGCTGCGCATCTCGCGCTCCAGGCCCTCGAGGCCCTGGCCCGGGCAGTAGTAGCCGCCGGCGGCGTAGACGAACACCGCGGTTCGGCTTCGCCGTTGCGGGCCGTAGCGCTCGGCGAGCAGCTGGAACAGCGGCTTGTCCTCGATCTTGGCCACCGCGTCCCAGACCGCCATGTCGATCGTGCCGACCGCGACCGAGCGCTCGCCGTGGCCGCCGGGCTTCTCGTTGATCATCAGCGTGGCCCAGACCTTGTGCGGGTCGAGGTTGTCGCGCCGCTGTCGTCGACAGGCTGGCGGGCTCGGCCTCGAGCACGCGCGCGATGAAGCGCTCGCGGATCAGCGCGCCCTGGCCGTAGCGGCCGTTGGAGTTGAAGCCGTAGCCGATGACGGGCTTGCCGTCGCGGATCACGTCGGTGACCACGGCCACCAGGCTCAGCGTCATCTTCGAGAAATCGATGTAGGCGTTGCGGATGTCCGACTTGATCGGCCGGGTCGATTCGCGGATGTCGACGATCTTCATGTGGTGTTCCGTGTGCGTGTTCAGCGCGGCAGCGAGGCGCCGCCGCAGATGGCGATGTCCTGGCCGGTGATCGCGGCGGCGGCAGGCGAAAGCAGGTAGGCGACCAGCGCGGCGATCTCGTCGGGGCGGATCAGGCGGCCGATCGGCGGCAGACCGGCGCGGCGGCCTGGCGGGCCGGGTCGTCCAGCATCGCGGTCTGCGTTGCGGCGGGCGAGACCACGTTCACCGTCACGCCCGCCGGCGACCACTTCCGCGGCCCAGCTGCGCGCCAGCGCCGAGCAGCGCGGCCTTGGTCGCCGCGTACTGGCTGCGGCCCGGCATGCCCTGCGCGACGCGGCTGCCGACCAGCACGACGCGGCCGCGGCCCGCTGCGGCCATCGCCGGCACGACCACGTCGGCGAGCGCGCGTCGCGGCCTCCACATGCAGGCGCCACATCAGCTCGCCGGCGTCGGGATCCAACTGCGCCGAGCGGGCCGACGCGCAGCACGCCTGCCGCATGCACAAGCGTCGCCGGCGTCGGTGCCCTTCACGCCGGGCCGTCGCGGCCGTCGCGCCGGTCGGTACAGATCGACCGTCACCGCCTCGAAGCCGGCGCGCCGATCGTCGGCGGCGCGACGTCGAAGCCCGCGCACGTGCCAGCCCTGATCGAGCAGGCCGCCGGCGATCGCCTGGCCGATGCCCGAGCTGCTGCCGGTGACGACGGCCGCCGCCCGGCGTCACTCGGCACGGATCTTCCCTCGGCAGATGATCTTCGGCCGGCTTTGCGAGCGCGCCATGTCCTCGCGCTGGAACGCGACGAAGTCGTCGATCGAGCCCGGCGTCAGCAGCAGGCCCTGCGGGTCAGCTTGTCGCGCATGTCGCCGGCCAGCGCCTTGTTCGACTCGGTGTTCAGCCGCTGCGCGATGTCCTTCGGCAGCTTGGCCGGGCCCCACAGGCCGTACCAGCTGTAGAACTCGTAGCCGGGAATCGATCTCGCCGACGGTCGGCACGTCGGGCATGGACGGCAGCACGCGCCTTCGAGGTCACCGCGATGACCTTCAGCAGGCCGCCCTTGGTGTACTGCACCGAGCCGAGGATCGGGTCGATGAAGCCGTCGATCTGGCCGCCGACCAGGTCCTGGTAGGCCGGCGCCGAGCCCTTGTACGGCACGACGAGTAGTCGATGCCGCCGGCGCGCTTGAGCAGTTCGGTGGACAGGTGCCCGGCCGATGCCGGTCGAGCCGATCGCGAAGCGTCAGCTTGCCCGGATTCGCCTTGGCGTAGGCGAGCAGGCCCTTGATGTCGGTGACCGGCAGCTTCTTGTTGATCGCGACCGCCAGCGGCGCCTTGGCCACCAGCGCGACCGGCGGTGAAGTCCTTGACCACGTCGTACGGCGCGGTCTTCATCGTCATCGGCGTGGTGGTGAAGGTCGAGGCGTTGAACAGCAGCGTGTAGCCGTCGGCCGGCGCCTTGGCGACCGCGATCGGCGCCGATCATGCCGTTGCCGCCGGGCCGGTTCTCCACGACGAAGGTCTGGCCGATCTGCTCGCCCAGACTTCTGCGCCAGCATGCGGCCGACCATGTCGAGCGTGCCGCCGGGCGGGAACGGGATGATGACCGTGACCGGCTTGCTCGGGTAGGCCTGGGCCCAGGCGCCTGCGCCGAGGGCGAGCAGGGCGGCTGCGAGCGGTCGAGCGGAGGAAGGTCTTGCGTTGCATGGTCGTGGTCTCCTTGGGGTTGTTGTGACTCAGCGCTTGAGCAGGCCGGCGTTGGCGACAGCAGCGCGCAGCGCGTCCATCTCGGCATCGTTCGGCGCTTCGGTGGGCGGACGCACGGTCGGCGCGTCGAGCACGCCGGCCAGGTACATGCCCGCCTTCATGCGCGCATGGGCCTCGCCGGTCGGCTCGCCGCCGCCGTAGACGGCGTCCTTCAGCGGCGTGATCACGTCCTGGACCGCCATCGCGCGCTTCAGGTCGCCGGCCTTCACCGCCTCCCACAGGTCGCTGATCAGGCTCGGGATGAACGTGGCGAAGCCGACCAGCGCGCCGTCGACGCCCTGCACCATCGAGGCCAGCAGGTACTCGTCGTGACAGGTCAGGATCGCCTTGGACGGATCGGCGTCGCGGATCGCCTTGATGTCCGCGGCGTATTTGTTCATGTCGCGCTGGCCGACCTTGAAGGCCTGCACGTAGGGCAGCCGCGCCAGCTGGGCCAGCGTCGCCGACGAGTACGAGGCGCGCGTCCAGGCCGGGTAGACATGCGCCACCAGGTCGAGGCCGGCCTCGGCGATCGCCTCGAAGTAGTCGGTCACGTGATCGGGCCGGAAGCCGAAGCGCAGCCAGTGGTGCGGCGGCATCACGTCCAGCGCCTGCGCGCCGGCCTCGCGCGCCAGCGCGCATGCTCCTTGGCGTCGATCATGCCCTCGCAGACGATCGACGAGATGACCGGGCAGGCGGCCCTTCAGCTCGTCGGCGACGATGCGCGTGACCTCGGCGCGCTCGCGCGGCTGCAGCGAAAACACCTCGCCGGTGTGGCCGTTGGTCATCACCGCGACGACGCCCGGCTGGGTGGCCAGCCAGGAGGCGAGCTTGCGCAGCGCGGGCTCGTCGATGCGGTAATCGCGCGTGAACGGACAGGCGATGGCGGGGATGATGCCGCGGTAGTTCTGGATCGTGGGCATGGGGTCTCCTTGTTTGACAATCGGCCCGCAGCGCGCTTGGCGGTCGGGATGCTGGATGGTGAAATGTTCGTCGACGCGCTTGCGAATGGCCAATGCTGCTTGAGCTTCTTTCATGCCCTCAAAGCACCGAATGTCTGCCCCAAGCTCACCTCGCTCGCGCTCCCCCAGGGTGGCGCAGGCCGCCCATGGACGGCCGGGCAGGAGGACTGAAATGAATCTGATCTGGCTCGACGACTTTCTCGCCCTGGCAACAACGGGCAACTTCTCCCGCGCGGCCGAAGAACGCCACATGACGCAGCCGGCGTTCAGCCGCCGCATTCGCGCGCTGGAGGAGTGGCTGGGTGTGGCGCTGTTCGATCGCACGACGCACCCGGTCACGCTGACCGAAGCCGGCCAGTGGTTTCGCACCATGGCGCAGGACACGCTGGCCCATGTCGCCCGCCTGCCGGACGAAGCGCGGGCCGTCGTCGACGCCAGTGCCGCCACGCTGCGCATCGCGGCGACCCACGCCCTGTCGTTGACCTTCCTGCCGGGCTGGCTGCGCGGCCTCGAGTCGCGACCTGGTTGTCGGGCCGATCCAGCTGATGTCGGACGTGGCCGCAACTGCGAGGCGCTGATGGTGCAGGGCCGTGTCCAGTTCCTGCTCTGCCATGTGCATCCGAGGTGCCGGGCGGCTCGATGCCGCGGCCTACGCTCGACGTGGTCGGCAACGACGAATTGATCCCGCTATGCGCGCCCGACCGGCCGGGCAAGCCACGCCATGCCCTGGCGAGGGCACGACGAACCGGTTCCGCTGCTGGCGTACAGCGCGGAGTCGGGCATCGGCCGCGTGGTACGTGCGCTGCGCAGCGAAGCGCTCGAAGGCCTGCATGCCGAGCCGGTCGTTGACCGCGCACCTGGCCACGTTGCTGAACGATGGCGCTCGACGGGCCGCGGCGTGGCCTGGTTGCCGAGGAGCCTGATCGAGGACGAGTTGGCCTCGGCGCCGGCTGGTCGGGGCCGGCGATGCGGCTGGTCGGTCGCGGTCGAGATCCGGCTGTTCCGTCAGCGCAGCGCCGCGCCGCCGGCGGCCGAGGCGTTATGGCGCGCCGCCGCGCTGGCCGGTGTACCGCCTGCCGCCTGAAACGGGAACGCCTTGCCGCCGGCGCAACTTGCCCGCACGCCGCGCCGTGCCCGCGCGGCGGCGCCGAGCCACGCTCAGCTCGGGCGCACCAGCTGGTCGCGCCGCGCCAGCGCCGGGAACCATCGCGACCACAGCAGCGCGACGGCGATCGTGCCGACGCCGCCGAGCACCACCGAACCCACCGGCCCGAGCAGCGCGGCGGTGACGCCGGACTCGAACTCGCCGAGCTGGTTCGACGCGCCGATGAACACCGAGTTGACCGCGCTGACGCGGCCGCGCATCGCGTCGGGCGTCTCGAGCTGCACCAGCGACTGGCGCACGACGACGCTGACCATGTCGGCGGCGCCGGTGACGGCCAGCGCGAGCATCGACAGGCGCGAACGAGGTCGAGACGCCGAACACCACCGTCGCCACGCCGTACACCGCCACCGCCCACAGCATGCGCGGCCCGGCGCGGCGCGTGATCGGCCAGCGCGTCAGCGCCAGCGACATCGCCAGCGCGCCGATCGCCGGCGCGGCGCGCAGCAGGCCCAGGCCCCAGGGCCCGACGTGCAGCATGTCCTTGGCGAACATCGGCAGCAGCGCGGTCGCGCCGCCGAGCAGCACCGCGAACAGGTCGAGCGAGATCGCGCCGAGCACGACCGGATTGCCGCGCACGAAGCTGCACGCCGGCCAGCAGCGTGTGCCAGGTGGCGCGCTCGCGCGGCGGCGGGCTGGCGTGATTCACGCGCAGCAACAAGACGGCCGCGACGGCGAACAGCAGCGCGCAGGTGGCGTAGACGGTGGTGGCGCCGGCGACGTAGATCAGGCCGCCGATCGCCGGCCCGGCGATGATCGCCACCTGCATGCCCGCCGCGCTGAAGGCCAGCGCACGCGGCAGCGACTGCCGCGGGCACCAGCAGCGGCGTCAGCGCCTGCTGCGCCGGCATCTGGAAGGCCTTGGCGGTGCCCAGCACGACGGCCAATGCCAGCAGCAGGCCGCGCTGCGGCCCGCCGGCCCAGGGTGCCAGCGCCAGCGCGAGCGCCACCGCGGCCTGCACGCCAACACAGGCTGCCGCCACGCGTGCGCGGTGATGGCGGTCGACCACGTCGCCCGTCACCAGCACGAGCGCCAGCGCGGGCAGGAACTGCAGCAGGCCGACGAGGCCGAGGTCCCAGGCCGAGCCGGTCAGGTCGTACATCTGCCAGCCGACCGCGACCATCAACATCTGGCTGGCACAGGTATTGGCCAGTCGCGCCCACCAGAAGCGCAGGAAGTCGCGCTGCGGGCGCAGGACAGCCGGAATCACGGGGGCGACCGCAACCGCCGCCGCCGGCAAGGCGTGCGGAATCGGTCGATCGGCGAAACGGCAAGCATGGGGCGGCGCGGCGGGGCCGCCGATTGTGCCGCCCCGCGCTCTGTCAGCCGGCCCGCACCTCGATGCGCCGCGGTTGCGCGTAGGCCTGCTTCGGGATGCGCAGCGTCAGCACGCCGTCCTTCAGGTTGGCCTCGATCTTCTGCGTGTCGAGTTCGCGGCTGAGCGTGAAGCTGCGCCGGATAACGCGGCACGCGCACTTCCGCATACACGGGCTCCAGCCCTTCGGGTGTCTGCGGCTCGCACGCGGCCTTCGATCGACAGCGCGTCGCCTTCGACGCGCAACTCCAGGCGCTCCTTCGACACGCCCGGCATGTCGGCCAGCAGCGTGATGCCCGCGGCGTCCTCGAACACGTCGACGGCCGGCAGCACGGCGCGTTGCTCCTGCTCGCGTTGGTCCTTGCTCAGTGCATTGCTCATGATCGATCTCCTTGCGTGCGCGTCACTGCACCGTGATGCGCTTGGGTTGGGCGGCTTCGCGGCGTGCGATGCTCACCTGCAGCACGCCATCCTTGTAGCTGGCACGCACGCTGCGCCGGGTCGACGTCGTCGGGCAGCGAGACGGCGCGCAGGAAGCGGCCCGCTGTCGCGCTCGCGCGTGTAGACGGTGACCTTGTCGTCGTTCGTGCGGGATCGCCGAAGCGCGTTCGCCGGCGATGCGCAGCACGCCGCGGTCGAGCGTGACCTCGATCTTCGACGCGTCCAGGCCTGGCGCGAAGGCATACACCTCCACGCTGCCGCGGCGTGCGCCCGACGTTGATGGCCGGCAAGGTGCCGGCCGCGACCGAGCGAATGCTGCTGGCCACGGCCGAGCCGCCGAACACGTCGTCGAGTTCGCGGCGCAGGCGCTCGAAATGGCCGAACAGGCCGCTCGGGTAGTTGAGCATCGATTCGTACATGGCATGTCCTCCGTTCTGTGAGAGCACCGGCCGCAATCCGATCTCGACCGGTTCAATCCGACAGATGGGAACCATCGCGGCGGTTTCAAGGGCGCGGCGCGGAAGACACGCGCCAGGGCCCGCCGCGCACAGGTGCGCCGGCGAAGCCTCGGCGCTAGCGCGCCGCGCGCTCGAGCATGCGACCGGCACGGGCCAGCACCGTGCCGTCGTCGCCGCCGCGATAGGCGCAGGCGGCCGTTGACGAACACCGCGGCGATGCCGAGGCTGGCGCTGATCGGCCGGTCGTAGGTCGCGGTGTCGGCGATGCGCGCCGGGTCGAACACCACCACGTCGGCCATCGCGCCGGTCTTGCAGCAGGCCGCGGTCGGCGATGCGGAAGTTGCGCGCCGTCATGCCGGTCATCTTGTGCACCGCCTGCTCGAGCGAGAACAGCTTGCGCTCGCGCCAGTAGCGCGCGAAGCACGCGCGGGAACGCGCCCCACAGGCGCGGGTGCGGGTGGCGGTCGTGCGGCAGGCCGTCGGAGCCGATCATGCGTGCAGCGGATGCGCGATCACGCGCTCGACGTCGTCCTCGTCGCATCTGGAAGTAGCAGGCGCCGCCGGGCTTCAGGCGCCGGCAGGCCGTCCTTCTGGTCGACGCCCCACTCGGCGGCGATGTCGGCCAGCATGCGGCCGGTGACCTCGGGGATGCGGTCGCTGCCAGGTCAGCATGACGTCGATGACGCCGTCGACCAGGTCCTCGCGCAGCACGGTCGAGCCGGCGACGTAGGGGTAGACGTCCATCGCGATCTCCTGCCGCGCGGCCAGCGCCTCGATCAGCGGCAGCGTCTCGCGCGTGCGGCCCCAGTTGGCCGGCCCGGCGCACTTGTGGTGCGAGATGACCAGCGGCAGGCCGGCCTCGAAGGCGCAGTCGCCGGCCTCGTGCAGCGCCTCGAGGATGTCGGCCATCTCGCTGCGCATGTGCGTCGCGTAGACGCCGCCGTGGCGGGCGACGACGCGCGCCAGCGCGGTGACCTCGTCGGCCGGCGCGGCGAAGGCCTCGTCGTAGAACAGGCCCGACGACAGGCCGATGCGCGCCGTCGGCCATGCAGGCTTCGAGCAGCCGCGCCATGCGCGCGCGCTCGTCGGCGCTGGCGGCGCGCGCCAGGTCGCCCACGGCGGCGAAGCGCAGCGTGGTGTGGCCGATCAGCGCCGCCACGTTGAGCGCCGGCCGCGCGGCCGTCACCGCGTCGCGCGTAGGCGCGCATCGTCGGGTAGCGGAACGAGCCGGCGCCGAGCAGGTGAGCGGCGGCCGGCGGCCGCGTCGGTCACGTAGGGCGCGAGCGAGATGCCGCAGTTGCCGGTGACGACCGTGGTGATGCCCTGCGACAGCTTGGGCAGCATGTCGGCGTCGTCGAGCACGATCGCGTCGTCGTGGGTGTGCACGTCGATGAAGCCCGGCGCGATCGACCAGGCCGCGGCAGTCGAGCACGCTCGACGTCCTCGGCCAGCGCAGGCCCTGCGGGCAGGCGCGTCGCGCAGGCCCTCGCCGACGCCGGCGATGCGGTCGCCGACGAGCAGCACGTCGCCCGGCCACGACGGGCCGCCGCTGCCGTCGACGACGAGGCCGCCTTCGAGCAGGGTGGCGCGGTTCATGGCGGCAGCTTCATGTCGTGCCGTGTCGCCGCTGTCCCAGCTCTGCAGCGGATGCGCGCGCATGTCGACGCCGTGCTCGCTGCAGCGCTGCGCGCACGCCCTGCAGGCGCTGCACCGCCGGGTCGCCGAGGCGCTGCGCGACCAGCACCGTGAGGATCTCGATCACCGTCAGGTGCGCGAGGTAGGCCTCGATGCCGACCTGCATCACCGCGTCGTCGGGCACGCGTCAGCGCCAGCAGGATGTCGCGTGCGGTCGGCCAGCGGCGTGCCGGGCTGCGTCAGCGCACCACCGTCGCGCCCTGCGAGCGCGCGATGTCGACCGCGTCCAGCAGCGACGGCATGCCGCCGACGTGCGAGATCGCGATCACCACGCCGTGCGGCGTCCTGCGTGGCCGCCGAGACCAGCTGCAGGTGGTAGTCGAACCAGCGTTGGCCGACAGGCCGAGCCGGAACAGGCGCGCCTGCAGGTCCGGCGCCATGAAGCTCGAGGTGACGCCGACGCGATAGCAGTCGATGTGCGCGCGCGCCGGCGATCGCGGTCGCCGCGGCCTCGAGCGCGGCGATGTCGAGCTGCGTGCGCACGCCGGCCACCGATGGCCGCGGCGCTGCGCGTGATCTTGGCGACCACGTCGTCGGCGCTGTCGCTCGATGTCGACGCGGCGGTGCAGCGGCGAGCCGCCGACCGCCAGCTCCTGCGCCAGCGCGAGCTTGAACTCGCGCAGGCCGGCGAAGCCGAGGTCGCGGCAGGTGCGCATGATCGTCGGCACCGAGCTGCCGGCGCGCTGGCGAGCAGCTCGAAGCTTTCGTCGAGCACGCGGTCGGGGTCTTCGAGGATCACGTCGAGGATGCGCGCGGCGCGCCGGCGGCGCCGGTGTCGCGCAGCTCGCGCGACGCGTTGGAGCAGGCCGTTGCTCATGCGGTCGACTCAGAAGTGCATCGATCGCCGCGTCGACGACGCGGTAGTCGTCGTCGACCATCGGCATCCAGTGCCACTTGTCGAAGGTGGTGCAGGGGTGCGAGATGCCGAGGCCGACGCGGTCGCCGACGTGCGGCGCCTGGCCGGCATCGGCCGCGTCCCAGCGCAGGTAGGCGTGCTGGTCGTTCAGCGCCGCTGATCTTCCAGCTCGGCGGGCACCGCGCGCGTCGCCGTCGCGCCGCGCGCGGCGCGCGGCGAACGGGCATCGGCATCTCGAGGTCGAACGAGATGTCGCGCTGGCCGCCGGCGAGGATCGCCAGGCCGGCTCGGGCAGGACTGCACCAGCGCCCAGACCTCCAGCGCCGGGCGCAGGCTCTCGCCGCGCGCGCAGCCCAGGCGCGACTCGACGGCGTTGACGAAGCGCTTGTAGTTGCCGTGGTCGTGCGTGACGTAGCAGCCCGAGCGCAGCAGGCCGCGCACCGGCCGGCCGAGCTTGGGCCGCAGGCGCGTGGCCACCAGGTCGAAGATCGCCGAGCCGCCGGCCGTCAGCAGCACCTCGTCGCTGTCGAACAGGCTCTGCGCGTCGCAGTGCGCGCGCGATCGCCTCGACGCGGTCCATCAGGGCCTGCGCGTAGGGCGCGTCGGCTTCGCTGTTGCCCGTGGCGCCGAGGCCTTCGTAGCACTCGATGCCGACCAGCCTGCACCGCCGTGCTGGCGTGCAGGCGCGCGGCCAGCGCGATGCGCCTCGTCGTGCGTGCGGCAGCCGGTGCGCCCGCCGGCGATGCCGATCTCCAGCAGCACCTCGAACGCGCGGCTGCCCGGGTGGCGCCGGCCCAGGCTTCGATCAGCGCGAGCTGCGCCGGCGAATCGACCAGGAAGGCGACGCGCAGGTCGGCGTGCTCGCGGCGCAGCAGTCTGCGATGATCGCCGCAGGTCGGCGTCGCCCAGCACCTGGTTGGCGATGAGGGTGCGGCGCGCGCCGGCCGCGACGCCGACGGCGAGCTGGTTCACGGTCGCGAAGGTCAGGCCCCAGGCGCCGGCGTCGAGCTGGCGCGCGAACAGCTGCGGCGACATCGTCGTCTTGCCGTGCGGCGCGAGGTCGATGCCCCTGCGCCGCGCGTAGCCCTGCATCCAGGCCAGGTTGTGCGCGAGCGCATCGCGCTTGAGCACCGCCAGCGGCAGCGGCAGGTCGCCGGCCAGCACGTTCCAGCCCGGCGGCCGATCTGCGCTGCGGCGCAGCGCGGCGTGCGTCCGAGCGGAAAGCCCTTGAAGCCGGGGCCGATCAGCGGGTCGAGCAGGTCGTTGGTGTTCATGGTGCAGCGGTCAGGTCAGGAGGTCCTTGCGCGATGCAGGCCGTGAAGCGGCCGGGCCGCACTTCGTCGCAGCGTGCGGCATCGCGTCTGCGCGCAGGCGTCGATGGCGTGCGGGCAGCGGGTGCGGAACACGCAGCCCGAGGGCGGGTTCACCGGGCTCGGAATGTCGCCCTGCAGCGGCACGTGCACCAGCGCGATCTGCGGGTCGGGCTTCGGCGAGGCCGCCAGCAGCGCCTGCGTGTACGGGTGCAGCGGGCGCGCGAACAGCGCGGCCGTGGGCGCCACCTCCATCACGCGGCCGAGGTAGAGCACCACGACGCGATCGCACAGGTACTCCACCACGTCGAGGTCGTGCGAGATGAACAGCATCGTGAGCGAGAGCTGCTCGCGCAGGTCGCCCAGCAGGTTGATCACCTGCGCCTGGATCGACACGTCCAGCGCCGACAGCGGCTCGTCGGCGACGATGAACTCCGGCTCGCACCGCCAGCGCGCGCGCCACGCCGATGCGCTGGCGCTGGCCGCCCGAGAACTCGTGCGGGAAGCGCTGCGCGTGCTCGGGCGCGAGGCCCACGAGCCGCAGCAGCTCGGCGATGCGCTGCGCTCGGGCTTGCCCGGTCCCTTGGCCAGGCCATGCGTCTGCAGCGCCTCGGCCAGGATGTCGCGCCACTCGCATCTTCGGGTTCAGGCTCGCATACGGGTCCTGGAAGATCATCTGCAGCTTGCTGCGCAGCGTGCGCATGCGGCTGCCGCTGGACAGCGCCGAGGTCCTCGCCGCGGTACGAGCACCTGGCCGGCGGTGGCGTCGATCAGGCGCAGCAACGCGCGCCCGATGGTGCTCTTGCCCGAGCCCGACTCGCCGACCAGGCCGAGCGTCTCGCCGCGTTCGATCGCGAACGACACGTCGTCCACCGCGCGCACCGGGCGCGACGCTGGCCGCGAAGAACTTGCGCAGGTTGCGCACCTCGATCAGCGGCGTCGCTGCGCTCATCGGGCAACCTGCCGCGTCGCACTGCGAGCTGCGAGCGCCCAGGCCTGCGAGGCGCGCCTTCGGCGTCCGGGAGCGCGCCGGCGACGGGGGTTCATGCAGCGCCCTCGTCGCCGGTGCAGCGCGCGCTGCGGCCGGCGTGTGGCCGGTCGCAGCGCGGGCATCGCGTCGCGGCAGGCGGCCTGCGCCTGGTCGCAGCGCGGCTCGAAGGCGCAGCCGGGCGGCGGCGCGAGCGGGCTCGACACCTGGCCGCGGATCGCGAACAGCCGCGCTTGCCGGCCGCGGCTGCCCGGCCGCGTGCTGCCTGCCCGGCAGGCAGGCGAGCAGGCCCTGCGTGTACGGATGGCGCGGCGCGCGAACAGCGCGGCGCACCGGCGCGCGTCTCGACGATGCGGCCGGCGTACATCACCGCCACGTCGTCGGCGTGATGCGCCACCACGCCGAGGTTGTGCGTGATGAACAGGATGCTCATGCCGGTCTCGGCCTGCAGGCGGCGCATCAGCGCCAGGATCTGCGCCTGGATCGTCACGTCGAGCGCGGTGGTCGGCTCGTCGGCGATCAGCAGCGTCGGGTCGCAGGCCATCGCCAGCGCGATCATCACGCGCTGGCGCATGCCGCCGGAGAGCTGGTGCGGATACTCGTCGCAGGCGCTGCGCCGCGGCCGGAATCTCCACCAGCTCGAGCATGCGCAGCGCCTGCGGCGCGCGCCGCCGCGCGGTCGAGGCCCTTGTGCAGCCGCAGCGACTCGGCGATCTGCTCGCCGATGCTGAACACCGGGTTCAGGCTGGTCATCGGCTCCTGGAAGATCATCGCGACCTCGTTGCCGCGCAGCGCGCGCATGCGTGGCTCGGGCAGCGCCAGCAGGTCGAGCGTGTCGCCGGCGCGATCGACGAACAGGCGCTTCGCCGCTGACCTGCGTGTGCCGCCGTGCGCGGCAGCAGGCGCATCAGCGTCAGGCTGGTGACCGACTTGCCCGAACCCGACTCGCCGACCAGCGCCGTGGTCTTGCCGCGCGCGGATCGAGAAGCTCACGTCGGCGACGGCGTCGCACCAGGCCGTCGTCGGTGGCGAACGAGGTGCTGAGGTGGCGGACTGTCGAGGCGGTTCAGCGGCCTCATCGACTTGCGCAGGCGCGGGTCCAGCAGGTCGCGGATGCCGTCGCCCAGCAGTTGCAGCGACAGCGCGGTGACGATGATCGCCAGGCCCGGGAACAACACGATCCACAGCGCCTGGTGCGCGTACTGCTGGCTGCCCGCGACCATCGTGCCCCAGGTCGGGATCTCCGGCGGCACGCCGACGCCGAGGAACGACAGCGCCGCCTCGGCCAGGATGGCGTAGGCGAAGATGAACGAGGCCTGCACCAGGATCGGCGACATCAGGTTGGGCAGGATGTGGCGCCACAGGATGCGCGGCGGTCGAGACGCCGACCGCGCGCGCCGCCTCGACGAACAGCAGCTCGCGCACCACCAGCGTGGAGGCGCGCACCACGCGCGCCACGCGCGGCGTGTAGACCAGCACCAGCGCGAGCACCACGTTGAGCATCGACGACCCGAGGATGCCCACCAGCGCGATCGCCAGCAGGATGTCGGGGAACGACATCATCGCGTCGACCACGCGCATCAGCGGCGCGTCGAGGCGGCGGAAGAAGCCCGCCACAGGCCGAGCGAGCGTGCCGGCCAGCACCGCGCCGAGCGCGGTGAGCAGCGCGATCGTCAGCGAGTAGCGCCCGCCGAAGGCGATGCGCGCGAACAGGTCGCGGCCGAGCTCGTCGGTGCCGAGCAGGTGGGCGATCGACGGCCGCGCCAGGCGCTGGCTGACCGCGGTCTCGTTCGGGTCGAAGCCGCTCAGCGGGCCGGCGAACAGCGACACCATCGACCACCAGCGGCAGCGCGATCGCCGCCCCAGCACGATGCGGCGGCGGAACAGCTTGCGCAGCACGAGCGGCAGCGCGGGCACGCGCATCGGCTCAGACCTTCACCCGCGGATCGACCACGGTGTAGAGCAGGTCGATCGGAAGTTGATGACCACATAGATCGCCGCCACCACCAGCAGCGCGCCCTGGATCACCGGATAGTCGCGCCGGATCACCGCGCTCACCACCAGGTTGCCGACGCCGGGCAGGCCGAACACCGTCTCGGTGACCACCGCGCCGCCGATCATCAGCGCCACCGTCAGGCCGATCACCGTGACGATGGGCACCAGCGCATTGCGCAGCGCGTGCTTGAGCACCACCATGTTCTCGGGCAGGCCCTTGGCGCGCGCCGTGCGCACGTAGTCTTCGCCGAGCACGTCGAGCATCGAGGCGCGCGTGAAGCGGATGATCAGCGCCGAATTGAGCACGCCCAGCACCGTGGCCGGCAGCACCAGGCAGTGCATGCGCGCGCGCCAGCGACGCGCCGGGCTCGCCATAGCCCGACACCGGGAACCAGCCGAGCGAGACCGCGAAGATCTGCATCAGCACCAGGCCGAACCAGAAGCTCGGCACGCTGGCGCCGAGCATCGCGAAGCCGGTGAAGACCTGGTCGACCGCGCTGCCGCGGAACACCGCCGAGACGATGCCGCAGGGCACGCCGATCAGCGTGGCGATGGCGACCGCCATCAGCGACAGCAACGTGGTCGGCTCGGCGCGCTCCCACAGCGCCTGCGTCACCGGCCGCTGCAGGAAGATCGACTCGCCCAGGTTGCCGTGCGCGAGCTCGCGCAGCCACAGCACGAACTGCACCGGCAGCGGCTTGTCCAGGCCGTAGACCTTTTGCACGCGCGCGATGTCGTCGGCCGTGGCCTGGTCGCCGAGCAGCACCGCGACCGGGTCGCCCGGCGCAGCGCGCGTGAGCACGAACACCAGCACCGCCACGATGGCCAGCACCACCAGCATGCCGCCCAGGCGGGCGAGCAGAAAGCGCGCCATCGCGCCCGGTGCGTGGCGTCACCGGCTCAGCTCTTCAGGCTCGTGTTCCAGAAGAACGGATAGGTGTGCGGCGTGTAGCCCTCCAGCGACGGCGAGCGCGCCGACAGGCTCGCGAACTTGCCGACCTGGATGTAGGGCACTTCGTCGTACACCACCTGCTGCACCTTGCCCCACAGCGGCCCGCGCTTGGCCGGGTTGGGCTCCTGGTTCAGCGCGGCCAGCGCCGGCGTCTTGGCCGGCGAGCTCCACCAGCCCGGCGCGCCGTCGCCCAGTTGCGGCGGCGAGAGCATCGGCTCGGGGAACAGGCCCGAGTGCGTGATGTAGATGTCCCACAGCTTCGGGTCGTCGCGGCGCTGCAGCAGCGTGGCCCACTCGACCACGTTCAGCTCGGCCTTGAAGCCGGCGCGCTTGAGCTGCTCGGCCATGATCAGCGCCATGTTGTAGTGGAAGTCGTACTGCCGGCTGGTGAGGATGCGCACCGGCTCGCCCTTGTAGCCGGCCTGCTCGGCCTGGCCTTGGCCTTCTTGGCGTCGCGCTCGTTGTAGGCGGCGGTGCCGGCGTCGGAATAGAACGGCGTGCCCTTCGGGAAGTGGTTGCCCTCGACGATGAAGAAGCGCGTGTCGCCGAAGCCGGCCGCCAGCATCTCGCCCTCGCCCAGCGCGGTCTGCACGGCCTTGCGCACGGCCTGCTGCGTCATCGAGCCTTCCTTGGTGTTGAACACGAGGTAGGGGAAGCCGAACGACGGCGTCAGATCGGCACCACCTTGCCGCGGGCCTTCTCGAGGCGGCCGAGCGCCTCGATCGGCAGCAGGTCGGCATAGTGGAACTGGCCCGCCAGCGCGCCCTCGACGCGCGTGTTGGCGTTCGGCACCGGCACGAAGCGCAGCTCGTCGACCACGGCCACGCGCTTGCCGCCGTAGCCGCTGGCCGCCTCCTTGCGCGCCGAGTAGCCGTCGAAGCGGGTCAGCAGCACGTACTGATCGGGCTTGCGCTCCTTGAACTGGTACGGGCCGGTGCCGACGAACTCGTGCAGCGGCTGGGCCAGCGATTCCTTGGCCATGATGGCGGCCATGCCCGATGGCCATGGCCAGCTGCGACAGCAGCGGCGCATAGGCGTTCTTCAGCCTGATCTCGACCGTCGAGCGGCCCCTTGGCGGTCAGGTCGGCCACCTGCGCCGCCGACCGACTTGCCGCGCGGCGACACCTCCATCCAGCGCTTCAGGCTGGCCACCACGTCGTCGGCATTGAGCTCGCGGCCGCTGTGCAGCTTGACGCCCTTGCGCAGCGTGATGCTGTAGACCTTGCCGTCGGCCGAGACCTTGGGCATGCGACTCGGCCAGCATCGGCACCAGCGTGGCCTTGGCGTCGAAGGTGTACAGCGGCTCGTAGACGTGCTGCATGATGATGCAGACCAGGTCGGCGGTGTCGACTGGATGTCGAGCGTCGGCGGCTCGGCGACCATCGCCAGATTGAGGGCCGACTTGCCCGTCTGCGCGGCCGCCGGGCCGAAGCCGGCGCCGGCCGCGCCGAGCGCCAGCAGCGAGGACAGCGCGGTGCGGCGGTGCATGCGAATTCCACGCGTCATGGGAGGCTCCTCAATGAAGTTAAATTTCAAAGTGGGAGCCTAATTCTCATTGGATCGCGGCTTTTCAGTAGAAACCCGAACATAAAGGCTGGATTATGAAAATATATTTCATACTCCGCCCCTATGGCACCCTTGAAGGGACCTTCATGACGCTGCAATATCTGGGCAGTCCGCCGCTCGCCTCGGACCGCCAGGCGCGCCCGTTCTCGCCCGCCGTGCGCGCGGGCGACTTCATCTACGTCTCCGGCCAGGTGCCGGCCAACGCCGAAGGCGAGATCGTCGCCGGCGGCATCGAGGCGCAGACGCGCCAGGTAATGGACAACCTGCAGCGCGTACTCGCGCTCGCTGGCGCGGGCTTCGACGATGTCTGCAAGTGCACCTGCTGGCTGCAGGACGCGCGTGACTTCGGCGCCTTCAACCGCGTCTACATGAGCTACTTCCCGAACGGGCGTCCGGCACGCTCGACCACCGAAGCGCGGCTGATGGTCGATGCCAAGGTCGAGATCGACGTCGTCGCCTACAAGCCCAAAGGCGCCTGAGCCTTCAGCGCATCACGGCCACGCTCTTGACCTGCGCCCAGACGCTGCGGCCGGGTTCGATCTGCAGGGCTCTGCCAGAGCGCGCCGTGATGCGGGCCATCAACTGCGTGCCACCCGCGTCCAGGCGTACGAGCCACTGGCCGGGCACATGACCGGCGCTGACCTCGACGACATGCGCCGCCAGCGCGTTGAGGATGCTGCTGCCTTCGGGCGGGCGATCCGACAGACTGACATCGCTGGCGCGAACGCGCACCCGTACGAGCTGACCGAGTGCCTGGCTGCAGCGGCCGACCAGCAGGCTGCCGCCGCGAAAGTCGAGCCGGCTGAGGTGGTCGGCGTCGTCGTGTGCGGCGACGGTGGCGTCGATCACCGCGCCGGCGTCGTCGGCGAAGGCGGCGGTCAGGTCGAGCCGGCTCAGCATTTCGTGCAGGCCGCCTTGCGCCCGCACGTGGCCGTCGTCGAGCAGCACCAGATGGTCGGCCAGACGCGCGACCTCGTCGGCCGAGTGGCTGACGTAGAGCACGGGGATGTCGAGCTCGTCGTGCAGGCGCATCAGATAGGGCAGGATCTCCTGCTTGCGCGCCAGGTCGAGCGATGCGAGCGGCTCGTCCATCAGCAGCAACTGCGGGCCGACCGCCAGCGCGCGGGCGATCGCCACGCGCTGGCGCTCGCCGCCCGACAGATCGGCCGTCGCGCGTTCGAGCAAGGCGCCGATGCCGAGCAGGTCGATCGCCGCCGACTGTGCCGACCTGCTCGACGCGGGCGTCGCGCGCTTCATGCCGTAGTCCAGATTGCCGCGCACCGAGAGGTGCGAGAACAGGCTGGCCTCCTGGAACACATAGCCGAGCGGCGCGGCGATGGGTGGGCACGAAGACCTGTCGTCGTCCTGCCAGCACCGTCGCCATTGACTGCGAGCCGCCCCGTCGGCCGCGCTCGAGGCCGGCGATGCAGCGCAGCAGCGTGGTCTTGCCCGAGCCCGAGGGGCCGAAGAGCGCCGTGACGCCGCGCCCGGGCAGCTGCCAGATCGACATCCAGCGTAAAGCCGGCATAGGTCAGCGCGAAGCGGGCCTGGATGGTGGGCGCGTCGCCCAGGTCATGACCTTGCGCCTGGCCGGCGTGAAGGCGTAGAGCGCCAGCAGCACGACGAAGGAGAACAGCAGCATGCCGGCCGGCGAGCCAATGCGCCTGGCCGTACTCGAGCGCTTCGACGTGGTCGTAGATCTGCACCGAGACCACCCGCGTCTGGTCCGGGAATGTTGCCGCCGATCATCAGCACCACGCCGAATTCGCCGACGGTGTGCGCGAAGCCGAGGATCGCGGCGGTGACCAGGCCAGGCCGGGCCAGTGGCAGCGCGACGGTGAAGAAGCGATCCCAGGGGCCGGCGCGCAGCGTGGCCGCCGCTTCCAGCGGGCGTTCGCCGATGGCTTCGAAGGCGTTCTGCATCGGCTGCACGACGAAAGGCAGCGAATAGAACACCGAGCCGACCACCAGACCCGCAGAAGGTGAACGGCAGGCGGCCGAGGCCGAGTGCTTGCGTGAACTGGCCGACCGCGCCGTTCGGCCCCAGCGCCACCAGCAGGTAAAAGCCCAGCACCGTCGGCGGCAGCACCAGCGGCAGTGCGACCAGCGCGCCGATCGGCGCCTTGCAGCCGCGAGCGTGTGCGTGCCAGCCACCAGGCGATCGGCGTACCGATCAACAGCAGCAATGACGTCACCACCGTGGCCAGGCGCAGGGTCAGCGTGATGGCGTCGAGGTCGGTGTCGGTCATCGTCGGTGCCCTGCGCGTCAGAGGCGGTAGCCGTAAGCGCGAATGATCGCCTTGGCCTTGTCGGACTTCAGGTACCGCAACAGCGCGACCGCGGCCGCATTGTTGCGTGCGGCGGTGAGCAACACGGCGTCCTGCCGCATCGGCTGGTGCAACTCGGCCGGGATCAGCCACGCCGAGCCCTCGTTCAGCGTGCCGTCCTTCCACACCTGCGACAGCGCGACGAAGCCCAGTTCGGCATTACCGGTCGTCACGAACTGGAAGGTCTGTGCGATGTTCTCGCCCTGCACGAAGCGTGGTTCGAGCGCGCCGAGCAGGCCGAGCGTGGTCAAGGTTTCGATGGCGGCGCGGCCGTACGGTGCCGTCTTGGGGTTGGCCAGCGCGAGCTTGGTGAACGACTGCGTCTTGAGCACGTCGCCGTGGGCATCGACGAAGCCCGGCATGGCCGACCACAACACCAGGCTGCCGATCGCGTAGGTGGAGCGGCTGGCCGCATCGGCCCACCCCTCCTGCACCAGTTTGGCCGGCGTTTCGTCGTCGGCCGACAGAAAGACATGAAACGGTGCACCGTTCTTGATCTGCGCGTAGAAAGCACCTGTCGCGCCGAAGGCCAGCTGCGCCTTGTGGCCGCTCTCCTTCTCGAAATCCGCAGCGATCAGCTTCATCGGTGCGCTGAAGTTCGCGGCCACCGCGACCAGCACATCCTCGGCCCGGGCCGTTGGTGCAAAGCCGCCAAGGCAGACGGCGAGCGCGGCGGCGATGAGTCGATGCGAGCACATGGGCTGGGCCTGGCCGAGGAAAGGGGGCCGCGCGAAGGATATAGGAGGCCGCGCCATGCGCGTGGCGTGGCCGCGAGCGTCGCCGACAATCCCGCGATGGCCCTGCTCACGCTTTCCAATGCCCACCTCGCCTACGGCCACGTCGCGCTGCTCGACGGCACCGCGTTCTCGCTCGAGGCCGGCGAGCGCGTCGCGCTGATCGGCCGCAACGGCACCGGCAAGTCGTCGCTGCTGAAGATCCTCGCCGGCCTCGAGAAGCCGACGACGGCCTGCTGCAGATGCAGCAGGGCCTGCGCCGCATCTACGTGCCGCAGGAGCCGCTGTTCGAGGCCGATGCCACGGTGTTCGAGGCCGTCAGCGAAGGCGTGGCCGAGGCGCGCGCCCTGCGCGAGCGCTACGAGGAGCATCGCGAGGGCGACGACCTCGACGCGCTGCAGACGCGCATCGAGGCGCTCGACGGCTGGACCTGGGAGCAGCGCGTCGAGCACGACGCTGCAGCGCCTGCACCTGGACGGCGAGCGCCCATGTGCCGACGCTGTCGGGCGGCACCAAGAAGCGCGTCGCGCTGGCGCAGGCGCTGGTGGCCGTGCCCGACGTGCTGCTGCTCGACGAGCCGACCAACCACCTCGACCTCGACTCCATCGAGTGGCTGCAAGGCCTGCTCGTGGCTGGAGCGGAGCGCTGGTGCTGGTCTCGCACGACCGCGCCTTCCTCGACGCGTGGCCACGCGCATCGTCGAGCTCGACCGCGGCGTGCTGCGCAGCTACCCCGGCAACTTCGCCGCCTACGAAGCGACCAAGGAGCGCGAGCTCGAGTCCGAGGCCCTGGCCAGCGCGCGCGCCGACAAGCTGCTGGCGCAGGAAGAGGTCTGGGTCCGCAAGGGCGTCGAGGCGCGGCGCACGCGCAGCGTCGGGCGCGTCGAGCGGCTCGAGCGCCTGCGCGAGCAGCGCGCGGCGCGGCGCGACTCGCTCGGCCAGGTGCGGCTGGAGGTCGATGCCGGCCTGCCGCAGCGGCAAGATCGTCGCCGAGCTGCGACGACGTGTCGATGCGCTTCGGCGAGCACGGGCCGTGGTTGATCGACGGCTTCACCGCCACCATCCTGCGCGGCGACAAGGTCGGCCTGATCGGCCCCAACGGCGCCGGCAAGACCACGCTGCTCAAGCTCATCCTCGGCGAGCTGCAGCCCACGCGCGGCAAGGTGCGCCAGGGCAGCAAGCTGCAGGTGGCGTACTTCGACCAGATGCGCAGCGCGCTCGACCTCGACGCGACGCTGGCCGACACCATCAGCCCGGGCAGCGAATGGATCGAGATCGGCGGCCAGCGCAAGCACGTGATGAGCTACCTGAACGACTTCCTGTTCTCGCCCGAGCGCGCCAACTCGCCGGTGCGCACGCTGTCGGGCGGCGAGCGCAACCGCCTGCTGCTGGCGCGGCTGTTCGCGCTGCCGGCCAACGTGCTGGTGCTCGACGAGCCGACCAACGACCTCGACATCGACACGCTGGAACTGCTCGAGGAGCTGCTGCAGTCGGCTACGCCGGCACGGTGTTCCTGGTCAGCCACGACCGGCGCTTTCTCGACAACGTGGTGACCAGCACGATCGCCTGGGAGGGCGACCGGCCTTCGCGGCAGACCCGGGCTGTGGCGCGAATACGAAGGCGGCTACGAGGACTGGCAGACGCAGCGCGCGCGCAGCCGGGTGGGGCTGCCGCGCGCCGGCCGCGCGCCTGCCGCGCCACCGGCCGCCGCCCGCTGCAGCAGGCGCGCCGCCGCAACAAGCTCAGCTACAAGGAGCAGCGCGAACTCGACGCGCTGCCGGCGCGCATCGACGCGCTCGAAGCCGAGCAGAAGTCAATCACCGAGGCCCTGGCCGATCCAGCGCTGTACGCCAGGCAGCCGCAACGCGCAACCGAGTTGCACGCACGCTACGCGCAGATCGACGACGAGCTGCTGGCCGCGCTCGAGCGCTGGGAAGCGTTGAGCTGAATTCGCGGGTCAGCTACGGGAGCTGCCGAACCAGCTGTCGTTGGTCGCCACCGGGTGGGTGCGGCTGACGATCAGCCCGCCCTGCAGGTACAGCGCGTTGAGCAGGCGCATCGCGCGGCCGCGGTTCAGGCCCGGCCACTCCGACATCTCGCGCAGGTTGGCGCTTTCGCGGTGCAGGCGATGCACGGCGGCCTGGACCACGCCGGTCAAGACCACGTCGCGCAGGTTCATGCCCATCGCGACACGGTAGGCGGCGGGGCCGGCGATCTCGGGCAGCAATTGTTCGCGCGAGCCGCGCATCGCCAGCTCCCAGGTGACCGGGCCCAGCGGCTGGTACAGGTGCGGCTCACCGACCAGCGCGGCCTGCGGATCACCCGGCGCGCGCAGCACGGCGGGCTCGACATGCAGTACGCGCAATTCCGACAGGCGTTGGGCCAGGAACTCGTGCATCGGCAGCGGGCAATGCGCCAGCCGCTCGGTCGGGAACACCGTCAGCGGCACCACCCGCGGGCCGCATTGCAGGTAGATCGCCAGCGAGCGCGCGTGGCGCACGCAGGCGGCCAGCACTTCGAGCATTTCGGTGTGGCGGCCATCCTGCTCGAAGCGGAGCAGGTCCTGCAGCAGCGACGGGTTCAGCGACGACAGCCGGGTCAGCGACTCGTCGGCTCCTTCGCGCTTGAGCTCGTCGAGGTAGCGCTGGAATGCGCTGACGCGCATCAGTTCGGGCTCGCCCAGCGGCAGGGTGGATTCAAACGTCAATTACGGCTGCTCCGGCGAAGTCGCCTCTTGGCCACGGGTCCTACGCCGATGGTACGCGGGCCAGGATATTGGCGCAGCCCCGTGGTCACGTGTGACTTGGAGCCGGTCGCGGGCTTCGCCCAGCGCACGCCAGAAACGCGGCTCCTGTGCGGTCGCGAAGTTGATGCGCATCAACGTGCTCGGACGCGGCTCGGCGTGGAACAGACTGCCCGGCGCCAACAGCCAGCCCTGGCCATGCAGCTGCGCGGCCAGGCGGTCGGCATCGACCCCGGTCTCGACCCAGCCGAACAGTCCCTGTGGCGGCGCGGCGAACGAGAAACCTGCCTCCTCGGCCAGGCGCACGCAGCGCTGGCGCGCGGCATGCAGGCGCGTGACCACACGCTCGGCATGGCGACGCAGAGTACCCTGCTCGAGCAGATGGCCAGCGCGCGTTCGGGCAGGGACGGCGTGGTCAGTGCAGTCAGCAGCTTGGTGTCGATGACGCGCTCGACCAGGGCCGGCGACGCGGCCAGAAAGCCGACCCGCCAGTTGGGCGTCAGGATCTTCGAGAAGCCCGAGACGTAGACCGTGCGCTGCAGCTCGTCCAGCGCGGCCAGGCGCGGCGCGTGCGCCGGCGCCAGCCAGGCATAGGTGTCGTCCTCGACGATCGTCAGGTCGTGCGCCGCCGCCAGCTTGAGCAACTCGTGCGCCGCAGCCAAGGGTAGCGACGCACCGGTCGGGTTGTGCAGCACCGAGACCGTGATGTACAGGCGCGGCTTGCTCGCTGCGGGGCTGGCTTCGAGCCAGCGACGCATGACCGCCAGATCCGGCCCGGCGGGGCCGCGCGGCACGCGGCAGCTTGACGCCCATCTGCGCCAGGCGTGCGTACTCGACCGCCCAGCCCGGCTCGTCGACAAGCACCGTGTCGCCGGCTGAGAAACAGGTGCGAGACGATGTCCAGCGCGTGCGTTGCGCCGACGGTGGTGACGATCTGCGCCGGGCCGGTGCTGATGCCCAGCTGACCCAGGCGCAGCGACAGCGCCGTGCGCAGCCGCGCATCGCCGGCCGGCTCGCCATAGCGCAGGCTGGTCGGGTCGCGCGCGTCCTCGCTCAGCGCGCGGCGCATCGCGCCGTGCAGCAGTGGCAAGTCGAGCCAATCGGGAGGCAGCGTGCCGATGCCCGGCGACAGCGCCTTGCCGCCCTGATGCTCGAACATGCCGCGCATCAGCGTCGTCACGTCGTGCGGCGGCGCGCTGCGTGGTGCCGCATCGCCATGCCGCGCCGGCTCGGCGGCGGGGTGCGCGGCGCGGACGAAGAATCCGCGCTGCTGGCGCGCTTCGACCAGGCCCTGCGCCTGCAACAGGTCGTAGGCCGCGACCACCGTGCTGGGTGCCAGCGCATGCTGCTTTGCCGCGCCGCGCACCGATGGCAGGCGCGTACCCGCGGCCAGCGAGCCGGCGCGGATGCGCTCGGCATACAAGGACGCGAGTTGCTCGGCCAGGGTGGCCAGCGCGCCGCGCTGCAGGGCCAGTTCCGGTGGGGTCGGGATCATCTGTGCCGGTCGTGACAACGGTACAGGTGATGTCACAACCGGCCGAAGTGTACTGCTGATGTACCGATGTCGCGGCTAGACTGGTTGCATGACACCCGCCGAAACCGCCACCGCACCGTGCCATGGCCGCATCGACACGCTCGCTGCCGCGGCCGTGAACGGCGCCCGCGACCGCTCGCGCGGGCTGGCGTTGGGCGTGCTCGGCGTGGTCATCTTCGCGATGACGCTGCCGATGACGCGCCTGGCGGTCGGCGATGCCAGCGACGCGCAACTGGCGCCGCTTTCGTCACCGCCGGTCGTGCCGGATTGGCCGGCCTGCTGAGCCTGGCCTATCTGCGCTGGGTCGGCGCGGCGCGGCCGGCGCGCGAGCACTGGCACCTGCTGGCGATCTGTGCGCTCGGAACGGTGCTCGGCTTTCCGCTGTTCCTGGCGCTGGCGCTGCGCCATGTCGACGCCATGCACGCGGCCGTGGTCACCGGCGTGCTGCCGCTGGGCACCGCGATGGCCGCGGCGCTGTGGTTGCGCCAGCGCCCGTCGACCGGCTTCTGGCTCTGCGCGCTGCTGGTTGTGCGCTGGTGCTGGCCTTCGCAGTCCAACGCGGCAGGGTGGCTTGAGCGCGGGCGACGGCCTGCTGCTGCTGGCGGTGGCCAGTGCGTCGATCGGCTATGTTGCCGGCGCGCGGGTCTCGACCAGGCTGCCTGCCGAGCAGGTGATCTGCTGGGTGCTGGTGATGTCGCTGCCGCTGACGCTGCCGGCGATGCTGGCCACCTGGCCGGCGGCAGCGGGCGCGGTACGCATGTCGGCCTGGGTCGGCTTCGCCTACGTCACGCTGTTTTCGATGTGGCTCGGCTTCTTCGCCTGGTACCGCGGGCTGGCGCTGGGCGGCACGGTGCGCGTCAGCCAGGTGCAGTTGCTGCAGCCCTTCCTGGCCCTGCTGTTCGCCGTGCCGGTGCTGGGCGAGCGGCTCGACGCCGATGACCGTGGCCTTCGCGCTGCCGGTCATCGCGATCGTGTTCGTCGGCAAGCACATGCCGCTGCGGCCGCCCGCGTGACGCACACGAGCAGACCGACAATCACGCCCGGGCCCACCTGCAATACGAGGAGTCGCCGACCATGAACACCAATCCACAGCCATTCACGCTGGCCCGCCGCGCCGAGCGCATGAACCCGTCGGTGATCCGCGAAATCCTGAAGGTCACCGAGCGGCCGGGCATCATCTCGCTCGCCGGCGGCCTGCCCTCGGCCGACACCTTTCCGGTCGAGGCCGATGCGCGAGGCCTGCGACAAGGTGCTGCGCGACGCGCCGCGCGAGGCGCTGCAGTACGCCGCCAGCGAAGGCTATGCGCCGCTGCGCGAGTGGGTCGCCGCGATCTGGATCGGCAGCAGGCCTGGCCGTGCAGCCCGACCAGGTGCTGATCACCACCGGCTCGCAGCAGGGCCTGGACCTGGTCGGCAAGGTGCTGATCGACGCCGGCAGCCGGGTGCTGGTCGAGACGCCGACCTACCTCGGCGCGCTGCAGGCCTTCGCGCCCTACGAGCCCGAGGTGCAGGCGCTGGCGTCGGCGACGACGAGGGCCCGCTGCCCGACGACGCTGGCCGCGGCAGCGCGCCGGGCGCGCGCTTCGTCTACCTGCTGCCCAACTTCCAGAACCCGACCGGCCGCGTCATGCACCGAGGCGCGCCGCGCCGCGCTGGTGCGCCGCCGCCGCAGCGCGGGCCTGCCGATGCGTCGAAGACAACCCCTACGGCGACCTCTGGTTCGACGCAGCCGCCGCCGCCGCCGCTGGCCGCGCGCTGGCCCGAAGGCGGTGCTCTACCTCGGCTCGTTCTCCAAGGTGCTGGCGCCGGGCTTGCGCCTGGGCTACGTGGTCGCGCCGCCGGCGATGTTCCCCAAGCTGCTGCAGGCCAAGCAGGCGGCCGACCTGCACACGCCGAGCTTCAACCAGCGCATCGTCCACGAGGTCATCCGCAACGGCTTCCTCGACGCGCACGTGCCGACCATCCGCGCGCGCTACAAGGCGCAGCGCGACGCGATGCAGGCGGCGCTGCGCCGCAAGCATGCCCGCGGGCATGGCGACGTGGCAGCGGCCGGTCGGCGGCATGTTCTTCTGGGTCGAGCTGCCGGCCGGGCTCGACGCGATGGCGCTGCTGCCGCAGGCGGTCGAGCCGGCGTGGCCTTCGTGCCGGGCGCGCCGTTCTTTGCGCCGGCGCCACGGCGCAACACGCTGCGCCTGTCGTTCGTGACCGTGGCGGCAGACGAGATCGAGCCCGGCGTCGCTGCGCTGGCGGCGGTACTGCGCCACGCGGAGGCACTGCAGTGACCGCCGCCGAGCGGCGCTTCACCCAGGTCGACGTCTTCACCGACCGGCGCTGCTCGGCAACCCGCTGGCCGTCGTGCACGGCGCCGACGGCTTGAGGACGAGCGCATGGCGGCGTTCGCGCGCTGGACCAACCTGTCCGAAACCACCTTCCTGCTCGCGCCCACCGAGCCGGGCGCCGACTACCGCGTGCGCATCTTCACGCCGGCGGCGAGCTGCCGTTCGCCGGCCATCCGACGCTGGGCAGTTGCCACGCCTGGCTGGCGGCCGGCGGCGAGCCGCGTTCGCCCGGCGAGGTCGTGCAGCAATGCGGCGTCGGCCTGGTGCGCATCCGGCGCGACGGCGCCCGGCTGGCGTTCGCGGCGCCGCCACGGCGGCGCAGCGGGCCGCTCGACGAAGCCACGGTCGAGCGCATTGCACGCTTCCTGCAGGTGTCGCGCTCGGCCATCGTCGCCCACCAGCATTGCGACAACGGTCCCGGCTGGAAGGCGGTGATGCTGGCCTCGGCACGCGAGGTGCTGGCCTTGCGGCCACTGTTTGCCAGCGAGAGCGGGCTGGAGATTGGCGTGGTCGGCCCGTCCGAAACAACCGGCAAGGTCGGCGTCGTCGCTGCGTACGGTTCGTGCGCCGAGCCCGCGTTCGAGGTGCGCGCCTTCTTCCCGGCACCCGGTGGCGTGCTGGCCGAGGACCCGGTCACCGGCAGCCTGAATGCGGCCCTGGCGCAGTGGCTGATTGGCGATGGTCTTGCGCCGCCGCGTTACGTGGCCGCGCAGGGTGCGGCGCTCGGCCGCGCCGGCCGGGTGCACGTGGCGAAGGAAGGGCGGGAGATCTGGATCGGCGGCGACTGCGTGGCCGTGGTGCAGGGAACGGTGGCGCTTTGAACGCGCTGGACCGGCGCAAGCGCGACACTTGAACAATGAAGGCAACGCTCGACCATCTGGTCGTCACCGTACCGACCCTGGCGCAGGGGGTGCAATGGTGCGAGGCGGTGCTGGGCGTCACGCCGGGCCCGGGCGGCGCGCATGCGCTGATGGGCACGCACAACCGGCTGTTGAACGTCAGCAGCGAACGCTTCCCGCAGGCCTTCTTCGAAATCCTCGCGATCGATCCCGCGGCACCGCCGCCGGGCCGGGCGCGCTGGTTCGGCCTGGACACGATCGATCCCGGCGCCGGGCCGCGGCTGCGGCACTTCGTGGCCCGCAGCGATGCGATCGACGTGCAGGCCGCGGCCTTGCGCGCGGCGGGCTTGGACATCGGCCCGGCCATCGCCGCATCGCGTGAGACGCCGCAAGGCCGGCTCGAATGGCGACTCACCGTGCGCGACGACGGCCAGCTGCTCGCCGGCGGTGCGCTGCCGACGCTGATCGATTGGGGCCGCACGCCGCACCCGACGTCGACGATGCCGGCCTGTGGTGGCACGCTGCGCGCGTTGACGCTGCGCGGCTTGGCGCCAGCGATCTCGCAGGTGCTGGGCCTGCCGGGCATCGACGTCGCTGCAGGTCCGGGTCCGGCACTCAGCGCGGTTTTCGACACGCCGCGTGGCCCTGTCACACTGTGCTCGGATTGACCCGCCATGCAGCCTTTCAGCGCCGACGAAATCGAAGCCGCACAACGCATCGTCTATGCGGCGATGCCGCCGACGCCGCAGTACGCCTGGCCCTTGCTGCACGCGCGGCTCGGTGCCGAGGTCTGGGTCAAGCACGAGAACCACACACCGCTCGGCGCGTTCAAGCTGCGCGGCGGGCTGGTGTATCTGCAGGGCCTCATGCAGCGCGAGCCGGGTTGTCGCGGCGTGATCAGCGCCACGCGTGGCAACCACGGCCAATCGATCGCCTTCGCTGCGCGCCGGCATGGCCTGCGCGCGACCATTGTGGTGCCGCACGGCAACTCGGTGGAGAAGAACGCCGCGATGCGCGCGCTTGGCGCCGAGCTGATCGAGCATGGCAGCGACTTCCAGCAGTCACGCGAGCATGCGGCGAAGATCGCCGGCGATCTCGGGCTGCACTTCGTGCCGTCGTTTCACCGCGACCTGGTGCGCGGCGTGGCCAGCTACTGGGTCGAATTCTTCCGTGCCGTGCAACCGGCGGTGGTATTCGTACCGGTGGGTCAGGGCTCGGGCATTTGTGCCTGCATCGCGGCGCGCGCACACACCGGCGCGGCCACGCGCATCGTCGGCGTGGTTTCCGCGCATGCCCGCGCCTATCTCGAATCGTTTCGTCTCGGCCGCAGCGTCGAGGCCCCGGTGAGTACCGTGTTGGCCGACGGCATGGCCTGCCGCGTGCCTGACGACGAGCCATTGGCCTGGATACGGCGTGAGGTCGACGAGATCGTGGCCGTGACCGACGACGAGGTCGCAGCGGCGATGCGGGCGCTGTTTTCCGACACGCACAATGCGGCCGAAGGCGCGGGCGCGGCGTCGCTGGCCGCGGCCGTGCAGCAGCGCGAACGTTGGCGCTCGAAGTCCGTCGGCGTCACGCTGTGCGGCGGCAACGTCGACCGCGAATTGTTCGCGCGCGTGCTCGCCGGCAATGACGACAAAGGGTGGCGATGACCGACGAACTGTTTCGCGACGACGACACGTTGCGCGAGTGCCAGGCTACTGTGCTGGCATTGGCCGAAGGCGGCGTGATCCTCGATCGAACCGTGTTCTACCCGCAGGGCGGTGGGCAGGCGGGGGACGCCGGTGCGCTGCTGCTGGCCGATGAACGGCGCCTGCCCGTGACGGACACGCGCAAGAGCAAGGAGCAAGCGGGCGCCGTGCTGCACCTGCTGGCAGCGGATGCCGATCTGTCGACGTTGGCGCCTGGCACGCCGGTGACCGCGCAAGTCGACTGGGTCCGTCGTCATCGCCACATGCGCTTTCACACTGCGACGCATCTGCTGTGCGCGTTGGTGCCGCACCCGGTGGACGGCTGCTCGATCACGGCCGACTACGCGCGGCTCGACTTCCACATGGTCGAGCCGCTTGACAAGGAGGCGCTCAGCGCCGGCATCGCCCGCCTGGTGGCCGAGGCCCACCCGGTGCGTCATCGCTGGATCACGGAGGCTGAGCTCGACGCCAACCCGGGACTCGTGCGCAGCATGAGCGTGCAACCGCCGCGCGGCCTGGGGCGCGTGCGCGTGCTCGAGATCGAGGGTGTCGATCTGCAGCCCTGCGGCGGCACCCACGTGGCGAATACGGCCGACGTCGGTGCGGTAATCGTGACGAAGATCGAGAAGAAGTCGGCGATGACCCGAAGGGTCGTGCTTGGCTTGGCTACTGAGCGGCCATGAACAAGCCCGCCGAAGCGGGCTTGGTGCGCGCAATGCCAGCAGCTATTGCTGCGCGGGCTTCTGGTACGCGTCGTGGCAGGCCTTGCAACTCTCGCCGACGGCCCCGGCGGCGGCCTTTATCTGGTCCAGGTTGCCGGTCTTGCCTGCGGCAACGAGCTTGAGCACGTCTTCCTGACTCTTGGCGACTCGTGCGGCAAACTTGTCCTTCTCGGCCCAGATTTCCGGCTTGGCACGGGTGTTGCCCTTGTCGCTGCCCTCGATGAAGGCAGCAAACTGCACGCGGCTGTTGAGCAACGCGACAATCTCGATGTTCTCTGCAGCCACCTTGGCGTCGAATGGCACCTGGCCGTTGATCATGGCGAACAAGCGCGCCATGTGATTGTTTTGCAGGTACATCGCACTCTGGCGGAACTTGATCGCCGCGTCGGCATTGCGAAATTGCGCCGCCGCGGGCAGTGCTACCAGCGTTGCGGCAATCGCCAGCGCGATGGCGATCAGCTTGGGACGGAAACTCGTCGACGACATTCGAACTCCTTGGTTGGGGTGGAACAGGGGCTGCGCACCACAAAGCGCAACGGGCGTAGGACGACGCATTGCCAGTGTACGAGCGCGGCCCGCAATTCCTTGCCTGAGCCGCGTCGAACGCGGGGTTTGGCCGTAGGCACGGATCGCGCCGCCGCGTTATCGTTACCGCCCGCCGCAAAGTACCGACCTCCGACCGATGAGTTCCATGACCGATGAACCACCTGCGCAAGCCGTTCGCGTTTGGGATTTGCCGACGCGACTCTTTCATTGGGTGCTGGCATTGACGGTGTTCGCGTCGGTGCTGACCGGTCAGTTCGGCGGTAGTGCCATGGTCTGGCACCTTCGACTGGGCTTGCTGGTACTGGCGCTGCTTGCCTTTCGCCTGACCTGGGGCTTCATTGGCGGCCATTGGTCGCGATTCTCATCGTTCACATACGGCCCGCGCAGCATCGTGGCCCAGTTGCGTGGCCAATCCAGTCCGAACGGGCGCAATCAGATTGGCCACAGTCCCCTCGGTGCCTTGTCGGTGTGGGCGCTACTGGGCGTGCTGGCCGTGCAGGTGGCCACGGGCCTGGTCGCCGACGACGAAGTCGCGACCAACGGTCCGCTCAATCGCTTCGTGTCCGCTGCCGTTGCCGGTGCGGCCAGTGCCTGGCACAAACATGTCGGCAAGCCACTGCTGATCGTGTTGATGCTCTTGCATCTGGCGGCCGTGCTGTACTACTTTTGGCGCTGGCGGCGCAACCTGATTGCGCCAATGATCCACGGCGACAAGACGCTCCCTGCCGGCACGCCCGCGTCGGCCGATGGCGGCAGTCGACGCCTCCATGCTTTGGCGGTGTTTGCGGTCGCCTTGGCACTGGCCTGTTGGGTCGGCAGTCAGGACACGCCATGACGAGCCGTGCCATCGAGTTGCTGACACCGGCCACACCGGCGTTGCTGGCATCCACTCGCGAGATCTTTCGCGAGTACGCGGCAGCCTCGGCGTCGATCTGTGCTTTCAGGATTTCGACGCCGAACTGGCGGCGCTGCCGGGCGAGTACGTGTCGCCGCAGGGCGCGTTGTTGCTGGCGCTGGTGGGCGGCGCGGTGGCCGGCTGTGGCGCGATGCGTCCGTTGCACGGTACCGACTATGCCAACGCATGCGAGATGAAGCGGCTCTACGTTCGCCCGGCGTTTCGCCACTTCGGCCTTGGACGGCTGTTGGCACAGGCCCTGCTCGACCGAGGTATTCAAGCCGGTTACTCGGCCATGCTGCTCGACACGCTCGACGAAATGGAGGCCGCGCGCGAGCTGTACGCCAGCCTCGGTTTCGAGGAGATTCCGCCGTACTACTTCAACCCGATCGCCGGCGCACACTACTTGAAAGCGACGTTGGGCTGAAAAAAAGGCGGCCGAGGCCGCCTCTTTCTGCCGTGCCTGAGACGTTCAGGCAGCGTTGAGCCACATCGCAGTGTCGAACGCGCTGCTCATCAAGGGCATGTTCATGCCGAAGCTGGCGTTTGCTGCCGCAGCCTTGGCTGCTGCAGCGTTCTTCGCCTTGCTGCCGGCGACGCTGCCGGTGTTGCTCGTGGGGGCCACCTCTGCCGCCCGCTCCCATGACCCGATTTCCTGGGAGCGGGCTACTGAAAAGAATAGAAACACCTGAATGGCACTTTTCGCTCGGCCCAGAAGTCGGCCGCGTCGCGGAACGCATCGAGCAACTGCTCGCGCGTCTCGCGATCAAAGCGCGGGTTGTCGGGTAATTGTTCGAGCACGACGACGAAGCCCGGCTGCGCACCGGCCTTCTGCACCAAGTCGGTCATGCAGTCGTATAGCGCGTCGAGGTTCTTGCCGAAGTGCGCCGGGAAGGTAAAGGCCTCGGCGATGCCGTCGAGAACCTCCTGCTTGGACTGCGCAGTGGCCAGGTTGGCATAAAGAAAGTGTTGCCCTGCCTCGTGCGCGGCCTGCATCAGATCCTCGACGCGGTAGGCGCGAATGGACTGCACGATATTTGGACGGACGGTCTGCAAGAGCATGGTCGCGTTCCTCCTGAGTCAATGAAAAAAGTGAGAGCCGATGAAATCCTGCCGGTTCAATCCACGATGCGTTTGAAGCTCGCGTAGTGGTCGGCGCTGTAGTAACAGGTGTCGGGGGTACGCGCTTCGTGCCCTCCACAAACAATGCGTCGGGCGCCGCGGTCGCGTGAACCCGGGGTCGGGACGGTGTATTCGCGGTAATGGCCGCGGGCTTGGCGCGGCAGCAGGCCCTCACGATTGCCGAACACGGCGCTGTCCTTCTCATATGCCAACAGGCCACTGCCGCGAATCCGCTGCTCCGTCTGGCGCACTTCGTCAGGCAGGGACGCAAGCGCCACCGCCGTGTCGGCGCCAACGGATTCACGAGCGGTGGCGGGCGCTAGCAGTGAGAAGGTAAGGCAGAAAGCAAGCCCTAACTTTTGTAGAGATATTGCTGTCGATGACCGCCTTGCCAAGACTGCGGTTGCGCGTGCGAACGCCACGGGTTAACCCTGAAAAATCAAACGCGCATGTTACTGGATCAGCCGGAAAAGCTCAAGCCATTGCCCAAAAATGGGGCACAGCATTGAGTTACGTTGTGAGTGATCGCTTTCGATTTGAACGTTGCCAGGCAACGTCAATCACATGGCGAAGTTCAATCAAAAAAGGGGTGCAGCCAAGTGCGTGGGCTCCTCACCGCTCAGCGCTGGGCATTCGCATCGGCAACGGTAAGCGCACTCATATTGACGATGCGTCGCACCGTGGCCGATGCCGTCAGGATGTGTACTGGCTTGGCCGCGCCGAGCAGCACCGGTCCGATCGCGATGCCGCCGCCGGCCGCCGTCTTGAGCAGGTTGTAGGCGATGTTGGCGGCATCGATATTGGGCAGCACGAGCAGGTTGGCGTCGCCATGCAAGGTGGTGCGCGGCATCACGGCGAGTCGCGCGGCGCCGTCGAGCGCGACGTCGCCATGCATTTCACCGTCGACCTCGAGCCACGGCGCCTGTGCGCGCAGCAGAGCCAGCGTTCCCCGCATCTTCAGCGCGCTTGGCAACTCGCTGGTGCCGAAGTTGGAGTGAGACAGCAGGGCGGCTTTGGGCTTGACGCCAAAGCGCAGCATCTCTTCGGCCGCCATCACGGTGATCTCGGCCAGCTCCTCGGCGCTCGGATCGGCGTTGACATGGGTGTCCACCAGAAACACCTGCCGTCCAGGCATCATCAGGCCGTTCATGCAGGCGTAGACGCGACCACCCTGCGCGGTGCGCGAATTGCCGCTCGCACGGCGTCCGATCACCTGGTCGACGTATTGCAGATGAGCGTGGGTCGTGCCCCAGGTGCCGCACAGCATGCCGTCGACCTCACCTTTGTGCAGGAGCATGGCACCGATCAGCGTCAGCCGCCGCCGCATCTCGATCTTGGCCATCTGCGCAGTGACTCCCTGGCGCTCGGTCATGGCATGGTAGGTCTGCCAGAAGTCGCGATAGCGGTGGTCGTGTTCGACGTTGACGATGTCGTAGTCGACGCCCTCGGTCAGGCGCAGGCCAAAGCGTTCGATGCGCTGCGCAATCACGGCCGGGCGGCCGATGAGCGTCGGTCGCGCAAGACCTTCGTCGACGACCACCTGGACCGCGCGCAGCACGCGCTCTTCTTCGCCTTCGGCATAGGCCACGCGCCTGGCCTTGGCGAGCTTGGCCTGGGCAAAGATTGGCCGCATCGTCGTGCCCGAGGCGTAAACGAAAGTCTGCAGACGCTCGCGATAGGCGCTCATGTCGGCGATCGGCCGCTGCGCCACGCCCGATTCGGCCGCGGCTTGGGCCACCGCCGGTGCGATCTTCATCATCAGCCGAGGGTCGAACGGCTTGGGGATCAGGTACTCGGGCCCGAATGACAGGGTCACGCCGGCATAAGCCGCCGCCACCACCTCGCTCTGCTCAGCCTGAGCCAGCTCGGCGATCGCACGCACGGCGGCGATTTCCATTTCATCGGTGATCGTCGTCGCACCGCAGTCGAGCGCGCCGCGGAAGATGTACGGGAAGCACAGGACGTTGTTGACCTGGTTCGGGTAGTCGGTACGGCCGGTGGCCATGATCGCGTCGTCGCGAACCGCCTTGACTTCCTCGGGTGAGATCTCTGGGGTCGGGTTGGCCAACGCGAAGATGAGCGGCCGTGCGGCCATGGTCTTGACCATCGCCGGCTTCAACACGCCCGCTGCCGACAGGCCGAGGAACACATCGGCGCCAGCAACAGCCTCGGCCAGCGTGCGGTGCGGCGTGTCCTGGGCGAACTCGGCCTTGTCGGGGTCCATCAGTTCGGTGCGCCCTTTCCAGACCACCCCGGCCAGGTCGGTAGCGACGATGTTCTTGCGCGGCACGCCCAGCTTGAGCATCAGGTTCAGGCAGGCCAGCGCTGCCGCACCGGCGCCCGAAGTCACCAACTTGATCTTGGTGATGTCCTTGCCGGCGACTTTCAGGCCGTTCAGCAACGCCGCGCCGACGACGATCGCCGTGCCGTGCTGGTCATCGTGAAAGACGGGGATCTTCATGCGCTCGCGCAACTTGCGCTCGACGTAGAAGCAATCGGGTGCCTTGATGTCTTCGAGGTTGATGCCGCCGAACGTGGGTTCGAGCGCGGCGATCACGTCAACCAGCTTGTCGAGGTTCTTCTCGTTGACCTCGAGGTCGAAGACATCGATGCCGGCAAACTTCTTGAACAGGACCGCCTTGCCTTCCATCACCGGCTTGGCGGCCAGCGGGCCGATGTCGCCCAGGCCCAACACCGCGGTGCCATTGGTGACCACGGCGACCAGGTTGCCACGCGCGGTGTAGCGGTGGGCATTGCGCTCGTCGGCGACGATTTCCTCGCAGGCCGCGGCCACGCCGGGCGAGTAGGCCAGCGACAGATCGTGCTGATTGACCAACTGCTTGGTCGCCGCGATGGCGATCTTGCCCGGGGTCGGAAACTCGTGGTACTCGAGCGCAGCGTGGCGAAGCTCGGCGCGCTTGGCGTCCTGGGACGAAGATGTGGGCATGGCAGTGGTTGGGTGAGGCGGCAGCGGGTTGCCGATGATGCCGCATGGACCGGGTCAGCACCATAGCCGCAGAGCGGCAGGTCACTCGTGCACGAAAGTGCGTATCGCCTTTGTGCGGCGAAACGCAATCCAGGCGCGCAACCGATTGCGGCGCCCTGCCGGGCTGTCACGCCGGTGGCGCCGGGTAGTGCACCGCGATGATTTCGATGCGTTCGGGCCCGCGCGGTGTGACCAGCGTCACCTCGTCACCTTCACGTGCTTTGAGCAGCGCGCGCGCCACCGGCGAGATCCAACTCACTTCGCCGGCCAACTGTTCGACCTCGTCGATGCCCTTGATGGTCACGCTTCGCGTTTCACCCAGGCCGTTGACGAAGGTGACACTGGCGCCGAAGAACACCTGCTTGCTACCGTAGTGCAGCGCGGGATCGGCGATCTCGGCAATGTCCAGCCGCTTTGTCAGAAAGCGGATACGGCGATCGATCTCGCGCAAGCGCTTCTTGCCGTACAGGTAGTCGCCGTTCTCCGACCGGTCGCCGTTCTTGGCCGCCCACGAAACCGTCTCGACCACTTTGGGCCGCTCGTCGTCGAGCAGTGTCAGCAACTCGGCGCGCAGCCTCGCATAGCCCTGCGGCGTAAGGTAGTTGCGGGCGCCGGCGGGCAATGGCGGCAACGCAGCATCGCTGCCTTCGTCGTCGTCGTCGCTGCCGTCGGTTTCCCGCGTAAAGGCCTTGTTCACGGTCGTCGACCCGCCAAGGACAACGGGTCACGCGATGGCTCACGTGACCCGTTGATTCGATTGGTGCGGCTGGCAGGATTCGAACCCACGACCCCTTGGTTCGTAGCCAAGTACTCTATCCAACTGAGCTACAGCCGCGAAGCCGCGAGTATAGCAGCGAGCCCGCTGCGGGTCCACGCGCCACGTCAGTCGAGCGCTGCAGCGCTCTCGTAGCAGCGCGCAGCGCGCGCTTCGTCGCCTTCTGCGCGGGCCAGGTCGGCCAGCGGCGCCAGGCGCGTGCGGCGCGCCGCGCGGTGCAGCGCCGCGATCGTCGGCGGCCTGCTCGAGCGGCGCGCGCGCCTTGCCCCACAGGTCGCGCTCGGCGAGCGCACTGCCGACGGCCAGCGCGACCGCGCCGTCGTGCGGCAGGCCTGCGAGCGCCGCCTCGAGGCGCGGCAGCCAGTCGGCGCCGATGCCCGCGCAGGCCGCCGACCAGCGCCAGCGCGACGGCGCGCGCTCGTCGGCGCCGAGCTCGGCGAGGCTGCTCCCAGAACGGGCGCAGCCAGCTGCGCGGCCTCGTCGCGGGCGCCCAGCGCGCGCGGCGCGCGTCGCGGCGCGCGCGGCGACGAAGGCGTCGCGCCGATCGGCTGGCGTCGAGCGCGTGCCAGAGCGCGGCGCAGCTGGTCGACGTCGTGCGCCGTGTCGAGCGACTCGAAGGCGAGCGAGCGCAGCAGGCCTTGCGCGGCCGCGGCTGGAGAAGCCCTGGTGCTTGGCCAGCAGGCGCGCGGTCTTCAGCGCCTCCTGCGGCTGGCCGGCCAGGCGCGCGGCCTGCAGCTTCAGGCGCAGCGCGTGCGTGCGGCGCGCCACGCCGGGCGGCAGCTCGGCCAGCAGCTCGAGCGCGCGCGGCGCGTCGCGATCGTCGAGCGCCCACTCGGCGGCGAGCAGGCGCGCGCCCTCGTCGGCCGAGCGCGCGCGCCGGCTGCGGCGCGACAGCTCGAGCGCGCGCGCGCAGCTGCTCGTCGCGCCGCGTGCGGTCCTGCAGGCGGTGCAGGCTGCCGGCGGCGAGCAGGTGGCCGAGCACGGTGAACTCGTTGTCCTGCGCCAGCTCGGGCGTCTCGGCCTGGATCGCCAGCGCGCGCTGCGCCGCCTTGCTGCGCGCGGGTGTAGCGGCCGCCGAAGTACTGCGGCCAGCGCCTCGCGCAGCGCGGCCTGCGCGGCGCGGTCGCGCCGCGCCGCGCGCCACTCGCGCGCGCGCTGCGGCAGGCTGACCAGCGACGTTCGACGCCTGGATCACCGGCACCAGCACGAAGCAGGTGCCGAGCAGCAGCATCACGAACAGGTTCAGCGACAGGTCGAGCCGCCAGCCGCTCCAGTAGAAGCTCGACCAGCCCGTCGTTGGTCGCCGAGCGTCGTCGCCGCGACCACCGCCACCGCGAACAGCAGCGACGAACCAGATGACGCCGCGCATGCGCAGCGGACGCCGTCAGCGCGCCGGCCGCGGCGGCGGCCAGCGCGGCCAGCGTGTCGTCGGGCCGCGGCAGGCACGGTCTGGCGCGCCTGCGCCGTCACCTGCGCGCAGCAGCTCGCCGACCAGCGGTCGACGCGCTTGCGACGCGCGGTCGAAGTAGCGCTCGAGCGCGCCCTGTGCACTCGCGCAGGTCGGACTGCGCGGTGTCGAACTGGCGCGACAGCAGCGCCAGGCGCGCATTGAGCAGGCGCAGCTTCAGGTTCTCGCGCAGGAAGAACGCCTGCTCGGGCGCGAGCCAGCATCGCCTCGGGGTGGTCGATGCGCGTCACGCGCACCAGCGAGCGGACCTCGTCGCCGACACGCGCTGCTCGCCGATCGTGCCACCAGCTTGCAGCGCACGGGCGCGCCAGTCGTCGCCGGCACTGGCCGCAGCCGCCGACGCCGGCGCTGGCCCGGCGGCGGGCGCGCTGCCGGGCGTCGCGCCGCGCGCGGCGTCGCGGCGCGGCTCGGCCTGCGCCAGCAGCGGCAGCTCGTCGACCATGCGCACCGCCTCGTCGAGCTTGATCGTCAGCGTGGCGATGTCGGTCACGCCATCGCCTTGACGCGGTCGAGGTCGCGCGCGATGGCGCGGCGCACGCGTTCCAGGCGCGGCTGGTTGTAGCGCGCCAGGCGCTCGTCGGTCTGCTTGAGCGTGGCCACCAGCGGCTCGGCGCTGCCGGTGATCGCGCCCTGCTGCAAGGCCACGCGCGAGCGCGGCCTCGATGTCGGCCACGCAGGTTCTCGTCGCGCGAGCGCGACAGCGACTGGATCAGCTCTTCGAGCTGCGCGCGCTGCAGCGCTGACCTCGGCGACGCGCGCCTCGAGCAGCGCCACCTTGGCGGCGGCCTCGCGCGCCCGCTCCTGCGCCTGGCGGCCAGCACGCGGCGCCTCGGTGGCCTGGCCGCGCTGTCCTGCTGGCGGCGCACCAGTTCCTGCTCGAGCTCCTGCACGCGCTGGTCGGCGTGCCAGGCCAGCGCGCAACGCGGCCGCGCCGAGCAGCAGCCGCGAGACGGTCAGCGCGGCCGGCAGCCAGGGCGGCAAGGGCCGGCGCTGCCGAACGGGCGCGAGGCGGCGTGGTCGCGGGCCGACGGCGGGGCGTGTTCACGGTGCGACGATTGTAGGCAGGCCTCGATCTGCGCCACGCTGGCGCAGACCGCAGCCGCCGTCGGCGGTGCCTCGACGACGTGCCGAAGCCCAGCTCGCGCGCGCGCGCTGCGATGCGCGGGTGGGTGGCCAGTGCCAGCGCGCGCTGCCAGTCGGCCTTGGGCGCCAGTTGCGGCGAGGTGGCGATCGCCTCGAGCTGCTGAAGAGCCACCACAGGTGCCGTGCCGGCTCGGCGATGGCTGTCGAGCCGCAGGCGCGCGGTGGCCGTCGAGCTGAGCGGGGCCGCGATGGTAGGCCTGCGTGAAGTGCACCGCGGCGCCGGCGGCGCGCAGGCGTTCGGCGAGCCAGTCGCGCCCGCCGTCGCCGCGCACGCACCAGCACCTCGCGCCGCGCCAATCGTTCAGCCTGCAGGTGCGCCCACAGCGCTTCGGAGTCGAACTGCGCTGGCGTCGCCGGGCGGCGCGACGAACAGCGCGGCCGGCACGCCCGCCAGGCGCAGCGCCTGCGGCGTGCCCGGTCCGGTGGCACCCGCGCGCGTGCCTGGGGGCCAGGGCGCGTCGCGTCGGCCGGCCGGGCGGCAAAGAAGTGGCTGACCGCGTTCGGGCTGACGAAGACCACCAGGCAGAGCGCGGCAGTTCGTGCCAGGCCGCTGTGCAGGCGCTCAGATCGGCCACCGCCGCGATCGCGATCAGCGGCAGCGCCACGGCGTCGATGCCGTGCGCGCGCAGCCGCTCGACCCAGGCGTCGGCCTGCGGCTGCGGCCGCGTGACGAGCAGGCGCAGCGGCATGCGGTGGCGCTCACGCGCCGAGGTAGTCGCGCGGCGCCGCCGCGCGTGCAGCGCGGCGACGGCTTGCGCGCCGAGCGCCTCGGCGGCGCGCTTCGTCGGCGACCGCGGCCGGCGGTCTGCGCGTGCAGCAGCGGCGGCGCGGTCGCCGACGTGGCCGAGCGCGGCGTTCAGCTGCAGCCTGCCGTCGCCGTGCCAGCTGCGCGTGCGCGGCCAGCGGCATCGCTGCAACTGCCGCCGAGCGCGCGCGACACGGCGCGCTCGGCGGCGACCGCGAGCCAGGTCGGGCGGTGCGTCAGCGCCGCCAGCGCGGCGCGCAGTCGCCGTCGTCGGCGCGCACCTCGATCGCCGAGCGCGCCCTGGCCGGCCGCGGGCAGCATCTGCGCCGGCTCGAAGCGCGCGCGGATGCGCTCGGCCAGGCCCAGGCGCATCAGGCCCGGCGGCGGCCAGCACGATGGCGTCGTAGTGGCCTTCGTCGAGCTTGCGCAGGCGCGTGTCGAGGTTGCCGCGCAGCGGCTCGATGCGCAGGTCGGGCCGCAGGGCGCAGCAGCTGCACGACGCGGCGCAGGCTCGAGGTGCCGACGCACGCGCCCTGCGGCAGCTCGGCCAGCGCCGCGTAGCGGGTCGAGACGAAGGCATCGCGCGGGTCTTCGCGCTCGAGCACCGCGGCCAGCGCGAAGCCCTCGGGCAGGTCCATCGGCACGTCCTTCAGCGAATGCACCGCCAGATGCGGCGCGCCGCTCTTCGAGCGCGGTCTCGAGTTCCTTGACGAACAGGCCCTTGCCGCCGACCTTGGACAGCGTGCGGTCCAGGATCTGGTCGCCGCGCGTGGTCATGCCGCAGCAGACTCGACCTCGACGCCCAGGCGCTGCGCAAGCAGGCCGCGCACATGCTCGGCCTGCCACAGCGCGAGGCGGCTTTCGCGGGTGGCGATGTCACGTGCGGTGAGTGCGTGCAGCATGCGGATTATCGCTAGCCCGGGCGAGCTGGCATGCAGCTGGCAGCCGGTGGCCTCGCAGTGATCACGCCGATTCGAACTGAATCACCAATCGATCGCCGCGCAGGAGTCCACGATGGCCCGATCCCAGCCTGCCACGCAGCGCGCCGCCAACGATCGCCGCCGACGACGCGGCGGAAAAGAACCGGCCGCTGGTCGACGACATCCGCCTGCTCGGCCGCATCCTCGGCGACGTGATCCGCGAGCAGGAAGGCGCCGAGGCCTTCGAGCTGATCGAGCGCATGCGCCAGCTGTCGGTCGCCTATCGGCTGAAGCGCGACCAAGCGGCCGGCCGCGCGCTCGACCGGCTGCTGAAGAACCTGTCGGGCGACCAGACGGTGAGCGTGATCCGCGCCTTCAGCTACTTCAGCCACCTGGCCAACATCGCCGAGGACCGCCACCACGTGCGCCGGCGCGCCATCCACGAGCGCGCAGGGCCACCTGCAGGAAGGCTCGCTGGCGATGACGCTTTGAGCGCCTGGCGCGATGCGCGGCATCGCGCGCCGGCGAGATCGCGCAGACGCTGGCCCAGGCCTACATCTCGCCGGTGCTGACCGCGCACCCGACCGAGGTGCAGCGCAAGAGCATCCTCGACGCCGAGCGCGCGATCGCCGAACTGCTCGGCCGCGCGACGACCTGCACACCGAGCGCGCGACGCGCTGGCCGACAACGAGGCGCTGATCCGCGCCCGCGTCACCCAGCTCTGGCAGACGCGCATGCTGCGCACAGCCAAGCTGACGGTGGCCGACGAGATCGAGAACGCGCTCGAGCTACTACCAGGCCACCTTCCTGCGCCAGATCCCGCGCCTCTACCGCGACATCGAGCGCGCGCTGCCCGGGCACGAGGTCGCGCCGCTTCCTGCGCATGGGCAACTGGATCGGCGGCGACCGCGACGGCAATCCCAACGTCGGCGCGCCGACGCTGGCGCATGCGCGCTGCGCCGGCAGAGCGAGGTGGCGCTGCGCTTCTACCTGACCGAAGTCCACGAGCTCGGCGCCGAGCTGTCGATGTCGGCGATGCTGGCGCCGGTGACCCCGGCGATGCATGCGCTGGCCGAACGCTCGCCCGACCCAACCCGCACCGCGAGGACGAGCCGTATCGGCGCGCGCTGATCGGCATCTACGCGCGGCTGGCCGCCACGCTGCAGAGCCTCACCGGCACCGAGGCGCTGCGCCACGCGGTGGCGCCGCAGGAGCCGTATCTCGACGCCGACGAACTGCTCGCCGACCTGCGCACCATCGAGGCCTCGCTGCGTCGCACCATCACGCCCAGGCGCTGATCGCGCCGCGCCTGGCGCCGCTGATGCGCGCCGTGCAGGTGTTCGGCTTTCACCTCGCGACGGTCGACCTGCGCCAGAGCTCGGACCAGCACGAAGCGGTCATCGCCGAGCTGCTGCACGGTGGCGCGCATCGAGCGCCGACTACGCGGCGCTGGACGAGGCGGCCGCGGCGCAACTTGCTGCTGGCGCTGCTCAACGATGCGCGGCCGCTGCGCGTCGATCGGCGCACGCCTACAGCGATGCGCACCCTGAGCGAGCTGGCGATCTTCGAGACCGCGCGAGATGCCTGCGCGCGCTATCGGCGCCGATGCGCTGCGCCACTACATCATCTCGCACACCGAAGACGTGAGCGACCTGCTCGAAGTGCTGCTGCTGCAAAAGGAATGCGGCCTGCTGCCCGGCACGCTCGACGACGGCGCGCGAGCGGCGCTGATCGTCTCGCCGCTGTTCGAGACCATCGCCGACCTGCGCAGCGCCGAACCGATCATGCGTGCGCTACTACGGCGCTGCCGGGCGTGCTCGACATGGTGCTGCGCAGCAGTCGGGCGTCGCCGAGCAGGACATCATGCTCGGCTACAGCGACAGCAACAAGGACGGCGGCTTCTTCACCAGCAACTGGGAGCTCTACCGCGCCGAGATCGCCCTGGTGGCGCTGTTCGAGCCACTGCGCCGCGCGCACGGCATGCAGCTGCGGCTGTTCCATGGCCGCGGCGGCACCGTCGGCCGCGGCGGCGGCCCGAGCTACCAGGCGATCCTGGCGCAGCCGCCGGGCACCGTGAACGGACAGATCCGCCTGACCGAGCAGGGCGAGGTGATCGCCTCGAAGTACGCGCATCCGGAGATCGGCCGGCGCAACCTCGAAACGCTGGTTGCCGCCACGCTCGAAGCCACGCTGCTGCACCCGACCAAGACGGCGCCCAAGGCCTTTCTCGACGCTGCGGCCGAGCGTCAGCAGGCTGAGCATGGCGGCCTATCGCAAGCTGGTCTACGACACGCCGGGCTTCACCGACTACTTCTTCGACGCGACACCGATCCGCGAGATCGCCGAGCTCAACATCGGCTCGCGGCCAGCGTCGCGCAAGGCGAACCGGCGCATCGAAGACCTGCGCGCGATCCCGTGGAGCTTCAGCTGGGGCCAGTGCCGGGTCGCGTTGCCGGGCTGGTACGGCTTCGGCAGCGCGGTCGGGCAGTGGCTCGGACGCCGGCAGCGCGCACCAGCGCAGCAGCCGTGTCGCGCTGCTGCAGCAAGATGTACCGGCAATGGCCGTTCTTTCGCACCCTGCTGTCCAACCTGGACATGGTGCTGGCCAAGAGCGACCTGCGCATCGCGGCACGCTACGTCGAGCTGGTCGAAGACAAGCGGCTGGCCAAGCGCATCTTCGCGCGCCATCCAGGCCGAGTGGGTGACCGCACGGCGAGATGTTGTCACTGATCACCGGCGAGCGGCACCGACTGGCCTCGAACCCTGCGCTCGCGCGCTCGATCGAACACCGCTTCCCGTATCTCGATCCGCTCAATCACCTGCAGGTCGAACTGATGCGGCGCTACCGCCGCGGGACGCCTGGCGATGCCGCCGGCGAACGCGTGCGGCGCGGCATCCACATCTCGATCAACGGCATCGCCGCGGGCCTGCGCAACACGGGCTGAGCGGCCAGACGGGGTTGGAGTGCCATGAGACCGTCGGCGCCGTTGAATTGTTCACCGGCAGGGTGCCCGATGCTGCGCGTATCGAGGCACACTTTCGCCGTCTGGTGACCACTGGACGTTAGAGTGACGCTTCGAGGGACCGCATGAACACAGCAACCGACCGTGAAGCCCTGGCCGATACGACGAATCCGCTGGCCATCGAGGGCATCGAGTACATCGAATACGCCTGCGCCAAGCCGCAGGCACTGGGCCAGGTGCTCGAGCAGCTCGGCTTCAAGCCGGTGGCCCGGCATCGTTCGCGCGAAGTGCTGCTGTACCGCCAGGGCAGCATGAACGTCATCATCAACGCGCATGCCGGCGTGGTGGCGCCGCCCGAGGCGCCGGCGCTGGCGGCGGTGGCGCTGCGCGTGCGCGACGCGGCCGCGGCGCATGCGCGCGTGCTCGAGCTCGGTGCCTGGGACGTGCCGGTGCAGGTGGCGCCGATGGAGCTGCACATCCCGGCGATCCACGGCGCCGGCGCCAGCCGCTTCTACTTTGTCGACCGGCACCGCGAGTTCTCGATCTACGACGTCGATTTTGTGCCGATCCCGGGCAACGACGCCAAGCCGCCGGTGTTGGCCGGCATGCACTGGTTCGGCGTGGTGCAGTACATCGGCGACGAGCGCATGGACGACTGGCTGCACTTCTACACCACGCTGTTCGGCTTTCGCGTGCTGCGCGACGACGAGCGCTTCGGTATCCTGCCGCGCGGCCGTGTGCTGCAAAGCCCCGACCGCAGTTTCTATTGGCAGTTGATCGAACCCGACCCGGCGATGGTGGCCGACAACGAGGAGCGCCTGCAGCGCGTGGCCTTCGGCGTGCCCGACGTGCTCGCGGCCGTCAACGCCCTGCAGCCGCGCGGCGTGGGCTTCGTCGAGACGGCGAATCTGCACGTCGAGTCACGCGGCGCATTGACCAAGAGCTGCCTCGGCGGCCTGATGTTCGAGTTGGTCAAGCACGGCTGACGCGCAACGGGTCGCGGCCTCAACCGCGACGAGTTCGCTCAGTAGGTGGCGCGGCCGCCCGAGATATCGAACACCGCGCCGGTGCAGAAGGTGCATTCCTCCGAGGCCAGCCAGTTCACCAGGTGCGCCACCTCCTCGGGGCGGCCGAGCCGGCCCATCGGAATCTTCGCGATCACGGCCGCCTTGAACTCCGGCGTCACCTGGTCGAGGATCTCGGTGTCGATGGCGGCGGGCGCCACGCAGTTGACGCGAATCCCAGTCAGTGCGAGCTCCTTGCCGAAGGCCTTGGTCAGCGCAATGACGCCGGCCTTGGCCGCGGCATAGCAGGACGCGCCTGCATTGCCTTCCTTGCCGCCGATCGAGCTCATGTTGACGATGCGACCCCTGTCGCGTTCGATCATCACCTTGCCGACGGCGCGGCAGCAGTGGAAGACGCCGCCCAGGTTCAGCGAGATCAGCTCGCGCCAGGCATCCAGCGGGTAATCGACCAACGGGGCGATGGGGCCGTTGGCGCCGGCCGAATTGATCAGGATGTCGATCTGGCCGAAGTCGTGCAGGACTTCTTGCGTGGCCGCCTCGACTGCGGCGTAGTCGGTCACGTCGACGCGGTAGGCCCGCGCACCCGGCAGGGCTCTGGCCGCGTTCGTGGCGCGCTCGAGGTCAAGATCCCAGAGCGCGCAGCGCACCCCGTCGCGTGACATGCGCCGCCCTATCGCCAGGCCGAGTCCACGGGCGCCTCCGGTCACGATGGCGACGCGGCGGTCGTCGGCTGCACTGTTGGACATCGGCGGGCTCTCCTCTGACTGGCGCGCGGCGGATTCGGGATCAGGTCGGCGACTCGGCCCGGCGCAAGGCCCGGAATCCGATGGCCATCTGCAAGACGTGCTCGTCGACCAATTGCTCGGCTTCGGGCAGGTCCCCCTTCTCGAAGGCGGTGGCGATCGCCTGGTGCGCGGCGTTCGAGCGCCGGCGCAGCGGCGTCGAAACGCTCAGGTTGCGCGTGCGCTGCGCGCTGACGCGTCCGGATGCAAGCGTGTACGGCTCGATCAGGTAGCGGTTGGCGCTGTTCTCGACGACAACTTCGTAAAAGGCGGCGTCGGCGCGTGCGTAGGCCAGGCGTAGCGTCGCGGTCTCGATCAGGCGGCGAAACTCGCACGGTACGGCGACGTCCTCCTCCGAGGGCATGAACACGAAGCTGACGGACTGCGGTCGAATGACGATCAGCCCTTGCCGTTGCAGCGTGGTCAACGCCTCGCCGAGTTCGAACTCGGCATCGACGATCGACTGGCGGATCGCATCGGTCACCCGCGTCGTGAGATTTTCGGGCGCGTCGGGCCGGCCCTTGCGTGCGCGCACCGGCTTGCGTCGAACGGCTGAGGTCACCATGGGCGCCGCAACCGTCCGCTCAGAGCCGGTGCGCCAGCGCCGCGGCTTCCTGGGTCGCCTCCAGCACGCCACGCGGCTGGCTCGCATCGCCGATCATGAAGATCGGCGGCGCGTCCTCGTGCGCGTAGAGCGCATCGGACACCGCGGTCGATGGCAGCAAGAACTGCGTCGGCACCACGAGGTCGATGTCCTCGACGGTCCAGCGCCGCTGGTTGTTCCAGAGTACCGCGCTGCGCTCGCCGAGCGCCTCCACCGTGGTGCCGAGGTGCACCGATACCGTGGGCAGGTCCTGCAATGCCGCGACCTGGAAGCGGCGCGAGCGGCTGGCGATATCGGTGGCCAGGTCGCGGCCCGGCTCGGTCAGCACGACGGTGGCGCCCTTGTGCGCAAGCAGGCGCGCCACACCCAGGCCGCGGATGCCGCCGCCGATGACCAGCGCGCGCCGGATGCCACCGATCGGGCGGCGAATGATGTCGTAGGGGCTGACGACCGAGCTGTTCAGAATGCCGGGGATCGGCGGCAGGCCGGGGGTCGAGCCGGTGGCGATGACGATCGCATCGGCCTTCTCCGCCAGCACCATCGCGGCGCTGGCCTCGGTGCCGAGGTGAATGGCCACGCCGGCGCGCGTCGCCGCGGCGGTCAACCAGGCGAGGTGACCCGACATCTCCTCGCGGCCGGGCAGCCAGCGGTTGAGCAGCATCTGTCCGCCGGCCTCTTGCTCCTTCTCGAACAGCGTGACGGTGCAGCCGCGCAGCGCCAGGATGCGCGCGGCCTCCATTCCGGCGGGCCCGCCGCCGACGACGACCACCTTCTTCCGCGCCGACACCGGACGGATCGCGTACTCGCGCTCCTTGCCGGTCGCGGTGTTGACGACGCAGACGATCGGCAGCCCTTTGGCGTGCATGTCGCTGCAGCCCTGGTTGCAGGCGATGCAGGTGCAGATTTCATCTGGTCGACCGTCGCGCGCCTTGTTCGCGAACTCGGGGTCGGCGTGCATCGCACGGCCCATGGTCACGAAGTCGGAGCAGCCCGACTCGAGGACGTGCTCGGCCACGCTGGGGTCGGTGATGCGACCCGATACGCTGACCGGGATGCCGACCGCTTCGCGCACCGGCATGGCCGACTTCGCCAACACGCCCTGCGGCATCTCCATCGGCTGCGTGATCCACCAGTTCGTCTCGTACATGCCGGCCGAGACGTCGATCAGGTTGACGCCGGCCGCCTCGAGCCGGGGCGCCAGCGCGCAGACGTCCTGCAGCGTGATGCCGCCGGCGGGCTGGTGTTCGTCGCCGCTGAGGCGGTAGAGGATGGGCACGTCACGGCCGATCGCCTTGCGGACCGCCGCGACGATCTCCAGCGGGAAGCGCATGCGACGCTGCAGGTCGCCGCCGTACTCGTCATCGCGCATGTTGGCGTAGGGTGAAAAGAACTGGCTGATCAGGTAGCCGTGCGCGCCGTGGATGCCGACGAAGTCACAGCCCGCCTCGACGGCGCGCCGCGCTGCATCCCCGAAGCAATGCACGACGTGGTGGATGTCGTCGATGGTCATCGCGTGCGGCACGAACGGCGCCGCGCCCGCGTAGGGCACCACCGACGGTGCCCATGACTCGAAACCGCTGACCTCGGGGTGCACCACGCGGCCGCCGAAATTCAGCTCGGGCCCGATGCGCGCGCCATGTTTGCGCACCGCGCGCACCATCTGGCGCAGCGGGGCGATGAGGTCGTCGTCGTACAGGCCCATCTGCAGGCCACGGCCCTTGCCGCGCGGGTCGACATAGGTCGCCTCGGTGTACATCAGGCCGACGCCGCCGCGGGCGCGTGCCTCGAGGTAATCGACGTAGACCTGCGTGGCGCGCCCTTCCAGCGTGCAGTAGTTGCGCTCCATCGGCGAGGCGATGAGGCGGTTGCGGACCTCCATCGAGCCGATCTGCCCGGGACGGAAGAGATGGGGGAATCTCACGGGAAACCTCGTTGCTGAAACCTCAGTAGAGCATGATCGAGTGGAATACGAGAAGCCGGAGGTTGCGATGGAACAAGGACGAGAAATCCGCGCCCTGGTCACTGGCGCGGCTGGCGGCATGGGCCGCGCCACCTGCCTGGAACTGCTGCGCGACACGCGCCGGCGCGGGCAGACGCTGCGGCTGGCCGCCACCGACGCACGGCCGGGTGGGGCGCTCGACGACTTGGTGGCCGAACTGCGGACCGCCAGCGCGAACGCAAGCGCGCACGTGGCCGACCTGTCCGACCCCGCCGCCTGCACCCGCCTGGGCGAAGAGGTCGCCGCCGCATGTGGCGGTCTGGACATGCTGTTCTCCATTGCCGGCATGACACGGTCCGGCGCCCTGGCCACCCTCGACGTTGCGGACTGGGACCGCGTCTTCAATGTCGACGCGCGGGCTACCTGGCTGCTGGCGCGTGCCGTCCGCCCGGCGTTGGCGCGCAGCCGCGGCGCCGTCGTCGCGGTGGCTTCGGTGTCGGCGCACTTCCCCTTCCCTGGGCTCGGGGCCTACTCGCCCGCCAAGGCGGCATTGGTGATGCTGTGCCGGCAGATGGCGCAGGAATGGGCGGCCGACGGGATCCGCGTCAACACCGTGTCGCCGGGCCTCGTCCGTACCCCGCTGACCGAGTCGCTGTACGCGGACGCGAAGGTTCTCGCCAGCCGTGAAGCGGTGGTGCCGTTGCACCGTATCGGCAACGTCGACGACGTCGCGCGCGTGCTCGTCCAGCTCGCCGGCCCTGACTTCGGCTACGCCACCGGCATCGACGTGCGGCTCGACGGTGGCCTGTGCGACCGCGTGCTCGGCGCCGTGCCCGGCCTGCCCGCCAACAAGTCATAGCGCTTGCGCCAAAGCACCGAGGCCCTCCGGCATGAATGTCCCGCGCATCGTCTCACTCGATCATCTGACCGTCTTCGAGCTCACACCGCCGCAAGTCGTGCGTTGCGCCGCACAGGCCGGCTACCACCACGTCGGGCTGCGGCTGAAGCCCGCGGCCGCCACCGGCGAAGCACAGCACCCGATCGTCGGCGACACCCCGATGCGACGCGAAACACTGGCGGCACTGCGCGACACCGGCATCGAGATCCTCGACTGGGGCGTGCTGCGACTCAAAGCCGGGACCGTGGTCGCGGACTTCGAGCCCTGGCTCGAGACCGCCGCCGTGCTCGGCACGCGTGACGCACTGGTCAATGGCGACGAACCGGACGATGCGAGACTGACCGACCTGTTCGGCCAATTGTGCGAACTGGGACGTCGCTATCGAAGCACCTTCCATTTCGAACCCACGCCCTGGACCGGCCTGAAGACGCTGGCCCAGGCGGTGCGAATCGTGCGCGCGACCGGGCAGCCCAATGGCCGGGTGATGATCGACACGTTGCATGTCGACCGTGCCGGGACCACGGCCACCGACATTGCCGCGGTGCCGTCGGATCTGATCGATTGCGTACAACTCTGCGACGGCACGCTGCCGCGCCCGACCGACTTCGAGACGATGATTGCCCAGGCGCGCGGCGAGCGCGCGTTTCCGGGCGAAGGCGGCATCGATCTGATCTCGATGCTGCGCGCGGCCCCGCAGGGTGTCGCGATCAGTCTGGAGTGTCCGACGAAGCACCGTGCACTCGGCATGCCGGCTCTGGAGCGAGCGAAGCGCGGCCGTGCCGCGGTCGAAGCACTGCTGGCCGTGCTCTGAAAGCAGCAGGTCCCGCGACCCGGCCTACCCGCTACCCCATCCGCCAGCAGTGATTCAGGCGGAGGCGAGATCACTCTGGCCAAGGCAGTGCACCAATTGGTAGGTGGCCGACACGACGCCGCTCGCGCCGCGCCGCTCCAGTTCCGACGGCAACAGTACACCTGACGCCAGGGCTTCGATGCTTGGTCGGGCGAAACCGGTCACCAGCAGTGACCAGTCGACGCTGGCGTCATCGCCGCGGATACGCTGTTCAACCGTGGATTCGGCCTGCTGGCCGGCGCGGAACAGCGCGGCACTGGCCAGCCCGGATTGCGCCGGCAGCGTGGGCAGCATCTGCCCGGTCAGCCAATCGCACAGCTCTGTCTGGCGATGGGCCTCGACACCAAAGCGCAGCAGCAGGCCGAAGCCGCCCAGGCCGTGCCCGGCCCGCGCCACGATTTCGCACAGGCCGCGCCGCATGCCGCGGTACGACGCCATCATCTTCGTGGTCCAGGGGCTCGGGTGGTTCAGGCGTTGCATGTAGGCCGGCGACGACAGCACGCCGAGTTCGCCGACCTCGTAGATCACGAAATAGGCCGGGCCGCCGGCCAGCGCCCGCCAGCGCGAGCCGCGCAGAAAGCCGGGAATCGCCAGCCGCTCGGGCAGATGCTCGTGCGAGTGCCAGTCGTCGTGTTCGGCTTGCGCCGGTGCCGCAATGTCGAACGACAACAGCATCGCGGCCCGCGGCAATTCGTGCATGGTCGCGGTCACTGCGCAGGATCCCGTGGCGGCGAGCCGCTTCGCGACGGTCGCGTCAGCCTTTGTACCCGAGCAGCCGCGGCAGGAAGAGAACGAGGTCGGGGACGAGCATGATCACCGCCAGCAAACCGATCATGACGTAGAGAAATGGCAAAGCCTCGCGCACGATCTCGCGCAGCGGAACATCCGTGATCTTCGACATCATGAACAGCAGCAGGCCATAGGGTGGGGTGACCAACCCGAGCATGATGTTCATCACGGCCATCACGCCGAAGTGCACCGGATCGATCCCGAGTGCTTGCACGGTGGGCAGCAGCACCGGCAGGATGACGAGGATGATCGTCGTGCCCTCGAGGAAGCAGCCGAGGATCAGCAGCAGGATGTTGACAGCCAACAGGAACACCAGCGGCGACATCTGGTAGGCGCTCAGAATCCCGCTCAACGCCTTCGGGATGTTCTCTACCGTGATGACGTAGTTGAAGACGAGCGCGCCGGCGATCAGCATGCCGATGGACACGGTGATGCGCGCACTGGTGCGCAGCGAGACATAAACGTCCTTCGGACTGACGCTGCGGTAAAGCAAGGCGGAGATCAAGAGCGCATAGGCGGCAGCGACCGCGGCGGCTTCGGTGGGCGTCGTGATGCCGCTGTACAGGCAGCCGAGCAGGATCACCGGCATCATCAGCGCCGGGAACGCCTCCCAGGTGATGCGTGGCAGATCCCGCAGCGGCACCGGCTCTTCGACCGGGAAGTTGCGTCGCCTCGCGGTGAACGCGATTAGCCCGCTCTGCACGGCGCCGATCAGCAGGCCGGGAACGACGCCACCGAGGAACAGGTAGCCCACCGAGGCGTCCGAGACCAGCGCGTAGAGCACGAGCGGAATCGACGGCGGCAGGATCGGCCCGATGACCGACGACACCGTGGTCAGGGCGGCCGCGTAGGCCGGCGGATACTTGCCGTCGCGCGTCATCAGCGACTGCATCAGCTTGCCCGAGCTGGCGGCGTCAGCCAGTGCCGAACCCGACATGCTGGCGAAGATGACGCTCTGCACGACGTTCACCTGCGCGAGGCCGCCGCGGAAGCGCCCGACGATCGCGTTGCAGAAGCGCAGCAGCCTGTCCATGATGCTGCCTGCGTTCATGAATTCGGCCGCCAGAACGAACAGCGGGATCGCCAGCAGCAGGAAGCTGGAGTACATGCCGTTGAGCAGTTGTTCGGCGGCGGTTCCCAAGTCCAGGCCCGCGGCGTACAGGTAGAGGATCGAGCCGGCGATCATCGCGTGCCCGACCGGAAGCCCGAGCACGCTCAGGCCGACGATGGCGATGATCGACAGCGAAAACGGACTCATTAGGTTCATAGCCCGTAGCCCTTCTGAGTGATATCGACCTCCTCGGTGTTATCGCCACGAAGCGCCGTCCACGCCGACCATGCGTAGCGGACGATGACGGCGACCGCGAAGATGACGTACACCGAGTACAGGATGTCGAGGCGGATCTTCAGGTACGAAGAGCTCTCGACCTTCATGAACGCGACATACTTGACCGTCGCAGGCAGCGACATGGCGAATAGGACCACGGTCGCGCACGCGACAAGGATCCCGACGACGCGACGGACACGCGGGCCGAGTGCGCCCGATAGGAGGTCGAAGCGGATCTCTTCGCTTTCCTTCAGCCAGAACGCCGAACCCAGCAGCACCATGTAGAGCCAGGTGATGACCGACAGCTCCGAGGACCAGCCGACGGGGAAGTTGAAGAAGTAGCGGAAGACTATCTGGACGATGAAGGCGACGAACATGATCCCCAGCAGGCCGGACACGATGTTCTCGGCACGCCTTCGGATCCACTCGACGATTCTTCTTGCAGTCGGATGCATGGTCCCCTCCCACTTCCCGCCGCGGCTGCGGCGGGTGACCGTGGGCCACGCCGGTGGCCCACGGACTTGCCCCGGTTACTTGACCGCGGCAATCTTGTCCAGAATCCCCGGCGCCCAGGACTTGGCTTCGTCGGACGCCAGATAGACCTTCTGTGCGTTGGTGCGGAACGCGGCGATGTCGGGCGTGTAGACCTCGAGCCCCTGCTTCTTGAAGCTGTCGGCGAGCTCGGCCTCGCGCTTCAGGTGCTCCGCCACGCTCCATGCCAGTGCCTTGTCCACCGCCGCCTGGAAGGTTTTCTGCTTGGCCGGTCCGATCGCGCTCCAGGCCTTGAGGCTCATGCTCAGCACATCGAACGCGACGAGGTGCGAGGTCAGCACGATCTGCGACATGACCTCGTAGAACTTCATGTTCTGCACGTTGGGCAGCGGGTTGTCTTGGCCGTCGATCGCGCCGGTCTGCAGACCGGTGTAGGTCTCGGCATAAGCCATCGGCGTCGGGTTGGCGCCGATCGAACGGCCGAGCAGCTGCCATGCATCTCCAGGCGGCATGCGCAGCTTGACGCCTGCAAGGTCGGCCGGCGTGCTGACCTTCTTCTTGGCCTTGAGGCCAACCTGGCGCGTGCCATAGAACGTCGGCCCGAGGATCTTGATCTTGAGCTGGTCCTCGGCTTGCTTCTTCATCTCGGCGCCAAGATCGCTGGCGAAGAACGCGAGCACGTGGTGGGCGTCGCGAAAGGTATAGGCCGAGGTCAGCACCGACCAGGCTGGCATCTGCTTGCTGATGTCCTGCGGGGCGATATTGCCCATCTCGAGGTTGTCGCGCTGCAACGCCACGAGCTCGGTGCCCTGCTTGAACAGGTTTCCTCCGAGGAAGGGCTCGATCTTGAAGTCGCCCTCGACGTCCTTGGCAAGCATGCGCATCATGTCGGCGCGGATGTCCTTGTCAGAGAACACGGCAGCGAAGCGAAGCGTCGGCTTGTCTTGTGCCCAGGCGGGCAGGGCTTGCGTCGCGACCAGCGCGGCGCCCGACTTGAGCAGAGAACGGCGGTCGATCCAGGACTTCATGGCTAGCTCCTAAGGGAAGTGTGACTTCGGCGAGCCGGCGCGCGCGCGTGAACGAGCCAGCTCAGGATGATATCGGCCACGATTCCACGGCGGCCGGTGACGTCGCCTTTGGAGCCCATTTCCCGCTGGAAAAGCGCGCCGAAGGTGAATTGATTCGTGACGTTGAACATGCCCAAGGCGGCGATCGCCATGTGGACATCGACTGTGTCGATGTCGCGGCGGATCGCGCCAGCTGCCTGCCCTCTTGCGATGACCGCGCCGAGCCGCTCGACGATTGGACGATTGAGCGAACGCAGCGTCGAAGAGCGCTTCATGTGCCGGCCGCGGGCCTGGTTCTCCGCCACGACGATGCGAACGAAGTACTCGTGCTCGACGTAGTAGTCGTAGGTGAACTCGATGATCTGGCGCATCGCCTCGACTGGCTCCAGGTGGTCGAGTTCGAGCCCGTCTTCGGCCTGTCGGATCTCGGCGTAGACCTGCTCGAGGACCGCCAGGTAGAGCTGCTCCTTGCCGCCGAAGTAGTAATTGATCATTGCGCGCGTGGTGTGCGTGCGCGCGGCGATGGCGTCCATGCGCGCGCCGCCGTAGCCGAGCGCCGCGAAGGCGCCGGTTGCGGACGCCAGAATCCGTGCCCGATTCGCCTCCGGCGACTTGGGCTTGCGCATGGCAGTGGTGCGGTTTGTCGAGACCTGAAGTGCCATCGGCGCGTTGGAATTGACGAAGTCGTTAGAAAAATTTAACATACTCGTCAAGTTGCTGCAAGGCCGATAGTTTGTGCGTTGCAGCATGGCTCGCTGTGATCAGGTGGCATGCGCGGCAGACTGCAGCCCATTCCTGGTGAACTTGTCGTGCCGGCATTGCGCCGACAAGATCGACGGGTTGGCGCTGAGGCGTGGACGGCAGGTCTTGTGAGGTCTATCGTCACGTCTGAGGTCTGCGACGGACGGATGCCGATTCCGGCAGCCGGACGAGACGACGTGAAGCGCTGTGATTCTGCAAAGAATCCGGCGGACCTGCATCACGCTCGTTGAATCTCGCAGCGCAGTTATCAGACTCCACCCATCTCGAACCACGCCAGGAGACTTCGAATATGACCACCGCAGCCGAAGAGAAGAAGAGCATCACGCCGGAACAGTTGCAGGAACTCGACGAGACCTTCGAACGCGCCCGCAAGGCGCTGGCCGTCATCGAGACCTACGACCAGGCACGGGTCGACCGGCTGTGCCAGGCGGTGGCATGGGCGGTTGCGAACAAGCAGACCTTCACCCGGCTCGTCGACATGGGCATCCAGGAGTCGGGGCTTGGCGACGCGGTCAGTCGCATGGGCAAGCGCATGAAGATCCGCGGTGTGCTGCGCGACGCGCTGCGCCAGAGGAGCGTGGGCATCATCGAGGAGCTCCCCGAGAAGGGCATCGTCAAGTACGGCAAGCCGGCCGGCATCATCGCCTGCATCGTGCCGACGACCAATCCCGACCTGACACCCGCCGGCAATGCGATCTACGGCATCAAGGCGCGCGACGTGGTCATCTTCTCGCCGCACCCGCGTTCGAAGAAGACCTCGTTCGAGACCGTGCGCCTGATGCGCGAGGCGCTCGAGCGCGAAGGCGCGCCACCCGACATCCTGCAGTGCCTGACCAAGGTCAACATCCCGATGTCGCAGGCGCTGATGGCGCGCGCCGACCTGATCATCGCCACCGGCGGTCAGCCGATGGTGCGCGCGGCCTACAGCTCGGGCACGCCCGCCTACGGCGTGGGTGCCGGCAACTCGACGATGATCATCGACGAGACCGCCAACATCCAGGAAGCGGCGCACAACACGCGGCTGTCGAAGACCTCCGATTTCGGCTCGGGCTGCTCGGCCGATGGCAACCTGATCATCGAGGAATCGATCTTCGACAAGCTGGTGGCCCAGTTGCAAAAGGAAGGCGGGCACCTCGCCGCCCCGGCCGAGAAGGAACTGCTGCGCAAGGCGATGTGGGACAACGAACGCCATCGCACGTCATCGACGGTCGCGATCGCGCCGCAGCAATTGGCGAAGATCGCCGGCTTCGAGATCCCGGCTGACCGCAAGTTCATCATGGTCCACGGCGACGGCATCGGCAAGGAGCACCACTTCTCCGGCGAGAAGCTCACCACCTTGCTGGCGCTGTACAAGTACAAGGGCTTCGATCAGGCACTGGACATGATGCGCGCCATCTACGAAGTCGGTGGCAAGGGTCACTCCTGCGGCATTTACTCTTTCGACGCCGAGCACATCCACCGCCTGGGCCTGGCGGCGCCGGTGTCGCGGATCATGGTGCGCCAGCCGCAATCGAAGGCCAATGCCGGGGCCTTCAACAATGGCATGCCGATGACATCCAGCCTGGGCTGTGGCACCTGGGGCGGCAATGTCATTTCCGAGAACGTGAACCTGAAGCACTACCTGAACACCACCTGGGTGTCGGTCCCGATCAAGGAGGACAAGCCGACCGACGAGGAACTCTTCGGCCCCTTCTACGACCCGGCGATGGAAGCCGAAGTCGAGACGATCACGACCTGATCGACACCGTTCGCCTCCTTGTGATGGTGTGGCTGATGTTCAGCAGGAGCCGCAGGGCGGCCGGATCGAAGGTTTCCTGCGGCGGTCCATCGATCACCGATACACGCGGCCACCGCGCCGCAGCCCACCGCGCTGGGCGGACCGGGGCGCCGCCGGCCCCGCCCGAAGACAAACTGTCGCGGCCGCACGGCCGTCATCGTGAGAGTTGAAGGAGTAATCCGTGAAGAAAGATCTGATCGCCAACCAACTTGTCAAGTACCTGGAAGCCCGCGGGGTCCAGCACATCTTCGGCCTGTGCGGACACACGAACATCGCCGTGCTTGCGGCGCTGTCGAAGAGCAAGAAGATCAAGTTCATCAACACCCGTCACGAGCAGATCGCCGCGCACGCAGCCGACGGCTACGCGCGGGCGACGAACAAGGCGTCGGTCGTGCTGTCGCACCTCTCGCCCGGCCTCACCAACGCCGCGACCGGCGTGGCCAACGCCGCGCTCGACTCGATCCCGATGGTGGTGATCGCCGGCGACGTGCCGACGCACTACTACGGCAAGCACCCGCACCAGGAAGTGAACCTGCACGCCGACGCGTCGCAGTACGAGATCTACCGGCCGTTCGTGAAGCGCGCATGGCGCGTCGATTCGGCGCACCTGCTGCCCGAGATCCTGGAGAAGGCATTCACCCTCGCCGAGAGCGGGCGCCCGGGTCCGGTGCTGGTCGACGTGCCGATGGACATCTTCTCCGCGCAGATCGACGTGGCGCTGTGGAAGCGCACGCTGGCCAACAGCAAGACGCTGCACAAGCCCGCGCTCGATGACGAGACGGCCGCGGAGATCGTCCGTTCGCTGCTGGCCGCGAAATCGCCGCTGATGTACGTCGGCGGCGGCATCTTGCTGGCCGCCGCGGCGACCGAGATGCGTGAGCTGGCCGAGCACTTGTCGCTGCCGGTGGCGCACACATTGATGGGCAAGGGCGCGCTGCCCGACGACCATCCGCTGATCCTGGGCATGACCGGGTTCTGGGGCACCAAGTTCATCAACGACAAGTGCAAGGGTGCCGACTGGATCCTCGGTCTCGGTACGCGCTTCTCCGAGGCCGACTGCAGTTCATGGGAGGAGAAATACACCTTCCGCATGCCGCCGACCAAGCTGATCCACATCGACATCGATCCGGCCGAGATCGGCCGCAACTTCCCGGTGGCGATCGGCGCCGTAGCGGATCTCAAGGGTGCGCTGCGGGTGCTGAACCGCGTCGCCCGCAAGCTCGCGCCGAAGGGCGTGCAGCGGCCCAAGCTCGTCGCCGAGATGGCGGCCAACCGCAAGAAATTCGTCGCCGGCAACAAGAAGGCGATGGTGAGCGACGCCTGGCCGATGCGGCCCGAGCGCATTCTGGCCGACCTGCGTGCCGTCATGCCGCGTGACGCGCTGCTGTGCACCGACGTCGGCTGGAACAAGAACGGCATGGCCCAGCAGTTCCCGATCTACACCCCCGGCAGCGTCTTCACCCCCGGCGGCTTCGCGACGATGGGCTTCGGCGCGCCGGCTGCGCTGGGCGCAAAGGTGGCCCGACCGGACAAGGTCGTCGTGGCCTTGATCGGCGACGGTGGCTTCGGTCAGAACCCGGCAGCACTGGCCACCGCGTTCGAAGAAGACATCGCGGTGATCTGGGTCATCATGAACAACCACGCGTTCGGCACCATCGCCGGCCTCGAGCTGGCGCACTTCGGCACCACCTTCGCGACGGTGTTCGAGAAGAACGGCAAGTCCTGGTCGCCCGATTACGCGGCGATCGCCCGCGCCTACGGCGTCGACGGCGTGAAGGTCACCTCCGCAGCGGCGCTCAAGCCTGCGCTGGAGAAGGCCATCAGGTCCAACCGCCCCGTGGTCATCGACGTCTTCATGAAGAACGAGCCGGTGCCCACGGCGGGCCACTGGAACATCATGGACATCTACTCACCGGGCAAGAAGGTCCACCACGTTTCGACCGGCAACTGAACGGGAAACACCACCATGGCCCAGGAATTCTCGCTGGCCCACTTGACGGTGCTGGGCTGCGCGCCGCCGGAGATGACCTACATCGCGGCGCGCGCAGGCTACGACTACGTCAGCATCCGGCCCATCTACATGGGCCTGCCGGGCGAGCCGAACTACGCCCTGGCCGAGAACCGCGAGATGCTGAAGCAGACCAAGCGGGCACTGGCCGCCACCGGCGTGCGCGTGCACGACATCGAGCTGGCGCGCATCTTCGAAGGTGTTGAGCCGAAGAGCTACCTGCCGGCGATGGAGGTGGCCGCCGAACTTGGCGCCAAGGCCGTGCTGTCGTCGATCTGGAGCGGCGAGCGCGACTACTACATCGAGAAGTTCGCCGAACTGTGCGACCTCGCCAAGCCGCTCGGCCTGACGGTGGACCTGGAGTACGTGCCGATCGCGGCGGTACGCAACCTGGCACAGTCGGTGGACGTGCTGAGGACGATCGAGCGCAGCAACGCCGGCCTGATGGTCGACATGCACCACTTCCACCGCGCCGGCGACGATCCCGCCAAGCTGCGCGCCTTGCCGCGCGAGTGGTTCCATTTCGCGCACCTGTGCGATGCCCCTCTGGAAATCCCGACCGAGCGGCAGGAGATGATCCGCATCCTGCGCGAGGCCCGCCTGTATGTCGGCGAGGGCGGCATCGACGTCGCCAGCATCCTCGAGCACCTGCCACCCTGCGTCTACTCGATCGAGTTGCCGAACAAGGTTTGCCACGAGGAGATGGGCTACGCCGAGCACGCGACGCGCTGCCTGGAAACGCTCAAGGCCTACCTCGCGGCGCATGCCAGGACTTCTGCTTCATGATCAGCGGCAAGACGCGGCTCATTGCCCACATCGGCTATCCCACCGAGGCATTCAAGGCGCCGCTGATCTACAACCCGTGGTTCGAGAGTCGTGGCATTGACGCAGTGGTCGTGCCGATGGGCGTGAAGGCCGACGACTACCCGGCGGCGCTGGCCGCGATCCGCCGCTTCACCAACTTTCACGGCGCGCTGATCACGATGCCGCACAAGGTGACGACGGTCAGGCTGCTCGACGAGGCGAGCACGGCGGTGCAGATCGCCGATTCCTGCAACGCGTTGCGGCTGCTGCCGGACGGGCGCTTGCTGGGCGACATGTTCGACGGCGCCGGCTTCGTGCGCGGCGTGCTGCGCAAGGGCATGCGGCTCGACGGCGCGTCGTGCCTTGTGGTCGGCGCCGGCGGCGTTGGCTCGGCGATTGGCGCCTCGCTGGCCGCCGAGCGGCCAGCGCGGATGGCCGTCTTCGACACCCGGGCCGAGGCGGCCGAGGGCCTGGCCGCGCGGCTGCGGCAGCACTATCCGGAGATCGACGTGCGCTGCGGCAGCAAGGATCCGGCCGGCTACGATCTGGTGGTGAACGCGACCCCGCTCGGCATGAAGGCGGGAGACCCGCTGCCCTTCGATGTCTCACGACTGTCGAAGAACAGCATGGTCGGCGAGGTCGTGATGCAGCAGGAGGTCACGCCACTGCTGCAGGCGGCGCTCGACCGCGGCTGCCGCGTCCAGGTGGGTACCGAGATGCTGTTCGAGATGATCCCCGCCTACCTCGAGTTCTTCGGCTTCGGCTCGACCACGCCCGACGAGCTTCGGGCGGTGTCGCGGGTCGCGTACTGAGGCGACGGGCCGCGCGGATGGCTTGAACAGACGAGTCAAGTATTGCAGGAGCACAGGGGTGCATGACATGAAACACAAGCTGGTGGTCGGCCGCCGCGGCAAGCACAAGGGCGGCGAAACGCCGCTGATCGGCACCCCGCTGGTGGGGCGGTCGAAGAAGCGTCTGCTGGCGGAACTCGCGAGCATCCTGACGAAGAAGCCCGACCTCATCGAGTGGCGGGCCGACTACTTCGATGCCGTTGCCGACACCGCCGCGGTGCTTGACACGGCGCAAGCGCTGCGCACCGCCTGCGGGACACGGCCATTGGTCTTCACCTGCCGCTCGAGCAAAGAGGGTGGGCAGCCCATTGCCATCGATGACGAGCAGGTGGTCGGGCTCTACGCCGCAGTCAGTGCCAGCCGCTTCGTCGACTTCGTCGACTACGAACTGGAGCACGAGGCGCGACTGTTGCAGCGCGTGCGCGAGAGCGCGCACGCGAACGACACGCGGCTGATCCTGTCGTACCACAACTTCGGCTACACGCCGGGCGTCGACTTCCTGGTCGACCGTTTCCTCGAGGCCGAGCGCCAGGGCGCCGACGCGGCGATGGTGTCGGTGATGCCGCGCGACCGTGCCGACGTACTCACCCTGCTGGCCGCAACCGCGCGCGCCGACGAGAAGGCCCACATTCCACTGATCAGCATGTCGGTCGGGCCGCTGGGTTCGGTCACGCGGATGGTCGGTGGGCTGTTCGGCTCGTGCCTGAGCTACGCCGTCGGCGAGGCGGCCTCGGCCCCGGGGCAGATTCCGATCGGCGATCTCGTCGCCGTGCTCGACATCCTGCGCCGCTCGCGCGGCGGCGAGATGTTTTGATGTCATCGCCTGCAACGAATTCAAAGGACACGCCGTGACCCCGACCCGACTGATTCATCTGCGTGGCAAGCCGGTTGCCGGCGGCAAGCTGCCCTTGATCTGCACGCCGCTGGTTGGTCGCACGCGCGAGGAAATCCTCGCCGAACTCGCGACGGTGCTGCCAAAGGCGCCTGACCTGCTCGAGTGGCGCGTCGATTACTTCGCCGCGCTTGGCGATGCCCAGGCCGTGATCGCGACCGCGCGCGCGATCCGGGCCGCCGCCGGCGAGACGCCGGTGCTGTTCACCCGCCGATCGATCCGGGAGGGGGGCCAGCCGATCACGGTAGACGAGGCCGAGGTCGTTCGCGTCCACGAGGCCGTGTGCGACGCTCGTTGCATCGACATGGTCGACTGGGAGATGTCCAGCGACGCCGACGACTTCGCGCGCATCCGCGCTGCGACGCGCGCGAATGAACTGCCGCTCGTGGCCTCGTATCACAACTTCAAGGCCACGCCGGACGTGGCCTGGCTGAGTGCCAAGTTCGCCGAGGCCGAGCGCCTTGGTGCCGACGTGGCCAAGATCGCCGTCATGCCGCAGGGGCCACAGGATGTGTTGACCCTGCTCGCCGCCACCCATGCCGCGAGCCAGACGGTCGCCTTGCCGCTGATCAGCATGTCGATGGGCGCCTATGGGTCGCTGTCGCGGATGGTCGGCTGGGCCTTCGGCTCGACCGTCACCTTCGCCGTCGGCAAGGGAAGTTCGGCGCCGGGGCAGGTTCCGATCGAGGATCTGCGCGCTGTGCTGCAGGCCACCCGCAAGGCCGTGCTCGGCGCATAGCAGGCAGCGCCGCTGCCGATGACCCAGGAGTGCGAACCATGAGTGCGACCGCCACCCAGCCCGACGTCCTGATCAGCGAAGTCGGGCCGCGCGACGGCCTGCAGTCGGTCAAGGCGCACGATGGCCACCGCCGACAAGTTCCGCTGGATCGACGCGCTGGTGGCCGCCGGCCTGCGCGAGATCGAGGTCTGCTCGTTCGTGCCGGCCAAGCTGCTGCCGCAGATGGCCGATGCGGCCGAGGTCGTGCGGCACGCGCTCACGCATGCCGGGCGTGACCGTGATGGCACTGGTGCCCAACCTGCGCGGCGCCGAGGCCGCGCTCGCGCGCCGGCGTGCACAAGCTGACGATTCCCGGTCTCGGCCAGCGCAGCGCACTCGCTGGCCAACGTGCGCAAGACGCGCGAGGAGATGATCGACGAGGTGCGCGCCATCGTCGCGCCTGCGCGACGAGATCGCGCCCGGCGTGAAGATCGAAGCCGGCATCTCCACCGCCTTCGGCTGCACGCTCCAGGGCGAGGTGCCTGAAGACGACGTGGTCTGGCTGGCCGGCGCAGTGCATCGCCGCCGGGGTCGACGAAGCGGGCCTGTCCGACACCACCGGCATGGCCAACCCGGCGCAGGTGCGTCGCCTGTTCAACAAGGTGCGCGCCGTGATCGGCGACAAGCACCGGGGCGGCCCACATGCACAACACGCGCGGCCTCGGGCTGGCCAACTGCCTGGCGGCCTACGACGTCGGCGTGCGCACCTTCGACGCGTCGCTGGGCGGACTCGGCGGCTGTCCCTACGCGCCGGGCGCGTCGGGCAACGTGGTCACCGAAGACCTGGTCTTCATGTTCGAGGCCATGGGCGTGAGTACCGGCGTCGACCTGGACAAGCTGATCGCAGCGCGCGAGCCGCTGAAGAATGGCCTGCCCGGCGAGCCGGTCTACGGCATGACGCCCGAGGCTGGAGTTCCCAAGGGGTGGACGCAACCGCGCTGGCCAGTGTGAGCTTCGCGCGCAGGTCCTGGTGCCGGGCCGCAGGCTTGTAGACTAGATGCACGCGGCGATCGCCGCCGTGCGACGTGGTGTCGGAGTGCGTCGACCAACAGGACTGAATGCCTTTCATCGTCCGTATGAACTCACGCTGCCACGCTAGCGTTACGCAAAGGGCCACCCGATGATCCGGCGCACTTGCAACTTTGACGACTTCGGCATGGCCACGGCGACGCTGGCCGGACCCCTGGAAGCGCGGCTGGCGGCGATCCGCGATGCCGGCTTTACGCAGGTGATGCTCGAGGCGGGCGATGTCGCCCAGTACCCCGGCGGGCTTGAGGCGGCGGCGCGCACTGTCAAGGCAAGTGGGCTGCGCGTCACCGGCCTGCAGTGGCTGCGCGACTTCGAGGGGCTGTCGGAGCAGCAGCACGCCTACAAGCTCGAGGTTGCGCAGGCCCTCCTGCAGATGGCGCTCGCGGTCGGTGCGCCGGTGCTGATGGTGTCCGCGTCGACCCACCCCGCTGCCGCACAGGATTTGGAAACCATCGCCCGTGACTTGCGCAAGCTCGCGATGCTGGCGATTCCGCTCGGCTTGCGCGTGGCCTACGAAGCCGTGGGCGAGAGCAGGACGGTGCACGACTTGTACGGCGCCTGGGACGTCGTCGACCGCGCCGACATGCCCAACTTGGGCCTGGCCATCGACACCGCCGATACCGTTCTGGCGGGGCTTGCGCTGGAAGACCTGGACCTGATCGACCCCGACAAGATCTTCGTCGTGCGTTTGGCGGATGTCTTCGATTCGGCAGCGGCCGGAACGGGTGCGCCGCGGCGCCGGGTCTTCCCCGGCGAGGGCCCACGCAGCGCGCAACTCGCTGCCCTGGTGCGCCAGCTGGCCGAGCTCGGCTTTCGCGGCGCGTACAGCTTCGAGGTCTTCAACGACGATTACCAGCAACTGCCGCTGCCGACCGTGGCCGAGCGCGCGCGCCGATCCGCCACCTGGCTGGCCGAAGACATCCTGCGCCGCTCGACACCACTGCCGGGGCAGATGCAATTGCGCGCGCTCAAGGAAACCTAGGGCTGGCCCAGGTTTCATTGCGTCTCCTCGGGCGGCGGCCTTGGGGCGCTCAGTGGCCGCTGGCCGCCAGCGCCTCGCGCACCGCGCTCACCTGGCGGCGCGACACCGCCAGCCACTCGTCGACCGGCGCCATGCGCACGGCCCAGCCTCTCGCGCCGCCGTCATCGTCGTCGTCGCCGGCGATGCGCGCGGCGCTCGAGCGCGCGCACCGCGTCGCGCGCGACCAGCGCGTTGCGGTGCACGCGCAGGAAGCGCTCGCCCAGGCGCTCCTCGAGATCGGTCAGCGAGTCGTCGAGCACGTAGGCTGTGCTCGGCGGTGCGCAGCGTCACGTACTTCAGCTCGGCCTTCAGGTAGAGCACCTCGGCCAGCGGCACGCGCACGACGCGGCCGCGGTCGCTGACGACGATCACCGGCTGCTCCTGCGCTGCTGGCGCCGTCGGCCGGCGCGCGGCGGCCAGGCGCTGCGCGACGCGCTGCAGCGCCGCCTGCAGGCGCTCGCGCCGCACCGGCTTGGTCAGGTAGTCGACCGCCTCGAGGTCGAACGCGCGCCAGCGCGTGCTCGGCGTGCGCGGTGACGAACACCACCGCCGGCGGTTGCGGCAGGTGGCGCAGCTCGGCGGCCAGCTGCGGTGCCGTCGCGGCCGGGCATCTGGATGTCGAGCAGCACCACGTCGCAGCGCTGCGCGGCGTCAGCCATGCCAGCGCCTGCGCCGCGTTGGCCGCCTCGCCGACGACCACGCGCGCGGCTCGGCGCACTCGCTGCACCAGGCGCGCAGGCGCAGCGCGCGCCAGCTCTTCGTCGTCGACGATCAGTACGCGCAGCGCGGCGGGCGGGGCGTTCAGTGTCGTCGCTCCCGAGCGGCACGACGATCCGAACCCGATACGCGGCTGTCGTCGCGCGGTCTCGAACTGCGCGCCGACGTCGTGCATCAGGCGCAGCCGCTCGCGCACGTTGCGCCAGCGCCATGCCGTGGCCGGGGCGCGACGGCCCGTCCGGCACGCTGTTGTCGATCGACGACCACCGCGCGGCCGCGCGTGCGCGCGTGCGCACGCGGATCGACGCCGCCCTCGGCGACGGCTCGACGCCGTGGCGCACCGCGTTCTCGACCAGCGGCTGCAGCAGCAGCGGCGGCACGCGCGCGCGGCGCCGGCCGCCGGGTCGAGCTCCCAGCTCACCTGCAGGCGCTCGCCGAAGCGCATCTGCTCGATGGCGAGGTAGCGCTGCGCCAGCTCGACCTCCTCGGCCAGCGTGACCGACTCGCCGCTGTCGGCGCAGCGCGACGCGGAACAGCTCGGCCAGGTCTTCGAGCACGCCCTCGGCGCGCGCCGGGTCGAGCGCACCAGCGTGATCGCGGTGTTCAGCGTGTTGAACAGGAAGTGCGGGCGGATGCGCGACTGCAGCTCGGCCAGCCGCGCCGTGGTGTCGGCCGGCATGCGCCGGCCTGCGCGCGCAGGCGCAGCCACTGGAACACGCAGCAGCGAACGCCAGCGCCGGCAGCCGGCCGGCGCGCAGCGCAGCCAGGCGCCGAGCGGCCGCTCGCATCAGGCGCAGCCAGACCAGCGGCGCAGCCGCGCCAGCGCCGCCGCAGCGCGCCGAGCGCGATCGCCGACGCCCACTGCGCGGCGCCGGCGGCAGCGCGCCGAGCAGCGCCTTGCAGCGCGCAGGCACACGCAGCAGCCACAGCAGCACGGCCGGCAAGCGCGACGCGCCGAGCCGATGGCCGCCAGCGCGAGCCAGTGCGCGACGCTGTGCGGCGCCGAACAGCACGCCGACCGCCACCGCGCCGTGCACGAACAGCACGGCGCGCAGCACCACGCCGACGTGGCAGACGTCGAACAGCCGAGCCGCCGGCCTGCGGCCGCGCAGCCTGGCGCTTCGGGCGGACGCGACGTCGAGCCGACGGCCGGTCGCTCGAGCTCGGCTGGCGCGCGCGGCAGTGCGGCATCGGCGGTGGCGGTCTGCGTGCGGGTCGCATCGGCGCGGCGCGTCGATAGAATCGATTCAACCGGGCTGGCGCGTTGCCGGCATTGTCGTCCCAGCCGCTCGCTCACCTCGGGCACCGCGCGCGCGGTGTTGCGCCTCATGTCTCCGAACCCACTCGACAAGAAATCCCAGGCCTGGTCGGCGCTGTTCTCCGAGCCGATGAGCGAGCTGGTGCAAGCGCTACACCGCCAGCGTCGGCTTCGACCAGCGCCTGTGGCGCGCCGACATCGCCGGCAGCCTGGCGCACGCCGAGATGCTGGCCGCGCAGGGCATCATCAGCGCCGCACGACCTTGCCGACATCGAGCGCGGCCTGGCGCAGATCGCGCAGGAGATCGAAGCCGGCGCGCTTCGAGTGGAAGCTCGACCTCGAAGACGTGCACCTGAACATCGAGGCGCGCCTGACGCAGCTGGTGGGCGACGCCGGCAAGCGCCTGCACACCGGCCGCTCGCGCAACGACCAGGTCGCGACCGACGTGCGGCTGTGGCTGCGCGGCGAGATCGACGCTGATCGGCGGCGCTGCTGGCCGAGCTGCAGACGCGCGCTGGTCGAGCTGGCCGAGACGCAACGCCGAGACGTGATCCTGCCCGGCTTCACGCACCTGCAGGTGGCGCAGCCGGTGAGCTTCGCGCCACCACCTGCTGGCCTACGTGGAGATGTTCGCGCGCGACGCCGAGCGCATGGCCGACGTGCGCCGGCGCACCAACCGGCTGCCGCTCGGCGCCGCGGCGCTGGCCGGCACCAGCTACCCGCTGGACCGCGAACGCGGTGGCGCGCGACGCTGGGCTTCGACGGCGTGTGCCAGAACAGCCTCGACGCGGTGAGCGACCGCGACTTCGCGATCGAGTTCACCGCCGCCGCGGCGCTGCGCGATGGTGCACGTCTCGCGCCTGAGCGAAGAGCTGGTGCTGTGGATGAGCCAGAACTTCGGCTTCATCGATCTGGCCGACCGCTTCTGCACCGGCTCGTCGATCATGCCGCAGAAGAAGAACCCCGACGTGCCCGAACTCGCGCGCGGCAAGACCGGCCGCGTGGTCGGCCACCTGATGGGCCTGATCACGCTGATGAAGGGCCAGCCGCTGGCCTACAACAAGGACAACCAGGAAGACAAGGAGCCGCTGTTCGACACCGTCGACACGCTGAAGGACACGCTGCGCATCTTCGCCGAGATGGTGGGCGGCATCGCCGTCAAGCCCGAGGCGATGGAGCGCGCCGCGCTGCAGCGGCTACGCCACCGCCACCGACCTGGCCGACTACCTGGTGAAGAAGGGCCTGCCGTTCCGCGACGCGCACGAGGTGGTGGCGCATGCGGTCAAGCTCGCGCATCGCCGCGCGGCGTCGACCTGGCCGAGCTGCCGCTGGCCGACGCTGCAGGCGCTTCAACCCGGCGATCGAGCGACGACGTGTACGACGTGCTGATCGCTGCGCGGCTCGCTCAACGCGCGCAACGTGCTGGGCGGCACGGCGCCGGCGCAGGTGCGCGCGCAGATCGCGCGCGCATCAGCGGCGCCTGGGTTGAGGCGCACACCCGTGCCGTGACGCAGCGATGGCCCTCGGCGAATTCGACCTGATCGCGCGCTACTTCACGCGGCCCGTGAGGCGCGCAACACTCGGCGTCGGCGACGATTGCGCGCTGCTGGCGCCGCTGCCTGCCGGGCAGCAACTGGCCGTCTCGAGCGACATGCTGGTCGAAGGGCGGCATTTCCTGTCGACCGTCGCGCCGCAGCGGCTCGGCCACAAGGCTTTGGCGGTGAACCTGTCGGATCTGGCGGCCTGCGGCGCCGAACCGCTGGCCTTCACGCTGGCGCTGTCGATGCCGCGCGTCGACGAGGCCTTTCTCGAAGGCTTTGCCGGCGGCATGTTCATGCTGGCCGACGCGCAGGGCATCGAGCTGGTCGGCGGTGACACCACGGCCGGGCCGCTCAACATCTGCATCACGGTGTTCGGCGCGGTGCCCATCGGCCAGGCGCTGCTCCGCTCGGGCGCAGGTGCCGGTGATCATCTGTGGGTAAGCGGCACGCTGGGCGATGCACGGCTTGCACTCGAAACTTTTCGTGCCAAGGTCTCGCTGCCGGGGGCGGCTTTCGACGCCGTGCGGCTGCGCATGGAATGCCCGACGCCGCGCGTCGGACTGGGCCGGGCCTTGCGCGGCGTGGCCAGCAGCGCGATCGACCTCAGCGATGGTTTGGTCGGCGACCTGGGTCACGTGCTGGCATGCTCGGGCGTCGGCGCGACGCTGGACGCCGACGCCTTGCCCCGCAGCGCGGTGCTCGGCTCGCTGCCGCGCGAGTTGCAGCACGAATTTACGCTGGCGGGCGGCGACGACTACGAGCTGCTGTTCAGTGCCCCGCCGTCACACGAGCGCGCAGTGATCGCCGCTGCGGCGCAGGCCGGTGTCGCCGTGACGAAGATCGGGTTCGTCGAGGCCGCTCCGGGCCTGCGTATCGTCGATGGCCGCGGTGTGGCGCTCGAGCGGCGCTTCCCTTCCTTCGACCACTTTCGCGGCCCGGCATGAGCGCGCCCGAAATCGTCGATGCCAAGGTACTGCGCGACGAAGGCGGCGCCGCAGCGCCGCAGCGGGTGACCTGGCGTTTCATGGTCGGCCACCCCGCGCGCTGGATTGCCCTCGGCTTTGGCAGTGGGCTGGCGCCGATGGCGCCCGGCACGGTGGGGACGTTGTGGGCCTGGGCCGCGTTTGTGTTGCTCGACCCCTGGCTCGGCGGCGGTTGGCGGTGGGGTGCCGTGCTGTTGGTGGCACTTCCGATCGGCACCTGGGCCAGCGCGCGCACCGCGCGCGAACTGGCCCTGGCCGATCCCGGTGCGATCGTCTGGGACGAAGTGGTCGCATTCTGGGCCGTGCTCTGGCTCGTCATGCCGACCGGCTTCGTCGGCCAGTGCGTCGCCTTCGGGTTGTTCCGCTACTTCGACGCTGCCAAGCCCGGCCCGGTGCGATGGGCCGATCGGCGGTTCAAGAACGCGTCGGGCTGGCGCCAGGGCTGGGGCATCCTGTTCGACGACCTGGTCGCCGCGCTGTGCACGCTGCTGGTGATCGCGTTGGCGCGTTTCGTGTGGCCGTCATGATCGACGTCGCAGCCGTCACCGCATTGGTCACGCCGCTGGCCGATGCCTTGCGGGCAAACGCCTGGCGCATGGCCACGGCCGAGAGCTGCACCGGTGGCCTGATTGCCGCAGCGTGCACCACCGTCTCTGGTTCGTCCGACTGGTTCGAGCGCGGCTTCGTCACCTACAGCAACGCCGCCAAGTGCGAACAACTAGGTGTCGATGCCGCATTGATCGCTGCGCACGGTGCGGTCAGCGCCGAGGTGGCGTGCGCGATGGCCGCTGGCGCACTGGCGCATTCGCCGGCCGACGTTGCGGTGGCCGTGACCGGCATCGCCGGTCCGGCGGGCGCGGTACCTGGCAAGCCGGTCGGCACGGTCTGGCTGGCGCTGCTGCGCCGTGGTGGTGCCGTGCAGGCCGAGCGGCTGCAACTCGACGGCGACCGGGCCAGCGTGCGCGCGCAAACCGTGGACATCGCATTGCAGCGCCTGCTCGCGCTGTGTTCTGCTGCCGCACGATGACAACAGGCGCCTTCCACGTCCTGCTCAGCGGCCGTTTCGGAGCCCGCGAACGCCACGCCTGGCTGCTTGCGCTGCGCGCCGCCGGGCCCGAATTCAGTTGGTGGTCCGACGACGACGACGAAATCGACCGCGCGGTCGATCGACGCCGCGGTGGTTGCCAACCCCGCGCCTGGCGTGCTGCAGGGTATGCCACGGCTGCGCCTGGTGCAGTCGCTGTGGGCCGGCGTCGACAGGCTGCTCGCCGACACCACCTGCCGACCGACGTGCCGCTGGCGCGCATGGTCGACCCGATGCATGAGCGCGGCGATGGCCGAGACCGCGCTGTGGGCGGTGCTGTCGCTGCACCGCGGCTTCTTCGACTACGCGGCGCAACAGCGCGCGCCGGTGTCTGGCAGCAATTGCGAGCAACGGCGCGCCGAAGACACCCGGGTGCTGGTGCTCGGCCTGGGCCAGATGGGATGCGCCGTCGCGTCGCGCCTGGCGGCGCAGGGCTTTCGCGTCAGTGGCTGGCGCCTCGGCGGGCCATCGACGCCGTCTGTCGATCGCTGGCCGCCCACGCGGGCGCCGTAGGGTCTGGCTGCGGCATTGCCTGCAGCGGACATCGTGTTCAACCTGTTGCCGCTGACCCCGGCCACGAGCGGCCTGCTCGATGCGCGATTCTTCGCCGGCATGCCGCGTGGCGCCAGCCTGGTCAACCTTGCGCGCGGCGCACATGTGGTCGACGACGACCTGCTGGCCGCACTCGACGGCGGCCAGCTGCGGCCGCGCCGTGCTCGATGTCTTCCAGGTCGAGCCGCTGCCGGCCGAACACCCGTACTGGCAGCACCCGCGCGTGACGCTGCTGCCGCACGTGGCGGCGCTGACCGACATGCGCAGTGCGGCGCAGGTCGTGGCGGCCAATCTACGTGCCGTGCGCGACGGCACGGCGCTCGTGCACGTGGTCGATCGCGCGCGCAGTTACTGACTCAGGCCTGCAGCGCGAGTTGCAGGCGCGCCGTCGGCGTGCCGCCGCGCGTTGCGCCGACCGGCGACGACGCCACCTGTTGCATCGTCAGCAGCATCAGGCGCTTCAGCGCGGCCCAGGCGTCGAGCGGCCACTCCGGGTGCTTCAGCCCCTTGATGACGCCGTCGCAGATGCTCGCGGCCTCGACCAGGTAGGCCAGCTGGTGCCCGGCCAGCGCCGGCAACACGCGCTCGTAGAGCCGTTCCTTGGCGCCCCAGACGCGGGCCTCGCGCAAGGCCACCGGCAACGGCCGGCCGTCGGCGATTGCGTCCTTCACGCGCTTCAAGGCCCGGATGTCCTCGGCCAGCGTCCAGTGCACGAGCACGGCGGCCTCGCCCTCGGCCTGCAGGCCGTCGAGCATCTTCAGGGCGCGGGCCACCTGGCCGGCGAGCACGGCTTCACCGAGTTTGAAGACGTCGTAGCGGGCGACATTCAGCACCGCAGCTTCGACCTGGTCGAAGCCGAGCGTGCCTTGCGGGTAGAGCAAAGCGAGCTTTTGCAGCTCCTGATGCGCAGCCAGCAGGTTGCCTTCGACGCGGTCGGCGAAGAAGGCCAGTGTCTGCGGCCCCTCGTCGCCGTCGGCGACGCGCTGGCCCTGCGCCGCCAGGCGCTTGGCCAGCCAGGCCGGCAACTCACGACGCTCGACAGGCTCGACCCGCAGCGTTACGCCGGCGCCGTCGAGCGCGCTGAACCAGCCGCTCTTTTGCTGCTGGAAGTCGAGCTTGGGCAACTGCACCAGGGTCAGCACGTCGTCGCCGACTTGCGTCTGGCAGTAGCGCTGCAAGGCTTCCGAGCCCTCCTTGCCGGGCTTGCCTGAAGGGATCCGCAGTTCGATCAACTGGCGCTCTGCGAACAGGCTCATCGCCTGTGCCGCACCGAGCAACGCGCCCCAGTCGAAGTGCGCGGCATTGCCGACGGTGAAGACCTTGCGCTCGCTGTAGCCTGCTGCACGCGCGGCAGCGCGGATCGCGTCGCCCGCCTCCTGCGCCAGCAGCGGCTCGTCACCGTAGACCGTGTACAGCGGACGCAGCCCTCTGGCCAGGTGGGCGGCGAGTTGCTCGGCCTTGATCTGCATGGTCAGGCGGGCTTGATCGCGGACAGGCGTCGCAGCACCTGGGCGGCGATGTCGTCTTCCATCGCGCGGTAGAGCAGCGCCTCCTCCTGCATCTTGGCCAGCGCGGTGGTTTCGCTGTAGCTCATGTCGCGGGTGAGCAGCAACTCGTCGGCGGCCAGCAGCATTTTGCCGCTCGGCGTAGCGACGCGAAAACGCAGCTTGACGCGCAATTGGACTTCGCGAACCTGACCGGCCGAGGTCGAGGCCACGACGCCCTTTTCGCGCCCGTCGGCCAGGGCCTCGAGCACGGCGTCAGCCCGTGCCGGCACCTCCGGTACCTGCACGCTGCTGGCGGCCAGCTGCTGGCGCAGCAGCGGCGCGAGCGTCGACTGCGGCGCGAATCCCACCAGCGCCAGGCTGCGAAACGGCAGTTTGGGCGCCTGGCGCAATTCGAAACCGCAACCAGTGACGGCTGCGCTGGCGAACATGAGCGCGCGGCGCCTACGCATCAGACGACGACGTTGACCAGCCGGCCCGGCACGATGACCACCTTCTTGGCCGGCTTGCCGTCGGCAAACTTGGCGAACTCGGGAGCGGCCAACGCGGTGGCTTCGATCCTGGCCTTGTCGGCGGTGGCCGGCACCCGGATGGCGCCGCGTGTCTTGCCCGCGATCTGCAGCACCAACTCGATCTCGTCCTGCACCAGCGCGGCCTCGTCGGTCGGTGGCCACGGTGCGTCGATCAGGTCACCAAGCTTCGCGGCGAAGCCGAGCTCACTCCACAGCGCATGGGTGATGTGGGGGCACACCGGGTAAAGCGCGCGCAACAGCACCGACAGGCCCTCGCGCAGGGCCGCGTTCGACGCGGCGCTGCCGTCGTTGCGGAACTCGTCCAGCGCATTGAGCAGCTTCATCGCCCCCGACGCGACGGTGTTGTACTGCAGCCGGTCGTAGTCGTGGCGGATCTGCTTGAGCAGCAGGTGCACTTCGCGGCGCAGCGCCTTGGCGGCACTGCCGACAGCGGTGAAGTCCTCGCCTGCCGCGCGTACGACGGCGGACTGCTTGGCGCCGAAGGCCCACAGGCGACTCAGGTAGCGGTAGGCCCCGGCGGCCCCGGAGTCCGACCAGGCCGCGCTCTGGTCGGGTGGTCCCGCGAACATCGTGAACAGACGTGCGGTGTCGGCGCCGAACTTGCCGATGAATTCGCGCGGCTCGACCACGTTGTTCTTCGACTTGCTCATCTTCTCGACGCCGCCGAGCATCAGCGGCAGGCCGTCCTCCCGGGCGGTGGCGCCGACCGGCGTGCCGCGTTCGTCGTGCCGCACATCGACTTCGCTCGGGTAGTACCAGCGCTTCTTGCCGCTCGCGTCTTCGCGGTAGAAGCTCTCGTTGAGCAGCATGCCCTGAGTGAACAGTTTGGTGAACGGTTCGTCGAACTTGACCAGGCCGATGTCGCGCATGGCCTTGGTCCAGAAGCGCGCGTAGAGCAGGTGCAGCACGGCGTGCTCGATGCCACCGATGTACTGGTCCATCGGCATCCAGTAATCGTTGCGCGCATCGACCATGCCGTCGGCAGCATCGGGACAGGCGTAACGCATGTAGTACCAGGCCGAATCGACGAAGGTGTCCATCGTGTCGGTCTCGCGCTGTGCCGGTTTGGCGCACCGGGGGCAGGCGACGTTGAGGAACTTGGCGTTCTTGCGCAGCGGGTTGCCGCCACCGTCGGGCACCAGGTCCTCGGGCAGCAGCACCGGCAGGTCCTTCTCAGGCACCGGCACGTCGCCACAAGCCCCGCAATGGATGATCGGGATCGGTGTGCCCCAGTAGCGCTGCCGGCTGATGCCCCAGTCGCGCAGGCGCCAGGTCGTCTTCTTCTCGCCCAGGCCGCGCTGCGCCAGCAGGTCGGCGACCTTGTCGACGGCCGCCTTGTAGTCCAGGCCGTCGAGCACGCCGGAGTTGATGCAGCGCCCGCGTTGCTTGTCTGCGTACCAGTCCTGCCATGCAGTGATCGAGTAGTTCTGGCCTGCGACGTCGATCACCGGCGCGATGCGCAACCGATACTTGCGTGCGAACGCGAAGTCACGTTCGTCGTGCGCCGGCACGCCCATCACGGCGCCGTCGCCGTAGGCCATCAGCACGTAATTGCCGACCCAGACTTCGATCGGCTCGCCGGTGATGGGGTGCGTGACCGTGAGGCCGGTACGCACGCCTTCCTTTTCCTTCGTCGCCAGCTCGGCCTCGGTGGTGCCGCCCTTCAGACAGGCGTCGATGAAGGCGGCAACGTCGGGCCGGGTCCTGGCCGCATGCGCGGCCAGAGGGTGCTCGGGCGCGACGGCGCAAAAGGTCACACCCATGATGGTGTCGGCGCGCGTCGTGAAGACATACATCCGGCCGCCGCCGATCAACTCCCGCTTGTCGTCGCGAATCTCGTGCGGGAAGGCAAAGCGCAGGCCCTCGCTCTTGCCGATCCAGTGCTCCTGCATCAGGCGCACGCGCTCGGGCCAGCCGTGCAGGTAGCCCGGGCTTTGTGGGTCGGCCACGTTGGCCAGCAACTCGTCGGCGTATTTCGTGATCGCGAAGTAGTAGCCGGGGATCTCGCGCTTTTCAACCGGCGCATCGGAGCGCCAGCCACGGCCGTCTACGACCTGCTCGTTGGCCAGCACGGTCTGGTCGACCGGATCCCAATTGACGATCTGGGTCCTGCGGTAGGCGATGCCCTTCTCCAGCATCTTCAGGAAGAACCATTGGTTCCACTTGTAGTAGGCGGGGTCGCAAGTGGCGACTTCGCGGCTCCAGTCGATGGCCATGCCCAGCGGTTGCATCTGCGCCTTCATGTCGGCGATGTTCGCCCGCGTCCAGGCGGCCGGCGGCACGTTGTTGTCGATGGCGGCGTTCTCTGCCGGCAGGCCGAAGGCATCCCAGCCCATCGGCATCAGCACGTTCATGCCCTGCATGCGCAGGAAGCGCGTCAGCATGTCGTTGATGGTGTAGTTGCGCACATGGCCCATGTGCAACTTGCCGCTCGGGTAGGGCAGCATCGAGCAGGCGTAGTACTTGGGTCGGGTTGGATCCTCGACCACGCGGTAGGCGTCACGGGCCAGCCAATGCGCCTGGGCTGCGGCTTCGATCTCGACGGGGACGTATTTCTCGTTCATCCGTCGATTGTAGAAGTCGGCCTACCGCCGTTTACTTCGGCGCCTCGGTGACGAAACCGATGCGGCTGAGGCCCGCCTTCTGAATCATCGCGATCAACGCGGCAACGCCGCCGTAGGCCACCCTCTGGTCGGCGCGCAGTTGCACCTCGAGCTGTGGGTTGGCCTTGGCCGCGGCCGCAACGCGCTGCGCCAAGGCTTCGGGTGACAACAACTCGTCGCCGAAGAACAGCTTGCCGTCGGCATCGATCGCCAGTGCGATGAAACTCGGCGCGCTGTTGGGCGTGGCGCCTTCGGTCTTGGGCAGGTCGAGCTTCAGGCTCGAGGTCATCAGCGGCGCAGTGATGATGAAGATGACCAGCAACACCAGCATCACGTCGATCAGCGGCGTCATGTTGATATCGCTCATCGGCGCCGGGCGCGGCGAGCGTTCGAGGCGGCCGAAGGCCATCTCAGTGTCCGCCGTGCCCCGGGGGCGATGAGCGCCCCAAGAGCCACGAAGGGGCCCGCTTCGACCTCAGGCGGCAGCGAGCAAAGCGAGCCTGGGGGTCCACGTTTCACTCCCTTGCCGAGGGCCGCTGGCCGATGCGCATTTCGCGCAGGTCGAGAGCGAAGCCCTCGAGTTCGGCTTCGGCCGCGCCGACCCACTTGCCGAACAGGTTGTAGGCCAACACGGCCGGGATGGCGACGGCCAGGCCGGCGGCGGTCATGATCAACGCTTCGCCGACCGGGCCGGCGACCCGGTCGATGGTCATGCTGCCGGCCGACGCGATGCTGGCCAGCGCATGGTAGATGCCCCAGACCGTGCCGAACAGGCCGATGAACGGTGCCGTGCTGCCTATCGACGCCAGCAGCACCTGGCCGAACTGCAGATGCTCCAGGCCGCGATGCAGCGCCTCGCGAAGGCGCCGCGTGAGTTGCGAGTCCAGCGGCGCGCCGGTGTCGAGCGTGCCGCTTATCGGGGTGGCAGTGGCGGCGTCGAGCAGCGGCAGCAGCACCTGTTCGCGGTCGAGCGCAGCCAGGCGTTGGCGCCCCTCGGCCAGCCCCGGTGCTGCCCAGAACGCCGGTACCGCGCGGGCCACGTCGCGCCGCGCGCGCTGCAGGACCCAGATCTTCCACAGGATGGTGACCCAGGCGCTGACCGACATCGCCAGCAGCAGCAACGTGACCGCGCGGCCGACACCGTCGCTGGAATTCCAATAGGTGCCAAAGCCGTCCATCAGGTCAACCCCAGTACGTCGTGCATGCCATACAGGCCGCTCGATCGGCCCGCCAGAAAGCGTGCCGCGCGCAGGGCGCCTTCGGCATAGGTGGCGCGGCTGGCGCTCTTGTGCGTGATCTCGATGCGCTCGCCGGTGCCGCAGAACATGACGGTGTGATCACCGACGACATCGCCGCCGCGCACGCTGGCGAACCCGATCGTGCGCGGCTCGCGTTCGCCAGTCAGACCTTCGCGGCCGTAGACGGCACATTCTTTCAGGTCGCGGCCGAGTGCTGCGGCCACCACTTCGCCCATTTTCAGCGCGGTGCCGCTGGGGGCGTCGACCTTGTGGCGGTGGTGGGTTTCTACGATCTCGATGTCGTAGCCGTCGGCCAGGGCACGTGCGGCCATGTCGAGCAGCCTGAAGACCACGTTGACGCCGACGCTCATGTTGGGCGCCATCACGATCGCAATGTGGCGCGCGTGCTCGGTGATTTCGGCCTTTTGTGAGGCGCTGAAGCCCGTGGTGCCGATGACGGCATTCACGCCCAGCCGGCGGCATACCGACAGCTGGGCCAGCGTGCCTTCGGGGCGTGTGAAGTCGATCAGCACCTGGGCATCTTGCAGCCCGGCGCGGATATCAACGCCAAGGTCCAAGGTGCCGGCGAGGATGCAATCGGGCGCGGCACCGACGGCCTCGATCAGGATCTGACCCATGCGCCCGGAGGCGCCGGCAACAGCGACGCGCAGCGGGGCCGCGCTCAGGCCAGTCATTGCGGTTCGAGCGGCGGATACGGCCGGTTGGCGCCCAGCGGCAGCGCCGCGGTTGCACTCTCGCCCTTGACCGGCGGTGGCAGCGCCTTGCGTTGCTCATCGGTCAGCGCGAGCACGGGGGTCGGACCACCGGTTTCACCCCACGGCTGAATTGACGTGACGAACTCATGCTCGGTCGGCAACTCGGGCACCTCGAGACGGTCCAGGACGTCGCCCTTGAAGTAGGCCACGACGCTGCGCCGCTGTGGCTCCGTGCCCCGCCGGCGCATGGTGAACACGTAATCCCAACGATCGGCGTGGAAGGCGCTGGTCAGGAGCGGAGAGCCAAGCACGTCGCGCACCTGCTCGCGACTCATGCCGGGCTTGACTCTGGCGACCAACTCCTTGGTGACGACGTTGCCTTGCATCACGTCGACGCGGTATGGCGTGATGGCGCCAAAGACGCGATCGGCCTGTTGCGAACTGCAGCCGACACCGCCCAAGCCGAAGACTGCCAATACGGCGACCTTCAGGCAGCGGGAAGGGACTGTGCGGGACATGGAAATACGCCCGGCGAACCCACTCGCCGCGCTGCGATGGCTATGATGTGGCGCATTCTAGCGGCCCGACCGCCTTGCCAGACCCGATGACGCACGCCGACGAACTCAAGAGCAGCGGCCTGAAGGCCACGCTGCCGAGAATCAAGATTCTCGAGGTCTTCCAGCACACGGCGCTGCGGCACATGAGCGCCGAGGACGTCTACAAGGCGTTGCTGGCTGAGGGTGCGGACGTCGGCTTGGCCACGGTGTATCGCGTGTTGATGCAGTTCGAGCAGGCGGGGCTGCTGACGCGCAGCCACTTCGAGAGCGGCCGGTCGGTGTTCGAATTGAACGCTGGCCAACACCACGATCACCTGGTGTGCCTGACTTGCGGCCGGGTCGAGGAGTTCTACGACGCCGAGATCGAGACCCGCCAACGCGCCGTCGCGCAGGCCCGAGGCTTCACCTTGCAGGACCACTCGCTGGCCCTGTACGCGGGCTGCAACAAGGCTGACTGCGCCCATCGGCCAAAGTAGACCGCGCTCGTGGCGGGCCCGTGACGAGGGCCGCGGGCAGTTTTGGGTCCAATGGCGCGATCAGGTTTCTGGCGCCTTGTCGTCCATCGCAGATTGGTGGCGACGCACGAATTCGGCATAGGTGTCGATGCCGCGCAGTTGCAGTACGGTGTTGCGCACCGCGGCCTCCACCAGCACGGCCAGGTTGCGCCCGGCATCAACCGCGATCACCACCTTGCGCACCGCCACACCCAGGATGTCGTCGAACAATGGCTCGTAGGGAAGGCGTTCGAATTCGCGCTCGAGCGTCTCCTTGCGTACCAGGTGCACCAGCAGGTTGAGCCTCATCTTGCGGCGCACCGCGGTCTCGCCGAAGATGGCCTTGATATCCAGCAGGCCGATACCGCGTACTTCGAGCAGGTTGGCCAGCAACGCGGGGCAACGGCCCTCGAGTGAAGTCTGCGAAATGCGGTAAAGGTCGACCGCGTCATCAGCCACCAGGCCATGGCCGCGCGAGATCAATTCCAGTCCAAGCTCGCTCTTGCCCAGACCCGATTCGCCGGTCAGCAGCACGCCCAGCCCGAGGATGTCCATGAACACGCCATGCCGCGTCGTGCGCTCGGCAAACAACTGCCCGAGGTAGGCGCGCACGACGTCGATGACATGGCCGGCCGAGGCGGCAGTCACGAACAACGGGATCTCGGCGCGATCGCACATGGCCACCAGGCGATTCGGCGGGACTTGGCCGTCGGCGACGATGATCATCGGCGGCTCTAGCGTGACGATGCGAGCGACACGGCGCTCGATCACCTCGTCGGCGTGGTCGTTGAGGTAAGCCACCTCGCGACGGCCGACGATCTGCACGCGGTAGGGGTGGATGTAGTTGAGGTAGCCGATCAGGTCGGCCGCCGAGCGCGCGTCGCGCACTGCGGCATCGTCGAAACGACGCTCGGGATGCGCATGGCCTGCGACCCACTCCCAGTGCAGGGCCTGGCGATGCTTTTCGAACAGAGCCTCGGCGCTGATGGAGGTGGGCTTCATGGATTCGAGCCCAATGCCAGACTTACGCGACCGACTTCAACGGCTCCCAGTCGGCGATCAACTTGTGCAGCGCCGCCGCGTCGGGTTCGACTTTCAGGCGCTCGCGCAGCGTGCGATCGGACAGCATCTCAGCGATTTCGGACAGGATGTCCAGGTGCCGTTGCGTCGCCGCCTCGGGCACCAGCAGGAAGATGAGCAATGAAACCGGCTCGTCGTCGGGTGCGTCGAAGGCGATCGGCTGCAGCACGCGCAGCACGGCAGCGAGCGGGTTCTTCAGCCCCTTGATACGACCATGCGGGATGGCAACCCCGTGGCCCAAGCCGGTCGAGCCCAGACGCTCGCGGGCGAAAAGGTTGTCCGACACCGTCGCGCGGGCAATGGAATGTTGGTTCTCGAAAAGCACGCCGGCCTGCTCGAATGCACGTTTCTTGCTCGTCGCGTCCACGTCGACCAAGACATTGGCGCTGGGCAGGATGCTGGCAAGTCGGTTCATCGATGGCGTTCCTTCCGCACCGCACAACGCGCCAGGGCGCGTGCGGCTGACTGCGGGAACTGTGAAAGTGCGCTGAATTATAGGAATCGACCCGCTTTGCGCGCCGTTTGTCGCCCGCGCAAGCGTGTAGCGTGTTGCGCATTTGCTGCGCTGCCGCAGCACGAGTACCAATTGGGTAGCAAAAAGCGGCCCAGCGGGCCGCTTTGAAGCATTCGCTCACTCACTATAGAGCGCTTGCGTCCACTCGCTTGGGTGAATCGTGGTGGTGTTCTTGTACGCGATCCTTGTGGCGCATCACCTGGCGGTCCAGCTTGTCCATCAAGGCGTCGATCGCAGCATACAGATCCTCGTTCGCATGCTCGACGTAGATGTCGCGCCCCTTCACATGCACGGTCACCTCGGCCTTTTGCCGTCGTTCCTTCTCCTTTTGCTTTTCCACTGTCAGCAGTACGGTCACGTCGACGACCTGGTCGAAGTGCCGGGTCACGCGGTCGAGCTTTGTCAGGACATATTCGCGCAGGGCCGGAGTCACTTCAAGGTGGTGTCCGCTGATCGTCAGGTTCATCAAGTCCTCCTTTGGCAGGGGTGCAGGGAATCGTGTGGTTGGGCATGACGCCGGGTTGGCGAGGGGGTGCGACGCATGCAGGAAGCGGCCGATTCAGTGTGGCGCCGAACGCGCATCACCACAAGGAACTGCCGGGACAGCGTTGGCTCATCCGTGTCGCAATCGTGACTGTTGGCGAGCGGCGCATGGTGTTCATGGTGACACCATTTTGGTTCGCTGTGCAGTGCCATAATCGATCGTCTTTGTATGGAGACATGTTTGGACCAGAGTCACCCACGGTGACCGTCCGCTCCAGCCGTCCACGGCCCCGTTGCGGCCGTGACGCCACCGGGGTGAGACGGTGCATCGCTCGCCATCATCCCCGCCGTGCGCCATCGTGCGCTGGAGCCGCGTTCCATGCTCAACGTCTTCACGCTGGTCAACGGCCGCCTGGTCCAGGAAGAGATCGACAGCTCTGAGGCGTTGGCCCACGTGCATCCGGTCTGGCTCGACCTCGAATCGCCTACCGCCGAAGAGAAGGGCTGGGTCCATGCGCGTTTTGGCATCGTCATTCCCGACGACATCGTCGACGACGACCTCGAGGAGTCAGCGCGGTTCTACGAAGAAGACAGTGGTGCGCTGCACATCCGCTCGGACTTCCTGATCGATGATGACGTGACACCGCGAAATGTGCGCGCGGCGTTCATCCTGTACCAGCAGGTGCTGTTCTCGGTTCACGCCGAGGACCTGCCGGTCTTCCGTCTGCTTCGCCTGCGTGCCCGGCGCATTCCGGCACTGATCGAAGACGCCAAGGATGTGCTGCTCAAGCTCTATGACGCCGACGCCGAGTACAGTGCCGACGCGCTCGAAGGAATCTACGACGCGCTTGAAGCCGTCGGCGTGGGGGTGCTCAAGCAGGACGTCGACGACAAGGCGGCGGGGGCCGCACTGGCCGCGATCGCCAAGGAAGAAGACTTGAACGGCCGAATCCGTCGCAATGTGATGGACACGCGGCGCGCGGTCAGCTTCATGATGCGCAGCCGCATGCTCAACGCCGAGCAGTTCGAGGAGGCGCGGCAGATCCTGCGCGACATCGATTCGCTGGACAGCCATACCGCGTTCCTGTTCGACAAGATCAACTTCCTGCTCGACGCCACGGTCGGCTTCATCAATATCAACCAGAACAAGATCATCAAGATCTTCTCGGTCGCGAGCGTGGCGCTCTTGCCGCCGACCTTGATTGCCAGCCTGTACGGCATGAACTTTCGCCATATGCCCGAGCTCGACTGGAGCCTGGGCTACCCGTTCGCGATCGCGCTGATGCTGGCGTCGGTCGCGGTGCCGATCTTTTACTTCCGTCGCAAAGGCTGGTTGAGGTAACCAAACGAACGCCCGTGCGCCGTGCAGTTGCTCACACCCGTGTTGGCCCGGTCCTGCCTAGACTGTTTCCCATGAACACGCACCACACCCCCCTACTTGCTGCGCTCGTGCTGTCCGGCCTTCTGGCCTCGGCGCCGGCTCTGGCGCAATTTCAATCCACGCCAGCGGTTGGCGGAGCGGCGGCGCAGCCATCGGCTGCGAAAACCGAACGCGAATACCGCAAGGACGGTGCGAAACACCTCTATGCGGCTTACAGCAAGCAGGTCCGCAAGGGCAAGATGCCGCCGCTGCTGTATGGGGTGGCCATCATCGAGACCGAGATCGGTGCGGGTGGCGAAGTACGCGACGTGCGCGTCATACGTCAACCGGCCGCCGCCGAGGTCGGCCCCTGGGCCGTGGAGATGATCAAGAAGGCCAGCCCGTTCCCGGCCCCGCCCGCCGCAATGGGCTCGGTCAAGTACACCGAGATCTGGCTGGTCGACAACACCGGCCGCTTCCAACTCGATTCGCTGACCGAAGGTCAGAAATAGGCTGCGGCTAGCTGCCACGGCGCAGCACCCAGCGCACGCTGGCGCCGATCCCGGCGAAACCCAAACCCTCGTAGCCAAGCCGCCCCTGCACGGCCGGGCACGGCCCCGTACCTCCCAAGTAAAAGGGGTACCGCGATGAGCGGTACCCCTGCTTGTAAAGGTTGCTGCGCGGCGGCCCGGAGCGAAGGAGGGAGGGAGGAGGAGGAGACGCGCTCGGGGCTTGCAACCAGTCGGGCCGGAAGGCCGCCCAGCAATCAAAACCTAACGACTGCGTAGACTTTGATCGCGGGCTGAAGTTCCCGCGCCCGCATTGCAACGATCTGTGTCGCGAGCGCGGCCGCGATTGACGGCTGGCTCGAACAATTCGACGCGCACTTGCAGGGCGAACCTGCGCCGTTCATGTACCGCAGTGTGTTGTCGTCGCTGCCTTCACTGCGCAGCCCCGCGCCGGTTGCGCGCCGACCGTCATGCCGTTGCCGGCGGATCCGGCGACATACCCGACGCAGGCGTGGTATGCGTCGCTGCAACGGGGCGGGCCTGGTCGGCCTTGCGGTCGGCATCGACGCGCTGTGCCGAGGGTCGTTGCGCAATGTGCTTGGCGTATGCCTTCCATTCGACGCCCTGCGCAGCAAGCAGATCTTCGCCGTAGACGATCTTGCTGGCCAGTGCCACCAGCGGCAGCGATACATAGGCCGAGCAATCTGCAAGGCTGAAGGCGTCGCCGGCGACATAGGGGGAAAACCGCGCCAGGCGTTTGAAGCCGTTGATGTTCTTGACCAGCAGCTTGTGGACACGGGCCTTTTGCGAATCGCCGACAGTGCCGCCAAAGAATGCCTGCGCATATAACTCACGCGCCACGAGCTCGAGGTGCAGATCGATGAACAGGGCCAGTTCGCGCACCTTTGCCGCGGCCCACGGATCGTGCGGCAACAACGCCGGCGTCGGCGCCAGGGCCTCGAGGTACTCGACGATCGCGTTGCTCTCGCACAGCGTGCCATGCTCGGTGCGGATGAAGGGCACCTTGCCCAAGGGCGACGCCGCCAGCAGGTCGTCGGGTTTGTGGCCCGGCGCGACGCGCTCCTCGGTGAACGGCAGGTCCTTTTCAAGCAATACGAGCTTGACCTTGTTGACGTAATTGGACAGCGCAAAGCCGCACAGCGTGATCGTCATCGATGCTCTCCTGTAGATTTCGGATGGATCCGACGCCGCAGCGGGCCAGCCGGGTTCGGCAGCCGCCTGCAGACATGGGGCGCAATGAGAGGGATGGTCATGCGGCTAGCTTCGGGCTGCCGACCGCGGGCGCGCCATCGCCACGGCGACCGCTGCGCACAACAAGCCTGCCGCAGTCCCTGTCAAATGCACCAGCGGCGCGATGGCGATGTCCCAGCCGGGCACTACCTGCGTCGGTCCGGCCCACGGGCGCTCCAGCGCCAGTTTGACGCTCATGCCACCGAGTACGGCCCAGCCGATCGTGCGGCGACGCCCGCCTGGGTGCAGCACCAGGTCCAGTGCGACCACGGCCACGCCGGCGTGCAACACGCCCGAAAGGCCGCCGTAGTGCAACAACAGCGGTTGCAGCGCCAGCCCCGCCTGCGTCAGCGGCCAGGCCACCAACCACGCCCAGGTCGCATGGCGTGGCAAGCGGGCAGCGATGCCGAATGCGGCGACCGCGACGCAACCGAACAGGTTGGCCTGCAGGTGCATTGCGCTCCAGTGCACGAAGGCGGCAGTCCAAAGGCGCCAGGGCTGCGACAGTGCAAATTGCGGCTGCCAGTCGAGCGCTTCGCGCGGCGCCGGCCAGGCCAGCAACGCGCCCAGCGCCAGTGCAAGCGTCAGGCCGGTCCACGTGCGTTGCCCGGGCGTAAGCGACGCTTGCACGTTGCGCTAGGCCACGAACACGGCGTGCCAGAGCGCAAGCACGGCGTCGCGTTCAACCGCCAGCATCTCAACTGGAAACTGCGTCGCCCGCTCATCGAGTCGTGCGCGGTGTTGGGCTCGGCGCAACTCGCGGTAGGCGCTGGCTGCCGCGTCACCGACGCCGGGCGGCAGCAGTCCGCAGGCCTGCGCCCGCTGCAGCAGCGCAATATTGCCGACGTTGGCTTGCAACTCCGGGTGTGCCGCGGAGTACGCAAGCACGAGGTACTGCACTGCAAACTCGGCATCCATCATGCCGCCCGCGCTGTGCTTGACGTCGAACAGGCCGTTCGGCACCGGCCTCGCCGCGCGCACCTTGTCGCGCATCGTCTGCACTTGGTCTGCGAGCGCCCCGTGGTCGCGTGGCGCAGCCAGGACATCGCGGCGCACGGCCTCGAATCTGGCACCCAACTCGGGCATCCCTGCGCAGCAGCGGGCGCGCGTCAACGCCTGGTGTTCCCAGGTCCATGCCGTGTTGCTGCCGCGGCCCCGCTGGTAACGCTCGAACGACGCGATCGAGGTCACCAGCAGTCCCGAGTTGCCGTTCGGTCTGCAGCGCGGTGTCGATGTCGAACAACTCGCCTGCTGCGGTGCGCAGCGTCAACCAGGTGATCAGCTTGCGCACATAGGCACCGTAGACCTCGACGGCCTTGTCCAGGTCGGGCTCGTCGTGGTCGTCGAACAGAAATACGACGTCCAGGTCGCTGCCATAACCGAGTTCCTTGCCGCCCAGTTTGCCGTAGGCGATGACGGCAAACTGCGGCGCGTCGCGATGGCGCTGGCGCAGGTTCGCCCAGGCCCAGCGCAGGGTGCAGGCGCAGCACCGCGTCGGCCAGCGCCGACAGGTCGTCAGCCACCTGCTCGACGCTGATGTCGCCCTCGACGTCGCGCACCAGGGTGCGGAACACCTCTGCGTGGTGCGCCCGCCGCAGCGTGTCGAGCAAAGCCTCTTCATCGGCCTCGCCCGATCGGTGCCATGCAGCATGCCGCTCGTCCATTTCAGCGCTGAAGGCGGTGCTGTCGAAGCGCTCGTGCAGCAGGCGCGCATCGGCCAACTCGTCGATCACGCCCGGGTGCTGCATCAGGTAGCGCATCGGCCAACGTGCCAGGCCGAGCAGACCGAGCAGACGTTGTTGCACCTCCGGGCGCTCGACCAGCAAGGCGAGGTAACTTTCGCGGCGCAGCAGCGGCTCCATCCAGTCGATGAAGCGCAGTGCAGCTTCGGCGCTGACGCGGCCGGCCTCCACACTCTCGGCCGCACGCTGCACCAACCGTGCCAGCCGCTGCTTGCTGATTTCGTGCAACGCGTGGACACGCGCTTGTGCGGCCCACGCCCGTGTGCGATCGGCCAGCGCTGCCGGCAGCCGATCGAGGAAGGCATCGTCGTCGATCGCCAATGGCCCGGCGCCGCAGGTCCGGCAGCCGCCGCTGGCGGCCACCGCCGTCGCCTGGCCGTCGTGCAGCAGGGCGTCGAATTCGGCGGCCACCAATTCGCGGGTCTGGCCCAGGCGCGCGAGAAGCCCGCAGGCGCCGGCATTGTCCTCCGCGCCAAGCGAACGCGCGATCCAGTCCAGGTCGTCGTCGGCACTCGGCAGTAAGTGGGTCTGCTGGTCGTCGAGGTACTGGATGCGGTGCTCGACGCGGCGCAAAAAGGTGTAGGCCTGGGCCAGCCGCTCGGCGGTGGCCGGTTTCATCAGGCCGCGCGCGGCAAGGTGCTGCAGGCCGCGCAGGGTCGAGCGCGTACGGATTTCGGGGAACTGGCCGCCGCGCACGACCAGCAACAGCTGGACGATGAATTCGATCTCGCGGATGCCGCCGCGCGACAGCTTCACGTCGTTGCTGCGCTCGGGCCGGCCCGCCGCGCGGCGCTGAGCCTCCTCGCGGATCTTGGCGTGCAACTGGCGCAGGCCCTCGAACACGCCGTAGTCGAGGTAGCGGCGATAGACGAAGGACGTGACCAGCGCACGCAACGCCTGCGCGCGCCCGCTCGTGATGGCTGCACGCGGCGCGACGACACGGCTCTTCAGCCAGGCAAAACGCTCCCACTCGCGGCCTTGGACCTGAAAATACTCCTCGAGCATCGCCAGACTGACGACCGGCGGGCCTGAATTGCCGTTCGGCCGCAAGGCCAGGTCGACGCGAAAGACAAAGCCGTCGTCGGTGCTGTCGCCGATCAGGGTGTACAGGCCGCGCGCGACCTTGATGAAGTATTCGTGCGCCGAAATGGCGCCGCCCGCCCTGTGCGTCGTCAGCCCGGGGGCGACCGACGCGCCTTCGGACGCTGCGCCATCGGTCTGCCCGTCCTCCTCGTAGACGTAGATCAGATCGATGTCCGACGACACGTTGAGCTCGCGAGCACCGAGCTTGCCCATGCCGACGATCCAGAACTCGATGCGCTGACCGTTTGCGTCGCGCGGCGCGCCGTGGCGTATATCGGCATCTGCCAGCGCCTGGGCGAGCGCGATCTCCAACGTGGCTTCGGCCAGCGCCGTCATCGCCGCGGTAACGTCCTGCAGCGGTGCTGCCTGCTCGATGTCGAGCACCGCCAGGCGCTCGAGCACCAACTGCCGAGCCACCCGCAGGGCCGCTGGCAACTCGCGGCCTTCGACCCGCAGCCGAGCCACCAGGGCCTTGATGATCTCGGCGTCCGGCAGACCCGGTGGCAGCCAGGCCAACTCGCCGGCGCAGCGCCGGCGCACACGCTGCACGAAGCGGCTGTGTACGGCAATCGCCCCTGGCGCGGGAGTCTGGCAGGTCGTGGCGGGCATGGTGACGGCGGCCGGCGGCTATCCAGCCTGTGCTAGATTGGCCCGGCTCGCCACGCCGCGCTGTCGGCCCATACGCACGTTCAGGCGTTGCAGCAAGAGGCTGCGCTTGCTTCGCAGCCGTTCATTGCTGCCCGGCTCGCCGCTCAGCATCCCCACCCTGTCCTCCGTGTCCGCCGTCGCTCCCGCCGCCCCCATCGCCGACCGCCGCAAGCACCCGTTGCTGCGCTGGTTGTGGCGCATTGCCGTCGTGTCGGCTGTCGGGGCCTGGAGCCTACTGCTGCTGGCATGGCTGACATTGCATTGGGGCATTTTGCCTCGCATCGAGCAATGGCGCCCGCAGATCGAGGCGCGGGCCAGTCAGTTGCTCGGGGTCCCGGTCACGATCGGTGCCATCCGCGTGCGGTCTGGCGGCTGGGTGCCCACCTTGGCGCTGGATGATGTGGTACTGCACGACCGCCAGCAGCGCGAGGCCCTGCGTCTGCCCAGCGTCAACGCAGCGCTGTCGGCGCGCTCGTTGCTGGCCTTCGAACTGCGCTTCGAGCAGTTGTACATCGAAGGCGCGACGCTCGACGTGCGCCGGGACCGCAGCGGGCGCATATTTGTCGCTGGCATCGAAATACCGCCCAGCGGTGCCGACCCAAACAGCGGCGCGGTCGACTGGCTCTTCTCCCAACACGAAGTCGCCGTGCGGCATGGCCGCCTGCGCTGGCTCGACGAGCAGCGCGACGCGCCGGCACTCGAGCTCGACGACGTCGATCTGGTACTTCGCAATGGCCTGCGCCGCCACGACCTGCGGCTGGACGCAACACCGCCCGCCGCCTGGGGCGAACGCTTCACGGTACAAGGCCGTTTCACGCAGTCGTTGCTCGACGCCAGCGGGGATTGGCGACGCTGGAGCGGCACTGTGCATGCCGCATTGCCGCGCACCGACGTCTCCGAGTTGCGGCGCCACGTTACGCTGCCGATCGAGTTTGCCGAAGGCGACGGCGCGGTGCGTGCCTGGGTCGACGTGCGTGACGGGCAATTGCAGACGGTCACCGCCGATCTGGCGCTGCGCGCCGTGACGTTGCGCCTGGGCGCCAGCACCGAACCGCTGGCGATCGCGCAACTGCGGGGCCGCGTCAGCGCCGAGCGCGACGGCGCTGAACTGCGATTCTCGGCCACGGACTTGGGTTTCGCCACTGCCGACGGCGTGGTCTGGCCGCGCAACAACTTCACACTCGTATTGCGCCAGGCGGCGGGCGCGGTGGACGGCGCGGGCCCGTGGGCCGGCGGCCAAGCGCTCGCCGACCACCTCGACCTCGGCGTGATGGCGCGAGTGGCGGCGCGCTTACCGCTCGGTACGGCGCTGGCCAAGTTGCTGGGCGAGCTGGCGCCCACCGGACAGGTCAACGCACTCAACGCGCGCTGGGACGGTCCGCTCGATTCGCCATCGCACTACCAGGCCAAAGCCAGCGTGGTCGGGTTGGCCATAGCCGCCGCGCCGGCCCCGCCGAGCGGGGGCGTCGGCCGGCCGGGCTGGCGCAATGCCGCGATCGAGATCGATGCCAACGAAACGGGCGGCAAGGCCCGCTTGTTGCTCGACAAGGGCGCATTGATCCTGCCCGGGATCTTCGAAGAGCCCGAGGTCGCATTCGATGCCTTTTCGGCGCAACTGGCGTGGCGCATTCGCGCTGCTGCCGCAGCGGGCGCGCCACCAGCCATCGAGGTGACAGTCACGGACGCACGCTTTGCCAATGCCGATGCGCAAGGCGAGGTGAGCGTCGCACGCTGGCAGACGGGCACGGCTGCCGCCGGAGGCCAAAGCGCGAGCGGTGCCGGCATCGTCCATGGCCGCGGCGCGCGCCTGCCCGGCCGGCTCGAGCTGTCGGGCAGCTTGTCACGCGGGCGTGCCGCGGCCGTGGCGCGCTATCTGCCGCTGGGCGTGCATGAGTCAGCGCGCCGTTACGTGCAGCACGCGGTGCTCGATGGGCGCGTGGCCGGCGCCAGCTTCCGCGTCAAGGGCGACCTGTGGGACTTCCCGTTTGCCGTGCCGGCCTCGGCGGGCGCGAGCACGGGCGGCGAATTCCGCATCGCCGCCCGCGCCGACGACGTAACGCTGGCCTATGTGCCGAGCCAGCCCGATTGGGCCTCGCCGTGGCCGGCCTTCGCGCGCGTCAACGGCGAACTGGTGTTCGAGCGCAACGCGATGGAGATCCGCAATGCCTCGGCGCGGGTGTTCGGCTTCGATCTCACGCGCGTCAACGGCGCGATCGCCGATCTGGCCAAGCCGGTGTTACGCATCGAGGGGCAGGGACGCGGCCCGCTGGCCGACTTGGTGCGCTACGTGAACATCACCCCGGTCGGGGGCTGGATCGGCAATGCCCTGCGCGACGCCAGCGTCGGTGGCAATGCCGAACTCAACCTCAAGCTCGAGATCCCGATCGATGCCGTCGCGCGCACCGGCGTGCAGGGCCGCGTCGTACTGGCCGGCAATGACGTGCGACTGGGCTCGGCGACACCGCTGCTGGGCGGCGCCAAGGCGCGCGTTGACTTTACTCACCAGGGCCTGACGATCGCCGCGGGCAGTGCCCGTGTGCTCGGCGGCGACGCCAGTTTCGACGGCGGGACTCAGGCTGACGGCAGTCTTCGTTTCACGGGTCTGGGCGTGATCAGCGCCGATGGGCTTCGCCGCGCGCCAGAAGTCGGTGCGCTGTCGCGACTGGCGACATCGATGAGTGGCCAGACACCCTACCGCCTGGTGCTGGGCTTCGTGCGCGGGCGTAGTGAAGTCACGCTGACCAGTCCACTGACCGGCCTCGCGATCGCCTTGCCCGCACCGCTGAACAAGAGCGCTGAAGCCGCCTGGCCGCTGCGCGTGGAATCGCGGCTCGCCGCTGCCGCGCCGGGTGAGCCGGTGCGCGACACGTTGCGCTTCGAACTCGGCAATATCGCGCAGGCGATGTACCAACGTGATCTGTCACGCGCGCTGCCGCAAGTGCAGCGTGGCGCATTGGCCGTGCTCGATGCTTTGCCACCCCTGCCCGAGCGCGGCGTTCGTGCATTGTTCAATCTGGCGACAGTCGACGGCGATGCGTGGCAGGCGCTGGCCGATCGATTGCAGGTGGTTCAAGTTGCACCGGGCGTACCGACCGAGGGGCTGCCCGCCCTGGACGAGGCCTATTTGCCACGCACGGTGGCACTGCGAGCGCAGTCGTTCAGCATGGATGGGCGCAGGCTGACTGAGCTGGTGGCCGGCGTCAGCCAGGACAGCGCAGACGCCACTTGGCGCGGCAATCTGCAAGCCGATCAGCTCGCCGGATACGTCGAGTACCGCGCGCCGCAGGGGGCGGCCAGCCCCGGCCGCGTCTATGCGCGGCTGGCAAAGCTCGCGTTGCCGCCGGCAGAGGTGGCGTCGGTGGAGGAATTGCTCGTGAAGGCGCCATCCAGCGTGCCGGCACTCGACATCGTGGTCGAAGACCTGGAGCTTCGCGGCAAGAAGTTCGGCCGGGTCGAGATCGAGGCCGTCAACCGTGTCGGCGAAGGCGGCTTGCGTGAATGGCACATGAACCGCTTTGCGGTCAACAACCCGGATGCCCAACTCAGCGGCAGCGGCCAGTGGCAGCCCGTCGCATCGTCGAGCGGCGCGGCCCGTGCTCAACGCATGGTGATGGATTTCAGGCTCGAGTTGGCCAACGGCGGCGCGGCATTGGAGCGGCTGGGCTTTGGCGGTACCTTGCGCGGCGGCAAGGGCCGCATGAGCGGCCAACTGTCGTGGGCCGGTTCGCCACTGTCACTGCACGTACCGAGCCTGGACGGACGCATCAACCTGGCGCTCGAAAAGGGTCAGTTCCTCAAGGCGGGGCCGGGTGCTGCGCGCTTGTTGTCGGTGCTCAATCTGCAGGCGCTGCCACGGCGACTGTTGCAACTCGATTTCCGCGATGTGTTCGGTGAGGGTTTCGCCTTTGACAACGTCAGCGGCGACGTGATCATCGACGACGGCGTGGCCAGTACCAGCAATCTGCGCATGCGCGGCGTGCAGGCCGCCGTTCTGATGGAGGGCAGCGCCGACATCGGCCGTGAAACGCAGAACCTGCATGTGGTCGTGGTGCCCGAGTTCGATGCCGGCAACGCGTCGCTCTACGCCGCCGTGATCAACCCAGCGCTCGGCCTGGGCAGCTTCGTCGCCCAATTGCTGCTGCGCCGCCCGCTGATGGCCGCCAACACCCGCGAGTTCACGGTCCAGGGCTCGTGGGCCGAGCCGAAGGTCGAGCGCGTCGAGCGCAAGGCCGATGCGCCGCTGCCCGACCTCGACCCACCCGCAGCCGCGTCTGCGCCGCGCCAGTAAGGAGCTTGCCCATGAGGATCGCTGCCCTGCAGACTGTCGCCACGACCGACGTCGACCGCAACCTCGAAGTCGCAGCGCGGCTGATCGGCGAAGCGGCGCGAGAGGGCGCCGCGCTGGCCGCATTGCCGGAGTATTTCTGCCTGATGGGCCGCCGCGACGAAGACAAACTGTCCGTCGCCGAGGCGCCAGGCGCTGGTCCGATCCAGGCCTTCCTGTCCGCGCAGGCGCGGCAACATGGCCTGTGGCTGATCGGTGGCACGCTGCCGCTGCGCACCGCCGTGCCGGGCCGCGTGCGCAATGCCTGCTGTGTCTACGCGCCCGACGGCACGCTGGCGGCGCGCTACGACAAGATCCACCTCTTCCGCTACGAAAACGACCGCGAGAGCTACGACGAAGCGCGGGTGCTCGACGCCGGCAGCGAGCCGGTGGCGTTGCAGGTCGGCCCGTTGCGGGTGGGCTTGTCGGTCTGCTACGACCTGCGCTTCCCCGAGTTGTACCGCAGCTTGTGCGCGCCGCCATGCGACCTGCTCAGCGTGCCTGCAGCGTTTACCTACACCACCGGCCGCGCGCACTGGGAGCTGTTGCTGCGCGCCCGCGCGGTCGAGAACCAGTGCTACGTCATCGCGCCGGCGCAGGGCGGCAAGCACGAGAACGGCCGCCGCACCTGGGGCCACAGCATGGTTGTCGATCCCTGGGGCGAGGTGGTTGCGGTGCGACCCGAAGGCGAGGGAGTGGTGCTGGCCGAGGTCGACGCCCAGCGCATCGCATCCGTGCGCCAGCAGTTGCCCGCGCTGACACACCGACGTTTGTAGCCTGCTGCCGGGCCGGGCCGGGCCGTGCCGACCGGCCTCTGCGGCCACGCCGGCTGCAGGCCCGCCGAACTCAGCGGCTGCCGAACATCATGCGCCGCGCCAGCGCGTGTTTCAGCGCCGGCAGGCGCTCGAGCAAGGCCAGGCCCGTGCCGCGCAGCGTGGCGATACCGGGCGCTTGCCAGGTGAAACTGCGGGCCAGGAAATCGGTGGTGGCAATCATGGCCCAACGGTCGGGTGCGCGCTGCCAGGCCACCCGCGCAAGGGCGGCCTCGACGCCGGCGGCAGGCTGGCGCGCGGTGGGGCTGGCGACGAGCGCGTCGCGCAGGGCGCTGGCCAGAGCGAAGGCATCGCGCAGGCCGAGGTTGAGCCCCTGGCCGGCAACGGGATGCAGGGTTTGCGCGGCATTGCCGATGCGCGCCTGGCGGCCGCGTACGAGCGTGCGTTGCGCTGCCAGTCCGAGTTGAAAGCACTTCAGGGCTGAGACCTCGGTCACGCGACCGACACGGGCGTCGAATACGGTGTTGAGGACCGCCAGGCGTTGACCGGCGTCGAGTTCGCGCACCGGGTCGTCGCTGCGCGGCACGCACCAGACCAGCGATGCGCGCTGCACGCTCGCAACGCCGTTCGCGGGCGCGAACGGCAGCGGCAGCAAGGCCGCGGGACCGTGGCGCGTGAAACGCTCGACTGCCAGTCCGCGTGTGCCACCGGCCAACGTAACGACGCCGACCCAGGCGTCCTGGGCGTAATCGTGCCTGAGGTCAGCGACCCGGTTCTCGCCGAAAACCCCGCCTTCGGCCACCACCGCAAGGTCGAAACGCTCGACCACGCCGGCGTCGACTTCGACGCCGCCCGTCACGTCTTTGAGTGCGGCGACGGGTGTGCCGAAGCGGGTGCACAGGCGCTGCGGTTCAGCCGCAGCGGCGGCCTCCCAGCTGCGTTGCATTGGTGCCACCAATGCACCGTAGCCGAGGACGGCGCCGAGCATGGGCTGCCCCAGTTCTGCGGCCGACAGGTGCACCTCGGGTCGGCCGAGCCAGCCGGGTACGGCCAGCGCCGGGGGCTCCTGCGAGATCCATATCTCGCGGATCGGCTCGGCGCGCGCGCCGTCCCATGCGCCGATGCGCTCGAGCAGGTGAACGCTGCCGAGCGACAGCGCAAGCGTGCGCACATCGGCGGCGACGTCGAGGGCTGCCGTGCGGGCATCGAACAGGCTGATCTGCGCGTGCGGCAACATACGCGCGGCCAGCAGGGCCAGCGCCAGGCCGACCGGTCCGGCGCCGATGACAGCGATCGACAGGGGTTTCATGCTCAGGTGCCGATCCTAGCGGGCCGCGGCGGTCCAGGGGTGATCGACTAGAATCCGCCGCCTTGCGCATGCCTGCCTACGCCGTGTGGCAGCGCGAACGTACCCGGCCTCGAGCGCCTGGTCTTTCGGGCCGCAGCCGCAGGTGCTGTGGTCAATCACTCTAGGAACGTCAACGTGTTCATTTCCGAAGCCTTTGCCCAGACTGCACCGGCGGCTGCCGGCGGCAGTACCGAATCGACCCTGTACAGCATGCTGCCGCTGGTGCTGATGTTCGTGGTGCTGTACTTCGTCATGATCCGCCCGCAGATGAAGCGGCAGAAGGAGCACAAGGCGATGATCGAGGCGCTCGCCAAGGGCGACGAGGTCGTGACTCGGCGGCGGCATGCTCGGCAAGGTCTCCAAGATGGGCGAGAGCTACGTCTCGCATCGAGGTCGCCAGCGGCGTCGAGGTCCAGGTGCAGCGCGCGGCAGTCGTCCAGGTGCTGCCCAAGGGCACGATCAAGTAATCCGCTGCGGCGCACCGACTGCGCCGCGAAGGCTGCTGCATGAACCGCTATCCGCTGTGGAAGTACGCGATCCTGGTCGTCGCGTTGCTGGTCGGCGCTGCTCTACACGCTGCCCAACTTCTTCGGCGAAGCGCCGGCAGTGCAGGTCTCGTGCGGGCAAGGCCACGGTCAAGGTCGAGACGGCATTGGTTGGCGCGGGTGCAGGATGCCCTCAGGCAGGCCGGCCTGAAGGCCGACTTCGTGCCCTTCGAGGGCAACTCGGTGAAGGCACGCTTTGCCGACACCGACACGCAGATCAAGGCCAAGGACGCGATCAGCCAGGCGCTGAATCCCGACCCGAACGATCCGCGCTACATCGTCGCGCTGAATCTGCTCTCGCGCTCGCCGCAGTGGCTGACCAAGCTGCGCGCGTTGCCGATGTACCTCGGCCTGGATCTGCGCGGCGGCGTGCACTTCCTGATGCAGGTCGACATGAAGGCGGCGCTGACCAAGAAGGCCGAGTCACTGACCGGCGACATGCGCACGCTGCTGCGCGACAAGAACATCCGCCACGCCGGCATCAGCCGCGACGGCAAGACGGTCGACGTGCGCTTTCGCGATCGCGCGACGCTCGACGCGGCGCAAGCAGTCTGCTCGCGACCAGTTGCCCGACCTGGAGTGGGCCGAGACCGCCGATGGCAGCGACTTCAAGCTGACCGGCAGCCTTGAAGCCGCAGGCAGCGCGCGCGGTGCAGGACCAGGCGCTGAAGCAGAACATCACGACGCTGCACAACCGCGTCAACGAACTCGGCGTGGCCGAGCCGGTGATCCAGCAGCAGGGCGCCGACCGCGTGGTGGTGCAGCTGCCCGGCGTGCAGGACACGGCCAAGGCCAAGGACATCATCGGCCGCACCGCGCACGCTCGAGTTGCGCATGGTCGACGACAGCGCCGAGGCGCGCGGCCGCGGCCGTCGGCACCGGGCCGGTGCCCTTCGGCACGGAGCGCTACGTCGAGCGCGGTGGCCCGCCGGTGATCGTCAAGCGCGCAGGTCATCCTGACCGGCGACAACCTGACCGACGCGCAGCCCGGCTTCGACGGCCAGAACCAGCGAGCCCGCCGTGCACCTGACGCTGGACGCCAAGGGCGCGCGCATCATGCGCGACGTGACGCGCGACAACGTCGGCAAGCGCATGGCGATCCTGCTGTTCGAGAAGGGCAAGGGCGAGGTCGTCACCGCGCCGGTGATCCGCGGCGAGTTCGGCGGTCGCGCTTCCAGATTTCCGGTCGCATGACCACGGTCGAGGCGAACGACACCGCGCTGCTGCTGCGCGCCGGTTCGCTGGCCGCGCCGATGGAGATCATCGAAGAGCGCACCATCGGCCCGAGCCTGGGTGCAGAGAACATCGCCAAGGGTTTTGCCAGCGTGATCTACGGCTTCTGCGGCGATCGCCGTCTTCATGTGCGTGTACTACCTGCTGTTCGGCATGTCTTCTCGACCGTGGCGCTGGCGTTCAACCTGCTGTTGCTGGTCGCGGTGCTGTCGATGCTGCAGGCCACCCTGACTCTGCCCGGCATTGCGGCCATCGCGCTGGCGCTGGGCATGGCGATCGACTCCAACGTGCTGATCAACGAGCGGGTGCGCGAAGAGTTGCGCGACGGCGCAACCGCCGCAGGCCGCGATCGACACCGGCTACGAGCGCGCCTGGGGCACGATCCTCGACTCCAACGTCACGACCCTGATTGCTGGCCTGGCGCTGCTGATCTTCGGCTCCGGCCCGGTGCGCGGCTTTGCCGTCGTGCACTGCCTGGGCATCGCCACCTCGATGTTCTCCGCCGTGGTGTTCTCGCGCGGCCTCGTGAACCTCTGGTACGGGCGGCAGAAGAAGTTGAAGGGCGTCTCGATCGGGCAAGTCTGGCGCCCCGATGGTGCCGCCAATCCCGCGCCGGAAGCCTGAGAGGACACGACAAGATGGAATTCTTTCGCATCCGCCGCGACATCCCGTTCATGCGCCATGCCTTGGTGCTGAACGTGGTTTCGCTCGTCACCTTCCTGGCCGCGGTGTTCTTTCTCGCCACGCGAGGGCTGCACCTGTCGATCGAATTTACCGGTGGCACGGTGATGGAGGTCGAGTACGCGACGGCGGCCGACCTGGGCAAGACCCGCTCTGCGGTCGATCGTCTCGGTCTGGGTGAAGTCCAGGTGCAGAATTTCGGCACCTCTCGCGACGTGTTGATTCGACTGCCCCTGCGTGCGAAGGGTGGTCAGGGCGCCAAGCAAAGTGAAGTCGCCGCCAGCGTCTTCGACGCATTGTGCAAGGCCGAATCGGGCGCAGTCGTCACCAAACAGTACACGACACCGCAAGGCGAGCAGGTCAGCCGCCCGTCCTGCAGCACTGGCACCGGCGCGGAACCACTCAAGCTGTCGCGCACCGAGTTCGTCGGACCCTCGGTCGGCGAAGAATTGACCTGGGACGGCGTCAAGGCCTTGGGCATGACCGTGGCCGGCATCATGCTGTACTTGGCATTTCGCTTCGAATGGAAATTCTCGGTCGCCGGCATCGTCGCCAACCTGCACGACGTGGTCATCATCCTCGGCTTCTTCGCCTTCTTTCAGTGGGAGTTCTCACTGGCGGTGCTGGCCGCGGTACTCGCCGTGCTGGGCTATTCGGTCAACGAGTCGGTGGTTATCTTCGACCGGGTGCGTGAGGCCTTTCGCAAGTTCCGCAAGCTGAACACCCGCGAGGTCATCGACCACGCCATCACGAGCACCATCAGCCGGACCATCATCACCCACGGTTGCACGCTGATGATGGTGGTTTCGATGCTGAGCTTCGGCGGGCCGACCCTGCATTATTTCGCGCTGGCGCTGACGATTGGCATCCTGTTCGGGGTCTATTCGTCGGTGTTTGTCGCAGCGGCCATCGTGATGTGGCTTGGCGTCAAACGCGAGGATCTGGTCAAGCTGACCGCCAAGGACGCTGACCCGAACGACCCCAACGCCGGCGCCGTCGTATGAGCGCGCTTGGCGGCGCGAAGGGCGAATTCCCTCACGCCGGGACCCCATGCAGTGATGCAAGCACGACCGTGATCCTGTACCTGCTGGTGTAGAGTCGGCCGACCCTCCATTCACGAATACCGCACAGCGACCCATGGCGACCGTCGGCGAAAAAGCCAGCCAGGCCCATCAGGCCCGCCGCCTCTACACGGAAGAGCTGGTCAAGGGCCTGTCGGGGCTGGTCAGCGCGGTCGCAGGCTGGGCCGTGGCGCCCGAACGCATGAACGCAATGGCGGCCGACCCGGGTATCGTCAATCGCCTGCGCGACACCGCGATTGCCCTCAAGAAGCATGGCGTGAGCTGGCACCAGGGCATGGTCAACGCATTGCAGGAGGCCTTGCGCCACGGGGTGACGCCTTCGCGCAACGGTGCATTGGGTGGCACGACGCAGAAGCTGTCGCTCGTCGACGACGAAACCATCGAGCGTGAAATCGTCACCTCCCGCCTGGCGCTGGCCATCATGGATCGCGCCGGCACGGAGTTCAACGACCTGCGCGCACGCGTCGCGCTGCTTGAGCGGCGCGAAGATCTGGACCCTCACGACCTGCTGCGTACCCATGTGCTGGCACGCATCGTGACCCACGCCTGGACCGACGCCGGAATGGACGACAGCGCGATCCGCGACCTGCAGCCTGTGTTGCACGAGGAATTCGGGCTGCTGGTGCAGGAGGCCTACCACGAAGTCAATAGCTGGCTCGTATCCCAGCGAGTCATGGCCGATGTCGACCTGCGTCCGTTGATCCGGCGCTCGCGCAGCAGTGGAAATACGGGCTATACCGGCCTGATGCACGAGGAGACGCGGATGATGACGCGCTCCGGCAGCGCGGGTGTCGACGGCCACCACAGCGGTGGCGGCGAGAACGCGTTGGCGGTCTTGACGCGCCTGAACCGCATGATCGAACGCCAGGTACCGGCATTTGCCGATACCGCCCACGTCGGCCATCGCCGCAGCGTGTCGCCGGCGCTGGCCAAGGCGATGGGTCAGGCCCAGCAGGGACTGCAGCGGCGTATCGACCGCAACGAGGCAGGTGCAGGCGCAGCGACGGTGTCGCCACAACTGCTCGAAGAGATGAACCTGCGCAAGCAGGCCATGAAGCGGGCGGCCGAAACGCCGGTCGAGCGCGCGACCATCGAAATCGTGGCCCTGCTGTTCCAGAGCATCCTGACCGAAGAGCGCATTCCGCCCGTCGTGCGGGTCTGGTTTGCGCGCCTGCAGATGCCGGTGTTGCGGGTGGCCGTCGGCGAGCCGGATTTCTTTGCCACCGTCGACCACCCTGCGCGGCGACTGATCGACCGCATGGGCGCCTGCGTGATGGGCTTCGACGCGTCGGCCAGCGCAGTCAGCGATGTGCTCGAGGGTGAGATCAAGCGTGTGGTGCAGGTCGTCGAGGCCTACCCGGATACCGGGCGGCGCGTGTTCCAGACCGTGCTGACCGAGTTCGAGCGTTTTCTCGAGAACTATTTCAAGAGCGAGAACGAGGTCACCAAGCGCGGTGTGTCGCTGGCCCAGCAGGTCGAGCAGCGTGAGACATTGGCCATCCAGTACACGATCGAGCTGCGCAAGATGCTCAACGAGGTTCCGGTGCAGGAAGGCGTGCGCCAGTTCCTGTTCCAGGTTTGGGCCGATGTGCTGGCGCTTGCGGCGGTGCGCAACGGTGCGCAGAGCGACGCCACCAAGGCGATGCGCAAGGCCGCCGCCGACTTGATCTGGTTGGCTGGCGCAAAGGTCTCGCGCGAGGAACGCGCCGATGTGATTCGCCGCCTGCCGGCGTTGATCAAGCAGCTGCGCGAGGGCATGGAAGCGGCCGGTGTGCCGGCGCCAAAGCGCGACGAGCACGTGCGCTCGCTCAACGACTCGCTGGCGGCGGCCTTCAGCGCCAAGGCGGCGGCAATTCCACCGGAACGTTTCGAGGAACTGCGCGAGCGCCTCGAGGCGTTGGAGGAATTGCTGCCGGACGCCGCCGACGTGCAACTCGATCAGACATTGATGCTCGACATCTCCGGTGACGACAGCGGTGACCTCGAAGTCGTCGGCGAGGGCGGTTCGATGCCGACGCCGGCGATGTTGTCGTGGGCTCGCGAGCTGCAGGTGGGCAGCTGGTACATGCTCGAGCATGGCGGGCGCAACGAGGCGGTGCAATTGGCTTGGCAAGGTATGCGCAGGCACCTGTCGCTGTTCGTCACCGCCAGTGGGCGTTGCCTGCTGTTCGAGCAGCACCGCCTGGCGTCGTTCCTGCAGGCCGGTCTGCTCCTGCCGGCACAGGAAGAGGCGTTGACGGTGCGGGCCACGCGCACCGCGCTGGCCAAGCTGGACAATGACCCGGCGAGGCTGCTGAACTGAGTCTCGGTGTGCGCTGGCGGACGGCGCGTTCGCGCCGCACAGAGCGTCAGTGGATCAGGCGTTCCTCTGGCGCGACGAACAATTCGTCCAGGATCAGCGCGTCGGGTTCCTCGCCCAGGCTCCAGAAGACCATCAGGACGATGACTTTCAGGTCGTCGAGGTCGATCGGCGAGGCGCCAATCGCCGTCGCGCGATCGATCACCATTTCGCGCATCGGCGGTGGCAACACGCCAGCCGACTCGAGGAAGCTGACGAACCCGATCGATTCCTCACCGAGCAATTCCTGCTCGGCGGGCGAGTACACGCGCATCGCGCCTGCGCTCTGCTGGCCGCTGTAGGCCTCGGCCGTAATGGCCAAGCCATCGAGCCAGGACAATGCTTCCTGGATCTCGTCGCTCTCGAAACCCACTGCCGACAACTTGCGGGTCAACTGGGCATGGTCGGGACAGGCATCCGGGCGCCAGTAGTTTTCGTACAAGTACACCAGCACGTCGAACATGAAAACACTATACCGCAGCGCTTCTCTGTGGCCCCCGGCGCCGCGTTCAACCATTGCCGCGGCGCTGAAAGAGGCTCCCCGGCAAGCGTGCGAGTCGGCCCTCGAGCTCCAGCTCGAGCAGGCGTGCGTTGAGCACCGCGGCACTCTCGCCGGTGCGAGCCAGTAGCGCGTCGAGTGTGACCGGGTCGTGGCCCAGGGCGGCCAGCAGAGGGTCGTCGCTTGGCGCGTCGCCCGCCGCCGCGGCGACAGGGCCACCCTCGCGCGTCCAACTCAACTCGTCAAGGATGTCCTGGGCAGAGTCGACCAGCTTGGCGCCCTGCTTGATCAGGGCGTGGCAGCCGCGCGATTGCGGCGAGTGGATCGAGCCGGGAATCGCGAACACCTCGCGTCCGGCTTCGAGCGCCTGACGCGCGGTGATCAGCGAGCCCGAGGCCAGTGCGGCCTCGACGACCAGTGTGCCGCGCGACAGGCCGGCAATCAGGCGGTTGCGCCGCGGAAAGTTCTCTGCCAGTGGCGGCATGCCGAGCTCGAATTCCGACAGCAGCAGGCCCTCCTTGGCGATGCGGTGCGCGAGCGCGCGGTGGCGCGCCGGGTAGATGCGGTCCAGCCCGGTGCCGACCACCGCAATCGTGCTGCCAGTCCCGGCCAGGCCGCCTTCGTGCGCCGCGCCGTCGATGCCCAGCGCCATGCCCGAGATGATCGTGATGCCGGAGCGGCTCAGGTGCCGGGCGAAATCGCGTGCGTTGTCCACGCCTTGCGGCGTCGGATTGCGACTGCCCACGATCGCGAGCGCCGGCGTGCCGAGCAAATCCAGCCGGCCTTGGGCATAGAGCAGCAAGGGAGGGTCGGCGATTTCGAGCAGTGGCGCGGGATAGATTGCGTCGCCGAGCGTCAACACATGGTGTGCCGGATCCGTGTCGAGCCAGGCCGTGGTCGCGGCGAGCTGTTCGGCGTGGCCCTCTGGCGTGGCGGTCAAGGCGCTCGCCAACGGCTCGCCAATCAACTCACGAAGTGTCGTTGGCTTTGCATTGAACACTGCTTCGGGCGAGCCACATGCAGCCAGCAGGCGGCGCGCGCTGTCACGGCCAACGCCCGGCGCGCGCAGTAGTCGCAACCACGCAGACAGGTCGCCAGGCCGGGCCACCGCAGCGCGCTCGGCTCGGTGGAAACCCGGTTCAGGGCTGGGTGAAGCGGTCGCCGGCCGTCACTGGCTGCTGCGCCTGCAGCACCAGGCCGTATGACACGCGGTCGAAGACGCGGAAGACGAACAACATGCCGTGGCGCTCGTCGGGCAACTTGATCGCCGCCGGCTTGTCGCCAGTGTGGTCGATCACCTCGGCGCCATCGCGCGACAGCGCCAGCACGTGGCCGCGCTCGACGCCGTCACGCGTCCCCCGGTTGATCGAGACGACCTGGTTCTGTCCGGCGACCAGGGCTTCGCCGTAGACCGAGATGACCTGCCCGACGATCGGCACGGTCGGTGCATGCGGTGCATAGTTGCTGAGTTCGCGCGGCGGCACTGGCGCGAGGCGATCGCCGATACCCACTTCTTCCTTGACGCTGAGCAGCTCGAACGTCGCCGGCACGGCCAGCGCAGACTTGCCGTCGGCACTGGCCGTGGTGCCGCCGGCCCGGGTGTATTCGGCGGTCCCGAGGAAGAACGCCTCGTAGCCGAGAATTTCCTTCGTCGTTGGATCGACAAGCGGTGTGGTGCGGCGAAACACGCGCCAGTCGCGCAGGCCGCCCAAGTCGCCGAGCACATAGGCCTTGTCACCGCGGCTCATCATCACGCGGCCTTCGGGCGCCGCCACCACGCGCGGCGCGCGGGCGAGTTCATCGGCACTGACCACCACGGCTTCGTTGAGGAACGGCGCAATCACGTGCATCGGCACCGCTGGCACGCCGCCCTCGCCAATCGCCTCGCTGCGCACGCGCGGACTGATCTTGACGGTGCCGTCGGGGCCGCTCTGCGCCACGCTCAGGCGGGCCCTGTCGCCTGCCTTCTCAAGCACCAAGACCTGTCCCGGATAGATCAGGTGCGGGTCGCGGATCTGGTCGAGATTCAGACCCCACAGTTCGGGCCAGCGCCACGGACTCTTCAGGAACAGGCTGGAAATCCCCCATAGCGTGTCACCGCGCTTGACGGTGTACGAATCGGGCGCGTTGGCGGCCAGTTCGGAAAGCGGAACACCGGCCTGTGCGACTTGCTGCGCCGTGCCGCGTTGCTCCGGCGTCACCGGGAAGGTGGCCGCACTCGTGCTGGCCACGACCAGGAGCAGGGTGCTGGCAATGGCAGTCAATCTGAAGCGGCTGGCGTGGGTTCGGATCATGAACAGAGTCTCCCCGGGCCGCTGCCGGCGCCGGCAGCGATGAGAAAATGGTGCCGTTGTCAGGTCTTCGAGCACCTCCCCGGCAGGCATTCGGCAAGCCGGCGAAAATGCTCATTCGGTTTGGCAGATTCTGCCTCTAAACCATTGATATCGCAATGAAAGTACCTCGTGCAGCCGCTGGCCGTGGCGCCTTTCACGAACCTCGCCAACGCGCATCGCGCCGGCGTGGATCGAGCCCGCCAGCGTGTGCATCTCTTCACGAAATATGAGTCTGTTGCCGATCCTTCGCTACCCCGATCCACGCTTGCACAAGGTGGCCAAACCGGTTGCCGCCGTCGATGCGCGCATTCGCACGCTGGTCGATGACATGCTGGCCACGATGTACGAAGCCGATGGCGTCGGTCTGGCCGCAACGCAGGTCGACGTTCACGAGTGCGTGCTCGTGATCGACACCTCGGAGAGCCGCGACCGGCCCCGCGTGTTGATCAACCCGGTATTGCTGGCGCGAAGCGACGAGATGGTCTTCACCGAGGAAGGTTGCCTCTCGGTTCCCACGGTCTACGACAAGGTGCCGCGCCATGCCCGCGTCACGGTCCGGGCGCTCGGCCGCGACGGCGAAGCTTTTGAATTCGAGGCAGAGGGTCTGGAATCGGTGTGCGTGCAGCACGAGATGGACCACTTGCTGGGCAAGGTGTTCGTCGAGTACCTGAGTCCCCTCAAGCGCGGCCGCATCAAGACCAAGATGCAGAAGAAGGTGCGCGACGAAGCGCCACGCGCGTGATGGGCACGCCGGGTCACGCCGAGGGCGCGCCGGCGATTGCCCTGCGTGTGGCATTCGCCGGCACGCCGCCTTTCGCGGCCACGGCCCTGGCGGCCATACTTGACGCTGGTTTCGCGGTGCCGTTGGTGCTGACGCAGCCCGACCGTGCGGCGGGCCGGGGCCTCAAGCTGCAGGCCTCGGCGGTCAAGCGGTTCGCCCTCGAGCACGGGATGACCGTCATGCAACCGCGGGGTCTCAAACTCGACGGAGCCTTTGGCGTCGATGCGCAGGCCGCGCGGGTTGCATTGCAGGCGGCAAGGCCCGATACGCTGGTGGTCGCCGCCTATGGCCTGATCCTGCCACCCTGGCTGCTCGATCTGCCGCGCTTGGGTTGCCTGAACATCCACGCCTCGCTGCTGCCACGTTGGCGCGGTGCCGCGCCGATCCAGCGCGCGATCCAGGCCGGTGACAAGGAAACGGGTGTGACGATCATGCAGATGGATGCCGGCCTCGACACGGGCGACATGCTGCTTGTGGGCCATGAGGCGATCCATGACGACGACAGTGCTGCCAGCCTGCAGGATCGCCTGGCGATGCTCGGTGCAAGCTTGGTGGTGCAGGCCCTGACCGACGCTGCGCGCGGCGGATTGGTGCGCACGCCGCAGCCCGAGGCTGGCGTGACCTATGCGCACAAGCTCGCGAAGGGCGAGGCGGCGATCGATTGGTCACGGCCGGCGGCGGAGATCGAGCGCCGCCTGCGCGCCTTCGACCCGCAACCCGGTAGCCACTTCGAATACGGCGGTCAAACGGTCAAGCTCTGGCGCGCCCGCGTGGGCCCCGGCTTCGGTGCTGTGCCGGGTACGTTCGAGCAGGGTCCTAACTCGCTGCGCGTGGCATGCGGCGACGGCCATGCGCTGGACCTCCTCGAGTTGCAGCGGGCTGGCGGGCGCCGATTGCCAATGCCGGCGTTCATTGCCGCACGCTGACTTGCTCCGTCGCCAATCGCACGCGACGTAGCCGATCGCTGACGCACTCGATCGCGTAGGCATGCAGCCTGTCGCATGGCCGGCGACAGGCGCACCGCTTGGCGGCATCGTGACGCCTTCGTCGACGAAGGAGGCTCGAACCATGACTCGCCCCGCAACGTTCATGCGCCGTCACGCATTCGCATGGATGGCCGCTCTCGCTCTGGCTCCCGCGGTGGCCGCCACCACCGGCAGTGGCAATGCCGTCACCGAGTCCCGGACAGTGAGCGGCTTTAAGGCCATCGCGCTGCGTGGTGCGATCGATCTTGTCGTGCGCCAGGCCGGGCGCGAAGGCGTGCAAGTGCATGCGGACGACAACGTCGCGCCCTTGGTGCAAACCGTCGTCGAGGGCAGCGGCGACGCGCGAACGCTGCGGATCCAGTTCAAGGCTGGCGAATCGTTGCGCACAAAGACGCCCGTGGTGGTCACGGTCGACGTGGTCAACCTGAGCGCGGTGGCAAGTTCGGGCTCGGGCGATGTCCGCATTGAAGCCTTGGCGACACCCGCACTGACGCTCGGCATTGCCGGTTCGTCCAACGCCACGCTGGAGCAACTCGCCACCGAGCAACTGAGCATCCGCATCGCCGGCAGCGGCGACGTTCAGGTACGTGGCCGCACGTCCAGGCTCGACGTGTCGATCGCCGGCAGTGGCGATGTGCAGGCCCGCGAACTGGCGGCCGGCGACGTCAATGTGTCGATCTCCGGCAGCGGCGACGCCAGTCTGACTGCGCAGAAGACGCTCAGCGTGGCGATCGCCGGCTCTGGCGACGTCGAATACGGCGGCGGAGCCACGCTGATCAGGAACAGCGTCGTCGGCAGTGGCTCGGTGCGCCAACGTCAACCCTGACGCGGCCATCCGGCTGCGGCCAGGCCAGGCAAGCCAGGCCGCCCCCGCGCGATGCCGTTGCGACGGCGACAATGCACGCGATGAGCCTGGCGCAATCGACGCCGCCACCGCTGTGGCGCCACCCTGAGTTCGCGCGCGGCGCGCGCGACATGGCCGGCGTGTCGCTCGGCATCGCCGCCTGGGGTCTGCTTACCGGCGTGGCGATGGCCAAGAGCGGCCTGCCGCTGCCGCTGGCGCTGCTGATGTCGCTGCTTGTCTTCGCCGGCAGTGCGCAGCTCGCGGTGCTGCCGTTGATGACCGGCGGTGCGCCGCTCTGGGTGGTCTGGGCCACAGCCTTTTGCGTCAACCTGCGCTTCATCGTCTTCAGCGCGGGTTGGCGGCCGCTACCTCGCACACCTGCCGTTCTGGCAACGCGTGCGGCATGGGCTACTTCACGGCCGATCTGAATTTCGTGATCTTCATGCGCCGCTTTCCCGAACCGCGCCCGGCGCCCGAACAGCGGCCCTACTTCTGGGGCGGCGTCGTGACCAACTGGACGTCCTGGCAAGTGCCGTCCTTGGCCGGCATCGTGCTTGCCGATCGCATTCCGAGCGCCTGGGGCCTGGGCTTCGCCGGCACGCTGGCACTGCTGGGCCTGCTCTACTCGCTGGTAGCCGACCGGGCCACGCTGATTGCGGCGGCAGTGGCCGGCTGTGCTGCGATCGCCGCCTACGCGCTACCGCTCAAGCTCAACATCGTGGTCGCGATCGCCGTCGCGGTCGCGATCGGGTTGCTGGTGGATCACAGCACGTCGCGGCCCGTGGTACCGGAGGACGACTTGACATGAGCCTTGTCGAAGGCACGCTTGCAGTCATCGGTCTGGCGCTGCTCACTGTGCTGACGCGAGCCTTCTTCCTGCTGCCCGACCGCGACCTGCCGCTGCCCGCGTGGCTGCAGCAGGGCCTGCGTTACGCGCCGCTGGCTGCGCTGATGGCCGTCGTCGCGCCCGAGGTCGTGCTGACGCAGGGTGAACTCATCTCGACCTGGAGGGACCCGCGCTTGCCGGCCGTGCTGGTCGCCAGTGCGTACTACTTCTGGCGCCGCGGCATCCTGGGCACCATCGTCAGCGGGACCGCGGTGTTGCTCGCGCTCAAGCTCGGCCTGGGCTGGTGACTCCTAGAATCAGCCGATGAACGTTCTGCGCTTCACCGATCTCATCGCCCAGGGCCGCGTCGCCGGCCAGCGCGTCTTCATCCGCGCCGACCTCAACGTGCCGCAGGACGAGGCCGGCCACATCACCGAGGACACGCGCATCCGCGCCTCGGTGCCTTGCATCCGGATGGCGCTGGACGCCGGTGCCGCGGTCATGGTCACCTCGCATCTGGGCCGGCCGACCGAGGGCGAGTTCAAGCCCGAGGACTCGCTGGCGCCGGTGGCCGCGCGCCTGGGCGAATTGCTGGGCCGCGACGTGCCGCTGCGCAGCAACTGGGTCGATGGCGTCGAAGTCGAGCCGGGCCAGGTCGTGCTGCTCGAGAACTGCCGCGTCAACAAGGGCGAGAAGAAGAACGACGAGGCGCTGGCCCGCAAGATGGCCGCCCTGTGCGACATCTTCGTGCACGACGCCTTCGGCACCGCGCACCGTGCCGAGGCCAGCACCTACGGCATCGCCCAGTTCGCCAAGATGGCCTGCGCCGGCCCGCTGCTGGCGGCCGAGATCGACGCCATCGGCAAGGCGCTGGCCAAGCCCGAAGCGCCCGCTGGTGGCCATCGTCGCCGGCTCCAAGGTCAGCACCAAGCTGACCATCCTGCAAAGCCTGGCCGCACAAGGTCGATCGGACTGATCGTCGGTGGCGGCATCGCCAACACCTTCATGCTGGCAGCCGGCCTGACGATCGGCAAGAGCCTGGCCGAGCCCGACCTGGTCGACGAGGCCAGGGCCGTGATCGACGCGATGGCGGCACGCGGCGCCGCGGTACCGATCCCGATCGACGTCGTCACCGCCAAGACCTTCGCCGCCGATGCAACGGCGACGGTGAAAGCCGCCACCGACGTGGCCGACGACGACCTGATCCTCGACATCGGCCCGCAGACCGCCGCCGCATCTGGCCGATCAACTGAAGGCGGCCGGCACCATTGTCTGGAACGGCCCGGTCGGCGTATTCGAGTTCGACGCCTTCGCCAACGGCACCGAGACCGTCGCGCGCGCGATTGCCGCGAGCAGCGCTTTCTCGATCGCAGGTGGCGGCGACACGCTGGCGGCGATCGCCAAGTACGGCATCGAAGGCGACATCGGCTACATCTCGACCGGCGGCGGCGCATTCCTCGAGGTACTCGAAGGCAAGACGCTGCCGGCGTTCGAAATTCTGCAGCGCCGCGCGACGCGCTGACCCCCCGGCGCACGCATTCCGCGCTACGCTGCACCCAGAGCCTGTTCAGGCCACAGGAGACAAGCCCCATGGAACCGACCAAGACTGACGACGCCTCGCTCTCACCGGCCGAACAGGCCCTGCGCGATGCCGCCTATGAGTACCACCGCGCGCCCACGCGCGGCAAGATCTCGATCACGCCGACCAAGCCGCTGGCCAACCAGCGCGACCTGTCGCTGGCCTACTCACCGGGCGTGGCCTACCCGTGCCTGGCGATCCAGGCCGATCCGGGCCGGGCCGCCGAGTTCACCTCGCGCGCCAACCTGGTCGGTGTGGTGACCAATGGCACGGCCGTGCTCGGCCTGGGCGACATCGGCCCGCTGGCCGCCAAGCCGGTGATGGAGGGCAAGGGCTGCCTGTTCAAGAAGTTTGCCGGTATCGACGTCTTCGATCTCGAACTGGCCGAGAAGGATCCCGACAAGTTGATCGAGGTGATTGCCGCGCTCGAGCCCACGCTGGGCGGCATCAACCTCGAAGACATCAAGGCGCCCGAGTGCTTCTACATCGAGCGCAAGCTCAAGGAGCGGCTGAAGATTCCGGTCTTCCACGACGATCAGCACGGCACGGCGATCATCTCGGGGGCCGCACTGCTCAACGGGCTCGAACTCGTCGGCAAGGACATCGGCACGATCAAGCTGGTGTCCTCGGGCGCCGGCGCCGCGGCGATTGCCTGCCTGGACATCATGGTCGGGCTGGGCGTGAAGCGCGAGAACATCTTCGTCGTCGATTCCCGCGGCGTGATCCAGCACGAGCGCGACGATGTCAGGAGCGGCAAGCTCGACGAGAGCAAGCAGCGCTACTGCCAGAAGACCAAGGCGCGCACATTGGCTGACGTGATGGTCGGTTGCGACTTCTTCCTCGGCTGCTCGGCCGCCGGCGTCGTGACGCCGGCGATGGTCACCAGCATGGCCAGTCAGCCGATCATCCTGGCCCTGGCCAACCCAGAACCCGAAATCCGGCCCGAACTGGCGCGCCAGGCGCGGCCCGATTGCATCATCGCCACCGGGCGCTCGGACTATCCGAACCAGGTCAACAACGTCCTCTGTTTCCCCTACATCTTCCGCGGCGCGCTCGACTGCGGAGCCACGCGCATCACCGAGGCCATGAAACTGGCCTGCGTGCGCGAGATCGCGGCGCTGGCCAAGGCCGAGATCAGCGACGAGGTGGCCGCCGCCTATGCCGGCCAGGAACTCAGCTTCGGCCCCGAATACATCATTCCCAAGCCCTTTGATTCGCGCCTGATCCTGCGCATCGCCCCCGCAGTGGCCGAGGCCGCGGCCGCGAGCGGCGTCGCCGCGCGGCCGATCGCCGACCTCGATGCCTACCGCCAGTCGTTGTCGCGCTTCGTCTACCAGACCGGCATGGTCATGCGGCCGGTTTTCGTCGCGGCCAAGGCCTCGGTGGCCAAGGGTGCCGGGCGCGTCGTCTACGCCGAGGGCGAAGACGAGCGCGTCCTGCGCGCAGTGCAGGTGGTGGTTGACGAAGGCCTGGCGCGGCCGATCCTGATCGGACGCCCGGCCGTGATGCTTGCGCGCATCGAGCGCGCGGGGCTGCGCCTGAAGCTGGGAACCGACATCGAGTTCGTCAACCCTGAAGACGACCCACGCTACCGCGCCTGCTGGGAGGACTACCAGCACCTGATGGGCCGCGAAGGCGTGACCCCGAGCATGGCCAAGGCGGCATTGCGGCGCTCCAACACGCTGATCGCGGCGATGCTGCTGCGCCGCGGCGACGCCGATGCGATGTTGTGCGGCCTGGTCGGCCGCTTCGAGGTCCACCTCCAGCACGTGCGCGACGTGATCGGCCTGCGTGCCGGCGCGGCCAATTTCGCGACCATGAACGCCTTGCTGCTCGGCGACCGCACCCTGTTCCTGGCCGACACCTTTGTCAGTGACGAACCCAGTGCCGAGCAGCTGGCCGAAATCGCGGCACTGGCCGTCGACGAATTGCGCCGCTTCGGCGTATCGCCACGGGTGGCCTTCGTCTCGCACTCGATGTTCGGCTCGTCGTCGCGGCCCTCGGCCAGGCGCATGCGTCGCGCTGCCGAGCTGTTCAAGGTCCTGCGCCCGGGCCTGCCCTGCGACGGTGAAATGCACGGTGACGCCGCATTGTCGGAAGACGTTCGGCAAAGTTTCCTGCCCGGCAGCACATTGACCGGCGAGGCCAATCTGTTGCTGCTACCCAATCTCGATGCGGCCAACATCCTGTTCAACGTGCTCAAGGTCACCAGCGGCCACGGCGTCACGGTCGGTCCGGTGTTGCTCGGTGCGGAACGGGCAGTGCACATCCTGACGCCGTCGTCGACCGTACGCCGGGTCGTCAACATGAGCGCGCTGGCCGTGGCCGACACGGTGCCCAGCCGCTAGAGCCTTTCAACGCGTGACGCCGGGTCGGGCCTGTGCGGCGGCATCCCAGGCCGGGCCCGCGAACCAGGCCTCGCCGCGCAGCGCGGCGCGCAGCATCGGCAGCGCGTCGACGCCCCAGAAGAGCCGGCCGTCGAGTTCGAAGGTCGGCACGCCGAACACGCCGCGCGTGATCGCCAATTCGGTGGCGGCGCGCAACTGAACCTTCACCTCGCTTGATGCCGGATCGCGCGCCGGTGCCAGGCGTTGGGTCAGGGTGGCGATGCGAGATGGGTCGGCCGCGTCGGCGCCGCCGACCCAGACGTGCCGCATCAGCGTCTCGACGATTCGCCGGTTCGGACCGCAGGCCAGGGCCAGCCGCAGCAGCGGCAGTGGGTTGAACGGGTGCACGGCGGGCACTTCGAGCGTCACGCCGTGCTGGTGCGCCAGCCAGGCCACCTGGCGAAAAGTCCACGCGCGCTTGGGTTCGATCTCGGCCGGCCCCTTCTGGCCCCAGTGCGCCAGCAGCCCGGCGAACAGCACGGGGCGGTACTCGACGGCGTAGCTGCAACCCTCGAGCACCTGGGGCAGGCGCTCGAAGGCCAGGTAGGCGAATGGCGAGACCGGGTCGAACCAGAAGGTGACGGCTTTCATCGTGGCGGGACCGTAGCCGCAATGCGTCGCTGCATCAAGTCCTCGTCGGCATCGACGGCCAGACGCAGCCGGTCGGCGGCGTCGGCAGTGGCAAAGCCCAACCGTTCGAGCAGCCGTTGCGAGCGAGCGTTCGCACGCTTGAACACCGCCAATGCCATGTGCACGCGGTAGCTTGCGGCCAGTTCATCGAGCATGGCCGCGACCGCCTCGCTGGCCAGGCCCTGGCCCCAGTGCGCGCTGCCGAGCACGTAGGCGACGAAGGCCTGGCCGTCACGCCGCACCGTCGCCTGTACGTAGCCGATCAGATCGCCGCCTTGCCGGCGCAGGACCCAGTTCAGCCATTGCTCCTGGCCATCGCCCGAGCGCCTCGTCTCCAGTCTCGCGAAGCGCTCGCGCAGCGCATCGAGCGACGCCGGCGGCGCGTTCTCGAAGCGGTAGATAGCAGGGTCGCCGAGGACCTCGAACATCGCTTCGGCGTGGGCCGTGGTCTGCGGCTCGAGCCGCAGCCGCGGCGTTTTGACGCCGCGCATCACGTCGGGGCGGGTTCTTGGTTCAGCGCCGCCAGGCGCTCGGGCGTGCCTACGTCGGCCCAGCGCCCGTTCCATGGCTGCGCGCCCAGCCGGCCTGCCGCGAGTGCAGCGTCGAGCCGGGGCCGCAACGCAAGGCGTGTCCCAGGTGCGATGCCGGCGAACATTTCGGCGCGAAACAGCCCGACGCTGGCCCAAGTGCGACGCGGTTCGTCGGCGGTGGCCATGCCGTTCGCGGCATCGATGCCGAAGTCGCCACCCGGGTGGTGCGCCGGATTGGCCACCAACCACAGGTGCCCCAACTCGCGACTGGCGGCAAAGCGTGCGGCGTCGGCCGCGGCGAAGGCAAAGCCGGGCACGAACACGTCGCCCGAGACGACCCAGAAGGTGTCGCCGTCAGCCGCCCCGAGCCAGGGCATGGCCGTGGCGATGCCGCCGGCGGTCTCGAGCGCGCCGCCATGGTCGCGCCCTTCGGCCGAATAGCGGATCGACAGGCCCCAGCGCGAACCATCGCCGAGCGCGGCCGGGAACTGCGCTTCGAGCCAGGCGGTATTGATCACCACCTGGCGCACGCCGGCGCGAGCCAGGGCTTCGAGGTGCCACTCGATCAGCGCCTTGCCGTGCACGCGCAACAACGGCTTGGGGCAGTCATCCGTCAGCGGACGCATGCGCTCGCCGCGTCCCGCGGCGAGGATCAGGGCGGGTGGCTGAACCAAGGGCATCGGCGCGCAGTGTAGGCGCGCCGATCGACTATCCCAGGCCCACCGGCGCCGGCGCGCGGTTGGCGATGCGCGAGAACAGCGGCCGATACAGGTCCTCCGGCTCGTGGCCGGTCAAAGGGTCGCGATTGGCGGCGAAGGCGGTATCGATGGCAGTCCAGTCGGCCGCGTCGAGCACGCGCTGCGCGGCCGGCAGGATGTGGTCTTCCTCGAGCGCCATGTGATGCAGGTAGAACTCGACGTAGCCCCGCACCGCATGCTCGAACGCGTCGCGGCGCGGTGCACCGAGAACCTCGAAGGCGAGCAAGGCATGCTCCAGGTCGCGGATCGCACGCTCACCATGCTCGTGGTCGCGCTCGAGCTGGTCCAACGTGGCCGCCAGTTCCGGGCAGTGCGAGCGCAGGCGCGGGAACAGCAACTCGTCCTCCTTGCGGTGGTGCACGCGCTCGGGGAACTCGTCGATGTAGAACAGCATCGCGCGCAGCAATCCGAAGTCCGGCAACTCGTCCTGCCGGCGGCATTGCTCGAGCAACAGCGGTAGAGAGCGCAGCATGGCGGCGAGCGCAGCATGCTCTTGGCGAATCACGGTTAAGGCAGACGCCTTCATGGCAGCAGCATCGAGTTTGCGAATTCGACGATGCGCCCAGCTTCGCAGCCTGGTGCGGGCCGTGTTTGATGTAACGCAAGGCGGTGCAAGGTCGCTGCTTAAAATCGCACGTTCCGCCTCCGCGGTACGCCACCATTCCACCTGCGCCCCACCGGTCAGCCCAGCATGTCCAGCCTCGACACCCAACGCGTTCCCGACGCTGCCGCCCCGGCGCCCCAATCTAGCGCCAGCCGCGAAGCACTGATGGCCAACGCCATCCGTGCGCTGGCCATGGACGCCGTGCAGCAGGCCAACTCGGGCCACCCCGGCGCGCCGATGGGCATGGCCGAGATCGCCGTCGCCCTGTGGGGCCGGCACCTGCAGCACAACCCGGCCAACCCGCACTGGCCGGACCGCGACCGCTTCGTGCTGTCCAACGGCCACGGCTCGATGCTGCTGTATGCGCTGCTGCACCTCACCGGCTACGACCTGCCGATGAGCGAGCTGCGCAATTTCCGCCAGCTGCACAGCAAGACGCCGGGCCACCCCGAGGTCGGCGTCACGCCGGGCGTCGAAACCACCACCGGCCCGCTGGGCCAGGGCCTGGCCAATGCGGTGGGCATGGCGCTGGCCGAGAAGCTGCTGGCGCACGAGTTCAATCGCCCGGGCCACGCAGTCGGTCGACCACCGCACCTACGTGTTCCTCGGCGACGGCTGCCTGATGGAAGGCATCAGCCACGAGGCCGCGCGCCTGGCCGGCGCCTGGAAGCTGAACAAGCTGATCGCGATCTACGACGACAACGGCATCAGCATCGACGGCCGTGTCGAACCCTGGTTCGTCGACGACAGCGCGAAGCGCTTCGAGGCCTATGGCTGGAACGTGATCCGCGACGTCGACGGCCACGACGTCGACGCCGTCGATGCCGCGATCGCGCAGGGCCAAGCTCGGCGCCGGCGGGCCGACGCTGATCGTCGCCAAGTACCAGCATCGGCAAGTGGCTCGCCCAATCGCGCCGGCACCGCCAAGGCGCATGGCGAGGCGCTGGGTGCCGACGAGATCAAGCTCACGCGCGGCCGCGCTCGGGCTGGACGCCACGAGCCGTTCGTCATCCCAGAGGCCGCCTACACGGCCTGGGATGCCAAGGCCCGCGGCGCCGAGGCCGAGGCGGCGTGGGCAGCGAAGCTTGGCTGCCTACAAGGCTGCGTACCCCGAACTGGCGGCCGAGTTCATGCGTCGCATCAAGGGCGATCTGCCCAAGGGCTTTGCCCAGACGGTCGTCGACGCGATGGTGGCCGCGCACGCCAAGGCCGAGACGGTGGCCTCGCGCAAGGCCAGCCAGATCGCGCTCGAGGCCTTCACGCGCGCGCTGCCGGAGATGCTCGGCGGCTCGGCCGACCTGACCGGCTCGAACCTGACCAACACCGCCAGCGCGACGGCGCTGCGCTTCGATGCCGCCGGCACACCGCAATGGCGGCCGCCACATCAACTACGGCGTGCGCGAGTTCGGCATGGCCGCGATCATGAACGGCATCGCGCTGCACGGCGGCTTCATCCCCTACGGCGGCACCTTCCTGACCTTCAGCGACTACAGCCGCAATGCGATCCGCATGGCCGCGCTGATGAAGCTGCGCGTGATCCATGTCTTCACCCACGACTCGCATCGGCCTGGGCGAAGACGGGCCGACGCACCAGAGCGTCGAGCATGCGGCCAGCCTGCGGCTGATTCCCGGCCTGGATGTCTGGCGCCCGGCCGATACGGCCGAAACCGTGGTGGCCTGGGCGGTGGCGCTCGGTAACGCGCACGCGGCCCGAGCGCGCTGCTGCTGTCGCGGCAGAACCTGCCTTACCGCCCAAGGCCGCGCTCGACACATCAGCCTGGGCGCCTACGTGCTGGCCGAGCCGGGCGAGGTCGGCCTGAAGAAGTCTGCCCAGGCGGTGATCGTCGCCACCGGCAGCGAAGTCCAGTTGGCGCTGCATGCGCAGCAGCTATTGGCCAGCGACGGTATCGCGGTGCGGGTGGTTTCGATGCCGAGCACGACGGTGTTCGACCGCCAGAGCGTGGCCTACAAGTCGCAGGTGCTGCCGCCCAGGCTGCCACGCGTCGCCGTCGAAGCGGGCGTGACCGACGGTTGGTGGAAGTACGGCTGCGCGGCGGTGGTCGGCATCGACACGTATGGCGAAAGCGCGCCGGCGCCGGCGCTGTTCAAGCACTTCAACCTGACGGCGGCGAACGTCGCGGCGACGGTGCTCAAAGTACTCGTGCGCTAACGACCTCGAGCACGAGACGCTACGGTTTCAATTCCACCCAGGGAGATTTGCATGACGATCAAGATTGGCATCAACGGCTTCGGCCGCATCGGGCGCATGGTGTTTCGCGCGGCGGTGCAGAACTTTTCCAGCGACATCGAGGTCGTGGCCGTCAACGACCTGCTCGAGCCAGATTACCTGGCCTACATGCTGCAGTACGACTCGGTGCACGGGCGCTTCAAGGGCAGCATTGCCGTCGACGGCCACGCGCTGATCGTCAACGGCAAGCGCATCCGCCTGAGTGCCGTCAAGGACCCGGCCGAACTGAAGTGGGGCGCCGTCGGTGCCGACGTGGTGGTTGAAGCAACGGGGCTGTTCCTGACCAAGGAAACCTGCCAGAAGCACCTCGACGCGGGGGCGAAGAAGGTGATCCAGAGCGCGCCCAGCAAGGACGACACGCCGATGTTCGTCTACGGCGTCAATCACCAGACCTACGCCGGCCAGACCATCATCTCCAACGCCTCGTGCACGACCAATTGCCTGGCCCCGGTCGCCAAGGTGCTGAACGACAGCTTCGGCATCAAGCGCGGCCTGATGACCACGGTGCATGCTGCGACTGCGACGCAAAAGACCGTCGACAGTCCGAGCAACAAGGATTGGCGCGGAGGCCGCGGCATCCTCGAGAACATCATCCCAAGTTCGACCGGCGCAGCCAAGGCCGTCGGGGTGGTCATCCCCGAGTTGAACAAGAAACTGACCGGCATGGCTTTTCGGGTGCCGACCTCGGACGTGTCTGTCGTCGACCTGACGGTCGAGCTGGTTCGCGAGGCCAGCTACGACGACATCCGCAGCGCGATGAAGGCCGCGGCCGCCGGCCCGATGAAAGGCGTGCTCGGTTACACCGAGGACAAGGTGGTGTCGACCGACTTCCGCGGCGAAGCCATGACCTCGGTCTTCGACGCCGACGCCGGCATCGCGCTGGACAAGACCTTCGTCAAGGTCGTGGCCTGGTACGACAACGAGTGGGGCTACTCGAACAAGGTACTCGAGATGGTGCGCGTGATCGCACGTTGATTGCACGCACGCCCTGAACCTGTCAATGCCGCGTCTGCGGCCCCTCCCGCACCGCCAGCCATTGCCGGTGCGGCGCTCACACACGGCAACATGGCGCGACACACGCGCACGTAGACTCCTGCGATGAAACAACTGCAACCGCTCCTGGCCGCGCTATTGCTGGCACTTTGCGCCAGCGCGGCCTGGGCCGAGCGCACGCCGCCGCGGGCCCTGCCGCTGGGTGACGACGGCAATACGCGGGTGATCGTCAAGTTCAAGCCCGCCGCACCCCTGCTGCGCGCGCATGCGCTGAGCGCGACCGACCACGCAGCCACCGCGTTGGCCCTCGGCCGACGTGCCGGCGTTCTTGGCGCGCGTGTCGGGCTGGTGCTCAAGGCCGGCGCGTCCGTGAACGAGAACGTGCAGGTGGTGCAGGCGGAGGGCGTCAACGCACGCGCCTTGGCCGCACGCTTGGCGCTGGACCCCGACGTCGAGTACGCCGAGGTCGATCGTCGCGTGCGCCGCCTGCGGGTGCCCAACGATCCGCGGTTCGCCAGCGTGTCCGGCAACGGCCCGGCGGTCGGACAGTGGTACCTGCGCGCACCGGCCGGCGAGGTGGCCGCGTCGATCGACGCCGTATCCGCCTGGGACACCACCACCGGCAGTGCCAGCATCGTCGTGGCGGTGGTCGACACCGGCGTGCGCACCAACCACCCCGACCTGGCCGGCAAACTGCTGCCAGGCTACGACATGATCAGCGATGCGGCGATCGCCAATGATGGTGACGGCCGTGACAGCGATGCCAGCGATTCGGGCGACTGGCTGACCCAGGCCGAGATCGACGCCGACGCCGCCGCCCATCCCACCAACCCGACATTCAGCGGCTGCACGCCGAGCGACAGTTCGTGGCACGGCACCCAGGTCGCCGGCATCATCGGCGCCGCCACCGACAACGGCATCGGCATGGCCGGCGCCGGCTGGAACGTGCGCGTGCTGCCGGTGCGCGTGCTCGGCAAATGCTTCGGCTACACCTCCGACATCCTCGATGGCATGCGCTGGGCGGCGGGCCTGCACGTGCCGGGTGTGCCCGACAATCCGAACCCGGCCCGCGTGATCAACCTCAGCCTGGGCAGCTCCGACGCTTGCAGCACGTTAGAGCGCGACACCATCGCCGAACTGAACGCTGCCGGCGTGGTGGTCGTCGCGGCGGCCGGCAACTCCGAAGGCCTGGCCGCCGGCTCACCCGCAAATTGCCCGGGCGTGATCGGAGTCTCGGCGCTGCGCCATGTCGGCAGCAAGGTCGGCTTTTCCGATGTCGGCCCCGAAATCTCGATTGCTGCGCCGGGCGGCAACTGCGTCAACGCGAGCGGGGCCTGCCTGTACCCGATCCTGACCACAGCCGACAACGGCACCAAGGCGCCGCTGTCCCCGATCTACACCGACAGCTTCAACCCCAGCCTGGGGACCAGCTTCTCGTCGCCGCTGGTGTCGGCCACGGCGGCGCTCATGCTGTCGGTGCAACCGACGCTCACGCCGGACGCGGTGCGTGCGGCGATCCGGGCCAGCGCGCGGCCGTTCCCGTCAAGTGGCCTGCCACCCGACGCAGTCACGGGAGCGCTCGTCGCCTGTCACGCACCCAACGGCATCGTGCAGGACCAGTGCTACTGCACCACCACCACCTGTGGCGCCGGCATGCTCGACGCCGGCGCGGCGGTGCGGGCGGCCCTCTGTGTCAAGCCTGGTGATCGCGGCGTCGCCGTCCGCACCGGCGCCCGGGCAGGCACTTGCGCTTTCGAGCTGCGGCTCGACACTGGGGCCCGGGCGCAGCATCGTTGCTTGGCAATGGTCGTTGGTCGACGCCGGCAGCACGGGCAGCGTGTTTGTCGGCAGCACTGCGGCTGCGGGAGCGACCTTGCAGACGGCGACGTCCGGAACCGTCACCGTGCAACTCGTGGCCACCGACGACCTGGGTGCGGTCATGACAGTGCAGCAGAGCATCACCGTCGCCAAGGCCGCTGCGCCCGCGCCGCCCGCACCGTCGGGTGGTGGCGGCGGCGGTGCCCTGTCGTGGCCCTGGCTGTTGGCGTTGCTGCTGGCCGCGGCGGCGCTGGCACGTGCTGCGGCCGCGCCGGTCGTGTTGAGCCTGTCGCTGCCGGGCAAGGGCATCGGCTGTGCCGCGATACTGCTGCTTTGCAGCGTCGCGGCGACCGCGGTGGCGCGGACCGGCGCGCCGCCACGGGCTGCGGCGCCCCCAGAAGCGGGCAGCGTTAACGGCCTGATCGTGCAGTTGCGCGACGCACCGAGCCATGTCGAACTGGCACGCGAGCGGGCACAGGCGCGGGCCCTGGGCGCGACCGCAGGGGAGAGCGCGCGCGACAGCACGCGCTGGCAACGTCTGGTGGCCAACCTGCAGGGCGAAGCCGCCCTGCGCCGCGAGGTGCCGGCACTGGCCGGCGTGGCGCGGCGAGATCCGGTCGGCGCCCGCGCCCAGTTGCTGCGATTTGCTCAGCCGCTGACGCGTGCCCAGGCCGAGCAGTTGGCGGCGCGCCTGGCCGCGCACACTGACGTGCAATGGGCAGAGCCCAACACGCGCGAGCGGCGCCAAGCCACCGCCAACGGCCCACCGAGCGACCCCTATTACAGTGGTCCGACAGGCCAGTGGTGGCTGCAGGACGTGCAGGGCAGCAATGCCAGCGCCATCGAGCGCCGTTTGCGCGGCGTGCCCGGTTACCTCGGCGGGTGGACCAGCGGCACCGCCGGGGCGGCGACGGCGGTCGTAGCGGTGCTCGACACCGGCATCACGCCGCACCCCGAGCTGGCCGGCCGCATGCTGCCGGGCTACGACTTCGTCTCCGACTGGGACCCGATCGCCCAGCGTGGCTACGCCAACGACGGCGACGGCCGCGACGCCGATCCGAGCGACCCCGGTGACTGGGTCAGCGCCGCCGATCGTGCCGCCGACCCCGCGCGCTACAGCAGCTGCGTGGTCGAGAACAGTTCATGGCACGGCACGGTGATCGCCGGCATGGTCGCCTCATTGACCAACAACGGCGTCGGCGGCGCAGCGATGAACTGGAACGGCCGCGTGCTGCCCGTACGCGTGGCCGGCAAGTGCGGCGCCGACCTGGCCGACATCCTCGACGGCATGCGCTGGGCCGCCGGCCTGCCGGCATGCGCGACCAGCGACGGTGCCGGCGACTGCACCGCCTTCGCTCCGCTCAATGCAAACCCTGCGCGAATCATCAACATCAGCTTCGGTGGCGACGCGGCCTGTGGCGCGCTACCAGCAGGTAATCGACGAGGTCCGCGCGGCGCCGGGCGGCGGCGCCGTGGTGGTCGCTTCCGCCGGCAACGATTGGGGCGCGCCGACACGGCCGGCCAGCTGCCAACGCGCCGTCGGCGTCGCGGCCTTGAATCGCGACGGATTCAAAACCAACTACTCGAGTTTCGGTGCAGCGATCGCACTGGCCACCGTCGGTGGCGACGACAACGACGGCGCCTGGGGCCCGACCATGGCCGACAGCGGTGTGCTGACGATCGGCAACGAGGGTCTGACGATGCCGACCACGGGCGGGTACTACTACCACTTCGGCACCAGCTTCTCGGCGCCGATCGTCGCCGGCGCTGTGAGTCTGATGCTGTCGCTCAACCCGGCGCTGACGGCCGACCAGATCGTCATCGGCCTGAAAGTCTCGTCGCGCCCGCACGTGCGGTCTACTGCGCCGGGCTTCGGCCAGTGCAGCGACGCCAATCCGGGCCGCTGCCTGTGCACGACGGCGACCTGCGGGGCCGGCATGCTCGACGTGACCCAGGCCTTGGCCTACGCCGCATCCGTGGCGCAAGGCAATACCTACACGCCGCCAAACTGGCCACTGGTCAGTCTCGACGGCATCCCGGAATTGATTGCTGCAGCGGCTACCGGCCCCGACCGGCCCGCCAATTCGCCACCGCCGCCACCGAGCAGCAGCGGTGGCGGGGCCATGAGTGCGGCATTGCTGCTTGCGCTCGTGCTGGCGGCATGGGCCTTGCAGCGCATGCGGCTCAGCGCGCCGCGCTCGTCGCGGCGATGCACGGTAGAAAGCCCGCGCCAAGTGCCGGAACGCTGAGCGCACGCAACGACGCAGCCTGTGCCGGCGTGGCGTTTTCGATGCGAATGCGGCTCTCGCTGCCCGCCGGCCGCAAGGTGACCACTCTCGCGCTGCGTACGCCGGACTTGGCGAACGACACCAGCGCGGCGTCGGCGGCGACGCTGCTGTCGTAGCGGCCCAAAGCAAGGCCGCCCTGCGCGATTGCGCCGGGCAGGTCGAGTTCCTCGACCGGCAACTTCAGCCGCTCGAGTTCACTGCGCTTCTTCTGCAATGCATCCCGGTTGTCGAAGGGGCCCAGCACGACGGCGAACCTCCCAGGGATAGCGATGCTGACGCGCACCCAACCCACCTCGGCCAAGGCCGCGGCGGCCAAGGCTTGCTCGGCGGCTTCGATCTCGGCCGGTGCAAAGGGTCCGGCTTCCAGACAGGCCAATGCGGGGGCCGAGGGCATCGGCGGTGCGCTGGCTGCACGCAGTGCCGACGCCGCTGCTGCCGGCGACAGCACGCGCACGGCCTCGGGCCGGACCTGCTGGCTCAGGCGGGTCGGGTCGCGCTCGCTGGCAGGCGCCATGCCGATGCCTTCGAGCGCGCCCGTGCTCCAGGCCCAGAAGGCCAGGTTGGCCAGCACCAGCGCGACGACCAGTGCGCGCAGCATCGTCAGGCAAGCGCCCGGCCGCCCTCGCTGCCGACCACGTCCAAGGTGACCTCGCCGCTGGATACCAGGTGCAGTGACGGGCCGACGCGCAGCAGCAACGAGCCGCTGCGCGATACGCCTTCGACCATGCCTTCGAGGGTGGCACTGCTGTCGCCTGCGTCGTGTGCGCAGACGCGCAGGCCGCGCAACAGGTCGCGCCGCGCATAGGCGGTGGCAAAGCTGGCAAAGCCTTCGCGTTCGAACTGAAGCAGCGCCTTGACCAATGGCAGCGCGACGCGGTGCAGCGCGGTTGGCGGACTGGCGGCAGGATCGAGTTCGTGCAGGCAGGCCATGCCGCTTCGCAGCTCGCGCGTCGGCGCGATCTCGGCGACGTTCAGGCCCACGCCGACCACCACCATGCGTTGCCTGCCGACGGCCACGGTCTCGATCAGCACGCCGCCGAGCTTGCGACCGCGTCCCGGCTCATCGACCAGCCACAGGTCGTTCGGCCACTTGAGTTGCAGGCGTGGGCTGCGGCCGGGCTCTGGCGGCTCGAGCGCGTCGGCCAGCGTGACCCCGACGGCCAGCGACAGGCCAGACCAGTCGCGTGGCGCCATCGGCAACCCGAGCGAAAAGGTCAGCGACGCGCCAGCCTGGGCCAGCCAGTTGCGGCCCTGGCGGCCTCGGCCCAGGGTCTGGTGTTCGGCCACCAGGAGCGCGGGATGGGTGTCTCCGGCGCGGCGCCCGAACGGGCCGCTGTCATCGTTCGTTGCGCCACCGCCGCGTCCCCGCGAACGCATCACCTCGAGCGCACCGGGGGTCGTGATCGGCGCGTCGAGGCGGCCGCTGTCGAGCCGCGCGCGGTCGAGCAGCAGCGTATTGGTCGATTCGGTGCTGGCCAGGACTTCGATCGAAAGGCCCGCCAGGTACGGCTCCAGTTGCTGCCAGAGTGGCTCTGCGTGCCAATGCAGGTGCCCTCCCGTCATTGCGCCTGGTGCAGCCGGCATGGGTGCAGGCCTTTCAGTCATCAGCACATTCCAGACTGGGCTTGGTCATGCTCAGCGCTTGGGTGTCAGCATCGTGCCGCGGCAACCGCGGGTACCGCAGCGGCAGCTGTACTGCTTCTTCAATGCCGGCGTGTAACGCTCGTCGACGGTCAGGCCGTAGTCGTAGAACAACTCATCGCCGGCGGCGATCTTGCGCAGCGCCTTGATGAAGACGCGGCCTTCCTGTTCGTCGGACTCGCAGTTGGGGCGGCAGGCGTGGTTGATCCAGCGCGCTGCATTGCCCCCGTACTTGGCATCGATGACGCGCTGATCGTCGATATGAAAATAGAAGGTATGGTGCGGGTCTTTGGGGTCGTGAGGGTGTCGGCGCAGCGCCTCGCGCCAAGTGATGAGCTCGCCGGTGTACTCGATCACGACCTCGCCCTTGCGCAGCGGCTTGAGTGCAAAGACACCCTTGCCGTGGATGCCGGAACGCCGAACCTGGATGCGCCTGCCGCCTGACGCGGGGCGTGTCCGAGTGCGGATCTCGTCGAGGTCGAGCAGCGGGGGGGCTTGCGTGTCGGTTTTCATTCGGTACATTGAATTCATGGGTGCGCGCGCGTGTGTGCGTGCGCGCGAGATGCGGATTGTATGTATGTCGGCCTGGGCCGCGTCGCGGCGCTGAACCAGGGCGGGAAGTCAAGGAACATGAGCAAGTCACTGATCATTGCGGAAAAGCCCAGCGTGGCGCAGGACATCGTGCGCGCGCTGACCCCCAGCGCAGGCAAGTTCGACAAGCTCGCCGAGCACTTCGAGAACGAGCGCTATGTCGTCACCTCGGCGGTCGGCCACCTGGTCGAGATCAAGGCGCCCGAGGCCTACGAGGTCAAGCGTGGCAAGTGGAGCTTCGCACACCTGCCGGTGGTGCCGCCACACTTCGACCTGGCACCGATCGAGAAGGCCAAGTCGCGACTGAATGCGGTGGTGAGGCTGGCCAAGAGGAAGGACGTGACGGAGTTGATCAATGCCTGCGACGCGGGCCGCGAGGGCGAACTGATCTTTCGCCTGATCGTGCAGTACGCCGGCATCAACGAGAAGAAGGCCAGCGCCAAGCCGATCCAGCGCCTGTGGCTGCAGAGCATGACGCCGCAGGCCATCCGCGACGGCTTCGAGGCCCTGCGCAGCGACAAGCAGATGCTCGGCCTGGCCGATGCGGCACGCAGCCGCAGTGAGGCCGATTGGCTGGTCGGCATCAACGGCACGCGGGCCATGACGGCCTTCAACTCGCGCGACGGCGGCTTCTTCCTGACCACCGTCGGTCGGGTGCAGACACCGACATTGTCGATCGTGGTCGAACGCGAGGAGAGGATTCGCAAACACGTCGCTCGCCCGTATTGGGAAGTCAAGGCCAGCTTCGACGCCCAGGCCGGTCAGTACGAGGGCAAGTGGTTCGATCCGAAGTTCAAAAAGGACGAGGACGCGGATCGTCGCGCCGATCGAGTCTGGAGCGAGCGCGATGCCCTGGCGATTGCCAACGCCTGCCGAGGCCAGCCGGCCAGTGTGACCGAAGAGGCCAAGCCGAGCAGCCAGGCCAGCCCACTTCTTTATGACCTGACGACCCTGCAGCGCGAGGCCAATTCGCGGTTCGGTTTTTCGGCCAAGACCACGCTGTCACTGGCGCAGGCGCTGTACGAGAAGCACAAGGTGCTGACGTACCCGCGCACCGACTCGCGCGCCTTGCCCGAGGACTACCTGAAGGTGGTCAAGGACACGATGACGATGCTCAGCAAGGAGGAATTGCCGGGCCCGCTGCGCGCGCTGTCAGTCCACGCCAAGACGGCGCTGAAGGAGGGCTACGTCAAGCCGATCAAACGTGTCTTCGACAACGCCAAGGTATCGGATCACTTCGCCATCATTCCTACGCTGCAGGCACCGAAGAGCCTGAGCGAGATCGAAACGAAACTCTACGATCTGGTCGTCAAGCGCTTCCTGGCGGTGTTCTTCCCGAGCGCCGAGTCGATGGTCACGACGCGCATCTCGACTGTGAAGGTCGGCGCCAATCAGTACCCGTTCCAGACCAATGGCAAGGTGCTGGTCAAGCCCGGTTGGCTGGCGGTGTACGGCAAGGAGGCGCAGGAGGACGACGCCAACCTGGTCGCGGTCGGGCCGGGCGAAGTGGTGCGCGCCGAGAGCGTCGATGCCAACGCCCTGAAGACCAAGCCGCCCGCGCGCTATACCGAGGCCACGTTGCTGTCGGCGATGGAAGGTGCCGGCAAACTGATCGATGACGACGAGTTTCGCGAGGCGATGGCCGAAAAGGGACTCGGCACGCCGGCCACACGGGCCCAGGTCATCGAGGGCCTGCTGCTGGAGAAGTACATGTACCGCGACGGACGTGAACTGGTGCCGACCGCCAAGGCGTTCCAGTTGATGACGCTGCTGCGCGGTCTCGACATCGAGGATCTGACCAAGCCCGAGTTGACCGGCAACTGGGAGTACCAGCTGGCCGAAATGGAACATGGCCGCCTGAAGCGAGCAGCCTTCATGGCCGAGATCGCGGCGATGGCCGAGCGCATCGTGAAGAAGGCCAAGGAGTACGACCGAGACACCATCCCCGGCGACTACGCGACGCTCGAGACGCCGTGTCCGAACTGCGGTGGCGTCGTGAAGGAGAACTACCGGCGCTTTGCCTGTGCCGGTAAAGCCACGGCCAGCGAGGGTGTCGGCTGTGGCTTTTCCATCACCAAGATCCCGGCTGGCCGGGCCTTCGAAACCAGTGAGGCCGAGGCCTTCCTGCGCGAGAAGAAGATCGGCCCGCTCGAGGGCTTCCGCTCAAAGGCCGGCTGGCCCTTCACCGCCGAGTTGAAGCTGGTGCGCGACGACGAGATTGACAACTGGAAGCTGGAGTTCGATTTTGGCGACGATGCCAAGCAAGGCGATGGCGAGCCGGTCGACTTTTCCGGGCAGACGGCCCTGGGGGCCTGTCCGAAGTGCCAGGGCCATGTCTACGAGCATGGCAGCAGCTATGTCTGCGAGCACGCCGTTGGCGCCCACGTGACCTGCGACTTCAAGAGCGGCAAGATCATCCTGCAGCAGCCCGTGCCGCGCGAAGAAATGACGCGCCTGCTGACCGGCGGCAGGACCGCCTTGCTCGAGAACTTCGTGTCGAACAAGACACGGCGCAAGTTCAAGGCCTACCTGAGCTACGACAAGAAGGAAGGCAAGGTCGTCTTCGAGTTCGAGCCGCGGCCGGCCAAGCCCGCAGCCGGCGCCAAAGTGGCGCGCAAGAAGGCGAGTTGAACTTCCACCGGGGCGCGCCGCTGCAGGCGAGCCCCGGCTGCCAGGTTACGGCTTTTCCTTGGTCGAGCCGGCGCCGCCACCCTTGGTCGCGCCCGCAGCCGACGCCGCTGCGGCCGCGGCGTAGGTCAACTTGGCTTCGCGCATCAGGACACGGTGAAAGTTCTCTGCTCGGTCGAGCCAGGCGATGAACGGCTCGCCGGTCAGCACGGTTTGATTGAATGCACCCTGGGCCATGAATTCCTGCCACTCTGGCAGTGCACGCACCTTGTCCAGCAGTTGGACGTAATACGCAACCTGCTCTGCGCTCACGCCAGGCGCCATGAAGATGCCGCGCATCATCAGATACTGCACCGGGATGCCGAAGGACATGCATGTGGGCAGGTCGTTCCAGGTCTGGTTGCCAGCGATCTTGACGCGGTAGTCCAGGCGCTTGCCGTCGAACACGCACAGTGGCCGCACCTTGCCTTCGGACCACAGCTTGGCGGCCTCGATCGGATTGTTGACGGTGATGTCGACCTGACGCTCGGCCAGCGACCGCGCGACGTCGCCGCCGCCCTTGAGGGGTATGTAGCTCAGCCGCGTCTCGCCGGCGGTCTCCAGCAGGACGCTGACGAGCTGGTCTTCCTGCTTGCTGCCGGTGCCGCCGAGCTTGAAGCTGCCATGCGGTCCCGCCCGCATGGCGTCCAGCAATTCCTTGGCCGACTTGTGGGGCGACGCTGCATTGACCCACAGGACGAACTGGTCCAGCGCCATCATCTCCACCGGCGTGATGTCGCGCCAGTTGAAATCGGTGCCAGTGGCGATCGGCGTGGTGAACAGATTCGACAGCGTGATGATCAGCTTGTGCGGGTTGCCGCGCGCCGCTTTCACGTCAAGCAGGCCTTCAGCGCCCGAGTTGCCCGACTTGTTGACCACCGTCATCGGCTGCTTCATCAGCCCGTGCTTGCTCACGACCTGCTGGATGAAGCGTGCCATCAGGTCCGCACCACCGCCCGTCCCGGCCGGTACCACCAGTTCAACCGGCGCCGTCGGCTCCCAGGCGGCCAGCGACGGCAGCGTCACGCTGATGAGCAACGCGGCCACGCCGTGGCGCAGGCGCCGGGCTTGCCGAGTGCAGGACGCCGTTGGCCGCCATGCAAGATGGTGAGAGCTTCGAACCGACTCTGATTTCATTGGCGACCTCTGCGTCCGGGGGGGCGCGACTTCCAGGGAAGGCTGAATGCTACGGCGCGCCAGAGCCGGTAACAAACGACGGTGTGCGAATTACGCGAAATGCTTAACGAACGAGCGCCACCGTGTGGAAGGCGATGCTACTCAGGTCCGTAGGCCGTGCCATTCAGGCCGATCAGGAAATGCAGTTCGCGTACTGCGTTGGGCCCGTCTATGATCGACCGCACGATGACCGCCGCGGTGTTCTACAAGCTGCTGGCCATCTTCATCACCGCGGCGCTGGGCTGGCTTGCCGGGCGCATGCGCTGGCTGGGCGCCGGCACAGTCAGCAGCGATCCGGCGCGTGTGCTCAGCAACGCGGCCTTCTACATATTCGTCCCGGCATTGCTGTTCCGTACCACTGTGCGGCTGGACTTTGCCACGCTGCCGTGGCGCAGCGTCTGGGCCTACTTCGTGCCGACATTGGCGCTGATGCTGGCCGTCGTTGTCTGGCAACGGGCACGCGGCGCGGGGCACCGCCACGGCGCAGCTGCGCCGGCGGTGCGGGCGCTGGCGGCGAGCTTCGGCAACTCGGTGCAACTGGGCATCCCCATTGCCGCGGCCTTGTTCGGCGAAGCCGGGCTGGCGATCCACATTCCGCTGGTCTCGCTGCACGCGTTGATCCTGCTGTCGGTGTGCACGGCGCTCGCCGAACTGGACCTGGCGCGCATGCCGGCCACCGGGCGGCCGCCGTCGTCGCTGGCCGACGCGCTCGTGGCCACCGTGCGCAATACCGTGATCCACCCGGTGGTGCTGCCGGTATTGGCTGGCCTGCTGTGGAACGCCACCGGGCTTGGCCTGCATGCCGTGGTCGACGAGGCGCTGGTGATCGTCGGCGCAGCGGCGGTGCCGATCTGTCCTGGTGCTGATCGGGCTGTCGCTGGCCTACGAAGGTGTGCAAGGCCATCTGCGCGGCGCGCTGGGGTTGTCGCTGGCCAAGCTGCTGCTGCTGCCGGCCCTGGTGCTGGTCACGGCCCATTGGGGTTTCGGCCTGCCGGCGTGCCATTGGCGGTGCTGGTGATGATGGCCGCGCTGCCGGTCGGCAGCAACCCGCTGATCTTCGCGCAACGCTACGACACGCTGCCAGGCCGAGGCCACCGCGGCGATCGTGTTCTCGACGTTGGCCTTCGTGGCCACTGCGGCCGGCTGTGGCTGGGCGTGCTGGCCTGGCTCGCCTGACCCGCCCGGCGCGGCTGCGCCTGAGGGACAATTGCGCCATGCAAATCGACGACATCAACGCCTACATGGCCCATGTCGGCGCTACCGCGCGCGGTGCGTCGCGGGCCATGGCGGCGGCCTCGACCCCGGCCAAGAATGGCGCGCTGCTGGCCCTGGCCGCGCGGTTGCGGCGCGAGACGGTCGCGCTGCAAGCCGCGAATGCCAAGGACATCGATGCCGCGCTGGCCGCCGGCCTGGCCGCGCCCCTGGTCGACCGGCTCAAACTCACACCGCAGATCATCGATACGGTGGCCGAAGGCTGCGAGCAACTGGCGGCGATGCCCGATCCGGTGGGTGAAATCAGCGCCGTGCAGCGTCAGCCCAGCGGCATCTGTGTGGGCCGCATGCGCGTGCCGCTGGGCGTCTTCGGCATGATCTTCGAGAGCCGGCCCAACGTGACCATCGAGGCCGCGTCGCTGGCGATCAAGAGCGGCAATGCGGCCATCCTGCGCGGCGGCTCGGAGGCCCTGCACAGCAACCTGGCGCTGGCGCAGCTGGTGCAGGCGGCACTGGCCGCGGCCGGGCTGCCGCCCGACGCGGTGCAACTGGTGGCGACCACCGACCGCGCCGCGGTCGGCCGCCTGATTGCGATGCCCGAATTCGTCGACCTCATCATCCCGCGTGGCGGCAAGGGACTTATCGCACGCATCAGCGCCGAGGCCAAGGTCCCGGTGATCAAGCACCTCGACGGCAACTGCCATGTCTATGTCGATGCCGAGGTCGACCTCGAAATGGCGGTCCGCGTGACCGACAACGCCAAGACGCAAAAACTCAGCCCGTGCAATGCCGCCGAGTCGCTGCTGGTGCATCGAGACGTCGCGGCGGCCTTCTTGCCGCGCATCGGTGCGGTGTTCGCGGCCAAGGGCGTCGAGATGCGTTGCGGCCCGCGCGCAAAGGCCGTTCTCGGCAACGTGGCTGGCGCCAGGCTGGTCGATGCCACCGAAGCCGATTGGTCAGAGGAATATCTCGCCGCGGTCATCAGCATCAAACTGGTCGACTCGCTGGCCGAGGCGATCGCGCGCATCAACCACTATGGCTCGCACCACACCGACGCGATCCTGACCAGCAACCACGCGTCGGCAATGCGTTTTCTGCGTGAGGTCGACTCGGCCAGTGTGATGGTCAACGCCAGCACGCGCTTTGCCGATGGCTTCGAGTACGGCCTGGGCGCCGAAATCGGCATCAGCACCGACAAGCTGCACGCCCGGGGCCCGGTCGGACTGGAGGGCTTGACTTCGTTGAAGTGGGTCGTGCTGGGCGAGGGCCAGATTCGCAGCTGAGTGTCCGTCGGGCCGGCGCGTCGGCACGGGTGGGGCGGCACCGACTCCTCAACCGCGGCGGTTCGTGTTGCAATTGCAAACATGTCGGATTCACCCTCAACCCTGCCGCGCTCGTCCAATCTGGTGCACGTACGTGCGCCGCGCTATGACCGCGGCGATCCCTCGTTGCGCGAACACCTCGCGCGGCTGCGGGCCCTGCGCGAACCGGCGCAATGGCAGGCCGCGGCGCTGGCCCTGATGCTGACGCCCGGCAGCAAGCGTGAGCAGGCGGCCTGGTACGACGAGTCCAGTGGCGTCGCCGATCTCGAATCCTTGCTCGTCGACGTGCTGGCCCTGCCGCAAAGTCATCGCCTGCCCTGGTTCGAGACCTTTGCCGGGCTGCTGGCACCGAGGCCACTCGAGGTGCGCCACGCGCTGGTCGGTGCCGCGCGGCGACTGATGGCGGCCGACGGTATGGTCACGCAGATGGATCAGTTGCGCTGGATCGCGCTGCGTCACCTGCTGGGCGGCAGCGCCGTGGCGCCGCCCGCGGCGGCCGAGATCGAACTGGTCGAACTCGACGATGCACAGGCGACCATGGTCTGCTTGTACAGCGGCTTTCTTTCGCGCCTGGTGCCGGCGCCCGAATTGACCCTGGACCTGACCGGCCGCGAGTCTCCCAACGAGGCCTGGTATGTCGTGGCGATCGCACCGTGGGCTGAACGCCTCGAGTTGCCGCCGCGCGACCGCCACGACATCGACTCCACGCTGCGCGCGCTGCGGGTCTTGCAGGCGCTGCCGTGGCTGTTGCGGCCAGTGCTGGTGCGTGGCTGGTTCGACGCCGCACGCGCATTGACCGATGGGCCGATGCTGCATCCGGTGGCGGCCGACGCATTGCGCCTGACCTGCAGGCTGCTGGATTCCCCGCTGCCACCCGAGTTGAGCCGCCAGTACATTGAAGTCGAACCCGTGTCGGCGTAGCCACCGTTGTCAGGAGACCGTCACATGCATCTGGCTGTCAGACCGCTCCTAGCCGCTCTGCTGTTGGCAGGCGTGGTGCCGCGGGTCGCGGCGCAGGACGCCGCCGTACTGCGGCAAAGGGCATTGGCCGCGACCTGCGCCAACTGCCACGGCACCCAGGGCCGGGCGGTCGACGGTGCCGCGGTGCCGGGCCTGGCCGGGATGCCGGCGCCGTACATGGTCGAGCAGATGAAGGCCTTCAAGGCCGGCACGCGGCCTGCCACGGTGATGCACCAACTGTCCAAGGGATTCAGCGACGCGCAGATCGAATCGGTGGCGGGCTACTTCGCGGCGCAGAAGAAGTGATGGGGGCGCCATGATGCAAAGACGATTCCTGCTGCAAGGTGTGGGCTCGCTGGGCCTGCTCGGCCTGGCCGGTTGCGCGAGCATCGGCGCGGTGCCGGCCAAGTCGCGCGTGCTCGTCGTCGGCGGCGGCTATGGCGGCGCGACGGCGGCGAAGTACGTGCGGCTGTTTTCCGAGCAGAAGATCGACGTCACGCTGATCGAGCCCGGCGACGCCTTCGTCTCGTGCCCGACCAGCAACCTGGTGCTCGGCGGCAGCAAGACGATGGCCGACATCACGCTGCCGTACACCACGCTGGCCAGCAACCATGGCGTGCGGGTCATCAAGGACATGGTCGCCAGCATCGATCCGGTGAAGAAGGTCGCTGTGCTGGCCTCGGGGCCGACGATTGCCTACGACAAGCTGATCCTGTCGCCTGGCGTCGACCTGATGTGGGACAGCATTGCCGGGCTGCGCGCGGCCAATGGCGACGGCCGCATCCTGCAGGCCTGGAAGGCTGGTCCCGAGACCGTGGCGCTGCGGCGCCAGCTCGAAGCCATGGCCGACGGCGGCGTATACGCCATCACGATTCCCGAGGCGCCGTACCGCTGCCCGCCGGGGCCGTACGAGCGTGCGTGCCAGGTGGCGAGCTACTTCAAGGGCGCCAAGCCGAGGTCCAAGGTGCTGATCCTCGACGCCAACCCCGACGTGACGAGCAAGGGCCCGCTGTTCAAGAAGGTCTGGGCCGAGCAGTACCCGGGCATGGTCGAGTACCGCGCGCAGCACAAGGCTACTGCGGTCGACGCCAGGACCAACACCGTCAAGTTCGAGATCCAGGACGACGTGAAGGCCGACGTGCTCAACGTGCTGCCGACGATGCGCGCCGGTGCGATCGCCGTGCAAACCGGCCTGGCCAATGCCAACGCGCGCTGGTGCAGCGTCAACTACCTGAACTTCGAATAGCACCGCGGCGAAGGACATCCACGTGCTCGGCGATTCGATCCAGATCGCGCCCGCAATGCCCAAGAGCGGCCACATGGCCAACAGCCACGCCAAGGTCGCCGCGGCGGCGATCGTGGCCGAGCTCGCGGGCTGGGAAGTCAACCCGGCGCCGATGCTGACCAACACCTGCTACAGCTTCATCGACGCCAAGAGCGTGATCCACGTGGCCAGCGTTCACGAGTACGTGGCCGCTGAAAAGACCTTCAAGACGGTGGCCGGATCGGGCGGCGTGTCGGCCGCGCCGAGCGAGCAGGAAGGCGGTTACGCCTGGAACTGGGCACGCACGATCTGGGCCGACACGCTGGTCTGACGCTAGCGCCGGATCCGAAGCGCGCGCGCCTCAGCCCTGCTTGCGGCTGAGCAAAGTAAGGAACTCGCGCCGCAGATTGCCGTCCGCGAGGAACGCGCCGCGCATGACCGAGTTGGTCATCGCCGTCTCGTCGTCCTTGACGCCGCGCCAGTGCATGCAGAAGTGGTCGGCCTCCATCACGATGGCCAACCCGTCGGGCTTGACGCGCTCCTGCAGCTCGTCGGCGAGCATGATCACCGCCTCCTCCTGAATCTGCGGCCGGGTCATGATCCAGTCGCAGATGCGGGCGTACTTGGACAGCCCGATCAGGTTCGAGTGTTGGTTGGGCATGATGCCGATCCAGACCTTGCCCAGGATCGGGCACAGGTGGTGCGAGCAGGCGCTGCGCACCCTGACGGGGCCGACGATCATCAGCTCGTTCAGGTGCGAGGCGTTGGGGAATTCGGTCACCATCGGCGGCTTGACATAGCGGCCACGAAAGACCTCGTCGACGAACATCCGGGCCACCCGCTTGGCAGTGTCTCCGGTGTTGTGGTCGCTCTCGGTATCGATCACCAGCGCTTGCAGCACCGCCTGCATGTGCCGCTGCACCTCGGCCTTGAGCTCGTCGAGCTCACCGTCCTCGATGAAGGCCGCGATGTTGTCGTTGGCGTGGTAGCGGCAATCGGCGCCGAGCAGCCGGTAGCGGATGCGCTGCGAGGCCGGCAGCCGCGCCATTTCATCCGTGCTGGGAAGGATCTTCGTCGTCCGGTTCGGCATTGGGCCACCTTGGGGCGCTGCAGGGCCGCCGATTGTGCCGCGTGAGCCGGTTCACCCTGGTCGCGGTGGGGCCAGGACGGTGCCGCCGGGGCCGCGCAAGTGCTGTCGCTGGCCCTAGACTGATTGTGTGACCACCCCCGCCTCGCCGCCCCCGATCGCGCTGTCGCATCTGCTCAATCATTGCGCCGACATGGTGCAGGGCGTGCAAGAGGGCCGCTCGCTGACTGACCTGCTGGCGCGAGTGCCGGCCGCGACGCACGCGGCGACGCAGGCGCTGGCGTTCCAGGTCATGCGCCGGCTCGGTGGTGCCCAGGCCGTGCGCGGCGCGGTCGCGCCGAAGCCGCCGCCGCCGGCGGTGGATGCGCTGCTGGTCAGCGCCATCGCGCTGCTGTGGCCTGCCGCCGCCGGCGAGCGCGCGGCATACCCCGATCACACACTGGTCGACCAGGCCGTGCACGCGGCGCGCCTGCGCGCGCCCGCCGCCGCCGCGTTCGTCAATGCCGTGTTGCGACGCTTCGTCCGCGAGCGCGAGGCACTGGTCGCGGCCGCGCAAAGCCAACCTGTCGGCGCGTTCAACCACCCGCTGTGGTGGATCGAGCGGCTCCAGCACGACTGGCCGGCGCATTGGCAGACCCTGCTGCACGAAGCCAACCGCCACCCGCCGATGACCTTGCGCGTGAACGCCCGCCGTGGCACCGCGGCCACGTACGTGCAGCGCCTGGCAACGCAGGGCCAGCCGGCGCAGGCGACGGGCAGCCACACGGTGACATTGGCCAGCCCTTGCCCGGTGTCGCAGCTGCCCGGCTTCGCGCAGGGCGAAGTCTCGGTTCAGGATGCCGCTGCACAACGTGCGGCGCCGTTGTTGCTTGGCCCGGGCCAGCCCGAGACGCCGGCTGGCCCGGGCCGGTTGGCACCAGGGGCCCGTGTTCTCGATGCGTGCGCGGCCCCCGGCGGCAAGACCGCACACCTGCTCGAGTTGGCGGACCTGGACCTGTTGGCCCTGGACAGTGACGCGCAAAGGCTGACCCGCGTCCAGGACAACTTGGTGCGCCTGCACCTGAGCGCGAGGCTCGCCGCCGGCGACGCCCGCAACCCCGTTGCCTGGTGGGACGGCAGGCCGTTCGACGCGATCCTGCTCGATGCCCCGTGCAGCGCCTCGGGCATCGTGCGCCGCCATCCCGACATCCGCTGGTTGCGCCGACCCGGGGACATCGCTGCGTTGGCGAGCATCCAGGCGGCCATGCTCGATGCCCTGTGGCCGCTGCTGGCGCCCGGCGGCTGTCTGCTTTACGCCACTTGCTCCGTTTTCCGGGCTGAGGGTGAGCAGCAGATCGACGCTTTTTTGCAACGCCATGGCCCGGGCGCGGCCCGTCATGACCCTGCCTCGCCCGGCCACTTGTTGCCCCTGCCGGACAATGACAGCCCAGGGACCGCCACCTCCGACGGTTTCTTCTACGCCCTGATCCACAAACCCTGAGCGTCCCCATGCCCTGCATTGCCGCGGTGTGCCAGCTTCACGGGCACCGCTGCTCAAGGTGTCCGCGGCGCGAGGGTGCACTATCGAATCTGCTCGCCGCGTCGGCTGCGGCGCTGGCCTTGCTGTGGGTGTTGTTGCTGGGTGCGGCGCCTGCGCGCGCGCAGGGTGTCGAGGTGCTGGAACTCAAGGCCTATCGCGACGAAACGTCCATCAGCGTGGACTATCAACTGCGGGTGACCTTGCCGATGGCAGTGGAGGACGCGGCCCTGCGCGGCGTGCCGATCTACTTCACCGCGCAGGCCAGGCTGTGGCGTGCGCGTTGGTACTGGCGCGACGAGCGGGTCGCGCAGGCCACGCGCGAGTGGCGCCTGAGCTTCCAGCCGCTGACAAAGAACTGGCGCGTCAGCCAGGGCGGGCTGGGGCAGAGCTTCGCCACGCTGGCCGAGGCGCTGGTGGGTATGACGCGCAGCACGGCCTGGCACATCGGCGACGCGCGCGAGGTCGATCCACCTGACGGCCGGCACTATCTCGAATTCAGCTGGCGGCTCGATACGGCACAACTACCACGGCCGCTGCAAATTGGGCTGGGCGGCATCGGCGGCGCGAGTGAGTGGTCGCTCGATGTCGAGCGCAGTGTCAAGCTCGGCGCCGAGCCGGCGAAGTGACACCATGACCAAGGCGTCGCGCTGGGGCTGGCTGGTCACGCTGGTGGCCGTCACCGGTGTGGTCCTCGTGCTCGCCTTCGTGCTGGCCCTGACCGGTGAGGCCCCCGCGTTCTACGAGCGCCAGTTCGTCTGGTTGTTCTGGCTCAACATCGCGGTGGCCGCGCTGCTGGCGCTGGTCGTGGTGCTGGCTGCCGTGCGCCTGGCGGTGCGCAAGCGGCAGGGCAAGTTCGGTACCTTGTTACTGATTCGGCTGGCCGGCATCTTCGCGCTGGTCGGCGTATTGCCCGGCGTGCTGATCTACACCGTGAGCTACCAGTTCGTGTCGCGCAGCATCGAAGTCTGGTTCGATGCCCGGGTCCAGGGGGCGTTGGATGCGGGCTTGAACCTGGGCCGCGGGACCCTCGAAACACTGGTCGCCGATCTCGGAGCCAAGACGCGGGTGGCGGCCGACCGCCTGGGCGAGAACCGTGGCCTGCCGGCGCCGATGGTGCTCGAGCGTCTGCGCGAGCAACTCGCGGCACAGGACGTGGCGGTCGTCGGGCCGGTCGGCCAGGTCCTCGTCAGCGCCAGCGGCAGCGGTAGTACCTTGACTGCCGTCATGACCGAGCGGCCGGGTGCGACCATGCTGCGCCAGGCCCGCAGCCAGCGGGTGGTCAGCCAGATCGAAGGCCTGGACGACGAGCTCGCGCCCGGGGCGCGGCCCAGGGCCCGCGTGCGCGCACTGGCCATGCTGCCATCGTCCGACATCCAGCTCGGCAGCGAAGAGCATTTCCTGCTGGTATCGCAGTCGGTGCCGGTTGCGGTGGCCAGCAATGCATTGGCGGTGCAGAGCGCCTACCGCGAGTATCAGGAGCGGGCCTTGGCCCGCGACGGCCTGCGCAAGATGTACATCGGGACCTTGACCCTGGCGCTGATCCTGGCCGTCTTCGGCGCCGTGCTGCTGGCTGCGGTGCTGGGCACGCAACTGGCGCGACCGCTGCTGCTGCTGGCCGAAGGCGTCAAGCAGGTGGCCGCAGGCGACCTCACGGCCAAACCAGTGTCGACTTCGCGCGACGAGATCGGCGGCCTGACACGCAGCTTCGCCGACATGACCGAACAACTCGGCCATGCCCGCGAACAGGTGCAGCGCGGCGTGACGCAGCTGGAAAGCGCCCGCACCCACCTGCAGACCATCCTCGACAGCCTGAGCACCGGTGTGATCGTGTTCGATCACGAACGCAACATCGAGACCGTCAATCCAGGCGCCACGCAAGTCCTCAAGCTGCCGCTGGCGGCGTATCGCGGCCGCAGCCTGTCCGATGTGCCCGGTCTCGAAGCCCTGGCGGTCGCGGTGTGGCAGCGTTTCGAGTTGCACCGCGCCAGCCCTGAGGCTGGCGAGCGCGATCATTGGCAGGATTCGTTCGAATTGCAGCTTCCCGGCGCCGACGTACAAAGCCTGTTGTTGCGCGGGGCGATGCTGCCGCACGATTCGCGCCTGCTGGTCTTCGACGACATCACCGAGGTGGTCTCGGCGCAGCGCTCGGCGGCATGGAGCGAGGTCGCGCGGCGCCTGGCGCACGAGATCAAGAATCCGCTGACGCCGATCCAACTCTCTGCGGAACGCTTGCAACACAAGCTCCAGACCAAGCTGCAGCCCGACGACGCCAGTCTGCTGAACCGCTCGGTTGCGACCATCGTGTCTCAGGTGCAGGCGATGAAGCAGTTGGTCAACGAGTTTCGCGACTACGCACGACTGCCGGCCGCCAAGCTGGCGCCTCTCGAGCTGAATGGCCTGGTCAGCGAAGTCCTGGTTTTGTACGGCGAGGCCATCGAACGGGGGCGCCTGAGCGCAGCTTGTGCGGCGGGCCTGCCGTGGATCGTCGGCGATGCAACCCAGTTGCGCCAGGTGATCCACAACCTGGTGCAAAACGGCCTCGACGCCGTGGCCGACCGGAGCGATGGGCAGGTGCGCGTCATCACCGAACCGGTGCGCAATGAATTGGGCGAGTTGCGCGCCGTGCGCCTTGCCGTACAGGACAATGGCCCTGGTTTCGCGGACAAGGTCTTGAAGCGCGCCTTCGAGCCCTACGTCACCACCAAGAGCAAGGGTACCGGGCTGGGGCTGGCGGTGGTGAAGAAGATCGCCGACGAACACGGCGCGCGAGTTCGGATCGGCAACCGCAGCGGGGCCGAGGGCCTCGGAGCGAGCGGTGTTGTGGGCGCGCAAGTTTCGTTATCATTTTCCAATCTCGCCGCTGCGCCGAGCGCCGACCCCACCCAGCCTGCGGCAGCGCAGGCGCATTGAGTTTCCATGGCCACCATTCTTGTTGTAGACGACGAACTCGGCATCCGCGCGCTGCTCTCAGAGATCCTGACCGACGAAGGCCACGCGGTCGAGCTGGCCGAGAACGCCGCCCAGGCCCGCGCCGTGCGCCAGCGATGCCGGCTCGATCTGGTCCTGCTCGATATCTGGATGCCCGATGTCGACGGAATTTCCTTGCTCAAGGAGTGGGCCGCCAGCGGCCAGTTGACGATGCCGGTGATCATGATGAGTGGCCACGGCACGATCGACACCGCCGTCGAGGCCACCAAGTTTGGCGCCATGGCCTTCCTGGAAAAGCCGATCACGCTGCAAAAGCTGTTGCGCGGCGTCGAACAGGCGCTGGCCAAACCGGCGCCGCGCGCACCCAGCGCGATGGGGCAGGCCGGTGGTGGCGTGGCGTCGCTCGGCCCGGCTGCGGCGATGGCCGCCACGCCGGCCACGCCGCGGGCCGATGTCGGCTACCTGCACGAGGCGGTGCCGCCACTGGTTGGCCACTTGCACGTCATGGCCCCGCCGATCGGCCCGCAACGCGAGCAAAGCTTCGAACTCGACCGACCGCTGCGCGAGGCGCGCGACGCGTTCGAGAAGAGCTACTTCGAGTTCCACCTGTCCAAGGAGAATGGCTCGATGACCCGCGTGGCCGAGAAGACCGGCCTCGAACGCACGCACCTGTACCGCAAGTTGAAGCAGCTCGGTGTCGACCTGACGCGCAACAAGCGAGGCGGGCCGGGCTGAACCCCACCGCTATAATTCGCGCCCTTCCAGGCCAAGTAGCTCAGTTGGTAGAGCAGCGGATTGAAAATCCGCGTGTCGGTGGTTCGATTCCGCCCTTGGCCACCAAGTTACTGCTCCCAGGGAATCCAAAGATGTCCCAGGAAGTCCAAAAGCCCTAGAGAATCAACGCTCTAGGGCTTTTTTCTTGTCTCAAGAAGTTCCTGCAAGACCCTTGAAATCCTGCCCGCCATGCAGTAACTTTCGCAGTAACTCGGCCGCGGCTGCTCAAAAAAGCAGCAGTTACTGCAATGGCTCGCAACCTCATCCCGTCCGATGCGACGATCAACGCCATCCGCCCCGGTGATCCAAGTAAGCGATTGACGCGATGGCGACGGGCTCTACCTGCTGCTGTTCGTCAAGGGCGGCGCGCATGGTTGGCGCTTCGACTACAGCTTCCACGGTCGACGCAAGACCCTCTCGTTCGGCACCTATCCCGACACGTCGCTCGCCATCGCCCGGCGCAAGGCGGATTCGGCGCGACAACTCATTGCCGAGGGCATCGACCCCAGCCAGAAGCGCAAGGCTGAGAAGGGAGTCGTATGCGCGAAGGCCGCGTCGCCGACGAGCGCGAAGCGCATGGGCTGCCTCCACAGGACTCCTTCGAGGCAGTCGCCCGCGAGTGGTTTGCCGTCAAGCGCGACGGCTGGGCACGCAGCTACTCCGACAAGATCATTGCCCGCCTGGAGACGGACGTGTTCCCGTGGATCGGTCGAGTTGCCGTAGGCAGCGTCACCCCGCCGCAATTGCTCGAGGTGCTGCGGCGCATCGAGGCGCGCGGCGTGGTCGAGACCGCACACCGCGCGTTGCAAGACTCCAGCCAAGTGTTTCGCTACGCAGTGGCCACCGGCAAGGCGGCGAGCAATCCCGCGCGCGACCTCAAGGATGCGCTCAAGCGACCGAACACGAAACACTTCCCCGCGATCATCGAGCCCAAGCGCTTCGGCGAACTGCTTCGCGCTTGCGACAACTACGCCGCGACGCCAGTCGTTCGCGCAGCGCTAAAGCTGGCGCCGATGCTGCTGCTACGGCCGGGCGAACTGCGCTTCGCCGAGTGGTCCGAGATCGACCTCGATGCGGCGATGTGGACAGTGCCCGCGCTGCGCATGAAGCGCGAACTGCGCGCGAAGCTGCATGGCGCCCCGCACCTGGTGCCGTTGCCCAAGCAGGCCGTTGCGGCGCTGCGCGAGTTGCGCACCTTGACTGGCTCGGGCGCCGCTTGTCTTCCGCGGCGAGCGGCATCACGACCGCGCGATGAGCGAGAACACAATCAACGCTGCATTGCGAGCAATGGGATTTCCGGCCGACGAAGTGACGGGCCACGGTTTTCGCGCGACGGCGCGAACGATGCTGCACGAACGCCTCGGCTTCGACCCCAACATCATCGAAGCACAACTGGCCCACTCGGTACGCGACAACCTCGGGCGGGCCTACAACCGGACCGAGTTTGTCGAGCAGCGGCGGGCAATGCTGCAGCGCTGGGCCGACCATCTCGACAAGCTGCGGCGCGGCGCCGACCTGGTGCCGTTGCGCAAGGTGAAGCAGGCGAAGCGACCGACGTAGAGCGCTTTGCTGCCCGCGGACTCAGCCCGCGATCTGGTCGAGACGCTCGGCCAGCAGTTGGTGCTGGGCCGCGAAGCGTTTGGCATTGCTCTTCTTCAGCTTGGCCAGGTTCATCAGTTTCCACTTGAGCGCCGGCAGCTCGCGCAGGTGCGGCATCGGCATCAGCTCCCAGGCAGGATCACCTTGGACCAACGACTTCAGGAAGTCCCGAAGCTTGGGGGTCAACTGCTGCGGCAGCTCTTCAAGCAGACGCGCCTGCATCTTTACGAGCGTGTCCAGTTCGACCGTGTCGCGTGTCATGCCGGCGAACTCGCTCGTGAAGGCGGGCTCGAGAGGCTTTGCCTTCGGGAACAGGACTTCGTGGACGGGGCGGTTGTGCCCTGCCAGGTAGACCACGAAGCAGTCGACGAATGACTGCTGCCAGCCGAAGTGCTCCAGCATGTGCACCACATCGAAGATGTCGCGCGGATGCTGACGGTCCATCGCTGCGACGAGCTTGCTGCCGTAGAGCTCCGCCGTGGCCAGCACGGGAACGGCGAGGTCCGTCGTGAACAGCTCCTGCGCGGCGGCAACGAGCGAACGCGTCTCGACTGGCAGGGCTGTGCCCCGAAAGACGAAGTTCACCTCGACCTTGACCTGCGCTGCTTCGTTGCTGACCACGAGCTTGACGTCGTCACCCTCGGCGTTGGCGGGCAAGTGGGAGCGGTATCCCTTGCCGGCGAGCGCAGCCTGCATAGCGGCCAGTTCCTGGGCGATGGCCTGCAAGGCGTCTTGGCGGTCCGGGCGATGGTCGACAAACACGAGGTCGATGTCGACCGACAGGCGTGGCATCTCCTGCACGAACAGGTTCAATGCGGTGCCGCCTTTCATCGCGAAGCGGCCGGAGGTGAAGACGGCGGGTGCAATGTCGAGCAGCAGCCGGACGGTGTCGATGTAGTTCTGGTTCATGTCCGCTTGAGGTCCAGGCGCTCGCCGGTTCGGCCGACCGCGACCCATCGCGCGCCGCCTCCGATGCGTTCGCTGTGTTTGCTGGCGAGCGCTGCCCAAGGCAGCTTCATTGTGGATGCGAAGGTGGCCGCCATGCGCACGACCTTGATCCGGGTCGTGTGCATCAGCAGTTCGTCGAGGACCGTCTCGCGCAGACCGGACAGGCTCTCGACCAGCTCCCGTGTCTCGGTCAACGACTGCACTTTGCCAACGTCACTGAGCAGTTCCAGCAGCGCCCGTTCGGGGACCGACACTTGGACCCGCGCGTCGCCCGCGGGCAGAGGCTGCAAGCCGAATGCTTTGGGCAATGTGTCGTCGAACAGTTGCGTAGCCTGGTAGCCTGCCGAGAATCGCTGCGTGAACCACTCGGGCAAGCGCCGCGGCGTGTCGCCCCACAAGCTGAGGTGTTCGCGGAACGCGATGTTCTGGCGCACACCCCGCCAGGCAAGGGCTGTCTTGCTGCCGACATGAAGGCCCGGCGTCTGCGCCGACAGGAAGGCCAGGCTGCCGTCGCGCGTGAGCGTGTCGCCCGGCAGCATGTAGACGCCGCGCGCCAGATGCACCAGCCAGCCGCTTCGGGCCAGGGCCGAGGCGCGGAAGGCACTGAGGCCGCGCGCTTGCAGGCCAGCAGTGCTCAGCGGCTCGCCTCTGGGTAGGCTTGCGAGCAACGCCTTGAATGAAACGGGAGCGGCAGTTGAGTCCACGCGGCAACTGTAGGAAGTTTTTTGTTCGTCCACAAGCGAATTTGAATGAAAATACGTAAGCAGTTGACGTCCAGAAACAACTGTAGGCTGCAAATCATTCCAAAATCTGCGCCGGATGAACGGGTGTCTCCGCTCCGGTTGCCACACCCGGGGGCGGCCAACACTGCGGCCACTTTGCCGATCGTCGTGAACAAAGTCGACCAATGATTATCAGTATGAGATACTGAGAATCAATGTCCCGCCGCGATCCATCGCTTGATACGCTGCTTGACCTCCACGGGCAGGTGCTGGTGATTGACGAGGCGGGCTACTGGGTGCGCTTCATCGTCAATCAGGTGCCGGTCACGTCAGAGAAGCCGCATGGGCTTGACTATTCGTTGACGCTGCATGGGCCAGACGGCGCGCGGCTAGTGGGATTCGACAACGCCCACCAAGTCGGTGGCAAACGGCGGGCCGAGCAGGATCACAGGCACCGACTGCGCACCGTTCGGCCCTATGAGTATCGCGACGCGGCGTCGTTGGTGGCGGACTTCTGGGCTGAAGTCGAAGCGGTTATGCATGAAAGAGGAATCTGGCCATGAAGACATTGAAGGTAGGTATTGCTTCCTACGACGCGATGAAGGCACGCACGCTGGCAATCGCCAAGGGAAAGTTAAAACCAAAGGCCAGCGATCCCAAGGTCTGGTTCACATCGCCTGAGAGCTTTGCCAAACTGCTGTCGAACCGAAACCGGGCCTTGTTGGCAGTCATCGCCGACACGCGGCCAGAGTCGCTGAACGAGTTGGCAGCTCAAACTGGGCGCACACCCGGCAACCTCTCGCGAACGCTGCGCACGATGGAGCGTTATGGCCTGGTGCGTCTGCACAAGGGCGAACGCGGCATGGTTCGGCCCGAGGTTCCCTATCGCGATGTTCAGCTGGAGATGACTCTGTCGTAGCCGCTGGCATGGTGGCCGATTCGACGCATGGTCCGCGCTGTCGATTCGGTTCGGATCGGCGCGGCCATCGCAAGGTCTGAAGTGCGTGGGCCAGTTTCGACGGCCACACGCAGTCCACCCAGGCACGACAGAGTTGAAACCACCCGCGACCATCGACAAGGAACATGGCGAACGCTGCGTCCGACCAGGTAGTGACCAGAAAGTTGAAACAACCCGTTAGCAATGGGTGAAGCTCCTGGGGCGACTCGGGCAATCTTGGGCCGTCACGCGACACGCTGAGACTGAGCGCCGTCTTGGACAGGGGACTACCGCTGATCGAGCAGCGTCGGCACGATTCGGGGAATGCGAATCCCCTGGAAAAAGTCGAACGCTGCGCAGCTCGATCTGCTGGAAGACAGTTCGGTCGCCGCAATGGCCACCAATCAAGTCACGGCGCCGGACGCTGCGCCCAGATGCGTCGCGTTTGCGCAGGCGGCCTGCGCCCGTGGCCGGCCGCGTGTCAGGCGCGGCGGGCCATCGGCCCCAGTGCCATCTGTTCGAGCGCAACGACGACATGTTCGAAGTCTCGCGATGCGAGCATGGAGTTCTGGACCAGCCCCGCCCTGACCGCGCTCGCATGGTTCGCGCGCAAGGTGTCGAACGGTAGGGCCGCAATCGCTGTGCTGGCGGTCCAAGCTGCCATGAGGGTCTCGACCAGCCATGCCTGACCGGCGGGCCTTTGCGCCCCGACCCATACGGCAGTTGCGGGCAGCGTCGAGAGGCTAGCCATGGTCGGCAGCGTCAACGGGCGTACAGCCCATGGGTGAGCGGCGCCCAGGTGTTGCGGCTGCGCTCGTCAATTTCGCGCATGCGGCGCTCGAGGTCATAGATGTCCACGGCGCCGGCCATGTACGCCTCGTCGCGTTCGGACTGGGATTCGATGGTCGGCAGAAGGGACTTCAGGAAATTCAGCAGGTTCGTCATGATCGGGATGCGGTTGGCTCGTCGCCGAGAATTGTATTAAGGGTTATCCCTAATCTCATTATCGAGCAGAACGCTCCGACCCAGGACTGATGGGTGTCAATTTAGGCACAATGCACTATGATTAGTGTGCGCACACTATTTACATATTCCATGCCGGTACGATACATCCGCACGTAACACGCGGTTGGTCGCGCGACGCGCAAGGCCGACGTGGTCTTTATCAGCAGACCATATGAATGAGCACGCAATCCCGCGCCGCTTGCTGTTGGCCGCGCTGGCTTTGCACGTGGTGCGACCACCTGCAGCCTCTGCCGAGCCTGAAGACGCTCAGCGCCGCCCTTGGCCTGCCGGCAAACCCACACCCGCACTGACACTGCCCGCCTGGGAAGGCTCGCCCTGGCGTCTTGCAGACGCCCGCGGCGACATCGTGCTGCTGAACTTCTGGGCCAGTTGGTGCGAACCTTGCCGCGCCGAGATGCCGTCGCTGGAGCTACTGGAACAGCGATTCGGCAGTCAGCGGCTGAAAGTCGTGGCCATCAATTTTCGCGAGACCGATGGCACCATCCGGCGCTTTCTCGACAGCATGTCGACATCGCTCACAATCCTGCGCGACACCGATGGCGCCGCCGCGCGTGCCTGGCAGGTGCGCATCTTCCCGACCACCTTTGTCATCGACCGTCACGGCCGCGCCTTGTTCAGCGTCACCGGAGAAGTCGACTGGACGGGCCCGGTTGCGCGCGACTGGATGCTCGCGGTGCTGTGATACACCCCTTCTCGAAGTCTTCGAGAGCAACCAACCATGACCCATTGCCTGACGCGCCGAACTCTGCTCCAAGCCGGCGCTGCCGCACTGCCGGTGCTACCCCTTTGCGTGCACGCGCAAGAGCGCCGCTTCGAGCCCGAGGTCGGCGCCTGGCGCACCTTCGAGCTGACCACGACGGTCGACGTGGCCGAAGTCAAGGGCCAGACACGCGTCTGGCTGCCGCTGCCAGACGTCGACGGTGATTACCAGCAGTCGCTGGACAACGCCTGGAGCGGCAACGCCGGCAGCGCCCGCATCGCTGCCGACCCGAGGACAGGCGTGCGCATGCTGGTGGCCTCGTTTGCCGAGACCGTGACTGCGCCCTCACTCACTCTCACCAGCCGGCTTCGCACGCGCAACCGCGCAGTCGACTGGTCGCGCAGCGGTCGATTCAGCGAAGACCCGGCCCTGCTGCGCGCCAACCTCGCGCCCACCGAGTTGCTGCCGGTGGATGGCATCGTGCGCAAGACCGCGCTGGTAGCCACGCAAGGCGCGACGACCGACCTGGCCAAGGTGCAGGCGATCTACGAATGGGTGATTGCCAACGCCTACCGCGAACCGAAGACACGCGGCTGCGGCACCGGCGACATCAAGACCATGCTCGAGACGGGCAACCTGGGAGGCAAGTGCGCCGACATCAATGCCGTCTTCGTCGGCCTGTGTCGCGCTTCGGGCATTCCGGCGCGCGACGTCTACGGTCTGCGCCTGGCACCTTCGGCGTTCGGCTACAAGGAGCTGGGCGCAAGTTCAGCCAACCTCAAGGGCGCGCAGCATTGCCGCGCCGAAGTCTTCCTCGGCAGCCATGGCTGGGTCGCGATGGACCCGGCCGACGTGCTCAAGGTGATGCGCCAGGAAGCCGCCGACTGGATCAAGGACTCGAAACACGCGGTGGTGGCGCCCGTGAAGAAGGGCCTGTTCGGCCGCTGGGAAGGCAACTGGGTGGCCTGGAACAGCGCCCACGACATCTTGCTGCCAGGCAGTGCCGCCAAGGGCACGCTGCCATTCCTGATGTACCCCAACGGCGAGAACGCGAGCGGCCGCTTCGACGAACTGGCGCCTGACAACTTCCGCTATGCGATAAGCGCACGCGAGATCACTGCTTGAGCCCCGTGGTGGCCCTCTAGATGGTGTCTTTGCGTGCAACGGGCCCTGGGCCGCGTCCCGCCTGAATATGGGCCACATTGACCACGGTTTTCCACAGCTTTGTCCCCCGCTGCGGTGGACAACTGCGCGCGTCTCGATGCTGAACCTGGCGTAAGGCCCCAAGTGAATTGCATTCGTCTCATCGCGTGACGGGCGGATCGATGCCACTCGTCGCGGCGACGTGGTACACAGGCGCCATGCGCGGGCGCTGCGCTCGCCCGCGGATGCTCGGTCATGGATGAAGGCACGGCGCACAAGCGGTTACTCACACGCCCAATGGTCGAACTCGAACTCAAGTTTCGGGTGCCCGATGCAGTGCTGCCTTCGCTGCGAGGGGCGTTGCTGGCACACGGCGCCAGACGCTTGCGCTTGCAGGCCCATTACTTCGACACCGCCGATGGCTTGCTCGCACGCCAGATGATCGCGCTGCGGCTGCGCCGCGAAGGGCGGCGCTGGACACAGACGCTGAAGACGGTCGGCGCGGGTGTCGTGCATCGACTCGAACACGAAGTGCGCATCGCGGAGGTCGGTCGCGACGTCCCGCAACTCGACTGGCATCGCCATGACGGCAGCCCGGCTGGGCAGGTTCTCGCTGCGGCGCTGGCGACCGAGCCGCGCGCCGTGCTGGGCGAGCGCTGTGCCACGGATGTCGAGCGCCTGCATTGTCTGGTCCACGACGCAGCGGGAAGCCAGGTTGAAGCCGCGCTCGACCTCGGCAGGGCGAGCGCCGGCGAGCGCTGGGTGCCGGTCGCCGAACTCGAGCTCGAGCACAGGGGCGGGCCGGTGCAAGGGCTGTTCGATCTGGCAGCCGCATGGCAGGCGCACGGTGGCCTGTGGCTTTGCTCGATCAGCAAGTCCGAGCGTGCGGCGCGCCTGCTGGTGCAGGTTGCCGGGGCCGTGGCGCGCAAAAGCCGCGCCGCCGCGGTCGACGGCGGCAGCGACGGCCCGGCACTGCTGCGCGCCTTGCTGCAAGCGGCCATCGAGCAGGTGCTTGTCAACGCCAGCGAAGTGGCCGAGGGCGTGACAGACGCCGAGACGGTCCATCAGTTGCGCATCGGCTTGCGCCGCCTGCGCACGGTGCTGCGCGAACTGGCCGCGCTGTCGCCGACCATCGTGCCCGCATGGGAGCGCGAATTGAGCCAGCTGTCCGTCACGCTCGGTCAGGCGCGCGACCAGCAAGAGGTGGCGGCTGCCGTGCGGCCCTTGCTGCAAGCCGCGGGCGCGCCGTTGCTGGCATGGCATGCGTCGCCCGCACCCGACCTCGCGGCTGCCGTGCGCGGCAAAGGCTTCCAGGCAACCTTGATCGCGACCGTGGCCCTGGCGCACGCGGGTGCGGACGCATTCTCGCCAATGGCACCGCAGGCGACGCGCAAGCTCGTGGCAGCGCGGCTGGAAGCATTGCATGGCCAAGTCGCGCGCGGCGGCCGCGGCTTTGCCAAGCTCGATGGCCTTGCACAGCACCGCGTGCGCAAGCGGCTCAAGCGCCTGCGTTACCTGGCCGAAATGACGGCCCCGTTGTGGCCGCGCGCGGCCCTGCGTTCATATCTCGATCGCCTGGTGGCGGCGCAGGATGCGCTGGGGCACCACAACGACATCGCCGTGGCGGCCGGCGCATTTCGCGCCGATGCGGCGGCGCACCCCGATGCCTGGTTTGCGGCCGGCTTCCTGCAGGCGCATCTGGCAATCACTGCGCGCCGCGCGCGCAAGGTGCTGCTCAAGTTGGGCGCGGCCGACAAGCGCTGGGCGTGACGCGCGTGGCGCCGCCGGCGCTCAGAGCTGCGCCACGCGGCCCTCGCGCACCAGTGGCGCGTACATCGCGAGGTCGGCCTCGACGCGGGCGCGAAACTGTTGTGCCGTGGAGGGCAACAACTCGAAGCCGAGCGGCTCGATGTGTGCTCGCAACTCGGGCGAGTCGATGGCAGCCACCAGGTCGTGCTGCAACTGTTGCAGCCGCGCCGGCGGCGTGCCGCTGACAGTGACCAGGCCGGCCCAGGGCCGCATCTCGATCGCAGGCCCGCCGGCCTCGAACAGCGTCGGCAACTGCGGGTGGTCTTTCAGGCGCTGATGGGCGGCCACCGCCAGCGGCCGCAACTTGCCGCGCGCCAACAGGCCGGACACCGTGTTCATGCTGAAGGCCGTGAAGTCGACCTCGCCACTGGCGACGGCGGTGAACAGGGCGCTTGCATCCTTGAATGGCACGTGCAGCAGCCTGACCTGCGCCGCATGGGCCATCGACTCGATCGCCACGTGGACGGCATGGCCGTTGCCGAGCGAGGCATAGCTGACCGACTCAGACCGCTCGCGCGCGGCGGCCAGTAATTCGGAGACCGTGTGCCAGCGGCTGTCGCCGCCGACGAGCAGAGCGAAGGTGGCACGAAACAGCAGTGTCAGTGGCACCAGGTCGCGCGCGGGGTCGTAGGGCAGGCTGGCATTGATCAGCGGGTTGACGACCATCGTCGCCGTGTCGGCGACGAACAAGGTGTAGCCGTCGGCCGGTGTGCGCCGCACATCGCCAAAGGCGATCGTCCCAGCCGCGCCCGGCTTGTTGTCGACGATCACCGCCTGGCCCCACAGCCGCGCCAGGTTCTCGGCCATGCCGCGCGCAACCACATCCGGGCCGACGCCCACGTTGTAGGGCACGACGAGACGCACCGGCCGCTCGGGAAATCGGGCCTGAGCACGCAAGCCCGGCACCACGAGGCCACTTGCCGCAACCGCAGCGAGCGCCTGTCGGCGCGTGAGGCGCATCCGCATCACATGCCCCACAGGCGGCCGAGCACCGCGCCCGAGGCCAGCAGCAGCGCGAACTGCAGTTCCATCTTGAAGGTGCGAAACAGCACGCCGTTGAAGGCCAGGCCCGGCGGGCAGTGCCCGAAGTCGTTGCGCAGCGCCCAGGCCGCGGGCAGCATCAGGCAGGGCAGCAGCAGCGTGGGCGCGGCGGCCTGCCACGCCAGCAGCGGCGTGAGTGCGAACGGGCCGAGCAGCAGCAGGTCGTACAGGCGCTGCGATGCGCTCGTGCCGAAGATCACGGCGAACGTGCGTCGGCCAACCTGAGTGTCGTGGGCCGCGTCACGGTGATTGTTTACCGCCAACGCGGCGGCCGCGAGCCCGCCGATCGCGACTGCGGCGATCAGGGTGACGCTGCCCACGCTGCCGGTCAGCACCCAGTCGGTGCCGGTCACTGCGACCAGGCCGAAGAAGACGAACACCGTCGCCTCGCCGAACGGCGTATAGGCGATCGGTCGCGGCCCGCCCATGTAGGCCAGCGCCGCCAGCAGGGACGACACGCCGATCGCCAGCACGGGCCAGCCGCGCAGCACGAACAGCCACACGCCGAGCGCCGTGGCCAGCAGGGTGACCAGCACGATTGCCACACGCACCGTGTGGACCGAGAGCCAGCCGCGCGCCGTGGCCCGTGGCTGCCCGGTCCGCGTGCCACTGGCCTCGGCGCCGCGCACCGTGTAGCCGACATCGTTCTGCAGGTTGGTCACCACCTGGATCAATATCGCGGCAACCAGGATCAAGAGTGCAACCGCGCCGTCCAGCGCCCCGGTGCGTTGCCAGCCCAGCGCGGCACCGACCAGCACCGGGCTGATCGCCACCAGCAGGCTGTTCGGTCGCATCGCGACGAGCCAGGCCGCCACGGTGCCGGCTTGGATCGCGGGGCTGGAGGCGTGTTGTTCGACGGTCATCGTGAAGCTCTGGGAGTCGATGCTAGCGGCTTGCGTGCGACGTGGATGCAGGCGATGCCCAGACTCAGGTTGTGGAATTGCACGTCGACGAAGCCGGCGCGCTCGAGCAAGGCCTGGAAGTCGCGCTGGTCGGGGAAGCGCCGGATCGATTCGACCAGGTAGGTGTAGGCCTCGGGCGCACGCGCCACCAGCGCGCCCAAGCGCGGGATCACGGCGAACGAGAAGAAGTTGTAGAACGGTCGCACGGGGCGCCAGGGCGTCGAGAACTCCAGGCACAGGAAGCGGCCGCCGGGCTTGAGTACGCGCAGTGCCTCGGCCAGCGCGTCATCGACGCGCGTGACGTTGCGGATGCCGAAGGCGATGGTCACGGTGTCGATGCTGGCGCCGGCCAGCGGCATGCGCTCGCCGGTCCCGGCCAGCCATTGCACGTGGTGGTGGCCACGCGCACGGCCGGCCAGCATCATCGGCAGACTCGGGTCGCAAACGGCGACGAAGCGGTCGCTGGCGGCCATGCGCGCCGCGACATCACCGGTGCCACCGCCCAGGTCGACGATGCGTTGCCCGGCGGCCGGCGCCGCCAGGCGCACGAGAGCGCGCTTCCACAGGCGGTGAACGCCCATGCTCATCAGGTCGTTCATCAGGTCGTAGCGCTTGGCGACGGACTCGAACACGCGCCGGATGCGTTGCTCGCGCTCGCGCTCGCCGACGGTCTGGTAGCCGAAGCTGCGCGATAGCGGGATCGCCCTGGCAGGTTCGTGTTCGTCAATAACGGCCATGTTGCTTGTAAATGTAGTTGCTCAGCTCGGCTGCCTGCGCCGACAGCCGCCGCTGCACCTGGTGCACGGTGCGCACGATGGCCCGCATGACACGGTAGACGATCATCGACTCGTGCTCGAGCAGCGACTCGAGCTGTGCCCGTTCGAGCCCGAACACGCGGCTCGGGCCACGCGAGATGACCGAAGCGTAGTGCACCGTGTCGTCGAGGAAGCTCAACTCGCCGATCAGGTCACCCGGGTTGAGGGTAAAGAGTGTCAATTCGTCGGCCTTGCCGGCGCCGCGGGCCACAGCCAGCGACCCCGTGATCAGCACGTAGAGGTGGGTGTCACTGACCTCTTCGCGCACCAGCACCTCGCCGTCGGCAAGCTCACGCAGGGCAATCACCCCGGCCAGCGTGCGGCATTGGGCGTCCGACAACTCGGTCGCGAGGCGCGAAGCGCGCAGGGCGTCGTAGGCATTGGGGGCAGTCATGACATCGGGCTCCTTGGGGCGGCGCCGGCGGCCGGCACCGATTTGCCGGTCGGTGCGGCCAGTTGATCGGCACGTTGAATGAAAGCATCGACCAACGTGTTGGTCACATGCTCGAGAACCGGGCCCGCCAACGCTTCCCGCCAGGTGCTGGCCAGAGCGTAGCTGAGTGCGAAATCGATGCGGCACCCCCAGTCGGCCAGGGCGTCGAGTTCCCAGCGCCCGGCGAAGTGGCGAAACGGCCCCTCCTCCAGACCGATTGTCATCCACCGCGGCGCGCACTTCGGGTTGCGCGTGACGAAGCTGAACTTCACGCCACGCCAGGCCACATCGATGCGTGCCACCACCACCGACTCGTCGCGCTGCAGGATCTGGGTGCTGGCGCACCACGGCAGGAATTGCGGGTAGGACTCGGCCGCCTCGATCAGATCGAACATCCGGCTCGCGGGGTGGGCGACATAGGCGCGGCGGCGGACCTCCATTGTCGGCCCTCAGTGGTGCCGGCGCATGGTCAGTGCGTCTTCCTGCTCGAGTTCCTCGAGGCGGGTCTGGATGCCGTCGATCTCGCGCACCAGTTCGGGCATCAGCACGTCCTGTAGCGCCCGGGCGCGGCGCAGCGAACGCCGGTACTCCTGCGACAGGCGTTCGAGGTTGCCGCACACGGCCGCCAGCGGCGCCGCCGCGGCGATCAGGCGCTCGAAAGCGCGGCGGCAATCGCGCACCTCGGGCGACGCATGCACCGCCGGTGGCGCCGGCTGCCCGCTGGCGTGCCACGCCGCGTCTTGCAACGGCACGCCCATCAGCGAGCGGACCTCGGATCGCAGCTGTGCGCCGTCATGCGATGCCCTTGGCTGCACCTGCAGGCCTTGCAGGCCATGGCGCGCGATGGCCGCCTGCAGCGCGCTGGCCGCGTCGCGCTGCGCGACGTCGAAGCCGCGCTGCAACTCGGCATGCTGGCCCAACTGGCGCAGCATCTCGCCGGCCAGCAGCAGGCACTTCTCGTCGAGGAAGAGGTGGCCCTCGTGCATCGCGCGCTGCTCTTCCTGCAGCTCGAGCACCGCGGCCCGGGTGGGAGTGACGCCGCTCACTGGTGGACGGCCCTGCGCGCTCTGCGCTTCGGGATGAGCGCTTTGGAGCGGCCATGCGCGCTCATGCGGCTACATCCAGATGGGCCGCGATCTGGGCGTTCGACAACCGCGCCAGCTCGCTGCGCGGCAGGCCGGCCAATAGGCGCCAGCCGATGGCCATGCTCTCTTCGAGCGAACGCGGCGCCGATTGCCGCACCAGATCATTCTCGAAGGACAGGCCGAAGGCCAGGTAGCGGCGGTCGGTGGCGGCCAGTCCCTCTTCGCCGACCACGCTGGCCAGCACCCGCGCCTGTACCGCGCGGGCGTAGGCGGCATACAGCTGGCTGGCGAGAGCCGGGTGGTCGGGATGGGTGTAGCGACCGCCAGTGCCATCCTTCATCAGGCGCGACAGGCTGGGCAGCACATCCACCGGCGGGTAGATCGCGCGCCGGTCCATGTCGCGCGAGAGCACGATCTGGCCCTCGGTGATGTAGCCTGTCAGATCGGGAATCGGGTGGCCGATGTCGTCGGCGGGCATGGTCAATATCGACAGTTGCGTCAACGTGCCGCGCACGCCGCGAAGCGTGCCGGCGCGCTCGAACAGCGTTGCCAGATCGGAGTAAAGGTAGCCCGGAAAGCCCTTGCGGCTCGGGATCTCGCCCTTGGACGACGAGACCTCACGCAATGCCTCGGCGTAATTGGTCATGTCGGTGAGGATGGCGAGCACATGCTTGCCGCAAGTGAACGCCAGGTACTCGGCGGCTGTCAATGCGAATCGCGGCGTCAACAGGCGTTGGGTCGACGAATCGCTGGCCAGGTTGAGGAACAGCGCAGTGCGCTCCAGCGCGCCGCTGGCCTCCAGGCTGCGGCGGAAGTAGTCGGCGCTGTCGTAGGGCACGCCGATGCCGGCGAAGACGATCGCGAAATCGTCGCCTTCGCCATCGGCCTGGCCATCGGCCTTGCGCAGCCGTGCGTGGTTGGCGATGGCCACGGCCAGGCGGTCGTGCGGCAGGCCGCCGCCGGAGAAGATCGGCAGCTTCTGGCCCCGCACCAGGCTGTTCATCAGGTCGAGCGTGGTCACGCCGGTCTCGATGAAATCGCGCGGTCCGGCGCGTGCCACCGGGTTGATCGGCAGGCCCTCGATGCGCTGGCGCTCGCGCGCCGCGATCGGCGGTCCGCCGTCGATGATCCGGCCGACGCCGTTGAAGACCCGGCCCAGGATGCCCGGGGCCAGGCCGAAGGTCATCGGTTCGCCGAGAAAACGCACCACGCTGCCGGCCAGCGATAGGCCGGACGTCGACTCGAGCACCTCGATGGTCATGAACTCTTCGTCGATTGCCGCCACGCGGCCGAGCCGCACGTGGCCGTCCGTGCCGGTGACTTCGACAGCGTCGTGCAGGCCGACGTCGAGCGTGCGCCGCAGGAAAAGCAGGGGTCCCTCGAGCCGGCTGGCGGCGCCTTCAACGCTGAGTCGCATCGCTGGTCTCGGTGACAGGTGTGAGGGCTGCGAATTCGCGGTCGACGCCGGCTTCGAGTTCGGCCAGGCGCTCGAGCGCGTTGTCGGCCACCTCTTCGCCCATGCGCTGCAGCGGGCGCAGGCAGGCCAGTTCGGCCAGCCGCTGCGGGTGCACACCGGCCGCCAGGGCGGATTCGGCGTGGTCGATGAACTTGCCGATCAGGCGCATCATCGCCGCTTGGCGCTGCGGGCTGCAGACACGGTCGATCTCGGAGAACGCCGACTGGCGCAAGAAGGCGTCGTTGATCAGCTCGGCGCAGAACAGCGTCAATTGCTGGCGCAGCGGCAAGGCGTCCTTGCCGATGATGCGTGCCATGCGCTCCAGGTGCGCCTGCTCGTCGAGCAGGGTCAGGAAGCGGCGCCGCAGTGCCAGCCAGTCGGCGTTGCCGTGCGCTGTCCACCACGGTGCGAAGTCCTGCGCGCCTTCGGCGTAGGACTGCAAGGGATGCACGGCCGGGTACGAGCGCGCCTGCGCACGCTTCACGTCCAGCGCCCAGTAGGCTCGCACGTAGCGCTTGGTGTGGCTGGTCACCGGCTCCGAGAAGTCGCCCGAGGGCGGACTGATGGCGCCGATCAGCGTCACCGAGCCGCGGTCGCCGCCCAGCGTCTGAACGGCCGCGGCGCGCTCGTAGAAGTCGGCCAGGCGCGACGACAGATAGGCCGGATAGCCGCCTTCGCCGGGCAGCTCGCCGAAGCGGCCCGAGACCTCGCGCAGGGCTTCGGCCCAGCGGCTGGTCGAGTCGGCCATCAGGGCCACATCCAGGCCCTGGTCGCGGAAGTACTCGGCCACCGTGACGGCGCTGTAGATCGACGCCTCACGCGCGGCCACCGGCATGTTCGAGGTGTTGGCGATGACCACGGTGCGCTCCATCAGCGGGCCGCCGGTCTTCGGGTCGGTGAGTTGCGGAAACTCCTCGAGCACGCCGGCGAGCTCGTTGCCGCGCTCGCCGCAACCGAGGTAGACGATGACGTCGGCGCCGCAGCCCTTGGCCAGCGCCTCGAGCAGCACCGTCTTGCCAGTGCCGAAGCCGCCAGGGATCGCCGCCTTGCCGCCGAGCGCGACTGGGAACAGGCAGTCGAGCACGCGCTGGCCGGTGACCAGCGGCTCGGTCGACGACAAGCGCGCGCGCACCGGCCGCGGTACGCGCACCGGCCAGTCGTGGGCCATCGCCAGTTCGATACGTTGGCCGGCCTCAGTGCGCAGCGTGCACACCGTGTCGGCCTCGCCGTGGCGGCCGGCCGCGGCCAGCGCGACCACTTCGCCCGCGGCGTCGGGCGGGGCGATGCAGCGCTGGGCGCGGCCGTTGGCGCCGCGCGCCAGGCCGAAGACCTGGCCGCCGGCAAGGCGCTTGCCGACCGCCACGCCGGGTTCGAAGTCGAACGCCTCGGGCGCGGCGCGCCGCATGCCGGGCGCGACGTAGGCACTGTCCAGGCCCGACAGGGGCCGCAACAGGCCGTCGAAGATGCGGCCCAGCAGGCCAGGCCCGAGGCGGATCGACAGCGGCAAGCCGTCGCCGATCACTTCAGCGCCGGGGCGCAGCCCGGTGGTGTCCTCGTAGACCTGGACCACGATCTGGTCGTCGTACAGCCGCACCACCTCGCCGAGCAGGGCCTGCGGCCCCACGCGCACCGCTTCGCGCAGCGAGAAAGGGCCTTCGGCACGGGCGTGCAGCACCGGGCCGCTGATCATGCGCACCAACGCGCGCGTCACTTGGCCGCCTCCGTGCTGTGCGCCGTGGCCTGACCCGTCGTCGGCTCATGGGCCAGCAGCCTTGCGCCGATTTCGTCGCGGTCGGCGAGCAGACCGGCCAGCGTGGCGTCGAGCCGATTGCCGCCACTGACCACGCGCAGGCCGGCGTCGATCGAGGCGTCGACCTCGAAGGCCAGCTGCGTGGCGTTGTCGCGCTGCAATCGCGCGGCCAGGGTCTGGCGCTCGGCCTCGGGCCAGTCGCCGCCATGCACGATGCGCCAGCGACCGGGCGGCAACAGGCGCTGCGCCGTGTTCGATTGCCGCGGCGACCCAACTGGTGCGCGCCGCGTCGTCGCGCCAGCGTGCACCGAGCGCCTGTGGCAGGCGTTGCCAGGCGCGCGCCAGCCAGGCCGCGGCTTGGCGCTGCGCGTGCAGGCGGCGCTGGGTCTGCAGCGTCGCGCGGGCCGCGGCGATGCGCGCCTGCGCGCGCTGGCGCTCGGCAGCAAACGCCTCGCGCACGCGCATCCGCGCGTTGGCGCGCGCCTGTGCCAGCAGCGTCGCGGCCTGAGCCTGGGCCTGGCCGATGACCGTGTTGCACTGGGCCACACGATCCTGCTCGACGAGGTCGAGCAGGGCTTGACTGCGCGTGTCGAGCGTCATGCGTCGAGTCCGAGTTCACGACGCAAACGGCCGGCCAGGTCGGGAATCACGGCGGCACCCTGCGGGTCGGGCACCACCAGCACCAGCGGCGACGTCGCCGTGCTGGCCGCCCGCAGCGTCGCCGGATCGATCCGTGCCACCAGCGCGGCCGAGACCAGCACGAGCGGCGCCTGGGCGCAGGCACGGCTCAGCGCGCCGGTGGCGTCGCCCGCGGCCGGCACCTGCACGGTCGCACCGGCCAGGCGGTAGCCGGCCGCACTGACTTCGTCGCCGAGATAGAGCGCAGCTGTCATCACGTCAGGCGGTTGAGGATCAGGATCGACACGATCAGGCCGTAGATCGCGATGCCCTCGGCCAGGCCGACGAAGATCAGCAGGCGGCCGAACAGTTCGGGCTTTTCGGCCAGTGCACCGATCGCGGCGGTGCCGACCTTGCCGACGGCGAAGCCGGCGCCGAGCGCGGCCAGCGCCGTCGAAATCGCTGCGGCGGCCAGGCCCCAGCCGGCGGCATCGCCGGCCACGGCCGCGCTGCCGGCCGCGGTGGCGGCCCAGGCCAGCGGCGTCGTCAGCAACAGGCCGGCGCCAGCCAGCACCAGGCCGACGGCGACCACCGCGGCGCCAAACTTCGTCGAGGGTTTCATTTCAATCTCCTGCGTAGTCTTGGGGGGAGGTGCCAATGCACGGAACACCCGGCCCTGGCCCTGGAGGAAACGGGTGAAGAACTCGAACAGTACGAGGCGCGTGGTCTGGATCGAGACCACCAGGCCTTCGAGCACGAGCACGACGACGTTGCCGATCACCAGCACCGCCGCGGCGCTGGCCGCGTGGTCCGTCGCGTGCATCAAGGCAACGATGGCCGACGACAGGCCGGCGTGCGCCAGCGCGAACGCGCCCACGCGAGCAAACGACAGCGTGTTGATCAGCAACTGCAGGCCCCGCTCGATCAGCTCGGCCAGCGCGAGTGCCGCCGCGCTGGCACGTCGTTCGAGCGCGGCGTGGCCGAGACAGAACCACAGCGCGCCGGCGCCGGCGACCAGCAATGCACGCGGCTCGGCGAGCGCCACTAGCAGGCCGAGGTAGCAGACGACCAGGCCCGCATCGGTGGCCAGCCAGCGCCCCAACGCGGCGCGCCAATAGGCCTGCACTGCCGACAGCGCGAGGCCGATCGTCAGCAGCGCGGCGCCGCCGACCAGCGGCACCAGCAGCACGGCCAATGGGTCATCCAGCGGCGCCAGCCACCACGCCGGCCACAGGTGCAGGCTGAACACACTGCCGAAGAGCAGGCCGAAGACCGCGGCGCTGAGCCCGCCGGCAACGAACAGGCGCGCCAGTGGCCAGCGTCGGCGCAGGAACAGGCCGATGGCGGCGATCACCAGTCCCTGGCCGATGTCGCCGAACATGTAGCCGAACATCAGCGGCACGGCCAGGGCCAGCAACACGCTGGCATCGGCCTCGGCCCCCGAGGGCATGCCCAGCGCACGGCTGAAGACCTCGAACGGCCGCGCCCACCAGGGGTTTTGCAGCAGCAGCGGGGGTGTCGCACCCGACGGCGGCGGCGCAAAGCGCAGCAGCGCGCGTACGCCGCTGCGCTCGACCGCCTGCTCCAGCACCTGACCGACCGGGGTGCTGGTCCAGCCGGTGATCCAGCACATCAGCTCGCCGGCTTCGAGGGCGTGCACGTTGTCGAGAACCCAATGCAGGCGCTCCGCGTCACCCAGGGCCTGGTGCAGGTTGTGGCGCTCGGCGAGCGCGGCGAGCGCAGTCTGGTCCGCGTGGTCCTGGGTCAGTGAAGCTTGCAGGCGGCGCTCGAGTTCGGCCAAGTTGCTGGCGCGCTCGGGGGTCAGCCAACGTGGCAACTCATGGGTCTGCCCCTTGGCTGCCAGCACCTGTTGCGACAGCGCCTGCAACTGCGCGGTGGTACCGACCGCCAGGGCGTATGACTCGGCTTCACCGGCGATGGTGTGCACCAGCGCCGGCCCTGACAGGTCGGGCGGACTGTCGGCGGCGAACGCGAACAGGCGCGACTGCAGCGGTGCGCCAGCTACCGTGTCGGCATCGAGCAGGCCCTCGCGCAGGCTGTTGAGCACATGGCTCCAGCGTTCGAGTTCGACGCGTTCGGTCTGACCCTGCTGGCAGCGGCGGATCAGCGGTTCGGCCTCCACCGCCCAGGCCCGCAGCGCCTCGATGCAGCGTTCGAGCGCAGCCAGCGGCGGTTCGGGGAACGACGATGCGCGCAGGCCCTCGCTCGGCCAGTAGGCGCGATAACGCTGCGCCAACTCGCTGTACTGTTGCATCAGCGGGCGCAACTCGGTCAAGCTGGGCGGCAGCGCGGCGGTGCGGGCCTCGAGTTCGACCGCCCCGGTGGCGGCCAGCGCTTCGAGTGCGCGCGTGGTGTCGTCGCGTGCGACGAGCAACTCGAACCAGCGGGCCGGGCGCGGGCGGATCATGGCGCGGTGCGGCTGTGCGCGCCTTGGGTGAACACAGCGCGACGCAACAGTTCGCCGCGCAGCCGCTCGAACTCCAGCGCGCACAGTGCCAGGTAGACGAAGGCAGCCGCCGGCTCGAGCAGCGCGCGGCGCAGCATCAGCAGCAGGCGCCGCTGCAGCACATGGCGCAAGGCCCAGCCGTCGCTGGCCTGTGGTGCCGCGAACGCGGCCACGTGTTCGGCCAGCAACGGCACCAATTGTTGGTCCAGGGTGGCGCGGCCGAAGCCGTGGGGCAAGCGCCGCGCCCATTCGGCCTGCCAGCGCGGCAGCACGGATCTCACGTCGCTGCGCGCGGCCGCCAGCAGCGGCTGCCACGCGGCGGCCGCCGGCGCACCGTCGCTGACGACGGTGCGCCAGGTCGGGTCGTCGACCATCCACTGCGCCGGCGCAGCACCACCGGCCAGGTGCTGCAACGCCGGCAGGTCGATCAACACGCCGCACCATTGCACGGCGGCCTGCCACGGCTGCGGCATCCACGACGCCAATTCGGCAACCCTTTCGCGCCAGTGGTGCCGCATCACGCGTTCGATGGCGTGGGCACCCACGTCCGCGCCGAGGCCGTCGAGCCAGCGTGCGAGCGGGCTGGCGCGCGCGATCTCGAGCGCCGCCGCGAAATCGCGCGTGACTTCGATCCGCCGCCACAGCGCCTCGCCGGCCGCGTCACCCTGGCGCGCCCAGATGCGGGCATGCGCAAACTCCAGGCTGCCGGCGTCGATCACGGACTGGCCCCCGTCAATTGCGCGGCCAGCAACTCGACGGCGGACTCGAGTCGCGCTGGTTCGTCGTCGCCAGGCGTGTCGTCGGCCAAGGCACGGGCCTCGGCGTCGAGCGTTGCGACCTCGCTGGCAACGCGGGCTTCCACGGCGGCACGCAGACGGCGGATGCGTCGCTGCGCGCGATCGGCCGTCGCGCGCGCTGCCGAGCGCGACTGCTCGGCGATCTGCGCCGCCTGGATGTGGGCTGCGGCGATCGATTCGCGCGCGGCGGCTTCGGCACGCAGCACCTGCTCGATCGCGGAGTCGACCGCGGTTTGACTTGGCGTGGCTTTGTTCGACGACATCTGGCGGCGCGCGGTCCAGTGGCAACGGCACCGCCTGTTTGCGCCTCGTCAGTTTCGAGCGCATCACGGCGCATGAGCTTGATTGATCTCAATTGTTCTCGCCGCTGCGAGGCTAGGCTGCGAAGCGAGACGGTCATGGCGTCCACAGCGCGTGACTCGGCATATCGACCTGTCGCTGCACCGGGGGTGCTGAACCGGCCTGGGCGTGACTCGACAACCTATTGGGGATCTTGATGCGAAGCTTATCAATCTGCGCTCTCGTGGCTGCCGGCGTGCTGGCAGCCGGTGCGGCCTCGGCCAGCCCCGAACTGTCGAAGAAGGCGGGTTGCGCGACCTGCCATGCGGTCGACAAGAAGAAGGAGGGGCCGGCGTTCCAGGAAACGGCGAAGAAGCTCAAGCTGGACGCCGGTGCCGAAGAGGCGATGTTCAAGTCGATCACCGACCCCAAGACCACGCACCCACCGATGAAGGCCTCGCCGGAGGACATCAGGGCGGTGCTGAAGTGGGTCAAGACACTCTGACCCGCCCGTGCCACTGAGCTGACGCGAGCGGCAACGCGCCGCGGCAGCACCGCGTCTCGGGCGTGGTTCGCGCGGCGGGCGCGAAGCCGAGGAGTTCGTTTCGTGCAACGCTCCCGTTGACACGGGTCAATGTGCAATTCAGCTTGCGCGACGACGATGTGCGTGCGACGCACAGAGCCAAGGCCACGATGGCGGGAGGAACACACCGATGGGCCCGTTAGGGGTCACGCTGCTGATGTTGGCCGGCTTTGCCGGCTTCTGGCTGCTGGCGATGCGCAAACTGGCGATCGTCGTGCGCCTGCGCTCCGAGCCGCGCTGGGACCATCCACTGGCACGCCTGCGCAGCGTGCTCGTCAACGGCCTGCTGCAGCAGCGCATGGTGGCGCGCGAGTGGAAGCCCGGGCTGATGCACGCGGTGATCTTCCTCGGCTTCATGACGCTCTTGCTGCGCAAGCTGCAATTGATCGCCATCGGCTACCACGAGCCGTTCGTGATCCCGGGCGCGCTGGGCGGGGCCTTTGCCGCATTGAAGGACGCCGTCGAACTGGCCGTGCTGGCGGCACTGGCCTACGCCTGCTATCGCCGCTACGTGCTGCGGCCGCGCCGTCTCGAGCGCAATCGCGAGGCCCTGCTGGTGCTGGTGCTGATCGCGGTGATCATGCTCAGCGACCTGGCGTTCGACGCCTTCCGCTTCGCCTTGCTGGCGGCCGGCGACGCCGGCATCGCGCACGAACAACGCTTCGCATTCGCCGGCAACATGCTCGCGGCTGCCGTATCGGGCTGGCCCACCGGCCTGCTGCAGGTGGGCTATCAGTTCTCGTACTGGCTCCAGTTGGGCACCGTGTTCGCGTTCCTGGTGATCCTGCCGACCGGCGAACACTTCCATATCGCCACCGCCTTGCCGACGCTCTACTTCCGCCGTGGCGGGCCGGTCAACGTGGTGCCCAGCGTCGACCTGGACAAGCTGATGGCCGACGATGCCGACGCCGCAGGCCTCGTCGTCGGCATCCGCAGCGCGCGCGATCTGAGCTGGAAGGATGGCCTCGACGCCTTCACCTGCACCGAGTGCGGCCGCTGCAAGGATGCCTGCCCGACCTTCCTGACCGGCAAGCCGCTGGCGTTGAAATGGGTCAACGACGGCCTCAAGAAGCACCTCGTCGAGCAGCGCGCAACGCTGCTCGCGCCGGCGCTGCCCGGCGCCGAGGACAGCTTGCCGGCCCTGGTCGGAACCGTGATCAGCGACGAGTCGCTGTGGGCCTGCACCACTTGTGGCTACTGCGAGGCGGCGTGTCCGATCGAGCTCGAGCACCTGGGCAAGTTGTTCAAGTTGCGCCAGCACCGCGTGATGATGGACGGTGAGTTCCCGTACGCGCTCAAGCCCGTGTTCGAAGCCTACGAGTCGCAAAGCAACCCGTGGGCACTGCCGGCGCAGACGCGCGGCGACTGGGCCAAGGGCCTGGGCGTGCCGCTGCTGACCGACGCGGCGATGGCCACTTCATTCGAGCTGCTGTTCTACGTCGGTTCGGCGCAGTCGTTCGATGCACGCGGACAGAAGGTCGCGCGCGCCTTCGTCAAGGTGTTGCAGGCCGCGGGTGTGCGCTTTGCGATCCTCGGCGAGGCCGAAACCTCGACCGGCGAGTGCGTGCGCCGGGCCGGCAACGAGATGCTGTTCCAGCAACTCGCGGCGACCCTGGTCGGCACGCTGAACGGCCTGGGCGTGCAGCGCATCGTGACCTGCGATCCGCACGCCTTCAACTCGCTGAAGAACGAATACCCGGCATTCGGTGGCCATTGGCAGGTGGAACACCACTCGCAGTGCATCGCGCGCCTGCTGCGCGAGGGCCGGCTCACCGTCGGCCCGCGTTTCGAGCGCGTGCTGTACCACGACCCCTGCTACCTCGGCCGCCACAACGGCGAGTTCGACGCGCCGCGCGACGTGATCGCCGGGCTGCTGCAGGACCGCCCGCTCGAATTCGAATGGGCGCGCGAGAAAGCGATGTGCTGCGGCGCCGGTGGCGCGCGCATGTGGCTCGAGGAGACGGTCGGCACGCGCATCAACGTGCTGCGCACCGAGCAGGCCTTGAGCCAGGCGCCGAAGGTCATCGCCACTGCCTGCCCGTACTGTGCGGTGATGATCGGCGACGGCCTGAAGGCCCTGGGCCGCGACGGCGAGGTTGTCAACATGGACATCGCCGAACTGGTGGCCGAGGCGCTCCTGACGGCCACACCGATGGCCTGAGCTTGCAATGCGCCGCGTCCTGATCGTCTACTCGACCGTCGACGGTCACACGCAGCACATCGCCGAGCGAATTCGCGAAGTGATTCAGGCCCGCGGCCACGAGGCCGTCGTGCTGCCGCTGTCCGACTGCGGCATCGACGACCTGGTGCGCAGCGACGGCGTGGTCATCGGCGCAAGCATCCGCTACGGCCACCACCGGCCCGACGTGGCGGCGTTCATCGCCCGCCACCGTGCCGCACTCGAGGCGCGGTCCAATGCCTTCTTCTCGGTCAACGTGGTGGCGCGCAAGCCGGGCAAGGACCGGCCCGACACCAACCCGTACCTGCGCAAATTCCTCGCCACCATCGCCTGGCGGCCGCAGCGGCTGGAAGTGTTCGCCGGCAAGATCGACTACCCGCGCTACCGCTTCGTCGACCGCCAGATGATCCGCCTGATCATGTGGCTGACGCAGGGGCCGACCGATCCCGGCACCGTGGTCGAGTTCACCGATTGGTCGCGCGTCGAGGCCTTTGGCGCCGCTATGGCGCAGGCGGTGCAGGGCGCTCCACCCTCACTCCTTCGCTAGGTCCAGCGCGTCGCGGCAGGCGGCACCCGCCAGGGGCTCACGGTGGAGCGGTCGGCGCGCTGCGCCGACTCCGCTGCGGTGCTCGGCCTGGGGTCGCGCCGCACAACTCGCTACGTTCGCTGCGCTCACTGCGCTCGGACAAATGCGGCGAGTCAGATGACGAAGCGCGCGTTGCGCGCCGACCCCAGTCCTGGCCTTGCTCACCTCCTCGCCGCCCCACAAATCGCCCCTGCCGGGTACCGGCTGCCGCGAAGGCCACCGAGGGAGGCGCGCGAACGCACACCGCCATTGGCTCTGCAAAGGCGTGACTTTGCTGCGCGATTCTTCGCAGCCGCAAGTCAAGCCACTTCGGGCACCATCTCGATCGCGCCGCACGGGCACTCCGCGACGCAGACGCCGCAGCCCTTGCAGTAGTCGAAGTTGAACTCGAAGCGATTGCCGGGGCCGAGCTTGATGACGGCGTTGTCGGGGCAGACGCCGTAGCAGTTGTCGCACTCGAAGCAGTTGCCGCAACTGAGGCAGCGGCGCGCCTCGAACAGCGCGTTGTCTTCGGTCAGGCCGCCCTGCACTTCGTCGAAGCTGCTGGTGCGGCGCGCCATGTCGAGTTGCGGGCGCACCGTCTTCGGCGCGTCGCTGTAGTACCAGGGGTTCAGGCGCTCGAAGCTGGCCGGCGCATGCTTGGCCGGCGCCGTGGCCACCGTGCCGCGCAGCCAGGCGTCGATGTGGCGCGCGGCCTTCTTGCCGTGGCCGACCGCGACCGTCACGTTGCGCTCGGCCGGCACCATGTCGCCGCCGGCGAACAGGCCGGCGTGGCCGGTCATCATCGTCGGCGGGTCGACCTGCACCACGCCGTCCTTCACCGCCAGCCCGGGCACGCCGTCGAGCAGCGACAAGTCGACGTCCTGGCCGAGCGCCAGCACCAGCGAGTCGGCCTCCAGCGTCTCGAACTCGCCGGTGGGCTGCGGGTTGCCCTTGGCGTCGAGCACCATCTTCTCGATCGTCAGCGCGCCGGCGCTGCATCGGCCGGCCTGCTTGATGGTCGACAGCCACTTGACCATCACGCCTTCCTGCAAGCGCCTCCTCGACCTCGAAGTCGTGCGCCGGCATGCGCTCGCGCGTGCGGCGGTAGACGATCACGGCCTCGGTGGCGCCGAGGCGCTTGGCGGTGCGCGCCACGTCGATCGCGGTGTTGCCGCCGCCGTAGACGACGACGCGGCGGCCGAGCATCGGCTTGTCGCTCGCCCTCCATCGAGCGCAGCACCGACACCGCATCGAGGATGCGCGAGCTGTCCTTGGCCGGGATGAAGGCGCGCTTGGCGATGTGCGCGCCGACGGCGAGGAACGCGGCGTCGAAGCCGCCTCCGCATCGCGTCGTCGATGTCGCTCGACCTTGGCGTTGAGCTTGACCGTCACGCCCATCGCGACGATGCGCTGCATCTCGGCGTCGAGCACGTCGCGCGGCAGCCGGTACTTGCGGGATGCCGAAGCGCATCATGCCGCCCAGCAGCGGGCCGGCTTCCATCACCGTGACGCGGTGGCCGCGGCGGCGCAGGTGGTAGGCCGCCGACATGCCCGACGGTCCGGCGCCGACGACCAGCACGCTGCTTGCCCGACTCCGTGCCGGCGGCTCGAAGCGCCAGCCGCGCTTGAGCGCCTCGTCGCCGAGAAAGCGCTCGACCGAGTTGATGCCGACGGCGGCGTCGATCTGGCCGCGGTTGCAGACGCCTTCGCAGCGTGTGATAGCAGACGCGGCCCATGATGGCCGGGAACGGGTTGTCGCGCGTCAGGTGGCGCCACGCCGCTTCGTAGTCGCCGCTCTCGGCGTGGAACAGCCAGCCCTGGATGTCCTCGCCGGCCGGGCACTGTCGCGTTGCACGGCGGCAGCCGGTCGACGTACGACCGGGCGCTCGGTGCGCCAGGTGCCGGTCTTGTTGGCCAGCGACGAGCCGGGGTCGAGCGTGATCGCGAAGGGCTTTTCCATGGTCATGCGTCGCCTCCTCGTCGAGCAGGCCGAAGCGGCGGATGTTGCGGTCGGCGTCGGCCTGGATCCTGCGCCAGCATCTCGGGGTGGCCCGGCGCGCCGAACAGGTGCGCGAAGCGCTTCTGCGGCCGCAGGTACTCCTCGACCGGCACGCGGTGGCGGATCTTGGTCACGCGCGTGACCTCGCCGTGCTCGGCCTCGAAGACCGGGAAGATGCCGGTCTCGCGCGCCAGCCGCGCCAGCTTGATCGTGTCGTGGCTGGCCGAGCCCCAGCCGAGCGGGCAGGGCACCAGGATGTGCAGGTAGCGCGCGCCGTGCAGGCTCATCGCGTGCTCGACCTTGGCCTCGAGGTCGTGCAGGTCGGCCACGGTGGCGGTGGCGACGTAGGGGATCTCGTGCGCCATCGCGATCAGCGGCAGGTTCTTGCCCTGGCCGAAGTCGGCGCCGGGCTGCGGCGCCGACGGCCATCGTCGTGGCCGTGCGCGCGGCCGGCGGCGTGGCCGAGCTGCGCTGCACGCCGGTGTTCATGTAGGCCTCGTTGTCGTAGCAGATGTAGAGCACGTCGTCGTTGCGCTCGAACATGCCCGACAGGCAGCCGAAGCCGATGTCGGTGGTGCCGCCGTCGCCGCCCTGGGCGATCACGCGCACGTGCTCGCGCTTGCCGCGCTTGGCGCCTTGACCTTGAGCGCCGCGGCGATGCCGGTGCCCACCGCCGCGGCGTTGCCGAACAGCGAATGGATCCACGGCAGCTGCCACGAGGTCTCGGGGTACGGCGTCGAGAACACCTCCAGGCAGCCGGTGGCGTTGGCGGCGATCAGCTGCCGGTTCGTCGCGCGCATCGCGGCATCGACGGCGTAGCGCGCGCCGAGCGCCTCGCCGCAGCCCTGGCAGGCGCGGTGGCCCGAGTTGAGCGAGTTGCTGCGTTCGATCGACGCCTGCACGCTGCGCTGCTCGGGCGCGAGCAGGCGGTTGCCGACCGTGAAGGTGCCGGTCTGGTAGAACTTGATCGGGTGCGTCCATCAAGCCACCTTGGATGCGACGGTGCCGACGTCGCGCAGCAGGTTCTCGGCGATCGGGCCGCTGCGGCGCACCTGCGCTTCGCGTTCGAGCTGGCGCTTCGACGATGCGCCAGTCGAGGTCCATGAAGGTCAGCGGCTGCAGCTTGTCGGCGATCGCCTCGCGCAGCATGCGCTCGCAGCGACGCCTTGGTGATGGCGCGCCCGCCGAGGCCGGCGACCACGGTGTAGCCGTGCAGCTGCAGGCCGGACAGCGCCAGCCGCACGTCGGTCGAGACGACGCCGCCCAGGCCGACCGAGAAGCTCTTCTCCAGCACGACCACGCGCTGGGCGCCCTGCAGCGCGGCGCGCACCGCGGCCAGCGGGAACGGGCGGAACGAGTGGATGCCGAGCACGCCGATCTTCACGCCGTCGGCGCGCAGCTCGTCGACGTGTCCTTCAGCGTGCCGATCACCGAGCCGAGCGCGACGACGATGGTCTCGGCGTCCTCGCAGCGGTAGCCGCGGACCAGGCCGCCCGAGCTGCGGCCGAAGCGCTCGGCGAACTCGGCCGCGATGCGCGGGATGCGCTCGAGCGCCATCGTCTGCTTGGCGTGCGCGAGGTAGCGCACCTCCATGAAGGCCTCGGGGCCGACCATCGCGCCGATCGACACCGGCTCGGCCGGGTCGAGCACCTGGCGCGGCTCGTAGGGCGGCAGGAAGGCGTCGACCTCGGCCTGCGCCGGCATGTCGACGCGCTCGTAGGCGTGGGTGAGGATGAAGCCGTCCATGCACACCATCACCGGCATCGACAGCTCCTCGGCCAGCTTGAAGGCCTGGATGTGCAGGTCGAGCGCCTCCTGGTTGGTCTCGGCGAACAGCTGGATCCAGCCGCAGTCGCGCTGGCTCATCGAGTCGCTGTGGTCGTTCCAGATGTTGATCGGCGCGCCGATGGCGCGGTTGGCCACCGTCATCACGATCGGCAGGCCCAGCCCCGAGGCGTTGTAGACCGCCTCGGCCATGAACAGCAGGCCCTGGCTGGCGGTGGCGGTGTAGGTGCGCGCGCCGGCGGCCGAGGCGCCGATGGCCACGCTCATCGCGGCGAACTCGCTCTCGACGTTGATGAACTCGCACGGGCGCAAGTGCGCCGCTCTTCACCAGCTCGCCCAGGCCTTCGACGATGTGCGTCTGCGGCGAGATCGGGTAGGCGCAGATCACCTCCGGGCGGGCCAGCGCCACCGCCTCGGCGACCGCCTGCGAGCCTTCAATCTGCTTGAGCATGGGCCAGCTCCTTCATCGTGCGCTGCACGAACTCGAAGGCCTCGGCCGCGGCGGCGACGTTGCCCTCGGCGACCTTGCCGCTGAACTTGTCGCGGATCGCATGCGCCACCGCCTCCAGCGAGACCAGTCCGGACAGCGCCGCAAAGCCGCCGAGCAGCACCGCATTGGGCAGCGGCCGGCCCAGATGCTTGAGCGCGATCTCGGTCGCCGGCACGGTGGTCAGGCGCTCGCGGCGAAAGCGCTGCGCGATCTCGGCCAGGCCGAGGTCGTCGAAGCTGTGCCTGCTGTTGATCAGCACGTAGCCGTCGGGCTGGAGGCCCTGGAACACGTCGACCTGGTGCAGCAACGTCGGGTCCTGCACGATCAGCACGTCGGGCTCGAGGATCGGTTCGCGCAGGCGGATCTCGCGCTCGTCGATGCGGCAGAACGCGACCACCGGCGCGCCGGTGCGCTCGGAGCCGAAGCTCGGAAAGGCCTGCGCGTGGCGGCCCTGCTCGAAGGCCGCCACCGACAGCATCTCGGCCGCCGTCACGACGCCCTGGCCGCCGCGCCCGTGAATCCGGATCTGCAGCACTGTGCGTCACTCCTTGGCTTGGATGAGCTTGATTCTTCGTGACCAACTGCCCGGCAGAGTTGACGCAGGTCAATCGCGACGGACGGCGCCGAACCGCTCGGCCTTGACCAAGCGCAAGCCGGCGCCGTGGCATCGGCGAACAATGCCTGCAACCGCGAGGAGACTTGTCATGAGACCTGCTGCCAGCGCCCGACCGGCGCGACCCCCGATAGCGATGCCGGCCGTGTTCGAGTCGCTCGACGCCACGCACCGCGAAGCCATGAAGATGCTGCAGTCGCTGGAGCGGCTGCTGGCCCATGTCAACGAAAGCGGCGCCGACGGTGCCGCGCGCGAAAGTGCGCGCGAGATCATGGCCTTCTTCAGCGGGCCGGCGATGCAGCACCACGCCGAGGAGGAGTCGCTGGTGTTTCCCGACCTGCTCGACGGCAGCGACGCAGAGATGGTGCAGCATGTGCAACGCCTGCAGCAGGACCACGGCTGGCTCGAACAGGACTGGCTCGAACTGTGCGCACCGATCGAGGCCATCGCCAACGGCTACAGCTGGTACGACGTGGAGATGCTGCGCAACGCGGTGCCGGTGTTCGTGTCGCTGTATCACGAACACATCGTGCTCGAGGAGACGGTCGTCTACCCGGCGGCCAAGCGCCGGCGCGAGGCCGCGGCCTCGGCGCGCCCATCGAAACGCTGAGACGCCAGCGCCGCCGGCCAGCCACCGGCGATGCGACCACCCGACCGATCACCTCACCCCACAGCCACCATGAATGCCACGCCCGGGCCCAGCCGTTACACCATCGTCGCGCGCCAGGATTTTTCCGACGTCACCTTCCTGCTCGAAATCGAGCATCCGCTGATGGCGCGCGCGGCCAAGCCCGGCCAGTTCGTCATCGTGATGGCCGACGAACACGGCGAACGCATTCCGCTGACGCTGGCTGACTTCGACCGCGAGCGCGGGACGATCACCCTGGTGATCCAGGCCGTGGGCAAGACCACCCAGGCGATGCGCCGCGATTGCCAGGTCGGCACTTCGCTGTATGCGCTGGTCGGGCCGATGGGCATCCCCAGCCACATCGGACGACCGAAGACGGTGGTCTGCGTCGGTGGTGGGCTCGGCGTGGCGCCGGTGTTCCCACAGGCCCGCGCGTACCACGAGCAGGGCGCGAAGGTGATCGGCGTGATCGGCTTTCGCAACCGTGATCTGATGTTCTGGCACGACAAGTTCGCGGCCGTCTGCGACGAGCTGATCGTGTGCACCGACGATGGCAGTGCCGGTCTGCATGGCCGCGTCACCGCCGGCCTGGAGCAGGCGATCGCGCGCCACGCCGACATCGACGAAGTGGTCGCGATCGGCCCGCCGGTGATGATGAAGGGCTGCGCCGACGTGACGCGGCCGCACGGCATCCGCACCATCGTCAGCCTGAACCCGGTGATGGTCGACGGCACCGGGATGTGCGGCGGTTGCCGCGTCAAGGTCGGCGACCAGATGCGCTTTGCCTGCGTCGACGGCCCCGACTTCGATGGTCACCAGGTCGACTTCGACGACCTGATGGCGCGCCTGGTGCGTTACCGCAGTTCCGAGCACGAGGCGCTCGAACGCTGGCAGGACAACTGTCGCATGCGCGCCACCGCAGTGACCGAGCCGGCGCTACTCGCGATCGACGAGCGGCCGGCGACGGACGCTTAGGAGGCGGCCATGGCAAGCAAGAAGAAAACCATCCGCACGATTCCGCAGGAGCGCACGCCGATGCCCGAGCAGGCGCCGCGCGAGCGCGCGCGCAACTTCGAGGAGGTCTCGCTCGGCTACCGGCTCGAGGACGCGCTGCGCGAGGCCGACCGCTGCCTGCAATGCGCCGACGAGCCCTGCGTGCGCGGCTGCCCCGTCGGCATCGACATCCCGGGCTTCATCAAGAAGATCGCCGAGAAGCACTTGCACGGCGCCTACGACATCCTGACCGACACCAATCTGCTGCCGTCGGTCTGTGGCCGTGTCTGCCCGCAGGAGAACCAGTGCGAGGGCGTGTGCACGGTGGGCGAGACCTTGGAGCCGGTGGCCATCGGCCGGCTCGAGCGCTTCGTCGGCGACAGCGCGATCCGCGAGGGCTGGGCCAACGTGCCCTACGTCGAGGCCAGCGGCCTGCGCGTGGGCATCGTCGGCGCCGGACCGGCCGGCATGGCCTGCGCCGCCGACATGGCCAAGGCCGGCTGCGAGGTCGTGGTCTACGAGGCCTTCCACCAGCCCGGCGGCGTGCTCAAGTACGGCATCCCAGACTTCCGCCTGCCCAATGACGTCGTCGACGCCGAGATCAGGAAGCTCGAACAACTCGGCGTGCGCTTCGAGTGCAACACCCTGGTCGGGCGTCTGTTCACGGTCGAGCAGATGCTGGGCGAGATGGGCTTTCACGCCGTCTTCATCGGCACCGGCGCCGGCTACCCGAGCTTCATGGGCATCCCCGGCGAATCACTGGGCGGCGTGCTCTCGGCCAACGAGTTGCTGACGCGCTGCAACCTGATGCGCGCGCGCGACTTCCCCAACTTCGACACGCCGCTGCAACCCGGCAAGCATGTGGCGGTGATCGGTGCCGGCAACACCGCGATGGACGCGCTGCGGGTGTCGCTGCGGCTGGGTGCCGAAACCGTGCATTGCATCTACCGGCGCACCGAGGCCGAGGCGCCGGCGCGGGTCGAGGAACTGCACCACGCCGGGCAGGAGGGGGTTGACTTCAACTGGCTGACCAGCCCGATCGAGATCATCGGCGACGCCAACGACGGCAAGTCGGGCGCCGTGCGCGCACTGCGTTGCGTGCGCATGGAACTGGCCGAGCCCGACGCCTCGGGCCGGCGCCGCCCGCTACCGGTGGCCGGCAGCGAGTTCGAGTTTGCCTGCGACATGGTGGTGTTCGCAATCGGCACCAATGCCAACCCGATCCTCGGCCAGACCTGCAAGCTGGCGCTCGACAAGCGCGGCTACATCGCCACCGACGCCAACCTGGCGACCTCGATGACCGGGGTCTGGGCTGGCGGCGACATCGTCACCGGCGCGGCCACCGTGATCCAGGCCATGGGCGCCGGACGCAAGGCCGCCCGCGCGATGAAGGCCTGGCTCGGTCTGCGCGACAGCGACAGCGTCGTGCTCGCCGAACCGGGCGACACATTGTTCGGCATTGCCCGCGAAGAACATGGCCACGCGCGGGTGCGCGTGGCTTGATGCAAAGGGACAGACGATGAACGACACCACGCTGCTCGATCGGCCCGCCGGCCGGGCCCACGCCAAGCCGGCGCGCGACCTGCCCGAGCACATCGTCGAGGTGATCAGCGATTCGGGCGAAGGTGCGCAGCGCTGCGGCCAGTCGCTGGCGGCGATCGCCGCGCGCAGCGGCAACGGGATCTGGACGGTGGAGATCATCCCGGCCGAGATCCAGCCGCCCGCGCGCAGTGTGGCCGGCGCCAGCGGCATCCGTATCCGCATGGGCTCGGGGCGCATCAGCAACGGCGGCGACCAGACCGACCTGGTGGTGGCCTTCAATGAGCAGGTCTTGCTCGGTCGCGTGCAGGCCGGTGAACTCAAGCCCGGCGCCACCATCATGCTCGAGAGCGTGTGGCGCGAACACAAGGACCCGAAGATCGTCGCCTCCTATCTGGAGACGGTGAAGGCCCTCGGCAAAGACGGCTACCGCGTCATCGAGATGCCGCTCGAGCACGAGTGCCGGGCCCTGATGTCCGACCCCAAGCGCGGCAAGAACATGTTCGTGCTCGGCGCACTGTGCAGCATCTACAGCTTCGAGCTCGATCTGGCGCGGGCGCAGATCGCGCAGATCTTCGGCAAGAAGGACGCCAGCGTCATTGAGTCCAACGTGCGCCTGCTCGAGGCGGGTTTCGCCTGGGCCGAGAAGACGCTGGACTTCAAGTTCCGCATTCCGGCGGCCAAGGTGGCCGAGGCGCAGGTCGTGGTCAGCGGCAACACGGCCATCGCGCTGGGTGTGCTGGCCTCGGGCATGGACATCTGCGCGATGTACCCGATCACGCCGGCGACCTCGGCCTCGCATTACCTGAGCGAGTGCTTCGAGCGCGTCGGCGGCCTGGTGCACCAGGCCGAAGACGAGATCGCCGCCTGCGCTTTCGCCATCGGCGCCTCCTACGCCGGCCGCTGCGCGGTGACCATCACCTCGGGCCCCGGCTACTCGCTCAAGCAGGAAGGGCTGGGCCTGGCCGTGATGGCCGAGATCCCGCTGGTGGTGGTCAACGTCCAGCGCGGCGGCCCCAGCACCGGCCAGCCGACCAAGGTCGAACAAGGCGACCTGCTGACCGCGATCTACGGCAGCCACGGCGATGCGCCCAAGGTGGTGATGGCGGTGAGCGGGATCGAAGACTGCTTCTATTCGATGATCACGGCACGCAAGATCGCCGAGACCTTCAACATGGTCGTCGTGGTGCTCTCCGATGCCAGCTTGGCGACGGCGCAGCAACCGTTCGCGCGGCCGGTGTTCAGCGAGGACTGGCTGGCGGCGCCGATCGACCAGACGCCGGTGCCCGAGGGTGCCAAGCCTTATGACTGGGATCCGGTGACCGGCATCGCGCGGCGCTTCGTGCCGGGCCAACCAGGCGGCATGCACACCATCACCGGCCTGGCGCACGACCGCAACAGCAAGGTCGCGTACGACCCGGCCACCAACGAGGAAGGCCTGCGCGCACGCAGCCTCAAGCTGGCGGCGGTGCAAAAGACGCTGAAGACGCCGCCGGTCTACGGTGAGCCCGACGGCGACCTGCTGCTGGTCGGCTGGGGCGGCAACCAGGGCGCCATCGAAGAGGCGGTCGACCGGCTGTGCGCGATGGGCAAGAAGGTCTCGTCGCTGCACCTGCGCTTCATCCAGCCGCTGCCATCGGGCATTCGCGAGATCCTGCAGCGCTTTGCCCGCGTGATGACGATCGAGGGCAACTGGTCCGACAGCCTGGAAGACGAACTGATCGACGAGGACAACCGCCGTTACTCGGCGCTGGCCATGATGCTGCGCTCGCGCTACCTGGTCGACGTCGATTGCTGGAGCGAAGCGCGCGGCCAGCCGATCAAACCCGGCAGCGTCGTCGACGTTGCGCTCACCCGACTGAACCGCAAAGGCTGACCATGGGCTCTTCACTCAACCGCTGCGTCATTCGCCTGCACGAAGAGCAGCATTCGCTCGAGGATTACCAGGGCGGCGTGCCGCGCTGGTGCGGCGGCTGCGGCGACAACGCCATCCTTGCGGCCGTGCAGCGGCTGTGCCGCGACGAGAACCTGGCGCCCGAGCGCACGGTCTTCGTCTCCGGCATCGGCTGCTCGAGCCGCTTCCCGCACTACATGAAGACCTACGGTTTTCATGGCATCCACGGCCGGGCCTTCCCGCTGGCCGAAGGCGTGAAGATGGCGCGGCCGGACCTCAACGTCTTCGTCAACACCGGCGACGGCGACTGCTGCAGCATCGGCGCGGCGCACTGGATCCACGCCATCCGCTACAACATGAACCTGACGGTCATCCTGCACGACAACCATGTCTACGGGCTGACCAAGAAGCAGGCGTCGCCGACCTCGCCGATCGGCTTCAAGAGCAACACCACGCCGCGCGGCGCGGTGCTCGAGCCGCTGAACCCGCTGACCGTGTCGCTCGGCGTGCAGAACGCCTCGTTCATCGCGCAGGGCGTGGATTGGATGCCCGAGCAGCTCTACGACATCGTGCACAAGGCCTTCAAGCACCGCGGCTTCTCGTTCGTGCGCGTGATCCAGCGCTGCCCCGAATTCCTGCCCAAGATCTTCGAGCCCTGGTTGCACGATCCGGGCAAGACCTTGTTGCTCACGCATGCCCGGGGCCTGCAGCCGAGCGCCGACGTCAGCCGCGTCTATCGCAACCAGCGCGAGCACGACCCGCTGGACATCGACAGTGCGCGCGAGATCGCCTCCTGCGAGGATCCGATACCGGTCGGCATCCTGTATCACAACCCCGAGATACCGTGCTACGAAGACCTGCGCAACGCCGGCCAGCCGCGTTCGCCCGAACGCACCCGGGCCGGCCTGGATGCCGAGCTCGACAAGTACACGATCTGGCCCGACGACGCCGCAGCACAGCGGCGCGCGGCCTGAACCCCGATCGGTGAACACCATGGACCGTGCCACCACCTTCCCGGAACAATGGTTGTTCCACCACAGCGGCCAGCGCGGCGGCGAGGGTTTCGCGGCGGTCGATGCCTGCACGCTGCGACCGGCGCTGCTGTCGGCGTACCGCGACCTCGACCGCTTGCGCCATGATTTTCCCGTCGTGCTGCCGGACGCCACCGCTGCCGACGACGGCGAGGGCGGCTTTGCGCAGCCGCTGGCGACCCTGGTCAACAGCGTGTTGCAGCAGCTCGCGCCGCGGGGCCTCGAAGGCGAGCGCTTGCGCCGCCACGTGCTGCGCCTGGAGCGCGAATTGCGCGTCGCTGTGTCGCGCGGCAACGAGGGCCGATTGTCAGCGCTTTGGGCCGAGGCGGCGGCGCACATCGGTGCGGCCGGCGACGAGGCGGCGGGCCCGGTCTTGGCGCAGGCGGCTGCAGCGCTGAAGGTCGACGGCCTGCTGGTCGGCTGCGACGAACGCTTGCCGGCGCGCCTGCTGACGCAGGCCTGGCGCCAGGCGCAGGTGCGCAAGGCGCGCGACTTCGCCGCACTGGTCGACCGCCTGATGCGCGGCCTGTCCGACATCCGCCGCGCCGCTTGGGTCCATTCGCAGGCCGGGCGCGCGCCGCAGGCCTTGCGTGCCGCAGTCGGTGGGCCGCATGGCGAAGTCTTCGATTTCGAGGCCATGTCGCAGTTGGTGGCGCGCCGCGCGCCACCCGACGAGTTGCCACCGTCACGGCGCCGGCGCATCGAGTGGGCGCTGGCGGCCCTGGCGCGGCAGGCGTTCTATCCGGCGCGCGGCGACGGACGACGATGACGTGGTGGCGGGCTTTGTCTTCGACAATTGCCAGGCCGCGATGCAGGCCTTCCGCAGCCGTCTGGCGGCGGCCGCCGAACTGGTCAAGGCGATTGCGATCGCCGAACTCGAAGTCGCGGGCCACTACGTCGAGGCCGAACACGACGCCTTGTTCGAGCGCCACGACGAACATGCGCTCGGCGCCGACGACGTGGCGCTGCTGCCCGACTACCTGGTGTGCATCCCGCCCGAGCGCAACGATGCGGCAGAGAACGCGGCGCTGCTCGACATGCTCTCGTCGGGCATGCCGGTCAAGGTGCTGGTGCAGGTCTCGGACCTGCTCGAGGAGTCGTCGATCGGCAGCGGGCATTTCGCGTTCGGCGTGCGCAGCGCGCGGCTGGCCACCACGGCGATGGGGCTGGGCGGCATGTTCGTGCTGCAGTGCGCAGGCGCGGCGCTGGTTGCCGAGCGCGAGCGCATCGCACGCGGCTTCGCCTGCCGCGGGCCGGCGCTGTTTTGCGTCTTCGCCGGTTCGCCGCAACCGTCGGCCGAGCTGCCGCGCTACCTCGGCGCCGCGGCGGCGACCGAGTCACGTGCCTTCCCGACCTTCAGCTACGACGCAGCCGCCGGAGCCAACTGGGCCGAGCGGTTTTCGCTGGCCGGCAACCGCATGGCCGAAGCCGACTGGCCGATCGAGCCCTTCGAGTACGCCGACGAGGCCCTGCAGCGCCAGGTCGAGGCGGTGGCGTTCACCTACGCCGACTTCGCGCTCTGCGACCGCCGTCACGCGGCCCACTTCGCCGCCGTGCCGAGCCAGCGCTGGCATGCGGCGATGCTGCCGGCGGCCGACTGGCTGGCACTGGGCGACGCCGACGCCGCCGAGCGCGTGCCCTATGTGCTGGCCGTCGACGCGAACGACGCCCTCTACCGTGTCGTCGTCGATGCGCCGATGATGCAGGCCACGCGGCGCTGCCTGCTGCTGTGGCATCGACTGCAGGAGCATGCCGGTATCAACGACTCGCATGCCCAGCGGCTGCTGGCGCGCGAGCGTGCGGAACGGGCGGCGCAGGCACCGGCGGCCGAGGCCGGCGCCGCTGCGCCTGCGCCGGTGGCAGCGGCCGAGACGGCAGCCGTCGAGGCAGCGCCAGAGAACCGCACCCCTGGCGAGGCCTGGATCGAGACCGCGCGTTGCCCGACCTGCAACGAATGCCAGTTGATCAATGACCGCATGTTCGCGTACAACGCCAACCAGCAGGCCTACATCAAGGACATCACCGCCGGCACGTTCCGCCAATTGGTGGAGGCCGCAGAGTCTTGCCAGGTGGCGATCATCCACCCGGGTGTGCCGCGCGACCCAAAGGAGCCGGGATTGGACGAGCTGATCGCGCGCGCCCAACCCTTCCAGTGAACGCCCTAGCCGCCGACGACCGCGAAACCCGCCACAAAGGAACCACGCCATGCCCGCTGCCAACCTGCTGAGCTCGCTGAAACAGCATCCGTTCGTCGGGGCCTTCCGTCCCGAGCATGTCGACCGGCTGAGCGGGCTCGCCCGCGAGGTCTCGTTCGGGCGCGACCAGACGATCTTCCGCGAGGGTGACGACATGCGCGACTTCTTCCTCATCGTCACGGGCCGCGTCGCGCTGGAGATCGTCGAGCCCGACCACCTGCTGCGCGTGCAGACCCTGGGTGCGGGCGACGAGTTCGGCTGGTCCGCCGTGCTGATGGGCCGTGGCAAGTACTTCCAGGCCCGCGCACTCGAGCCGGTACAGGCACTGGCCTTCGATGGTGGCCAGTTGCTCGAAGCCTGCCGCAGCGACACCGGTTTCGGTTTCGCGCTGATGTACCGCGTGCTCGAGGTCGTCTCCGAGCGGCTGCAGGCGACGCGGCTGCAGTTGCACGACATGTTCTCGCCCAAGGCCAAGCGCGCAGGCACCTGAGTACGGGCGCATGCTTGACGGCGGTCAAGCACAGCCGCTCGATGGGCGCTAGACTGCCGGTCATGCGTGCGTCGCTTCGACTCCGTGGTTCGATTTGTGGCTGGCTGGCTGCCGTGCTGGTGGCGCAGTTGCTGCTGAGCGCCGCGCACGCCTGCGTGTCCACGGTCGTGCCCGCTCCGCGGACGACGGCGGTTGCGCACACGCACGAATGCGACGGTGACATGTCGGCGCCGGCTGACGGCAATCCGACGCCGCTGTGCAAGGCGCATTGCGATGCCGGCCAGCAGTCGGTCAAGAGCAGTGCCAGCGCGGTCGATGTGCCGCAGGCGCCGCTGGCCGGTGCGCCGTTGATGCGAGTGCTCGACATCGTCGCCGCCGAAGCCTTGGCCGCCGACATGCCCGCGGCCTTGGCCGTGGGACCCCCCGCGGGGGCACCCCCGCTCTACCTCTCGCTGCTCGTCCTGCGCAACTAGATCAAGCCAGCGCCGGTGCGCGTCCGTCGCGCCCCGGTTTTCTCCGCTGCCTTGAATCGCTTGCCGTAGGAGGGTTGCCCCGTGATTGCTGTTCATCGAACTTGCGCGCCTGCGCTGTTGTGGCTGGCTGCCGCCATCGCGCCAATGGCCGCGCCCGCGGCAGGTCTGGGTTATCGCGAGGCGCTCGAAATCGCGCGCCTGAATGCGCCGGCGCTGCGCGCGCAGCAGGCCACGCTGGCGGCGGATACCGCGGCGCAACCGGCGGCGGCCAGTCTGCCCGACCCGCGCCTGTCGGTCGGCATCGAGAACCTGCCGGTCACCGGCCCCGACCGCTACAGCGTCACGCGCGACTTCATGACACGATGCAGCGCCTCGGCCTGATGCAGGAGGTGCCCAACCGCGCCAAGCGCGAAGCCCGCGTGCTGATGGCAGGGGCGCGCATCGAGCGCGACCGCGCAATGCTCGCCGTCGCCGAGCTGGCCGTGCGGCGCGACACGGCAATGGCCTGGCTCGGCGTGCACTTCGCCGAACGCCGCGCAAGCATTGATCAGTGACCTCCAGCGCGAGAACCGCCTGCTGCAGGACACGCTGGTCGGCGCGCATCGCCGCCGGCGCGGCCGATGCCCGCCGAGACGACACGATGGCGCGCCAGGAAGCCCTGGCGATCGCCGACCGCCGCGACGACCTCGCGCGCGACGTCGAAGAAGGCCCGCGCCGCGCTGCAACGCTGGGTCGGCGCGCGCGCCGACGAGCCGCTGGAGGGCGAGCCGGCGCTGCCGCGGTCGACCCGAGCAGGCTGCGCGACCGGCTGCACAACCACGCCGAGATCGGGCCCTACACCGCGATGCAGGCCTGGCCAGGCCGAGATGCGCGAGGCCGAGTGCCGACGCAACGCGGCGACTGGGCCTGGGAGGTGGTCTACAGCCGGCGCCAGCGCTACGGCGACATGGTGTCGTTCCAGTTCAGCTTCGACCTGCCGTGGCAGCGCGAGCAGCGCCAGCAGCCCGTGACCGCGGCCAAGCGGCACGAGATCGAGCGCATCGAGGCCGAGCGCGACGACGCCGCGCGCCGGCACGCGAGGAGCTCGAATCGCAGCTGGCCGAACTGGCGGCGCTCGACAGCCCAGCACGAACGCCTGGCCGGCGCCGGGCTGTCGCTGGCCGCCGAACGCGTGAGCCTGGTCAGCTGGCCAGCTACCAGGCCGGCCGCGGCGATCTGGGCGCGGTGCTGGCCGCGCGCCGCGAGGCGCTGGAGACGCGCATGCGCCTGATCGACCTGGAAGGCCAGCGCAGCCACGTTGCGCGTGCGCCTGACCACCCTGATGGCCGAGGAGTGACAGCCATGAACACCCCATCGAAGACTCATTCGCCGCCACCGCATTGCTGCTGGTCGGCCTGGCCGGAGGCTGGGCCTTGTCGGAGTGGCGCTCGAGCGCCGCCCACGACGGCCCGCAAGTGGCCGTGGCGTCGCCGCAGCGTCTGCGGCGTCCACGTCCACCGCCGAGCGCAAGGTGCTGTATTGGTACGACCCGATGTTGCCGACGCAGAAGTTCGACAAGCCCGGCAAGTCGCCGTTCATGGACATGCAACTGGTGCCGCGTACGCCGACGAGGTCCGCCGAAGCCCAGACCCGCCCGGCATCAGCATCTCGCCGCAGGCCCGGCAGTCGCTCGGCGTGCGCCTGGCCACGGTCGAGAAGCGCGCGCTGGCGTCGGCGGTCGAGGCGGTCGGCACGGTCAGCTCAACGAGCGCGACGTGAGCATCGTGCAGTCGCGCACCACCGGCTTCGTCGAGCGCGTCTACGGCCGCGCGCCGGGCGACGTGGTCGCCGCCGGTGCGCCGCTGGTCGACGTGCTGCTCCCGGAGTGGCTGGCCGCGCAGCAGGAATACCTGGCCGTTCGCGCCACCGGCGACGCGGCGTTGACGGCGGCGTCACGCCAGCGCCTGGTGCTGCTGGGCATGCCCGCAGCGCTGATCGAGGCCGTGGCCCAAGGCGGACGACCGCAGGCAGTGCAGACCATCACCGCGCCCAGCGGCGGCGTGATCGCCGAGCTGATGGTGCGCCAGGGCATGACGGTGGCTGCCGGCATGACGCTGGCGCGCATCAACGGCCTGGGCACGGTGTGGCTCGAGGCGGCGGTGCCCGAGGTGCAGGGCGCGACCGTGGCGCCGGGCCAGGGCGCGCGAGGTGCGCCTGCCGGCGCTGCCGGGCGAGGTGTTGCGCGGCAAGGTCGCCGCCGTGCTGCCCGAAGCCAACCGCGACACGCGCACGTTGCGCGTGCGCATCGAGTTGCCCAACCCGGGCCAGCGCCTGCGCGCGGGCATGTTCGCGCAGGTCACGCTGGCCGGCGCGGCGCAAGGCGAGGCGCTGGTGGTGCCGGCCGAGGCCGTGATCCGCACCGGCAAGCGCGCCCTGGTCTACGTGCTCGACGCGCCCGGGCGCTACCGCCCGGTCGAGGTGCGAGATCGGCGAGCAGGTCGGCGAGCAGATCGTGATCCGCCAGCGGCCTCGAGCCGGGCAGCAGGTGGTGGCCTCGGGCCAGTTCCTGATCGACTCCGAGGCCAGCCTGCAGGGGCTGACGGCGCGCGCGATGGCGCCGGCTGCGACCACCCAGCGGCAATAGCCGCCGCAACTGCGCCGGCGAGCGCGCCTGCGGCCGCGGCTGCCGCCGAGCACGAGGTGCGCGGCACCGTGCGCGCGATCAAGGGCAACATCGTCACGCTGGCCCACGAGGCCGTGCCGGCGCTGCAAGTGGCCGGCGATGACGATGCCGTTCCAGCTCGCGCAGCCCGAGCTCGCGAGCGGCTTGAAGGCCGGCGACACGGTGCTGTTCCGCTTCCGCCAGCAGGGCGACGACAACGTCGTCACGGCGCATTCGGCGCAGCGCAGCCGCAGGGGGCGCCAAGCCATGATCGCGCGCCTGATCCGCTGGTCGGTCGGCAACCGCTTCCTGGTGCTGCTGGCGACGGTGTTCCTGGCCGGCCTGGGGCGTGTGGGCGCTGCGCACCACGCCGATCGATGCGCTGCCCGACCTGTCCGACGTGCAGGTGATCATCCGCACCAGCTACCCGGGCCAGGCGCCGCAGATCGTCGAGAACCAGGTCACCTATCCGCTGGCGACGACGATGCTGTCGGTGCCCGGCGCCAAGACGGTGCGCGGCTTCTCGTTCTTCGGCGACAGCTTCGTCTACGTGCTGTTCGACGACGGCACCGACCTGTACTGGGCGCGCTCGCGCGTGCTCGAGTACCTGAACCAGGTGCAGGGCCGCCTGCCGGCGGCGCCAAGACCTCGCTCGGGCCCGACGCCACCGGCGTGGGCTGGATCTTCCAGTACGCGCTGGTCGACCGCAGCGGCCGCAACGACCTGTCGCAGCTGCGCGCGCTTGCAGGACTGGTTCCTGAAGTACGAGCTGAAGACGCCTGCCCAACGTGGCCGAGGTCGCCAGCGTCGGCGGCATGGTGCGCCAGGTGCAGGTGGTGCTCGACCCGGCCAAGCTCGCGGCCTACGGCGTGACCTACGCCCAGGTGCGCGACGCGCTGATCGCCGGCAACCAGGAGAGCGGCGGCTCGGTGCTCGAACTGGCCGAGGCCGAGTACATGGTGCGCGTCAGCGGCTACCTGAAGACGCTGGACGACTTTCGCGCCATCCCGCTGGCCGCGCGCGCCGGCGTGCCGGTGCGTCTCGGCGACGTGGCCACGGTGCAGTTCGGGCCCGAGATGCGGCGCGGCATCGCCGAGCTCGACGGCGAGGGCGAAGTGGCCGGCGGCATCGTCATCCTGCGCTCGGGCAAGAACGCGCAGACGACCATCGCCGCCGTGAAGGCCAAGCTGGCCGAGCTGCAGAAGAGCCTGCCGCCGGGCGTGGAGATCGTCACCACCTACGACCGCAGCGCGCTGATCGAGCGCGCGATCCACAACCTGTCGCACAAGCTGATCGAGGAGTTCATCGTCGTCGCCGCGGTGTGCGCGCTGTTCCTGTGGCATCTGCGCTCGGCGCTGGTGGCGATCATCGCGCTGCCGCTGGGCGTGCTGACGGCCTTCCTGGTGATGCGCTACCAGGGCATCAACGCCAACATCATGTCGCTCGGCGGCATCGCGATCGCCATCGGCGCGATGGTCGACGCGGCGGTGGTGATGATCGAGAACGCGCACAAGAAGCTCGAGGCCTGGCAGCACGCACACCCGGGCCAGCAAGCTGGAGGGCGACGCGCGGCTGCGAGGTGATCACCGCAGGCCGCCGGTCGAGGTCGGCCCGGCGCTGTTCTTCTCGCTGCTGATCATCACGCTGTCGTTCATCCCGGTGTTCACGCTGCGAGGCGCAGGAAGGGCGCCTGTTCGGCCCGCTGGCCTACACCAAGACCTATGCGATGGCGGCCGCGGCCGGCCTGTCGGTGACGCTGATCCCGGTGCTGATGGGCTACTGGATCCGCGGCCGCATTCCCGACGAACGCGGCAACCCGATCACGCGCGGGCTGATCGCCGTCTACCGCCCGGCGCTCGACGCGGTGCTGCGCTGGCCCGAAGGCCACGCTGCTGATCGCCGTGCTGGCGCTGGCCACCACCGCCTGGCCGTTGCTGCGCCTGGGCGGCGAGTTCCTGCCGCCGCTGGACGAAGGCGACCTGCTGTACATGCCCTCGGCGCTGCCGGGCCTGTCGGCGCAGAAGGCGAGCGAGTTGCTGCAGATCACCAACCGCATGATCAAGACCGTGCCCGAGGTGGCGCGCGTGTTCGGCAAGGCCGGCCGCGCCGAGACCGCCACCGACCCGGCGCCGCTGGAGATGTTCGAGACCACCATCCAGCTGAAGCCGCGAGACGCAGTGGCGCCCCGGCATGACGCCGGAGAAGCTCGTCGACGAGCTCGACCGCGCGGTCAAGGTGCCCGGTCTGGCCAACATCTGGGTGCCGCCGATCCGCAACCGCATCGACATGCTGGCCACCGGCATCAAGAGCCCGATCGGCGTCAAGGTCACGGCCGGCGACCTGGCGACGATCGACCGCATCGCGCTCGACGTAGAGCGCGCGGCCAAGGGCGTGCCGGGCGTCTCGTCGGCGCTGGCCGAGCGCCTGACCGGCGGGCGCTACGTCGACGTGCAGATCGACCGCGCGGCGGCCGCGCGCTACGGCCTGAACATCGCCGACGTGCAGGCGCATGGTGTCGGGTGCCGTCGGCGGCGAGAACGTCGGCGAGACGGTCGAGGGCCTGGCGCGCTTTCCGATCAACCTGCGCTACCCGCGCGAATGGCGCGACACGCCGCAGCGGCTGGTCGAGCTGCCGATCCTCACGCCGACGGGCCAGCAGATCACGCTCGGCGCGGTGGCCAGCGTGGCCGTCAGCGACGGCCCGCCGATGCTCAAGAGCGAGAACGCGCGGCCATCGGGCTGGGTCTATCGTCGACGTGCGCGGGCGCGACCTGGCCTCGGTGGTCGCCGACCTGCGCGCCGTGGTGGCTGCGCAAGTCAAGCTCGCGCCCGGCGTGAGCCTGGCCTACTCGGGCCAGTTCGAGTTCCTCGAGCGCGCCAACGCGCGGCTGAAGCTGGTCGTGCCGGCCACGCTGCTCATCATCTTCGTGCTGCTGTACCTGACCTTCGGGCGTGTCGACGAGGCCGCGCTGATCATGGCCACGCTGCCGTTCGCGCTGACCGGCGGCGTGTGGTTCCTCTACCTGATGGGCTACCACCTGTCGGTGGCCACCGGCGTGGGCTTCATCGCGCTGGCCGGCGTGGCGGCCGAGTTCGGCGTGGTGATGCTGATCTACCTGCGCACGCGCTCGAGGCACGGATCGCCAGCGGCGCCGAGGCGACGAGCGCGCTGGTCGACGACGCGATCCGCGAAGGCGCGGTGCTGCGTGTGCGGCCCAAGGCCATGACGGTGGCCGTGATCCTGGCCGGCCTGGTGCCCATCGTCTGGGGCAGCGGCACCGGCTCCGAAGTGATGAGCCGCATCGCCGCGCCGATGCTCGGCGGCATGGTCACCGCGCCGCTGCTGTCGCTGTTCATCGTGCCGGCGGTTTATGCCTTGATGCGGCGGCAGGGTGTGAGGTGACAGAACTGCGGCAGAGCGCGTGCGACTTGATCCCCGCTGTTAGGAACCTCAAGCACGCGGCGCAAAACCGCATTGCCGCAGGACTGCGTCAATACGTGGGTCCTTTCTGGCCTCGTCCCACTTCGGGTCGATGGGAATGAACATCAGGTGGACATCGCGAGCTTCAAATGCTCGCTGGAGCCACAGCGCGGCTGCACTTATGTCGCCGAGACCAACGTGCACAAGGGCTATCGCACACGGCGGCATGTACCGCTCGGCCGTGAGCGCAACCAGCGTGGCAAGCACTTGTTGCGCTTCAGCTTCACGCCCTTGGCGCGCGTGGAGATAGCCTTGGAGTGACACGACCTTGCTATTGCCGCCGGACGTTCGGCCGGCGTCAGCGAGGGCACGCTGCGCCGCTTCGTACTCGCCAAGCTCCACACACGCCTGCGCGAGCTGCGAGTAGCCGATCCAGAACTCTGCATCGATCGAGAGTGCCTGGCGCGCAAACTGCGCCGCAAGCACGAAATCGCGCGCGGCGAACGCAACGTGGGCGGACATGGTATGGGCCAACGGCAACAGTGGCTCAAGCTCGCGCGAACGGCGCATAGCCGCCAACGACTCGGGCACTTCGCCGCGGTGCGAGTGCAGGTGGCCCAGCGTCGCGAACGCGAACCAGTAGGTCGGATCGAGCTCGGTGGCGCGACGCAGCGCGACCTCGGCGCCGGCCCAGTCCCAGTCGAGGCGAAACTTGCGAAAGCCGACCGACGCCTGTACCGCGGCCAGATCCGGCTGCGCCCGCAGCGCGCGCTCCGAGGCCTCGGTGGCTGGCGCGGTGACTTCGCGTGGCGGCGCATCGCCGGTCATCGGCATACCGCCGTATGCATCGGCGATGCCGGACCAGGCCAGGGCGTAATCGGGGTCTTGTTTCGCCGCACGCGAGAAGTGTTCCAGCGCCTGTCTCGTGCTCGCCGGCGTCAGCAGATGCCAAGCCTGGCGGCCACGCAGATAGGAGTGGAAGGCGTCGGCGTTGCGCGACTGACGAATCGCCAGCGCCGCAAGCCACGACGGCTCGACCTCGTGGTGCGCCTGATGAGCCACGGCGCTCGCGAGCGCGCACTGGAACTCCAACACACCTGCAGGCTCACTGTCGAACGTCGCGGTCCAGAGCTGTGTCTGATCGCGTGCGCGGAACAGTGTCGCAGTCACACGCGCGCGTCCCTCGTCGAGGTGCAGCGAGCCTTGCACCAGGTGCGTGGCACCGAGCTCGCGTCCAACTCTGTCCACGCTGTCGGTGGTCTGCTTGTACGCCATGACCGCCGCGCGACTGATCACGCTGACGCGCTTGGGCTCGACCCGGGAGAGCGCGGCAATGGCCTCTTCCGTCAGGCCATCGGCAAGGTATTCATGCTTGGCCTCGCCGGTCCGATTTTCGATCGGCAGTACCGCCACTGTGATCGCAGACTGATCGCTCCGTAGCGGCTCGACGACCTTCACCTCGCCGACGAATCGATAGCCTCGCCCTGAGACCGTCTCGATGTAGCGATTTTCGCCGCGCCGGTCCTGCAGGACCCGGCGCAACACGGCGATGCTCTGGTTGAGGTTGTTCTCCTCGACCACGCGGCCCGGCCAAACGGCCTGCATCAACGCATCCTTCTCCACTAGCTCGCCGTGGTGCCGGACGAGTTCTAGCAGCGTGTCGAATGCCTTGGGCGTCAGCGGGGCGGCCTCACCTCTTTGCAGCAGGATCCGGCGCGCGACCTCGACGCGGTAATCGCCGAACGCATACGCGTTTGCTGCCGGGGGGTGGGGCGGGTTCATGACGCGATTTCAGAATATTTCATGTGACTCTGCCGCGCCTGCAGGATACAAGGATGCCACCAGGGCGTGCCGTCGCGGCGCGGGCGCGACGTAACGGACACGCTGGCCTTGGCGTCATCGGCATATCCACTCCCGGAGGCAATCATGAACCAGATCCGCATGTGCACCTACCTGGCAGCAGTTTGCGCCGGCGGCCTGATCTCGTGCGGGGGCGGCGGCGGACTTCCCTACGCCCCGCCGGCCGCTACGAATCAAGTTGTGTCATCACCGGTCCCGTCCAGCCCGTCACCCGCCCTCAACGTGCTCAACTTGTACGCGTCCGCTGCTGTGCATGCTTCGGTAGCGGGATCGGCATTCAGCGCAACTGCATTTGACAGCGGCGCCACATGGTTGTGGCGAAGCGGTCCCTGCGCAGCTGAGGAGGGCTCGTTGCAGACAACCCTCGATGGTGAGTCTGTGGTTGAGGCAATGGCCCTGCCCAGCGGCAGCCATACGCTTGTCGTTGCCTTCTCGAACTGCACCGTCGATGCGTTGGTTGGCCTCGCCTTCGACGGGACCTCGTCGGTTGCCTACACGGAGGACAGCGCAGGCTTCATCACGGAAGCGACGTTCACGACCAATTCACTGCGAGGCCACGGCTCTCTGGTCAATTGGGGCACGCTCTATGACGTTACTGCGGACGGATCGGGGGCATATTCGACCGTGACAACAGGTACGGGATACACGTCCACCTACACGCCGACCAGAGGGTCGAGACTGGCCAATAACACAACTGCCAACGTCGCGACTTTTGGCGGCGGGTCGCGTTCGGTCAGCATGATGCAAAGCTTTCCGTCGGACGTTCCAACGTACATCGAGGAGTTCAACAACTTGGTCGTCACAGTCAGTGGCGCAAGCTATATCCTGAACGGCAGCCTGAGCCGCGTGTATGGTAGTGATGTGCCAAATGGACTTATCTCTGCGGCGGGAGAGGTTCGTGTCTCCAGCAACGGCGTGCTGGTAGCTCGAATCTACTTCACGCAGCACAACGCGCTCAGAGTCGACGTCCTGGCACCGATAGTTCCTCTATAGGCCGACAAGCCAGCGATGCGCACAGAGAGCGGCCAGAGTGACGCACGATCCCACGATCAATGGCGCCGAACACAGTTGCTGGAACGACCCTCGTTTGATTTCCTGGCGCGTCAACTCAGAATTGCCGTCCATCACTATTTCATGGCGCAGAATCAGCACCAGCAGTGGCTTGTCAAATGTCGCCGGCAATTGCGTTGCCGTGTTGCCACTTCGCAGCGGGTTCAGCGCGCCGTTCAAACGCAGTAGTCGTTGAACGCGTATGCACCCGCCGCTGTAGTAGGCGGCGTGTGGTACCTCTACCTGATGGGCTACCACCTCTCGGTGGCCACCGGCGTGGGATTCATCGTGCCGGCGGTATATGCATTGATGCGGCGGCAGGGCGGCGGCGGCTGATCGGCAGCGTCAACCGCGCCGAGCTGCTTCGATCGCGGCGATGTCGATCCATCTCATTTCCATCATGGCTTCGAACGCGCGCTTGGCTGCCGCTCGGTGCGTTGCGGCCTGGTTGTCGGTCGCAACCTGGAACGAGAAAGCCTCGTTGTGCTTGAACGCCGGCCCCCCCGTTCAGGCCGAGGCAAGGAATGCCGATCACAGTGAACCCGACAGGCAGGACATTGCCCTGCCTGCCCGAGGGATAGCCGCCAGGCGCGCGATGGACGGCTCCCACCGCGCTGTCCGGGAGCGTCGAGCCCATGGCCTGGACACGCCACCACGGCAACAATGATGTGGGCCGACTCCTTTCGGTTTCGGTTCCGTCGCCGATTCAGACGTCCCTTACCGCGTCGGTCGCGACCCATCCGCCGTCGACCCCGCCCGGGAGCATCTGCCCGATGTCCTCGCCGACCTCGGCATCGATGAGCCGGTTGAGCTTGTCGTTCATCTGCAGCAGCAGGTCGCCGTACTTCGCCCTGTCCAGCGCGAGGTTCTCAAGCTCGAGCGGGTCGCGCTGCGTGGTCGAACAGCTCCACGTCGTTGAGCTGGAGCAGTGCCTCGAGCGACGTCGGGCCGGTTGTGCTGCTTCGGCGAGAAGTAGCGCGTGAACTGATAGCGGCCGTCGAAGACGACCGCGGATCGCGCCGCGCTTGCGCCAGGTCGACCTTCAGGCTGCCGTCCTTGACCGCAGCCTGCAAGCGCTCCTTGCCGTCGGGCTGCGCCAACTGGTCGACGGCCTTGGTCATGAAGTCGCCGTCGATGTAGGCGAACATGTTGTAGCAGTACAGCGCGCCGTCGCGCAACGCGTCGAGATCGGACTTCTCCGGCGCGGCGAGCAGGCCGGAGAAGTCCTTGCCCGGCAGTCCCTTCGTGATCGACGCCTTCTTCTCCGCGCTCGCGCCGGTGAGGCGACCAGCGTCGGCGCGATGTCGAGGTGCGACGTCACCGCGCGGCAGCGCTTGCCGCCCGGATAGGCCGGATGCGCGACGATCAGCGGCACGTTGGTTCTGCTCGCGGTACGCAGTCGCACCCTTGGCGTGCAGCCGATGCGCGCCGTCCATGTCGCCGTGATCCGCCGTCAGGACGACGATCGTGCTGGACGCGAGCCCGAGGGCGTCGAGTTCGTCGAGCACGGTCCCGATGTTGCGGTCGACGTCGCGCAGGCAGTTCAGGTAGTAGTTGTGCCGCCGGCGCCAGCGCCGGATTCCTCGTTCGGCGATGTCGCCGACCAGCGCGTCGTGCGACCGCAGGTAGTCCGCGATGCGCCGCGGGTCGGCCCGGCGCGTCGAGCGGCTGCGCGTGAGCTCGCCGGGAGCTCGAACTGCCACTGCCTCGCATAGAGCGGATCGACCGGCTCGGCGCGAAGTGGCCGAGCATGTTCCTCGCCTGCGAGACCGCGCCGGGCCGGTCGGTGTCGAAGAACATGACGTCGTGCGGGTTCACCAGGTTCACCGCGAGGAACCACGGCTTGCCCTCGGCGGCGAGGTCCCTGCCGCGTCCCGCGCAGCCAGCTCGCGCCCATCGCGGCAGATGATCGCCGTCGTGCAGGTAGCCGCCCCGGTCGTGCGCGATGATGTCGCCGACGCCGAAGTAGTCGGAGAACCCGTAGGCCTCCATCTCCTGGGTGAAGATCTTCGTCGGCGAGCCGAGCTCGTTGACGGTCTCGAACTCCTTGGTCAGGTGCCACTTGCCCTTGTAGGCGGTGTAGTACCCGGCGTCGCGCAGCAGGTGGCCGACCGTGCGGATGTCGGTCGACATGCTGCTGATCCACGGGAAGTTCGTGTTGTCGAACATCTTCGTGTGCTGGATGTGCTGCCCGGTGTAGAGCACCGAGCGCGACGGCGTGCACACGCAGGAGTTGATCCGGTGATTCTCGAAGACGATGCCCTTGCGTTCGAGCCGCTCGTGCGCCGGCAGCCGGTAGTCCCGCGGGAGTTCGCCGGGGCGGAAGTAGCGCTCCTGGTCGGTGAGGATGAACAGGATGTTGTACGGGCCGGCAGTCCCCGTTCCGCCGGCGACCGTGGCTGCCGTTGCCGCCACGTCCGTGCCGAGAGCGGCTGTCACCGCGACGGTTCCAACCGTCTTCAATAGCTCCCGGCGCCCGCTGTTGATCTCGCCGTCCTGCATTGTCTGCATCAGAGTCCTCCTCAATTACTGCGCGCACATCGCTCGAGCATGGCTCGGCCGCGGGCGATTCTCCACAAAAAGCCGGCCACGTGGAAGGCTCGCGGGGTCTGCGCCAACAGCGGTGTCGAAGTGACGGTCGCGGCAAGCCGGCCTGCTCGATCGCAAGCTGGCGTGAGACGTGTGCTGGCCCCAAGGTCCTCCAGCGCGATCAGTGAGGCGATGGACTTGCCCTGACTGACAGGGCGTCCTAGCCGAAGCTCAGTCGCCTTGTGCCTTGTGCCTTGCGATTGTGCGATTCGATGACCAGGGGCACATCACCAGGCAAGACGCAAGCGACGAACGATCACGCGTCATCGCGTGCCGCTTGGTGCGCGTCGTCTGCCACCGACGCAACACCCAGTCGGCACCGACCTGCGATGACGCTCAGCCCAGGGCCCGTTCGACTTCCGAAAAGCTGGTCGCGATCGGCGTGATGTCGATGGCCACTCCGAGTTGGCGTTCGATCTGAGAGCGCGAGATCACGCCGCGCAAGCGGCGTGGTGTCTTGGGCGTCGCGGACTCGACCACCAGCAGGTGATTTCGCCCATGGCGCTTGAGCGTCGCGATGGCGTCACCGACCGTTGCCGACTGCATGCGGCTGTAATCGATCGCGTCGAGCAGGGCCGTCTCGGTCATCACATCGGCGACGCACAATTCGTCGTAGCGCACGCCACGCTGATGCACCGCGCGCATCTGCTTGTCGTCGTGCAGGTCCGTGATGGTGATCAATCCCTCCACGGCCGGCATGTCGGTGACGACGAAGAGCATGCGCACACCCTGATAGATCATGGTCTGCTCGGCCTGCTGGAGCGTGGCCGAGGGGCGGATGCTTGCTGCCCGCATGTGGGTCAGGTCGGTCATGACCGAGAGCGCCGGCGAATCGGCCTGGACACGGGCCTCACTGGCGGGGCCGGCCTGCGCAAGGGGCGTTCCCGGCTCGAGCCTGAAGGTTGGCAGGGCCACTGATTCGCGCATGTTGGGCTCCGACGGGGTCACGCCCCAAGCTGTGGGGTGACAACACTACGCCGAAAGGGAGAACGCCACCATTAAGCCCTGCCGCTGTCGAGGAATTTGCGCGCCGACCCCATGGGCAGCGGTCGGATCGTTTGCCACGAAGCAGTCCGTCGGTGGCCACATTCACTCGGCCAACAGCCGATAGCCGACCCCCGTCTCGGTGACGATGTGCTTCGGCTGCGCCGGATCGTCCTCCAGCTTCTGCCGCAGGTTGCCCATGTAGACCCGCAGGTAGTGCGTGCTCTCGGAGTGCGTCGGTCCCCACACCTCGCGCAGCAGATACGGGTGGGTCAGCACCCGTCCTGCATTGGCGATCAGCACGCCGAGCAGGCGGTACTCGATCGGCGTCAGGTGCACCTCGACGTCGCGCTTCGTCACGACGCGCGCTGCCAGATCGACCTCGACATCGCCGAAGCGCACGATCGCATCCGGGGCCGCGCGGCCGGAGCGCACCCGGCGCAGGTTGGCGCGCATGCGCGCCAGCAGTTCGGCCACGCCGAAGGGCTTGGTGATGTAGTCGTCGGCGCCGGCATCGAGCGCCGCGACCTTGTCGCTTTCGTCGGTGCGGGCCGACAGCACGATGATCGGCACGCCCGACCAGGTCGCGCACCTCGCGGATGAAATCGACGCCGTCGCCGTCGGGCAGGCCGAGGTCGGCGATGACCAGGTCGGGCCGCCGCGTGCCGGCCTCGACCAGGCCCTGCTTGATGGTGCCGGCCTCGAGCACCTGCCAGCCTTCGGCCTCGAGCGAGCTGCGCACGAACTGGCGGATCTCGCGCTCGTCTTCGAGCACCAGGGCAATGGGCGTCGGGTTGGACATCAGGGCTCCAGCTTGCGCGCAGTGGCAGGACCATCATCGGACAGATCGACCGCCGGCGGCGTGCCCAGCGGCAGGCTGAAGGTGAAGGTGGCGCCCTGGGGATGGGTCGGCTCGACCCAGATGCGGCCGCGGTGTGCTTCGACGATCGCGCGGCAGATGGCCAGGCCCAGGCCGACGCCGGGCGTCGCCGATTCGGCATGGCCGCGCGTGAACTTCTCGAAGATGAGTTCCTCCTGGCCCTTGGCCACACCCGGCCCATGGTCGCGCACGCTGACCAGGATTTCATTGTCCGCCGCGCGCACGAGGATCTCCACCGGCGTTTGCGCAGGCGTGTACTTGCCGGCGTTCTCGAGCAGGTTGGACAGCACGCGCTCGATCAGCACGGCGTCGAACTCCACCAGCGGCACGCCGGGATCGATCCGCACACCGAGCGCACGCTGACCCAGCGCGCCATGCGCATGCTTCACTGCGCCACCGATGATCTCTTCCATCGACTGCCATTCCATCCGCAGCCGGATCTCACCGCTCTGAATGCGCGCCATGTCGAGCAGGTTGGTCACCATGTCGGCCATGCGCAGGGACTTTTCGCTCAGGCTGTTCGCCATCTCGAGTTGCTGCACGCTGAGCGCGGGCTGGCTCGCCGCCAGCATCTCGGCCGTGCCGACCAGCGCCGCCAGCGGCGTGCGCAGGTCGTGCGACAACGCCGCCAGCAGCGAGTTGCGCAGGCGCTCGGACTCCATCTGAACCGTCGCGCTCTGGGCCACCTCGACGTAGTGCACCCGCTCCAGCGCGATCGCCGTCAGCGCGGCAAAGGTCTCCAGTTGCTGGCGTTGCTCGGGGATCAGCAGGAAGCGGGGCTCTCGCGGCCGCACGCCCAGCACGCCGCGCGAGCGCATCGTGGCCTTCAGCGGCAGGTAGAGCCAGGCGCTGCCGGCCAGCGTGTCGGTCCCGAGCCCGGCGGCCTGGTTGTGATCGAGCGTCCATTGCGCGGTGCCGAAGTCCAGCCCGCTCGTTTCGAATCGGGGCGGCTGCAGGCGGTCCTTCAGGTCGAGCACGTAGATCGCGACCTCGGCCCTGAACTCGCGCCCGATGACCGTCTGCGCGACCTCGATCGCCTGTTCGTTGGTCAGCATGTTGGACAGGTCGCGGGCGACCTCGAACAGCGCGCGCGAACGTGCCTCGCGATGCGTGGCGACGCTGGCCTGGAAGCGCAGCCCGGCAGTCAGCTGGCCGGTCACGCAGACCGACGACCAGCATGACCGCGAAGGTCAGCAGGTACTGCACGTCGGTGACCGCGAACGACAGGCGCGGCGGGACGAAGAAGAAGTCGAAGGCCGCCACGTTGACGAACGCGGCCAGCACCGCCGGCCCGCGGCCGAGCCACACCGCCACCCCGACCACCGACAGCAGGAACACCATGACGATGTTGGCCAGATCGAAGTACGGCGCCAGCAGATAGGCCAGCACGGTGGTGGCCGCGCAGGCGGCCGCGGCCAGACGTAGCGGCGGACCTGGGCGCCGGTGTTCGTTGTGGCCTGTACCGCGGCTCCGCGCGCCAGCGGCGCCGGGCCGCGCGCGCTGCGACTGCCCGACCTCGATGCGGTCGATGTCCGGCGCCAGCCGAGCCAGCGCCTGGCCGAGGGTTCGCCGTGGCCACCAGGGGCGCGATCGCTGTGGCCGAACACCAGCCTGGACAGGTTGTGCTGGCGCGCATGCTCGACCAGCGCCTGGGCGATGGTCTGCGCCGGACAGCACGGCCGTGCTGGCGCCCAGCTCCCGCGCCAGCTTGACGGTCTGCAGGATGCCGTCGCGCCGGCCGCGGTCGAGGCGCTGCAGCGCCGGCGTCTCGACATAGACCGCATGCCAGGTCACCGCCAGCTGCCGGGCCAGCCGCGCCGCGCTGCGCACCACGTGCTCGGCGCCCTCGTGCGGGCCGATGCAGCACAGCAGTGCGCCCTCGGTCTTCCAGACCTGAGCGATCGAGCGGTCGATGCGGTAGGCCTGCACGTCGTCTTCGACGCGGTCGGCGGTGCGGCGCAGCGCCAGCTCGCGCAGGGCCATCAGGTTGCCCTTGCGGAAGAAGTTCTGCGCCGCGCGCTCGGCCTGCGCCGGCAGGTAGACCTTGCCGGCCGTCAGGCGCTCGAGCAGCTCGTCGGCCGGCGTGTCGACCAGCACGACCTCGTCGGCCTGGTCGAAGAACGTGTCGGGCACCGTCTCGTGCACGACGATGCCGGTGATGCCGCCGACCACGTCGTTCAGGCTCTCCAGGTGCTGCACGTTGAGCGTGGTGTAGACGTCGATGCCGGCGGCCAGCAGCTCCTCCACGTCCTGCCAGCGCTTGGGGTGGCGCGAGCCGGCGACGTTGGAGTGCGCGAGTTCGTCGACCAGGATCAGCCCCGGCTTGCGCGCCAGCGCGGCGTCGAGGTCGAACTCGGCCAGACGCGTGCCGCGGTACTCGATCTGCGCCGGCGGCAGCAGTCGGCAGCCCGTCGAGCAGGGCGGCGGTTTCGCTGCGGCCGTGGGTCTCGACGACGCCGGCCACCACGTCGACGCCGTCGGCGAGCAGCTTGCGCGCCGCCGCCAGCATGGCGTAGGTCTTGCCGACGCCGGCCGACGAGCCGAAGTAGATGCGCAGCTTGCCGCGGCCGGCGCGGTGCTCGTCCTCGCGGATCTGCGCGAGCAGCGCGTCGGGGTCGGGGCGTTGGTCGTCGGTCATGGTCAGGCGGCCATTCGTGCACAGTCCTGGGCCGCATGCGTCGACGGTGCTCGGCACAGGCCTCAGCCGCGCGTGCCGTCGAGCGCCAGGTTGAGCCGCAGCACATTGACGCGCGGCTCGCCGAGAAGCCGAACAGCCGGCCCTCGGTGTGCTGCGCGATCAGCTGCTGCACCTGCGTCAGCGGCAGGCTGCGCGCCTGCGCCACGCGCGCCGCCTGGTACTGCGCGGCGGCGACGCTGATGTGCGGGTCGAGGCCGCTGGCCGAGGCGGTGACCAGGTCGACCGGCACCGGCGCGGTGTTGCCCGGGTCGGCGGCGCGCAGCGCCTCGATGCGGCCCTTGACGGCGTCGACCAGCGCCGGGTTCAGCGGGCCCTGGTTCGAGCCGCTCGGAGGCGCTGGCGTTGTAGGGCATCGGCGCGGTGGCCGACGGGCGGCCCCAGAAGTACTTCGGGTCGCTGAAGTTCTGGCCGATCAGCGACGAGCCGACCGGCTTGCCGTCGCTGCACGATCAGGCTGCCGGCGGCCTGGGCCGGGAACGCCGACCTGGCGATGCCGGTGACGACGCAGCGGGTAGACGACGCCGGTCAGCGCGGTCAGCACGACGAACGAGACGCAGGGCCGGGACGAACAGATGGTGTTCATGGTGAGTTCCGTTCAGACGAGGTGCGACGGCCGCCAGCAGCAGGTCGATCAGCTTGATGCCGATGAAGGGCACGATCAGGCCGCCCAGGCCGTAGATCAGCAGGTTGCGGCGCAGCAGCGCGGCCGCGCCGATGGCGCGGTACTTCACGCCCTTCAGCGCCAGCGGGATCAGGAAGACGATGATCAGCGCGTTGAAGATCACCGCCGACAGGATGGCCGACGACGGGCTGGCCAGGCCCATCACGTTCAGCGCGCCAGCTGCGGATAGGTGGTGACGAAGGTCGCCGGGATGATGGCGAAGTACTTGGCGACGTCGTTGGCGATCGAGAAGGTGGTCAGCGAGCCGCGCGTCATCAGCATCTGCTTGCCGGTCTCGACGATCTCCATCAGCTTGGTCGGGTTGGAGTCGAGGTCGACCATGTTGCCGGCCTCCTTGGCCGCCTGCGTGCCGGTGTTCATCGCCACCGCCACGTCGGCCTGCGCCAGCGCCGGTGCGTCGTTGGTGCCGTCGCCGGTCATCGCCACCAGCCGGCCCTCGGCCTGGTACTCGCGGATCAGCTTCAGCTTGGCCTCGGGCGTGGCCTCGGCCAGGAAGTCGTCGACGCCGGCCTCGGCCGCGATGGCCGCGGCGGTGAGCTGGTTGTCGCCGGTGATCATCACCGTCTTGATGCCCATGCGGCGCAGTTCGGCGAAGCGCTCCTTGATGCCGCCCTTGACGATGTCCTTCAGCTCGACCACGCCGAGCACGCGTGCGCCGTCGGCACACCACCAGCGGCGTGCTGCCGCGGCGCGCGACGTCGTCGGCGGCCGCCTGCACGTCGGCCGGGAAGCTGCCGCCCAGCGACTCGACATGCTTGCGGATCGCGTCGGCGGCGCCCTTGCGCAACCTGCGACGTGCCGTGCGCGCCGTTCGGCCTGCGATGTCGACGCCGCTCATGCGGGTCTGCGCCGTGAAGGGCACGAAGGTGCGCCTTGTGGCTCGACAGGTCGCGCTCGCGCAGGTTGAACTTCTGCTTGGCCAGCACGACGATGCTGCGGCCTTCGGGCGTCTCGTCGGCCAGCGACGCGAGCTGCGCCGCGTCGGCCAGCGTCTGCTCGCGTCACGCCCGGCGCGGCAGGAAGGCCGAGGCCTGGCGGTTGCCGAGCGTGATGGTGCCGGTCTTGTCGAGCAGCAGCACGTCGACGTCGCCGGCGGCCTCGACCGCGCGGCCCGAGGTGGCGATCACGTTGGCCTGCATCATGCGGCTCATGCCGGCCACGCCGATGGCCGACAGCAGGCCGCCGATGGTGGTCGGGATCAGGCACACCAGCAGCGCGATCAGCGCCGTGATCGTGACCGGCGTGCCCGGCCTTGGCCGCCTCGACGCTGAACAGCGAGATACGGCAGCAGCGTCACCGTGACGACCAGGAACACGATGGTCAGCGCCACCAGCAGGATCGTCAGCGCGATCTCGTTCGGCGTCTTCTGGCGCTTGGCGCCTTCGACCATCGCGATCATGCGGTCGAGGAAGGACTCGCCCGGATTGACGGTGATGCGCACCACCAGCCAGTCCGACAGCACGCGCGTGCCGCCGGTGACGGAGGAGAAGTCGCCGCCCGATTCGCGGATCACGGGCGCCGATTCGCCGGTGATGGCGCTCTCGTCGACCGAGGCCACGCCTTCGATCACCTCGCCGTCGAGCGGGATCACGTCGCCGGCCTCGACCAGCACGACGTCGCCCTTGCGCAGCTCGTCGGCCGCCATGCGGGTGCCACGTCGAGCCGTGGCGCGGCTGCTCGCAGCTTCTTGGCCGATGACCTTGCTGCTTCAGGCCGCGCAGCGACGCGGCCTGCGCCTTGCTGCGGCCTTCGGCCAGCGCCTCGGCGAAGTTGGCGAACAGCACCGTGAACCACAGCCACAGCGCGACGGCGAGGATGAAGCCGGCCGGCGCCTCGCCCTGGCCGCCCAGCGCCTGCACCCACAGCAGCGTGGTGAGGATGCTGCCGATGTAGACGACGAACATCACCGGGTTGCGCCACTGCACGCGCGGGTCGAGCTTGCTGAACGCGTCGAGGCGATCGCCGGCTTGACCAGCGCCGGGTCGAACAGGGAGAATGTCTTGGCGGTAGTCATGATGGTCGCTCCGGTCGTGGCTCACTTCGGCGGACCACAGCATGAAGTGCTCGACGACCGGCCCGAGGGCCAGCGCCGGCACGTAGTTCAGCAGGCCGACCAGCAGCACCGTGCCGATCAGCAGCGCGACGAACAGCGGGCCGTGCGTGGGCATGGTGCCGGCGGTGACCGGCATGCGCTTCTTCGCGGCCAGCGAGCCGGCGATGGCCAGCACCGGCACGATCACGCCGAAGCGGCCGAACCACATCGCGATGGCCAGCAGCGTGTTGTAGAACGGCGTGTTGGCCGACAGGCCGGCGAAGGCGCTGCCGTTGTTGTTGGCGGCCGAGCGTGAACGCGTAGAGGATCTCCGAGAAGCCGTGCGCGCCCGGGTTGGCGATGCCGGCCTTGCCGGCGTCGGCCATCACCGCGATGGCGGTGCCGGCCAGCACCAGGAGCGGCGTCACGAGGATGGCGATCGACGTCATCTTCATCTCGTAGGCCTCGATCTTCTTGCCCAGGTACTCGGGCGTGCGGCCGATCATCAGCCCGGCGATGAACACCGCCAGGATGGCGAAGATCAGCATGCCGTACAGGCCGGTGCCGACGCCGCCGAACACCACCTCGCCGAGCTGCATCAGCACCAGCGGCACCATGCCGCCCAGCGGCGTGAACGAGTCGTGCATGCGCGTTGACCGCGCCGCAGGAGGCGGCGGTGGTGATGGTGGCGAACAGGCCGGTGGCGGCGATGCCGAAGCGCGCTTCCTTGCCTTCCATGTTGCCGCCGGGCTGCGTGGCGCTGGCCGTCTGGTCGACGCCCAGTGCGCGTGAGCAGCGGGTTGCCCTGCTGTTCCTGCGTCGTCACGACGACGCACCGCGACGACGAAGATCAGCGTCATCGCCGCGAGCACCGCCCAGCCCTGGCGCGGGTCGCCGACCATGCGGCCGAAGGTGAACACAGCGCGGCCGGGATCAGGAAGATCGACAGCATCTGGAAGAAGTTCGACAGCGGCGTCGGGTTCTCGTACGGGTGCGCCGAGTTGGCGTTGAAGAAGCCGCCGCCGTTGGTGCCGAGCATCTTGATCGCCTCCTGCGAGGCGACCGGGCCCATCGCCAGCGTCTGCGTTGTCGGTCTTCAGGTCCTCCATCACCGGGTTGCCCTTGTGCGTCCTTCAGCGGCTGGCCGGCGGCGCCGTTCTTGGGCTGCTGGTAGGCGGTGACCTCCAGCGTCGTCACGTCCTTGTAGGCGTCGAAGTTCTGGATCACGCCCTGGCTGACCAGGAACACGGCGAAGACCAGCGACAGATCGGCAGCAGCACGTACAGCGTGACGCGGGTCAGGTCGACCCAGAAGTTGCCGATCGACGCCGGCCGAGCGGCGCGCGAAGCCGCGGATCAGCGCGATGACCACCACGATGCCGGTGGCGGCCGAGAAGAAGTTCTGCACCGTCAGCGCCAGCATCTGCGTCAGGTAGCTCATCGTGGCTCTCGCCGCCGTAGCCCTGCCAGTTGGTGTTGGTGACGAAGCTGACCGCGGTGTTGAACGACGAGTCGGCGCCGACGCTGGCCATGCCCTGCGGATTGAGCGGCAGCACAGCCTGCAGGCGCTGCAGCGCATAGACCGCCAGCACGCCGAGGACGTTGAAGGCGAGCAGCGCGAGCGCGTACTGCTGCCAGCCCATGCCGGCCGATGCGTCGACGCCGGCCAGGCGATACAGCGCCGCGCTCGGCGGCCTCGAACGGCGCCATCCAGCGCGGCAACCGGCCCTCGGCCACGGCGACCAGCCACTTGCCGAGCGGCCAGGCCAGCAACAACAGCACGCCGAGGTAGGCGACCAGGAGGATCCAGGCTTGGGTGTTCATCAGAATTCCTCCGCCCTCAACAGGGCGTACGACGAGATAGACGAGCAGGCCCAACGAGGCCGGCTCGCGAGCCAATAGAGCCAGCTCATTTGCGCACCCCCAGCTTGTCGCAGCCGATCACCATGCCCAGCATGGCAACGAACATGGCCGCAGCCGCGAGCAGAAAGACAAGGTCCATGATTCCTCCAAATGTCCAGTTCCACGCCGGTAGCTTAGGAATTCGGGCGTCAAGTCGGCGTAGAGATTCGACGCGGCGGCATAAAGATCTCGTCAAGGCGGCCGCAACCGCTTTCGTATCGACGCAAGCGTTCGCGGCACGCGCGCCCCGCGATCAGGGAGTCCCGCCTGCAGCGCCGGTGACCCTGGTGGGCCCTTCGCCTGCTGGCGTCGAGTCGCGGCGCTTGGTGATCTTGACTGCAGCGATGTGCACCCCATTGAGCCGGCGCAAGTCCGCATCTGCTCGCCGATCGCCGCTGCAGTTACTCACTGCGGCCATTGCCGGACACATCGGCAGCGTAAAAGGCGTCGACGCCGACGCCGACGCCGACGCCGAGTGTGCTGCGCAGGGCGACCAACGCGGGGCCTGTAAAGTCAGGACCTCGTCGTTACGTCAACCACCCGAGGAGATCGGACCATGGCCACTGCGAAAGCTCACGCGAAATGGACGGGAACGCTGAAGGAGGGCGCCGGCTCGATGGCGGGCGCCTCAGGGCACTTGAATGCGCCCTTTACGTTCGCCACGCGGTTCGAGGGTGCGGCGGGCGGCACGAACCCGGAAGAGTTGATCGGCGCGGCTCAGGCAGGCTGCTTCTCGATGTTCCTGGCCGCCCAGCTCACCAATGCGGGACATGCGCCGACCAGCATCGAGACCGCCGCCACCGTGCATCTGGGCGCGGGCCCCACGATCACGAAGATCGAACTTGAGACCGTGGCGGTCGTCCCGGGCGTGAGCGTCGACGTCTTCAACGAAAAGGTCGATTTTTCGAAGAAGAACTGCCCGATCTCCAAGGCCCTGGCGAGCGTGCCCGAAGTCAGCTTCAAGGCGACGCTCAAATAGGGCTACTGCCCCGCGCGGTCTGCGTCGATTGCCGGCGCGAACCGCGCCCTTTCAATTGGAGGGGGCGTCGGTCCGGGCTGGCGGCGCGGCGCCCGCCGTCACTTGTTCTTGTTCGGGTCGCAGCGCGGATCGGCAGCGATGGTGCCGCCCTGCGCCCGGTGATCGGCGCCGATCGTGATCTGGTACCACAGGCACAGGCTGGTCGGGTAGCGGTAGGACCACGTCGTGGTCCCGTTGCGGGCCTTCTGACGCTCGGACGGCGGGCCGATCTCGCGCAGCAGTTCCTCTTCGCTCATGCCGGGTGGCAGCGCGGCGAACTGCTTTTCGCCGAGCACCTCGCGTACCGAGGTGACACGCCCGTCCGGGCCCAGGTCGACCATGGTCGTACCCTGGCCGGACGGCCCGCGCGGGTAGACGAGACGCACCGTGCCGCCGGGCAAGCTATGCCGTGCCTTGGGTTTGCCCATCGCCTTGACGACCGCCGGTTCGTCCGCGCCGACCGCGACCGTCGCCGCATGGGCGGTCGGGAAGCAGGCCGAAAGGGCCACGACGCAGGCGGCGCCGATGGCCGGGAATGTGATCTTGCCCATGGAGTCAAGTCTCCTGTCGATGTGACGCGTTGCAATTGATGGCGCTCAATTGGACGACGCTTGCGCCTGGGCACTCGGGCGGGACCCTTTGCAGGGACAGCCCGCCCGCGGGCCGTCTGCAGACCTGTATACGTCGGGGCCGCTCGACTTCGTTCACGCGGTTCACAAATCGCTGGCCAATGGTACGCCGACCCGCATGCCGAATTCGCTGCACGCTAGGCTGCCGCAGAATCGCTGCTGCGCACGCAGCCCAGGCTCGGCCCCCACCGGCGCGCGATCAATCGCTTGCGCTGGTCAGGGCCGACGACCCTCGCGCGTCGTTGACGACCAGTGCGGCCCACTGGTTCAACTGCTGCGGCGACGCATACCAGTCAGTACCGAACAGCGCCATGCCATTGCCGTACATCACGCGGGCGATCCTGGCCGCCTCGGCATTGCCATGATCGGCCAGATAGATGAATCGGCCGTATGCGCCGGCGAAATGCCGGCTGCGGAACTCGCTCGCCGCTACCGTGAAGGCGGCGTCCTGCTCGGCGGCCGTCATTCGCGATCCCTGTGCCGTTGCGCCGGTCGGCAAGGCGAGGCCGATCACAAGCGCGAGTGCGACGGCAGGTGTGGTGAATCTATGGGAATGACTGGCGTGTCTCATGACGAACTCCTTGCTGGTTGAGGTGAGTGGGAAGATGGCACCGTCACGATGGGCGTTACCGGAAGTGAAAGTGCGGCCGCCCGCCGCCTTGTCAGGGCCAGCAGGACCACGACGCTGCACGCAATTGCCGCCAGCCAAGTCGCGGGGCCAAGCTCGCGTGGCAGGAGCCACGCCAGGCTGCCGAGAAAGGCCACCTTGGCCATCAAGCCCTGGACGTAGGCGTGCAGGAAAGCAACTACCGACGCATGTCCGCGCTGCAAATGCACCGCGACAGTGGTCGACATGCCGACCACCGGGATCGCCGCCACCAGGCCACACCACAACGGCGGCACGCGCGGCGCGATCAGGCCGATCAGCGTGGTGACGCCGCCCGAGACAAGCACCGTCAACAGCACATTGCGCCGCCAGTGCGTGGTGGCTTGGTGGCTTGCCGTGGCGGTCGGCATCAGGCGCGCGCAGGCTGCCAGCAGGATCACGGCACTGCACAAGGCCAGCGTCAGGTCGGTGCCAAGGCCGCGCACTGCACCGGTAAGCACCAGTGCCAAGCCCGTCGAGCCGAGCAGTGTGGGAAGGGGCGCAAGGCGGCGGCCGACCAGAGCGTAGAGCAGGGCGAACAATCCGGTCATCGCGGTGGCCAGCAATGCCGCGGTGGCGCTGGCCGCGGCAAATTCGACGCCGCGTTCCCACGACGCCCAGGCCAATGCAGGTGCCGAGGTGACCGGGACGGCGGCAGTCAGGCCGCCGCAGCGTGGGCCCGCACGCCGCAACAGGTACAACACGATGGCCACGACCATCGCCGTCACGAAGCCACGCAGCCAGGGTGAATTGCTCATGGCCAGTCCGCTGAGTGCCTACCGCGTTGCACGCGGGTCAGAGCGGGTCGGTCGGGACGGCGGCATTGCGGGCCTTCGAGTCGGCGGACGCTGCAAAGGTCGTCCTCATCAGGGAGTACGTGATGTCGAGGCAAGACCGGACACGCGGCTTCCCGCTTCCCGATACTCAGCCGGCCGGGCGGACTGCCGGCAGCGGCGCGACTTGACGCAGGACAGGAAAGCCGCAGTGACGACCGCTATATTCAGTCGCTCGACGAGGGGGCTCGATGTCAGAACTCACCGCGTTGCTTGCAGCGGCACGGCTGGGCGACGAGCAGGCGGCCGGGCAGGCGTTTGCGCTGCTGTACGAAGACTTGCATCGGCTGGCACGCGGCCGGCTGCGCCAGCATCAGACGATGACCCTGCTCGACACCACCGCGCTGGTGCACGAGTCGTACCTCAAGCTGGTGGCCGGCAGCTCGCTGCCGGTCCAAGACAGGCAGCACTTCTTCGCTTACGCGTCCCATGTGATGCGCTCGGTGATCGTCGATTTCGCCCGCGCGCGCCTGGCCGAACGTCGCGGCGGCGACGCCGAGCATGTGGTGTTCGACACCGAGATGGGTGCCGAGCTGGCCGGGTCCGAGCGCGATGTTTTGCGCGTGCACGAGGCCCTGGAAGTGCTCGCCCAGGCCGATGCGCAACTGGCCAAAGTCGTGGAGATGCGCTACTTCGGCGGGATGACCGAAGTCGAAGTCGCCGACGCCCTGGGGTTGTCGGAGCGCACCGTGCGTCGCAGCTGGACCAAGGCCAGGTTGCTGCTGGCCGAGGCGCTGGAGTAGCCCAGCCCGTCACGCGATTCAGGACGGTTGTGAAAGTCACGGACGCCTGGCCGGTTCGCATGCCCCGGCCCGTATTTCTTGGTAAGAGGCCAACCCTGCGATGACTCTGACCCACGCTGCGCAAGCTGCCGCGTCGACGACCAAGGCCGAGCGACTGCGGCGGCTGTCGACGCTGCTCGACCAAGCGCTGGACCTCGACGCGCCAGCGCGCGAAGCCTGGCTCGCCGGTCTGGACGCCGAGTCCGCAATGCTGGGCCCGACCCTGCGCAAGCTGCTGGCCCGCGATGCGGCGCAGGAAGTCGGCGCCCTGCTCGATCGGGGGCCCGACTTCACTGCACCCAGGGACGTGGCGCAGGCCGGTGCACTGCAAAGCGGCGACATGGTCGGACCCTACCGGCTGCTGCGCGAACTGGGCCGCGGCGGCATGGGCGAGGTCTGGCTGGCCGACCGCGTCGACGGCTCGCTCAAGCGCCAGGTGGCACTCAAGCTGCCCACGCTCGGCATCCGCCGCGCCGTGCTGGTGCAGCGCTTCGCGCGCGAGCGCGACATCCTCGCTTCACTGGCGCATCCGAACATCGCACGCCTGTACGACGCCGGCATCGCAGACGATGGCCAGCCCTACCTGGCGCTCGAGCTGGTCAACGGCGTACCCATCACGGCGTACTGTGAACAGCAGGCATTGGACCAGCGCGCACGCGTGCAACTCATGCGCCAAGTGATGGACGCCGTGCAGTTCGCGCATGCCCATCTCGTCATTCACCGGGACATCAAACCCGGCAACGTGCTCGTCACGCCGCAGGGGCAGGCCATGCTGCTCGACTTCGGGGTGGCCAAGCTGCTGCACGAGGACCAGGCCCAGGCCGAAGAGACGGCGCTGACCCAGGCCGGCGGCAGGGCCTTGACACTCGACTACGCGGCGCCGGAGCAGGTGGCCGGCTTGCCTGTGAGCACGGCCACGGACGTCTACGCGCTGGGCGTGCTGTTGCACGAACTTCTGGCCGGCGAACGTCCGTTCAGGGGCACGAAACGCGATGTCGAGCAGGCCATCCTGACCCAGGAGCCACCGCGCCAGCGCAGCTTGCCCGCCGACCTGGCCACGATCGTCCTAAAGGCCTTGAAGAAGGCTCCGGCCGAGCGCTACGCCACCGCCGATGCCTTTGCCGAAGACCTGGGCCGCTGGTTGCGCGGCGAGCCCGTCGTGGCACAGCCCGACCGGCTCGGCTACCGGATGCGCCGCTTCATCACCCGGCACCGACTGCCGGTGGTCATGGGCACCTTGGTCGCGCTCGCGCTGGTGACCACCGGCGCGGTTGCATTGCGCCAGGCTGTCGAGGCGCGCAAGGAGGCCGCAAGGGCGCAGCAGGAGGCCCAACGTGCACACGCGGTTCAAGCCTTCCTGCTCGACCTGTTCAAGGCCAACAGCACCACGCAGGCCGACCCGCAGGCCGCACAGAGGACGACGGCGCGTGATCTGCTCGACCGCGGTGCCGCGCGCATCGACGCAGCGCTGGCTGACGTGCCACAGAGCCGCCTCGAGGTCATGGGGACCCTGGGTGATATGTATGCGCAACTCGGACTGAATGCGCAGGCGTCGCAGATGCAATCGCGGCGAGTTGAATTGGCCCGCCGCACTTTCGGCAATCGCGACGCACGGCTGGCCCAGGTGCTGCTCGACTACATCGAGACGCTGCAGGAGAGCAGTCGCCGCGGCGAGATCTCGGCCCTGTTGGACGAGGCGCTGGCGGTGCTCGACGCCACCGGCGAGCAGGATTCACCGGTGCGTGTGGATGCACTGCTGGTCAGCGCGCACTACTGGCGCTATGAATCGCTGCAGCGCGCGCGCCAGAGGGCCGACGAGGCGGTGGCCTACCTCGACCGCGTGATGCCGAACTCCGACGCGCTGGTGACGGCCCATGTGTTGGCGGCGCGGGCCCGCATCAATGCCTACGACCACGATGGCGGCGTCGAGCAGGCGACGCTGGCGATCGCGGTCGCCAGGCGGCAGGGCGAAGGGTCAGCGGCCTGGCTGTCGACACCAATCGCCACCCTGGCCGACGCGTTGCAAGGGCAAATGCAATACGACCAGGCCGCCGCCAGCGTGCGTGAGGAGATTGCGCTGAACGCGCATGTTCACGGTGAACTCCACCCGGATACCTTGCTGTCGAAACTCAAGCTGGGCAATTTGCTGTTGACGGTCGGCCAGTCGACCGAAGGCCGGGCGCTGCATGCCGCGGTGCGCGAGGCGATGAAAGCCAACGATCCGCGCTTCGACGCCGCCTGGCGTTCCTACGCTGGCGGTCAGCTGGATCAGTTGCTGATGGATCGCGGCCGCCCCGATCTGCTGGCACCGAGTCTGCGCAAGGAAGTCGATGACCTGCGCAGAACCCTGCCGCACTCGCCATTGCTCGCGCACCGGGAACGGTTGTGGGCCGAGGTGCAGGCCGCGCTTGGCGACTTCGGTGCGGCGCGCGCGACCTTGGCGGCGGCGCAGTCCCATTGGCGGGCCTTCGCGGCAGGCGTCGATACGGTCCTGGTGGACAGCGTCTTTGCACTCAGTCGCGCGCGGGTCGAACTGGCGGCAGGCAATCCTGCCGAAGCGCTGGCGCAACTCGACCCCGCGCGTCCGGCCTCGCGCGCAGTGGCCATCGCCCGCGAAGTCGAGCGTGCACTGGCGCTGCTCGCGCTGGATCGAGCCGCCGATGCGCTGGCCGCATCGGATGCGGCATTGCAGGACCTGGCCAGGCTGCCGGTGGGTGGTCGACCCGTCGTGTTGGAGGCCGAGGCCTTGGAGCGGCGCGGTCTGGCCCGGCGCGCGCTCGGTGATGTGGCGACGGCCAGAGCCAGTTTGCTGCAGGCCCTGGCATTGCGACGCGCGAACGACGCCAGTGGCAGTCGCGCGTTAGCGCGTATCGAGCGCACGCTGACAGCCCTGCCGCGGCATTGACCGCGAAACGCGCCTGGCGTTCGCGGCAGCTACTCCTTGTAGCCCTCGACGGCGATGAACAGCTTGACCTCGTCGCTGACCAAGGGCACGCCGTACTTCATGCCGAAGTCGCTGCGCTTGATACTGCCGACCAGGTCGGCGCCGCACATCGCCTTCTTGTTGCCGGGGTTGGGGCCGCAATTGAAGCTGGTGACGGCGAGCGTCACCGGCTTGCTCACGCCGAGCAGCGTCAGCATGCCGTCCACCGACTGCAGCTTGTCGCCGGCAAAGGTCAGCTTGCTCGACTTGAATACCATTTCCGGAAACTCGGCAACGTTGAAGAAATCCGGTGCGCGCAGGTGATCGTCGCGCGTGCGCCCGCCGTCGGGCCGCTTGGCGTCGCCGGTCGAGATCGTGGCCGTCGGGATCCTGACTTCGATCGAGCCGCTCTTGGCCGCGCGGTCGAGCACGACCTTGCCGGTGCTGCGCTCGAAGTGACCCCAGACGGTCGACATGCCCAGGTGCTGGACCGAGAAATTCGGTACCGTGTGCGTCGGATCGAGGTTGTAGGTCTCGGGGGCCGCATTGACGCCCAACGGCATCAGCAGCGCGAGCAGGAGCGAGGTAATGCGCGTCATCTGAAGTCTCCGATTGCAAATCGTCGAAGTGACGGGGGTTTGGTCAGCCGGCCGGCGAAGGATTGGCCCACCATGCGAGGGCCACGGCGAGGGTGATTGGAAGCAGGGTTGCCAGGCCGGTCGCAATGGCCAATGGCCAGGGCCGCTGCGATGCGCCGGCGGGCACCATGCGCGAAGCCAGCGGCGCGAACGGCAGCGGGATCAAGCAATACCAGCGCAACTCTGCGGTTGCCGCGACCAGCACGCCGATCAACGCGGCCGCCAGCGCAGACGGCAAGACGACGGTCCAGCCCAGCGGCGCTTCACGCCCGCGCAGCAACTGAGCCAGGGCCACTGCCGCGCTTGCGGTGCCGAGCGCAAGGCCGAGTTGGGCCAGCAGTGCCGACGCGCCGAGCAAGGCAAGCACGCCGCTGCCCCAGCCGAGGCAGGCGCCGATCACCGCGAGGCGCAGCGACGATGCGGCGCCGACGGTCATTGCGCTGCCGGTCGTGGCCGCGGTGAGTGCGAAGGCGCCGGCAGCAATGGCCCACGCCGCCGCCACGCTCTCCTGGTTCGCGAGCACACGCAGGAGCATCCAAACGGCGGTCAGCCCGGCGCCCGCGGCCACGGCTGCGATGACGCGGCGGCTCGCAGCGACGCCCGCCGCTTCGAGGGCCACGGCGATCAAGGCCGCAGCGAGGGTCACGAGCCAGAGCTTGCGCACGGCGGTGAGAGGCACTGGCGTGACGCCTATCGTCAGGGCCAGCACGGCCACCAGCCCCGCCACGACCGCCAGCGCGAGGTAGCGCGTCGAGGCCAAGGCCAGGCCAAGCAAGAGGGCGACGATGAAGGGAATCGCGCTGGCCTGCAGCGCCGGGTTGTTCAGCAGGTCCATCGAAGTAAGGTCTGCACAGGGTGCCGCGAGCAACTGCTGCCGATCAACAGACCAGACACGCGAATTGCACGCGTTGCGTTCGACACGATTGTCGTGCCTTGGTTCGCACTGAGCGGCCGGGCCCGATGGCCCGCCAAGCTTGCGCCGGGGCTGACCCGTTCTTCTCAGCGCGCGCGTGAACTCAGGGGCCGCCGGTCAGCCAACCCAGCACCCAGCCCGGCGCCAGCGCGACCGTCAGGGCGCTGGTCAGGCACAGCGCGGTGGCGGCGTGCGCCATGGCCCGCTGTGGCTGCACCTTCTCGGCCGCGGCCGGTTGCGCGCTCATGAACATGAACTGGATCACGCGCAGGTAGAAGTAGATGCCGAGGTAGCTGCCGATCAGGCCGAGCACGGCCACCAGCGTGTGGCCCGCGGCCATCACCTCGCGAAAGATCAGGAACTTGGCGACGAAGCCGGGCAGCGGCGGAATGCCGGCCAGCGACAGCATCGCCAGGCCGATCGCGATCGCGGCATAGGGTCGGCGCTGGAACAGGCCCTTCAAGGTGTCGAGCCGGTCACGCTGCAGATCGTCGGCGTGCGGCGGCACCGCAGCGAAGGCCAGCAGCGTCATCAGGCCGTAGGCCAGCAGGTAGAACAGCACCGATTGCAGGCGGCCCGGGCCGGCGCCGAGGAACGCCAGGTACAGGTACCCAGCGTGGCCGATCGACGAGTAGGCCATCATGCGGCGCAGGCTCGGCTGGCGCATTGCGGCCAGGTTGCCCCAGATCACCGACACCAGCGGCAGCAATGCCAGCAACTGGACCATGGAGGGCGATAGCGCCGTCTGCCCGAACAGGCGCAATGCGGCCAGCAATACACCGGCCTTGATGATCGCCGCCATGTAGGCCGTGACCGGCAGGCTGGCGGCCTCGTAGGCGTCGGGCGCCCAGGTGTGGAAGGGCACCACGGCGCCCTTGACGAAGAACGCCAGCAGTATGAGCACCGCACCGGCCACCGCCATCGGCTGGCTGCTGCCCAGCGCCGTCGTGAAGGCCGACAACGCCAGCGTGCCGGTCTGGCCGTAGAGCAGCGAAACGCCCATCAGCATGGTGGCGCTGGCCGCGCCGCCGAGCACCAGGTACTTCAGTGCTGCTTCGGCGCTCTCGGGCCGGCGCAGCGCCAGCAGCACCAGCACGTAGACCGGCAGCGACATCAGCTCCAGGCCGAGGAAGACGGTGAGGAAGCTGTCGCTCGAGATCATCAGCGACAGGCCGTACAGCGACGACAACAGCAGCGGGTAGAAGGGCCCGGAATCATCGAACTCCTCGCGCGCCAGCAGCAGCACCGGCAGCGCCAGCGCCAGCACCACGGCCTTGGCCAACGACGTGGCCGGGTCGATGGACACCTGGCCGACGAACGGGGCCGCGCTCACGCCCGCGAACCCGAGCCCGGCGGCGGCAAGGGCGGCGGCGGCCACGACGGCCAGCGACAGCACCGAGGCGCCGCGCGGCTTGTCGCTGAGGGTCTCGATCAGGATCAGCAGCACGATGCCGGCCAGCAGCAGGTGCTCGGGCGCCAGGCCCAGCAGTACGTCGCCCCAGTTCATGGCTTGCTCCCTTGAGCGTGCAGCAGCAGTTGCTGGTAATGGCGCGCGGCGCCCTCGGTCTTCTTCATCGGCTCATCGGGGAACAGGCCGAGCCAGAACACGGCACCGATGATCGCGGCCAGGATCAGCTTCTCGCGCAGCACCAGGTCGGCGAGCGGCATGTGCGGCGCCTTGGCCGGCCCGAACAGGAACTTCATCGCGAAGCGCAGCATGTACAGCGCGCCGAGCACCACGCCGCTGGTCGCACCCACGGCCATCAGCAGGGCGTAGCTGTGGCCTTGCAGATGCTGGGCCCAGCCGGCGTTGACGGCGCCGAGCAGGACCAGGAATTCGCCGGTGAAACCGCTCGTCGTCGGCAGCCCGATCGAGGCCAGCGTCAGCAGCATGAAGGCCACCGAGTACACCGGCAGCAGCTTGGCCAGCCCACCGTAGGCCGCCAGCTCGCGCGTGTGGCAGCGCTCGTAGATCATGCCGATCATCAGGAACAGGCCGCCGGCGACGAGGCCGTGGCTGACCATCTGCATCACCGCGCCCTGGATGCCGAGCAGGTCCAGGCTGACCAGGCCGAGCATGACGTAGCCGAGGTGGCTGATCGACGAGTAGGCGATGATCTTCTTGATGTCGTCCTGTACCAGCGCCAGGCCCGCGCCGTAGATGATGCTGATCACGGCCAGCGTCATCAGCAGCGGCGTCAGCAGCAGCGTGGCCTCGGGGAACAGCGGGAAGCCCAGCTTCATGAAGCCGTAGGTGCCCATCTTCAGCATCACGCCGGCCAGAATCACCGAGCCGGTGGTCGGCGCCTCGACGTGGGCGTCGGGCAGCCAGGTGTGCAGCGGCACCATCGGCACCTTGATCGCGAACGAGAGGCCGAAGGCGATCAGCAGCAGCGTCTGCGCCTGCAGCGGCAGCTTGGCCTGCAGCAGGTCGGCAAAGGCGAACGATGCCACGCCGCCCGTGTCGCGGGTCGACAGCACGAGGTAGATCACCGCGGCCAGCATCAGGATGCTGCCGAAGGCGGTGTAGAGCACGAACTTGAGCGTGGCGTAGATGCGCCGATCGCCGCCCCAGATGCCGATCAACAGGAACATCGGGATCAGCATCGTCTCCCAGAACAGGTAGAAGACGAACAGGTCCTGCGCGACGAAGGTGCCCATCATCGCGAACTGGACCAGCAGCACCATGGCGTGGAACAGCTTCAGGTCCTTGCTGACCGCGCTGAACGATCCGGCCACGACCAGCGGGCCAAGGAAGGCCGTCAACAGCACCAGCAGCAGGTTGTAGCCGTCCAGCCCGATGCGGTAGTACACACCCCAGTCGGCGATCCACGGCAGCACGGTCTCGAACTGCAGGCCGGGCGCGCCGGCGTCGAAGCGCACGTACAGCCAGGCCGCCAGTGCCAGTTGCAGCAGCATCACCGCCAGCGTCATCTGGCGCACCGTGCCGGGCTGCGAGGCCGGCACCGCGATCAGCGCCAGCATGCCGGCCAGCGGCAGGAAGAGCACGAGGTTGAGCATCATCGCTTCAGACATGGCGCAGGCTCCAGGCCACCGCCGCGGCGACGCCGAGCACCAGCAGCAGCGCGTAGCGGTGCAGGTTGCCGGTTTGCACCGCGCCCAGCGCGGCGGCCGTGCGCTGCGCCAGGCCCGTCAGGCCGTGCAGCGAACCGTCGATCAGCATCCTGTCGCCCCACTGCAGGAAGACGCGCTGCGACAGCCATTGCAGCGGCCGGCCGAGCATGGCCTCGTAGAGCTCGTCGATGAAGTACTTGCCCGCCAGCACGCGGCGCAGGCCGGCCAGCCGGGGCGCGATGCGTGTGGCGCGGGCCGCGTCGTTACCAAAGAACCACCAGGCCAGTGCCAGGCCGGTGAAGGCGACGCCGACGGCGACCATGACCAGCGTCGTCTCGAGATGGTGCAGGGCCTCGGGCACCGCCGGCAGCGGCAGCATCGGCTCGAGGTAGTGCACCAGCGGGATGAAACCACCGAGCGCAGACAGCGCGGCCAGCACCACCAGCACGCCGGTCATCGACAGCGGCGATTCGTGCACGTGGCGCTCGGTCTCGGCGTCCATGCGCGAGCGGCCGAGGAAGGTCAGCCAGAGCAGGCGGAACATGTAGAAAGCGGTCAGCAGCGAAGCGGCCGAGGCCACCAGCCACAGCAACGGCGAGCCGCCCTGGTTGCTGGCGAATGCGAACCACAGGATCTCGTCCTTGGAGAAGAAGCCCGCCAGGGGTGGGATGCCGGCAATCGCCGCGGTGGCCAGCGCGAAGGTCGCGAAGGTGACCGGGATGCGCTTGGCCAAGCCACCCATCTTGGTGATGTCCTGCTCGCCGTGCAGGGCGTGGATCACGCTGCCCGAGCCGAGGAACAGGCAGGCCTTGAAGAAGGCGTGGGTGACGACGTGGAAGATCGCCACCGCGTAGGCGCCGACACCGAGCGCGACGAACATCAGGCCAAGCTGCGACACGGTGGAATAAGCCAGCACCTTCTTGATGTCGTTCTGCGCGATGGCGATGGTGGCGGCGAAGAAGGCGGTGGCCGCGCCGACCACGGCGATCACCTGCGAGGCTTCGGGCGCGTGCTGGTACAGGCCCGACATGCGCGCGACCAGGTAGACGCCGCCGGTGACCATCGTCGCGGCGTGGATCAGGGCCGACACCGGCGTCGGGCCGGCCATCGCGTCGGGCAACCAGACATGCAGCGGGATCTGCGCCGACTTGCCGCAGGCGCCGATGAACAGCAGGATGCCGACCAGGCTGGCCGACACCGCCGGCGCGGGCACGGCGCCAAAGCCGGCGTTGATGCGGTCCATGTCCAACGTGCCGAAGGCGCCCCAGAGCAGGAACATGCCGAGCAGGAAGCCGGCGTCGCCGATGCGGTTGGTGATGAAGGCCTTCTTGCCGGCGGCGGCCTTGGCCGGGTCGTCGAACCAGAAGCCGATCAGCAGGTACGAGGCCAGGCCGACGCCCTCCCAGCCGACGAACATCACCAGCAGCGAGCGGCCGAGCACCAGCAGCAGCATGAAGAACAGGAACAGGTTGAGGTAGGCGAAGTAGCGCGCGAAGCCGTCGTCGCCCTTCATGTAGCCGACCGAGTAGAGGTGGATCAGCGAGCCGACGCCGGTGACGATCAGCGTCATCACCGCACTCAGGCGGTCGAAATAAAAACCGATGGCCAGGGTCTGGCCGCCGATCTCGGCCCAGGTGTAGCGGGCCTCGATCAGCGGCGCGCCGCTGGCCTGCAGTTGGCCGAAACACAGCAGCGCGAGCACGAACGACAGGGTCGGCAAGACGCAGGCGATCACGCCGACCGCGCCGGGGCCGAACCGCGCGCCGCCGAGCCGGGTCGCCAGCACGCCATTGATGACGAAGCCGGCCAGCGGCAACAGGACGATCAGGGTCAGGAAGTCTTGCATCGCTCAGCCCTTGAGTACGCTGTAGGTGCCGGCGTCGAGCGTGTGGCGCTGCCGCACCAGCAGCAGCACGATGGGAATGGCGATCGCGATCTCGGAGGCCGCGACGATGAAGACCAGGAACACCAGCACCGCGCCGTCGACCGCGCCGCTGCGCTGCGCGAAGGTCACCAGACTGAGGTTGACGCCGTTGAGCATCAACTCCATGCACATCAGCATCACCAGCAGGTTGCGCCGCACGACCAGGCCCAGCAGGCCGATCGAGAACAGCGCCACGCTGACAGCGAGCAGCAGCGAAACCTTATCCATGTTTGCCCCCGCGTACCTTGATCACCGCCACGGCAGCCAGCACGGCGACGACAAGCAGCACCGACGTGAGCTCGAAATAGAACCAGTACTTGTCGAGGAACTCGGCCGAGAACGACTGCACGCCGAACGCCGCGCCGCCTGCCGCCGCCGCCGCGGGCGGGCCGGCCGGCCAGGCGGCATAGACCAGCACCGCGACCAGCAGCGCACAACCCGCCAGGCCGGGCCACAGCAGGCGCGAATAGCGCTCGGTGAACGACGGGTCGCGCAGGTCGAGCAGCATGATGGCGTAGACCATGAAGACCATCACCGCGCCGACGTAGATCAGGATCTGGAACACGGCGATCACGTGCACGCCGAGCAGCGCGTAGACCGCGCCGAGCGACAGCATCGAGGCGATCAGCGCCAGGGCAACGCGCATCGGGTGGCGCACCACCAGCATCAGCGCACCGCCGGCCAGTGCCGAGAGCGCGAACAGCACGAGCAGGAAGTCTTCGATCATGATCGGGCTCCGGCCGCCTTGCCTGCCACCGGGTAGGGCTTGGCCACGTCGCTGTGCGGCTGCCAGGTCAGCAGTTCTTCCTTCTTCAACCACATCGCGCCGCGGTCGGCGCCCGGCAGGTTCGGTACATCCTTGACCATCCGGATCGCGTCCTCGGGGCAGGCTTCGACACACAGGCCGCAGAAGATGCAGCGCGAGTAATCGATCTCGAAGCGGCTCGGGTACTTGGGGTGCGCAGCGTCATCGGGGTCGAACGCGGCATCGATCTCGATCACCTGCGCCGGGCAGACGGTGGCGCACATATTGCAGGCCACGCATTGGGGCCGGCCGTCAGGGCGCTGCGTCAGCACATGCTTGCCGCGGTTGCCGGCGGCATAGTCGGGGCGCATCTCCTCGGGGTAGTAGGCCGTGACGGCACCCTTGCGTCCGGTGCACCACTTCCACATGTTGCGCAGGAACACGCCGCCGGTGATGGCCAGGCCGCGCACGATCTCGAACAGGTAGAAACGGTCCCACACGCCCATTTCGGGCTCGTTCCAGTAGACGCGATGCGTCTTGCGGGGAATCGTGGATTTGCCCATGTCAGTCGTCCCACCGGGGCGAGAGCCGGCAAGCCACGCGGCACGCCAATCTGCGAAGACCTGGCTCGGCGTTGAAGAGCAGCGGCTTCATTTCAGGTCCTCAGCAGCCAGACGGCGACGGCGGTCACCGTCAGGTTGGCCAGCGCCAGCGGGAACAGGAACTTCCAGGCAAAGCGCAGCAACTGGTCATAACGAAAACGTGGCAGCGTCCAACGCACCAGGATCTGGAAGCTGCTCATGACCAGCACCTTGAGCAGGAACACGACCATCTGCGTCACGACCACCAGGCCGTGGCTCATCGGCAGCGCGATGCCGCCGGGCAGGTTGAGGCCGCCGTCGTCCATGTAGGGCAGGTTGTAGCCACCGAGGAACAGGGTCGCGAACAGCGCGGCGATGATCGCGATCTCGATGAACTCGGCGAACATGAACAGGCCCATCTTCATCGCGCTGTATTCGGTGAAGTAGCCGGCGATCAGCTCCGACTCGGCCTCGGGCAGGTCGAACGGCGCGCGCCGGTTCTCGGCCATCGCGGCGGTGATGAACAGGATCGCGGCGAACGGCTGCAGGAAGACGCCCCAGGCCGGCAGGAAGCCGAGCAGCAGGCCCGACTGCTGGCGCACGATGACCGTCAGGTCGACGCTGCCGTAGATCACGACCAGGCCGAGCACGGTGAGGGCGATGACCAACTCGTAGGACACCATCTGCGCACCGGCGCGCAGCGCGCCGAGCAGAGAGAACTTGTTGTCCGACGACCAGCCGGCGAGCATCGCGCCGATCACGGTCAGGCCGCTGAAGGCGAAGACGATGAGCAGGCCGGCGTCCAGGCGCGAGATCTGCAGCGCGTAGGTGCGATCACCGAACCAGGCCGCCACCGCGGGCATGCCGGCGAACAGCTTGGCTGGCACCAGCGCACCGCCGAACGGAATGACTGCGAACACCAGCAGCACCGGCACGAACACCACCCAGGGCGCGAGCGCGTAAGCCACGCGATCATGGGCGATGGGGCGGAAGTCTTCCTTCAGCATCATCTTCAGGCCGTCGGCCAGGCCGTGGAACAGGCCGAGCCAGATCAGCTTGATCTGTGTGAACGGCAGGCGCACGTAGGCGCGATTCGCGCCGATGCGGTCGGCCATTACCGCGGCCTGCTTGCGTTCGACCCAGGTCAGGATGGTGCCGAAGGTGAGCAGCATGCCCAGCGCATAGCCGATGTAGACCGCATGCACGACCAAGTCTTGCATCATGGTGTCACCGCCTCGGCGACGGCCAGCGCCGCGAACACTTGCTCGGCATCGACCACGCCGTCGGGCTTGGCGAAGCAGGCCTCGAACGCGCTCGTGGTGCCGGCGAAGTTGGTGTAGTGGCCGGTGCGCTCGGTCTGCACGCTGACCGGAATGAATACGTCGGCATGGCCGTTCTCGGGCGCGAGATAGGCATTTAGAAAGATCACCGGCACGCCGCGCGGCAGCTGCGAGAAGTTGAGTCCTTCGCCCCACACCAGCACCAGGTCGGTCTCCGGCGCGAAATTCGGCTCAGTGCTGCCGAACAGCGCGCGGGCGGTGAAGCCGTTGGGGTTCTTGTCGGCGCGGATCAGCAGATCGTCTTCGATCGTCTCGCCGGGCTGCGGCAGGTGGTCGCGCTTGACGAAGGCGGTGAAGCGCGTGCCCAGCGCGCGCTGCATCGCCTGCAACTCTTCGTTCGAGCCCCAGCTCGAGACCAGCGCCACCGGGTGGCGCGCGCCTTCGATCAGCTTGCGGGCGGCGGCCAGCGCGACGTCGAGCGTCACGGTGTGGCCCTTCTTCATCGCCGCCGTGGCGCGTGGGCGCTCGAAGATTTGCGCCAGGTCGCGGGCCTTGTTGCAGACCCACGGCCCGTTGACGACGGGGTTGTCGCGCGGCGTGACGCGGTCGATGGCGCGGTTCTGCCGCTCGTCGAGCGAGCGCACGAACCACTCGGGCTTGCGGTGCCAGATGTCGACGTTGCAGCCGCGTTCGCAGCCCGGGCACACCGACGGCGTGGTCTTGAGGTACCAGACGCGCGCCTTGTACAGCGACTGGCGCGGCAGCAGCGCGCCGACCGGGCAGATGTCGACGATGTTGTCGGAATACGGGTCCTGGTCCAGCGGCTGGCCGCCGGCCGGGCGGATCAGCGAGTGGTCGCCGCGGTTTTGCACACCCAGGGCGTTGGATTTCGAGACTTCGCGCGTGAAGCGCACGCAGCGCGTGCACAGGATGCAGCGCTCGTTGTCGAGCGTGATGCGCTCGCTCAGCGCGTAGAACTTGGTCGCCACGACCTTGGGTTCTGCCGACACCGAGGCCTCGCCGTTGAAGGCCACGTGGTAGTCCTGCAGCGTGCACTCGCCGGCCTTGTCGCAGACGCCGCAATCGACCGGGTGGTTCAGCGTCAGGAACTGCATCGTCGCCTTGCGGTGCTCGCGCACCAGCTCGGTGTCGGTGAGCACGCGCAGGCCTTCGCTGACCGGCATGTTGCACGAGATCTCGACCCAGCTGCGGCCCTCGACCTGGACCACGCAGATGCGGCAATTGCCGGCGATCGACAACTGCGGGTGCCAGCACAGGCGCGGAATGAAGACGCCGTGTTCCTGTGCCACCTGCAGCACGGTCTGCTCGGTGCGGGCCTGGAACGGCTCGCCGTCGATGTAGATCAGCGGCATTCGAGCCTCCCTTCGAACTTCGAGCGCCCGTTGGCGATCCAGTACTCGAACTCGTCGCGGTACTTGGCCAGGATGCCCAGCGTGGCATAGCCGGCGGCGTCGCCCATGCCGCAGATCGTGTTGCCGTCCTGCAGGCGCGAGATGCGCGCCATCTGGTCGAGGTCCTCGAGGCGGCCCTGGCCGGCGACGATGCGGTCGATGATGCGGTGCAGCCAGCCCATGCCTTCGCGGCATGGCGTGCACTGCCCGCACGACTCGTGGTGATAAAAGCGCAGCATGACCTGCAGCAGCCGGACCATGCAGGTGCCCTCGGCGATGGCGATCATGCCGCCCGAGCCCATCGACGAGCCCGCCGCCTCAACCTCGGTGTTGTCCAGGTTGACGCCTTCGATCTCGGCTGCCGTCAGCACCTTGGTCGAGATGCCGCCCGGGATTACGCACTTGAGTGCCGTACCACCGAGCATGCCACCGCAATCGTCGTAGATCAGCCGCTTCCACGGGTAGCCGACCTCGATCTCGTAGACGCCGGGCTTGGCGACGTGGCCCGAAATCGAGATCAGGCGCGTGCCGGGGTTCTTGGGCGTGCCGACAGCCTTGAATGCGGCCGCGCCATGCTCGACGATCCAGGCGATGTTGGACAGGGTCTCGACGTTGTTGATCACAGTCGGGCGCTGGAACAGGCCACGCACCGTCAGCCGCGGCGGGCGATTGCGCGGATAGCCGCGCTTGCCCTCGATCGAGCTGATCAGCGCCGAGGCTTCGCCGCAGACGTAGGAGCCGGCGCCGCGGTAGATGACGATGTCGCAGGCGAAATCGGTGCCCAGCACATGTTCGCCGACGAGGCCGGCGGCATAGGCTTCCTCGAGCGCGGCAGCCAGGCGTCGGTAGGGCAGGTCGAACTCGCCGCGGATGTAGACGAAAGCATGGCGCACCTGCAGCGCGTAGGCCGCGATCAGCATCGACTCGATCAGCCGGTGCGGTGCGTTCTCCAGGATCCAGCGGTCCTTGAAGGTGCCCGGCTCGCCTTCGTCGGCATTCGCGCACAGGTAATGCGGCTGGCCGTCGTCGAGTTGGATCACCGACCACTTGCGTCCGGCCGAGAACGCCGCACCGCCGCGTCCTTGAAGGCCCGAGGCCGTCACTTCCTTGGTGATCGCATCGGGCGTCAGCGTGCGCAAAGCCTTGTCCAGCGCCGCGTACCCGCCGCGTGCGCGGTATTCGGCCAGCAGGTGCGAGGTGGCCGTGACCGGGAAGGTCATCAGCAGCTTGGTGTCGCGGCTCATGTCAGTCCAGTCCCGCGAGCAGCCGGTCGACCTTCTCGGCGCTCATGTCTTCGTGATAGGTATCGCCGACCACCACCACCGGCGCGGTGCCGCAGGAGCCCAGGCACTCGACGGTGGAGAGGGTGAAGCGGCCGTCGGCGCTGGTCTGGCCGGGCTCCAGGCCCAGGCGCTGGCCCAGATGGTCGAGCAGGCGTTCGGCGCCGCGCATCGAACACGAGACGTTGCGGCAGACCTGCACGTGGTGGTGGCCGACGGGCTGCCGGCGGTACTGGGTGTAGTAGCTCAGGACCTCCTCGATCTGGATCCGCGGTACGCCGAGGTAGGCGACCAGGCCGTCGATGTCCTCGTCGGCGACGTAGCCGCGGTCCTCCTGAATGCGGCGCAGGCACGGCAGCACCAACGACGACTCGAAGCCGGCCGGGTAACGCGCCCGCAGGCGGTCGAATTCAGGCACGAGATGTTTCACCGGTCACACTCCCCGCCGATCATGTTGATCGAGCCGAAGGTCGGCACCACGTCGGCCAGCTGGCCGCCTTGCAGCATCAGGTGGGCCACGCCGACGTGGACGAAGCTCGGCGCGCGGCAGTGCACGCGGTAGGGCTGGCCTTCGCCGGTCGAGACCAGGTAGAAGCCGAGTTCGCCGTTGGCGCCTTCCTGCGCCGAATAGATCTCGCCGGCCGGCACACGCGGGCCGTCGATGATCAACTTGAAGTGCGTGATCAGCGATTCGATCTCGCGATAGACCAGCTGCTTGTCGGGCAGCACGCAGCGCGGGTCGTCGACGTTGATCGGTCCGGCGGGCAGCAGGTCCACGCACTGGCGGATCATGTGCACCGACTCGTCCATCTCGCGCATGCGTACGTAGTACCGGTCGTAGTTGTCGCCGAGGATGCCGACCGGGACGTCGAAATCGAGATCGGCGTAGGCCAGGTAGGGCGTGTCGCGGCGCAGGTCGCGCGCCAGCCCGGTCGAGCGCAGCATCGGCCCGGTGCAGCCGTAGGCGACGGCCTGGGCCGGTGTCAGCATGCCGACGCGGCGCATGCGGTCGATGAAGATGCGGTTGTGGTCCATCAGGCCGTGGATGCGGCCGATGTAGGTTTCATACTCGTCCAGCACCTGTTCCAGCCGCTTCAACCAGCCTTCGGGCAGGTCGCGCGCCAGGCCACCGATGCGGCCGTAGGAGTAGGTGACGCGGGCGCCGGTCAGGTCGGCCAGGTGCTCGTAGATGTAGTCGCGCAGCGTCATCAGGTACAGGAACGCCGTCATCGCGCCCAGCTCCATCAGCGCCGCGGCCACGCAGGTGATGTGGTCGGCGATGCGCGAGTACTCGGAGAGCAGGGTGCGCAGCATGCGGCAGCGCGGCGTGATCTGCACTTGCATCAGGTCCTCGACCGCCTGGCAGTAGGCGAAGTCGTTGATCAGGCCGGAGCAGTAGTTCAGGCGGTCGACGTAAGGAATCAGGTTGTGCCAGGTGTGGCTCTCGCACTCCTTCTCGAAGCCGCGATGCAGGTAGCCGCAGTGCACGTCGGCGCGCAGCACGCGCTCGCCGTCGAGCTCGGTGATGATCTGCGCCGTGCCGTGCGTGGCCGGGTGCGACGGGCCGATGTTGACGATGACACGACCGTCGTCGGCGGGCGTCGGCGCGAACGCGGAGCGGACCGGGTTGGGGATCTTCAGGTCCATCGCAGGTCTCACGTGTTGCGGTACCGCACCAGCGGCTGCTCGCGCCGCTTTGGATAGTCCTTGCGCAGCGGGTGGCCGACGAAGCCTTCGTAGAGCAGGATCGGCCGCAGGTCGGCATTGCCGTCGAAGACGATGCCGAACATGTCGTGGCACTCGCGCTCCAGGAACGCGGCCCCGGGGTACAGCGGCAGCAGGCTGGCAATCACCGGCGCGGCCTCGCTGACGCGGGCCTTGAGGCGCACGCGCAGCAGGTCGTGCGTCGAGTACAGGTGGGCCACGACCTCGAAGCGCAGCGGCTGGCCCGGCCAGTCGACCGCGGTCACGTCGAGCAGCATGTCGAAGCCGAACTCGTCGCGCAGCACACGCGCACTGTCGAGCCACTGCCCGGGTTCGAGCGTCAGCACGGGGATGCCGTGGGCCACCGGCAACTCCGCTGCCGCCGGGGTGAGCCGATGACGGATGCGTTCGAGGAGGTTGGCGTCCATGCTCAGAAGTCCCCCTTGACGATCACGTGGTGGTCACCGCCGATGCGCGCCTGCAACTGCATGATCGCGTCGATCACGGTCTCGGGGCGCGGCGGGCAGCCGGGCACGTAGACGTCGACCGGGATGATCTTGTCGATGCCTTGCACGACGGCGTAGTTGTCGTAGAAGCCACCGCTGGTGGCGCAGACGCCGAAGGCCATGACCCACTTCGGCTCGCACATCTGCTCGTAGACGCGCGCCAGCACGGGCGCCTGCTTGTGCGTGACCGTGCCCACCACCATCAGCAGGTCGGCCTGGCGCGGCGTGAAGCGCGGCAGCGCGGCACCGAAGCGGTCGGTGTCGTACAGCGTCGAGCTGACGGACATGAATTCCATGCCGCAGCAAGCCGTGACGAACGGGTAGGGAAAGAGCGAAAACTTGCGCGCCCAGCCGACCAGCTCGTCCTTCTTGGTCGTGAAGTAGTCGAAGGTCGGCACCTTGGGTGGCGCCGCGAGTATCGGGATGGTCTTGCCGCTCATGATCACTCCAGCACGCCCTCGACCAGGCGGCTCTTCCAGACGTAGGCCAACATCAACATCAGCAGAAAGACGAAGAAGCCGAAGGTCAGCAGCATGAAGCCGGTGAGCGGCTGCGCGCCGAGCGCCCAGAGGATGAGGAACACGGTTTCCAGGTCGAACAGGATGAAGACCACCGCCAGCGCGGCGTACTTGATCGGTACGGCCTTGACGTTGACCAGGTCGACCGGCGTGGCACCGCATTCGAAGGGCTCGAGCTTGGTCGCCGAGGCCAGCGGTTGCGGTCCGAGCACGGCGTTCATCCACAGCGTGACGCCGACGAAGCCCAGGATCCCGGCCAACCAAAGGCCGAACGTGAGGTAGGCGCTCATTTGAAGCCCTGCTTGACCATCGCCCTGCGCACATAGGCAATCTGCGTGCTGAGTGGCAACTGCTTCGGACACAGGTCGTGGCAGGCCAGCAGCGACATGCAACCAAAAACGCCGTCGTCGTCACCGACGAGTTCGTAGTGATCGGCGTCGCTGCGCGTGTCGCGCGGGTCGATGCGAAAGCGCGCGATGCGGTTCAGGCCGACGGCGCCGACGAAGTCCTCGCGCATGCGCGCGGTGCCGCAGGCAGCGACACAACAGCCGCATTCGATGCAGCGGTCGAGTTCGTAGATGCGGTCGGCCAGCGCTGGGTCCATCGCCGGCTCGATGCGGCTGATGTCGGGCTGGGGCTCGACCATGTGCAGCCAGCCTTCGAGGCGCTCGCTCATGCCGCGCATCCACTTGCCGGTGTTGACCGACAGGTCGCCGATCAGCTCGAAGAACGGCAGCGGCGCCAGCGTGACCTGGCGGCCCAGGTTCTTCGTCAGCGTGCGGCAGGCCAGCGACGGGCGGCCATCGATGACCATCGCGCAACTACCGCAGATGCCGGCGCGGCAGACGAAATCGAATTGCAGTGACGGGTCCTGCTTCTCGCGGATGTCGGTCAGCGCGATGAACAGCGTCATGCCATCGGCTTCTTCGATTTCGTAGCGCTGCCAGTGCGGCACGCTCGCCGCATCATGCGGGTTGTGCCGCAGCACGCTGATTTCGAGCTTGCGCGGTGGCGTGCCGTTGCCCGATTGCGCGCGGCCGCTAGCGTCGGCATTGCGGGGCACGACCCGGATCGGGGCTTCGATGGTCATGCGCCGAACCTTTCGTCGAGCCGTTCGTTGCGGCCGCGCAGCATCGGCGGCAACAGGTGTTCGTAAGGCATCAACGCGCGCTGCTGCGTAAAGCGATCGGCCGCCTGCAACTGCTGGCGCAGGGCGGCCACCTCGGCCGTGCGGCGCACCGTGTCCGGGTGGTCGATGTAGTCTTTCGCGCCATAGCCGCGCCAGCCTGGCGGCAATTCCATGGCCATCACGTCGAGCGGCTCATAGTTCAGCACCGGCAGCGTCGCACCGGCATCGGGCCAGCTGGCCAATGTGCGCTTGAGCCACTGCGCGTCGTCACGGCGCGGAAAGTCGGCGCGGAAGTGCGCGCCGCGGCTTTCACCACGGGCCAGCGCACCGTGGGCCACGCACAGCGCGAGCTTGAGCATCTTCTGCACGCGGTAGGCGGTGACCAGTTCCGGGTTGGCGCCAGCGTCGCGGCTGCGCAGCCCGATATGGCGGCTGCGCTGCAGCAGGAGCTGCAATTCGTCGACCGCGGCCTGCAATTCGTCGCCGTGGCGGAAGATGCCGACCTTGGCGGTCATGATTTCCTGCATGCGTGCGCGCAGCAGGGAGGCGTCTTCGCTGCCGCCGCCTGTCAGCAGCGCGTCGAGTTTCGCGCGCTCGCGCTGCATGAACTCGCGCACCAGCCCCATCGGCACGTCGTTGTCGTTGTCGGCGCGGTCGCAGAAATCGGCGATGCGCTCGCCGACGATCATGCCGGCGACCACCGTTTCGGCCACCGAGTTGCCGCCCAGACGATTGAAGCCGTGCATGTCCCAGCAGGACGCCTCGCCGGCGGCGAACAGGCCGGCCAGCGTCGGGCTCTGGCCGCTGGCGTCGGTGCGCACGCCGCCCATCGTGTAATGCTGCGCGGGGCGCACCGCGATCCAGTCCTTGGTCGGGTCGGTGCCGAGGAAGGTCTGCGAGATCTCGTAGACCTCGCGCAGGTTGTGCCGGATGTGTTTCTCGCCCAACAGGGTGATGTCAAGCCAGAGGTGCTCGCCGAAGCGGCTCTGCGCGCCCTTGCCGGCGCGAATGTGCTGCTCCATGCGCCGCGAGACCACGTCGCGCGACGCCAGCTCCTTCTTCTCGGGTTCATAGTCGGGCATGAAGCGATGCCCGTCCGCGTCCTTGAGCAGCCCGCCGTCGCCGCGGCAACCCTCGGTGACGAGGATCCCGGCCGGGAAGATACCCGTCGGATGGAACTGCACCGCCTCCATGTTGCCGAGTGCGGCGACGCCGGTCTCGAGCGCCAGCGCGTGGCCGATGCCTTCGCAGATCACGGCATTGGTGGTCACGCGGTACAGCCGCCCGGCGCCGCCGGTCGCGATCGCCGTGGCCTTGGCCAGGTAGGCGGCCAGCGAGCCATCAATGAGGTTGCGCACGATGGCGCCGAAGCAACGCCGCCCGTCGTGGATCAGCGCCAGCGCCTCGACGCGTTCGTGTACCGGGATGGAGTTGGCAATCGTCTGGTCGGCGACGGCCTGCAGCATGGCGTGGCCGGTGCCGTCGGAGACATGGCAGGTGCGCCACTTCTTCGTCCCGCCGAAGTCGCGCTGCGCAATCAGGCCGTGCGCGTCGTCGCGCTCGGTGATGGTGACGCGCTGGCCGTTGATGACCACCTCGCGGTCACCGCTGCTGACGCGACTCCAGGGCACGCCCCAGGCGGCCAGCTCGCGCACCGCCTTGGGTGCGGTGTTGACGAACATGCGCACGACCTGCTGGTCGGCACCCCAGTCCGAGCCGCGTACTGTGTCTTCGAAGTGGATGTCTTCGTTGTCGCCCTGGCCCTTGATGACGTTGCCCAGGCTGGCCTGCATTCCGCCCTGCGCAGCCTTCGAATGCGAGCGCTTGGCCGGCACCAGTGAGAGCACGAGCGCGTCGTGGCCGCGGCGCTTGGCGGCCACTGCCAGGCGCAGGCCGGCCAGCCCGCCGCCGATGACCAGCACGTCGGTGTGGATGACCTTCACCGGGCCGGTCCCTCTGAACCGGATGGCGTCACCCAGGCCGGCGTGTAGCGCTCGCCAACACGCGCGCCATGTTCGGCGCCGATCTTCATATAGGCAGCCAGCGTCGCCAGTCCAAGCACGAGGAAGAACGCAGTCAGTGCCCACTTGGCAGTCTGCAGCCTGCGCCTTCCTGTGTCGGCGTCGCTGCCCTGCAGCCAGCCCCACTTGACGGCCAGCCGATACAAGCCGATGCCGCCGTGCAGCTCGACGCTAAAGAGCAGTACCAGGTACAGCGGCCACCAGGACGCGCTCCAGACCCGGTCGGCCGACTCGTAGGGCCCGATGTCGGCCGGGTGCGCGAGCATCTGGAACAGGTGCGGCGCAGCGAGGAAGAACAGCATGAAGCCGGTCACGGCCTGCACCCACCACAGCGTGGTGTCGCCATGGCGCAGCGTGGCGCGGTGGCTGGTGAAATGGCTGTATTGGCGGAAGTTGGCCGGAAACTTGCGCATCGCCAGGAAGGCGTGCAGCACGACCAGCGCGGCCACGCCGCCGACGGCGATCGAGACCAATGCGGGCACGCTGCGGCCAAAGAGGAAGTAACCCTCGAAGGTCTTGGCGACGACCCACATCGCGTCCTTGCTGATCAGGATCGACGAAACGAACACCATGTGGACCCACATGAACAGGCCCAGCGCCAGGCCGCTCAGGCTCTGCGCCAGGTCCATGCGCGCCGGCCAGCGGCTCTTGCCGCGCCGTGCATGGCTTTGCACCCTCGCCATCACCTGGCTCTGCGACTGCATCCTGTGGTTCCCGGTCGTTGTTCTGGTCGGCGGTTTCACGCCTTCTTTGAAACCGAGTTTCCGCCTGTGCCCGGGTCGGATACTTGCGCTAAGTCAAGCAGTTCGTGGTGCCGGCGCGGCGTTGCGCGCGCGCCCGCCGTAAGGAACCGATCAGCCCACGGCGTGGGAGCGGCCCGGCGGTCGATTGCGCCGCAGGGCCGCGTGTCGCGAGGCGACATGCATGCCGTGGTCCCTGATATACACCCCAGGCTGGATCGGCTATCTTCACCGCGCGCCGACCCCTGCGAGGCCAATGCAAGCGGGCGGACCGCAGCACAGAGAGGCTCTGGATGATCTGCCGTCGATTGCTTGGATTGATTCTTGCGTTCCTGTTTGCCGCGGGCGTACAGGCACAGGCGCCGGCACCGGCACCGGCCTCATTGCGCGTCATTACGTTCGACGGCGGCTGGAACCTGCCACTGTGGGCCGCGCAGCGACAAGGCTTCTTCGAGGCCAACGGCGTTGCCGTGCAATTGAGCTACACGCCGAACTCGGCCGCATTGGTGACCGGCCTGCTCGACGGCCGCTACGACATCGCGCTGGCCACCATCGACAATTTCATCGCCTACCAGGAAGGCCAGGGCGAGGCCAAGATCCCCGACAACCCGGACCTGTTCGCGTTCCTCGGCGGCGATGGCGGCTTCCTGTCGGTGATGTCGTCGCCGGCGGTGAAGTCCTTCGCCGACCTCAAGGGCAAGACACTGTCGGTGGACGCGATGACCAACGGGCTGGCCTTCGTATTGCGCGAACTGGTCGCCCGCGGCGGGCTGGCCGAGACGGACGTGACCTATGTGCGCGCGGGCGGAACGTCCAACCGCTACCGCGAGCTGCTGGCCGGCAAGCACGACGCGACGCTGTTGCGCACGCCGTTCGAATTGCTGGCCACGCAGCGTGGCTTCAATCAGCTGGCCACCGCCCAGGCCTTGGGTGCCTACGAGGGCACAGTGGGGGCGGCGCGGCGCTCGTGGGCCGCCAGCCACGAGGCCGCGATGATCGGCTTCCTGCGCGGCTACAAGGCCGGCGTCGATTGGGTCGTCGACCGCGCCAACCGCGATGTCGTCGAAGCCCTGCTGGTGGCCAACATCCGCGACATGACGCCGGCGCTGGCCAAACCGTCCTACGACCTTCTGCTGGCCGAAAAGGGCGGCCTGTCGCGCGACCTTGTAGTCGACCTGGCGGGCGTGCGCACGGTGCTCGAGTTGCGCAGCAAGTACGGCACGCCGAAGAAGCAGCTGACCGACCCGCTCAGGTACGTCGACCCGAGTTACCACGAGAAGGCCTTCGGCAAGCGCTGAGAGCAGACCGAGGCAACGCGATGGCAACCAGGAAGAAGGCTCGCGAGCCGACGATCGTCCGGCCCGACGACATCGATCCGCACCACAACTGGAGCCGGCCGCTGCAGGCGCCCGGCCATATGCAGGTGGATTTCGAGGAGCGGGTCAACTTCCGCCGCCTGCACGACTACCGGCTCGCGCGCACCCGCGCGGCGCTGGCCCACTCGGGCCTGGGCGCACTGCTGTGCTTCGATCAGCACAACATCCGCTACACCACCAGCACCGTGATCGGCGAATGGGCGCGCGACAAGCTCACCCGCTACTCGCTGCTGACCGGCAATGGCGACCCCTACCTGTGGGACTTCGGTTCGGCGGCCAAGCACCACAAGCTGTACACGCCCTGGCTGTGCCAGGACCATTGCCGCGCCGGCCTGCTCGGCCTGCGCGGCGCGGTGGGCGGCGACGGCAAGCTGTTCCGCAGCGCGGCGCGCGAGATCAAGGCGCTGCTCGACGCAGAGGGCGTCGGCGATATGCCGCTCGGCGTCGACGTGGTCGAGGTGCCGATGATGCTCGAGTTGCAGAAGCTCGGTATCGACGTGCGCGACGCGCAGCAGACGATGTTGCAGGCGCGCGAGATCAAGAACATCGACGAGCTGATGTTGCTGAACATGGCCGCGGCGATGGTCGACGGCGTCTACCAGGAGATCGCCGAAAAGCTCAAGCCCGGCGTCAAGGAGAGCGAGATCGTGGCCCTGGCCACGATGCGGCTGTACCTGATGGGATCGGACTGCGTCGAGGCCATCAACGCCATCTCGGGCGAGCGCTGCAGCCCGCACCCGCACAACTTCACCGATCGCATCATCCGGCCCGGCGACCAGGCCTTCTTCGACATCATCCATTCCTACATGGGCTACAAGACCTGCTACTACCGCACCTTCAGCGTCGGCATGGCCACGCCGCCGCAGCGCGAGGCCTACAAGCGCGCACGCGAGTGGATGGACCGTGCGATCGACCTGCTCAAGCCGGGCGTGTCCTCGCATGTGGTGGCGGCCTCGTTCCCGACGGCGCAGGAAATCGGCTTCGCCACCGAGATGGATGCCTTCGGCCTGAACTTCTGCCATGGCCTGGGACTGGGCCTGCACGAGCGGCCGCTGATCTCGCGGCTGTCGTCGCTGGAGGATCCGATCGAGCTGAAGACCGGCATGGTCTTCGCGGTCGAGACCTACTGCCCGGCCAGCGACGGCGTATCCGCCGCGCGCATCGAGGAGGAGGTGATCCTGACGCCGACCGGGCCGAAGGTGATCTCGCTCTACCCGGCGCAGGAACTGCCGATCGCCAATCCCTACTGAACAAGCCATGACCGTCGCATTGAAACTCGGATGGATCGGCATCGGCCGCATGGGCTTTGCCATGGCCGAGCGCCTGGCCAAGGCCGGCGCTGACCTCACGGTGTGGAACCGCACGCGCGCCAAAGCCGAGCCGCTGTCGGCCGCGGGCGCAAAGATCGCAAGCCGGCTCACCGACCTGGCGGCCTGCGACATCGTCTTTGTGATGGTCTCGACCTGGGACGACGTGCGTGAGGTCATCGCCGGCCCGCAAGGCCTGCTGTCAGGCAGCCGCGCGCCGCGCATGGTCGTCGAGTGCTCGTCGATCTCGCTCGAAGGCTCGGCCGAGTTGCGAGCGCTGCTGGCGGAACGCGGCGTCGAAATGCTCGCCGCGCCGGTCTCGGGCAATGCCAAGGTGATCAAGGCCGGGCGCCTGTCGTTCGTCTGCTCGGGCCCGAAGGCCGCATTCGATGCGGCGCTGCCGGCATTGCGCATGATCGCGCCGGCCGCCAGTTATGTCGGTGAGGGCGAGTTGGCGCGCATCGTCAAGATCTGCCACAACGTGTTCCTCGGCGTCGTCATCCAGTCGCTGGCCGAGATCACCGTGTTGGCCCAGAAGGCCGGCGTGCCGCGCCACGCCTTCCTCGAATTCATGAACCAGAGCGTGATGGGCTCGACCTTCTCGAAGTACAAGACGCCGGCGCTGGTGAACCTCGACTTCAAGGTCACCTTCACGCCCAAGCTGCTGCGCAAGGACCTCGACCTCGGGCTCGAGGCGGCGCGCCGCTTCGACGTGCCGATGCCTCTGGCCTCGCTGACGCGCGACGTCGTGCAAAGCCTGATCGGCCACGGCATGGACGACGAGGATTTCGCCAAGCTGATCGTGCTGCAGGCCAGGGCCTCGGGCCTCGAGCTACGGCCCGAGCAGGTGGCGGTCGACGATGGCCTGGGTTGATGGCCCGCAAGCTAGAGGAGCTGACATGAAGCATTGGCGGCGATGGGTTGGCATCCTTGCAGCGTGTGCGCTGTGGCCGGCGTGCGTGTTGGCCGAGGACTATCCGAACAAGCCGGTCCGCATCGTGGTGCCGTTCACCGCCGGCAGCGCGACCGACATCCTTGCGCGCACGGTCGGGCAAAAGCTCGCCGAGCTGTGGGGCCAGCAGGTCGTTGTCGACAACCGTGCCGGCGCTGGAGGCACGATCGGCGCCGGCCTGGTGGCCAAGGCAGCGCCCGACGGCCTGACGCTGATGGTTCACTCCGCCGCGCAGGCCGTGAATCCCTTCATCTATCCCGCGCTGCCCTACGACACGCTGAAGGATTTCATCCAGGTCGTGCCGCTCGCCGGCCAGCCCAACGTGCTGGTGACGTCGCCGGCCAGCGGCTACAAGACGCTGGCCGACCTGATCGCCGACGCGAAGAAGCGGCCCGGCGGACTGAACTTCGGCTCGGCCGGCATCGGCAGCGGCACGCACATCAACGGCGAGAAGTTCAAGCTCGCGGCTGCGATCGACGTGACGCACATCCCGTACAAGGGCACGCCGGAGGCGCTGACCGACACGATGGCCGGGCGCATCGCATTCTTCTTCTCGCCGATCTCCGCCGCGCTGCCGCACGTGCGCGACGGCAAGCTCGTGGCCCTGGCCGTCAGCTCGGGCAAGCGCGCGAGCACCTTGCCGCAGGTGCCGACGATCGCAGAGTCGGGCCTGCCGGGCTTCGACTACAACCTGTGGGTCGCCTTGTTTGCGCCGGCGGGCACGCCGGCCGATGTCGTGGAGAAGATCAACCGCGATGTCAATCGCGTGCTGCGCGAGGCCGAGGTCAAGGAGCGGATGGCCGCGCTCGGCGCCGAAGCGATGCCGATGAGCGCCGCCGAGTTCGACAAGTTCATGCGCAGCGAAATGGACGATGCCGCCAAGGTGGTCAAGGCGGCGGGCATCAAGGTGCAATGACGCGCCAGCGCGTGCCCCTGCGCCGCGCCGCGTCAGTTCTTGACGACCTCGTTGATCTCGACGCCGACACCGCTGGCGTCGTTGGCGACCGCGGCCGACTGGCCCGACAGGTCGCCGGCGCTGGGCTGGGCCTGGCCGCTCTTGCTGACCCGCGCGCTGATTACGACCTTGGGGAACAGGGACAGGCGCGAGGCCGGCGACATGGCCTGGCTGTCGTCGAGCGCGAACTCGACCGGCAGGTCCTTGACCTGCTTGCGCATGATGGCCAGCGGCATGCGCGAGCCTTCGGCGGCGCGGGCGTAGATGAACACGGTGTCGGTCGGCGCGGCCAGTTTGGCGACTGCCGGCGCCAGGCGCACTGTGCCGCGCACGGCGCCGCCGCCCGCGGCGGCAGCGACCGGCGGCGCAGCGGGCGCAGCCTTTGGCGTTGCAGCGGTTGGTGCCGGTTTGGCCGCTGGCGCAGGCCCGAGGCCGCCCAGCTCGCGGGCCTCCGCAATACTGCTCTGCAGCTGGGCGATGAACTGGTTGTCTGGCGGGGCCACCAGGGCCAGCTTCTCCCAGTACCGAACCGCGCCGGCGTAGTCCTTGCGGTCGAACGCCGCGGTGCCGGCCAGCGCCAGCGCCTTGGGATTCTCGGGCTCGAGCTTCAATGCACGCTCGACCAGCTTCAGCGGCTCGCCTTCGATCTTGCGGTCGTTGTTGACCGCCAGCGCGTCGGCGTAGTCGGCCAGCAGGTTGGCGTCGTTGCCGTTCAGCGCGACCGCCTTGGCGTAGGCCGGCACGGCCTCGCCAAAGCGGCCGAGGCGGCTGTACGAGCGCGCCAGCATCGCCCAGCCTTCGGCGTTGTCGGGTTGGGTTTCGAGCTTGGCGGCGAGCTTTTCGACCGCGGCGGCAAACTGCATGTCATCGCTGTCGTGCGGCGAAGCAGGCTCCGCGCCAGCCGCAACCGATGTCGCCGTGCCCAACGCCAGCCCGGGCGACCCGGTCCACGCATAGCCGGCACCGGCCACCACCAGGACTGCGGCGGCGAGCGTGCCGAGCAGCCGGGTCGAGGGGCGCGGCGCGTCGTCCGCTGGTGCGGCACGGCCGGCGGCAGTCGCGGCCGCCGGGTCGGCCAGTACGAGGTCGACGATCTGGCGTTCGAGCTGCGCTCGGGCGCTGTCGTAGGCGGGGCGGCCGAGCGCGCCGTCCTTGTGCAGGGTTTCGAGTTGCTGCAACTGGGCGCGCAGCGTGGTGATGGAATTCTTCATTGGGCGCGTGGTGCGGGCGGCGCAGCGTCTGTACCCGCCATGGGTTCCGCGGGCAGCTCGGGTTCGTCGGGGTCGAACTTCTCGGGCGCCATGCGGCTGCGCCGGCGCAGCACCAGCCACAGCACAGCCAGGCCGCCGACAAGCAGCAGTCCCGGGCCGTACCACAGCAGCGCCGTGGTGGCCTTGACCGGCGGGCGATAGAGCACGAAGTCGCCGTAGCGCGCGGTCATGTAGTCGATGATCTCGCGCTCGCTCTGGCCCTTGCGCAACATCTCGCGGACCTGGTTGCGCAGGTCGACGGCCAGGTCGGCGTGCGAGTCGGCGATGGTCTGGTTCTGGCACACCAGGCAACGCAACTCCGAGGCCACGGCCAGCATGCGCGCCTCGAGCACCGGGTCGGCAGCCGCCGGGGCGGCCTCCTTGGCGCTCGCTCCGACCAACAGCACGGCCAGCATGGTGGCCGCGAGGGCCGAGGAAACTTAGGCAGGGTTGTCGGCATTGAGTTGCTTCAGCAGCGGCTCGATCTTGTCGCGCAGGACCTCGGGCGTGATCGGGCCGATGTGCTTGAAGCGGATCACGCCGCGCTTGTCGATGATGAAGGTCTCGGGCACGCCGTAGACGCCGAAGTCGATGCCGACGCGGCCGTCGATGTCGGACAGCGAGGCGTCATACGGATTGCCGAAGTTGGCCAGCCAGCGCTGGGCCGTCGGCGCGGCCATCCTTGTAGTTCAGGCCATAGACCGGCACCGACTTGCGCGCGCGAATACTCGACCAGCAGTGGATGCTCCTCGCGGCAAGCCACGCACCACGAAGCCCAGACGTTGAGCATCCAGACCTTGCCGAGCATGTCCTCGCGCCCGATCTTCTGCGCCGGGTCGTCCAAGCGCGGCAACGTGAAGGCCGGCGCCGGCTTGCCGATCAGCGGCGACGGCACCTCGCGCGGGTCGAGATTCAGGCCGCGCACCAGGAACAGCACCAGCACGGCGAACAGGACGCCAGCGGGACGATGAATTGCGCAGCGCTTCATGCTGCGGCGACTCCGGTCGAACCCGTCGACGCGGCCAGCTGTTCGCGGCGGGCCGCGCGATAGCGGCGGTCGCTGAGCGCGAGGAAGCCGCCGAGCGCCATCAACAGGCAGCCGCCCCAGATCCAGGTCGACGAAGGGCTTGTAGTACACGCGCACGATCCAGGCCGTGGCCCTCGATCGGCTCGCCCGAGCGAGACGTACAGGTCGCGCGTCAAGCTCGTGTCGGATCGCGGCTTCGGTCATCGGATTCTGCTGCACGCGGTAGACGCGCTTCTCGGGCCGCATCTGCGTGATCATCGCTTGCCGTCGCGCTTGACGTCGACCAGGCCCTGGTCCGCGGTGTAGTTGGGGCCCGGCACGCTCGCGCACGCCGGCGAAGGTGAAGACGTAGCCGGCGATCTCGGTGGTGTCGCCGAGCGTTCATCTTGACGTCGCGCTCGACCTCGTAGCTCTTGACCATGCGTGACGCCGAAGATGAACACGGCCACGCCCAGGTGCGCAACCATCATGCCGACCGTGGCGCGCGGCAGCTGGCGCGCCGCTGCAGGATCTGCGCGCGCACACCGCCGGCCGGGCGCACGACACGCTCCCACAGGTCGGTGGCCAGCGAGGTCACGATCCAGAACGCAGCAGCAGGCCGAGGCTGGCCAGCCACGACATGTGCCCGGCCAGCCATTGGCCGAGCAGCGCCGCGACGACTGCGGCGCCGGCCGCCCAGCGCAGGCGGCGGGCCAGGTCGGGCAACTCGGTCTGCTTCCAGCGCGCCAGCGGGCCGATGCCCATCAGCACCAGCACCGGCGTCATCAGCGGGACGAACACGGTGTCGAAGTACGGCGGGCCGACCGAGATCTTGCCCAGGCCGAGCGCGTCGAGCAGCCAGCGGGTACAGCGTGCCGAGCAGCACCGCACCCATCGCGGCCACCAGCAGCACGTTGTTGAGCCAGCAGCATAGATCTCGCGCGAGACCAGCGCGAAGCGCGCACCCGAGCCCGACCTTGGGCGCGCGCCACGCATACAGCGTCAGCGAGCCGCCGATCACGATGGCCAGGAAGGCGAGGATGAAGAGGCCGCGCTTGGGGTCGGTGGCAAAGGCGTGCACCGACGACAGCACGCCCGAGCGAACCAGGAAGGTGCCGAGCAGCGAGAGCGAGAACGCCATGATCGCCAGCAGCACGGTCCACGACTTGAAGCGCGCCGCGCTTCTCGGTCACGGCCAGCGAGTGGATCAGCGCCGTGCCCGACCAGCCAGGGCATGAAGGAGGCGTTCTCGACCGGGTCCCAGAACCACCAGCCGCCCCAGCCGAGCTCGTAGTACGCCCACCAGCTGCCCAGCGCGATGCCGATGGTCAGGAAGATCCAGGCCGCGGTGGTCCAGGGCCGCGTCCAGCGCGCCCAGGTGGCGTCGAGGTTGCCGCCGATCAGCGCGGCGATCGGCAAACGCAAAGGCGACCGAGAAGCCGACATAGCCCATGTACAGCATGGGCGGGTGAAACACCATGCCCGGGTCCTGCAGCAGCGGGTTCAGGTCGCGCCCGTCGGCGGCCGCCGGGCACCAGGCGCTCGAACGGGTTCGAGGTGAGCAGCATGAACAGCAGGAAGCCGACCGCCACCAGGCCCATCACGGCCAGGATGCGCGCCAGCACCGGCAGCGGCAGGTGGCGGCTGAAGCGCGCCACCGCCATCATCCAGCACGCACAGCATCAACAGCCACAGCAGCAGCGAGCCCTCGTGGCCGCCCCAGACGCCGGCGATGCGGTAGCTGCAGCGGCAAGCGCTGAATTGGAGTTCGACGCCACGTAGAGCACCGAAAAGTCGTTGCGTGACGAACGCTAGGCCATGAGGCAGCCAAAGGCGCAACACCACCAGCAGCGAACTGCGCCTGCGCAGCGGGCCGCGCCAGTGCCATCCAGTCGGCGCGCGCCGCGCTGCGCGCGCCGGCGATCGGCAGGGTGCCCTGCACCAGCGCCACGCCCAGCGCCAGCAGCAGCGCGAAGTGACCGAGTTCAGGGATCATTTTGTTGCTCCCCTTGGCCAGTGATTCGGCGATTTGGTGGTTGCTCTGCTGCGGCCCGCTTCAGCGCCTCGCTGGCCTCGGGCGGCATGTAGTTCTCGTCGTGCTTGGCCAGCACCTCGCGTGGCGACGAAGACGCCATCCGCGTCGCAGCTGGCCCTGCGCGACCACGCCTTTGCCCTCCTTGAACAGGTCGGGCAGGATGCCGTCGTAAGCGCACCGGCACCTTCTTCGCCGTGTCGGTGACACGAACTGGACCTCGGTGCCCTCGACGCTTGACGCTGCCTTGCCTCGACCAGGCCGCCGAGGCGGAACGTGCGGCCCGGCCGGCGCCTCCTTCGACGCCACCTGTGACGGCGAGTAGAAGAACACCAGGTTGCTGTGGAACGCATTGAGCACCAACGCAACCGCCACCCCGACGGCAGCGAGCAGGCCGCCGAGGATCGCGAAGCGCTTGTGGCGCGGTTTCATCATGATTCGCTCCCGTGGATGTGTGCCGACGCCGCGTCGTGCAGGGCCTGGCGGTGCCGGCGCATAGCCAGCCAGGGCTCGAGCAGCATCAGCGCCGCGGCGGCGGCGTAGGAGCCCCAGACGTACAAGCCATAACCGCCCATGGCGAAGAATTCATTTGTGCTGTGCCAGTTCATGACTGTGATTTTCCCCGTGTCAATTCGACCACCCACGCGGTATGGGCTTCACGCTCGATGACGATCGCGCGTGTGCGTGTGAAGACGACCGCGAAGGCATAGGCCCAGAAAGCCAGTGTCAGCAGCAGCATCGCGGTCAGCATTGTCGCCGCCATCTTTGGTGCCGCGGTCATGCTGATAGTTGCACCCTGGTGCAGCGTGTTCCACCATTGCACCGAGAAATAGATCACCGGAACGTTGACGCTTCCGACCAGCGCCAGCAGGGCGCCGGCCTGGTCGGCGCGGCGCACATCGTCGATTGCGTTGACCAGTGCGATGTAGCCGAAATACAGGAACAGCAGCATCAACTCCGAGGTCAGCCGCGCGTCCCAGACCCACCAGGTGCCCCAGGTCGGCTTGCCCCAGAACGATCCCGTCCACAGGGCCAGGAAGGTGAACATCGCGCCGGTGGGCGCAATCGCGCGCGCCAGCATCGAGGCCAGGCGCGCATTGAAGGCCCAGCCGATGCCTGCCCAGGCGGCCATCACGACATACAACAACATCGACATCCAGGCCGCCGGCACGTGGATGAAGATGATGCGGTAGGCGTCGCCCTGCGTGGCGTCGATCGGCGCGACGAAGAATCCCATGTACAGCCCGGCCGCGGCGAGCAGCACGGTGACGGCCCAGCACCACGGCACCAGCGCCCCGATCAGGGCGTAGAAGCGCGACGGCGCGGCAAAGGTGAACAGGCGCAACGGGGCGGAAGTGGCGGTCGGTGCGTTCATGACGTGGTCATTCGGTTGAGATGCGCAGGGCGGCGGCGGTGGCCCAAGGCGGCGCCGACCGCGGTGGCGATCAGCAGCGCGCCGAGCAACGAGAAATGCCCCGCCGCCGACAGCCCGGACTCGACGGTGCCGACCGCGCCGGCACCGAAGATCAGCGCCGGCATGGCCAGCGGCAGCACGATCAGGATCAGCAGCATGCCACCGCTGCGCAGGCCCAATGTAAGCGCCGCGCCGAGGGCGCCGAGCAGGCTCAGGATCGGCGTGCCCAGCACGCAGGCTGACGATCAACGCCGTCAACGCCTTGCCCGAAAGGTCGAACAGCAGGCCGACCAGCGGTGAGGCAATGATCAACGGCAGTCCCGAGACCAGCCAGTGCACGGTGCACTTGGCTGCGGCGACCGCGATCACCGGCTGCGGCGCAAGCAGCATCTGTTCGAGCGAGCCGTCGGCCAGGTCGCTGGCGAACAGGGCATTGACCGACAACATCGACGCCAGCAGCGCGCAGACCCAGACGATGCCCGGCGCGATTTCGCGCAGCGTCTGCGGCTCCGGGTCCGACGCCGAGCGGGAACAGGCTCACGGCGACGATGAAGAAGACCAGCGGCAACAGCGAGTCGATGCGCCGCCGCGAGGCCAGCCGCAGGTCGCGCAGCAGCACGGCAAGGAACAACTCGGTCATGCGAGCCCATGGTCGGTCGAGGTCGAAGATCCGCGGCACCGGCTCGGCCAGGCTCAGCGGCTGGTGGCTGGTGAGCAGCACGCTGGCGCCGCCGCGCACTGCATGGTCGGCCAGCAGGTCGTTCAGCGCCGCGCACGCCGTCGGCGTCCAGGGCGTCGAAGGGCTCGTCGAGCAACCACAGCGGCTGCTCGAGCGAGAGCGCCAGCCGCGCCAGCGCGACGCGACGGCGCTGACCCTGGCTCAAGGTGCGCACCGGCGCGCGGCGGCTGCCACGCACGCCCAGCGCGCTCGAGCGCGGCGTCGATCTGCGCGGCGTCGGCGGGTCGTGCTGCGCAGCTGCAACAGGAAGGCGCAGCGACTCGGCCACCGTCAGGTCGTCCTTCAGCGCATTCTGCGTGCCCGATGTAGATCAGCCCGCGGCGCCAATCGCGGCTGCGAGCGCCGCACCGGGCGACCGGCGACATGGACCGTACCGGCCATCGGCGTTGCCAGCCCGGCCAGCAGGCGCAGCAGGCTGGTCTTGCCGCGGCCGTTGCGGCCGCGCAGCCAGGTCACGCTGCCCGGCACCAGTTCCAGCGCCAGGTGATGGAACAGCGCGCGTTCGCCGCGCTGGCCGGCCAGGTCGACGGCTTGCAGCAGGGGCGCCGAAACCGTCGCGGACGGGGCGGCGTCGACGTGGGCAGTGGTGTGCAAGATGCTTGGTCGCGGTCGGGCGGTTTGGGCGGCAGGAGTCGGCCACTCCGGCGAGGGGCGCCCGCCCGGCGGCGGTCCGCAGTGTACGGGGCGGCACCGGCCGCGGTCTTGACATACGTCACGTCAGGGGAGGCCGCACGAGCGCCCGGGATGGCGTTCTGGCGCAAGTCGCCGCATCGCGCTAAGGTGTCTATATGAGACCCGCCATCGAGTTCTTCTTCGACTTTTCCTCGCCTTACTCGTATATCGCCAGCGAGTGGGTCGAGGCCGTTGCCGCGCGCCACGGTCGGGCCGTGAACTGGCATGCCATCCTGCTCGGAGCGACATTCCAGGCGGCTGAACTGAAAAGCCCGGTGGCGCACCCTCTGAAGCGTGAGTACTCGCTGCGCGACTTTGCGCGTTCGGCCAAGTTCGCCGGCGTACCGATGGTGCAGCCGGCCAAGTTCCCGATCCCGACGCAAAACGCCGCGCGCGTGTTCTGGTGGCTGCACGACGGCCAATCGCGCGAGCGGGCCGTGGCCTGGGCCCATGCCGGGCTGCGCGCGTATTTCACCCGTGGCGTCGACCTCAGCGACGCGGCGGCCCTGCGCGAGCTGGTAGCGGCCAGCGGCGTGGATCCGGCCGAAGCCGAGCGCGCCTGGACCGACCCGCAGTACAAGGAGCGTCTCAAACGCGAAAACGACGCTGCGATCGCGGCCGGTGTCTTCGGCGCGCCGTTCTTCATCGTCGACGGCGAGCCCTTCTGGGGCAACGACAGGCGCGCGCAGATCGAGGCCTGGCTCGCCGGCCAAGCCGACTTCGCGCACACCGTGATGTAAGGGGTCATGCCATGAAGAAGACGGTCAAGTCGATGGTCGACGATGCGATGGACGTCATCACCACCTACAGCGTCGACGAGGCGCGCGAGCTGCACGGCCGCGACGATGTGCAGTTCATCGACATCCGCGACGTGCGCGAGCTCGAGCGCGAAGGCGTGATCCCCGGCGCCTTTCATGCGCCGCGCGGCATGCTCGAGTTCTGGGTCGACCCCGAGTCTCCGTATCACAAGCCGCTGTTCGCGCAGGACAAGCAGTACGTGCTGTTCTGCGCCGCCGGCTGGCGCTCGGCGCTGGCCACCCGCACGCTGCAGGAGATGGGCCTGGACAACGTCGCGCACATCGACGGCGGCTTCACGGCCTGGAAGGGCGCCGGCGCGCCGGTCGCCGTCAAGCCGGCGAAGGCCTGAGGCGGCGATGGAGCTGGCAGCCCAACTGCGCATTCAGGCGCATGCCAACCGGCTGGCGAACCACCGCCTGCATGCGGCGATGGCGGCGCTGTCGCGCGAGGCCTTCCACGCGCCGCGCACCAGCTTCTTTCCGAGCCTGGCCGCGACGCTGAACCACCTGCTCGCCGTCGACGAGTACTACATCGGCGCGCTCTACCGCGACGGCGGTCTGGCGGCCAAGTACAACGCTTCGTGCCCGCCGACGACCTGCCCGCGCTGGCGGCACGGCAGGCGGCCAGCGACGAGCGTCTGATCGGCTATTGCGCGACGCTCGACGACGACGATTGCGACGCGATCGTCGACATGGACCGCGGGCACACGGTGCAGCGCGACCGTGTCGGCCACGTGCTCGCGCACCTGTTCATGCACCAGACGCACCACCGCGGCCAGGCGCATGCGATGCTGGCCGGCACCGCCGTCGCACCGCCGCAGCTCGACGAATTCCTGATGCCCAGCGATGCCGAGCTGCGCGCCGCCGACATGGCCGCGCTCGGCTGGAGCGAAACCACGGTGTTTGGCGCGGGCTGAAGCGGCCCCGCGCAGCGCTGCGGCGCGACCCTAGAATTGACGTACACGTCAATCGAGCACGCGAAAGTCAACCCCATGCCCACGCTGGCCAGCAAGCTCAACCCCGCTCCGAGGACTTCAAGGCCAACGCGGCGGCGATGCGCGCGCTGGTCGACGACCTGAACGCGCAAGCTGGCGCACGATCGCGCTAGGCGGCGGCGAGGCGCCCCGCGCCAAGCACCTGGCGCGCGGCAAGCTGCTGCCGCGCGACCGCGTCGAGATGCTGCTCGACCCCGACACGCCGTTCCTCGAGACTCGCGCCGCTGGCCGCGCTGGGCGTCTACACGGACCGAGACGGCAGCGATGCGGCGCCGCGGCCGGCATCATCGCCGGCATCGGCCGCGTATCGGCGTCGAGTGCATGATCGTCTGCAACGACGCCACCGTGAAGGGCGGCACCTACTACCCGATGACGGTGAAGAAGCACCTGCGCGCGCAGGAGATCGCGCAGCAGAACCGCCTGCCGTGCATCTACCTGGTCGACTCCGGCGGCGCCAACCTGCCGAACCAGGACGAGGTGTTCCCCGACCGCGAGCACTTCGGCCGCATCTTCTACAACCAGGCCAACATGAGCGCGCAGGGCATCCCGCAGATCGCGGTCGTGATGGGCTCGTGCACCGCCGGCGGCGCCTACGTGCCGGCGATGAGCGACGAGACCATCATCGTCAAGAACCAGGGCACGATCTTCCTCGGCGGCCCGCCGCTGGTGAAGGCGGCCACCGGCGAGGTCGTCAGCGCCGAAGACCTGGGCGGCGGCGACGTGCACACGCGCCTGTCGGGCGTGGCCGACCACCTGGCGCAGAACGACCTGCATGCGCTGGCGATGGCGCGCGCAGGCGGTGGCCAACCTGAACTGGCGCAAGGCGCACCGCGATGCGCGTGTCTGCCGCCGCGCCCGCCGACGTTGCGATCCGCGAGGAACTGTACGGCGTGATCCCGATCGACACGCGCAAGCCCTACGACGTGCGCGAGATCATCGCCCGCATCGTCGACGGCGTCGGAGTTCGACGAGTTCAAGGCGCGCTACGGCACCACGCTGGTCACGCGGCTTCGCGCACATCGAAGGCATGCCGGTGGGCATCGTCGCCAACAACGGCATCCTGTTCTCCGAGAGCGGCGAAGAAGGGCGCGCACTTCATCGAGCTGTGCTGCCAGCGCAAGGTGCCGCTGGTCTTCCTGCAGAACATCACCGGCTTCATGGTCGGCCGCAAGTACGAGAACGAAGGCATCGCCAGAGCACGGCGCCAAGATGGTGACGGCGGTGGCCACGCGCCACGGTGCCCAAGTTCACGGTCATCATCGGCGGCAGCTTCGGCGCCGGCAACTACGGCATGTGCGGCCGCGCCTTCGGCCGCGCTTCCTGTGGATGTGGCCGAACGCGCGCATCAGCGTGATGGGCGGCGAGCAGGCGGCGAGCGTGCTGGCCACCGTCCGGCGCGACGGCATCGAGGCCAAGGGCGGCGCCTGGAGCGCCGACGAAGAAGAAGCCTTCAAGGCGCCGATCCGCGAGCAGTACGAGCACCAGGGCCATCCGTACTACGCCAGCGGCGCGGCTGTGGGACGACGGCGTGATCGACCCGGCCGACACGCGGCGCGTGCTGGCGCTGGGCCTGTCGGCCAGCCTGAACGCGCCGATCCCCGAGACACGTTCGGCGTGTTCCGCATGTGATGACCGCGCCGTCGCGCACGGCCCGCGCGTGCAAGCCCACCGGCGCATGAGCACTGCGCTCGACATCCGCCGCCCGTCGCCCTTCGTGGCCGAGGTCTGGCTCAATCGGCCCGAGGTGCGCAATGCGTTCAATGACACCGTGATCGCCGAGTTGACGCAGGCCTTTACGCAACTCGGTGCCGACCCGCGCTTGCGCGCCATCGTGCTCGGCGGGCACGGCAAGGCCTTCTGCGCCGGCGCCGACCTGGGCTGGATGCGCGCGATGGCCGGACTTCAGCTGGGACGAAAACCGCGCCGACGCACAGGCCCTGGCCGACATGCTGTGGACGATCTACAGCTGCCCGCTGCCGGTGGTCGGGCGCATTCACGGCGACTGCTACGCGGGCGGCGTCGGGCTGGCGGCGGTGTGCGACGTGCTGGTCGCCGCCGACGGCGTCCACTTCTGCCTGCAGCGAAGCCCGGCTCGGCCTGCTGCCGGCGACCATCAGCGCCGTACGTGGTGCGCGCGCTCGGCGAGCAGGCGGCGCGGCGCTACTTCACCACCGCCGAGCGCTTCGGCGCGGCGGCAGGCGCAGGCGCTCGGTTTCGTGCACGAAGTGGTTGCTGCCGAGGCGCTCGACGCCAAGGTGGACGACATCGTCGCCGCGCTGGTCGCCAACGGCCCGGCGGCCGTCAAGGCCTGCAAGCGCCTGGTGCAGGACGTGGCCGGCCGTACCGTCGACGCCGCGCTGCGCGCCGACACTGCGCGCCGCATCGCCGACATCCGCGCCAGCGCCGAGGGCCGCGAAGGCGTGCAGAGTTTCCTCGCCAAGCGCGCGCCGGGCTGGCAGTCGAGCGGTTCATGACGCCCGAACTCGACACGACGCAGCTGGTTGCGATCGCCGCTGCGCTCGGTTGGGCCAGCGGTCTTCGCCTGTACGCGGTGGTCTTTCTCACCGGCCTGGCCGGCTGCCTGGGCTGGGTCCCGCTGCCCGCCGGCTTGCACGTGCTGCAGCAGCCGGCCATGTTGTGGCGCCAGCGCGGCGTTGATGCTGTGCGTCGAGTTCCTCGCCGACAAGATGCCGTGGGTCGACTCGTTGTGGGACGCGGTGCACACCTTCATTCGCATTCCGGCCGGCGCGGCGCTGGCCGCGGCGTGTTCGGTGGCGACCAGGCAGCCTGGGCCAGCGTCGCCGCGCTGCTCGGCGGCACCCTGGCTGCCACCGCGCACACGGCCAAGGCCACCACGCGCGCTGCTGCCAACACCTCGCCCGAGCCGTTCTCCAACCTCGCGCTGTCGTTGGTCGGCGACGCGCTGGTGCCCAGCATGCTGTGGCTGTCGTGGGTGCACCCGGTGTGGTTCTTCGTCGCTTTGGCCGCTGCGCTGCTGGTGATGGTGGTCGTGGTGGTGGCACTGTTCGAAGTTGCTGCGTCGGCCTGGGGGGCAAGCTGCGTGGGCACTTCATGCCGACGCGTGCCGGTTCGAAAGGGGCCGATGTTCAAGAAGATCCTGATTGCCAACCGCGGCGAGATCGCCTGCCGCGTCGCCGCCACCGCACGGCGCCTGGGCGTGCGCACCGTCGCCGTCTACTCCGATGCCGACGCCAACGCCCGCCACGTGCGGGCCTGCGACGAGGCGGTGCACATCGGCCCGGCGCCGCCGAAGGACAGCTACCTGCGTGGCGAGCGCATCATCGACGCCGCGAAGGCCACCGGCGCGCAGGCAGTCCACCCGGGCTACGGCTTCCTGACGCGAGAACGAGGACTTCGCGCAGGCCTGCGCCGATGCCGGCCTGGTGTTCATCGGCCCGCCGGCCTTCGGCGATCCAGGCGATGGGCAGCAAGTCGGCCGCGAAGACCTTGATGGAGAAGGCCGGCGTGCCGCTGGTGCCGGGCTACCACGGCGCGCGACAAGACCCGGCGTTGCTGGCCAAGCGAGGCCGACGCGCATCGGCTACCCGGTGCTGATCAAGGCCAGCGCCGGCGGCGGCGGCAAGGGCATGCGGCGCGTCGACCGGGCCGACGAATTCGCCGCCGCGCTCGCGTCGTGCCAGCGCGAGGCGATCAACAGCTTCGGCGACGACGCGGTGCTGATCGAACGCTACGTGACGCGGCCGCGCCACATCGAGATCCAGGTCTTCGGCGATGCGCAGGGCCACTGCGTCTACCTGTTCGAGCGCGACTGCTCGGTGCAGCGGCGCCACCAGAAGGTGCTCGAAGAAGCGCCGGCGCCGGGCATGAGCGCCGAGCGCCGCGCCGAAATGGGCGCGGCCGCGGTGGCGGCGGCGCGGGCGGTCGGCTATGTCGGCGCGGGCACGGTCGAATTCATCGCCGAGCGACCGGCGACGGTGCGGACCTGCGCTTCTTCTTCATGGAGATGAACACCCGGCTGCAGGTCGAGCACCCGGTCACCGAGGCGATCACCGGGCTCGACCTGGTCGAGTGGCAGCTGCGCGTGGCGGCCGGCGAGCCGCTGCCGCTGACGCAGGCACGAGCTGCGCGATCCACGGCCACGCGATCGAGGCGCGCATCTGCGCCGAGAACCCGGATGCCCAATTCCTGCCCGCCACCGGCGACCATGCAGTTCGCGCGCTGGCCGGCACACGTCAGCTTCGAGCGCGACGACACGCTGCCGCGCATCGACGCCGGCGTCGCGAGGGCGACGCGTATCGGCCCGTACTACGACTCGATGATCGCCAAGCTGATCGTCTGGGGCGACGACCGCGCGCAGGCGCTGGCGCGGCTCGACGCGGCGCTGGCAGCACACGCACATCGTCGGCCTGCCCACCAACGTGGCGTTCCTGCGCCGCGTCGTCGACAGTCGAGCCTTTGCCACCGCCGACCTCGACACCGCGCTGATCGAGCGCGAGCGCGCGGTCCTGTTCGACGACGCGCCGCTGCCGCTCGCCGTGCCGCGGCCGGCGTCGTGGCGCGAGAGCTGGCGCTCGAGGCCGGCATTGCAAGGCGCGACCCGTGGTCGCGCCGCGATGGCTGGCGCCTGCACGGCGGCGCGCTCGCGACGCTTCGACCTGGCCGTGGGTAGCGCGCAGCATCACGCCACGCTGAACCGCGCTCACGACGGTGCGGCTGACCCTGGCGGTCGACGGCCAGGCGCTGGCCGTTCGCCGCCGCGCACTCGGCGGCGAACGCCACGACGTCACGCTCGGCGAGCAGCGCTGGACGTTGGCGGTCTATGCACAGGGCGAGCGCATCACCGTGTTCGCGCCCGACGGCAGCCGTGGTCCTGCACGAGATCGACCCGATCGCGCACGCCGGCGAAGGTGCGGTCGAGGCGGCCGGCTCACGGCGCCGATGCCGGGCAAGGTGATCGCCTTCCTGGCCCAGGTCGGCGACCGGGTCAAGCGGGGCCAGCCGCTGGCGGTGATGGAGGCGATGAAGATGGAGCACACCATCGCCGCGCCGCGCGACGGCACGGTCGCCGAGCTGCTGTACGCGGTCGGCGACCAGGTGGCCGAGGGCGGCGAGTTGCTGCGGCTGGAGGCCGCTACTTAGTCAGCTGCCGAGCCAGCGCCCGGGCGAAAACCACGGGCGTTTGCCGGCGTCGCTGTCCTTGGCGTCGCTGACCGGCGCTGGCGGATGCGTCAGACCGAAGCCCGAAGTGTTGGCACCCCAGGGCTGAGGCGGACCCGCATCGCGCCCCACGGCTTGTTGCTCGGCCGCACGGGCCAGCAGATGCTCGGCCTTGCGATACTGGTGCGCCAGCAGCGGCAGCCCGGTGCCGGCCATCGCATCGCAAACCAGCAGCATGTCGCGCGCATAGCGAACGTCGCTCAGCGCCCGGGTCGCGTCGACGCCCTGGCCGAGGTGCTGGCGCAGTTGCAGATCGATGCGATTGGCGATGACGGTTCGCGGATCCATGGCGGGGGGCAGGCAGTTGCGCAGTGTTGCGGTCGGGCTGGCGGGCGACCATCCCCCGCTCGCGGGCAATGGGCCTGGCGTTAAAGTAAAAGCCGCAACAGACGAGGAATTTTCACGATGACCTGCCGACCCATGTCACGCTGGTCGAAGTCGGCCCGCGCGACGGGCTGCAGAACGAGAAGCAGCCGGTGGCCGCCGCGCACAAGATCGAACTGGTGCACCGCCTGCAGGCCGCCGGCCTGCGCGAGATCGAGGTCACCAGCTTCGTCAGCCCGAAATGGGTGCCGCAGATGGCCGACAACGCCGCGGTGATGGCCGGCATCGAGCGCCAGCGCGGGCGTGCGCTACTCGGTGCTGACGCCCAACCTGAAGGGCTTGCGAGGCGGCGCTGCCGACGCAGCCCGACGAGATCGTGGTGTTCGGCGCGGCCAGCGAGGCCTTCAGCCAGCGCAACATCAACTGCTCGCATCGAGGAGAGCATCGAGCGCTTCCGCCCGGTGGTCGCGGCCGCGCGCGCGGCAGGGCATCAAGGTGCGCGGCGCGATCTCGTGCGCGCTCGGCTGCCCCTACCAGGGCGAGGTCACGCCCGACGAGGTCGAGCGCGTGGTGCGGCTGATGAAGGACATCGGCGTGCAGCATCTGCGGCATCGCCGACACCATCGGCGTGGGCACGCCGCGCCGGGTGCAGGCGGCGATGGAGCGTGCGCTGAAGCACTACCCGCTGGCCGAGGTCAGCGGCCACTTCCACGACACCTACGGCCAGGCGCTGGCCAACATCTACGCCTGCCTCGAACTGGGCGTGCACACCTTCGACACCAGCGTGGCCGGCCTCGGCGGCTGCCCGTACGCCAAGGGCGCGACCGGCAACGTCGCGACCGAAGACGTGGTCTTCATGCTCGACGGCCTGGGCATCGACGACCGGCATCGACCTCGACGCGCTGGTCGATGCCGGCGCCTTCATCTCCGACGTGCTCGGGCCGCGCGCCGGTCTCGCGCGCCGGCAAGGCGCTGCTGAGCAAGCGCGGCAAGGCGGCGGCATGACGCTGCGAGCGAGCGACAACGCCCGAGGGCTTTCGGCGCGTGGCGGCGGCGCTGGCCGAGCGTGGCCATCCGCACGCGCCGCTGTGGCTCGACGATGCCGCGCGCACCTCGCAGGAAGCGGCCGACGCGCTCGGCGTCGGCGTTGGCCAGATCGCCAAGAGCGTGATCTTTCGCCGCAAGAGCGACGAGCGCGGCGGTGCTGGTCGTGACCTCGGGCGACCGCCGCGTCGACGAGAAGAAGGTCGCCGCGCATCACGGGCGCGCTCGGTCGCGCCGACGCCGATTTCGTCAAGGCGCGCACCGGCTTCTCGATCGGCGGCGTGGCGCCGCTGGCGCACGCGAACCGCCGGTCACGCTGATCGACCGCGAGCTGTTCCGCTTCGACGAGATCTGGGCCGCGGCCGGCCACCCGAACGCCGTGTTCAAGCTGGCGCCAGCCGAACTCGAGCGCCTCACCGGCGCGCCGGTGGTCGATGTCGTGCAAGCCTGAACGCCATGCTGCCGAGCCCATGCCGGAATGTCTGCGTGATGCACGCGCCCAGCGGCCACTGTGTTGGCTGCGGCCGCACGATCGACGAGATTGCGCTCTGGTCGCTGCTCGACGACGACGACAAGCGGGCGGTGTGGGCCATGCTGCCGGCGCGTCTGGCGCAACTGCCGCCCGGGGCCGTGGCGGCAACAGGGAAGATCCCAGAACGGTAAGAGTTGGCCCGCGGGCGGGTGGCCAACCGGCGCATACTGGGCCTCCCCAAACAAGTCTGTCCCATGGAAGCAACCCGGATCGTCCGACATCAGTCCTACGAGTTGATCTGCAGCGCCAAGGCCGTCGACGGTGGCAGGTTCGTGCCGACGCTGATCTTGTCCAAACAGGCCTGGCCGCGACGGCCGCGCGTGATCGCCGTGCCGCGCGGCGACTACCTGTCGGAAGAAGTTGCCATCGATGCCGCCCAGACGCAGGGCGTCGAGTGGATCCAGAACTACGGCTAGCTGCCGGCGCGAGCCGGGGACGGCCCACGTTCAATGTCCGACCCAACCATCGCAGAGAGGTTCCATGCCTGAAATGCGCGCTGATGCTGCTGCCATCGCTGAGCTGGCGCCCACGGGCGCGCTGCGCGCGGCCATCAACTTCGGCAATCCGGTGCTGGCCCGGCGCGACGCCGAAACGCCAGGCGGCATCTCGGCCGACCTGGCCCGCGAACTCGCTCGACGGCTGGGCGTGAGCGTCAAGTTCGTGACCTACGACTCGGCGGGCAAGGTGGTGCAGGGGATCGAAGTCGACGAAGCCTGGGATGTCTGCTTCCTGGCCATCGATCCGCTGCGAGCGCAGTCGATCACCTTCACCGCGCCCTACGTCGTGATCGAGGGCGTTTACATGGTTGCCGGCGAATCGCTGCTGCGCGCCCAAGCCGAAGTCGATCGCGCGGGTCACCGTGTCGGCGTTGTCGTTGGCAGCGCCTACGACCTGTTCCTCACGCGGGCACTGAAGCAAGCGACGATCGTGCGCGCGGCCGAGATCGGCGCGGTGATGACCCTTTGGGACGCCGGCGAACTCGATGTGGTCGCCGGCGTCAAGCCGCAGCTTGCCGCAATGGCTGCGCGCCGGCCCGGCACGCGTCTGCTGCCAGAGCCCTTCATGGCCATCAACCAGGCGATGGGCCTGCCTGCCGGCCGCGATGCTGGCGCACGATACCTGTGCGCATTCGTCGACGAGATGAAGGCCAACGGTTTCGTCGCCGATGCCTTTCTGCGCAACCGCATCGAGGGCGCGGCGATGGCGCCGTGAGGCGCCGCGGCGCCGCGGCATAAACTGCCGGCCCATGGCAGAGTCCCTCACACGCCAGGTAACCATCGAGTTGGGCGAGCGCAGCTACACGATCCACATCGGCAGCGGTCTGCTCGACGATTCAGCGTCATGGACGGGCCTGCCGCCATCGGCCGATGCACTGGTGGTCAGCAACACGACGGTGGCGCCGCTGTATGCCGAACGCCTGAGCGCGGCATTGCGGCCACATCACCGTCGCGTGTTGCAGCTGACCTTGCCCGACGGTGAACAACACAAGAACTGGGCCACGCTCGACCTGGTGTTCGACAAGCTCTTGGCCGAAGGCTGCGATCGCAAGACCGTGCTCTACGCGCTGGGTGGCGGTGTGGTCGGCGACATGGCGGGCTTTGCCGCGGCCTGCTACATGCGTGGCGTGCCGCTGGTGCAGGTACCTACGACCTTGCTCGCGCAGGTCGATTCGTCGGTCGGCGGCAAGACCGCGGTCAACCATCCGCGCGGCAAGAACATGGTCGGCGCGTTCTACCAACCCGCGCGCGTGGTCTGCGACCTCGATCTGCTCGACACCCTGCCCGAGCGCGAGCTTTCGGCCGGCCTGGCCGAAGTCATCAAGCATGGCCTGATCGCCGACCGCGCGTTCTTCGACTGGATCGAGGACCACATCGACGCGCTGCGTGCGCGCGACAAGCCCGCGCTGGCCCACGCGGTGCAACGCTCATGCGAGATCAAGGCCGGCGTAGTGTCGCAGGACGAACGCGAAGGCGGGCTGCGCGCGATGTTGAACTTCGGCCACACCTTTGGCCACGCGATCGAGGCCGGCCTGGGCTACGGCGCCTGGTTGCACGGCGAGGCAGTTGGTTGCGGCATGTTGCTGGCGACAGACCTGTCGGCACGCCTGGGCCGCGTCGAGCCCGGCCTGGTGCCGCGCCTCGAACGCCTCATCACACGCGCCGGACTGCCAGCGCAGGCGCCGTCGCTGTCGACGCTGCCGGCCGAGCGCTGGATGCAACTGATGCGCATCGACAAGAAGGCCGAGGCGGGCCAGATCCGCTTCGTCGTTCTCGACGGTATCGGCCGCGCCGCGCTGTGCGCCGCGCCCGATACGCTGGTGCAGGCCGTGATCGCCGCTCACGTGGCCTGAGCGCGACGGTTCAGCCGCAGCGGCGTACTTCGCAAGCGCGATCGCGCCGGCTTACGGCTCACTGGATTCGATAGGCCGCGTGGCAGGCGACGCAGGTCTGGTTCAGGTTGGCCAGTGCAGCCAGTGCAGGCCGGAGGTCGCCGGTTGCCGACGCATCCTTGGCCGTGATCGCGAACCGGCTGGCCGTGCGGTGCATCGTGGTACCGGCATCCTGCATGCCCTTGGGCATGTACATCGCCACTTCGTGAGCGCCGTGCATGTCGAGCGATGACATCCCGAGCCGCCGTTCCGCGAGCTCGCTGGCCTGATCGAACGCACTACGCGCCAGAGCGTCCTGGATAGCGCCCATCGTCGACAGGTGGTCTCTCATGTTGGCCAGCGTCTGGATGCGCAAGGGCTCCGGATACTTCACGAGCAGCCGAGCGTCGCCTGCGGCTGCCGGCAGTTGGCCCGCGCCTGCCATTTGGGCGTGATGCTGTTCGTGGCCGGACATGTCGGCTGCGACCGCCGGGCCGTTGCTGCCTGCGCAAATGGCAAGCACCAGCAAGAGTGGAAATCGGTTCATTGCTCGCGGGTCTGTTGAATGGAATGCAACGCACATGGGTGCCGTCAGCCGGCAGCCGGCGTCATGAGGGCGCTCGACGGCAATAACAGTACACGAACTGTTGCGGCGAACCCCATGGCGTCGTGTGCTGATCGACACTGCTGGCCAGGAGTTCGAACGGCGCGCCGAAGACGCCATGAAGCTCGCTCGGCGCATAGCGGGACACTTGCAGCCCACTGCATTTCTCCGGCCCCTCGGGACCGAACGCACCGACGATCGCGTGGCCGCCGGGCTTCAGCGCCTTGAGCACCTGGGCGACGTAGCGGCGGCGCTGGCCGTCGTCGGTCAGGAAATGAAACACGGCGCGGTCGTGCCAGACGTCGTAGGCGTCAGTCGGCAGCTCGACTTCGAGAATGTCCGCGACCAACCAGGCCACGCGCGCAGCCGCTGCGCCGAGGCGCCGCTTCGTTACTTCCAGCGCCGTCGCAGAGACGTCGAGGATAGTGATGTTGGTGTATCCGCCGTCGAGCAGATCGTCGACCAGCGTCGACTCGCCGCCGCCCACGTCGATGATGGCGGCGTCCTTGCCCGCTGCGGCCTGGGCGACGTAGCGCAAGGACTCGCGCAGGTGAGGCGCGTACCAACTGACCGCATCCGCCGCCTTGCTCCCGTACATGGATTCCCAGTGCGTCTTCGTGCTCATCACAGTGCCTCGAATGCCGCTCCCGATCGATCGCCTGGCCCCATTCTGCGTCACGGCGCGATGCATGGGCGCTGGTCAGTCGCCGCGGATGCTCGCGCTGGCCCGCACATGCGCTAGGCTCGGTCCTTTGCGCCCTTGCGCGGAACGCGACGCCGTGACATCACACTTTGCCTGGCTGCTCCGCGCGGCCCGCTGTGCGGCCGCTACGCTACCGTTGCTGAGTCAGGCCGCCGCGCCGCCGCAATGGCAGTACAGCGGCGAATTCGGCCCCGAGGCGTGGGGCCGGATGCAGCCGGCCTACGCCTTGTGCGATCGGGGGCGCCGGCAGTCGCCGATCGACATCGTCGCCGCGCGCAAACAGGCACTGCCCGCGCTGGAGTTCCAGTACCGCAGCGCGCCGCTGCGCATCGTCAACGATGGCCACACGGTGCGCGTGCGCTTTGCCAACGGCAGCCGCATGCTGATTGGCCGCGATGGCCACACCTTGCAGCAGTTCCACTTCCATCTCCCCGGCGGAGATCGGTTGCGCGGCGAGGAATTCCCGATGGCCATGCATTTCCTGCACAAGAGCAACGGCGGGCAGCTGGTGTCGTTGGTCGTGCTGTTCCGCCTGGGCGCCGAAAACCGCGCGTTGGCCACGCTGTTGCCGAACATGCCGGCGCGCGGCCAGGCCGAGCGGACATTTCCCGACGTGCAGTTCGACCCCGCGCAACTGCTGCCCGCGTCGCATGGCTACTACGCCTACGAGGGCTCACTCACGGCACCGCCCTGCACCGAGGGCGTGCGCTGGATCGTCATGAAGCAACCGCTCGAGTTGTCGGCGGCGCAACTGGCGCGCTTGGGCCAGATGTTTCCCGCCAACGCACGTCCGGTGCAGCCGCTGTACGACCGCATCGTGACCGAGAGCCCGTAGGCGCTGACGCGGCATGGCTTGAGACCTGTCAATGCCGCAGTGGCGGCGATCGGGCATGGTGCAGCTTTGGCTCGCTCTTCGCGCAAAGGCCCAAGCATGCACAGTCAATACACAACCAGGGTTGCGCGATGCCGCATCCTGCGCTCGGCCATGGTCGGCGCCCTTGTCGCCCTGACGTCTTGGGCGCCCGCAATGGCCGCCGATGCGGTCGCAGCGCCGGCCAAGGCCGCGAAACCGGCTGGCGTGCCGGTGCAAGTGACCGCGGAAATGACCGGCGCCGGCATCGTCTCCAGCGGCGTCGAACTGCCGCCGATTCCGCCATTGACGGGCAATCGCAAGTCGCCGGTGGCCTCCTGGGGCAAGCCGCTGCCGTATCCGATCGTGATCGCCGACCGGCGCAACAACCGGTTGCTGGAGGTCACGCCCGACAAGCGCATCGTCTGGGAGTTCCCGTCGCCTCATCTGACTCTGTACCGCGGCAACGAAGACGTGAACTTCTCGGCCGACGGCCGCCTGCTCGCGGTCAGCGAGGAAGACAACTACGACGTGCACATCGTCGACTACGAGAAGAAGGTCATCACCTGGACCTACGGCGTGCCCGACACGCGCGGCAGCAAGGGCAACCTGCTGAACTACCCCGACGACGCGCACCTGCTGGCCGACGGCATGTTCCTGACCGCCGACATCCGCAACTGCCGCGTGCTGATCATCGACCCCAAGGACAGCAAGATCGTCACCCAGTGGGGCGAGCCTGGCAAGTGCCGCCACGATCCGCCCAGGCAGCTGGCGCACCCGAACGGCGCCACGCCGATGGACAACGGCGATATCCTGGTCAGCGAGATCACCGAGGCCTGGATCTCGCGCATCACGCGCCAGGGCCAGTTGCTGTGGAGCGTGCGCGCGCCGCACGTGCGCTATCCGTCCGACGCCTTCCCGACGGTGGATGGCAGGCAGGTCATCGTGGCCGATTTCAGCAAGCCCGGCCGCGTCGTGATCTTCGACCCGGCGACCGGCAAGCCGAGCTGGGAGTACTTCGTCGCCGAGGGCGAGAAGATGCTCGACCATCCGTCGCTGGCGCGCGAGCTGCCCGACACCGGCGACATCATCGTCGTCGACGACCTGCGCGACCGCGTCGTCGTGATCGACCGCAAGACCAAGGAGTTCATCTGGCAATACGGCGTGACCGGCGTGAAGGGCCACGCGCCGGGCTATCTGAACTACCCCGATGGTCTCGATCTGGACGTGTATCGGGATTGGAAGCGCGCGCCCGCAGCCGCTGCGGCGGGATCGGCGGCGGGTCAACGCTAGGCCGGTGCGCTACGCGGGCGTCGGCGCCGCGCGCCGCGCGGCGTCGACCAAGGGCATGATCAGGTCCATCGGCAGCGGGAACACGATGGTCGAGTTCTTGTCGGCGGCGATCACCGTCAGCGTCTCCAGGTAGCGCAGCTGGATCGCCTGCGGCTGCCTGGCCAGGATCTCGGCGGCCTGCGCCAGCTTCTCGGCGGCCTGCAGTTCGCCCTCGGCGTGGATCACCTTGGCGCGCCGCTCGCGCTCGGCCTCGGCCTGGCGCGCGATCGCGCGGATCATGCGTTTCGTTGAGGTCGACATGCTTGATCTCGACGTTGGTCACCTTGATGCCCCAGGCATCGGTCTGGCTGTCGAGGATCTTCTGCAGGTCCAGGTTCAGCCGCTCGCGCTCGGACAGCATCTCGTCGAGCGTGTGCTTGCCGAGCACCGCGCGCAGCGTGGTCTGCGCGAGCTGGCTGGTCGCGTCGAGGAAGTTCTCGACCTGGATCACCGCGCGCTGCGGGTCGACGACGCGGAAGTACAGCACCGCGTTGACCTTGAGCGTCACGTTGTCGCGCGAGATCACGTCCTGGCTCGGGCACGTCCATGACCACGATGCGCAGGTCGATGCGCACCATCTGCTGGATGCCGGGAATCAGGATCACCAGGCCCGGGCCCTTGACGCGCCAGAAGCGCCCGAGCTGGAACACCACGCCGCGCTCGTACTCGCGCAGGATGCGCAGCGAGCTGGCCGCGAGCACGCCAGCACGAACAGAACGCGGCAGAACGCCGATCGAGACAGGCTCATGGCGGATCTCCTTCCGAGGTGGGTCGCTTCACGGCCGGGGTCACCTCGAGCGTGAGGCCGTCGACGCGCGTCACGCGCACGCGCTGGCCGCGCTGCAGCGGCTGGCCGGCGCGCACCTGCCAGCGCTCGCCGTCGACCGTGGCCCAGCCTTCGCCGCCGCTGAACTCGATCACCTCGCCGGTGGCGCCGATCAGGCGCGCCGCGCCGCTGACCACGTGGCCGCCGGCGCGCCTTGGCGGCCATGCCGACCACGCCGATGACGAACGCGGCCGAGGCCAGCGCCAACGCGCCGATCAGCGGCAACGGAATGCCGAAGCCCGGCATCTCGCTGTCGATCAGCAGCAGCGCGCCGAACGCGAACGCCGCGATGCCGCCGATGCCCGAGCGCGCCGTAGCTCGGCACGAAGGCCTCGGCGACGAAGAAGGCGATGCCGAGCAGGATCAGCCCCAGGCCCGGCGTAGTTGATCGGCAGCATCTGCAGCCCCCACAGCGCCAGCAGCAGGCACACGCCGCCGATCACGCCGGGCGCCACGAAGCCCGGGTTCATGAACTCGAACAGCAGGCCGTAGATGCCGATCATCATCAGCACCAGCGCCAGGCTCGGGTCGCTGATCACCGACAGCAGCCGGTCGCGCCAGTCGGGCTCGACCGCCACGATCCGGGCCTGCGCCGTGGCCAGCGTCACGGTGCGCCGCGCTGCGCGTCGCCCGAGCGGCACCACGCGGCCGTCGAGCTGGCGCAGCAGGTCGGCCACGTCGGCGGCGATCAGGTCGATCACCTTGCGTGCCAGCGCGTCGCTGCGCGCCAGGCTGACCGGCTTCGCGCACCGCCTGCTCGGCCCAGGCGGCATCGCGTCCGCGCAGCTGCGCCAGGCTGCGGATGTAGGCCGTGGCGTCGTTGATGCGCTTGGCGGCCAGCGTGTCGTGGCCGGCCTCGGGCGTCGACGCCGCGCTGGCCGCCCGGCCCGGTCGGCTCCGGCGCGCACCCGGCGACGGCAGGCCGATGGCGATCGGCGTCGCCGCGCCGAGGTTGGTGGCCGGCGCCATCGCCGCGATGTGGGTGGCGTAGAGGATGTAGGTGCCGGCGCTGGCGGCGCGCGCGCCCTGCGGCGCCACGAAGGCGGCCACCGGCACCGGCGAGGCGAGGATGTCCTTGATGATGCTGCGCATCGCGGTGTCCAGGCCGCCCGGCGTGTCGATCTGCAGCACCACGAGTTGCGCGCCGTCGCGTGCCGCGCGCTCGAGCGCGCGGCCGACGTAGGTCGGCCGTGGCCGGGCCGATGGCGCCGTCGATGCGCACCACGAAGACCGGCCGCAGGTCCGCGACCGGCGCATCCGCTGCACCAGCCTGCGCGGTCAGCAGGGCCGCAGCCAATAGCAGCCATGTACTGGGCTTCACGTTGAGCTCCGCAGCATCTCGAGCCGATGCACGGTTGGCAATGGACCCGACCGCCCGGTCAACTTGCAGACATGGTGCGACATCGCGCACTCCTGGTGTGGTGCCGGCGCTCTGTCAGCCAGGGCCTGTCGCAAACACAATTCGGTGGCGCCGTGAAATGCCTGCCCTGCGCTGTGCAGCGTACACCCGCATGTCGTTGACCGCCAGTCTCAGGCGGCGGCCGTTCGCCGGCTACGCCAGCGCCCGCCCGATCAGGATCTTCTGCACGTCGCTCGTGCCTTCGTAGATCTGGCACACGCGCACGTCGCGGTAGATGCGCTCGACCGGAAAGTCGCTGACGTAGCCGTAGCCGCCGAGCATCTGGATCGCGGCGCTGCAGACGCGCTCGGCCATCTCGCTGGCGAACAGCTTGGCCATCGCGGCTTCCTTCAGGCACGGCCGGCCGGCGTCCTTCAGGCTGGCGGCGTGCTGGATCAGCTGGCGCGCGGCCTCGATCTGCGTCGCCATGTCGGCGAGCCGGAACTGCACCGCCTGGTGCTCGAAGATCGGCTGGCCGAAGGCGACGCGCTCCTTGCGCGTAGGCCAGCGCCGCGTCGAAGGCGGCGCGCGCCATGCCCACGCTCTGCGACGGCGATGCCGATGCGCCCGCCCTCCAGGCCCGACAGCGCGATCTTCAGGCCCTGGCCCTTCGTCGCCGATCAGGTTGGCGGCCGGCACGCGGCAGTTCTCGAACAGGATCTGCGCGGTGTCGCTGGCGTGCTGGCCGATCTTGTCTTCGATGCGCGCGACGATGTAGCCCGGCGTCGTCGGTCGGCACGATGAAGGCGCTGATGCCCTTCTTGCCGGCGCGCCTTGTCGGTGACCGCCATCACGATCGCGACGTCGCCGTTCTTGCCGCTGGTGATGAACTGCTTGACGCCGTTGAGCACGTAGTCGTCGCCGTCGCTGCGCCGCGGTGGTCTTCAGGCCGCCGGCCTCGCGAGCCGACGTGCGGCTCGGTCAGGCAGAACGCGCCGAGCATCTCGCCGCGCGCCAGCGGCTTCAGCCAGCGCTCCTTCTGCGCGTCGTTGCCGCAGGCCATCAGGATCGAGCACACCGGGCAGTTGTTGACGCTGACGATCGGTGCTGGTGGCGCCGTCGCCGGCGGCGATCTCTTCCAGGATCAGCGCCAGCGCCAGGTAGTCGAGCCCGGCGCCGCCGCACTCGGTCGGGCACCGCCACGCCGTAGCAGCCGAGCGCGGCCAGGCCCTGCAGCTCGGCCTGCGGAAAGTGGTGGCTCTTGTCCCACGCGGCGGCCTGCGGCGCGATGCGGTCCTGCACGTAGGCGCGCACGGCGTCCTGCACGGCGCGGTGGTCTTCGGACAGCAGCATGGGGGCTCCGGGAGGGTGTCGATCGGTGTCAAGTGGCGCGGCCGCACAGCATCTCACTGCAGCGCTCCATGCGCTACCACCACGATGCCTCTCACCATGCGAGCGGCGAGCCGTCGTGGTCGAGAAAGCGGCCGTTGTCGGCTTGGTGTCAGGCCGGCGATCGTTCGGCGCATGGTGGCAACGGCGTCGCTGACCGCCAGGTCGGCACCGGCGCCGCCCATGTCGGTGCGGACCCAGCCGGGATGCAAGGCCACGCACGATGGCCTGGTCGCCGAGCACGAGCGACGCGTCCTTGAGCACCGAGTTGACGGCCGCCTTCGAGGCCCGGTAGAGCCAGCCCGCGGTGCCCGCGCGCAGCCGCATCGAACCCATGCGCGACGAGATCAGCACCAGCCTGGCGTCCGGCGCCAGTGCCGTCGGCGATTTGCGGCAGCACGCGCATCGGGCCGAGCACGTTGGTGTGCATCACGGCGTCGAACTCGGCTTCGGTGGGCGGGTCGAGTGCGGAGGTCCTCGGGCCGTAGACCCCGGCCGCGATGATCACGACGTCGAAGGTCTCGCCATCGATGTGCCAGGCCAGCGCCGGCGGCGCTGGCCACGTCGGCCACGTCGAGTGCGCAGCGCGGTGGCACCCAGCGCTTGCAGCCGCGCCAGGCCGGCCGCGTCACGCGCCGTGGCCGTGACCTGCACGGCGTCGGCGCGCCACTGGTGCACGAACTCGAGGCCGATGCCGCGCGAGGCGCCGATGATCAGGGCCTTCACGGTGGTTCCGTGACGGCCAGTCGAATGGCCAGCCCGGCGAAGAGCGCGCCGCCCACGCCATGCAATGCACAACGCACCCAAGCGGCCGGCTGCCAGCGGCGCAGCGGCGCCACCAGCAGGACGAACGCGGCAAGGAACGCGAAGCCCTGGACCACGAACCAGGTGCCGAGGAACAGGAATGCCGCGCTCTTGTTCGGCGCCTGGCTGCTGATGAACTGCGGCAGCAGCGCGAGAAAGAACAGCGCCACCTTGGGGTTGAGCACGTTGGTCAGCAAGCCCTGGCGAAAGAGCGGTCCCGGCGCTGCCGCGCCGGCGTTGCCGTGGCGATTCGCCTCTGGCGCCGCACCGCCGCGCAGCGCCTGTCGCAGCATGCCGAGGGCCAGCCAGAGCAGGTAGGCGGCGCCGGCCCATTTGACGAGCATTGAACGCCGCGCCGGAGGCCATCAAGAGCGCGGCCAGCCCGAAGGTGGCTGCCAGGGTGTGAACCACGCAACCCGACGGCGATGCCCGCGGCGGCGGCGAGCCCGGCACGCACGCCGCGCCGTCAAGCTTGCGACCAGCGTGAAGATCAGATCCACGCCCGGCGTGGCGTTGATCACCAGTACGGTGACGGCGAAAAGGGCGAGGTCGTGCGCGCCGAACATGCCGAATCGGCGCTCGACCTCAGACCAGCTCGATCGCCATCGCCGTGGCCTCGCCGCCGCCGATGCACAGCGCTGGCGACGCCGCGCTTCAGCGCCGCGCTTGCGCAAGCGCGCCGAGCAGCGTGACGACGATGCGCGCGCCGCTGGCGCCGATCGGGTGGCCGAGCGCGCACGCGCCGCCGTGCACGTTGACGATCTCGTGCGGCAGCTTGAACTCGGTCATCGCCGCCATCGTCACCGCGGCGAAGGCCTCGTTGACTTCCCACAGGTCGACGTCCTTGGCGTCCCAGCCGGTCTTCTTCAAGCACCTTCTCGATCGCGCCGACCGGCGCGGTGGTGAACCACTCCGGCGCCTGCGCGTGCACCGCGTGCGCGACGATGCGGGCGATCGGCTTGGCGCCCAGCTTCGCCGCCGTCGCTCTCGCGCATCAGCACCAGGCCGCGGCGCCGTCGGAGATGCGCGACGCAGGTGGCGGCGGTGATCGTGCCGTCCTTCTTGAACGCGGGCTTCAGGCCGGGATCTTGTCGAGCTTGGCCTTGAACGGGCTGCTCGTCGAACTTGATCACGGTCTCGCCGCCTTTCGGCCTGGCGACGGTGACCGGTGCCATCTCCCAGTCGAAGCTGCCGTCCTCGTTGGCGGCCTTGGCGCGCTGCGTGGAGGCGATCGCGAACTGGTCCTGCGCCTCGCGCGTGAAGCCGTACTTGCGCGACGCATTCCTCGGCGAACACGCCCATCGCCTTGCCGCGTCTCGTAGGCGTCCTCCAGGCCGTCGATCGCCATGTGGTCGTACAGCTGCGCGGCGCCGTAGCGCACGCCCTTGCGCGCGAACATCAGGTGCGGCGCGTTGGTCATGCTCTCCATGCCGCCGGCCACCATCACGTCGGCGCTGCCGGCGGCGAGCATGTCGTGCGCGAACATCATCGCGCGCATGCCCGAGCCGCACATCTTGGACAGCGTGACGGCGCCGGTGCCGATTGCGGCAGGCCGGCGCCGCAGCATCGCCTGGCGCGCCGGCGCCTGGCCCTGGCCGGCCATCAGGCAGTTGCCCATCAGCACCTCGTCGACGGCGTCGCCGGGCACGCCGGCGCGCTCGACCGCGGCCTTGATGGCGACGGCGCCGAGCTGCCAGGCGGCGAGGGCCGCGAAGTCGCCGAGCAGGCCGCCGATCGGCGTGCGGGCGGCGGAAACGATGACGATGGGATCGGTGGCCATGGTGAGCTCCTTCGATCAAGTGGTTAAGGCGCAAGCCGCACTGTGCGCTGTTCGTGGCGGCGGATTGATCCAGGTCTGCAAGGCGGCGTCGCGGCGGCCGCCAGTAGCATTCATGCCGCGATCGGCAAGCGCCTGAAGCGCTTGTCGGCGTCGTACGGGAACACGTCGTGCACGTGGCCGGCCAGGATGCGCTCCTTGTGGCCCTGCCAGAACGCGGCGTCGAGCAGGTCGGCGTGGTGCTTCATGAACACCTCGCGCACGCCGTGGTTGCCGAGCAGGAAGGGCGCGAAGGTCTCGGGGAACACGTCCTTCGGGCCGACGCGGTACCAGACCTCGCCCGACATCTCTTCCTCCTCGTTGCGCGGCGCCGGCACCTTGCGGAAGTTGCAGTCGGTGAGGTACTCGATCTCGTCGTAGTCGTAGAACACCACCTTGCCGTGGCGCGTGACGCCGAAGTTCTTCCACAGCATGTCGCCGGGGAAGATGTTGGCCGCCACCAGGTCCTTGATCGCGTTGCCGTACTCGATCACCGCGTGCTCGATCTGCTCGCGGCGTGGCGTCGTGCAGGTAGATGTTGAGCGGGATCATGCGCCGCTCGATGTAGAGGTGGCGGATCACCAGCGCGTCGCCGTCGTCCTCGAGCAGGCTCGGCGCAGAACGTGCTCGCAGCTCGGCGACCAGCTCGTCGCTCGAAGCGCGCGCGCGGGAAGGCCACGTTGCTGTACTCCAGCGTGTCGGCCATGCGGCCGACGCGGTCGTGCTGCTTGACCAGCAGGTACTTGCCCTTGATCTGCTCGCGCGTGGTGTCCTTCTGCGGCGGGTAGAAGTCCTTGATGACCTTGAACACGTAGGGAAACGACGGCAGGTCGAACACCAGCATCACCATGCCCTTGATGCCGGGCGCGATGCGGAAGCTGGTCGCTCGAATGGCGCAGGTGGTACAGGAAGTCGCGGTAGAACAGGTTCTTGCCCTGCTTGTGCAGGCCGATGCGCGTTGTAGATCTCGGCGCGCGGCTTGCGCGGCATCAGCGAGCGCAGGAACTGCACGTAGGCGGTCGGGACCTCCATGTCGACCATGAAGTAGGCGCGCGCGAAGCTGAACAGCAGCAGCAGGTCGTCCTCGCCGAACAGCGCCGTGTCGATCACCAGCCCGCCGCGCTCGCCGTGCAGGATCGGCAGCGCGAACGGCGATCTCGATGAAGCCGTTGATGATCTTGCCGACCACGTAGGCGCCCTTGTTGCGGAAGAACAGCGACGACAGCACCTGGATCTGGAAGTTGGCGCGCAGGCGCGACGTCGCCGAGCTCGGCCGACCACGGCGCCGAGCACGTGGTCGATGTCGCGGCCGAGGTCCTCGAACTCGCGCTGCAAGCTGGAAGTTGTCGACGATGCGCAGCAGCGTGTCGCGCAGCGTCTCGCGCGTCGGGTAGTAGGCGCGGTAGGTCGGCAGCGGCGGCGGGCTCGTCGTTCTCGATGTACTCGGTGGAGACCGCCGGGCGCACGAAGATGAAGTCGTTGTGGAAGTAGCTGCGGTGCAGGATCTTGGTGGTCACCGAGTTGAAGAAGGTCTCGGCCAGCTCGGGCTGGTGGTGGTTGGTCAGCAGGCCGATGTAGTGCAGCTTGACCTGCTGCCAGACGTCCATCGGCAGGTGCGCGGCGTCGAACTCGCGCTGCAGCCGCTCGGCGGCCTCGTTCGACGCGCAGGTCGTAGAACTCGATGCGCTCGCGCTGCGCACGCTGCTGGCCGTGCCAGTCGGCGGCCTCGAAGCGCGCCTTGGCCTGGCGCGCTGGCTTCGCGGAACAGCCGGTAGTGGCGGTTGAAGCCGTCGAGCATCGCCTGGGCGATGTCGAAGGCGCGCGGGTCGGTGAGCTGGCGGGAACATCGTGGCCTGCGCTCAATCGTCAGCGGCCGCGGACGCGGCGCGGGTAGCGCTTGAGCGCCGCGCCGAAGGCCTGCGATCACGGTCGTCGGACCGGTCCATCGTGACCTCGCAGGTCCTTCAGCAGGCCGTCGTGCAGGCCGTAGACCCAGCCGTGCACGGCCACCTTCTGGCCGCGCGCCCAGGCGTCCTGCACCACGGTGGTCTGGCCACGTTGCCGACCTGCTCGATCACGTTCAGCTCGCACAGTGCGTCCTCGCGCAGCGCCTCGGGCAGGTGGTCGAGCCAGCTTGCGGTGGCGCAGTGCGCACGTCCTGCACGTGGCGCAGCCAGTTGTCGGCCAGGCCGACGCGGATGTCCGCGCAGCGCCGCGCGCACGCCGGCGCAGCCGTAGTGGCCGACGACCATGATGTGCTCGACCTTCAGCATGCTCGACCGCGAACTGGATCGTCGACAGCGCGTTCAGGTCGGAGTGCACCACCACGTTGGCGACGTTGCGGTGCACGAACACCTCGCCCGGCATCAGGCCGGTGATCTGGTTGGCCGGCACGCGGCTGTCGGCGCAGCCGATCCACATGTACTGCGGCGTTCTGCTGCTGCGCCAGGCGGGTGAAGAAGCCCGGCTCGCGTGCCTCGGTGCTCGCGGCCCAGCGGCGGTTGTTGGCCAGTAGATCTTGCGGTCGGGTTGGCATTGGTTAGCGTCGCGTGAATGCGTGCAGAAGTTTACGCATCAAGCCACCCGAACGCCGGGCCGGCCCGGCGCCGAGCGAATTCGGCGCTGTAATGCACTGGCGCTGCGAATGCCCAGTCAGCGCCGTACCCACGCGCGGTCCCGCCCCCGCATCGAAGGATTCACAGGCACTTCCATGGCCAGCGTTCGCCTGCCTCACTGGCCAATGTTTCAGCATCGGCGATTCCTCGCCGTATTGATGGTGGCCGCACTCAGCGCCACCCTGCCGATCGCGTACCTGCTGTGGTCGGCCCGCCTGGACGCGCTGCGCACCGCGCAAGTCACCGCCCTGAACTACGCGCGCACGATCGAAGTGCGCCTGGATGCCACGCTGCGCCGCACTGACTCGATCCTGCAGGAACTGGTCCAGCTGACAACACCCGAGACGCTGGCGCAGCAGGGGCAAGCGCTCTACGACGAGCGGCTCAATGGCCGGCTCGACGCCAACCTGCGTGGTTTCGAGGAGTTGATCGCCTTGCGCATCATCGATGCACAAGGCGATCAGCGCTATGTTTCGGCGGCCGCGACGACACCCGGCGCCAACTACGCCGACCGTTCGTTTTTCAGCACCTATGGCCGCGACCCAAAGGCTGATCTGCTGTTCTCAGAGGTCGTCACCGGCCGCGTGAGCAAGCGTCCAACGATGGTCATCACGCGGCCGATGCGCGATGCGCAGGGGCGCTTTTACGGCGCAGCGCTGGCGCCGATGGACTTGGGGTTCTTCCAGCAGCAATTCAAGAAGCTCGACATCGGCGAGAACGGCGCAGTGTTCCTGCGCCGCTCCGACGACAGTCGCATGGTGCTGCGCTGGCCCCAGCTCGATGCCGAGGTCAACAAGCCGATGCCGGCCGGGCATCCGATCTGGCTCGACGTCAAGGCCGGCAAGCGCGAGTCGCTGAACAAGTACCTGGCCTTCACCGACGGCGTGCAGCGCATCTCCGGGACCGTGGTGGTCGCGGGTTACCCGTTCTTCCTGTCGGTCGCTCTGAGCGAGGCCGACGTGCTGGCCAACTGGCGCCGGCTGGCGCTGCTGACCGGGCTGACCTGGGGCGCACTGTTGGGCGTCATGGCGGCGTTGATGTGGCGCCTGTGGCGCAGCGACCGCGAGCGCAGCTCGCTGGAGGCGCAGTTGCGCGAGTCGCAACGCATCGAGTCGCTCGGCACCTTGGCCGGTGGCATCGCCCATGACTTCAACAACATCCTGGCCGCGATCCTCGGCAACGTGGCACTGGCCCGCGAAGACCTCGCTGCCAGCCATCCGGCGCACGGCAGCCTGGAGCAGATCCGCAAGGCCAGCTCGCGCGCCCGCGACCTGGTGCAGCAGATCCTGGCCTTCGGACGTCGCCAACCGCATGCACTCGTCAACCAGCCGCTGCAGCCGCTGGTCGGCGAGACCATGGCCCTGTTGCACTCGACCTTGCCGGCTTCGGTGGCTCTCGAGACGCAGCTCGCGACGGAGCCGGTGCATGCCCTGGCCGACGCGACGCACATGCAGCAGGTGCTGATGAACCTGTGTACCAACGCCTGGCACGCCCTGCAGGGCGAGCCAGGGCGCATCGTGGTCGGCTTGGAGCTGCTGCGCGTCGATGCCGACACGGCGCGCGTGGGCAGCGGTCTGGTGCCAGGCTGCTACGCTCACCTGTGGGTGCAGGACAGCGGCTGCGGCATGGATGAGGCCACCAAGGCCCGCATCTTCGAGCCCTTCTTCACCACCAAGCCGACTGGCCAGGGCACGGGGCTGGGCCTGTCGGTGGTGCACGGCATCGTCGCCGCGCACCACGGCACGATCCGCGTCGACAGCGCCCCGGGTCAGGGCGCGTGCGTGCACCTGTACTTGCCGGCCGCCGACCCGGAACCCCTGCCGGCCCCGGCGCCACGATCGACCGAACCGGCCGCCCTGCAAGGCCATGGACAGCATGTGTTGTACGTCGATGACGACCAGGTCATCGTCGTGATGGTCGAACGTTTGCTGGTGCAGGCCGGTTACCGTGTCTCGACCTTCACCGATGGCAGCGAGGCGGTGGCCGCGGTGCGGAACGATCCGGCGGCCTTCGATCTCATCGTGACCGACTACAACATGCCGGCCTTCACCGGGCTGGAGGTGGCCCGCGCAGTGGCCGAGATTCGGCCCGACTTGCCGGTGGTGATCAGTTCGGGCTACATCTCCGAAGCCCTGCAACGGCAAGCCACTGCCGCGGGGGCACGCGGCCTGATGCCCAAGCAGAACACGCTCGAGGAGCTTGCACGCCTGGTTCGCAGCACCCTGGCCACGTGACCGCGTCGGTGGCAGCGCGTGGCGCGCCCCTCTTGCCGGCGCCGAACCGGCACTGATGGGCTGGGGACCCTGCCGTTACATCGTCTCCGCGAACAGCTCGCGGCCGATCAGCATGCGCCGGATCTCGCTGGTGCCGGCGCCGATCTCGTACAGCTTGGCGTCGCGCCACAGGCGCCCGAGCGGGTAGTCGTTGATGTAGCCGTTGCCGCCGAAGATCTGGATCGCCCTCGCCGGCCATCCAGGTGGCCTTCTCGGCGCACCACAGGATCACGCTGGCGCAGTCCTTGCGCACCTGGCGCACGTGCTCGCTGCCCAGCGAGTCCAGGTTCTTGGCCACCGTGTAGGCGAAGGCGCGGCCGGCCTGCAGCACGGTGTACATGTCGGCCACCTTGCCCTGGATCAGCTGGAACTCGCCGATGCTCTGGCCGAACTGCTTGCGGTCGTGGATGTAGGGAATCACGTTGTCCATCACCGCCTGCATGATGCCGAGCGGCCCGCCGGTCAGCACCGCGCGCTCGTAGTCCAGCCCGCTCATCAGCACCTTGGCGCCGCCGTTGACGGCGCCCAGCACGTTGTGCGCCGGCACCTCGACGTTCTGGAACACCAGCTCGCCGGTGTGGCTGCCGCGCATGCCCAGCTTGTCGAGCTTCTGCGCGACCGAAAAGCCCTTCATGCCCTTCTCGATCAGGAAGGCGGTGACGCCGCGCGCGCCCAGCTCGGGCTCGGTCTTGGCATAGACCACCAGCGTGTCGGCGTCCGGCCCGTTGGTGATCCACATCTTGCTGCCGTTGAGCAGGTAGTAGCCGCCTTTGTCCTCGGCCTTGAGCTTCATGCTGATCACGTCGCTGCCGGCGCCCGGGCTCGCTCATCGCCAGCGCGCCGACATGCTCGCCGCGAGATCAGCTTGGGCAGGTACTTTGCGCGCTGCGCATCGGTGCCGTTGCGCTTGATCTGGTTGACGCACAGGTTGCTGTGCGCGCCGTAGGACAGGCCGACCGAGGCCGAGGCGCGCGAGATCTCCTCCATCGCGATCATGTGCGCCAGGTAGCCCATGTTGGCGCCGCCGTATTCCTCGGGCACCGTGATGCCCAGCACGCCGAGCTCGCCCATCTTGCGCCACAGGTCCATCGGGAACTGGTCGCTGCGGTCGATCTCGGCGGCGCGCGGCGCGATCTCGGCCGTGCGCGAAGTCGCGCACCGCGTCGCGCAGGGCGTCGATGTCTTCGCCGAGCTGGAAGTTGAGGCCGGGCAGGGAGCTCATGGGGTGTTTCTCCTTGGAACGATGTCAGTGTGTCAGGCCGCGGGCCAGGACCGTCATGACGGTCGCGGTCATCGTCGCGCACAGCGACTCCGGGCCATCCGCTCGTGCTGCCAGGCCCGGCCGTCGACGACGCTGATGGTGCGCCCGGCCTTGACCACCTGGCCCTCGCAGCGAAACCGCGGCCCGCGGGCCGGCGCCAGCAGGTTGATCTTGAACTCGATCGTCAGCACCGCTGCGTCGGCCGGCATCAGCGAAAACGCCGCATAGCCGCAGGCCGAGTCGAGCGCGTGGCGACGATGCCGGCGTGCAGGAAACCGTGCTGCTGCGTCAGCGCTGGTTTGTGCGGCATGGCGATGACGACCCGGCCGGCATCGACGACGCCCAGCGTGGCGCCGAGCGTGGTCATGACGGCCTGGCGTGCGAACGAGTCTTGTACGCGTTGCGCAAACGCGGAATCGGCGGGTATGAGTGGCTTCATCGGCGCGAGGCGCCCTTGGTGGCACTGGCCAGCAGCCGCTTGCAGCGTTCCTCGTGCTGGCCGATCTCGGCCAGCATGACACGGATGTCGTCCTGTTGCTGCTCGAGCTGCGCGCGGTGGCTTTGCAGCACGGCCAGGAAGGCCTGCAACTGCGGCGCGGTGTCGCGCGGAGTCGTACATGCGACCAACTCCAGGATCTCCGAAAGCGACAAGCCGAGGCGCTTGCCGCGCAGCGTGAGCTTGAGCCGCGTGCGATCGCGCTGCGAGTACACGCGGTTGCGGCCGGCGCGCGTCGGCTCGAGCAGGCCGATGTCTTCGTAGAAGCGGATCGCACGCGGTGTGAGGTCGAACTCGCGTGCCAGTTCGGCGATCGTGAAGCTGCGGCTGGCGTTCATGCGGTAGACTTCGGGCTCGATTGACGTTTACGTAAACGTAAATGTAAGGCCGACCAGTGAACGCCCAGGAAGCCGAACTGCACTACCCGCTGGGCGATGCGGTGCCGGCCGCGGGGGCCGTGATCGAGGTGGCCCCCGGTGTGCGCTGGCTGCGCATGGCCCTGCCGTTCGCGCTCGACCACATCAACCTGTGGCTGCTGCGCGACCGCCAGGACGGGGCCGAGGGCTGGACCATCGTCGATTGCGGCATCACCAACGACGCCACCCGTACGGCATGGGAGCAGGTGTTTGCCGAGCAGCTCGACGGCCTGCCGGTGCTGCGCGTGATCGTGACCCACATGCACCCCGATCACATCGGCCTGGCGCACTGGCTGACCGAGCGCTGGCAGATTCGGCTGTGGATCAGCGGCACCGACTACAACGCCGCGCGCATGGCCAGCCTGAGCACCACCGGCTTTGGCGGCGAGCGCTCGGCGGCATTCTTCGCCAGCCACGGCCTGACCGACCCCGAAGCCGTGGCCAAGATGCGCGCCCGCACCAACTACTACGCGAGCATGGTGCCGCACGTGCCCGATGCCTACCGGCGCCTGATGGACGGCATGACGCTGCGACATCGGCGGCCATGCCTGGCGCTGCATTGCCGGCTACGGCCACGCGCCCGAGCACATCGCGCTGTACTGCCCCGAGCTCGGGCTGTTGATCTCGGGCGACATGGTGCTGCCGCGCATCTCGACCAACGTCAGCGTGTACGACATCGAGCCCGAGTCAACCCGCTGGCACTGTTCCTGACCTCGATCGCGCGCTTCGATGCGTTGCCGGCCGACACGCTGGTGCTGCCCTCGCACGGCAAGCCTTTCCGCGGCCTGCACGAGCGCACACGCCAGCTGCACCAGCACCACGACGCGCGCCTGGCCGAGGTGATGGCGGCCTGCGCGGCGCAGCCGCGTCACGCCGCCGACCTGCTGCCGGTGCTGTTCAAGCGCAAGCTCGACCTGCACCAGACGACGTTCGCGATGGGCGAGTCGATCGCCCATCTGCATGCGCTGTGGCATGCGGGCAAACTCGTGCGCCGCGCCGGGGCCGACGGCGTGTGGCGCTTCGGCCGCGCCTGAAAGAGAAACAAGGCCCGCGGGGCCGATCCCCGCGGGCCTTGGCCCAACCTCCTGCCTTACCCCTCCTGTACCTTGCGCATGACAGCGCCGGGTTCAGTGTCGGGGCCGGGCCGGGCCTTGGCGACCCCTCATCGAGGGGAGTGATCGGTGCGTCATGGGCCGGTTGTGAACTTGTACTCAGTCGAACGCCGGCAGCATGTCGTCAGACAGCATGCCGCGGGCGCGCTCGTAGTCGGGCACAACCGAGCGCACCACGTTCCAGAACGCCGCGCTGTGGTTCATCTCGCGCAGATGGGCGAGTTCGTGCGCCACCACGTAGTCGATGGTCGGCATTGCAAAATGCACCAGCCGCCAATGCAGGCGGATCGCGCCGTCGGCGCCCGCGCTGCCCCAGCGCGTCGTGGCCGAGCTGAGCGAGAGCCGCGTCATGCGCACGCCGAGCTGGGCGGCAAAGTGGCGACAGCGCTCCTCGAAGATGCGCGTGGCCTGGCGCTGCAACCAGCTTTGCACCGCGTCGCGGATCTGCCCGGGGTCGGCGCTCTGCGGCAGGCCGACATGCAAGGTCAGGCGGGGCACGCCGGGCAGGGTGTCGATGGCGGTGTGAAGCACCGCGCCGGTGCTGCGCGCGTCGAGGACCACGATCACCGTCTCGCCGAGGAACGGGATCGTCGTCCCGTCGCGCCAGTCGACCTTTGCGCTCGTCAGCCGGCGCGCACGCTCGACCTGCTCCTGCAGCTTGGCGAGGATCCAGCGGCCCTTCTCCTGCACCGCATCCTGGATCTCGCCGACACCGACCCAGCGCGGCGCGCTGACGACCAGACCGTCGCCGCCGACGATGAAGCCGATGGTCTTGCGCTTGGCCCGACGCAACTCGTAGGCCACCAGGTGACCGTCGAGGCGGGCCTCGCGATTGGCGCGCGGATGGCGAAACATGGCCGGCGTCGGCAATTCCGCGATCGGCGCTGGCACCGGCTGCGCCGCCGACGGTGTGGGCGAGGCTGGCAGTGTCTGCGGCGCGGGCAACTGCGGCACAGGTGCTGCCGGCGGCGGGGCGAACAGATCGAGCTGCGACGGGTCAGGTGTGGGCGCGCGCGGCATGGGTCGTGATTTCAGCATGCGCTGGCATATGCATCGGGATCGAGGCGCCGCATTTCGGCCTCGATCCAGGTTTCGACCTCACGCATCATCTCCTCGGGCTCACGGCCCGCCGACGGGATCGGCGTGCCGATCGAGATGTCGATCACGCCGGGCCGCAGCAGGAAACTCTTGCGTGGCCAGCAGCGCGCCGATGTGACGGCAATCGGAACCACGGGCGTGCCGGTGGCCGTGGCGAGCCGCGTGGCGCCGCTCTTGTACGTGCCTTGCGCGCCGCGCGGCGTGCGCGTGCCCTCGGGAAACATGATCACCCAATGCCCGCGGGCAAGCAGAGCCCGGCCCTGCTCCGCGACCTTGGTCCAGGCCTCGCTGCGCCTGCTGCGGTCGATGTGGATCATGTCAACCCGGCCGATGGCCCAGCCGAAGAAAGGGATCTGCAGCAACTCGCGCTTGAAGACATAGGCCAGCGGGTGCGACATCAGGGTTGGCAGGGCGAAGGTTTCCCAGGTCGACTGATGCTTGGGCGCCAGGATCAGCGGCGCCAATCGATCGGCCGAGGGCAGACGGTCCATGCCCTGCACCCGCCACTGCACACCGCAGATGGTGCGTGCGCCCGCGATGACCACGCGCACCCAGGCCACACAAATCCAGTACAGCGTGTCGCCGCGAACGAAGATCGACGAGAGCAGCACGGCCAGCGCGTACGGCACCACGGTCAGGCCCATCCAGGCCACGAACAGCAGCGAGCGCAGCCGGGCCAGCATCGAGCGGCGTCAATGCGAGAGGGGGGTCGGTCGCGAGTCTTCACCCACGATCCCGAGCTTCATGTGCTCGCGGTGGAGCAGGAATTCGGCGAAGGCGGCAAGGTCGTCGTGGACATGTACGTGCTCGATGCCGGCGACCGTAGCCGCGAGTTGCTCCGGCGTCAGTGCCGCTGCGCGACCGGTCAGCACCAGATGCGGTTCGCAGCCGGCGGCCTGCGCGGCCTGCAGGTCGCGTGCGGTGTCGCAGACCATCGGCACGTGCAACAAGGCCCCCTCGATGCCGTAACGCTCCGCGATCTGGCGCATCAGCCCCGGCAGCGGCTTGCGGCAGTCGCACTGCTCCTCGGGTGCATGCGGGCAAAAGAACACGGCATCGATGCGGCCACCCATCTCGGCCAGCAAATGCATCATGCGCTGGTGCACCGCATTGAGTGCGGACATCTCCAAGAGACCGCGGCCGATCCCCGACTGGTTGGTCGCGACGACAGAGTGCCATCCGGCCTGGTTCAGCCTGGCCACGGCTTCCAGCGCGCCGGGCACCGGCTGCCACTCGTCGGCCTCCTTGACGTGGTCGTCGCGGTACAGGTTGAGGACCCCATCGCGGCCGAGGATCACGAGCTTGGGGTGGTGCGGGTGCATGGCAGCTCCTATGAGGCCAGCTTGGAAAGATCGGCGATGCGATTCATGGCCGCGTGCAGCGCGGCCAGCAGCGCCAGCCGGTTGGTGCGCAGCGCGGCGTCGTCGGCATTGACCATTACGCCGTCGAAGAAGGCGTCGACTGGCTGGCGCAACGCAGCGAGTTCGCGCAGGCTGGCGGTGTAGTCACCGCGGCCAAACAGTGCATCGGCGCGCGGACGCACGTTGTCGAGTGCGGCGTGCAATGCCACCTCGGCCGTCTCGACCAGGCGCCCCTCGTCGATTGCCGCGGCCGGCGCCGCGTCGCTCTTCTTCAGGATGTTGGCAATGCGCTTGTTGGCTGCGGCCAGCGCGGTGGCCTCGGGCAGCGCCGCGAAGGCGCGCACCGCAGCCAGCCGCCTGGGTACCTCGGCCAGGCGCCGCGGACGCAGCGACAGCACGGCATCGACCTCGTGCGCGCTGTAGCCCTGCTCGCGCAGGCTGCCGGCCAGGCGTTCGTAGAAGAAGTCGGCCAGCGCCGCGCGCGGATCCCCGGCGCGGCCAGCGAATGGCGGCAGCGCCAGCGTCAGCAGCGCGTCGAGGTCGAGCGCGAGTTCGCGTTCGATCAGCATGCGGATCACGCCCAAGGCGTGGCGCCGCAACGCGAACGGATCCTTGTCGCCGGTCGGCTTCTCGCCGACGCCGAACAAGCCGATCAGCGTTTCGATCTTGTCGGCCAGCGCGACGACGACGCCGACTTCATTGCGTGGCAACGAGTCGCCCGCAAAGCGCGGCTTGTAATGGTCTTCGATCGCCAGGGCGACCGCCTCTGCCTCGCCGTCATGACGCGCGTAATAGCCGCCCATCACGCCCTGCAGTTCCGGAAACTCACCGACCATTTCCGTGACCAGGTCGGTCTTTGCAAGTTGCGCGGCGCGGTCGGCCAGCGCGGCCAGCTCGGGGCCACCGAGCTGCTCGCCGATCACGCTTGCTATCGCCCGCACCCGCTCGGTCCGCTCGCGCTGCGAGCCGAGCTTGCCGTGGTAAACCACCTTGTCGAGCAGCGGCAGGCGGGATTGCAGCGTCTTCCTGCGGTCCTGGTCGAAGAAGAATTTCGCGTCCGCCAGGCGCGGCCGCACGACACGCTCGTTGCCTTCGATCACTGCCCGCGGGTCAGCGGGTCGGATGTTGCTGACGACGAGAAACTTCTCGGTCAGCCGGCCGTCGGCATCGAGCAACGGAAAGTACTTCTGGTTGGCCTTCATCGTCAGGATCAGGCACTCGGGCGGCACGGCCAGGAACTCGCGATCGAAGTGGCACAGCAGCACATTGGGCCACTCGACCAGGGCAGTCACTTCGTCGAGCAGCGCCGGGTCGTCGATCGGTGTCAATCCTTCACTTGCGGCGGCATGTTGCAGCTGGCGCAGGATTTCGGCATGGCGGTGGCCAAACGCGGCGGTCACTGCGCCCTGGCGTTCGAGTTGCTGCGCGTAATGGTCGGCGTCCTGCAGCGTCAGCGGTTCCATCAGGGCCTCGAAACGGTGGCCGTAGGTGGTACGGCCGGCCGTCAGCCCGAGCACGCTGACCGGCAGCACTTCGGCGCCGTACAGCGCGACCAACCCATGCACGGGCCGCACGAAGTTGACGCTGGTCCAGCCGTCTGCGAGCTGGTAGCTCATGACCTTGGGGATCGGCAGGGCTGCCAGCGTGTCGTCGAGCGCGCGCTGCAAACCGGACTGGAGGGAAACGCCCTTGGCCAGCGTTCTGAGAAAGACAGACTCGGCCTTGCCTTCGCCCCGCACAAACAAGCGGTCGGGCCCATCCGCGGCTTGCGGCCACGTGTCTGCCAAGTGTTGCCGCCCGACCTTGCCCAGGCGCTTGACCAATGCCTCGGTCGGTTTCCCGTCCCTGAGGGCAATGCTCGAGGGCATCAACTTCTCGGTGACTTCGGCATCCGCTGCGACGGCCTTGACCGCGCTGATGTGCGCCGCCAGTCGACGCGGCGTGGCATAGGGTGTGACAGCTGAATGCTCGCCGGTCAGGCCCAGCGCCTTCAGATTCGCCGCCAGTGACTGGGCGAACGATTCGCCGAGCTTCTTCAGTGCTTTGGGCGGCAACTCTTCGGCGAACAGCTCGACCAGCAGGCTCTTGGTGGACGACATGCTCAGGCCGCCTTCTTCGCCAGCGCGGCCAGCGACTCCTCGGCCCATGGTCTGGGGGCCAACGGGAAGCCGAGCCGCGCCCGGCTGTCGAGATAGCTCTGTGCCACCGCGCGCGCCAGGTTGCGGATGCGGCCGATGTAGGCGGCACGCTCGGTGACGCTGATCGCGCCGCGCGCGTCGAGCAGATTGAAAGTGTGGCCGGCTTTGAGCAATTGCTCGTAAGCCGGCAGCGCAAGCTGTTCGCGCATCAGGTGTTGGCTCTGCTTCTCGTGCGCGCTGAAAGCGCCGAGCAGGAACTCGACGTCGCTGTGCTCGAAGTTGTAGGCGCTTTGCTCGACTTCGTTCTGGTGATAGACGTCGCGGTAGGTGAGGCCCGCCGTCCATTCCAGGTCGAACAGGCTTTCGCGGCCCTGGATGTACATCGCCAGGCGTTCCAGCCCGTAGGTGATCTCGCCGGTGATCGGCCTGCAGTCGATGCCGCCGACCTGTTGGAAGTAGGTGAACTGCGTCACCTCCATGCCGTTCAACCAGACCTCCCAGCCCAGGCCCCAGCAGCCCAAGGTCGGGTTCTCCCAATCGTCTTCGACGAAGCGCACGTCGTTTTGCTTCGGATCCAGGCCCAGCGCTTGGAGCGAACCGAGGTAGAGGTCGAGGATGTTCGCGGGCGCGGGCTTCAACACCACCTGGTACTGGTAGTAGTGCTGCAGCCGGTTCGGGTTGTCGCCGTAGCGACCGTCCTTGGGCCGGCGGCTGGGTTGCACATAGGCCGCCTTCCACGGTTCGGGACCCAGCGCGCGCAGAAACGTCGCCGTGTGGCTGGTGCCGGCACCGACCTCCATGTCGTAGGGCTGCAGCAGGGCGCAACCCTGGGCGGCCCAGTAGTCCTGCAGTTTCAAGATGATTTGCTGGAAGCTCAGCATGCACGGATCGCGCGGTGGCGCGACTACGGTTGGCAACGGCGGTCGATTCTAGGGGCCGGGCTCTGCGTGCCGCTGCGCAGCGGCCGGGCAACGGCGCCGTGAGTCGAACCGCCCGGACTCGACGGCCCCTGCCACGCCGCGGCAGCCGCCTGCGCTTGCTAGGCGGCCGCGGTGCGGCGCAAGGACGGCTGCGTTCGTCGCGAGGCCAGTCCGATCAGCAACAGGGTGCCGCCGTAGAACAGCAACTGCAGGCCCGAGGGTTGCGCGTCGTAGCCGGCCAGCGCGTGCAACACAGCGCCGAGCGGCGAATCCGGGGCAATCCAGCCCGCACTGTCCCACAGCGGCGTGGTCCACGATTGCACCACGCCGGCCTGCGTCAGTGCGCGCGCCAACTGGCTGGCGATCGACGCGGCCAGCAGCACGATCAAGGCATTGGTGACGGCGAAGACGCGATGGGCCGGGATGCGTGACAAACCGAGGTAGATCAAGACACCCACGCAGGCACCGGCGACCAGGCCCACGACCAGGCCGAGCAAGGGCGACGACGGCGCATGGCTTCCGGCGCCGCCCACGCCGATCACGAAAAGCACGGCTTCAGCGCCTTCGCGCAACACCGCCAGGGCGCAGGCCAACGCCAGTACGGCCGGCGTTCGCGACCCCGCATGTACCGCACTACCAACCCGGCGTGCGTGCGATGCCGCTTCGCGGCCATGGTGCTGGCCCCAGATGGAGTGCCATACCAACATCGCCAGTGCCAACCCAAGGATCGTGGCATTGACCAAGTCCTGGCCCACGCCATCGGCCAGCGCCGCGATCCATTCGGCCGCCAGCGCCAGACCCAGTGCGCCGAGCGCCCCGGCCAACACGCCGCCGCCGAGCCAGTGCCAGCGCCTGGCAAGGCCCTGGGTGGCCGCGGCAATGATGCCGACGAACAGCGCCGCCTCCAGGGTCTCGCGGAAGACGATCAGGGCAATCGCAAGCATGATGCTGGCACGCTCTGGGCGGTTGTGGGATTGGGCGCTATTCGGCCACCAGCACGCCTTTGGCGGTGGCTTCGTGGTACTCGCCGACGAAAGCGTAGCGGCCGGGCTTGAGCGGGCCGACGAAGATCGTGACCTTGCTTTGCGCGGGCACCACCTTTTCGCGGCTCAGCGGGCGGCTCTCGAATTCCTCGGCGCTGCTGTCCTGGTTGTGCACGACCAACTTGATGCGCTGATTGGCCGGCACCTTCAACTCGGCTGGATCGAAGCGGTGTTCGCGGATGACGAGCAATATCTCGGGCTCGGGCGCCGCCGCCGCGGTGTTCGCACAGATGGCCGTCAAGAGTGCACCGCTCGCCAGCAGGCGTCGGTGATTTGCGGAGCGGGGCGTGGGCGTGCGGGTCGACATTGGGGCGCGATCGTGGTTTGCGGCAGTTGTCTCAATGATAATGCGATCGATTCTCATTTGCAAGCACATTCGGTCTCCCACCCCCGCCGCGGCGACGCAAGCGTGCCGCGATGGCCAGCATCACCGGCAGCGCCGCAAACAACCATGCGGGTGCCAATCCGAGGTAGCCGGCCCAGCGCGAGTAAGGCGTGAGTCCGCGCCGGCCTTCGACCACCGCGTCGAGCGTCCCGCCAACGAAGGGCGCGAGCGAAGCCCTGACGCGGCCGCGATGGTCGATCACGGCGGTGGCGCCGGTGTTGGTTGCGCGCAGCATCGGGCGCTGCAGCTCGAGCGTGCGCATGCGCGAGATGTGCAGGTGCTGCGCAATCGCGATGGTGTCGCCGAACCAGCCGATGTTGCTGACGTTGGCCAACAACGTTGGCGCCAGTGCCTCGTCGGCAAAGCGCAGCGCCAGCTCTTCGCCGAACAGGTCTTCGTAGCAGACGTTGGGCGCGATGCGCTGGCCGGCATAGGCGAACGACACCGGCACCTTGGGTCCCCGCGCAAAGTCGCCGAGCGGGATCCGCATCATGTCGACGAACCAGCGAAATCCGGTCGGGATGAACTCACCGAACGGCACCAGGTGTTGCTTGTCGTAGCGGTAGAAGCCACCGGGCAAGGACGCGGACTGCGCCGACAGCCCGGCCACCGAGTTGGTGTAGCCGGCCTCGAAACTGCCGAGTGGGATCCCGATCAATGCCGCTCGATCGCCGCGAAACAGGCCGCTGAAGCGGCCCCAGGCCTCGGGGCCGAGCTGGTCTGGCAGCAAGGGGATGGCCGTCTCGGGTGCAAGCACCAGCGGCCCGTGGGCATCGCCGAGCGCGCGCTCGAGCCACGACAGGGCCTGCGGCAACCGTTCGGGGGCGAACTTCTCGTCCTGGGCTACGTTGGTCTGCACCAGCGTCACCCCGAGCGGCGCCGTGCCGACGGTGAAATCGCGCGCGGCGAGCGTCGCTGCGGCCAGCAGCGCGACGGCGATAAATGTCGGCAGCACCGCGCGCCGTGCGCCCGCGCGCAGCGCCAGTGCCGGCAGTGCGGCGACGGCGGCAGTGACAAAGCCGATGCCGTACACGCCGACCCACGGCGCCAGTGCAGCGAGGGGGCCATCGATCTGGCCGTAGCCGGTCGCCGCCCACGGAAAGCCGGTCAGCAGCGAACCGCGTGCCAGCTCGGCTCCCAACCAGAGCGCGGCAAACAGCCAAGCGTCGAGCCAGGCCTTGCCGCACCGCAGGCGGGCGAACAGCGCCAGTGCGATCGCAAGGTAAACCGAGAGGGCCAGCGCCAATGCGGCGACAGCCAGGCCAGCCAGCGGCGCGGGCAGGCCACCGTAGCGGTGCATCGAAATGAACAGCCACCAGGTGCTCGCGCCCAGCCAGCCGCTGCCAAAGGCCAGGCCCAACATCGCGGCGCGGGCGGGTCGCACGCCGGCAGCCCGCCAGGCCAGCAGGCCTGCGCACAGCAGTTGCAGCCACCAGGCCTGGGTCAGCACGCAAGCCAGGCTGAACACGGCACCGAGCGCAGCAGCGGCAACGGCGTCTGCCGCCAGCGGCCATGGCCGCGCGAGACCGGCGTTCAATCGGAGTCGGCGGCGACGTCGCCGGGTGCCAGCCGCGACACCCGGAACCAGCGCACCGCGCCGCCGCGCGTAAGCATCACTGCGAATCTCAGGCTGCCGACGTCGACGGCTTCGCCGCGGCGCGGCACGCGGCCAAGGCGGTGGGCGATCAGGCCACCGATGGTGTCGAATTCGGTCGCCGACAAGGTGGTGCCGAAGGCCGTGTTGACGGACGCGATGGCCGCGTCGCCCGCCACGCGGTGGCTGCCGTCGGCCAGGGTGTAGACGCTGCTCTCGCCATCCTGTTCGTCGAACTCGTCTTCGATCTCGCCGACGATTTCCTCGAGCACGTCCTCGATCGTGATCAGCCCGGCGGTGTTGCCGAACTCGTCGATGACCATCGCCAGGTGGTTGCGGTTACTGCGAAAGTCGCGCAGCAATTCGTTCAGACGTTTGCTCTCCGGCACGAACACTGCCGGCCGCAGCAGGGTGCGCAGATTCAGGTCCGGCGAACGCTGCAGCTTGAGCAAGTCCTTGGCCATCAGGATGCCAATGACGTTGTCGCGCTGACTCTCGAAGACCGGGAAGCGCGAATGCCCGGTCTCGATCACCACGGCCAGCAATTCATCGTACGGTGCGTCGATGTCGAGCTGGTCCATGCGCGGCGCGGCGACCATCACGTCACCGGCGCGCATGTCGGCCATGCGGATCACGCCTTCGAGCATCAGCCGGCTTTCGGGCTCGATCAGCTCGCGCTTCTCGGCGTCGGCCAGGGTCTCGAGCAGGTCGTACTTCGAGTCCGGCCCGGGCGCGACGAACTCGACCAATCGATCGAACAGGGTGCGCTTGTCGTCTTGCGGCCGATGGCCGCGCGGCGGTCGTTCAGGGTGCGGGTCGGACACAGCGCGGGTGTCGATGATGGACGGGGAGGTCGTTGGGGGGAGAATACCCGAACAGATCCATTGCTGCCTGCGAGCTTGCCGCGGCGCTTTCCGGCCCCATCTAGGCGGCTGTTTGTACACACGGACCCGGACCATGTCACAAGGCCTCATCCCCGCGACCATCCTCACCGGCTTCCTCGGCGCCGGCAAGACCACCTTGCTCAAGCGCGTCCTCGGCGAAAGCCACGGCCGCAAGATCGCCGTGATCGAGAACGAGTTCGGCGAAGAGAACATCGACAACGAAATCCTCGTGGCCGACACCACTGAACAAATAATCCAGCTGTCCAACGGCTGTGTCTGTTGCACCATCCGCGAAGACCTGCGCTCGACGCTGGCCACACTGGCCGAGAAACGGCGCAAAGGCGAACTCGACTTCGAGCGCGTGGTGATTGAGACGACCGGCCTTGCCGATCCCGGGCCGGTGGCGCAGACGTTCTTCATGGACGACGAGATCGCCGAGAGCTACCTGCTCGACTCGATCCTGACCCTGGTCGACGCCAAGCATGCCGACGGTCAGCTCGACGCGCGCCAGGAGGCGCGCCGCCAAGTCGGCTTTGCCGACCAGATCTTCATCAGCAAGAGCGAGTTGGTCGACGCGGCGACGGTCGATGCGCTAACCCACCGCCTGAAGCACATGAACCCGCGCGCACCCCAGCGCAAGGTGCACTTCGGCGAAGTGCCGATTGCCGAGGTGTTCGACCTGCGCGGCTTCAACCTGAATGCCAAGCTCGAGATCGACCCCGAATTCCTCGACGCCGACGATCACGCCCATCACGATCACGACCACGATCACCACGACCACGCTGCAGGCGAGCACTGCGAACACCCACATCACCACGCCCACGATGACGACGTGAAGTCGTTCGTGTTCCGCGCCGACAAGGCTTTCAACCCGGCCAAGTTGGAGGACTTTCTGGGCGCCATCGTGCAGGTCTACGGCCCGAAGATGTTGCGCTACAAGGGTGTGCTGTACATGAAGGGCAGCGACAAGAAGGTGATCTTCCAGGGCGTGCACCAATTGATGGGCAGCGACCTCGGACCCAAGTGGATGCCAGGCGAGAAGAAGCAGAGCAAGATGGTCTTCATCGGCATCGATCTACCCAAGGACATCCTGTTGCAGGGCCTGGAGCAATGCCTGACTTGAGGGCTTCGCGCGCAACCGTGGCCGTGCGGGAGTGACAGGGCACGCTGCGTCGATTTGCGTATGCGGGCGAAACGTCCGACAACGTGGCTACAATCCGCGCGCTTCAAATTCCGGCCTTCTGGCGGGCCGATTGGCCGGCCGAGAAGGTATAAAGCTGTACGAGGAGAGAGAATGAGCAAGTCCACGGCCAAGAGCACGCGACCGCCGCACAAGGCGGTGAAGAAGCCTGCCACCGCCGTGAAGAAGCCGGCCAAGAAGCCTGCCAAACCGGTCAAACCGGGCAAACCGGTCGCGAAGGCGGGTACCAAGCCAGCCAAGACCGTCCCGAAGCGCGGCACTGCGCCGGTAACCAAGACGTCCGCCAAACCATCAACGCGACCCGTCGCCAAGGCTGCGGGTCGAAGTGCCGCCAAACCGACCGGCAAGCCGGCACCCAAGGCGCCAGCCAAGGTGCTTGCCAAGCCAGTGGCTCCCTCTACTGCCAAGTCAGCGGCCAAAGCGGCCGCTGCCCAACCCACCACCCGTTCGATGCCCCCTGCTTCCGTCAAGCCTGCCGTTACCGCCATCGTCAAACCGCTCAGCCCGGCCCGCTCGGCTGCCGCCGCTGGCAAGGCCGCCGCCGCCGCCGCCGCCTTGGCTGCGGCCGCTGCAGCCAGCGCCGCGGCCGCTTCGGCAGCCTCGGCGAGTCGTTTCGCCGATCGATTCGCGCCGCCCAAACCCACCGCTCGCACCGTGACCGATCACTCGCTCGAGGTGCACAAGCCGGTGGCCAAGGCCGACCCGAAGCTGGCCGGTGCGTGGAAGCACAAGAGCGGCCGCGATCTCAGCGAGTCGGAATTGCTGGCCATGCCCGACGCCGAGTACATGAACGAGAAGCAGCTCGATTTCTTCCGCGCCCGCCTGGCCGCGCTGAAGGACGATCTGCTGTCCAACGCCGGCGAGACCACCGAGCACCTGCGAGAAGACACCTCGATCGTGCCCGACCCGGCCGACCGTGCAACGATCGAGGAGGAGCATGCCCTCGAGTTGCGAACGCGCGACCGCGAGCGCAAGCTGCTGAAGAAGATTTCGCAATCCTTGGTGCGCATCGAGTCCGGCGACTATGGCTATTGCGACGAAACTGGCGAGCCGATCGGTCTCGGCCGGCTCCTGGCGCGACCCACTGCGACGCTGTCGCTGGAGGCCCAGCAGCGCCGCGAAATGAAGCAGAAGATGTTCGGTGATTAGGATGGCAGCCACCATTCGCACGCCATGACCGACCCCCAGACCCCACCGAAGGACGGCGACAGCTTCTTTCGCAAGGTCGTGCGTTTCGTGGCCAACCCGGCCACCGACTGGGCCGATCTCAATTCGCGCCAGGACGAGGGCCGCGAACTCGACCTCGAGAAGTCCGAACTCAAGGCCATGATCGAGCGCAAGAAGCGCAACGACTTCGTGCGCAAGCGCGAGTTCGACATGCTGCGCAAAGTGCGCCGCGAGGGTCTGTCACCCGAGCAACTGGCCGCCCTCGGCGGCTCGTCCAAGCTGGACGATTCCGAATCGAGGGCCAGCGACATGTCGCCGCGGCGCGCTGACAGCGGTGTGAAGGCCAAGATCGACGAGATCGAGCAGCAGATGGTCGGCGACAACTTTGCCGGTTCTGCGCCGCGCAAGGCGGGCGGGACATATGAAGGCAAGACGCCGCCGCCGATCCTGCGCCAGACCACCACCCGGGCTGCCGTCATGCCCATGCAGGCACCTGACACAGAACCCGCGCCGTCGCCCCGCGCCGCCGGAGTGCCCCTGTCGCCGCCGGCGCGCAATGCGGCCGCGGCCGTGTCGCTCGGCGGTCTGCAAGGTGGCGCCAGCAGTGACTTCGCGACCCCATTCTCGGTCGAGGTCAGCGAGGTCGTGCACGACCCGGAACTCGACGAGGCGGTGATCGCCTTCGCCAATGCCGACTTCGATCAATGCGAGCAGGCCTTGACGGCGCTGACCCGCATCGGCGGTGCGCGCGCCCAGCACGCTGAAACCTGGCTGGTGCTGTTCGACCTGCACCGTGCCACCGGCCAGCAGCACAAGTTCGAGGGCCTGGCGCTCGAGTACGCGCAGCAGTTCGGCTGGTCCGCACCGCAGTGGTATTCGTTGCCCAAGATGGTGGCCGAGTCGGCACAGCAGGAAAAGCCGCGCGCCCAGCGAGTCGCCGGTGAAATCGGCTGGATCTGTCCCGAACATCTGGACATCGATGCGGTGGCCCGGCTGCGTTCGCTGTCCCTGCAGTTGCCTCTGCCCTGGGTCTTCGACTGGAGTGCCCTGAAGACGGTCGATGCCGAGGCCGCGACACACCTGTCCGATCTGTTCCGTCACTGGGCCGGCGAGACGCTGGACATGCGCTGGCTGTCGGGCGAGCGCTTCCTCGGCGCATTGCAGGAGGCTGCACCCACCGGCGTGCGCGACGCCGACCCGGCCTACTGGGTGCTGCGCCTGGACGCGTTGCGGCTGGCCAATCGGCCCGACCAGTTCGATGAGGCCGCGATCGACTACTGCGTCACCTACGAAGTCTCGCCGCCGTCGTGGGAGCGCACGAAATGCCAGGTCCGCATCGGCGGCGCAGGGCTGTCGACGCAATCACCACCGCTGTCGCAGGTGGGCGATGTCGCGACCAGCTTCGTCGAGTCGCCGGCCGATGAGCACAGCGGCACCGTGACGATGGTCTCGGTCGAGTTGTCGGGCCAATTGGTTGGTGACATCAGCGCCACCCTCAGGCAACTCGACAGCCAGCTGGCGGTTGCACCGTTGGTGACGGTGTCGTGCGCCAAGCTGATCCGCGTCGACTTCATCGCCGCCGGAGATCTGCTCAACTGGGTCCTGGCCAAGCGCAGCGAGAGCCGCACGGTGACCTTCGCCGACTCGCACCGTCTGGTGGCCCTGTTCTTTGGTGCCATGGGCATCAACGAACACGCCAGCGTGCGCGTGCGCACCAACTAGGGCCAGCCGGCGGCGACAGCGGGCGTCATTCGCGACGCGTGCCGGCCTGCCGGTTCAGAGCGCCAGCCGGTGTGATTGCAGCGTCAGCAGGCCGTCGAAGATCAGCGAGTCGACGGTCTCGAACGGCAGGTCGGTGATCGGCGCCAGCTTGACCGCCGCGCCGCCGGTCATCAACAGCAGCGGCTCGGCGCCACAGCGCAGCACCAGCCTGCGGTGAATGCGTTCGATGGCGCCAGCCAGGGCGTGGGCGCCGCCGCTCATCAGGGCGTCGCTGGTGTTGGTCGGAAAGTCGACCACCTCGCCGGTCGGCACGCGCAGGCCGGCGGTTCCCTGCTCGAGCGCACGCAGCATCAGGCCGAAGCCGGGCAAGATCAATCCGCCGAGGAAGTTTCCCTCGGCGTCGAGCGAATCGACCGTGACGGCGGTGCCGACCATCACCACCAGCGCCGGACGGTCCGGCGAGCGCTGCTGGCGCGCGCGCTGCTGCGCGTGCCAGCGCGCGCCGATCAGTGCCGCCCAGCGATCGGCACCCAGGCGTGTCGGGTGCTGGTAGCCGTTGGTCACGCCACCGGCGTGTTCCGATGGCGCCAGCCAGCGCGGCGGAAGGTCCCACAGCTCGAGTTGCTCTTCGACGCGGCGCCGTACCGCATCGCCGGCCACGTTGCAGCCGAGCATGCTGCCCGGCACGGGCAGGTCGTGCCAGCCGCCATCGGCCAGCGTGTCGATCGTTTCGAGGAACACGGCGCCGCTGGCCAGCACGGCCGCGCTCGGCAACGGCGCCGCGTACAGCGCCCACTTCAGGCGCGAGTTGCCGACGTCGATGGCCAGGAACGTCACTGTCGCACCGCAGCTGGTGTGCGTCGCCCAGGGCTCGGCCGCGGCGGGCACTGCGCAGTGCGGCGACACAAAGGCGACGCGGGGTGGGCCGGCAACGTGATCATGGTGGAAGCCGCGACATCGGCAGGCTCAGCAGGTGACGTACGTGGCGCATCGTTTGTGCAGCGGTGATCTGGCGGCGCGGCTTGCGCAGGCGCTGTTCGACTTCGTCGAGCAGGGCCTCGAGCGCTTCGCGGCTGCTTGCGCGCTTCAACTTCATCAGTGTCAATGTGCCGGCGACCGGTGCCGCCTGGCGCACGGCGCGCATCAGCAACTCGCGGGCCTCGGCGAGGGGGCGGTCCACCGCGTCCGCGGGGCTGTCCTCGAGTTCGGTCCAGGTCGACTCGCCCTGCAGCGATTGCGACGATGGCAACAGCGACGACTCGCCGCCCGCGGCCACCGTGACGGTGGCGTCCGCCTGCGCATTGCTGGGCCATGTCACCAGGCCCAGCGTCAGCAAGTGTTCGAGGCACTGCACATCGGCGCCGGCTTGTGCGGCCAGCTTGCGGATGTCGTCCACATTGCGCTGACCGTCGACCAGCAAGAGCACGGTGCGGTGACGCTGCGACAGTCGGCGCGTTCGCTTGGCCAACTCGGCGTGGCCGGAGGCGGTGCGTTGGGGCCGAGCGCCGGGGGGCTGGGGCAGGGTCATGTTGCCGTGATTGTGCAGAAATCCATGTGCATGCTGTGCGCTCATTGCTCAGGACACGAAGCCGGCGCATGGTGTACGCAGCAGCCTGGCAATGATGGCATCATCGCCACTTGACGTTTACGTCAACGTCAATCCACCTGTCCGGGCGCCGCCATGACCGACCTTTCCGCCGAAGCCAAAGCGCTGGCCGCCTTCCGGCCCAAGCACAAGCTGCGCTTCGTGACCGCTGCCAGCCTGTTCGACGGCCACGACGCGGCCATCAACATCATGCGGCGCATTCTGCAAGGCATGGGCGCCGAGGTCATCCACCTCGGCCACAACCGCTCGGTCGACGAGGTCGTGACCGCTGCACTGCAGGAAGATGTGCAGGCCATCGCGGTCAGCTCGTACCAGGGCGGGCACGTCGAGTATTTCAGGTACATGGTCGATCTGCTCAAGGCGCGCGGCGGCGAACGGATCCAGGTCTTCGGCGGTGGCGGCGGGGTGATCATCGCCGACGAGATCCGCTCCCTGGCCGAGTGCGGCGTGCGCATCTACAGCCCCGAGGACGGCCAGCGCATGGGCCTGCAGGGCATGATCGGCGAGATGCTGATGCGTGCGGACGCCGACCTGTCGGTGTTCGCGCCGGCCACACTGGAGGCACTCGTTGGCCACGGCGATGGCGCCTGGCGCGCCCTGGCGCAGTTGATCAGTGCGCTGGAAAACGGCCGCGCCGACGCCAAGCTGGTCGAGGCGATGCACGCCCGGGCCGCGGCGGCCAGGGTGCCGGTACTCGGCATCACCGGCACCGGTGGTGCCGGCAAGTCCAGTCTGTGCGACGAGTTGATCCGGCGCCTGCGCCTGGACCAGGGCGACGCACTGCGTATCGCAGTGATCTCGATCGACCCGTCGCGCCGCAAGAGCGGCGGTGCCTTGCTCGGCGACCGCATCCGCATGAATGCGATCGGGCCTTGGAACAGTGGTCCACGCATCTACATGCGCAGCCTGGCCACGCGCGACTTCGGCTCCGAGATCAGCCAGGCGCTGCCCGACGTGCTCGCCGCGTGCAGGGTCGCCGGCTTCGACCTGATCGTGGTCGAGACCTCGGGCATCGGCCAGGGCGACGCCGCCATCGTGCCACTGGTCGACATTCCGATGTACGTGATGACGCCCGAGTTCGGCGCTGCCAGCCAGCTCGAGAAGATCGACATGCTCGACTTCGCCGAGTTCGTGGCCATCAACAAGTTCGACCGCAAGGGCGCGGCCGATGCGCTGCGCGATGTCGCCAAGCAGGTGCAGCGCAATCGCGAAGCGTTCAAGCAGGCGCCGGAGCAGATGCCCGTGTTCGGCACCATGGCCAGCCGCTTCAACGACGACGGCGTGACGGCCTTGTACCAGGCCCTGAAGCCGCGCCTGGCCGCAGCGGGCCTGACCTTGTCGCCGGGTCGGCTGCCGGTGGTCACGACGCGTCACAGCACGCACCAGGTGCCGATCGTGCCCGGTGCGCGCGTGCGCTACCTGGCCGAGATCGCCGCCACCGTGCGCGGCTACAAGCGCCGGGCGCGCGAACAGGCGGCGCTGGCGCGCGAGATCCAGCAACTGCGCGCTGCGGCCCGCATGCTCACGATCGGCAAACCCGACAAGCCGCGCGCCGCCGAGGCGGCCATCAACCTGGCCGAGCAGCGCGAGTCGCAACTCGATCCGACGGCGAAGAAGCTGCTGGCGATGTGGCCCGACATGCAGCAGGCCTATGCCGGCGACGAGTACGTGGTCAAGATCCGCGACAAGGAAATCCGCACGGCGCTCACCCACACCACGCTGGCGGGCAGCAAGATCCGCAAGGTGGCCTTGCCGGCCTACGAGTGCCATGGCGAACTGCTGAAGTGGCTGCTGCTCGACAACGTGCCCGGCAGCTTTCCATACACCGCCGGCACCTTTGCCTTCAAGCGCGAAGGTGAAGACCCGGCGCGCATGTTTGCCGGTGAGGGCGATGCGTTTCGCACCAACCGGCGCTTCAAGATGGTCAGCCAGGGCCTGCCGGCCAAGCGCCTGTCGACTGCGTTCGACTCGGTCACCTTGTACGGCCACGACCCCGATCCGCGGCCCGACATCTACGGCAAGGTCGGCAACTCGGGTGTTTCGATCGCCACCCTGGACGACATGCGGGTGCTGTATTCAGGCTTCGACCTGACGCACCCGGCGACCTCGGTCAGCATGACGATCAACGGCCCGGCGCCGACGATCCTGGCGATGTTCATGAACACCGCGATCGAGCAGAACCTCGGCAAGTTCAAGGCCGACAACGGCCGCGAGCCGACCGACACCGAAGCGGCCAAGATTCGCGAATGGGTCCTGGCCAACGTGCGCGGCACGGTGCAGGCCGACATCCTGAAGGAGGATCAGGGCCAGAACACCTGCATCTTCTCGACCGAGTTCAGCCTCAAGGTGATGGGCGACATCGCAGAGTTCTTCGTCCACCACGACGTGCGCAATTTCTACTCGGTCAGCATCAGCGGCTATCACATTGCCGAGGCCGGCGCGAACCCGATCTCGCAGCTCGCCTTCACACTGTCCAACGGCTTCACGTTCGTCGAGGCTTATCTGGCGCGTGGCATGCACATCGACGACTTCGCGCCGAACCTGAGTTTCTTCTTCTCCAACGGCATGGACCCCGAGTACAACGTGATGGGCCGGGTCGCACGGCGCATCTGGGCCACCGCGATGCGCGACCGCTACGGCGCCAACGAGCGCAGCCAGAAGCTGAAGTACCACGTGCAGACATCCGGGCGTTCACTGCACGCCCAGGAGATCCAGTTCAACGACATCCGCACCACGCTGCAGGCACTGATCGCGGTCTACGACAACTGCAACAGCCTGCACACCAACGCCTACGACGAGGCCATCACCACGCCGACGGAGGAATCCGTGCGCCGCGCGATGGCGATCCAGCTGATCATCAACCGCGAGTGGGGTCTGGCCAAGAACGAGAACCCGACCCAGGGCGCATTCATCATCGAGGAGCTGACCGAGCTGGTCGAGGAGGCGGTGCTGGACGAGTTCGAGAAGATCGCCGAGCGTGGCGGGGTGCTCGGCGCGATGGAAACCGGCTACCAGCGCGGCAAGATCCAGGAAGAGTCGATGCACTACGAGATGCAGAAGCACACCGGCGAGTACCCGATCGTCGGTGTCAATACCTTCCGCAGCCCGCACGGCGATGCGGTGCCCGAGCAGATCGAGTTGGCGCGCTCGACCGAGGAAGAGAAACAGTCGCAGCTGAGGCGGTTGGCCGACTTTCACGCCCGCCACGCCGGCGAGGCCCCGGCGATGCTGCACCGCCTACAGCAGGCGGTGATTCACAACCACAACGTGTTCGAGGTCCTGATGGACGCCGTGCGCGTGTGTTCGCTGGGCCAGATCACCGGCGCCCTGTTCGAGGTCGGCGGGCAGTACCGGCGCAGCATGTAATGCCGCCCGTGGGCTCTCAGCCCGACTTGCCGACCAGCGTGAAGTGCTCGACCATCGGCGGCTGCGCGAAGTACGGCCCGATGATGGCGCGCCATTGCGGAAACAGCGGGCCTTGGCGGAAGCCCACCATGTGGTCATCAACGCTGTCCCAATAGATCATCAGCACATAGCGTTCGGGGCTTTCGATGCTGTGATTGACCTTCCAGCCGCGAAAGCCCTTGGCCTTGCAGGCGACCGTGTTGGCGGCCCGCGCGAGGGCTTCTTCGAAGGCCGCCTGCTGGCCGGGTGCGATGCGGAAATCGGCGATCTCGAGGATCATGGGTCGAGGCTCCTGGTCGGTTCAACGCAGCAAGCGTAGCAGTCCGCCGCCCGATCCCGGCAAACGCAGCGGATCCGGCTCTGCCGGTCCGCTCGCGTTGCCCCCTAGAGGGGGAGCGGCCAAGCCGCAACGGGGGTGGCCAAGCTCACATCTTGCAGCCGCGGCCGGGGTCGGCCAGGGCCTTGACGGCGATGCCCTTCACCTCGTTGTTCTTGCCCACCGCCTCGCGCAGGTAGATGTCCTGCACCGGATTGTGCGAGGCCGACAGCGTGAACTTGCCGCGCGGGCTGTCGACGGTGGTCTTGCTCATGGCGGCGATCATCGCGTCGCGTTTGGCGAAATCACCCTTGACGGCAGTCAGGCCCGCGCCGAGCAGTTGAGCTGCGTCGTAGCCCTGCACGGCGTAGACGTCGGCGTTGGCTTTGAAGGTCAGGGCAAAGCTCTTGCGGAACGCGTTGTTGCGCGGCGTGTCGAGGTTGTCGGCGTAGTGCAATGCGGTTTGCAGACCCGCGGCCGACGCGCCTTGTGCTTCGAGCGTGCCGTCGGTCAGAAAGCCCGAGCCCAGTAATGGGATCGACTTGCGCAGGCCCGCCGCGTCGTAGTCCTTGACGAACTTGACCGCCCCACCGCCAGCGAAGAAGGCGAACACGACGTCGGGCTTTTGCGCCGCGATCTCCGTCAACAAGGCCTGGAATTCGACACCGGGGAAGGGCAGGTTCAGGTCCTTGACGACCTTGCCGCCGCCCTTCTCGAAGGCCTCGGTGAAACCCTTCACCGTCTCCTGGCCGGCGGCATAGTTCCAGGTGATGGTCATCGCCCGCTTGTAGCCCTTGCCGGCGGCGACCACGCCGGTGGCGTAGCCCGGCTGCCAGTTCGTGAACGAGGTGCGGAAAATCTGTGGCGCGCACATTGCACCGGTGATCGCATCGGCCCCCGCGTTGGGCACGACCAGCATCGTGTTGCTCTCCTTGGCCGCGCGTGCCATCGCCAGCGCCACGCCCGAGTGCACGGTGCCGACAAGCACATCGACGCTGTCGCGCTTGATCAGCTTGTTGACGTTGTCGGTGGCCTTGGACGGTTCGCTCTCGTCGTCGACGCGGAAGTACTGGATCTCGCGCCCGCCGAGCTTGCCGCCCTGCTCCTGCACGTAGAGCCGGAAGCCGCGCTCGATCGAGTCACCCAGCGCAGCGAAGGTGCCCGTATACGGCAGCATCAGGCCGACCTTGAGTGGCGGCTGGCCCTGCGCCTGCGCACTGCAAAAGGCGGCGGCCGCGCACAGGGCGAGCAGGGAGGGGCGTAGCAAGGCGGCATTCATGGTCGAGTCTCCGTCTGGGGTCCAAGGTTCGATGCGCTGGAGGATGCCTGCTCAAAGCCCGTCACGGCAACGGTGTTATCGCGCAGATTTGACTTAAAGCAACTGCCTGAGCCGCGCCTGTGCCTGGCGCAGCGACGGCAGGCCGCTGGCCACCAGGTCGTCGATCGACATGCGCGAGGCATGCACGGTCAGGTTCATCGCGGCCACCGTCTCGCCACGCCAGTTGGCCAGCGGCACCGCCAGCACGCGTGTGCCCAGCGCCAACTCCTGGTCGACGGTGGCGTAGCCCTGCTCGCGCGCACGCTGCAATTCGGCGCGCAGCCGCTCGGGCCGGGTGATGGTGTGCGGCGTCAGCGCGCGCAGCGTCTGCTGGGCCAGCCAGGCCTCGGACTGCTCTGCCGGCAGTGCGGCCACCAGCACCCGGCCGTTGGCCGAGCAGTAGGCCGGCACGCGAACGCCCGGCTGCATGGTCGGCGCGACATTGCGTCCGCCACTGGTCGCGGCGATGCAGATCACGTCGTCGATGTCGAGCACACTCGCCACCGAGGCCTCCTTCAGCGAGTTGGCCAGCTCGAACAGTGCCGGCTGCACCACGCGCGGCAGCCGCGCCGAATGCAGATAGCTCTGGGCCAGGCGCAGCACGCGAGGTGCGAGCGCGAACGTCTTGCGCTCCTGGTGCATGAAGCCCAGGTGCGTGAGCGTCAACAGGTAGCGCCGGGCGGCGGCGCGGGTCAGGCCCGTGCGCTCGGCGACCTCGCTGATCGTCAGGCGGGGCCGATCCTGGTCGAAGGCTTCGATCACCGCCAGGCCCTTCTCGAGACCGGCGACCAGATCACGCTTCAAGGGGCTGGCCGATCCGGCCGCGGTGGACGCAGCGCCGATGGGCGGGTCCGAGGGTCCGAGAGGTTTGTTCATGCGGGATCGCCCGACCTCAGACGCGCTCGAGGATCACGCGCGATGCCCTGGCCGACGCCGATGCACATCGTGCACAGCGCGTAGCGGCCCGCCGCTCCGGTGCAGCTGGTTGACCGCGGTCGTGACCAGCCGCGCGCCGCTGGCGCCGAGCGGATGGCCGAGCGCGATCGCGCCGCCGTTCGGGTTGACGCGCGCGTCGTCGTCGGCGCAGGCCGAGGTCGCGCAGCACCGCCAGGCCTTGCGCGGCGAAGGCCTCGTTGAGCTCGATCACGTCGATCTGGTCGAGCGTCAGGCCGGTGAGCGTCGAGCACCTTCGCGTCGCCGGCGCCGGGCCGATGCCCATGATGCGCGGCGCGACGCCGGCGGTGGCCATGCCGACGACGCGGGCGCGCGGCGTCAGGCCGTGGCTTGCGCGGCGGCGCGCCTCGCTGGCCAGCAGCAGCGCGCAGGCGCCGTCGTTGACGCCCGAGGCGTTGCCGGCGGTCACCGTGCCGTCGGGCCGCACGACGCCCTTGAGCTTGGCCAGCGCCTCGAGCGCTGGTCTCGCGCGGATGCTCGTCCTTGCGCGACGACGATCGGCTCGCCCTTCTTCTGCGCGATCGTCACCGGCGCGATCTCGGCGTCGAAGAAGCCGCGCCTTCTGCGCCGCCACCGCCTTCAGCTGCGAGGCCAGCGCCATGCGGTCCTGCGCCTCGCGCTCGATCTTGAAGTCGGTGGCGACGTTCTCGGCCGTCTCGGGCATCGAGTCGACGCCGTACTTCTCCTTCATCAGCTTGTTGACGAAGCGCCAGCCGATGGTCGTGTCGTAGACCGCGTTGTTGCGGCGAGAACGCGCTCTCGGCCTTGGGCATCACGAAGGGCGCGCGGCTCATGCTCTCGACGCCGCCGGCGATCATCAGCTCGGCCTCGCCGCGACTTGATGGCGCGCGCCGCGCGTGCCGACCGCGTCCAGGCCCGAGCCGCACAGGCGGTTGATGGTCGCGCCGGGCACGCTCGAGCGGCAGGCCGGCCAGCAGCGCCGCCATGCGCGCGACGTTGCGGTTGTCCTCGCCGGCCTGGTTGGCGCAGCCGTAGATGCACGTCGCCGACGGCCGCCCAGTCGACCTTGCGGGTTGCGCGCCATCAGCGCCTTGATCGGGATCGCGCCGAGGTCGTCGGTGCGCACCGACGACAGGGCGCCGCCGTAGCGGCCGAAGGGGGTGCGGACGGCGTCGCAGATGAAGGCGTGGTTCATGGTGTGTCCTTGTCTCGAGGCGCGATCAGCGGCGCGCCGGTCGCGCGTTGCAGTTCGTCGAGGGACAGGCCGTCGACCTTGTCGATCAGCTTCAGGCCGCTGCGCGTGACGTCGATCACCGCCAGGTCGGTGTAGATGCGGCTGACGCAGCCGATGCCGGTCAGCGGATAGCTGCAGCGCTGGCACGATCTTGCTCTCGCCGGCCTTGGTCAGGTGCTCCATCATCACGTAGGTCTTCTTCGCGCCGATGGCCAGGTCCATCGCGCCGCCGACGGCGGGGATCGCGTCGGCCGCGCCGGTGTGCCAGTTGGCCAGGTCGCCGGTGGCCGAGACCTGGAACGCGCCGAGCACGCAGATGTCGAGGTGGCCGCCGCGCATCATCGCGAAGCTGTCGGCGTGGTGGAAGAACGAGCCGCCGGGCAGCAGCGTCACGGGCTGCTTGCCGGCGTTGATCAGGTCGTAGTCTTCCTCGCCCGGGCCGGGCGCCGGGCCCATGCCGAGGACGCCGTTCTCGCTGTGCAGGATCACCTCGCGGCCGGCCGGCAGGTGGTTGGCGACCAGCGTCGGCAGGCCGATGCCGAGGTTGACGACGGCGCCGTCGGGAATGTCGCTGCGCGACGCGCGCGGCCATCTCGGTCGCGGGTCCAGCTTTCTGGCCGCTCATCAGGCCGCCTGCCTGAAGCCGCCGGCGCGCGGTGCGCGCGCGGTCGATCCGGACGACGCGCTGCACGAAGATGCCCGGCGTCACGACGGCCTCCGGGTCGAGCCCGCCGAGCGCGACGATCTCGTGCACGGTGGCGACCGTCGTCCTTGGCCGCCATCGCCATGATCGGGCCGAAGTTGCGCGCCGTCATGCGGTAGGTCAGGTTGCCCCAGCGGTCGCCGCGCTCGGCCTTGATCAGCGCGAAGTCGGCGTGGATCGGCGTACTCGAGCACGTAGCATGCGGCCGTCGATCTCGCGCGTCTCCTTGCCCTCGGCCAGCTCGGTGCCGTAGCCGGTGGGCGTGAAGAAGCCGCCGATGCCGGCGCCGGCGGCGCGGATGCGCTCGGCCAGGTTGCCCTGCGGCACCAGCTCGAGCTCGATCTTGCCGGCGCGGTACAGGCGCGTCGAAGTGATGGCTGTCGGCCTGGCGCGGGAACGAGCAGATGATCTTGCGCACGCGCCCGGCCGCCAGCAGCGCGGCCAGGCCGGTCTCGCCGTTGCCGGCGTTGTTGTTGACGATCGTCAGGTCCTTCGCGCCCTGCGCGAGCAGCGCCTCGATCAGCTCGTTGGGCAGGCCGGCGGTGCCGAAGCCGCCGATCATCACGGTCGCGCCGTCGGGGACGTCGGCGACGGCGGCTTCGCAACTGGCGACGATCTTGTCGATCATGGTTGTGGGGTCGTGCCGTCGAAGGCGCGTTGCAGCAGGGCCCGCAGGGCCGGGCGATCGAGCGGGCGCGGATTCGGGTACTGATTCTGCACCGCCATCTCGGCGGCGCGGTCCAGGCCGTCGGCCGGCATGCCGATCGCCGCCAGCGAGGTGGGTGCGCCATGCCGGCGCGCCAGGTCGTGCAACGCACGCGCGGCGGCGAGCGGGAGGCCTGCGTGGCGCACGCCGAGGGCGCGCGCCACGCGGTCCATCGCCTCGGGTGCCGCTTGGGCGTTGTAGGCCAGCGCATGCGGCAGCACGACCGCGTGCACTTCGGCGTGCGCCAGACCGAAGCTGCCGCCCAGCGTATGGCACAGCTTGTGGTGCAGGCCCATCGTGATCGCGCCGAGCACCGTGCCGCAGAGCCACGCACCGTACAGTGCATCGCCACGCGCGTCGAGGCCGCGCGGATCGGCCTGCAGTGGCACCAATGCCGCCGCGCAAGCGCGGATGCCCTCTTCGGCCATCAGCGCGACGACAGGGTTGCCGTCGGGCGCGTACAGGCCCTCGGCCGCGTGGGCGATCGCGTTGAGGGCGCTGGTCACGGTCACCGTCCAGGGCAGGCCGAGCGTCAGTTCGGGGTCGTAGATCACGGCGCGCGGCAGCACGCGCGCGTCGCGCCCGGTCTTCTTGGTGCCGTCGTCGGTCAGGCCGTAGATCGGCGTCATCTCGCTGCCGGCGTAGGTGGTGGGTACGGCCACGATCGGCAAGCCCGATTCGAGCGCGATCGCCTTGGCCAGCCCGGTGGTCGAGCCGCCGCCGATCGCCAGCATGCAGTCGGCCTGGAGCTGCCTCGCCTTCTCGCGCGCCGCGCGCGCTGTCTCCACCGGCACATGCATCGCCGCGTCGCTGAAGAGTCCCGCGGCGTGCGCGCCGAGCAGCGCCGCCGCGCGCTCGGCGAGCGCGCGCTGCCCCGGCGTCGACAACACCAGCACGCGCCGCGCGCCCAGGCGCCCAGCCTCCTCGGGCAGGCGCGCGAGCGTGCCGGGGCCGAAGATCACGCGCGTGGGCGCGGCCTGATAGACGAATGGCTTCATGGGCGCAGGCGGCGATTGCAGCACAGCCGCCGCGCCGGCGGAAAGCGCGAGAGTGGAACAGTATTTTCCGCAGCGGCCGGGGAGGCCACGGGGCCACCCCGATTGCCAGGCGGGCGGCGCAGGGTTGGAATCCAGCGCACCGGACACCGCACGACGCCAGAGGACCACGCGATGCTCTTTCCCACCACCATCGTCGGCAGCTTTCCGCAACCCGACTGGTTGATCGATCGTGCCAAGCTGGCCGGCCGCTTCCCGCCGCGCGTGCGTGCGCGCGAGCTTTGGCGCGTCGCCGAGCCGTACTTGCAGCAGGCCTGGGAAGACGCCACCTTGCTGGCCATCCGCGCCCAGGAAGACGCCGGGCTGGACATCGTCAGCGACGGCGAGATCCGGCGCGAGAGCTACTCCAACCGCTTCGCCACCGCGCTCGAGGGCGTCGACCTCGACAACCCGGGCAGCGCGCTCGACCGCTCGGGCCACCCGAACCCGGTGCCGCGCATCAGCGGCAAGATCCGCCGCAAACATGCGGTGGAGGTCGAGGACCTGCTGTTCCTGAAAGCGAACACGAAGAAGCGGGTCAAGATCACCGTGCCCGGCCCGTTCACGATGAGTTGCCAGGCGCAGAACGACTTCTACGCCACCGACGACGAAGCCGCGATGGACTACGCGGCCGCCGTCAATGCGGAGATCCGCGACCTCTTTGCCGCCGGCGCCGACATCGTGCAGATCGACGAGCCCTACATGCAGGCCCGGCCTGAAAAAGCGCGCCAGTACGGCCTGGCGGCGCTGAACCGCGCGCTCGAAGGCATCAGCGGCACGACCGCGGTGCACATCTGCTTCGGCTATGCGGCCGTCATCCACGAACGGCCGAGCGGCTACTCCTTCCTGACGGAGCTGCGTGGCTGCGGCTGCAAGCAGGTGTCGATCGAGACTGCGCAATCCAGGCTCGACTGCTCGGTGCTGGCGCAACTCGACGACAAGCAGATCATGGTCGGCTGCCTCGACCTGTCGGACATGACGGTCGAGACGCCGCAGGTCGTGGCCGAGCGCATCCGCCGCGCGCTGCCCTACGTGGCCAAGGAACGCGTGATCCTGGCGCCCGACTGCGGCATGAAGTACCTGCCGCGCGAGGTCGCTGTGGGCAAGTTGAAGGCGATGGTCGAGGCGGCGCGGATCCTGCGCGCGGAGCACCCGGCGTGAGCTGCAGGCTGCAGCTCACGACCCGAGCAAGCAACGTCAATTCAATGCCCGCGTGCGCGGCGCGGTCTCGCCGGGCGGCGTGGCCGCCCGCGGCGTTTGTGGCAGGCCGCCCAGCACATGGTCGGCATCGAGCGAGCGGATCGGGATGGCCGCGTCGCGCGGAATGAGACCCTGGGCGATCAGGTTTTCGTAACGCAGCGCGCACACGCGCAGGAACGATGAGAAGTTGCCGACCGCGCCGCGGTCGGCAACCAGCTCGTCGTAGAGCTTCTCGATCAACTGCGCCACCGTCATGCCGTCGCGACCGGCGATCTCTTCGAGGACTGTCCAATGCAGGTTCTCCAGCCGGATGCTGGTGACCACGCCATGCAGACGCACCGATCGCGTGCGGCTCTCGTAACTGGCGGGGTCGGCGCCGATGAAGATCTTGCACATGGTCGGGTTGGCGTAGCGCCTGCGAGCGCTAGAGCTCGATGCGCGTGCCGAGCACCTTCAGGAACTGGCCGATCCACGCCGGGTGCGCGGGCCAGGCCGGGGCAGTGACCAGGTTGCCGTCGGTGACGGCCGCGTCGATCGCGATACCCATGTATTCGGCGCCGGCCAGCTCGACCTCGACCTGGCAGGCCGGGTAGGCGCTGACCTTGCGTCCCTTGATCAGGCCGGTGGCGGCCAGCAGTTGCGCGCCGTGGCAGATCGACGCGACCGGCTTGTTGGCGGAGAGGAAATGCCGCGCGATCTCGATCACGCGCGTATTCATGCGCAGGTATTCCGGTGCGCGGCCGCCCGGCACGAGCAGCGCGTCGTACTTGGCGGGATCGACCTCGGCGAACGTGGCGTTGAGGGTGAAGCGGTGGCCGGGCTTCTCACTGTAGGTCTGCTGGCCTTCGAAGTCGTGGATCGCCGTCATCACGTAATCGCCGCTCTTCTTGTCGGGTGCCACGGCGTGGACGGTATGACCCACCGCTTGCAGGGCCTGAAAAGGCACCATGACTTCGTAGTCTTCGCCGAAGTCGCCGCACAGCATCAGGATCTTGCTCATCTCGAATTCTCCAGTGGGGGAATGCGGCCATTGTTCGCCGCCGGTAGGCCTTCGGGTAGTAATTGCATATCGAGGTGGTCGTGGTTTACCCGCATGTACGTTGCTGACGTGTGGGGCGGCGGCGGGCAGGCGGCGGACCGGCGCAGAGGTCTGCCCACACTGCCTGCAGGCTTGACATCGCGCTTCGGGCATCTACAATTTGAACAATCGTTTAAACCAAGTGGTAAAGCATGGCCTCGAAACCCGCAGTGCGCGTCGTCCGACCCGAGACCTCGAACCTGCATGACGGCGACGTTACGCAGACCCGCGAGCGCATCCTGGACGCGACCTTTCGGCGCCTGGTGTCCGACGGCTACGCGGCACTGAGCGTGCGCGAGATCGCCAAGGACGCAGGGGTCAACCATGCGCTGATCAACTACCACTTCCGCAGCAAGGATCAGCTGGTCATCGCGGTGCTCGATGCGATGAACAAGCGCCTGCTGGCGCGGCAGGCGTCGATGTACGAGAGCAGCGGTGGGTTTGCGCAGAAGTGGGCCCTCGCGCGGCAGTTCTATCAGGACGACCTGGCGTCTGGCTTCGTGCGCCTGCAGGCCGAGCTGTGGGCCGCCAGCCTGTCCAATCCCGGCCTGCGCGAGAAGTTCCTGCCGCGCCTGCTGGCTTGGAAGCAGCTGGTGCTGGGCGCCGTGCGCGAGGCCATTGCCGCGCTGCAGTCCGACGGCACGAAACTGCCGCCGCCGTTCACGTCCGAAGTCATCGCCTGCTGGATTTCGGAGTTCTGGCTCGGCATGGAATTCGCTGACCTGCTGGGTGCGAAGGAAGAGCAGGTCCAGCACCGCGCGGCGCTGGATGCCGTTCAATGGCTGCTGGAATCGCTGGACGCCAAGGCCGCCGCGCCCGCTGCCGTCCGCAGGAGCCGCCGATGACCGCGCCCGGCCGCTCCCTGCCCGCGCGCTTCGAAAGGATTGCCGGCCCGCTGCCCGAGCCCGGCGCCGTGCCGGATGCCGGCACGTCGCCGTACGCCACCGTGGCGCCCGCGCAGGAGGGTTTCATCGATCGCGACGGCGTGAAGATCTGGTACGCGGTATGGGGCGATAGCGGCCCCTGGATCGCCTTTGCACCGCCGCTGCAGATCGTGCACAGCCAGATGCTCAAGGGCACGGTGCCGTACCTGTCGCGGCACTTTCGTGTCATCACCACCGACGGTCGCGGCAACGGTCGCTCCGATCGGCCGCTGGGGCAAGACGCCTACAGCTTCGACCATTTCCACGCCGACTTCGTCGCAGTTCTCGATGCGCTCGGTGTCGATCGCGTGGCATTGGTCGGCATCTCGGCGGCAGCGTTGACCGTGCTCCGGCTTGCGGCCGAACAGCCGCAGCGAGTGACGCACGTGGTCACGGCCGGTGGCTTTGCCGATTCGCTGCCGAGCGACGAGCAACTCGCGCAGCGGATGCAGAAGGAGGGTGACCTGCTGCGCAGCGACTGGCCGGCCTATGTCGACTGGTTCATGAACACCATTTTCAGCGAAGCGCACTCGACCAAGCCGTACGAGGACGGTGTGCACTACGGCTGGGCGACCAATGCCGAGTGGCTGAACTGGTGCCGCAGCGCGTGGCTGGGCAACGACGTGCGCGATCTGGCGCGCCGTGTCAGCTGCCCGACGCTGGTGATCCACGGCGACGATGATCGGCGCGTGCCGTACGCCAAGGGGCAGGCGATCCATGCCCTTGTGCCGGGTTCGAAGATGCTCACGGTGGCCGGCGGCGGCCATGTCACGGCGGCGCGCGACCCGGTGGCCTTCAACCGCGCACTGCGCGAGTTCATCGGCGGCGCAGCGCGCCAGCGCAACTGGGTGCGCGCGATGAAGCGGCCGCGCCGGGCGCTGTTCCTCTCCAGCCCCATCGGCCTGGGCCATGTGCAGCGTGACCTGGCCATCGCGCGCGAGCTGCGCAAGCTGCAACCGGACCTGGCGGTCGACTGGTTCACCGTCGACCCCGCCGCGCGCTACCTCGAGCGTGAAGGCGAGCGCCTGCACCCGATCACCCAGCGCCTGGCCAACGAGAGTCGCCACTTCGAGCAGGTGGCCGGAGAGCACGACCTGTCGGCCTTCTTTGCCCTGCGCACGATGGACGAGATCATGAATCACAACTTCATGACCTTCGTCGACCTGGTCGAGGCCGAGCACTACGACATCGTGATCGGCGACGAGGCCTGGGACGTGGACTACCACTACCACGAGAACCCGGAGCTCAAGCGCCAGCCCTATGTGTTCCTCACCGACTTCGTCGGCTGCCTTCCGATGGAGCAAGGCAACGAGCGCGAAGCGGCGCTGTGCGCCGACCGCAATGCCGACGACATCGAGCATGTGGCGCGCTATCCGTACCTGCGCGATGCCGCCATCTTCGTCGGCAACCGCGAGGACGTGACTGAGCGGCCGTTCGGCCCCGGGTTGCCGAGCATCCGCGAATGGACTGACCGCAACTTCTGCTACTGCGGCTATTGCCTGCCCTTCGATCCAAGTGCCGTGGCCGATACCGAGCTCCTGCGCGCCCGACATGGCTACCGCAGCGACGAAAAGATCGCCATCGCCGCGGTCGGGGGCACGGCCACCGGCCGGCATCTGTTGCAGCGCATCGCGGCGGCGTTCCCGCGCATGAAGCGCGAGTTGCCCGAACTGCGCCTGATACTCGTCACCGGCCCGCGCCTGGCGACCGACGGGTTCAAGCCACAACCGGGGCTCGAATTGCAGCCCTACGTGCACAAGCTCTACGAGCACCTGGCCTGCTGCGACCTGGCGCTGGTGCAGGGCGGGCTGTCGACGACGATGGAGCTGGTGGCCACGCGCCGGCCCTTCCTGAGCTTTCCGCTGCAGCGCCACTTCGAGCAGTGCGTGCACGTACGTCAGCGCCTGGCCAACTACGATGCCGACCGCTCGATGGACTATGCGGCGACACTGGATCCCGACCTGCTTGCCCAGCGGGCGTTGGCCGCCATGCACGAACCCGTGCGCTACCGCCCGGTGGAAACCGATGGTGCGGCGCGAGCCGCACTGCGCATCGCGCAGGTGCTGGACAACCGCGGGTGGGCGCGATGAATCCGCGGGCCCGCAGCGCCCTATCGACCCGCCGCGCGATGGGTGGCGCTGGGGTCTGTCGGCCGCCACGCGCGCCGCCGGGTTGCGAAGTGCCGTAGCGCCAGCGGGGCGGATCGACCCCAGGAACCTTTCCGCGCCCGAATTGGGCGCAGCCCGGAAGGCCTCGACCTGACATCTCGATGCGGGCCGCGGGCCCGTACTCGTCCTCACGTTCGCTGCTATCGGAGATTCAACATGGCGATCCTCGCTGCCCTCTATGGTTTGGTGGCCTATCTCTTCTTCCTCGCCACCTTTGTCTACGCCATCCACTTTGTCGGCAACCTGCCGCTGCTGCCCAAGACCATCGACAATGGTGCCGCTGCGCCGCTGGTCGAAGCACTGGCCGTCAACCTCGCACTGCTGGGCCTGTTTGCCGTCCAGCACAGCGTGATGGCGCGCCGTGGCTTCAAGCGATGGTGGACGACGGTGATTCCCGAATCGGTGGAGCGCAGCACCTTCGTGCTTGCGGCGACCGCCGCACTCGCGCTGCTGCTGTGGCAATGGCGGCCGATCGCCGAGCCGGTGCTTTGGTCGGTCAGCGACCCCGCCGCCCGCTTCGCCCTGCATGCCGTGTTCTGGCTCGGTTGGGGCGTGCTACTGATCAGCACCTTCCTGATCAATCACTTCGAGCTGTTCGGCCTGCGCCAGGTCTGGGCGAACCTGCGGGGTCAGGCGATCGCGGCCCCGGCGTTTCGCACACCGCTGTTCTACCGCCACGTGCGGCACCCGATCTACCTCGGTTTCGTGCTCGGCTTCTGGGCCACGCCGCAGATGACTGCGGGCCACCTGCTCTTTGCGGCGGCCTGCACGGCCTACATCCTGATCGGCATCTGGTTCGAGGAGCGCGACCTCATCGCGCAGTTCGGCCAGCGCTACCACGCGTATCGCGAGCAGGTAGGCATGCTGTTGCCCAAGCTCGGCGCACGCGATCGCAAGGGGCCTGCGCAATCATGAGGTGCCGGTAATCAGGCTGACGTTGCCGAAGCCAGAGACTGATCGACCGCGGCATCCACCCGGCGCACGCGCCATGCCGGAAACGACAACGTGAAGGTCGAGCCTTTGCCGGACTCGCTGCGAATATCGAGTTCACCAGCATGGCGCTGAACCACATGCTTGACGATCGACAGCCCGAGTCCGGTGCCGCCGGTGTCTCGCGAGCGGCTGCCATCCACCCGATAGAAACGCTCGGCCAGGCGCGGAAGGTGTTCGGGCGAAATGCCGATTCCGGTGTCGGCGACCGACAGCGCGCCCGTGCCATCGGGCAGTCGACGCCAGGTCACGTCGACGCGACCTCCATCGGGGGTGTAGCGCACCGCGTTGTTGACCAGGTTGGCGATGGCGCTGGCCAGCTCGCTCTCGCTGCCGGCCAGCTGCACCGCGGCGTCACAGTCGAAACGGATCTGATGCCGGCCGGCCGACAACGTCGTCGCGTCGGGCTGCGCCTGCGCCAGCAGCTGCGCGACCGGGAACCAGCGGTCGGCCGGCGGGCGCGGGCTGCCTTCCAGCGCTGCCAGTGTCAGCAGATCGCTGACCAGCGCCTGCATTCGCGTGGCCTGCTGTGCCATCAGGCCCAGCACCCGACGCCGTTCGTCGTCGGTCGAGAGGCAGGCCATCCATCGTCTCGATAAAGCCGCGGCAGCACGGTCAGTGGCGTGCGAATCTCGTGCGAGACGTTGGCGACGAAGTCGCGCCGCATGGTGTCCATCTGCTCACGCTCAGTGATGTCCTGTGACAGCAGGACCTTGAGCCGCCCGCCGTAGCCGCGAATCAGGACTGACAACGTGCGCTTGCCGCGAGGGTCTGGCATGTTGACGGCGTTCGTCCCAGCGCCCGTCCTGCAGATAGGCCACGAACGCAGGTGCGCGCACGAGATTGGTCACCTGCTGACTGCGGTCGCGCTGACGGGTCGAGTCCGAAGTGGTCGGCGGCAACGCTGTTGCACCACACGATCTGGTCACCGGCATCGAGCAACAGCACGCCATTGGGCGACGCCTCGATCGCCGACAGGAACTGCGACAGCTGGTCCTGCTCCTGCTCGACGGTGCGTTCTAGCAAGCGGATCGACCGCTCGACGCGATAGCCGATCTCACCCCACAAGCCGCCACTGCGCGGTGTCGCCACCTCCCGTGAACCGCGCAACCATTGCAGCAAGGTGTGACCGCGCAGAATGTCGATCACAAGCAATGCGGTCGTTGCCAACGCAATGCCTGACAGTGCGCCGAGCACCGATACGCCGGCTGTGCCATCGACCGCGGATCCGATGAGACCGCCGGCCAGAGCCGCCAGCAGGGTCGCGGCGATCCGGTAGATCAGCCAACCCATTTCGTTACCGGAGCGCAGGCAAGGCCAGCGCGGGCGCGCGGCGCTGCATCACGCCGACTCGGCCCGCACATGTGGTGTCAGGCGGTAGCCGGCGCCGCGCGAGGTCTCGATCATCTGCGCGCAGTTCACCGGCGCCAGCGCCTCGCGCAGGCGCTTGACATGCACGTCGACGGTGCGCTCCTCGATGAAGACATGGTCGCCCCAGACCCGGTCCAGCAACTGCGCCCGGCTGTGCACGCGTTCCGGATGCGTCATGCAAGAAGTGCAGCAGGCGGAACTCGGTCGGGCCGACCTTCACCTCGCGACCGCCGAACGACACGCGGCGCGTGGCCGGATCGAGCTGCAGCCCCGCCACCTCGACCGACATCGTCCAGCGCCTCGGGCGCCTTGCGGCGCAGCACGGCGCGGATGCGCGCCAGCAGCTCCTTGGTGCGAGAACGGCTTGCTGATGTAGTCGTCGGCGCCGGCGTCGAGTCCGGCGACGCGATCGGCCTCGTCGGCCCGTGCGGTCAGCATGATCATCGGCAGCTTGCGCGTGCGGGCGTCGGCGCGCCAGCGCCTGGCCAGCGTCAGGCCCGATTCGCCGGGCAGCATCCAGTCCAGCACGCACCAGGTCGGGCAGACGCGCGATCGACCGCGCCGCTGGGCCTGCTCGGCAGTCTCGGCCAGATCGTGACCTCGTGGCCGGCGTGGCGCAGGTTGAGCGCGATCAGCTCGGCGATCGCCGGCTCGTCTTCGACCACCAGGACGCGACTCATCGGATCCTCCGTGCTTCGTCGTCATTGCACCATGGACTCGACGGTCTCGACCGAGTTGTGCCGCACGTCGGTGCCCTTGACGACGTAGATGATGACCTCGGCCAGGTTCTTGGCGTGATCGCCGACGCGCTCGATCGCCTTGGCCACGAAGATGAGGTCGATCGACGAGGAGATCGTGCGCGGATCTTCCATCATGTAGGTGATCAGCTTGCGCACAGGCCGTCGAACTCCTGGTCGATCTGGTCGTCCTGCTTGCAGCATCTCGATCGCCTTGCCGACGTCGAGTCGCGCGAAGGCGTCGAGCGCCTTGCGCAGTTGCGCGATGGCCAGTTCGGACTCGAACGCCAGGTCGTTCACCGGCAAGCGCAGCGCGGCTGGACACGCCGGTGTTGATGAGCCGCTGCACCATGCGGGCGATCCGTGCCGCCTCGTCACCCACGCGCTCCAGATTGGCGATGGTCTTGGAGATCGCGATCAGCAGGCGCAGGTCGCGCGCCGTCGGCTGGCGCCGCGCGATGATGGTCGACAGATCGCGGTCGATCTCGACCTCCATCGCGTTGACGCGCTCTTCCTGGCGCAGCACCTGCGTCGGCGATCTCGCTGCTGAACTGGGTCAGCGCATAGACGGCCTGCGCCACCTGCGCCTCGACCAGGCCGCCCATTTCGAGCACGCGGGTCGAGATGCCGCTCAGCTCGGCGTCGAACTGGGTCGAAAGATGTTTGTCTGTCATGGTCGTTCTCCGCGATCAGCCGAAACGGCCGGTGATGTAGTCCTCAGTGTCCTTGCTTCTTCGGCTTCATGAACAGCTCGGACGTCGGCCCGAACTCGATCAGGTCGCCCAGGTACATGTAGGCCGTGTAGTCGCGAGCAGCGCGCCGCCTGCTGCATGTTGTGGGTCACGATCACCACGGTGTAGTCGCTCTTCAGTTCGGTGATCAGCTCTTCGATCTTGCCGGTCGAGATCGGGTCCAGCGCCGAGCAGGGTTCGTCGAGCAGCAGCACCTCGGGCTTGATCGCAATGCCGCGCGCAATGCACAGCCGCTGCTGCTGCCCGCCCGACAGGCCGGAGCCGCTCTGGTTCAGCTTGTCCTTCACCTCGTTCCACAGCGCGGCCTTCCTCAGGCCCACTCGACACGCTCGTCCATCTCGGCGCGCGGCAGCGTCTCGAACAGGCGCACGCCAAAGGCGATGTTGTCGTAGATCGACATCGGGAACGGCGTCGGCTTCTGGAACACCATGCCGACCTTGGCGCGCATCAGCGACACGTCTTCCTTGCTCTGTCAGCATGTTCTTCGCCGTCGAGCACGATGCTGCCCTCGGCACGCTGCTCGGGGTACAGCTCGAACATGCGGTTGAAGGTGCGCAGCAGGGTCGACTTGCCGCAGCCCGACGGGCCGATGAAGGCCGTGACCTTCTTCTCCGGAATGTCCAGGTTGATGTTCTTGAGCGCATGGAACGTGCCGTAGTAGAAGTTCAGATTGCGCACCGAGAGCTTGGGCCTTTCGGTCACGGGCAGGTTCGACCTTGGTATCCATTGCTTGTTTCGTTCGATCAGTGCTTGTTGCGGAACAGCACGCGCGCCAGGATGTTCAGCGCCAGCACGCCCATCGTGATGATGAACACGCCGGCCCAGGCCAGCTTCTGCCAGTTCTCGTACGGGCTCATCGCGAACTTGAAGATCGTGACCGGCAGGCTGGCCATCGGCTGGCCGAGGTTGGAGGTCCAGAACTGGTTCGACAGCGCGGTGAACAGCAGCGGCGCCGTCTCGCCGGCGATGCGCGCCACCGCCAGCAGGATGCCGGTCATCACGCCGGCCCAGGCCGACTTCAGCGTGATGCGTCATGATGACGCTCCACTTCGGCGTGCCCAGCGCATAGGCGGCTTCGCGCAAGCGCGTTCGGAATCAGGCTCAGCATGTTCTCGGTCGTGCGAATGACCACCGGGATCACGATCAGCGCCAGCGCCAGCACACCGGCGAAGCCCGAGAAGGTCTTCATCCGCGTGACGACCACCGAGTAGATGAACAGGCCGATCACGATGGACGGCGCCGACAGCAGGATGTCGTTGACGAAGCGCGTGACGCTGCCGAGCCAGCCCTTCTGGCCGTACTCGGCCAGGTAGATGCCGGCCATCACGCCGATCGGCGTGCCGAGCAGCGTGGCCAGGCCGACCATCATCAGCGAGCCGAAGATGGCGTTGGCCAGGCCGCCGGTCTCCGCCTGCGGCGGCGGCGTCATCTCGGTGAAGGTGGCCAGCGCGATGCCACCCACGCCCAGGCGCACGGTCTCGAACAGGATCCAGATCAGCCAGAACACGCCGAAGGCCATGGCCGCCAGCGACAGCACCAGCGCGACTGCGTTGACCCGCTTGCGGCGGCGGTGGTGCGCGATGCGCGATGCCTCGGCGGAGTCGCTGCGCTCATGATCGTGTCCCTTCGTTCTTCTTCAGCTGCGACAGCAGCAGCTTGGACAGCGCGAGCACGACGAAGGTGATGAAGAACAGCACCAGCCCGAGGTAGATCAGCGAGGCCTGGTGCAGGCCCTGGCCGGCTTCGGCGAACTCGTTCGCCAGCGCCGAGCGTGATGCTGTTGGCCGCCTCGAACAGCGACAGCGAATTGAGCTGGTTGGTGTTGCCGATGACGAAGGTCACCGCCATGGTCTCGCCGAGCGCGCGGCCGAGGCCGAGCATGATGCCGCCGATGACGCCGGTCTTGGTGTAGGGCAGCACGACCTGGTAGACCACCTCCCAGGTGGTGGAGCCCGAGCGCGTAGGCCGACTCCTTCAGCATCGGCGGCGTGACGTCGAACACGTCGCGCATCACCGAGGCGATGAACGGGATGATCATGATCGCCAGGATGATGCCGGCCGACAGAATGCCGATGCCCACCGGCGGGCCGGACACCAGCGCGCCGAGAAACGGCACGCCGCCGAACAGCGCTTTGCAGCGGCTGCCTGCACGTAGGTCGACGAGGATCGGGCCGAACACCAGCAGGCCCCACATGCCGTAGACGATCGACGGCACGGCGGCCAGCAGTTCGATCGCGATGCCCAGCGGGCGCTTCAGCCAGCGCGGGCGACAGCTCGGTCAGGAACAGCGCGATGCCGAAGCTCACCGGCACCGCGATCAGCAGCGCGATGAACGACGTCATCAGCGTGCCGTAGATCATCACCAGGCCGCCGTAGCTGTCCTTGACCGGGTCCCACTCGCTGCGCCACAGGAAGCTCAGCCCGTATTCCTGGATCGCCGGCGCGGCGCCGACGATCAGCGAGCCGATGATGCCGGCCAGCAGGGCCAGCGTCAGCAGCGGCCGCGGCGTGCGCGAGCAGCGAGAACACGGTATCGGCCCAGGGAGCGACCGTCGCCGGCCGGCGGGCGGCGCAGCGGACTGATCGTTCCATCTTGTGTCTGTTGTGACGGGCTGGCGGGAAGTGTAGCGGCCACGGGCCTCCGCAGGCCGGTGGATCGCAAGCCCGGCAGCGTGTCCGGTGCGGACGACGCGACGCTACTTGTAGGCGATCGGCTTGCCGGCGGCGTCCTTGATCTCGCCCCACTGCTTGCGTGCCAATGCCTTCACCGCCGCGGGCAGCGGCACGTACTCGAGATCCTCGGCCATCTTGTCGCCATTGTCGTAGGCCCAATCAAAGAACTTCAGCGTGTTGCTGCCGTTGACGGGCTTGTCCTGCGCCTTTTGCATGACGATGAAGGTCGCACCGGTCAGGGCCAACTGTCCTTGCCGGCCTGGTCGGTCAGCACCTGGTAGAAGGTCTTGGCCCAGGTCGGCGTTCGCAGCCGCGGCCTTGAAATTCAGGTCGTCGGGTGCGGCGAAGTTGCCGTCCTTGTTCTTCAGCAGGACATAGGTCATCTTGTTCTGCTTGACGTAGGCGTACTCGACGTAGCCGATCGAATTCGGCAGCCGGTCGACGAACGACGCCACGCCCTCGTTGCCCTTGCCGCCGGCGCCGGTCGGCCAATTGACCGCCGTGCCCTCGCCGACCTTCGCCTTCCAGTCGTCGTTGACCTTGGACAGGTAGTTGGTGAAGAGGAAGCTCGTGCCCGAGCCGTCGGCGCGGCGCACCACGGCAATCGCGGCGTCCGGCAGCGGCACGCCCGGATTCAGCGCCGTCAGCGCCGGGTCGTTCCACTTCGTGATCTTGCCGAGGTAGATGTCGCCGAGCAGCTGCGCCGGTAAGCTTGAGCTGGCCCGGGTCGACGCCCTTGACGTTGACCACCGGCACCACGCCGCCGATGACGGTCGGGAACTGGACCAGGCCGTCCTTGGCCAGTTGCTCGTCGGTGAGCGGCATGTCCGAAGCACCGAAGTCGACGGTCTTGGCGCGGATCTGGTTGAGCCCGGCGCCCGAGCCGACCGACTGATAGTTCAGGCGCGCCCCGATGGCCTTGTTGTAGGCGTCGGCCCATCGGGCGTAGAGCGGGGCCGGGAACGTGGCGCCGGCGCCCGTCATGTCCTGGGCCACGGCGACCGCCGCGGCGACCAGCATCAGCGTTGCCACGCCGGTTCGGAATGCTGCAAGACTCATCGAAAACCTTTCACGCCGAGCGCACATTGGATGCAGGCAACTCTAGGTTTGCAGCGTGACAAGACTGTGACAGCGCCCGCATCGTCGACGATCGGTGCGCCCCTTTGGGTTGGGGTGGCCAGGGGTAGCGACTCGCGGTGAGGCTTAGCCCAGGGCCCGCTCGACCTCCGAAAAGCCGCTGGCGATGGAGTTGATGTCGATGGCGTCGAGGATGGCCGTCTCGGTCATCACATCGGCGACGCACAAATCGTCGTAGTGCACGCCACGTTCATGCACCGCGCGTATTGCCGGTGCAGCGGCTTTGACGGGCGCCTCGCTTGCAGGGCCCGCCTGCACAAGAGGTGCTCCCGGCTCGAGCCTGAAGGTTGGCAAGCCTGCTGAATCGCGCATGTTGGGCTCCGAGGGGCCACGCCCCAAGCCATGCGACGACAACACCACGCCGTAGACGCAAGCCCGGCCAGCAGGCCCTATGGATGCCGAGGAATTCACGCGCAGTTGCCGACGACTCCATTTGCCGGGCCGACTGCACCTGGTCGACTGGCGACATTCAACTTTGTCAGTTCCCGAACCGTTGCTACTGATCGCGCTATTGAGGTTGAGACACCCGCACAGCTGCTCGCATAGCCCCGTAGCCAGCCCATCTGAGCACTTGGCGAGTGACAAAGCTACGACAACCGCCCCGCACGAAGCGGCATGTTTACCCAAGCGAATCGTCGATCAGATCCTGCGTAAGTAGGCCAGCAGGGCCGGAACTTCAGCGTCGGTGAACGGCCGATCGATGACCGGCGGCGTAACGCCCGGCTGTGTAGTGAGGAGTGGGGCAGCCGCGTTCTGGATCTGCACGCGCTTGAAGAACTGCTTGTAGTGCTCGAGCATTTCCTCAAGCGTCGCTGCGGTGTTGTTCATGAAATACGGCGCGGTTCGGCTGATCCCACGCAGGTTCGGGATGTCCATGTGCTGGATGTCGCCAGGGCCTCCCGCGACCGGGTAGCCGGTAAGGAGCATGCGGCCCGGATCCGACGTCGTGACGCGGGTGACACAGGCGGGCTGTGGAGAGGCGCCGCCGCAAGGAGTGCCGCCCGGCGCAACGCCGCTATTGGTGATCTGGTAAGTGCGCACGTTCTTCATCTGACTCGCGCTACAGGGCGCGAACGAGAAGCGCGGGGGGCTGACACTGTCGACCGGCCTGGGACAGGCGGTCGAGATGTCGTGGTAACGGACGATGGCGGTCGGCGTTCCCTGTGTGCCCTGTTGGATCGGGGTACTGCCGCTCGGATGGCCGCCCATATTGCCGTGGCACTGGGCGCATGACCGGTTGAAGACGAGTTTGCCCTGCGTCTCCAGCGCGTCGAGGACCGGGTCAGGATCTGGCAGCGGGCTCGTGCCTGCGCCGATCGCATCGGACAGGGCCTGCACGCTCGGGGATGAAAACTGCGTGCTCTGGAAGCTCGCCAGGTCATCCAGGAAACTTGCCGGTGGGTCGACGGTGATACCCGCGTGGTTGCGCAGCGCACTGAGAGCCTGGCTCTGCAGCGTATCGATGCGGCCGTCGAGCTGGTAACCACCGCTCGGGTTCGGCCCGCGCGGCCAAGCGGGAGCGACGCCGTCGGGGCCAGTGATCCTGGCGTCGGCGATCGAGGGCACGGAGCGCCACACGTCGGCGACCGTTTCACTGGTTGGAAGGGCTGACGCCGGGCACGGAACTGTTGACCCGCAGTCGAGGAGTTTGACGTTCGCGGGCAGTGTGATCGTGACGCGAATCAGGCCGTTCTGTGTCAGGTTTGTGAAGTCAAGTGCCGCCGCGCCGTTGACGCGGAAGTCATCGGCATCGATGGCACGGAACAGTGGATCGTCAACGCCCGTCGCGACCATCTGCGCAAACCTTGCTTGTGCGGCCGCCGGTGTCAGCTGGAAATTTTCCGAATCCATGTGGCAGTCGGAGCAAGCTCTGCCATTGCCACCCAGGCCCGAAAGCTTGCGGTCGTGGAAATTCGCCTTTCCCCGACACTGAGGGGAATCCGCCGGCGCGCACGTGTTGGCGTTGGGGGACGCCGCGCTGCCGTCCTGGCCACCTCCACATGCCTGGATCAGCCAACTCATGGTGACTGCGGCCGTCAAAGTGAAGGCGACTGCACTCATTGATTTCGACGGTGTCATAGGTCTTCCTCAGTGTGAAGTTGAGCCGGGCGCACCTTGCGAACCCGACGCGGCACAATGGCGCTGCGACCGCCTGCCGTCCTTAGCCGCGCATGAATGATTTCTGAAGAAAACCTGAATTTGCGCAATGGCCGCGTCTGAACGCTATGCCTTCGGTAGCTTCGTGCTGGAGCGTTCGCAAAAGCGCGTGCTGCGCGGCGACGGCACCGAACTGAGCCTGACGCCGCGGCTGTTCAGTGCGTTGTTGCTGTTTGTCGAGAACGCCGGGGCATTGCTCGACAAGGACACCCTGATGCGTGCCTTGTGGCCAGGACTGGTGGTTGAAGAGAACAACCTTAGCCAAACCGTTTCCAGTCTGCGGCGAGCGCTCGGCGACGAGCCCCAGGGCGGCAGCTACATCCAGACGGTACCCCGACGCGGCTTCAGGTTCATCGCGGCGGTGACCGAGTTGCCCGACCTCGAAGCGGCAACCACGGCACTGCCGTCTGCTCTCGTCGCGTCAGATTCGGTTGCGACGCGCCGAACGGTGCCACCGATACCAATGATGCGCGTCGAGCAGCAACTCTCGTTACACGACAGCAGGCTCCCGGGCAAGCGTCGTTGGCTGCTTATGGCGCTGGGCTTTGGCCTGGCCGTGGGCCTGGGCGCTTCAGGCTGGTGGACCTGGCGACGTGCGACAACGGTAGCGGCCGGTGCCATAGCGCCCGGTGCCAGCGTCGCCGTGCTCCCTTTCAAACCGCTCGCTGCCGAAGGCCGCGACGAATTGCTCGAAGTCGGCATGGCCGATAGCCTGATCACACGCCTGTCCACCGTGCCTGGCGTGGTGGTGCGCTCGGTCGGCTCGGTGCGGCGCTATGCGGGGGCGGAGCAAGATCCGATGCGCGCGGCGCGAGATCTCGATGTCGCCTGGATCGTCGATGGCTCACTGCAGCGGCGCGGTGATCAACTGCGCGTCAGCGCACGTCTGCTGAGTGCCTCCGATGGCAGCGCCGCCTGGAGCGGCAGCTTCGACGAAAAGTTTACCGGCGTTTTCGATATGCAAGACGCGATCTCGACCCGCGTGATGCAGGCGCTGGCGCCCAGGCTGCCGGCAAATGCCGGCGTGGGTAGCGGCGCCCGGCTCACCGACATCGGCGGTACGCGCAACACCGATGCGTATCAGCTTTACCTGTCGGCATCGCGGCAGCTTCAGAATCGGCGCGCCGAGGGTGCACGCAAGGGCATCGAACTGTTCAACAAAGCGCTCACGCTCGACCCTGCCTACGCGCTGGCCTGTGTCGGGCTGGCCGAGGCCTACCGGGAAACGCTCTTGGCTGCCGATGCCGTACCGGCCGAAGTGTTCGAGTCGGCAAAGGCCGCCGTGCAGCGTGCGCTGGTGTTGGCCCCGAACCTGGCCGAAGCTCTGACCGAACGGGGCTTCAGTCTCTACTACTTCGAGTTCGACTGGCCCGGCGCCGAGCGCGAGTTCCGTCACGCTCTGGCATCCAACCCGAACGTGGCCATGGCGCACTTTGGCCTGGCCCAGCTACTACTGACGCAGGACCGACCAGACGAAGGGTTCGCGCACCTGCGCATGGCGCGTGAACTCGACCCAATGTCACCTTTTCTCAACACGCTCGAAGCGAGTTATCTGTTGGCTCGCGGCCGGCGTGAAGAAGCCCGAATCAGGTTGAATCGGGCATTCGACATTGCCCCCGACTTCTGGCTCGCGTACCGAACCCAGGCCTTACTGCACCTGGCCGAACAGCAGCCCGAAATGGCCGTCGCGTCGTTACGGCGCGCTGTCACGCTGGCCGATGGCAACACGCGAATAAATGCTTTGCTGGCCATGCACCTCGCGCGCATGGGACGGCGCGACGAAGCGCGCGCGATCCGGGACCAGTTGCTCGACCTTGCCAAGACACGATACGTGTCACCCGTTTCGCTGGCGGTCGTTTACGCGGCGCTGGGCGAGAACGCGCTCGCGCTTGACGCGTTGGAGCGGGCCTTCGAATCCCGCGACGCACAGCTGGTCTTCTTGAAGGACGACCCACGCTGGGCAGCCTTGAGAAGCGAGCCGCGTTTCTTGGCTCTGATGCGCAGGCTCAAGCTCGACCGCTTCGGGCCAGGCTTGTCGCCGACCTGACGCAGCCCGCCCGCGCTGGCTGACGGCGATGGGTCTTCGCGCTACGGCGATCAAGTCCCGCTGCTGACTACCCGGGATGCACGAGTCCTGCACCGTGTTTCCTTCGATTGGGCTGGTCAGCTTCAGAAATGGCGGCAGAGTGTCCAAATATGGCCGAATGCAGCGTTCGGATCCGACTCCCGTCAGTTGCCCTGGGCCCGCGTCACCCACCCATCATCAGCCGCACGCGCTTTCCTGCCCGCCGTTCCGTCCGAGGCAGGGCATGCCAATTACCTTGAACTCGACTGTCAACACATTACCCTGCTCGCCGGCCGGATAGTCGCCGGGCGCGCGATGGATCGCGCTCACCGCGCTGTCCGGGAACGTCCGCGCGTAGAAGTGCGCGGCATCCTCGGCCGTACCGTCGTACCAGAGACTGATCGTGTTCTTGCTTGCCACCCTTGCCCTCCAATCAATTCCATTGACGCCAACGCGCGACCCGCTGAAGGCACTCACCCGAAAGAGTGGCTGACCGCAGACGCCGCGGCCATGTGGCACCGACGCGCGATGACGCTCGGCCCAAGATCGACTTGGACAGAGGCCTCGTTGGCGGGACCTGCCCGCGCAAGCGGCGTTGCCAGCTCGAGCCTAAAGGTTGGCAAGGCGACTGGATCGCGCATGGTTCGCTCCGAGTGGCCACGCCCCAAGCCATGGGACGACAACGCGACGCCGAATGCGCAAGCCCGGCCAGTAGGCCATATTGATGCCGCCGACTTGCGGGTCGCCGCACGCCATGCCGCCCTTGGGCCGCATGCGGCTTCGGCACAATCGTTCCGGTCGTCGTACGTCGGAGTCCGCCATGCCCATCGAGTCCGCCCACAGGCCACTGCCCGGACTGCGCCAGATGGTCGCCGATTCCGGTGGGCTCTACCTCGCCAACGCGGTGATCGGCTTCATCTTCGCCGCCTCGGGGCCGGTCGCGATCATCCTCGCCGTCGGCGCGCGTGGCGGGCTGAGCGAGTCCGAACTGTCGTCGTGGATCTTCGGCTCGTTCTTCCTCAACGGACTGATCACCCTGCTCTTTTGCACGCTGTACCGGCAGCCGCTCGTCTTCTTCTGGACGATCCCGGGGACGGTGCTGGTCGGCCCGGCGCTCGGCCACCTCAGCTGGGCCGAGGTCATCGGCGCCTTCCACGCCACCGGACTGCTCATGCTGGTGCTGGGCCTCTCGGGCTGGGTACGGCGCGCGATGCAGGCCGTGCCGATGCCGATCGTGATGGGGATGGTGGCGGGCGTGTTCCTGCGCTTCGGCCTGGGCCTGGTGTACGCGGTGCGCGACGACTTCTGGATCGCCGCGCCGATGATCGTCGCCTTCCTCGCGCTCGGCGCCTCGGCCACATGGTCGCGCCGGCTGCCGCCGCTGATCGGCGCGCTCTTCGTCGGCGCGGCGGCGATCGCCGTCCTCGGAAAGTTCCATTCGAACGGCTGGGCGCTGCACGCGCTCGCCCATCCCAACCTGTACGCGCCCGTGTTCTCGTGGCGCGCGATGGTGGAACTCGTCATCCCGCTCGCGATCACCGTGCTCGTCGTGCAAAACGGCCAGGGGATCGCGGTGCTCAACGCCGCCGGGCACAAGCCGCCGATCAACGCGATCACGGTGGCCTGCGGCGCGGGTTCGATGCTCGCCGCGCTGGTCGGCACGGTCTCGACCTGCCTCACCGGCCCCGTCAACGCGATCATCTCCGGCTTCGGGTGAGCGGCACCGGCACTACACCGCGGGCCTTGCCGTGGGCGTGTTCGCGCTGGCGTTCGGGCTGTTCGCGCCCGTGTTCACCCGGCTGATGCTCGCCACGCCGCCCGCGTTCATCGGCGCACTCGCCGGACTGGCCATGCTGCGCGTGCTGCAGACGGCGTTCAACGTGTCTTTCCGCGAGCGCTTCACGCTCGGTGCGCTCGTCACGTTCCTCATCACGGTGGCCGACGTGCCGATCTTCAACGTCGGGGCGCCGTTCTGGGGATCTGGTCATCGGCTACGCCGTGTCGCGCCTGCTCGAGCGCAAGGACTTCGGCGTTGCCGGCGCCTGAGGCGAGGTCCGTCCGGTCGTCGCTCCGATGAGAAGCGCGGTCTCCTCAATCGGGGCGCTCGCGCCGGCAATCCTCAGATCGGATAGATCAGCGAATTGGGCAGCAGGTCGTTGTCGAAGATGCAAGCGCGCCGGCGGATCAGCCAGCGGCCGTCGAGGTGGACGAGTCGGTCGAGATAGCGGCCGACGCTCAACATCTCGGGCATCGCGTCGCGGTGCGTGCGCACGACAAGGTAGGCGGCCTCGGCCTCGACCTCGCCGTCGTGCAGGCCCAGGATCACCGGCGCGCCGACCAGATGCCGCTGGTAGTAGGGGTCGTGGAATATCGTGTCGGTGGCGCCGACGACACGGTCGCGCAGCATGGCGCGGCTTTCCAGCCGCATCGTCGCCAGCGGCAGACCGCGGTCGAAGTTCTCGCGCGACTGCACGAGGTACATCGCGTCGTCGGTGAAGAAATCGGGCCACTTCGCAAAATCGCCGGCATCAAGCACACGCGCGACCTCGGCGTGCAGCTGCTGAACAGCGAACCAGGTGGCGACATCGGCCGCGGCGGGCGCGGACGCGGGCGAGGCGGCGGGCTCAGACATCCATCACTCCGCGCCAGTAGCCGTACATGCCACGAATCAGCGTCTCGGTCACCATGTGCGGCGTCTGCTGCCTGGCCTCGCGGCCGTCCTGCTCGTTGAGGGTGCGCGCCTGCGGGTTCGCGGCAAAGGCCTCCTGCACGAACTGGATCACCTCACCGTCGTCGGCGGAGACGAATCCCGCCGGGCCGAACAGGTTGGCCTGTCGCAGGCGGCGCTGCGTCATCTCCGGCGTGTCGTCGGCAAGGCCGAAGTGGGTCCAGACGAAGTCGAAGACACCCGGCGCCACTGGCTGGATGTGACGGGTGGACAGCGAGTTGACCTGCTGCTGCACGATCAGGCTCGGGAAGATCGTCGTCATGACCACCGTCGGGCCGTTCCACCAGGGCTCGGGCACGACGTCGAGCAGGCGTGGGTCATTCAGAGTGAGCTTCTCGCGAAAACTGGTGACGCCCTTCGTGACCTCGCTCGTGCCGCCGTCGTTTCGGCTCGACACCATGCAGGCGTGGCGGTGCTTCGCATCGGTGATCATCTGGCTGCGCTGGTCGGCGCGCCACAGACCGAACGTGACGAACCAGGTGTGCAGCAAGCCCGGGTGGTAGGGGTCCTTGATGTTCTCCTGCATCAGCTTCCAGTTGGCCGGTATGCGCTGGCGGCTGTAACCCAGCAGCACCAGCTCGCGGTGGCCGAAGACGCGGTCGAAGTACTGCAGCACCTCGGGGCCGAGATAGTCCTCGAAGGGCTCGACGTCGTGGTCGAAGCTGGCAAAGATGACGCCGCCGCGGCGCGCGACCTTGAGCTTGTTCAGGCCGTGCTGCGCCATGTCGAAGTCGGCCGGCATACCGCCGTGGACCTCGCCGTCCTGCCTGACGCCGGCCTTGAATGGCAGCCCGGCCAGCTCACCGTTGAGCCGGTAGCCCCACTGGTGATAGGGACAGACGAAGACCTTGGCGTTGCCGTGTCGCTCGCGGCAGAAGGCGACACCGCGGTGAGCGCAACGGTTCTCCAGCACGTGCACCGCGCCGGCGTTGTCGCGCACGACGATGACGCTGCGCTCGCCGACCTGCGTGCGCTTGAAATCCCCGGCCTTCGGGATCTCGCATTCGAGGCCGACATAGCACCAGTGGCCACGGTAGAAGAAGCGTTCGAGCTCCTTGCGATAGACCGCCTCGTCGGTGTAGGCCCAGCCGGGCACGCGACTGTCGGGGAGGGCGCCCCAGGCCACCGTCGCCGAACGGGTGCCCTCCGCCGCGTGGATCGGGATCGTCGGTGCGTCCATCGCCAGCATTCTGCGCCTCGGGTTGTATTTGCTCGGCAAATTGCGATCATGTCGCCGCCGGCGCCACGCGGCTGTCGAAATCGTGCCCGCCCGATCGTCGTGCAGGGGACACCTGCCGCCCCGCCCTTCACCGCAGAACCGAGGAACCGCCATGCCCCGACAAGCCACCTCTGCCCCGTCCGCCGACAAGAAGCCTGCCGCTCGCGGCAAGGCAGGTGCGTCGCCGACGCGCCTGGTCGTCCTCGTGGCCACGCGCAAAGGTGCCTGGCTCTTCCACAGCGACGCCCGGCGCAGGACCTTCAGCGCCGACGGCCCGCATTTCCTGGGCCACAACATCAGCCACGTCGTGCTCGACCCGCGCGACGGCCGCACGCTGCTGGCGGCGGCCAAGACCGGCCACCTGGGGCCGACGGTCTTCCGCTCCACGGACTTCGGCCGCCACTGGAAGGAGGCCAAGCAGCCGCCGGCCTTCGCCAAGCCGTCCAACGGCCTGCCCGCCCGCTCGGTGGACCACACCTTCTGGCTCGCCCCGGGCCATGCCAGCGAGCGCGACACCTGGTACGCCGGCACCTCGCCGCAGGGCCTGTTCCGCTCCGAGGACGGCGGCGTCACCTGGGCGCCGCTGCCCGCCGTCAATGACGACCCGCAGTTGCGCGAGTGGATGGGCACGGTGCAGGACGGCACGCCCGACGGGCCCAAGCTGCACTCGATCACCGTCGACCCGCGCGACCCGGCGCACCTGCTGTTCGCCATGTCCGGCGGCGGCGTGCACGAATCGCGCGACGCCGGCCGCAGCTGGAAGACGCTGATCCAGGGCCTGGAGGTGGTGGCGGGCTTCGACGCCACCACCGTCACCTTCCACGACCCGCATTGCGTACGCGTGTGCCCGAACCAGCCCGACCGGCTGTACCAGCAGAACCACTGCGGCATCTACCGGCTCGACGGCTGGGGCGATGCCGGCAACGACCCCTCGAGCCCCGCTTGGCAGCGCATCGGCCGCAAGATGCCCAAGCGCGTGGGCGACATCGGGTTTCCGATGGTGGTGCATCCGCGCGACGCCGACACTGCGTGGGTGTTCCCGATGGACGGCACCAGCGTCTGGCCGCGCACCAGCCCCGACGGCCGCCCGGCCGCCTACGTCACGCGCAACGCTGGCCGCACCTGGCAGCGGCTGGGCGATGGCCTGCCCGAGGGCCAGGCCTGGTGGACCGTCAAGCGCCAGGCGATGACGCTGGACGCACAGGAGAACCCGGCGCTCTACCTGGGCACCACCAGCGGCGAGTTGTGGATCGGGCGCGACGGGGGCGAGCGCTGGGCCAACATCGCGCGCCACTTGCCCGAGATCTACGCAGTGGAAGTGGCCGAGCGCGCGTAATGGAAGTGCTGATCCCCGGGGCGCTGCGCTCGTACACGCGCGAGGCCAACGTCGAAGCCGTGGGTGACACGCTCGACGCGCTGTTTGCCGACCTCGACCGCCGCTACCCCGGGCTGCGCTTTCGCGTGGTCGACGAGCAGAACCACCTGCGGCCGAACATGCGCATCTTCGTCAACGGTCTGAACGTGCGCGATTTGCAGCGTGCGCTGAGGCCGGACGATTTCGTGGCCGTTGTGCTGGCCCTCAGCGGGGGCTGATCGATCGCGACGGTACTTTCTTTTCCAACCCCTTCCCAGGAGAACGACATGACCAGCAAGAACACGATCTGCCTCTGGTACGACGGCGCCGCCGTCGACGCCGCGAAGTTCTATGCCGAGACCTTCCCCGACAGCGCGGTGGGCGCCGTCTACCGCGCGCCGGGCGACTATCCCGACGGCAAGCAGGGCGATGTGCTGACGGTCGAGTTCACCGTGGTCGGCATCCCCTGCCTCGGCCTGAACGGCGGCCCGCACTTCAAGCACAACGAGGCCTTCTCGTTCCAGATCGCGACCGACGACCAGGCCGAGACCGACCGCCTGTGGAACGCGATCGTCGGCAACGGCGGCCAGGAAAGCGAGTGCGGCTGGTGCAAGGACCGGTGGGGCCTGTCGTGGCAGATCACGCCGCGCGCCCTCATCGCGGCGATCACCGACCCCGATCGCGCGGCGGCCAAGCGCGCGTTCGACGCGATGATGACCATGGGCAAGATCGACATCGCCGCGATCGAGGCGGCACGGCGGGGCTAGCTGTCGTTTCCCTTTGAACGCAAATTAGTGTGAGCCATCGCCTGCGCGCAGATCGCCAGCTCCATGACCTGGAAACAGTGCTGCTGGTTCATCGCCGTGGCGCTGCGGTGGCGCACGTCGTCCGCCAGGTGCGCGAAGTAGGGCATGCCGGCGCCCGCCGCATCGATGTGTTCGCAGCGCTGGCCATTGATGAGGAAGAGGTGGTCGGTGCCGGGGCGGCCCGCCACGTCGACGTACTTGCGCAGCTCGATCGAGCCCTCGGTGCCGAGCACGAACAGGCGCCCGTCGCCCCAGGTTGGCAGGGCGTCGGCGGTGTACCAGTCCAGGCGTACGTAGCCGTCGCCGCCATTGCCGCGCAAGAGCATCTGGCCGAAGTCCTCGAACGCCGGGTGCTGCGGGTTGGCGTGGTTGGCGGTCGACGCGGCCGCGATCTCGACTTCGGTCGAGCCGGTGAAGAGCATGAACTGGTCGATCTGGTGCGAGCCGATGTCGCACAGCAGGCCGCCCGAGCGCGCCGGGTCGTAGAACCAGGGCGCACGGGTCTGCGGGTTGTGGCGGTGTGGGCCCAGCCCCGTGGTGTGCACGACGCGGCCGATGGCGCCGGCGGCCACCAGTTCGAGCGCCTTCGTCACCGCCGGCACCTCGAAGTGCTCGGAGTAGTTCACCGACCAGATGCGGCCGGTCTTCGCCACCGCCTCGCGCACACGTTGCAGGTCGGCGAGCGTCGTGCAGCCTGGCTTGTCGACCATCACATCCTTGCCGGCGGCCATCGCCTCGACGGCCCAACGCGCGCGGTCGCAGGGCACGCTGGCGATCAGCACCAGGTCGACGGCGGGGTCGTCGAGCAGGGCCTGCGGGTTGGCCGCGCGCGGCAGCGCCGGGAAGCGCTTGCGGAAACCGTCGAGCATCGGCGGCTCGCCGTCGGTCCACCAGCCGCGTCCGACGGCGCCGACGTCGAGCATGCCCTGCAGCATGCCGAACATATGGCGGTGGTCGCATCCGATGACGCCGACGCCAAGGGGTCTTCCGCTCATGACCTCAGCCCCGCGCCACGTCCAGGCGCCGCCCCTCGCGCGACGAGGCCAGCACGGCGTCGATCAGATGGTGCACCGCCAGTCACCGAGCGCGCCGGCACCGGCGGCTCGCGGCCGGCAGCCACGTCGTCGACAAAATCCCGATCACGCCGCGGTGCATGCCGTGGTCGAACGCCATCGGGTCGGCGCCGGTGCCGCTGGCCAGGAGTCGGACTCGCGCTCGACGCGGCCGTCGCGCCAGCGCACGACCAGCTCGCCGTTGCCGAGTTCGGCCGCCCCCTCATCGCCGTCGACCCACAGCACTTCTGAGCCGCCGGGGAATGCCGCGGTCGTGGCCACGAACGCGACCGACCGCGCCGGAAGCGAACCGCAGCCCGGCCGCCGGCGAAAGTCCTCGGTCTCCATGCGATGCACCGGCGTCGTTGCCGTCAGCGCCGTCACGTCGGTCACCGGCCCAAGCAGGTGCAGCATGAGGTCGAGCGCGTGGATGGCCTGCGACAGCAGCACGCCGCCGCCGTCGCGCGCGAGCGTGCCGCGGCCCGGGCGTGTCGTAGTAGTCCTGGTCCCTCCACCACGGGACGATCAGTCGCACCAGGCCGACGCGTCCGAGTCGCCGTCGGCGAGCAGTCGCGCCAGCGCGATGCGCACCGCGTCGCTTGCGATGCTGCAGCACCACGCCAAGTGGCACGCCGGCGTCGTGCGGCGAGCTTGACCATTTGCGACGGCTTCGGCCGTCGTCCGTCGCGACCGGCTTTTCCATCAGCACCGGCTTGCGATGCGCAATCGCGAGCGCAGGAGTTCGATGCGCGCGTCCGGTGGCGTGAGCAGCAGCACCGCATGCGTGCGGGGTCCGCGATCAGCGCCTCTGCGCTGGCCGCCTCCGGGAAGCCGTGCGTGGCGGCGAACACGGCGCGGCGGCTGCGCGTCGCGTGCGTAGACGCCGGTCACATTGACCAGCGACGCGCGCTGCAGATCGAGCAGCGCGCGCGCATGCGGCTTCGCCGCGTTGCCGAGCCCGACGACGGCGACTCCGAACGGGAGTCGATGCGGTCGTTCGCGTGCAAATCCCGCTCGTTCAACCGAAGAGACGCACTGGCCATAGCGTCAGCGCCGGCACGAAGGTGATCAGCGCGAGCCAGAGCAGCAGCGCGACCATGAACGGCCGGCACGCGCGATAGGTGTCGCGCGATCGGCGTATCGGTCACGCGCGCGGCGGTGAACACCAGCACCGCCAGCGGCGGCGTCAGCGCGCCGATGCACAGATTGGCGACGATGACGACGCCGAAATGCACGAGGTCGACATTGCGCCGCCTTGAGCAGCGGCACCAGCAGCGGCACCAGAATGACCATCGACGCGATCATCTCCATGGCCAGGCCGACGAAGAGCAGGAACAGGTTCAGCACGAGCAGCAGCAGGACCATGCTGCCGACCAGCGTGCCCAGCAGCAGCGCGAGCTTGCTGCGGCACCTGCTCGATGACCAGCGCGTAGGCAAAGGGCGCCGACGCCGCGATGACGATCATCACCGTCGACCGTCTCGACCAGCGCTGCGCCGCGTCGCCGGCGAGCAGGCTGCGGCCGTTCGCCCGTGCGATAGACGAGCGTGCCGCAGAGCCAGCGAATAGAGCGCGGCGACCGCGCCCGCCTCGGTGGCGGTGAACGCGCCGTAGCGGATGCCGCCGACGATCAGCAGCGGCAACACGAGCGCCGGCACCGCAGTACCAGGCTGCCAACGTTCGCTGCGTCCAGGTGGCCTTGACTCCCGCAGGCCCGAAGCCGCGAAGCGCGGCACGAAGTAAACGACGAACGGACAGCGTGACCGCCATCAGACAGGCCCGGCACGATGCGTGGCGACGAACAGCGCGCCGACCGACACCGACGCCAGCGACGCGTAGACGATGAGCCCGAGGCTCGGCGGGATCATGTTGGCGAGGATCGACCCCGCGCTGGTCACGCGCCACCGAGAACGGCTTCGGGTAGCCCTGCGCGCTCCATCGGCGGCACCAGCGTCTTGGCGATCGCCGCCGCGTCTGCCGTCGACGAGCCGGAGACGCCGCCCATCAGCGTGTTGGTCAGCACGTTCACCTGGCCGAGGCCACCGCGGAAATGGCCGACCAGCGACGTCGCCAGCGTCACCAGGCGGTCGGTGATGCCGCCGACATTCATCAAGCCGGCGGCGAGGATGAAGAACGGGATGGCCACGCAGCAGGTACTCGAGGCCGTTCGACCATGCCCTGCGGCACGGCGGTCATCATCATCGGTCCCGCGCGGCAGGAAGGCGACGAAGGTGCCGAAGACCAGCGCGTCGACGAGCGGCACGCCGAGCATCATCAGGCCGATCACCAGCACGATCAGCGGCGTCGCGACCGACTGCGGGAATCCGAACAGACCCTGGTCACCCATCCATGCCAGCATGCCGCGAGCACGAGGCCAGCCCGACCACGGCGACCAACGAGCAGCGCAGGCCCCGCCATCCCGGGATCGGCGTCGAGCAGCTTGAGCAGCAGCGCGAGCGCGGCGCCGACCGGCACCGCGAGGTAGAGGTAGGTGTGAGGCCATTCGAGTGACGGCGATACGAACGTGGCGGAGTTCGTGAGACGCCATGCCGTAGACGAGCAGGAAGCCGGACGGCCGCCAGCGGACACCGTACGCGCACAATGCCGCGTGCCAGCGCAGCAGCGACGCCGGCAGCGCGCGCGGCACCACGTCGACCGTGATGTGTTGCGCTGCGCCGCGTCACCATGGCGGCGCCGAGGAACACGAACCAGGCGAAGCATGAATTTCACCGCTTCCTCCGGCCAGCTCAACGCGTCGCCGAGGACGTAGCGACAAAAGACCTGCAGCAACGCGATGCGACGGTCGCACCGAGCAGCAGTGCGATCGCGCAGCCTCGACGGCGCGCTCGAGCGCGTCGGCGAGACGCGTCGAGTACGGCGGTTGCCGGCGTGGCGAGGCCGCCTCGCCCGCCAGCGAGCGTCTCCGCGATCGTTTCCACCGTCACGCCGAGGGCGCGGATGCGCTCGATCATCGCCTTGGTGGCCGGGCTCTTGGCGCCGAACTCGTCGTAGAGCTTGGCTCGTCGCCTCGCGCCATTCTGGCAGTGTCCTGCAGCGTATGCACGTTGATCGCCGACGGTCTTCAGCTGCTCGAGCGTCTTGCGCGGTCTTGGCGCGGTTCACCTTGCGCTGCTCGGCGAAGACCTCGACCGCGCTGATCGCGCACCAGGTTTTGCAGGTCGGCCGGCAGGCGTGTCGAGCCAGCGCGCATTCACGCGCACCGCCTTGGGCAGGAACCAGTGGGACGTGAGCGTCAGGTTCTTGGCCTGCTCGTCCCATTTGAAGCCCTCGATCGAGAAGACGTCCGACTCGAGCGCGTCGATCAGCCCGGTGGACAGCGCCGAGTACTGCTCGGCATAGGGCAGCGGCGTCGGGCTGGCGCCGACGGCGCGCCAGAAGTCGACCCACAGCTTGACCTCCGGCGTGCGGATCTTCAGGCCCTTGACGTCGGGCATCGTCAGCACCGGCTTCCGCGACAGGATGTGGCGAAACCCGACCTCGCCATAGTCGACGAACTCGACGCCGGTCTTCTGCGCGCGCGATGCGCGAGATCTCGCTGCCGATCTCGCCCTGCAGCACGCGGTCGACATGCGCGTCGTCCTTGTAGATGAAGCCGGGCGCGCCGCCGGTGGCCGCGATCTCCGGCGCGACGGTCTCCTCGGTGTCGGGGCCGCCGGTCGTCACCTGGATCGTGCCCATCCGGTTCTGCTCGATGTTCTGCGAGTACGAACCGAGCTGGCTGGCCGGGAAATGCTGGGCCTCGATGCGGCCGCCGCTCTTCTCGTTGAGCACCTTGGTCCAGTTGTCGAAGGCCATCGGTCAGCGGCGAGCCGATCGCTTCGGAGTGGCCGATGCGACAGACGAACTTCTGCTGTGCGCGCAGCACCTGGGCGTTGCGAGCGCGCGACCGCCAGCGCGGCGGCGCCCTTCGGACGGTACGCGCCGAGCGCGGTTCCGCTTGGTCAGACGGGCTGGTCTTCATGCGATTGTCCTCCGTAGTGGTCGCGGGTGGGCCCGCCGGTCACCGGTACATGTGCCGACGCGCATCTAGTGCGCAATCGATTGTGCAATGATCGCTCGGGTATTCACCGAGCCGTACAATTGACATCGCTGCGCAACCGATCTGCGCAGCGCAGTGCAATCGAAAGCATCTTCACCGATGACTTCGACCCGTCACTCAAAAGACCTCGCCGCGCGCTCAGCTCTCGGTGTCGACCGATCGCGCGGTCGCTGGCCGGATCGACGCGCATCGGCAAGGCCACCGCGAGCGCGTACGCGACGAGGCCAAGCGCGAGGGCTATATCGTCGACCTGACGGCCGCGCGTCGATGCGCCAGGGAACCTCGTCCCTGGTCGGCTTGTCGCGCCCGACCTGCAGAACGAGTTCTACACCACCGTCGCGCGCGCGGTGACGATGCATTGCCGCGAGCGCGGCCTGCAACTCGTGCGTCGCGGTGACCAACGACGATGCGGTGACCGAACTGCATCACGTCCGCAATCTCTACGCGAGCCGGGTCGCGGGCGTCGTGTTGATCCCGAGCGTCGACATCGCGCGCGAGACGCCGCAGGCTGCTCGCCGCCGTTCCGCATGTGCAACTGGTGCGCCATCGCGACAAGCTCGCTCCGACTGGTTCGGCATCGCCGACGAGGAGGCGATGCAGGTCTGGGTGTCGCGCACCTGGTGGCAGCTCGGGCATCGGCGCATCGGCTACATCGGCTCGTCGCTGGCATCTCCACCGGCGCCAAGCGGCTGGAGGGATTCCGCCGCGCGCTGCGCGAGCACGGCCTCGATGCCGACGTCGGCGGTGACCGAGATCGGCGGCTGCGAGGCCGAGTTCGGCCACGCCTCGATGGCAAGCGCATCCTGGCGCTGCGCAGCAAACGCCCCGACTGGCATCGTCACCGCCGGCGCGCGCTTTCGGTCGGGGCCTATTCCTGCGCGCGCGAGCGGGGCGTGCGCATTCCCGACGAACTGTCCTTCGTCGGCTTCAGCGACACGCCGGGCCAACGCTGGTGGGGCGACGGCCTCACCACCATCGGCCTTCCGGTGGAAGACATCGCCACCGCGGCGATGGACTGCCTGCTGCGCCGCGCCGAACGGCGCCGCGACGCGCCGCCCGAACAGCCGATGCATGTGATGCACCGACCGGTACTGATCCAGCGCGGCTCCACGGCCGCACCGCCGCGGCTCAAGAGCGCGGCGACGGCGCGCTCGGCGGCCTGAGGGTCGGTCGTCGAAAGGCTGGCGCGCCCGGCACCTGTCGTGCCAGGTCGGCAGCGAGCACGTGCCAATCGAACCAGCGCCACCACAGCGCACCCGCACGAAGATCCCCACGAGCATGCAGTCTGCAATGAGCCAGGTCTCGTCGATGCCGCGGCGGCCAAGCGTGCGTTCGAAGCGATGATGACCATGGGCAAGATCGATATCGCCAAGATCGAGGCGGCGCGAAGGGGTTGAAGCGCTAGCAGGCGGCGCCCTGCTAGCGCCAGCGCATCGGCAAAGCTCCGGCCTCTCGTGCCCTTGGTCGAATGCCGACTCTGCAGCGCTTGCTGACGGTGGCCGCAGGACCCCGTCCTCACGCTTCCTGCCACCAAGCCGTCATTTGGATCAGGGCGCGTGGCACACTGGATCGACGCTCGGCCCAGATCGGGCCGCCATAACCCGCCCAAGAGGAGACGCCGATGCTGACAGTGGAGAAGACGGCCGACTACGTGAAGCGCTGGGTCGCCGCGTTCGAGTCGAAGGACCTCGATCGCGTTCTGGCCTTCTACACCAACGACGTGATCTTCCACTCCCCGCTGATTGCGCGGCTGAGCCATGACCCCAGCGGCACCGTGCAAGGCAAGGCGGCGCTTCGCGCCTACGTGAAGAAGGGCTTCGAAGTGTTCGACCACATCAAGTTCACCGTGCTCGACGTGCTGCGCGGCGTCGACAGCATTGCGATCCACTACAAGGGCATCACGGGCACACATGTCGTCGAGGTGCTGTTCTTCGACAAGGACGGCGTGGTCCGCGAGTCGTACGTGCACTACGCATCTCCTGAGTAGCATTGAAGTTCGCGTAGCCCATCCCGACATGAAGGCGCAGCGCGACGTGCTGATGGCGAAGTTGCGCTGAAGCAGCGTACTGCCTCATGGAAAGTAGGCATCCTGGCGTGACCCCGTACTCACACTCTCGGCCAGAACCAGCGCTCGCGAATGTCGGCTCAAGGGTATGTTGCGACACACCACTCAATAGGAGTTTGCATGTTCGATCACATCGGAGTCGCCGTCAGCGATTTCGCGAAGAGCAAGGCCTTCTACGCTCGGGCGCTCGCGCCGATCGGTCATTCGAGAGTCGTGGAGACCATGGTGGATGGCGGGCTCAAGCCCAGCGCGGGCTTTTGCCATGAGGACGGCTCGGATCTCTGGATCAGCCAGGGCGAACCGACGCGACCACTTCACATTGCTTTCCGTGTCAGGTCACGCGCAGCGGTCGATGCTTTCCATGTAGCAGCACTGGCCGCGGGCGGCGAGGACAACGGCGAGCCGGGCTTGCGCCCGCAATACCACCCGAATTACTACGGTGCATATGTATTGGATCCGGACGGCCACAACATCGAGGCCGTCTGTCACGACGCGCCCGACGCTGTCGCATCGACGTGATTCGGCCTGTAGCGGATGTTGTCGACAGGCAGTGCTCGAATATGCCGTCGCGGCCACAGGACGCGCGCCCGCGCACCGAGTAGCTCATGTCGAATCGGCTTCCTGCCGTTCGTCGATAAGGTACGAGGCGCTCTCGGGCGGGTGCGCCGACCGGTCAACCCAACAGGAGTCAAGCCATGTCCTATATAGACGGTTTCGTGATCGCGGTTCCCACGGCCAACAAGCAGAAGTTCATCGAGCACGCGCGTCATTTCGACTCGCTATTCATCGAGCTGGGCGCGATCCGTGTGATCGAGGGCTGGGGCGACGACGTTCCCGACGGCAAAGTCACCGATTTCCGCCGCGCGGTCCAGGCTACGGCCGAGGAAACGGTGGCCTTTTCGTGGGTCGAATGGCCGGACAAGGCCACGCGCGACGCCGCCATGAAGAAGATGATGGAAGACCCGCGCATGGACCCGTCCACACCCGGCAATCCGCCCATGCCCTTCGACGGCAAGCGCATGATCTTTGGCGGCTTCGAACAGGTGGTCGAAGCGAAGTCGTGACTGAGGGAAGCTGTCGCCGGCAGATGACCCATGGCGCGCCAGGCAGCTCTCATCGCCCGAACGCCAATGACTGACTGGTTCCGAGGTACAGCGGGCCAACGGCTGCACGGACAGTGAACGACACCTTGCGACGGCAGCCGTTGTTTGACCGCCAAACCTGACCGGCCGCAGCCAGCCTGAAGCGGGTGCTCGATTGGGGCCGGCCAACTTCAACCGATGATCGTGAACGGCCCTACGCCGTCCACCGTCTCTCGAAGTCATTTACCGCAAACTGCTCGACGAGGAAGTCGACAAAGCAGCGCACCTTGGCCGGCAGGTGCCTTCGCGTCGGGTAGGCGATGTTGATCGTCAGGCGCTGCAGCTCCCACTCGCGCAGCAGCGGCACCAGGCGGCCGGCGACCACATCGTCGTGGATGATGTACATCGGCTGCATCAGGATGCCCAGGTGCTTGAGCGCGGCGGCGCGAACGATCTGACCGTCGTTGGCTTCGAGCACGCCTTGCACCGCCAGCGCAGTCTCGACGCCGTCGCGCGTGAAGCGCAGCTCGTTCGGGTGGTTGGCCAGGTTGTAGATCAGCAGCCGATGGTTCTTCAGCTCGTCGGGTGTGCGCGGCGTGCCGTGGCGTTGCAGGTACTGCGGTGAGGCCGCCAGCACGCGTTTGGTCTCGGCCAGCCGGCGCACCGTGATCGCCGAATCGTTCTCGAACTCGCGGTTGCGGATCGCCACGTCGATGCCGCCTTCCAGCAGGTCGGCGTAGCGGTTGGAGGCAACGATTTCCAAGCGCAGGTCGGGATATCGTGCGCTGAACTCGGGCAGCAGCGGCGCAATCACGATCATCGAGAACGACAGCGAAGCCTGGATGCGCAGCAACCCGCTTGGCTTGAGCGCTGCCTCGTTGACGGCAGTCTCGGCCTCGTGCAGTTCGGCCAGCAGCGGCTTGCAGCGGCGGTAGAAGGCGTCGCCGACGTCGGTCAGGAACAGGCGCCGCGTGTTGCGCTGCACCAGCCGCGCGTCCAGCCGCGCCTCGAGTGCGGCCAGGTGCCGGCTCGCGGCAGCGTTGCTCAGGCCCAGCGACTCGGCAGCGCGCGACAGGCTGCCCAGCTCGGCCACCTGCACGAAGAGTTCGATTTCGGTCCAGCGATCCATGTGTGCACGTTTACCCGTAGTTTTCCGCCGTGCGGAACAATGCTTTGCCGATGTGCGCTTTCAACTCCAAGTGTGGAAGTCTAGAGTCGCCACCCGATGCGGCATATCGATGAAGACACCATCACGCAAGCGGTGATCGCACGCCACGCGGCGGCAGGCGACGCGCGCCTGCGCGAGGTCGTGACCAGTCTGGTGCAGCACCTGCATGCCTTCGCCCGCGACGTCAAGCTGACCGAGGCTGAGTGGGTCGAGGGCACGCGCTTTCTCGCTGACTGCGGTCGTGCCTCGGCCGCAGGGCGGTCCGAAGTGACGTTGCTGTCCGATGCGCTGGGGTTGACCGCACTCGTCTTGGCCGGCAACCGACGCGCGCCGCATGGCTGCACCGCGACCAGCGTGCCTGCAGCGGCGCGTGGCGCAGGGCCCCGACGCGATGGGGAGCCGGGCGAGCCCTTGTACGTGTGCGGCGCGGTTCGCGCGCTCGACGGTGCACCGATCGCCGGTGCCGAGGTCCGCATCACGCCGGGCGATGGCGGGCGCGGCGAACGGCAGCGCAGTGGCGCCGACGGCCGCTTTGCCTGCAAGACCAGGGTCGCCGCACCGCAGCCGATCGCCCAAGGTGGGCCGGTGTTTCGCCTGCTGCAGGCCCTGGGTCGGCCCCCATGGCGGCCGGCGCACCTGCACATCACGATCGACGCGCCCGGCTTCGAGCGGCTCGCGACACAGCTGTTCCGCCGGGGCGACCCCTACCTCGACGTGGATGCGGTGTTCGGCGTGCGCTCATCACTCGTCGCGGAATGGGTGCGCCACGAACCCGGCCCCACGCCCGACGGCGATGCCAGCGCGGTGCCGTTCACCACGCTGGACTTCGATTTCGTTCTCAACGCCACCACAGGAGACAAGCCATGAACGCATATCCGATCAACCGCCGCACCGTCCTCGGCGCCGGCGTCGCCGGCCTGGCCGCGGCCTCGGGCCTGGCGCAGGCGCAGGCGGGCCCGATCCGCATCGGCAGCACGCTGGCGCTGACCGGTCCGCTGTCGGCCACCGCGCAGATCCACAAGATCGTCGGCGAGATCTACATCGAGCAGGTCAACAAGCGCGGCGGCTGGCTCGGCCGGCCGCTCGAATGGATCGTGCAAGGACGACCAGAGCAAGCCCGACCTGGCGCGCACGCTGTACGAGCAGCTCGTCACCGCCGACAAGGTCGACCTGCTGATGGGCCCCTACGCGACCGGCGCGATCCTGTCGGCGATGGGCGTGGCGCAGCGCTACAACAAGGTGCTGGTGCACCACACCTTCGGCATCCCGTCGCTGGCCAAGTACGACATGCATTCCCGGCCTGGTCGCTCGGCTCCGACCCGGCGACGACCGTGCCCAACACGCTGTTCGACGCGCTCGCCGCCGGGCCCAAGCCGCCGAAGACGGTGGCGGTGGTGACGAGCAAGTTCCCGTCGATCCAGTTCATGACGCGCCGGCGCGCGCGAGGTGCTGAAGAAGCGCGGCCTGACCGAAGTGCTGTTCCTCGAGTGGGACTTCGGCAACCGCGACTTCGGCCCGATCGCCAACCGCGTCAAGGACGCCAAGCCCGACTTCGTCTGGGTCGGCGCGATCGGCCTCGACGGCAACCTGCTGCTCGACGCGATGAAGAAGATCGACTACGTGCCGCCGCAGCACTTCTACCTCTACCCGGCGCCCGGGCCGCTGGTCTCGCTGCCGGAGGCGAAGAACGCGCTGTCGGTGACGATCTTCGAGGAGCAGCCGCCGTTCACCGATGCGCCCGGCGCGGCCGAGTTCATCAAGCTCTACCGCGAGCGCGCCACGGCGGCCAAGCTGCCCGACATCGCGGTCGAGATGCAGGCGGCGGCCTCGTACACCGCCTGGCAGATCCTCGAGGCCGGCGTCGCCGCGACCAAGAGCCTCGACGACAAGGCGATCGCGACCTGGCTGAAGGCCAACAAGGTCGACACGATCCAGGGCAAGCTGCGCTTCGACGGCACCGGCAACTACGGCGACGACCTGATGCGCATCAAGCAGGTGCAGAACGGCCACTGGATCGTCGTCTGGCCGAAGTCGAACACGCAGGCCGGCGTGGCCCTTCAGACGAACTAGCGCCGGATGTCCGGCATTCACGCTGCCCAGCGGCATCGCTGCTGGCGCAGAGCATCCTCTCGGGCGTCTTCGTCGGCGCGCTCTACGGCCTGCTCGGCCTCGGGCTGAGCCTGACCTGGGGGTTGCTGCGGCTGATCAACCTGGCCCACTTCGCGCTTCGCCTTCCTCGCCGCCTACCTGTGCTACCAGATGGCGACGATGGGGCTCGACCCGCTGCTGTCGCTGGTCGATCATCGTGCCGCTGTTCTTCGCGATCGGCGCGGCGCTGCACTGGGTGATGGCGCGCTTCGCGATCACGCCGTTCAACTCGCTGCTGCTTGACCTTCGGCCTGACCGGCATCGTCGAGGCGCTGATCCAGACCGATCTGGACCGCCGACTTTCGCAAGCTCGAATCGAGCTACGGCGAGCACCGCTTCAAGCTCGCAGGCCTGTTCGTCCCGGTGCCCGAGCTGATCACGCTGGTGCTCGCCGTCGGCCTGTCGCTCTCCGTCTGGGCGGTGCTGCGCTACACCGACCTCGGCAAGGCGCTGCGCGCGGCGGCCGAGGACGCCGGCGATCGCGGCGGCCTTCGGCGTCAACCAGCAACGCAACGCGCTGCTGCTGGCCGGCACCTGCTCGGCGCTGGCCAGCGTCGCCGGCGTCTGCCTGGCGCTCAGCTTCACGCTCGCGCCGTCGCAGATCTACGCCTGGATCGGCGTCGTCTTCGCCGCGGTGATGCTGGGCGGCCTGGGCCGCGCGCTCGCGCCCCTCGTCGCCGGCATCGTGATCGGCGTCAGCGAGGCGGTGACGATGGCGGTGACCGCGCCGTCGTGGGCGCCGATCGTCTCGTTCACGCTGCTGATCGCCATCCTGCTGTTGCGGCCGGGGAGGGCCGCGTGAACGGGTCCCCCCCCGAGCGCCTGCGGCGCTCCCCCCGGGGGGGAGCCGCTGGCGGACCGGCGGAGCCGGATCCGCGGCGTCCGCTTGGGTGAAACAGCGTGGCGCACACCGATCTCCATCGCCGCGATTGCGGTCTCGCTGGCCTTCGTGCCGTCGCTCGGCCTGCCGGCGTTCTACGACTCGCTGCTCTACCTGATGCTGCACTGGATCGTGCTCGCCACCTCGTGGAACATCCTGTCGGGCTACACCGGCTACTTCTCGTTCGGCCACGGCGCGTTCTTCGGCGCCGGGCTGTACACCAGAGCGACGCTGCTGGCGCGCTAGAACTGGCCGTTCCTGTGGACGCTGCCAGTCGCCGCCGGCGTTGCCGCCTGCTCGGCGTCGCGCTCGGCGCGATCGTGTTCCGCGTCAAGGGCGTGCGCGGCGAGCTGTTCGCGCTGCTGACGCTGGCGGTCACCTTCGTCATCGGCACCATCGTCGTCAACACGCCGATCGACGGCGGCCAGGGCGTGTCGCTGACCGCGGTGCCGGTGCCGAAGCTCGGGCCGACGCCGTCGTCGACCTTCTACCTGCTCGCGCTCGCCGCCGCGACGCTGACGCTGCTGGTCGCCTGGGGCATCTCCGTCTCCAAGCTCGGCGCCGGCCTGTTCGCGATCCACGACGACGAGGACGCGGCCGAGGTGATGGGCGTGCCGACCTACCGCTACAAGCTGATCGCGCTGGCGATCTCGTGCGCGCTGGCCGGCGTGGCCGGCGGCATCCACGCGCTGTTCCTGTCGTACGTCACCGTCGGCGAGGTGTTCACGATCACGGTGCCGCTGACGGTCGTGCTGATGAGCGTGCTCGGCGGCACGCGCCACTGGGCCGGGCCGGCGGTCGGCGCGGTCGCGATCACGCTGCTGCTCTACAGCTTCACCGCGGCCGACCACGCGGTCGCCGGCAAGGCGATGATCGGCGCGATCCTGATCGCGGCGATCCTGTTCATGCCCGACGGCATCCTGCCGCGCCTGCAGCGCAGGTTCGCGCGGCGCCGCGTCGCAGTCGCCGTTCGCACGGAGCGTGTCGACGGGCCGGTCGCGGCAGCGACAAGGTCCGCCCGACCGGACGGTGGCGGCGACGTGCTGCTGGCCGCGCGCGGCCTGGCCAAATCGTTTCGCGGCGTGCAGGCGCTGGCCGGCGTCGACGTCGAGGTGCGGCGCGGCGAGATCCTCGGCCTGCTCGGGCCGAACGGCTCGGGCAAGTCGACCTTCATCAACGTCGTCAGCGGCCACTACCAGCCCAGCGGCGGCAGCATCGTCTTCGAAGGGCGCGAGCTGGCCGGCCGCGCGGCGCACCGCATCGCGCAGGCCGGCATCGCGCGCACCTACCAGATCCCGCGGCCGTTCGGCCGGCAGACGGTGCTCGACAACGTCGCGCTGGCCACGATGTTCGGCGGCGGCGTCGGGTCGCCGACCGCCGCGCGCCGCGAGGCGATGACCTGGCTCGCTTTCACCGGCCTGCAGGACAAGGCCGATGCCCGCCCCGACGAGCTCAACCTGCACCAGCGCAAGTTCCTCGAACTGGCGCGCGCGCTGGCGTCGCGCCCGCGCCTGGTGCTGCTCGACGAGGTGCTGTGCGGCCTGACGCCGAGCGAGATCGACGACGCCGTGGCGCTGATCCGCCGCATCCGCGACCAGGGCTCGACGATCGTCTTCGTCGAGCACGTGATGCGCGCGGTGATGGCGCTGACCGACCGCGTCGTCGTCTTCGACCACGGCGTGCTGCTGGCCGAAGGCACGGCGGCCGAGGTGATGCAGCGCCCCGACGTGATGACTGCCTACCTCGGCCAGCCGCATGTGGCGGCCCTGATCGCGGAGCGCAGCGATGCTTGAGGTGCGCGACCTGCAAGTGGCCTACGGCGAGGCGCCCGCGCTGTGGGGCGTGTCGTTCGAGCTGCGCGAGCGCGAGCTGCTGTGCGTGGTCGGGCCGAACGGTGCCGGCAAGACGACGCTGATCAACACCCTGGCCGGCATGCTGCGTGCGCAGGGGGGCCGCATCGTGTTCGACGGCCACGACATCACGCCGCTGCCGCCGCACCGCTTCTGCGCTGCCGGCATCGCGATCGTGCCCGAGGGCCGGCGCCTGTTCGGCTCGATGAGCGTGCTCGAGAACCTCGAGATCGGCAGCTTCTTGCCGGCCGCGAAGGCCCGACGGGCCGACTCGCTCGAGGCGGTGCTGGCCCTGTTCCCGGCGTTGAAGGAAAGGCTGGGCCAGGCCGCCGGCGAGCTTTCGGGCGGCCAGCAACAGATGGTGGCGATCGGCCGCGCGCTGATGGCGCGACCGCGGCTGCTGCTGCTCGACGAGCCCTCGCTCGGCCTGTCGCCGCTGATCGTGCAAGAAGTGTTCGGCGCGATCCGGCGCGTCAACGACGAGGGCACCGCGGTGCTGCTGGTGGAGCAGAACGTGTCGATGGCGCTGCGCGTGGCGCAACGCGCCTACGTGCTCGAGGAGGGCCGGATGGTGGCCGACGGCCTGCCCGACGAGCTGATGCAACGCGACGAGGTCCGTCGCGCCTACCTCGGTGTATGAAATGAACCACCCCCGAAGCGCCTTCGACGCCTCCCCCCAAAGGGGGCGCCGCCAGCGGACCGGCAAAGCCGGATCCGCGGCGGCCGCTTGGCTGCGCTTGGTTCATGCGTCACGCGTATCGCTTCGCTTGCCCCATGATCAAGCACATCGTGATGTGGAACGTGCGCGGCGACGACGCTGCTACGCGCGCGCGCAACCTGGCGCTGCTGAAGTCCGAGTTCGAGTCGCTGCGCGGGCGCATTCCCGGGCTGCTGTACCTGGAGGTCGGCGTCGACGACAGCCGGATCGACTACGCCTGCGACGTCGTGCTCTACACCGAGTTCGAATCGCGCCAGGCGCTGGCCGACTACGCCCAACATCCGGAGCACGTGCGCGTGCGGCAGGTGCTCGGTGACCTGCGCAGCACACGTCACCAGGTCGACTACGAAGTACAACCCGAGGCCGGCCGGGCTCGCGCCGACCATGACATCCCGTCCACTCAACGAGGAGACAAGGACCATGTGCAAACTGTGTGACCAAGGCCAACTGCAGAATCACGACGACGAAAGCCAGCGCTGGAATCCGCGGCGCGGTTTCCTCAAGGCCAGCATGGCGACGGGCGCGGCGGCGGCGACGGGGCTGTTCGCCAATGCGGCCCGGGCCGACGACGAGCGTGAACCCGCGGACAGCGGCCACCAGGGCCGGCGCATCCTGATCCGCGGCGGCGCGGTGATGTCGATGGATCCGAAGGTCGGCAACTTCGCGCAGGCCGACGTGCTGATCGAAGGCAAGAAGATCGCTGCCGTCGGCCCGAGCCTGCATGCCGGTGGCGCCACGGTGATCGACGCGCGCGGGCGCATCGTGATGCCGGGCTTCATCGACACGCACCACCACCAGTTCGAGACCGCGCTGCGCAGCTTCCTGGCCGACGGCGTGCTGATCAACGACGGGTCGGGCTCGCCGAGCGCCAACCAGACCTACTACGAGTACATCCTGCTCAAGTTCGCGCCGGTCTACCGGCCGCAGGATGTGTACATCAACGAGCTGTTCGGCGGCCTGTCGCAACTCGACCACGGCGTGACGACGGTGCACGACATCTCGCAGATCCACCACTCGCCGCAGCACTCGGACGCCGCGATCCAGGCGCTGTTCGATACCGGGCGCCGGGCTGCCTTCGGCTACTTCGAGAGCGCGGGCGGCGTTGCCGGGAATCAATACCCGACCGATGCACCCCGCATCAAGAAGCAATGGTTCTCATCGAGCGACCAGCTCGTGCACATGATCATGGGCGGCGAGGTGTATCTGGGGGACCCGACGACCGACCTGTCCTGGACCATCGGGCGCCAGCTCGGCCTGCAGATCGCGGCGCATATCCTCTCGCCGTTCGGTATCCGGCCGATTCTTGACAAGCTGGCCGCTGGAACGGGTGGCAACGGCCACATCGGGCTCGGGCCGGACAACCTGTTCATCCACATGACCGGGATGTCCGATCAGGGCTGGCAAGGGGTCAAGGACGCCGGCGCGCAGGTATCGCTCGCCGTGCCGATCGAAATGAACATGCGCCACGGCATGCCGCCGATCCTGAAGATGCAAAGTCTGGGAATCGAGCCGTCGCTGAGCGTGGACGTAGAGTGCACGCTGACGGCGGATTTCTTCACCCAGATGCGCTCGATGATGAACATGCAGCGCATGGTCGTGAACCAGATGATTCTCGAGCAGGGCAACTTCGTCTATCCGCAACCAGTGGCCGACACCGGCCCCTGGAACGCCGCCGTTGCTGACCACGCGCGACGTGCTGCGCTATGCCACGATGAACGGCGCCAAGGCGCTGCGACTGGACGGCAAGGTCGGCTCGCTGACGCCGGGCAAGGAGGCCGACATCATCATCCTCGACGCGCAGGCAATCAACGTCGCACCGCTCAATCACGTGCCGGGCGCTGTCGTGTCACTGATGGACCGCGGCAACGTCGAGACGGTGCTCGTCGCCGGCAAGGTGCGCAAGTGGAAAGGGCGGCTGCTCGGCGTCGACCTGCCGCGCCTGCGCCAGCAGCTCGAAGCCTCGCGCGACTACGTGTTCAGCGCAGCCGGTATCGCGCAAGATCTGTTCAACCCCAACTGAGCCCGCGCCGGCGCGCCGGCCGAGCCCGCAACGAGAATCCACCATGACCCAGCACCAGACCCAAGACATCACCCAGGCCGTGCTCGACCGCCTGGCCGACGACGCCGACCCCCGGTTCAAACAAGTCATCAGCGCGGTGGTTCGCCACCTGCACGCCTTCGCCCGCGAGGTCGACCTCACGCCCGACGAGTGGATGGCCGGCATTCAGTTTCTGACCCGCGTCGGCAAGATCTGCGACGACAAGCGGCAGGAGTTCATCCTGCTGTCCGACACGCTGGGCCTGTCGATGCTGGTGGTGCAGCTCGAGCAGGCGCGGCGATCGGCGAAGGCGCTGGCCGACAAGGGCGCCAGCGCCAAGCCGACCGAGGCCACGGTGCAGGGCCCGTTCTACTGGGTCGGCGCGCCCGAGTTGCCGCTGGGCAGCGACATCGGCGAAGGCGTGCCGGGCGAGCCGGCGTTCTACAGCGGGCCGCGTCACCGACACGCACGGCCAGCCGATCGCGCGCTGCTGTTGGACGTGTGGTCGGGCGACGGCGACGGCATGTACGACATGCAAAAGGACGGTGACGCCGGCATGCAGCTGCGCGCGCGCTTTCACACCGACGCCGAAGGCCGCTACTGCTTCTGGTCGATCAAGCCCACGTTCTACCCGGTGCCCGACGACGGCCCGGTGGGCGACATGCTGCGCGCGATGGGCCGCCACCCAACCGGCCCGGGCCACATCCACATGCATGGTCTACGCGCGATGGCCACGTGCCGCTGACGACGCACCTGTTCGTCGCCGACAGCCCGTACATCGACTCGGACGCGGTGTTCGGCGTGCGCGACAGCCTGATCGTTCCACTTCGCACGGCATGCGCCCGGCAAGGCCCCCGACGGCCGCGAGATGGACAAACCATACCACAGTGCGAGCTACGACTTCCGCTTGCTCGCGCAGCCTGAGGCCCGCCCGATGAAAATCGGCAAGACCACCGTCGTCGCTTCGGCGATCTGCGGCAGCGACGATCAAACCATCGTCGTGCGCGGCGCCGACCTGTGCCGAGACCTGATCGGCAAGATCTCGTTCGTCGACTACTTCTTCCTGCTGGTCACCGGGCAGCGCCCGGGCCGCAGGCCAGCCGTGTGCTCAATGCGACGCTGGTGGCGATCGCCGAGCACGGCCTGGTGCCCAGCGTGCAGGCCGCGCGCATGACCTTCGCCGCCGCGCCCGACGCGATGCAGGGCGCGGTCGCGGCCGGCATCCTCGGCTGCGGCTCGGTGATCCTCGGCTCGTCGGAGACGGCCGGACGGCTGTACATGCGCGTCGATGGGCTGGCCGCGCGACAAGTCGATTCGCTCGAGATGCGGCTGCCGAGGTCGTGCGCGAGATGCGTGCGCGCCAAGCAGGCGATTCCCGGCTACGGCCACCCGCTGCACAAGGCAGCGCGACCCGCGCGTCGGCGCGCTGTTCGACGTGGCGCGCGAGGCGGGCACGACCTGCGCTTCGTCGCCATCGCCGAGGCGGTCGAGAAGGTGATGCCCAGGCTCGCCGGCCAGCGACCTGCGGCTCAACGTGTCGGGCGCCATCCCCGCGGTGCTGCTCGGCGTGGGCTTTCCGGTCGAGGCGCTCAAGGGCGTGCCGATCCTGGCGCGCACGGCCGGCCTGATCGCGCCACCTGACCGAGGAGATGGCCCAGCCGATCGGCTTTGCGCTGTCGTACCAGGCCACGCGCGAGCAGCATTACGACGGCGAATTGCCGGCCGGCGTGCGCTGAAGACCATGCCAACGGAGTGAAGGCAGTGGCCAAGGTCCTGCAAGGCGTGCGCGTCGTCGAGCACGGCACCTTCATCACCGGCCCGGCGGCCGGCATGCTGCTGGCCGACCTGGGCGCCGACGTGATCAAGGTCGAGCTGCCGGGCCGGCGACCCGTTCCGCGCCTTCAAGGGCGGCCTCTACAGCCCGCACTTCCAGACCTACAACCGCAACAAGCGCAGCATCACGCTCGACACGCGCGAGCCGGGCGACCTGGCGCGCTTCGACGCCCTGATCGTCGGAGGCCGACGTCTACATCCAGAACTTCCGCCCCGGCGTGGCCGAGAAGCTCGGCGCCGGCGAGGCGCGGCTGCGCGAGCTCAACCCGCGGCTGATCTACTGCGCGATCAGCGGCTTCGGCCCGACGGCCCGGCGGCAGCGCGGCCGAGCTACGACACCGTGGCCCAGGCGGCGAGCGGCTTCCTGAAGCTGCTGGTCAACCCCGACAACCCGCGCGTCGTGGGTCCGGCGCATCGCCGACTCGCTGACCGGCTTCTACGCGGCCTACGGCGTCCTCGGCGCGCTGTTCGAGCGCGAGACGACAGCGGCAGTCGGCCGCACGGTCGAGGTCTCGATGTTCGAGGCCATGACGCACTTCAACCTCGACGCCTTCACCGCACCTGTTCTCCGGCCGGCGAGGTGATGGGCCCGTACAGCCGGCCCAGCGTGTCGCAGTCGTACGTGCTGCGACTGCGCCGACGGCAAGTGGATCGCGCTGCACATGTCGTCGCCGGAGAAGTTCTGGCAGGGCCTGGCCACGGCGATCGAGCGGCCCGACGCTGTTCGACGACGCGCGCTTCGCCACCCGCGAGGCGCGCATCGACGCACCAGGAAGCGCTGATCGAATTGCTGGGCGCGCTGCTTCGCGGCCGCGACCGCGCCGAGTGGTGCCGTCGCCTGGAGGCGCTCGACGTGCCGCACGCGCCGATGTACGACACCGACGAAGTGCCCGAGGACCCGCAGGCCCGGCACCTGCAGCTCTTCGTCGATGCGCCATACCCCGGCCGGTCGACGGCCGCGCTGGCACCGTGCGCTCGCCGGTCTCGTTCGACGGCGAGCGTGCGCTCGAGGTGACGGCGCCGCCGCTGCTGGGCGAGCACAATGACATCCTGCGTTCTGGGGCGTCGCCCTGGACCACGGCGAAGGTCGAGAAGCCCGCCGACTGACCCTCAACGAACCCTCTGTGAACCCATGACCACTCTCGATATCGTCGGCCTGTGCGGCAGCCTGCGCAGCGCGTCATTCAACCGCATGGCGATGAAGCTCGCTGCCGATTGCCTGCCCGCCTCGATGGCGCTGGAGGTCGTCGACTGGCGCGAGTTGCCATTGTTCGACGGCGATGTGCTCGCCCGCGGCCTGCCGCCGGTCGTGGCGGCTCTGCGCGAACGCATCCGCCGCGCCGACGGCGTGCTGATCGTGTCGCCCGAGTACAACTTCTCGGTGCCGGGCGGGCTGAAGAACGTGCTCGACTGGCTCAGCCGTGGCGACGATCAGCCATGGGCGCTCAAGCCCGTGGCGATTGCCAGCGCGTCGGGGGGGCCGCTGGGCGGCGCACGCATGCAGTACGACCTGCGCAAGATCCTGCTCTACCTCAACGCGATGGTGCAGGCCAAGCCCGAGGTCTTCATCGGCATGGCGCAGACCAAATTCGACCTCGCCAGCGGCCGCTGCACCGACGAGGTCACGCGCAAGTTCATGACCGACCTGATGACCGGTTTCGAGAAGTGGATCGGCGCGGTGCGCAAGATGCGCGCCTGAGTCGGCGGCCGCGCGACGCTGTCGGGTCAGTGCGTCTGGGCCGGCGCGTACACGGCACCGAAGCGGTTGCCGAGGAAGTCGGTCAGCTTGACGTCCTCCTGGCGCACGAAGCCCTGTTGCGGCAGCGTGCCCTGGGCCAGCAGGTCGAGCATCGCGGCCAGGCTCGACGCGGTCGTGATCTGGATCGCGCTGCGGATCTGGCCACCGACCATCGCACTGTAGATCTTGCGCGCATAGGTCTCCTGCACCAAGCGGCCTTCGCGCCAGCCGGCGACGGTGACGAAAATGATGACCACGTCCTGGGTCGTCGTCGGCACCGCGTTCTCCAGGATGTCCTTCAGCACATCGCGGCGGTCGCGCAGGCGCAGGTCGTGCAGCAGCGCCTTCATGATCGCGGCGTGACCGGGGTAGCGGATGGTGCGGTAGTTCAGCGTGCGAACCTTGCCTTCCAGCGTCTCGCACAGCGTGCCAAGGCCGCCCGAGGTGTTGAAGGCTTCGTAGAGCACCCCGTCGAGCGCGAACTCCTCGCGCTCTTCGAACGCCGGGACCTCGGTGCGGCGGCCATCGACGATGGCTTCGCAGGGCTCGATGTATTCGTTGATGACGCCGTCGGTGCTCCAGGTCAGGTTGTAGTTCAGTGCATTGCTGGGGTAGGCCGGCAACGCGCCGACGCGCAGGCGCACCGTATCCAGGCGTTCGAAGCGCCCGGCCAGGTCGGCCGCCACGATCGCGATGAAGCCCGGCGCCAGCCCGCACTGCGGAATCAGCGCGCTGCGGGCGCCCTCGGCCAGGGTGCGGATCCGGCGTGTGCTGGCCACGTCTTCGGTCAGGTCGAGGTAATGCACGCCAATCGCACGTGCGACTTCGGCGATGCGCTGCGTCAGGTGGAACGGCGCCGCGCTGAGCACGGCGAAGCGCCCGCCGAGCGCACGCTGCAGGCTGGCGTCGTCGGCGACGTCGAGCGCGAGGCGCTGCACGCGTGAGTCGGCCAACGCCGACGAACCCAAAGCGTCCAGCGCCGCCGCGTCGCGGTCGGCCAGCGTCACGCTGTAGTCACCACTGCCGGCCAGCAGGTCGGCCACCACCTGGCCGATCTTGCCGGCGCCGATGACGAGGATGTCTTTCGTTTGCATGTCGCACTCCCTTGAAATGACGCCCATCCTGCACGCTGTGGGAGCAAAACGCAGCCAACAACGCGACGAAATGCCGTCAATATTCAGGCAGAGTGACGACATAATTCGGCACCATGACTGAAATGGCGCTCGACGACACCGACCGCGCGCTGCTCGCCCTGCTGCGCGACAACGCCCGCGCCAGCACGGCCGAGCTGGCGCGCAAGCTCAACCTGTCGCGCACCACGGTGCAAAGCCGGCTGGCTCGGCTCGAGCAGTCACGCGTCATCGTCGGCTACACCGTGGTCGTGCCCGTCGAAGCCGAAGCGGCACTGGTGCGTGCGCATGTACTGATCACCGCTCGGCCCAAGCAGGGCGCGGCCATCGAGGCGGCGTTGCGGCGCATTGCCGAGGTGCGCACCCTGCATTCGGTGAGCGGCCCGTTCGACCTGATCGCGATCGTGGCGGCCGATTCGATCGGCGAGCTCGACCGCCTGATCGACCGCATCGGTGCTCTCGACGGCGTCGAGCGCACGACCTCGGCGATCGTCCTGTCCACGCGCATCGAGCGCTGAGCCGCGGGCACCGGCGTTGAGCGCGCCCCGGGGGCTGCTCGCGCCGGGTCTTGCTTCGCAGGCCGATCCGTATTTAAAGTCCGCCCAGTGAACCCGCTGGCCCGCCTCGTCGAAAGCAAGATCACCGCCCAGGCACCGGGTCTGGCTGTGCTCTTGCCCGGTGGCCGGCGCCTGGGCGCGAGCGATGCCAATGTGCACCTGATGCTGGCCGACTGGGCGCCGCTGGCGCATGTGGCCGCCGGCAGTGTCGGCAGCCTGGCCCAGGATTGGGTCGAAGGCCGGATCGAACTGCAGGGGCGCATGCGCGACATCGCAGCCACCGCTGCCGGCCTCGTCGGCAACGACCCGACCAAACCGCGCCTGGCGCCCGGACCGGTCGGCGTCCTGGCCTGGTGGCGCGACCTGCTCCGCCACGCCCGTTCGTCGACGCGCCACACGCCGGCGGCCGATGCCCGTCAAGTGCAGTTCCACTACGACGTCTCCGACGACTTCTATGCCTTGTGGCTCGACCCGCGCCGCGTCTACTCCTGTGCCTACTGGCGTGACAGCGGCAAGACAGCCGATGAGCCCACTGCCGCGCAGCTGGCCCGGGCGCAGGAGGCCAAGCTCGACCACATCTGCCGCAAGCTCGCGCTGCGCGATGGCGAGCGCTTCCTTGATGTCGGCGCCGGCTGGGGCGGACTGTTGCTGTGGGCCGCCGAGAAGTACGGGGTGAACGCCACCGGCATCACCTTGTCGAAGAACCAGCACGCGCATGTGCAGCGCTTGGTCGGGGAACGCGGATTGACCGGCCGCGTGCGCATCGAACTGATGGACTATCGTGAGCTGCCCGATGCCCAGTCGTTCGACAAGATCGCTTCGATCGGCATGTTCGAACATGTCGGGCGCGCGCAGCTGCCGGGCTACTTTGCCAAACTGCTGCGTCTGCTCACTCCCGGCGGGCTGCTGCTGAACCACGGCATCACGGCCGGCGGCACACGCAACTACGCAACTCGGCGCCGGCATCGGCGAGTTCATCGACCGCTACATCTTTCCCGGTGGCGAATTGCTGCACGTGTCGCACGTGCTGCGCGAGATGGCCGAAGCCGGTCGCGAGGCGCTGGACGTCGAGAACCTGCGCCCGCATTACGCGCGCACGTTGTGGGCGTGGTCCGACGCGCTCGAAGGTCATCTGGACGAGGCGCCAACTGACCGACGAGACGCGTGGTGCGCGCCTACCGGCTGTATCTGGCGGGCAGCGCGATGAGCTTCGAGCGTGGCTGGATGTCGCTGCACCAGATGCTGGCCGCGCGGCCCATCGGCGACTCGATGACGGCACCGATGCGGGGCGCGCAATCGAGCTTCCCGTTCCAGGGACTACATCTACACAGGCTCGACCGCTGCCATGATCTACAAGTTCAAGAGCAAGGCGGCCGGCGACGTGATCATGCTGGGGCCCCACGGCGACCAGCTGTTGCGCCTGCTCGGCCGTGAGCCGGCGGCCGAGGGCATCATCGAAGTCGACGCCATGGCGGCCATGATCGCCGCGCTGCAAGCGGCCGTGGCGGCCGATGAAGCGGCGCGCCGCAACCCCGAGGCCGCTGGCGATGCGGCCGACGCCAACGCGGCAGGGCGCGGCGGCGACAGGTCTCAACGCCAGCGCGTGTGGCCGATGATCGAGATGATGAAGCGCTGCCACGCTGCGCGGCGAGTCATCGTCTGGGGCGTTTGACACAGCGAGTGCGACGATGAAACTGTGGAGCGACAGCTGGACCAATGGCGACGCGCATCCCCGCGCGTTACGCCGCCGGCAAGATCGACGCGGCGAGGCGGCGTGGCCTTCTCCGACAACCTCAACCCGCACCTGGCCTGGAGCGAGTTGCCGCCGGCACCCGCTCGCTGGTGTTGATCTGCCACGACTTCGACGTGCCCAGCCGCGGCGACGACGTCAACAAGACCGATCGCGAAGTGCCTGCCGACCTGCCGCGGGTCGACTTCTTCCACTGGGTGATGGTCGACATCTGCCGCCCAGCCTCGACGCCATCGGCGAGGGCGAGTTCAGCCGCGGCTTCACCGCGCGCGGCAAGCCGGGCCCGGCAGCCGGCACGGTGCGCGCCATGGCCTGAACGACTACACCGGCTGGTTTGCCGGCGACGCGCAGATGGCGGGCAGTACTTCGGCTACGACGGCCCGTTCCCGCCGTTCAACGATTCGCTGGTGCACCACTACGTGTTCACGCTGTACGCGGTGTCGGTCGACCGGCTGCCGGTGGAGAGCGCGTTCACCGGGGCGCAGGTGCGCGAAGCGTCTGGCCGGCAAAGTGCTCGGCGAGGCCACGCTGTCGGGCACCTACACGCTCAACCGGCGACTGGTGCGTGGTTGAGGCGCAGCAGAGCCACCCGCATCCTGGCCATCCGCCACGGGCAGACCGCGTGGAACGCGGACATGCGCATGCAGGGCCAACTCGACATCGCGCTCGACGACGTCGGCCGCTGGCAGGCGCAGCGGCTGGCGCGGGCGCTGGCCGACGAGGCGATCGACGCCGTCTACTCGAGTGACCTGTCGCGCGCCCGCAGACCGCACAAGCGTTGGCCCGCGCGGCGGGGCTGGAGGTCCGGACCGATGCCGGCTTGCGCGAGCGCGGCTTCGGTGACTTCGAGGGCCTGACCTACGCCGAGATCGAGCGCGACTGGCCCGACCAGGCCGGGCGCTGGCGCCAGCGCGACCCAGCTTCGGCCCTACCGGCGGCGAAGTGCTGCCGGCCTTCTACGAGCGCGTTGTTGCCGCTGTCGCAGCACTTGGCCGCACGCCACCGCGGCCAGCGCATCGTGTGGTCGTACACGGTGGCGTGCTCGACTGCCTGTACCGCGCCGCCACCCGCGTCGCGCTCGACGCGCCACGCACCTGGCAACTGGGCAACGCCGGCATCAACCGGCTGCTGCACGGCGACGAAGGCTTCATGCTGGTCGGCTGGGGCGATACGACGCACCTCGACGAGCCAGTGCAATCCCCGGCCAGCGCGCGGGTCTGACGCGACGGGATTGACGCCGCGAATCGGCGGCCTATGCTGGCGCCGTGTCTGGCTCCGCACGGGGTGCAACATGGCGATCAAGCGCATGACCAAGGCCGACCACCCGCAGTCCTTCGGTACCTTCAAGCCGATCGGTCACGTGGTGGTGGCGATGCCCGACGACGAGCGCGCGGCGCGCGCGGTGCGCGACCTGCGCGCAGCCGGCTTTGCGGCGGAAGACATCCTCGAATACAGCGCCGCCGAGGAAGACGACGAGATGGACCGCATGCTGTCCAAGGCCAGTGATTTCGCCGGTTTCGGCTATGAGGTCGCACTGATGCGCAAGTACCAGGTGCTGGCCAAGGAAGGCGCAAGCTGGCTGATCGTGTTCGCGCCCGATGACAGCCAGCACCAGCGCGTGGCGGACGTCGTCAAGGGCCACGGCGCGCTGATGGCCGAGAAGTACCACCGGCTGGTGATCGAGGACCTGCTCTAGGGCCCGTTCGCACTGCCGCTCGTGGTGCGGCCAGAGGCCCTAGAACAGATCGCCCGCGCTCGTTGGCGGCGCCACGCCGAGGTGCCGGTAGGCGGCCAGCGTGGCGATGCGCCCGCGCGGCGTGCGCTGCAGGTAGCCCTGCTGGATCAGGTAGGGCTCGATCACGTCTTCGATCGTGTCGCGCTCCTCGCCGATCGCCGCGGCCACGTTGTCCAGGCCGACCGGGCCGCCGTCGAAGCGGTGCATCACGGCTTCGAGCAGCTTGCGGTCCATCACGTCGAAGCCCAGCGGGTCGACGTCGAGCATCGCCAGCGCCTGCGTCGGCGATGGCCTTGTCGATGCGGCCACTGGCCTTGACCTCGGCGTAGTCGCGCACCCGGCGCAGCAGGCGGTTGGCGATGCGCGGCGTGCCGCGCGCGCGGCGCGCGATCTCCAGCGCGCCGGCCTCGTCGATCGGCACCGTCGAGCAGGCCGGCCGAGCGGTTCACGATGCGCGCCAGCTCGTCGGGCGTGTAGAACTCCAGCCGGGCGACGATGCCGAAACGGTCGCGCAGCGGGTTGGTCAGCATGCCCGCGCGGGTGGTGGCGCCGACCAGCGTGAAGGGCTGCAGATCGAGCTTGATCGAGCGCGCCGCCGGGCCTTCGCCGATCATGATGTCGATCTGGTAGTCCTCCAGCGCCGGGTAGAGGATCTCCTCGACCACCGGCGACAGGCGGTGGATCTCGTCGATGAAGAGCACGTCGTTGCGCTCGAGGTTGGTCAGGATCGCCGCCAGGTCCTTGGGCTTTTCGAGCACCGGGCCCGAGGTCTGGCGCAGGTTGACGCCGAGCTCGGCGGCGATGATGTGGGACAGCGTCGTCTTGCCCAGCCCCGGCGGGCCGAACAGCAGCACGTGGTCGAGCGCCTCGCCGCGCATTTTGGCCGCGCCGATGAAGATCTCCAGCTGCTCGCGCGCCTTGGCCTGGCCGACGTAGTCGGCCATGCGCCTTGGGCCGCAGCGCGCGCTCGATCGCCTCTTCGTTGGGCGACGCCGGCGCGGCGCTGACCACGCGCCGCAGCGCCGGTCCGCTGCTGCCGAGATCGTCGGTCTGGATCGTCATGGCCGGGATTATCGGTTGGCGTCGTTATGATCCGGCGGATGAAACACCGACCCCTGTTCGCACTGGCCTTGACAGGCATTCTGGCTGCGGCGGCGGCCGCGCAGGACTTCCAGCGCGGCGCGCTGAAGATCGACCAGCTGTGGGCCCGCCCCACCGTTGCCGGCCAGAGTGCGGGCGGCGGCTTCCTCAGCGTTCAAAACAGCGGCAGCAAACCCGATCGATTGCTGGGCGGAAGCTCACCGGCCGCGGCCGCAGTCGAGGTGCATGAAATGCGCATGGAAGGCGATGTCATGCGCATGCGTGAAATCAAGGCCCTCGAACTGCCGGCGGGCAAGCGCGTCACCCTCGCGCCAGGCGGCTTTCACCTGATGCTGGTTGGCCTGAAGGCGCCGCTCAAGCTCGGTGACAAGGTGCCGGTCAAGCTGCGCTTCGAAGCCGCAGGCGACATCGACGTGCTCTTGCAGGTCGCGAACACGCCGGTGCCGGGCGCCGAAACGCACAAGCACTGATCAGCGCGACAGCGCCTTCAGCGCCAGCTTGATGCCGTCGGCTCACGCCGACGTCGGCGGGCAGCGACTTCAGCGCCGCCGCCGCCTCGCGGTCGTTGTAGCCGAGCGCCACCAGCGCCTGCACGATGTCGCCCTGTGCATCGCTCAAGGTGCTGGCCGGCAGCGCCAGGTCGGGCCCGAGCTTGCCCTTGAGTTCGAGCAGCAGGCGCTCGGCGGTCTTCTTGCCGATGCCGGGCACCTTGACCAGGCGGCCCGGCTCCTGTGCGCGCGATGGCCTGGGCCAGTTCGACGACCGACAGCCCGGACAGGATCGACAGCGCCGTGCGCGGGCCGACGCCGGTGATCTTGATCAGCAGGCGGAAGGTCGCGCGCTCGTCGCGCGGTGAGAAAGCCGAACAGCAGCTGCGCGTCTTCGCGGACCACGAAGTGCGTCAGCAGCGTGATGCGTTCGCCGAGTCGCGGGCAGGTTGTAGAACGTGCTCATCGGCACGTCGACCTCGTAGCCGACGCCACCGACATCGACCAGCAACTGCGGGGGTGCCTTTTCCGCGAGGGTGCCGGTGAGGCGACCGATCATCGACGGAACAAGCCCAGGCGCTGCGCTTCGAGCGCGGCCTCGGCGCGCGAGCTGACGTTGAGCTTGCGGTAGATCTGCTTGACGTAGTCGGCGATGGTGTGGCGCGACAGGCCCAGCTGCACGCCGATCTCGGGCAGCGTGTAGCCCTTGGCCACGCGCAGCAGCACCTCGCTCTCGCGCTCGGTCAGCGACACGTGGGGCAGCAGGTCGGGCTGCTTCGGTTTGGTCTGGGCGGCGAAGTAGGCGATCACGCGGCGCGCGATCGACGGCGACAGCGGCGGCTCGCCCTGTGCTCATGCGCTGCAGCTGCTCGGTGATCAATTCGCGCGCCTGCTCCTTCAGGATGTAGCCGAAGGCGCCGGCCTGCAGCGCCGGGAACAGGTGCTCGTCGTCGTCGTGGATGGTCACGACCACCGACTGGCATCGGGCTGCGTGTCGCGCAGCGTCGCGACCACCTCGACGCCCGAGCCGTCGGGCAGGCCGAGATCGACCAGCGCCAGATCGAACTTGATCGCCGAGACCAGTTCGAGCGCGTCGTGCACGCGCGCCGCCTCGGAGATCTGCGCGTCGGGGAAGACCTGCATCACCAGCGTCTTCAACCAGGCACGGATCTCGGGCAGGTCTTCGAGCAGCAGAATCGTCTTCATGGTCGGCCTTTGGGTGCCCTGAAACGGGCCCATAACATGCTAACAGCGTGTCAGGCCGGGTTGGGTTGCGGCTCGAGCGGAAGCGTGAGACGGATCACGGTTCCGTAGCCGGGGCCGGACTCGACCAGGCACTGACCCTGCAGCTGCTTGGCGCGGTGCTTCATGCTGGCCATGCCGTGGCCGCGGTCGAGCCGGCCGTCGAGCTCGATCGGAATGCCCTTGCCGTTGTCCTGGATCGCGAGCTGGAAGTCGCCATCGCTGACCGGACAGCGCACCGTGCAACGCGACGCGCCGCTGTGCTTGATGATGTTGCTGACCGCCTCGCGCAGGATGCGCGTGGTCTGCACGTAGGCGCGCGCCGACAAGGATTGCGGCAACTCCTCGCTGGGAGCGCTCCACTCGCTCTCGACACCGGCCTGCGACAAGCGCGCCGACGACCTCGGCGCGCCAGTCGCCCAGCGCGTCGACTAGCTGCACCGGCTTGCCGGTCAGGCCGCGCACCGACAGGCGCATCTCTTCGAGCGCCTCGCGCGCCAGCGTCGAGATGCGCTCGCTGTCGCTGGTGTGCACGATGGTCAGCAGCTTGGCGCCCAGGTCGTCGTGCAGGTCGGCGGCGATGCGCTTGCGCTCCTGCCGCGTGACCTGTTCGACGCGCAGCTCGACCATCTCGGCATAGCTCTTTTCCATCGCCGCACCGGCCTCACGCGCGCGATCCCCGAGTGCCGCGCGGCCAGCCTCGCCGCCGAGCGGCTCCGTGGCGTGCTGCTGTACCAGGTGCAGGCCCATGGCGACCAAGGCCAGCGGCATCAGCAATTGCGGCAGGTGCTGCCACGCCGGCGGCAGTCCGATCTGCTGCGTCGCCAGTTCGAGCCCGACCACGACCGCCGCCACTCCGAGCAACACGGCCATGGCCCAGAAGTCGCGCCGGCGTATGCGCCACGTCGTCCACAGGTAGAACACGATGGCGGTCAGCACCTGCAGCACCAACAGCACGTACCATGAACTGGCGGTCATGTGCACGCGCAGTGGGCCGGCCAGCAGCAGGCTGCCCGGCACAGCGACACACTGCGCATACAGTGCAACCTCGATCGGCCGCGAGCGCCAGCCGGCGTAATGCAGCAGGAATTGCACTGCGGCCAGCGCCACCAGCGGCGGCAGGCAAGCCAGCAGCAACTCGCTGTCGAAGTTGGACAGCGGCAGTTCATGCCACCACAGCCGGGCCGTCACCAGCGCCCAACCGGCGGCCAGGCCGGCGAAGAAGAACAGGTGGCTGTCGCGCTTGCGCGAGCGGGCCATCACCAGCGTCAGCAATGCCGTCAACAGCAACAGTCCCGACGCCACCGTCGGCAGCGTCACGGCAAGCATCCGGTCGCGCGCTTCACGCGGTGCGAGCGCGGCGTAGGGGCCGATCAGCGGCGCGGCCAGAGCGCCGGCGCGTTGGTGCGATGCGACCTGACGCAGCGCGTAGCCCGACAGCCGCAGGTCGAGGGTGTTGCTGCCGGCCTGCAACAGCGCCGCGGGCAGCGGCAGCAGCAGCGGGCGCTGGCAATCGAGCGAGATCGGATCGCTCATTCGGCCGACCGCATGCAACTGCTGGCCGTTGAGCTGGACCTCCACGTTCGCGCATGCGCGTTCGAGGTACAGGCCAAGCAGGCTGGACGAATCGGCGGCGTCAAAGCGCAACCGGTACCACAGCGGTGTGCTGGCCAGTGGCCGGCTGCGTGCCCAGTCGTCGGGCAGGCTCACCGTGTGCAACGACGAATCGGCGGGGAATCGGCCCAGGCCGGTGTCGTCGGCTGCAAGGGCCTCAAGCACCGCCGTCGGCTGCGCCTGGGCCAGCGCCGCCGGCGTGGCCAGCGCCAGCCAAAGCAGCGCGGCCAGGGCCGGCATCGACCGCCGGACGAGGGATTCATTTCGCGCCATGTCGAGTGGCATTGTGCAGGATGGTGTACCTGCGGCAGCACGGCGACAATCGACACCATCGTGTGTTCTTGCCCGGCCTTGCCTTGATCCTTCGCCACGCCTTCATTCCGCTCGACAACGCGCGCCTGGCACATCTGTGCGGTGTGCTCGATGGCCACCTGCGTGCCATCGAAGACGCGCTCGGCGTGGTCATCGCCCGGCGCAATGAATCATTTCGGGTCGAGGGCGGCAAGGCGGCCGCCGAACGCGCGGTGGCGCTCTTGCACACGCTGTACGAGCGAGCGCTGCAGCCCATCGGTGCCGAGTCCTTTCAGGTCGCGTTGGCCGAGGCATCGGCGCCCGGTGCGGCACAAACCAATGCCGAACCCGATGCCGCCGTCGTTCTGCATACGCGGCGCGCCGACCTCGAGGGCCGCACGCCCAATCAGCGCCAGTACCTGCGTCAGATGCTCGGCCACGACATCACCTTCGGTATTGGCCCGGCGGGTACGGGCAAGACCTTCCTGGCGGTGGCCTGCGCGGTCGATGCGCTCGAACGCAGCCAGGTCCAGCGCATCGTGCTCACGCGTCCGGCGGTCGAGGCCGGCGAGCGGCTCGGTTTCCTGCCCGGTGACCTGGCGCAGAAAGTCGACCCCTACCTGCGCCCGTTGTACGACGCGCTGTACGACCTGATGGGCCTGGAGCGCGTGACCAAGGCCTTCGAAAAGGGCTTGATCGAGATCGCACCGTTGGCCTTCATGCGCGGGCGCACGCTGAACCACGCCTTCGTCATTCTCGACGAGGCGCAGAACACGACGACCGAGCAGATGAAGATGTTCCTGACGCGCATCGGCTTCGGTGCGCGCGCGGTCGTCAACGGCGACGTCAGCCAGATCGACTTGCCGCGTGGCGCCGAGAGCGGCCTGGTGCAGGCCGAGCAGGTGCTGCGCCGCGTCGAGGGCATCGCCTTCACGCGCTTTACTGCCGCCGATGTCGTGCGCCACCCGCTGGTCGCGCGCATCGTCCAGGCCTACGAACGCGTGCAACCGAGCGCACCCCGCGATGCCGGTTGAGCGAACCGCACTCGCGCTGTCGTTGCAACAGCCCGATGGCCGGCATCGCACGGTGTTGGCCCGACACAAGGTCGCACGCTGGATCTGCGCCGCACTGCGCTCGCCGGCCGAGATCACCGTGCGCGTCGTCGACGAGGCCGAGGGCCGCAGCCTGAACCGCGGCTTCCGCGGCCAGGACCACGCGACCAACGTGCTGACTTTCGATTACCAGCGCGAACCGGTCGTGCTGGCCGATCTGGTCTTGTGCGCCCCGGTGGTGGCGCGCGAGGCCAGCGCGCAGCGCAAGGCGCTCGAAGCCCATTACGCCCATCTGTTGGTCCATGGCACGTTGCACGCGCAGGGCCACGATCACCAGCGGGCGACCGACGCCCGTGCGATGCAAGCGCTCGAGAGCCGGCTGCTGGCTGCCCTGGGCTACCCTGAGCCGTACCGGACTTGACGCGCGTCAAGTCCGGGCCGTGCCAGCCACCGGCGCCTGGCGGCGCGATCTACCTGCGCGTACCCAGGTAGCGTTTGCGCCAGAAGAAGGACCCCAGGCCGAGGCCGATCACGGCCATCACCCCGAGCGTGATCCAGACACCGGTGGCACTGTGGATCATCGGCAGGGCGTCGAAATTCATGCCGAAGAAGCCGGTCACCAGGTTCAGCGGCATGAAGATGGCGGTCAGCACGGTCAGCGTGCGCATGATGTCGTTGGTGCGGTGGCCGAGCGCCGAGAAATGCATCTGCACGGCCGTCTCGGCCGACTGTTCGAGCCGGCGCACATGCGCCAGCACGCGCTCGATGTGCTCGAGCACGTCACGCGAGCGCAGGCGCAGCAATTCGCGGTCGCGCCGTGCCGTGGCGTCGGTGGCATCGGGCCACTCGTCGATGGCATCGATCCATTCCTGCACCGCGGCGCGCTGGTCTTCGCAGGTGTCCTCCAGCAGGTGCAATGTGTTGCGCGACTCCAGCAGTACCGGCCAGTCGTGGAACCGGCTCTTCGGATTCAACAATTCGCCCTGCAGTGCGCCGAGCTGGCGCGTCAGCAGGCGCCGCAGATCGAGATAGCTGTCGACCATGTGGTTGACCATGCGCAGCATCAGGTCGGCAGGGCTGCTGGGCAGACGCACCGCGCCGCGGCCCTCGCTGCTGGCCGCACTGAGCTCGGCCAGGCGCAGGGCGAAGTACTCGCGTACCGCGCAATCCGAAGGGTGGACTGTGATCAGGACATGGTCGAACAGGGCAAAGCCGACCGGACTGGTGCGGATGCCGTCCAGCGCGCGCCGCGCCGAGTCGACGGTGGCCTGGCTGTCATCGGCCGCCGACGGCTCGGGCACGCTGGCGGCGGTCAGGCGCCGGAACACCAGCAGGTCGTACCAGGAGGTGTAGTCGAAGTGGCTCGGCAGTTGCGGGTTGAGCAGATCGGAAATGTGCAGGTCGACCAGCTGGCTGGACTCCCAGCCGTGCAGGTGCTCCTGCAGCTCCCCGATGCGGCGTTCGAACTCGCTGCGCACGCTGCCGATCCACAGGAACCCGCCAGCTGGCAGGGTCCCGGGCAGGTCGTCGAGTTCGGTGAAGCGGTCCGGGGCGACGTGGAAGACGCGCATCGCCGGCCGGATTCAGGCGCGCAGCAGCCGCGCCGCGTCGAGCGCGAAGTAGGTCAGCACGCCGTCGGCACCGGCGCGCTTGAAGGCCAGCAGCGTCTCCATCATCACCGCGTCGTGGTCGAGCCAGCCGTTGGCAGCGGCGGCCTTGAGCATCGCGTACTCGCCGCTGACCTGGTAGGCGAAGGTCGGCATCCGGAACTCGTCCTTCACGCGGCGCACGATGTCCAGATACGGCATGCCGGGCTTGACCATCACCATGTCGGCGCCTTCGGCGATGTCGAGCGCCACTTCGCGCAGCGCTTCGTCGCTGTTGGCCGGGTCCATCTGATAGACCTTCTTGTCGCTCTTGCCCAGGTTGCCGGCCGAGCCGACGGCGTCGCGGAACGGGCCGTAGAACGCGCTGGCGTACTTGGCGCTGTAGGCCATGATGCGGGTGTGCACCCGGCCATTGACTTCGAGCGCGGCGCGGATGGCGCCGATCCGGCCGTCCATCATGTCGCTCGGCGCGACGATGTCGACGCCGGCCTCGGCCTGCACTTAGCGCCTGGCGTGTCAGCACGGCCACCGTGTCGTCGTTGATGATGTAGCCGCTCGGCGTCGAGCAGGCCGTCCTGGCCGTGGCTGGTGAAAGGGTCGAGCGCCACGTCGGTGAGCAGCCCGAGTTCGGGGAAGCGCTGCTTCAACTCGCGCACCGCGCGCGGCACCAGGCCTTCGGGGTTGGTGGCTTCGCGTCCATCGGGCGTCTTCAGGCGCCGTCGATGACCGGGAACAGGGCCATCACCGGCACGCCGAGCTTCAGGCATTGCTCGGCCAGCGGCAGCAGGCGGTCGATCGACAGGCGCTGCACGCCCGGCATCGAAGGCACGTCCTGGACCTGTCGCTGACCATCGAGCACGAACACCGGGTAGATCAGGTCCGAGGCGCTGAGCCGGTTCTCGCGCACCAGTGCGCGGGTGAACGCATCGCGGCGAACGCGGCGCGGGCGGCTGGTGGGAAATGGGGGCAGTGGGGGTGTGGCCATGAGATGGGTGGGCGCGCCGCTGCGGAACGCCTGCCCCGCTGTTCAGGGTGATCCCGACGGCATTGGTCGGAACGGTTACAGGCCGTGCGCACTCTGCTAAAGTGACCGGCGAATGATAGCCGCAAGGCTGTTATTCCCTGCTTTTCCTCCCTGAGCAGGTGCCTTAGCGTGATGACAGCGATAAGGCTTTTCAGCCCCGGCGTCAGCGCCGGGGCTTTTTCGTTGGCCCTGCGACCCGGCCCATGACGGGCGTGTAATCTGCACCCATGAGCAACGGCTATCTCTGGGTCAAGGCCTTTCACATCGTCTTCGTTGCCAGCTGGTTCGCGGGCCTGTTCTACCTGCCGCGCCTGTTCGTCAACCTGGCGTTGGTCGCCGCCGACAGCCACGCCGAGCGCGAGCGCCTGTTGTTGATGGCGCGCAAGTTGCTGCGCTTCGCCGGCTTGCTGATGGTGCCCGCGCTGGCGCTCGGTGCCGCGTTGTGGCTGGTCTACGGCGTGGGCCGCGGGCCGGGAAGCGGCTGGCTCTACGCCAAGCTGGTGCTGGTGCTTGCGACGATCGGCTACCAGCATGCCTGCCGCAGGCTGCTGCGAAACTTCGAGTCCGGCGCCCAGCGGCGCAGCGACCGCTGGTACCGAGTCTTCAACGAGGTGTCGGTGCTGATGTTCGCCGGCGCAGTCGTGTTGGTGGTCGTCAAGCCATTCTGAACATGATGGGCAGCGCGGCCCGCCATCGCAGCACCGCGCTGCCACTGGCGTTGGCGTTCGCGGCGTTGATCGTCTACGCCAGCCTGTACCCGTTCAGCGGGTGGCGCATGCCCCCTGCGCCGGGCGGGCTGGCCATGCTGCAATTGCCGTGGCCGCCGTGGCGCAGCCGTTTCGACGAGGCCTCGAACCTGCTCGGCTACATGCCGCTCGGCGCGCTGTTGTTCATTGCGGTGTTGCGCAGCGGCGGCGCGACGACGCGGGCGGTGGTTGTCGCGGTGCTGACTGGCGCCGCGTTGTCGGTGGCCGTCGAATTGACGCAGAATTTTCTGCCGACCCGCGTCCCGTCGTTGAAGGACTGCGCCTTCAATGTCACGGGCGCCTTTGCCGGCGCCGCCGTTGCCGCGCTGTTGCAGGCCCTGGGTTGGGTCGACCGCTGGTCGACCTTGCGCGAACGCTGGTTTGCCCGGCGCAGTGCCGGTGCGTTGATGCTGCTGCTGCTGTGGCCACTGGGACTGTTGTTTCCGACCCCGGTGCCGCTCGGGCTGGGCCAGATCTGGGGTGAGTTGCGCACGTTGACCCACAACGCCTTTGCCGGCACGCCGTGGGCAGCCGACGCGGCAGCCTGGCTCGGTGAATCCGACGCTGTCAGCACGCTGCCGGCTTTGTCGCGCATGCACGAACTGCTGGCGATTTCGCTCGGACTGACCGCGCCGTGCCTGGTTGCCTTTGCCACCACGCGTGCGGGCTGGCACCGGCTGGCGCTGCTGGTCGGTGCAACGTCGCTCGCGCTGATCGTCAGCACCTTGTCGACGGCGATGAATTTCGGCCCCGAACATGCGCTGGCCTGGTGGACGCCGACGACCTGGCGTGCCCTGATACTCGGCTTCACCCTGGCTTTGGTTTTCATCGGCACCAGCCCGCGTGTGGCGGCTGGGCTGGGCCTGGCCGCTTTGACCGCGCTGGTCGTGCTGGTGGCGCAGGCCCCCGCCGACCCGTATTACGCGGCCAGCTTGCAGGGCTGGGAGCAGGGCCAGTTCATCCGCTTCCATGGCCTGGCGCGTTGGATCGGCTGGCTGTGGCCGTACGCGGCATTGGCCTGGTTGTTGACGCGGCTGGCCCGGCGCGACCCCGAATAGCCCGCACCTACAATTCAGGCATGAGTTCGAGCTACTACCAGCGCCACATCTTCTTTTGCCTCAATCAGCGTGACAACAACGAGGCCTGCTGCGCACAACACGACGCGCAGGCCGGATTCGATCACTGCAAGTCGCGCGTCAAGGCGGCCGGCATCAATGGCCCTGGCGGCGTGCGCGTCAACAAGGCAGGCTGCCTCGACCGCTGCTCCGGTGGACCGGTGGCGGTGGTCTACCCGGACGCGGTGTGGTACCACTATGTCGATCAGTCCGACATCGACGAGATCGTCGACGCACATCTCGTTGGTGGCAAGGTCGTCGAGCGCCTCTTGTTGGCGCCCGATGTCGGCCACTGAGCGCTCCCGGCCCCAACGTGAATTCACGCAGTGAACGGCGCCTGGTCGCCGGGCCCGTGGGGGACCTGCAATGCGCGATCGACAACCCGGACGGGACAGCGCGCGGTCTGGCCGTCGTTTGCCATCCACATCCGCAGCATGGCGGCACGCTGGACAACAAGGTCGTCGTGACGCTGGCGCGGGCCTTCGTGCAATGCGGCTGGCGTGCGGTGCGTTTCAACTATCGCGGTGTCGGCGGCTCGGCCGGCGCCTGGGACGAAGGCCGGGGCGAGATCGACGATGCGCTGGCGGTCGCGGCCGCACTGCGCGAGCCCGGCCAGGCGCTGGCGTTGGCGGGGTTTTCCTTCGGCGGTTACGTTGCCTCGCACGCCGCGACCGCATTGCATCCCGAGCGCCTGGTGCTCGTCGGCCCGGCGACGCAAACCTTCACCGTCGCACCAGTTGCGGCCGGCACCCTGGTCATCCACGGCCAGGCCGACGACGTTGTGCCGCTGGCGGCGACGTTGGACTGGGCCAGACCGCAGGCACTGCCTGTGGTCGTGGTGCCGGGTGGCGGCCACTTCTTCCACGGCCAGTTGTCGTTGCTGAAATCGCTCGTCGTGCGCCACTTGTCGGCGCCGGCGGGCTGAATCCCTGCCTTCTTTGAATGTGATATCGATGAACAAAGCGTACCTGTTCGCCCTGGCTGCGGCCGCGTTGATGGCCAGCGCTGGGGTCGTGGCGCAGGGCCCGCCTGCGCCGGAGATCGCCGCGCGCCAGTACATCCTGCTCGACCTGACCACCGGCCAGACCTTGGCCGAGCGCGACGCCGACACCCCGACCGAGCCGGCTTCGCTGACCAAGCTGATGACCGCCTACATCGTGTTCGGCGCGCTGAGAGACAAGAAGCTTGACTTGCAGCAACCGATCGCGGTCAGTGCGCGGGCCTGGAACGAACGCAAGGGTGACCCTTCGTTGATGTTCATCGACACGACCATGCACCCGACCGTGGACGACTTGCTGCACGGCATGATCGTGCAGTCGGGCAACGACGCCTCGGTGGCGTTGGCCGAGGCGGTGGCCGGCACGGTCGAGGCCTTCGTCGCGATGATGAACCGCCAGGCACAGGCGTGGGGCCTGAAGAACACGGCATTCAAGAACGTGACGGGGCTGACGGAAGCCGGTCACAAGATGAGTGCCCGCGATGTGGCCGTGATCGCGGCGCACATCATTCGTGACCATCCGCAGTACTACCCGTACTACAGCATCAAGGAGTGGGCCTACAACAAGATCCGGCAGGACAACCGCAACCTGCTGCTGCGCCGCGACTCGACGGTCGACGGCATGAAGACGGGGTTCACCGACGCCGCTGGCTACTGCCTCGTGGCCAGCGCAGCGCGCGAGTACCCGAACCTGGGCCCGGGCAACAAGCGGCGCCTGCTCAGTGTGGTGCTCGGCACGGCGTCGCGCGAGGCGCGTGCCAACGAGAGCCAGAAGTTGCTCAACTGGGGCTACCTGGCCTTCGATCCGGTGCGACTGTTCGATGCCGGCAAGGCCGTCGCCACGCCCGAGGTGTGGAAGGGCCGCGAGCGGCTCGTCAAGCTGGGCAGCGAGGCGGCGGTGGTCATCGCCGTGCCGCGCGGCGAGGCCGACAAGCTGCAAACGCGCATCGAACGGACCGATCCGCTGGTGGCACCGCTGGCCAAGGGCCAGCGTGTGGGCACGCTCAAGATCACAACCGCGGCCGGTGTGCCGGTCGCCGAAGTGCCGCTCACCGTGCTCGAAGCGGTCGAGCAGGCCGGGATCCTGGGCCGGGCCTGGGATGCCGTGCGGCTGTGGATCCGGTAGTAAGCTGGTTGCCGACTTGCAAGGATTGAGCATGCCCACCGCCCTGCCCGACACGCTGTGCTACCTGAACGGCCGCTACCTGCGCCTGGCTGACGCCCAGGTCAGCGTGCTCGACCGTGGCTTCATCTTCGGCGACGGTGTCTACGAAGTGGTGCCGGTCTACGGCCGCAAGTTGTTTCGCTTCGACGAGCACATGGCGCGCCTGGCGCGCAGCCTGGGCAAGCTGCGCATCGTCAATCCGTTCGGCCGTGAGCAATGGCTCGAACGCATCCGGCCGTTGGTGGCAGCGCTGGCCGCGCAGCCGGGCAGCGACGATCAGCTGGTCTACATCCAGGTCACCCGCGGCGTGGCCCTGCGTGACCACGTCATGCCCACCGACATCGAGCCGACGGTGTTCATGATGGTCAACACGATGAAGCCGCCTTCGCTCGAGCAGCGCCATCACGGCGTGGCCTGCATGACGGCGCGCGATTTCCGCTGGGAGCGCGGCGACATCAAGAGCATCTCCTTGCTCGGCAACGTGCTGGCCAGGCAGATCTCGGCCGACCATGGCGCGGTCGAGACGATCATGTTCCGCGACGGCGAGCATGGCGGCCCATGGTTGACCGAGGCCGCGGCCAGCAATGTCTGGGTCGTGCAGGAGGGCGCACTGCTCGGGCCGCCCAAGAGCGAACATGTGCTCGAGGGCATCCGCGTCGACCTGCTGCGCGAACTTTGCGAAGAAGTCGGCATCGCCTACAACCTGCGCCCCCTGTCGGAGGCCGACGTGCGCGCCGCCGATGAGGTGCTGCTTTCGTCGGCGACCAAGGAAGTCCTGCCGGTGACCAAGATCGACGGCGAGCCGGTGGGCCATGGTGCGCTGCGCGGCAAGCCCGGGCCGGTGTATGCGCGGCTGCACGAGGCCTACCAGCGGGCGAAGGCGGACCAGTCGATATGAGTCCTGCGCCGGTGCCGCCAGAGCAAAGCCTGATCGAGTACCCGAGCGCATTTCCGATCAAGGTGATGGGCCTGAATGTCGATGGCTTTGCCGAGGCCGTCGTCGCCGTGGCCAGGCACTTCGACCCCGCCTTCGACGCCGCGACGATCGAGAAGCGACCGAGCAAAGGCGGCAAGTACCTCGGCTTGACCGTGACCATCACCGCCACCAGCCGCGAACAGCTCGACGAGCTCTACCGCACCCTGTCGACGCATCCGATGGTCAAGGTTGTGCTATGAGCGGCCGAGCCTGAGGTCGAGTTCCTTGACCTTGCTCGGCGCCGCCTCGTCGCCATTGCGGGCCGCCGCGGCGTACCAGTAGCGCGCTTCGCGCAGATCCAGCGCGACGCCAACACCGGTTTCGGCCATCGAGGCGTAGATGTACATCGCGCCGACGTCGCCGCCCTGCGCAGCGATGCGATACCAATGCGCCGCCCGCGCGGTGTCCATGGTCGCGCCGCGGCCGAGGTAATGTGCGGTCGCGATCGCGACCTGGCCGTCGACGCTGCCGGCCTCGGCCGCACGCAGGTACCAGCGGTTGGCTTCGGCCAGGTTGACGGTCAGGCCGGCCTGGCCCAACTCATGCAACTGCCCCATCCCATACAACGCGGTCACGAATCCGGCCTGGGCTGCGCGCGTCATCAGGCGCAGCGCTTCGCGAGCGCTCGCGTGCGGCACTTCGCCACGCAGGTGCATCACCGCCAGGTTGTAGTCGGCGGCCGGCACCCCTGCGCGGGACAGGCGCGTGAAGGCACTTTGCGCGGTTGCCAGCTCGCCGCGCTCATAGGCTGCGATGGCGTCGTCGATGCCGGCGGCAGCGACCACCAGTGGCAGCATCGTCAGGGCGATGGCGAACACGAACGGGCGCATCGAGACTCCGGGTTGACGGCAGGACGATACGCTGACGCGAGGCGTCGGCCGGGTCGCTCGCCCAAGACCTTGTGCCCATGTCGCCATGCGAGACTTGGCATGCCATGTTGACCCGAATCCTCGGCCGCTGCGACTGGGCCGCCACTGCGCAAGCGATGCGCGCTTTCACCGAGGCGCGCGACGACACCACGCCGGACATGTTGTGGCTGGCCGAGCACGACCCGGTGTTCACCCAGGGCGTCGCCGGCCGCCCCGAGCATGTGCTGGGCGCCGGCGACATCGCCGTGTTGCAGAGCAACCGCGGCGGGCAGGTCACGTATCACGGGCCGGGCCAGGTCGTGGCTTATCCGTTGGTCGATCTGAAGCGGCGGTCGATCTATGTCAAGGAGTACGTCTACCGCGTCGAGGCTGCGGTACTGAAGGTGCTGGAGAGCTACGGTGTCACCGGACACCGAGTGGCCGGGGCGCCAGGCATCTATGTCCGGCTCGACGACCCGTTCGCCCACGGTGCGCTGCAGGGCCCCGCCGACCCGCGCGATCCGTTTCGTGGCCTGGGCAAGATCGCGGCGCTGGGCATCAAGGTCAGTCGGCATCGCGCCTACCACGGCGTGGCACTGAACGTGGCGATGGACCTGGAGCCCTTCGCCCGTATCAACCCTTGTGGCTACACGGGTCTGGTTACCGTCGATCTGGCTAGACTCGGTGTCACGACCACCTGGCTCGATGCCGCCAACCGGCTCGCAACGCGTCTGGCCAACCAGTTTGACTCATGAGCAACGAAGACCCCACACCTGCCTACGACGCCAGCGCCAAGCAGAAGGCCCAGGCCAAGACGGCGCGCATCCCGATCAAGGTCGTGCAGGCTGAAGTGCTGAAGAAGCCCGAGTGGATCCGCGTCAGGGCGGGCTCACCGAGCACACGCTTTTACGAGATCAAGCACATCCTGCGCCAGAACAAGCTCAATACGGTGTGCGAGGAAGCGAGTTGCCCGAACATCGGCGAATGCTTCGGCAAGGGCACGGCGACCTTCATGATCATGGGCGACAAATGCACGCGGCGCTGCCCGTTCTGCGACGTCGGCCATGGCCGTCCCGATCCGCTGGATGTGGACGAACCAGCCAACCTGGCCAAGACCATCGCCGCGCTGAAGCTGAAGTACGTCGTCATCACCAGCGTTGATCGCGACGACCTGCGCGATGGCGGTGCAGCCCATTTCGTCGACTGCATCCGGCAGACGCGCGCGCTGTCGCCGGCAACGCAGATCGAAGTCCTGGTGCCCGATTTCCGTGGCCGCGACGACCGCGCGCTCGAGATCCTGAAGGCCGCGCCGCCCGACGTGATGAACCACAACCTCGAGACGGTGCCGCGCCTGTACAAGGAGGCACGTCCGGGCAGCGACTACGCCTTCAGCCTGAACCTGCTGAAGAAGTTCAAGGCCCTGCACCCGGCGGTGCCCACCAAGAGCGGCCTGATGGTGGGCCTGGGCGAGACCGACGACGAGATCCTGGCCGTGATGCGCGACATGCGCGCGCATCGGATCGAGATGCTGACCATCGGCCAGTACCTCGCACCCAGCGGCCACCACCTGCCGGTACGCCGCTACGTGCATCCCGACACCTTCAAGATGTTCGAGCGTGAAGCGGCGGCGATGGGCTTCTCGCACGCTGCGGTCGGCGCGATGGTGCGTTCGAGCTACCACGCCGACCAGCAGGCCCACGCCGCTGGCGTGGCGGCGCCACAGGACGCTTGACGACCGCAGATGGCGCGGGCACACTCGCGCCCCGCCCTCAACCGATACCCGAAAGGAGATGCACATGGAAAGCCACATGACTGACCTTGCCGTCGATCTCGGGATCGTTTCCGGCCGCTCGCTCGTCCGCTGAGCCCAGGCATTCGCCTGCATCGGTGGCCAGCCGGCCGCCGAGATGATTCCTCCCTCGACCCGTTCGCTTTGCCGAGTGCGAAGCGCGCCGCCGCATGCGCCCGCGCGCAGCGGTTCTCGATCATTGGATGGAACTCAAGATGCAGGACATGGATTTCGATCGGCTGCGGCCGATCGGGTTGTCGCCGGCGATGGCGCACGCGATCGCCGTGGCCAGACAGGAATTGACAGGTGCGCCGCTGCGCGTGACCGAGGTTCACCGCGAGACGCTGCGCGTGCACGACGGTGTGGCCGAATTCACGTTGCGTGTGCTGCCGCGATTGCAGCGCAGCCTCGTCGACGACGGCGACGCGTTGGCCGTCGGTGACTGGCTGCTGGCCGAGGGCGATCGTCACGGTGACTGGTGGGCGCACACGCGCATTGCGCCGCAGACCCAGCTCGCGCGCCGCGACATGCACGGCATGCCACAGGTGTTTGCCAGCAACGTCGATACCGCGCTGTTGGTGATGGGCCTGGACGCGGACTTCAGCCCGCGTCGCCTGGAGCGTTACCTCGCGCTGGTACAGGGCAGCGGCGTCGCGCCGGTGGTCGTCTTGACCAAGGCCGACCTGTGCGCGGCCGAAGTCGAGTCGCGACTCGAGACCTTGCGCCTGCGCCTGCCCGCAGGGCTTGAATACCGTGGCCATCAACGCCCTCGACGGCGCCGCAGCGGTGCAGCTCTCACCCTGGCTGGACGCCGGTCAGACGCTGGTGATGCTCGGCTCCAGCGGTGCCGGCAAGTCGACCTTGACCAACACGCTGCTCGGCGCCGCAGTGCAGGACACCGGCGGCGTGCGTCTGGGCGACGGCCGCGGCCGTCACACGACGACGGTACGCTCCTTGCACTTGCTGCCCAGCGGTGCGTGCGTCATCGATACCCCCGGGGTTCGCACCTTGCGACCGGCCACCGACGTGGCGGGGGCGGGCTTTGACGACGTGGTGAGCCTGGCGCGAAGTTGCCGTTTTCGCGATTGCCGGCACAGCGGCGAGCCGGGCTGCGCGGTCCGCGAGGGCGTGTTGCCCGATCGCTTGGCGAACTTCAAGAAGCTCGAGCGCGAACACCAGCGTGACACCATGACTGCGCTGGAGCGGCGTGAGCAACTCAACCTGTGGAAGGCCAGGAGCCGGGCCGGGCGCGCCCGGTTGCGCGAAAAGCAGGGCGGCTAGACTGGCCTGGCGGCACGGGACTCGGATTGACCGCAGTCTGCGTCCGACCAACCAAATCACCTTCGGGCGCATCGAATGCAACGCCGACATCTTGCGATCTCGCTGGGCACCTTGCCGCTGATCGGTCTGGTCGGTGCAACTCCGGCCCATGCACTCGGCCAGGACGCTGCGGTCGCAGGAGTGCGCGCCGCGCTCGAGCGCGGCGCCAACAGCGCGGTGAGCCTGCTCGGGCGCAGCGATGGCTTTCTCGGCAATCCGCTGGTGCGCATCGAGTTGCCGGCGTTCATGCAGGACGCAGCCAAATTGCTCAGGGCCACCGGCCAGCGCCGGCGCGTCGATGAATTGGTGACGGCGATGAACCGTGCCGCCGAGGCGGCGGTGCCCGAGGCCAGGACATTGCTCGTCGGCGCGGTGAAGTCGATGTCGGTCGAAGACGGGTTGAAGATCGTGCGCGGCGGCGAGACCTCGGTGACCGAGTTCTTCAGCGCCAAGACACGCACTGCAATTGGCCAGAAGTTCCTGCCCATCGTCAGCCATGCCACGGAGCAGGTTTCGCTGGCCCGGAAGTACGACGCCGTGGCCGGCAAGGCCGTCGGTATGGGTCTGATGGCGAAGGAAGATGCCGACCTGAACGGCTACGTCACCGGCAAGGCATTGGACGGGCTGTACCTGATGATCGGCGAAGAAGAAAAGAAGATCCGCCGCGACCCGGCGGCGACCGGCAGTGCGATCCTGAAACAGGTCTTCGGCGGCTGATCAGACGATGCCGCGCTGGCGCAGGCGAGCGCGTTCAGCCTCGTCGAGCCCGAGCGCGGTCAGGACCTCGTCGGTGTGCTGCCCCAGCAGCGGCGGCGCGCGCGACACCTGTACCGGGGTCGCCGACAGCTTGATCGGGTTGGCCACCAGGCGCAGCGAATCGCTCAAGGGATGCGGTACTGGTACGGCCATCCCGCGTGCGCGCACCTGCGGGTCGGCAAATACCTCGGCCAGATCGTTGATCGGGCCGCAGGGCACCTTGGCCGCCTCGAGCGCACTCAGCCATTGCTTCTTGCTGCGCGTGCGCATGCGTTGCGCGAGCAGCGGTATCAGCACGTCGCGGTGGCGCACACGGTCGGCATTGCGCAGGAAGCGCTTGTCGCGCGCCAATTCCTGGCAGCCGGCGACTTCGCAGAACTTGACGAACTGGCCATCGTTGCCAACGGCCAGGATCAGGTGCCCGTCGGCGGCCTCGAAGACCTGGTAGGGCACGATGTTCTGGTGCGCGTTGCCGGCCCGTGCAGGTGCCACACCGGTGACCAGGTAGTTGGCGCCGAGGTTGGCCAGCATCGCGACCTGCGTGTCGAGCAGGGCCATGTCGATGTGCTGGCCACACCCGGTTGCGTCTCGGTGGCGCAGTGCGGCGAGGATCGCGACCGTCGCGTACATGCCGGTGAACAGGTCTGCAACGGCCACGCCGACCTTCTGCGGCCCGCCGCCGGGGCGGTCGTCGCGTTCGCCGGTCACGCTCATCAGGCCACCCAGGCCTTGAATCGCGTAGTCGTAGCCGGCTCGGTCACGGTAGGGGCCGGTCTGGCCGAAGCCGGTGATCGAACAGTAGACGAGGCGCGGCTGCGCATCGAGCAGCGTGGCTGCGTCGAGGCCGTAGCGCGCCATGTCGCCGACCTTGAAGTTTTCGACCAGCACGTCGCACTTGGCGACCAGCCTGCGCACCAAGGCCTGGCCCTCGGGCTGGGACAGATCGATAGTGATCGAGCGCTTGTTGCGGTTGCAGCCGAGGTAATAGGCGGCCTCGCCGGTGTCACCGCCGGTGCGGTCCTGCAGGAACGGCGGACCCCAGCCGCGCGTGTCATCGCCGCCGGGGTGGCCGCCACTGGACGGCCGTTCGACCTTGATCACGTCGGCACCCAGATCGGCCAGTGTCTGTGTGCACCAAGGGCCGGCGAGCACGCGCGACAAGTCGAGTACGCGCACGCCGGCCAGCGAAGCAGGTGGTGGGGATGAGGCTTGGTTCATGCAGCAATCGTATGCCGCGGCCGGCCGGGATAATCGGCGCCATGCAAGTGACCGTGGTTTCAGCTGCATTAGCCCTTGCCGCTGCTGCCGTGGCGTGCGCGCCAGCGCTCGATTGGCGCGAAGTGCGGCTCGACGGGGCGGGGCTGGTGGCGCTTTTCCCCTGCAAGCCCGATCGGCAGGTGCGGCGATTGCCGCTGGCCGGCACAGTGGTCGAGATGTCTTTGTGGGCCTGTTCCGCTGCCGGCGCGACCTACGCGGTGGGATATGCCGATGTCGGTGAACCCGAGCGCGTCGCACGCGCGTTGGACGAGTTGGCCGCGTCGGCGGCACGCAATATCGGTTCGGTGGGGTTGCCCCGCAGCGTGGCATTGCAAGTGGCGGGCATGACGCCCAATCCGCAGGCGCGGCGCCAGATGTTCGGTGGGCATTTGGCCGATGGCCTGCCGGTTCAGGAGTCGGTGGCAGTCTTTGCTCGCGGGGCGCGGGTCTACCAGGCGATGATCGTCGGTGCGCGTCTCGACGACGAGGCGGTCGAAGCGTATTTCGGCGCACTGCGGCTGCCGACGTGACGTCAACAACATCAACCCTACTGGCCCCGCCGACCGGCGCGCGCGCCGCGGCCGTGATGTTCGCGGCGTTCGCGTTTGCCTACTTCTTTTCGGCGCTTCTTCGTGCCGTGACGGCGACACTGGCGCCGGCGTTCAGCGTCGAACTCGACCTGTCGGCGGGCGACCTTGGCCTGCTTGGCGGCGCGTATTTTCTTGGCTTCGCACTGATGCAACTTCCCTTGGGCCGGGCGCTCGATCGCCACGGCCCGCGCCGTGTCCTGGTGAGCCTGCTGGCACTGGCCGTGCTGGCTTGCGCAGCCTTTGCGATGGCCCGCAACTTCGCCTCGTTATTGGCCGCGCGTGCACTGATCGGGGTCGGCGTCTCGGCCTGCCTGATGGCGCCACTGACGGCGTATCGCCATCGCTTCACGGCCGCCGCGCAACTGCGCGCCAATTCGTGGATGCTGATGACGGGTTCGCTCGGCATGCTGGCTTCGACGCTGCCGGTGCAATGGCTGTTGCCCATCGTCGGCTGGCGCGGACTGTTCTGGATCGTGGCAGGATTGCTGGCGCTGGCCACGACTTTGATTGCCTGGGCCGTGCCCCGCGACGCCCCGGCAATACCGACGGCACATGGTGCAGCGCTCGGTTATCGCGAGATCTTTGGCCATCCCTACTTTCAGCGTCTGGCGCCGCTGGGATTCTTCGCCTACGGGGGATTGGTTGCTGTGCAGTCGTTGTGGGCCGGACCTTGGCTAACCGAGGTCTCCGCGACCAACCCTGCGGGTGCGGCGCGCGGGTTGTTTGCCATCAATCTGTCGATGTTGTTTGCATTCTTCGGCTGGGGCATCGTGATGCCGCACTTGACGGGGCGAGGCTGGCAGGTGGATCGGCTGATTGCATCAGGCGTGCCGGTGTCCTTGTTGATGCTGTTCGGCGCGGTCGCGCTGGGCCCGCGCGCCGGTGCCGCCTGGTGGGCAACGTGGTGTGTGTCATGCACGTTCATGGCCTTGAGCCAACCGGCCGTGGCGCAGGCCTTTCCTGCCGCGGCCGCGGGCCGCGCCTTGTCGGCGTTCAATCTGGTGATCTTTCTGGGCGTCTTCTGCGTGCAATGGGGCATCGGCCTGGCCATTGACGCCCTGCTGGCGGCGGGTTTGGCGCGCGTGCAGGCATTCCAGGTCGCGTTTGCGCTGTTTGCGCTTGCCAGCGCGCTGTCCTACTCTTGGTTCTTGTGGCGTGGCCGTGTGCCCGTAGCGCCACAGGCCGGATAATCTGCGACAACTGATTGGCTTCGACATGACCGGACTGCTCGTCATTGCCCACGCTCCGCTCGCTTCCGCGCTGCGTGCCGTTGCCGAACACGTCTACCCGGAATGTGCTGCATCGCTGGCCGTGCTGGATGTGCCGGCCGACGCGCCCATCGAGCAGGTCGAAGCCCAGGCGGCGGCGTTGCTGGCACACATCGGCACGCGTGAGGCGTTGATTCTTACCGACGTGTTCGGTGCCACGCCATGCAATGTCGCTCAACGCCTGGCCGACGGTGTGCACATCAAAGTCGTTACCGGCGTCAGCGTGCCGATGCTTTGGCGCTCGCTGTGTTACGCAGGTGAATCCCTCGACAGCCTGGTTGGCCGCGCCCTGGCCGGGGCGACGCAGGGCGCAATGCAGGTCAGTCCGCAACGCCCGCAAGAACAAGTCCGCAATGCACCCGATCCCAATGCAACGAGCGACAGCCACGATCATCAATAAGTTGGGGCTGCACGCCCGCGCGTCGGCCAAGCTGACCAAGCTGGCTGGAGGATTTGCCTGCGAAGTGCACATGACCCGCAATGGCCGCCGCATCAACGCCAAGAGCATCATGGGTGTGATGATGCTGGCTGCCGGGGCGGGCAGTGTCGTCGAGATTGAGACCGATGGCGACGACGAGGCACAGGCGTTGGCTGCCATCGTCTCGCTGATCGACGATCGCTTCGGCGAGGGCCAATAGCTTCGACGCGGCCGCACGCCCTGGGCCACTGCTACATTCGATCGCATGAGCATCCAGGTCTTTGGTTTGGCGATTTCACGCGGCGTCGCAATAGGGCGCGCGGTACTGGTTGCGTCTGGCCGCGTCGATGTGGCGCATTACTTTGTCTCGCCGGCTCAGGTCGAGTCGGAGATCGGGCGCTTGCATGACGCTCGCGACACGGTCGCGGCTGAATTCGTGGGCCTGCAGCGCGACATGCCAGCCGATGCACCGCCGGAGTTGTCTGCGCTGCTCGACGTGCACCTGATGTTGGTGCGAGACGAGTCGCTGACAGGTACGGCAAGTCGCTGGGTACGTGAGCGGCATTACAACGCCGAGTGGGCCCTGTCGGCACAGCTCGAGGTGTTGGCGCGCAATTTCGACGAGATGGAAGACGAGTATCTGCGCGAGCGCAAGGCAGATCTCGAGCAGGTGACTGAGCGCATCATGGCTGCCCTGAACCGAAGCGCGAACGGCGGCCAACGCATTGCATCGGCGGGCGCGCCGGACATCGGCGGCGAGGAGCCACTGGTGCTGGTCGCCGGCGACATCGCGCCAGCAGACATGTTGCACTTCAAGCGCAGCGTGTTCAGGGGCTTCGTGACCGATGTCGGCGGCCGGACTTCGCATACGGCCATCGTCGCGCGCAGCATGGACATTCCCGCCGTCGTTGGTGCACGCGAGGCCAGCCGACTCATTCGGCAGGATGATCTTGTGGTTATCGATGGCGATGCGGGGGTCGTGATCGTCGACCCGCCGCCGATCGTGCTCGAGGAGTACCGCTATCGTCAACGCCAGGTCGAGCTTGAACGTGCGCGTCTGGACCGCCTGCGGCACACGCCGGCCGTAACGCTCGACAGTCAGGCTGTCGAATTGCTGGCGAACATCGAGCTGCCGGAAGATGCGAGTACGGCACTCGACGCCGGTGCGGTTGGGGTTGGCTTGTTCCGCAGCGAGTTCTTGTTCATGAACCGTGGCCACGATCTGCCAGGAGAGGACGAGCAATTTGAGGCCTATCGCGCGGCGGTGCTCGCAATGAAGGGACTGCCGGTGACGATTCGATCGGTCGACATTGGCGCAGACAAGCAACTCGACCGCCTCACGATTCACGAACTGCGGCATGAGCACACGCTCAATCCAGCCCTTGGCTTGCGTGCAATCCGTTGGAGTCTGGCCGAGCCGTCGATGTTTCGCCAGCAGTTGCGAGCGATCCTTCGAGCCAGCGTGTATGGGGAAGTGAAGTTGCTGTTGCCGATGGTGGCGCAACTGAGCGAGGCTCGGATGACCTTGGAGGCGATGGCCCGTGCGAAGCAGCAATTGCGCGAT
>CAVZYL010000028.1:0-6150 GCA_963779435.1 uncultured beta proteobacterium | reverse complement strand
ATTTGCCAGCACCTCGGACAGCGGCGACGAGAGGTAGCCGCCCGAGGTGTTGTAGCACTGCACCGAGTCGCGGTGCGCGCCCAGCAGCTTGGCCAGCGGCAACTTGGCGCGCTTGGCCTTCAGGTCCCACAGCGCGGTGTCGAAGGCCGCGATGGCCTGCGTGGCCAGGCCGCTACGCCCGACGCTGGCGCCGGCCCAGATCAGCTTCTCCCACAGGCGCGCGATGTCGTTCGGGTCTTCGCCGATCAGGTTGTCGGCGATCTCCTTGGCATGCGCATACTGGCCACGGCCGCCGGCGCGCTTGCTGTACGAGAAGCCGATGCCGCTGTGTCCCTTGCGGGTGGCGATTTCGGCGAACAGGAAGGCGATCTCGGTCAGCGGCTTCTGGCGCCCGGTCAGCACCTTGGCGTCTGAGATTGGCGTGGCCAGCGGCAGGAAGACCAGCGAGAGCTTGACCCACTCGATGCGGTCGGTGCTCGCCGCGCCCGCCGCCAGTCCGGCGGCGAGCGGGTTGGCCTGGATCAGGCGTTCGCTCATGCAGTCGTCACTCCGGCTTGATGCCTGCGGTCTTGATCACGCGGGTCCACAGGTCCAATTCGCTCTGCACGAACTTGGTGTAGCTGGCCGCGCCAGGCGCCGGCACGACGAAGCCGACCGATTCCAGACGCTGCTTGATCTCGGGTGAGGTCATGATCTTGCGCAGCGTGGCTTCGAGCTTGTCGACGATCGGTTGCGGCGTGCCCTTGATCGCAGAAATGCCCGACCAGGACAGCGCCTGGAAGCCCGGGAAGCCGCTCTCGGCCACCGTCGGCACGTCCGGGTAGAGCGGGTTGCGCTGCAGGCTCGTGACGGCCAGGGCGCGCAGCTTGCCGGCCTTGACATGCGGCAGCGCCACGTCCTGGTTGATGAACATCAGCGGGATCTGGCCGCCCAGCAAGTCCTGCATCATCGGGCCGCCGCCGCGGTACGGGATGCCGACCATGAAGAAGCCGTTGCAGTCCTTGGCGCCGGGCGGGCACTTGCTGGCTTCGAGCTTGAGCAACTCCATCGCCATGTGCCCCGACGCGGCGTGGGTGTAGCCGTAGTTCAGCTTGCCCGGGTTCTTGCGCACATAGGCCACCAGCTCGGCGAAGGTCTTGAACGGCGTGCTCGGATGGACCACCAGCACGTTCGGGCCGGAGTGGACCTGGCTGACGTGGACGAAGTCCTTCATCGAGTCGTAGCCCAGCTTCGGGTCGAGCCCATGTGCCACCGCGTTCTGGCCGACGCCGGTCTGCACGATGGTGTAGCCGTCGGGCGTCATCTTGGCCGCACGCAGTGTGCCGATGGTGCCGCCGGCGCCGCCGATGTTCTCGACGATGAACTGCTGGCCGAGTTCGCGCGTCAGCGCTTCGGCCGCCATGCGCGCCATGATGTCGCTGGTGCCGCCGGCCGGGAACGGGCTGATCAGCTTGACCGGTTTGCTCGGCCAGGCGTCCTGCGCGAACGCAGGGGCCATGAACAGGGCCAGCGCGGCAATGGCGCCGGCGAGGGTGCGACGGATCATTTGTGTCTCCATTGAGCGGGTTGTTTGTCGTTCAGCGTCGCGGTGCGTGCCACACGCCGGCGGCCTGCAGCAGGCCGCGGGTGTAGCCGAGGGCGAAAGCCATGAAGCGCTCGCGGCCTTCGTCAAGCTCCGATACCGGCACGTGGTCGGGGCACAGCGGGCCCCTGTAGCCGGCCCGCTGGTAGGCCTTGATGGCCTCGAACATGTCGACGTCGCCTTCGTCGGGGAAGGTTTCCTGGAAGTCGAGGTAGCCGCCGCGGATGTTGCGGAAATGGACCATGAAAATGCGCCCGGTGGCGGCGAACTCCTCGATCACCGGGATCATCGCCTTGCCGGGTTCGCGGAACATCTCCGACACCGTGCCCTGGCAAAAATTCAGGCCGTGGCGCGGGCTGCTCGAGAGGGCCAGAAAACGGCGCAGGCCATCGGCCGAGCCCATCACATGCTCGATGCCGTTCAGGCCGCCGATCGGGTAGGCCGGGTCGTGCGGATGGCAGGCCAGGCGCACGCCCGCGGCGTCGGCGCCAGGCACCAGGCCATCGACGAGGAACTCGATCGCGTCCCAGCCCGCTTGCTCGCTCACCGGCGGCACGTCGCGGGCCTGCTTCTGCCCGCAAAGGACGGCCGAATCGGCCGCGTCGGCGAATTCGTGGCTGGGGTAGCCGACGCCCCAGTAGGAATGCTTGCGGTCGTCCTCGGCCGAGTACTCGGCGTGGACGAAGCTCGAATTCATCGCCCCGCCGCGGCCGGGCTTGAGCGGCGTGCGCGTGATGCCGACCATCTGCACGTTGTACTTCAGGCAGCTGATGCCGGCGTCGGCCGCGACCGCGATGTTGCGGGCCAGGATGTCGCGGCTCTTCTTCGCCCCTTCGAGGTCGACCAGCGAGTCGAGCAGGATCGAGCCGACGTCGAGCGCGAAGACATCGAGCGTCAGGCCGAAGCCCTCGACCCAGCGCCGGTACTCGCGCAGCTTGGCCGAGTCCCAGGCGGTGATGCCGCCGCTGGCAGCCGAGACCAGTTCGGTGCCGCGGTTGTCGAGCACCACATGCTCGACGCCGAGCTGGGTCGACAGGCGCAGGCGGTCCGCGCTCGGGTTCAACAACTGTTCACTGATGTACATGGGCCGCATTGTTCGACAGCCGGTCGGCGCGAACAACCGCGTCGCGGTCGACGCCGACCCCCGGCTCCCATCATCTGGGACGGATGGCTCTCAATGGCGCAGGCGGGCCTCAACGCACGCGCTCGGCCTCGGCCTCCATCTGCGTCACCAGCGCGTCCATCTGGTCGACCACGGCCTGCACCGTCGCGCGCTGCGTCAGGTCGACGCCGGCCTTCTTGCAGCTGCGCCATCGGGTGGTCGTTGCCGCCGCTCTTGAGCAGCGTCAGGTAGCGCTCGGTCGCGGCCTTGCGCGACTTCGGGCGCCGCCGGTCGTCATCGCGCCTTGAACAGCTGCGCCGACGAGGCGAAGCAGGTCGCGTACTGGTAGACGTAGTACGGCGTGTCGAAGAAGTGCGAGATGCGCGACCAGGTGAACTTGTAGAAGTCGTCGACGGTCACCGCGTCGCCGTAGTAGTCCTTGAGCAGCCCGGCGTAGAGCCGGTTCAGCACCTCGGTGGTCACCGGCTCGCCCTTCTCGACCAGGCGGTGCGCCTGCAGCTCGAAGTCGGCGAACATCACCTGGGTGTAGAAGGTGCCGACGATCGAATCGACCGCGTGCTGCAGCAGCAGGAAGCGCTCCTTCGGATCGGTGGTCTGCTGCAGCAGCTACTCGAGCAGGAAGCGTTCGTTGGTGGTCGAGGCGACCTCGGCGACGAAGATCGTGTAGTCCGCGGTGACGAAGGGCTGCGCTCTCGTACGACAGCACGGTATGCATCGCATGGCCGGCCTCGTGGGCGAGCGTGAACACCGCGTCGAGCGTGTCGTTGTAGTTGAGCAGCAGGTACGGGCCGACGCCGTAGACGCCGGCGCTGTAGGCGCCGCTCTTCTTGCCTTCGTTCTCGTAGACGTCGATGCGGCCGCCGGTGACGAAGCGGCGGTACTGGGCACCGTAGTCGGCGCCCAGCGGCGCGACCGACGCCAGCGCGAGCGTCGCGCGCCTGCTCGTACGGGTAGGCTTTGTCGCTGCGAAACACCGGCAGGAAGTTGTCGTAGAGGTGGTAGCTCCTGCAGGCCGAGCAGCTTCTGGCGCAGCCGCGCGTAACGCTGCAGCGGGGCGGTACCGGCGCGCGTGGCTCGACCAGCGTCTCGACCACCGCACGCGGGATCGTCGTTGCCCTCGAGCGCAGCGTCGAGCGTGGTCGGGAAGTTGCGCGCCTGGGCAATGAACCAGTCGCGTTGCGCCAGCGCGCCGTTGTAGATCGCGGCATAGGTGTTGGCCGTGGCGCCGTAGGTGCCGACATGCGCCGCCGCGGCTTTGGCGCGGTCGGCCTGGTTCGGGTTGCTCTCGAGCAGCGCCGCGTAATTGCCCGGACTCAGTGCCACGTCCTTGCCGTCGGCGAGCTTGAGGCGTCGGAAACTTGATGTCCGAGGTGCTGAGTTCCTGGTAGCTCGTCCTGCGGCGCTGCGATTGAACTGGCCGGCCAGCGACAGCAGTCGCTCGCCCTTCTCGTCGAGCACGTGCGCCTTGCTGTCGGTAGTTGTCGAGGATCGTGAAACGGTACGGCGCGAGCGCGGGCGTCTGCGTGATCCACTTCGTCCATCGTCGCTTGCGGCATCTTCAGCAACTCGGGCGTGAACCAGGACGTCGCGGTGTCGAACTTGGCGAACAGTGCGCCGACGCGCTGGAAACGTCCGGCCACGGCCTGGTCGCGGGTGTCGACGTCGCGCTGCAGCTGCGGGTAACGGTAGAGCCGGTATTGCAGCTTGCCGATCTCGTCGTAGCGCCTGGTAGGCCCTGAGCACGCGCCGCAGGCCCCTGCGCGAGCGTGCCCTTGAGCCTGGCGAAGGCGTCCATCTTCGCGTCCATCTCCGTCATCCCCGCTTCCCACGCCGCCCAGCTCGGGTAGATGGCGCGAGAAGTCCCAGCGGAACTCGGCCGGAATCTCGGCGCGGTTGCGCGTTTCGGGTTTGGCGGCTTGGGCCGGCGGTAGCAAAACGATCAGCGCGCACAGCGTGGCCGCTGCCGCCTTGGCTTTGTGGGCCAGGGTCATGTCACGTCCTTTGCGGGTGGTGGATCAAGGCGCGACAGTTTGCCGCACCGCGCGTTCCCAGTTCGCCATCCGCTCGGCGGCGCGCTCGCGCGGCAGCGTCGGCAGAAAGCGGCGCTCGACCTGCCACTGCGCGGCGAGCTGGTCGAGGTTGTCGTACATGCCGACGGCCAGGCCGGCGAGGTATGCCGCACCCAGCGCGGTGGTCTCGATCACCTTGGGCCGCACCACGGGGATGCCGAGCAGATCGGCCTGGAACTGCATCAGCAAGTCGTTGACACAGGCGCCGCCGTCGACGCGCAACTCGGCCACCGGCGCGCCACCGGCAGCGACCGCGTCGCGGCTCATCGCCTGCAGCAACGCGGCGCTCTGGAAGGCGATGCTCTCCAGCGCCGCGCGCGCGATGTGCGCCACCGTGCTGCCGCGCGACAGTCCGACGATGGCGCCGCGCGCATCGGCTTTCCAGTATGGCGCCCCCAGGCCGGTGAAGGCCGGCACGAAGATCACGCCGCCAGCATCGGGCACGCTCTCGGCCAGGGCCTGCACTTCGCCGCTGCCCTTGATCGCGTGCAGGCCGTCGCGCAGCCACTGCACCACCGCGCCGCCGATGAACACGCTGCCCTCGAGCGCGTACTCCGGCCTTGCCGTGGGCTGGGCGGCGGCGGTGGTGATGAGGCCGTTGGCGCTGGTCTCGAAGTGCTCGCCGCTGTGCATCAACATGAAGCAGCCGGTTCCGTAGGTGTTCTTCGCCAGCCCGGCCTTGAAGCAGGCCTGGCCGAACAGGGCGCTCTGCTGGTCGCCGGCGATACCGGCAATCGGGATCGAGTCGCCGAACAGCGCAGGGTCGGTCGCGCCGAAGGCATGGCTGGACGGATGCACCTGCGGCAGCACGCTGTCGGGGACGTGCAACGCCTTCAACAGCTCGTGGTCCCAGACGTTGTGGCGGATGTCGAACAACATCGTGCGCGACGCGTTGCTGACGTCGGTGGCGTGCACCTGGCCGCCGGTGAGCTTGTACAGCAGCCAGCTGTCGACCGTGCCGAACGCCAGTTCGCCCCGCGCCGCGGCGACATGCGCGCCGGGCACATGGTCGAGCAGCCAGCGGATCTTGGTGCCGGAGAAGTACGGGTCGATCACCAGGCCCGTGCTGCGCCGCACCGCCTGCTCCAGGCCGGCCTCGCGCAACTGCACGCACAGTGGCTCGGTGCGGCGGTCCTGCCAGACGATGGCATTGGCGATGGGTTGCCCGCTGCGACGATTCCACAGCACCGTGGTCTCGCGCTGGTTGGTGATGCCGACAGCGGCGATATCGCCGGCGCCCAAGCCGGCTTTGGCCAGCGCCTCGACGGCGACGTCCCGCTGCGAGGCCCAGATCTCGTTGGCGTCGTGCTCGACCCAGCCCGGCTGCGGGAAGATCTGCCCGAACTCGCGTTGCGCCATCGCCACGATGCGGCCAT
>CAVZYL010000027.1:0-63822 GCA_963779435.1 uncultured beta proteobacterium | reverse complement strand
GTCGACGCGCAGCGAGGTGTCCTTCACGTCGCTGGCCTTCTCGCCGAAGATCGCGCGCAGAAGCTTCTCTTCCGGCGTCAGCGTGGTCTCGCCCTTGGGCGTGACCTTGCCGACCAGCACGTCGCCCGGGTTGACCTCGGCGCCGACGTAGACGATGCCGCTCTCGTCCAGGCGTGCCAGTTGCTGCTCCGACAGGTTCGGAATGTCGCGCGTGATTTCCTCGCTGCCGAGCTTGGTGTCGCGGGCGTTGACCACCAGCTCCTCGATGTGGATCGAGGTGTAGCGGTCTTCGGAAACCACCCGCTCGCTGATCAGGATCGAGTCTTCGAAGTTGTAGCCGTTCCAGGGCATGAACGCGACCAGCATGTTCTGGCCCAGGGCCAGTTCGCCCAGGTCGGTCGAAGCGCCGTCGGCAATGACGTCGCCACCTGCCACCTTGTCGCCGCGCTTGACGATCGGGCGCTGGTGGATGTTGGTGTTCTGGTTGCTGCGGTGGTACTTGATCAGGTTATAGATGTCGACGCCGACCTCACCGGCCACCGTCTCGTTGTCGTTGACGCGGATGACGATGCGGTTGGTATCGACGTAATCGACGATGCCGCCGCGGCGCGCGGCGACAACGGTGCCGCTGTCCTTGGCGGCCACGCGTTCGACACCAGTGCCGACGAAGGCCTTCTCCGGCCGCAACACGGGCACCGCCTGGCGCTGCATGTTGGCGCCCATCAGCGCGCGATTCGCGTCGTCGTGCTCGAGGAAGGGCACCAGCGACGCAGCCACCGACACGATCTGCGTCGGCGCGACGTCCATGTACTGGATGCGCTCGGGCGTGGTCAGCACCGACTCGCCGTTCTCGCGCGCAGACACCAACTCGTCGGCCAGCTTGCCGTTCTTGTCCAGCGTGGCATTGGCCTGTGCGATGACGTACTTGCCTTCCTGGATCGCCGACAGGTAGTCGATATCCATCGACACCTTGCCGTCGGCCACGCGCCGGTACGGCGTTTCGAGAAAGCCGTATTCGTTCAGCTGCGCGAACAAGGCCAGCGAATTGATCAGGCCGATGTTCGGGCCTTCGGGCGTCTCGATCGGGCAGACCCGGCCGTAGTGCGTCGGGTGCACGTCGCGCACCTCGAAGCCGGCACGCTCGCGGGTCAGGCCGCCCGGGCCGAGGGCCGAGACGCGCCGCTTGTGCGTGATCTCGGACAAGGGGTTGGTCTGGTCCATGAACTGCGACAGCTGCGAGGCGCCGAAGAACTCCTTCAGTGCCGCAGAGATCGGCTTGGAGTTGATCAGGTCGTGCGGCATCAGGGCTTCGGTCTCGGCCTGGCCGAGGCGTTCCTTGACGGCCTTCTCGATGCGCGCCAGGCCCGAGCGGTACTGGTTTTCGGCCAGCTCGCCGACGCAGCGCACGCGTCGATTGCCCAGGTGGTCGATGTCATCGACCTCGCCGCGGCCGTTGCGCAGCTCGACCAGGATCTTGACCACATCGAGGATGTCCTCGTTGGACAGGGTCATCGACCCCTCGGCCGAATCGCGCCCGACGCGGGCGTTGAACTTCATGCGGCCGACGCGCGACAGGTCATAGCTGTCGCCGTTGTAGAACAGGCGCTGGAACAGAGCCTGCACCGCATCTTCGGTCGGCGGCTCGCCGGGGCGCATCATGCGGTAGATGGCCACCCGCGCCGCCAGTTCGTCGGCGGTTTCATCGGCCGCCAGGGTCTGGCTGATGTAGGCGCCTTCGTCGAGTTCGTTGGTGTACAGGCACTGCATGTCCTTGATGCCTGCCGTACGCAATTTCTTCAACAGTGCTTCTGTCAACTCGTCGTTGGCCTTGGCCACGATCTCGCCGGTTTCGGCGTCGACCATGTCGCGGGCCAGGATGCGCCCGGCCAGGAAGTCTTCCGGCACGCTGATGAAGGTGGTGCCGGTCTGCTCCAGCGTGCGCACATGGCGCGCGGTGATGCGCTTGTCCTTCTCGACAACGACGTTGCCTTCCTTGTCGGTGATGTCGAATCGCGCGATCTCGCCCTTCAAGCGCTCGGGGACGAACTCGAGCTGGGCACCGGTGTCCATCAGCCGGAACTGGTCGAAGACGAAGAAGTTGGCCAGGATCGACTCGGGCGACAGGCCGATGGCCTTGAGCAGGATCGTCACCGGCATCTTGCGCCGGCGGTCGACGCGGAAGTACAGGATGTCCTTCGGGTCGAACTCGAAGTCCAGCCACGAGCCGCGGTAGGGAATGATGCGCGCCGAGAACAGCAGCTTGCCGCTCGAATGGGTCTTGCCCTTGTCGTGCTCGAAGAACACGCCCGGGCTGCGGTGCAGCTGCGAGACGATGACACGCTCGGTGCCATTGATGATGAACGAGCCGTAGTCGGTCATCAGGGGCACCTCGCCCATGTAGACCTCCTGCTCCTTGATCTCCTTGACCGTCTTGGCCTGCGCCGATTCGCGGTCATAGATGATCATCTGCAGCTTGGCGCGCACCGCCGCTGCATAGGTCAGGCCGCGCTGCTGACACTCACGGGTGTCGAAGGCCGGCTTGGCCATGTTGAACTCGATGAACTTCATCTCCACGTAGCCGTTGTGCGACACGATCGGGAAGGCGGAGAGGAAGGCGGCCTGCAAACCCTCGGGTTTGCGCTTGGCGGGTGGCACGTCCTTTTGCAGGAACGCGACGTACGACTCCCGCTGCATGGTCAGCAGATAGGGAACGTTGAGGACACTCTCACGCTTGCCGAAGCTCTTGCGGATCCGCTTGCGCTCGGTGAAGCTGTAGGTCGGGGAGGATGCTTGCGCCATTGAACACTCCGTGGTCGAGAACGCGTGCCGGCCTAGCCCACGTTCATCGGCGACTGGCTGCTCGAGCATTGCGCCCGATGGCTTGGTGGCAGGCCACTACCTGCCGCTGGCGGACAACCGAGGCGTTGCACCCCGGTTCGGCCAAACCCGTTCTCTGCAGTCGGATCAGAGAACACTGCGAAAGCCGGCGCGCCGGCCTTTGCAGTGGTCTCCCGGCAGCGGGCCCCAAGGCCCAACGCCGGAAAGAGCCTGGGGCGTTGCCGCTCCAAGCCCGCCTTCGCACTTGATTACTTCAGCGCGGCCTTTGCGCCCGCGTCTTCGAGCTTCTTCTTGGCGGCTTCGGCGTCGGCCTTGGCAATGCCTTCCTTGACGGGCTTGGGCGCACCGTCGACCAGGTCCTTGGCTTCCTTCAGGCCCAGGCCGGTCAACTCGCGCACGGCCTTGATGACCTGCACCTTGTTGGCGCCGGCTTCCAGCAGCATGACGCTGAACTCGGTCTGCTCTTCGGCGACCGCGGCAGCGGCACCACCACCGGCGCCGGCCGGAGCGGCCATCGCAGCGGCGGACACGCCGAACTTCTCCTCGATGGCCTTGACCAGGTCATTGAGTTCCATCACGGACATGCTGTCCAGCGCGGTCATGAAAACGTCTTTATCGAATGCCATTTGGGTTTCCTCGATTTCGGTAGATAGGTTTGGAATTGATCGGTCAGGCGCCGGCGGCCTCGGCAACTGCGGGCGCCGCGTCCTGGCCGGCACCCTTCTTCTCGGCGATGGCGGCAACCACGCGCGCCAGGCGCGAGATCGGCGACTGCATCAGGCCGAGCAGCTGTGCCAGCAGGACTTCCTTGCTCGGGATCGCGGCCAGCGCTTTCACGCCGTTCGCGTCCAGCGCCTTGCCTGCGTAGGCCCCGCCCCTGACGATCAGCTTGTCGTTGCCCTTGGCAAAGTCGGCCATGACTTTGGCCGCGGCGACAGCGTCCTGTGAAAAACCGTAGATCAGCGGGCCGGTCATGGCCTGGGCGGCGCACTCGAACGGGGTGCCGGTGACGGCGCGGCGGGCCAGGGAGTTCTTCAGCACGTGAAGATAAACGCCCTTGGCACGCGCGTCGACGCGCAGCTTGTTCATGTGTTCCACCGTCAGGCCACGGTACTCGGCCAGCGCCAACGTCTGCGACCGCGCGACTTGCGCGGCCACATCCGTCACGACGGCTGCTTTCTCGTTGCGATTGAGACTCAAGGTCTGCTCCTCACTTCAAAAAACATGTCCTCGATGCCTCGCGGCCCCTCGGACACACCCAGCGACCTTGCCGTCTCGGAAAACCCTCGGGCTCGCCTCGACAGCGGGGACGCCATCTGCGCTGGCCTCGGGCTTGCCCCTTCGGTGGGCCCTCGTTTAGGAAGCTCTCGCTCCACCAGCGGTCTTTGACGGCCTGCACCGGGCAAACCCGGCACAGCCCACCAATTCCTAACCGCGGCGCGACATGTGCTCGCGCCGCTTCGATTCACTTCAGGCCTGCGCAGGCGCTGCGACGATCGTCGCCACGTCCACCCGGGCGCCCACACCCATCGTCGACGACAGAGCCACCTTCTTCAGGTAGATGCCCTTGCTCGAAGCCGGCTTGGCCTTGTTCAGCGCATCGATCAGCGCCTGCAGATTGCCCTGCAGCTTGTCGCTGTCGAAGCTGCGGCGACCGATCGTGGCATGCACGATGCCAGCCTTGTCGACGCGGAACTGGACCTGGCCGGCCTTGGCATTGCGCACGGCCTGGGCCACGTCGGCGGTCACGGTGCCGACCTTCGGGTTGGGCATCAGGCCGCGCGGGCCCAGGATCTGGCCCAGCGTGCCGACCACGCGCATCGTGTCGGGCGAGGCAATGACGACGTCGAAGTCCATCTTGCCGGCCTTGATCTCGGCAGCCAGGTCGTCCATGCCGACGATGTCGGCCCCGGCGGCCTTGGCCTCCTCGGCCTTCGCGCCTTGGGCGAACACCGCCACGCGCTTGGTCTTGCCGGTGCCGTTGGGCATCACCACGGCGCCGCGCACGACCTGGTCGGACTTCTTGGCGTCGATGCCCAGTTGCACCGCGACGTCGATCGACTCGTCGAACTTTGCGGTGGCGAACTGCTTGACCAGACCCAAGGCATCGGCCACCGGATAAAGCTTCAGGCTATCGACCTTGCCCACCCGGGTCTTGGCCTTCTTTGTCGGCTTGGTCATGGTCAGACTCCTTCCACCGTCACACCCATCGAGCGGGCGGAGCCGGCAATGATCTTCACCGCGGCGTCAAGACTGGCGGCGTTGAGGTCTTTCATCTTGAGCTTGGCGATCTCTTCGATCTGCGCGCGCGTCAACTTGCCGACCTTGTCGATGTGCGGCTTGGCCGAGCCTTTCTCCAGCTTGATCGCCTTCTTGATCAGCACCGTGGCCGGCGGCGTCTTGAGGATGAAGGTAAACGATTTGTCCGCGAAGGCGGTGATGACGACCGGCAACATCAGGCCGGGTTCCATGCCCTGGGTCTGCGCATTGAACGCCTTGCAGAACTCCATGATGTTGAGGCCGCGCTGACCGAGCGCGGGTCCGACGGGCGGCGATGGGTTGGCCTTGCCTGCCGGAATCTGCAGCTTGATGAAGCCGACGATCTTCTTTGCCATAACGGCACTCCTATCGAGTTCAAACGCGTGTCGGTCTTGGAAGCCGACAAGCTCCTCGTCTGCTCAGCCCGTGTTGCTCAACTCATCGACGCCGGGGCTGCGGCGGCATCGACGATGGATAACCTAGATCTTCTCGACCTGCGCGAAGTCCAGTTCGACCGGCGTGGCGCGGCCGAAGATCGTCACGCTGACACGCACCTTGGACTTCTCGTAGTTCACGTCTTCCACGGCACCATTGAAGTCGGTGAACGGACCGTCCTTCACCCGCACCAACTCGCCGGCGATCCACTCGACCTTGGGCTTGGGCTTCTCGATGCCTTCCTGCATCTGGTTGACGATCTTCATGACCTCGGCTTCCGAGATCGGCGCCGGCCGGTTCTTCGCACCACCGACAAAGCCTGTGACCTTGCTGGTGTGCTTGACCAGGTGCCAGCTCTCGTCATCCATCAACATCTCGACCAGCACATAGCCAGGGAAGAAGCGTCGCTGCGAGACCGCCTTCTTGCCGTTCTTCAACTCGACGACTTCCTCGGTCGGCACCAGGATGCGACCGAACTTGGCCTGCATCCCGCCGCGCTCGATGCGCTCCTGCAGGTTGCGCTCGACCGCCTTCTCCATGCCGGAATAGGCATGCACCACATACCAACGCAGCCCCGATGCGGGGGCCACGGCAATGGGTTCTACAGCTTGCGTTTCGCTCATGGACAACTCTCTCTCAGCGCTTCCAGCCAAGGACCAGGTCGTACAGCACCCACTCCAGCGTCTTGTCGGTCAGCCACAGGAACAGCGCCATAACGACCACGAAAGCGAACACATAGCCGGTCATCTGAATGGCTTCCTTGCGGCTGGGCCAGACCACCTTTTGCGTCTCGCGCCAGGCATCCTGGCCGAAGGCCAGCAGCTGCTTGCCCGGTTCGGCCATGAAGAACGTTGCCGCGGCGGCCAGCAGCAGCACGATCAGTGCACTCCAGCGAATCCAGTCGGCCTGCTTGATCAGGTAGTAGGCCGCAACGGCGCCCACAACCAGCAACGCGGCCACGGCCAGCTTGGCCTTGTCGGCCGCTGGGGAAATGGTTTCGATTTGGGGGGTGCTGGTACTCATCTTCAGAATGCAAACTGCGCCGGTGGCGAGGGTCGTCTATCGGGAATCCTGGCCCGCCGTCGCCGTAGGCCGCGGCGGGCCGGTCGTCTGGCCATCCAAAACGCTGTGGGTCTTTGATATCGAAGATCCATCAGCTTCTGGCAGGGGCAGAGGGTCTCGAACCCCCAACCTTCGGTTTTGGAGACCGACGCTCTGCCAATTGAGCTATGCCCCTGCAGCGACTGACTCGCTTTGACTTCGTGTCTTACTCCAAGATCTTTGCCACGACGCCGGCGCCGACGGTGCGGCCGCCCTCGCGGATGGCGAACCGCAGGCCTTCTTCCATCGCGATCGGGTTGATCAGCTTGACGGTGATGCTGACGTTGTCGCCCGGCATCACCATTTCCTTGTCCTTGGGCAACTCGACCGCGCCCGTCACGTCGGTCGTGCGGAAGTAGAACTGCGGCCGGTAGTTGTTGAAGAACGGGGTGTGGCGCCCGCCTTCTTCCTTGGACAGCACGTAGATCTCGGCCGTGAAGTGGGTGTGCGGCTTGACGCTGCCGGGCTTGCACAGCACTTGGCCGCGCTCGACGTCCTCGCGCTTGGTGCCGCGCAGCAAGATGCCCACGTTGTCGCCGGCCTGGCCCTGGTCGAGCAGTTTCCTGAACATCTCCACGCCGGTGCAGGTGGTCTTTTGCGTGGGCCGGATGCCGACGATCTCGATTTCCTCGCCGACCTTGATCACGCCGCGTTCGACCCGGCCGGTGACCACGGTGCCGCGCCCGGAGATGGAGAACACGTCCTCCACCGGCATCAGGAACGCGCCGTCGATGGCCCGCTCGGGCGTGGGGATGTAGCTGTCCAGCGCCTCGGCCAGCTTCATGATGGCTTGCTCGCCCAGCTCGCCCTTGTCGCCTTCCATGGCCAGCTTGGCGCTGCCGTGGATGATGGGGGTCTTGTCGCCGGGGAAGTCGTATTTGTCGAGCAGTTCGCGCACTTCCATCTCGACCAACTCGAGCAGCTCGGCGTCGTCGACCATGTCGCACTTGTTCAGGAACACGATGATGTAGGGCACGCCGACCTGGCGCGCGAGCAGGATGTGTTCGCGCGTCTGCGGCATCGGGCCGTCGGCGGCCGAGCAGACCAGGATGGCGCCGTCCATCTGCGCCGCACCGGTGATCATGTTCTTGATGTAGTCGGCGTGCCCGGGGCAGTCGACGTGCGCGTAGTGGCGCTTGGCGGTCTCGTATTCGACGTGCGCGGTGTTGATGGTGATGCCGCGGGCCTTCTCTTCGGGCGCCGCATCGATCTGGTCGTAGGCCTTGACTTCGCCACCGAACTTGGCCGCCAGCACGATGGTCATCGCCGCCGTCAGCGTGGTCTTGCCGTGATCGACGTGCCCGATCGTGCCCACATTAACGTGCGGCTTGGTCCGTTCAAATTTGCCTTTTGCCATTTAAGATCTCCGACTGGACGGCGGGCTCGCTTGACGAGCCCTTGAGGGTTGCTTCAATCGTTCTCGCTACTCTGGTGCCCATGGCGCGGATCGAACGCGCGACCTCCCCCTTACCAAGGGGGTGCTCTACCACTGAGCCACATGGGCGTCGACACAGGCATGACAGCGGAGAACACAACCAAGCCTCTGGCGACAACAATTCAAACTCAACGCCGGCGCCTTCGATACTGGAGCGGGAGACGGGAATCGAACCCGCGTCATCAGCTTGGAAGGCTGGGGTTCTACCATTGAACTACTCCCGCCCGGGAGCTCCGGCTGCGTCAGCGCGACTCCGCAACCAAGACCTGAAACACACTCTCAAAAACCACGTTCTCGCCTGGTGGAGGAGGCTGGATTCGAACCAGCGTAGGCGTAAGCCAACAGATTTACAGTCTGCCCCCTTTAGCCACTCGGGCACCCCTCCGCGGCGAACCGCAGAATATAGCACGGCGCGCATGCCCGGGCAGTTCTCCTGGCCGCACCAAGACAGCGCCTTCAGTCCAGTCGCCAGTCGATCGGCGCTCGTCCGTGGGTAGCCAGGAACCGGTTGGTGGCACTGAAGTGGCCATTGCCCACGAATGGGTGCGGATCTCGCGTCGCCGACAGCGGCGAAGGGTGATTCGACTGCAACAGACCATGCCCAGGACGGGCCGCGATGACGGGCGCCTGCGATTGCGCATGACGGCCCCATAGCAGAAACACCTTCGGTGCATCATCTTGCACCAGGCATTGAATCAACGAATCAGTAAGCGCTTCCCAACCTTGCCCCGCATGTCCAGCGGGCTGCCCCTCCTCGACGGTCAGGCAGGTGTTGAGCAGCAACACGCCCTGCCGCGCCCAAGGCCCCAGGTGGCCGCTCGGCGGTGTAGGCAGGCCGAGGTCACGCTGCAACTCGCGGAACACGTTGCGCAGGCTGGGCGGCACGCGCTGGCCCACCGGCACCGAGAACGCCAGCCCCTCGGCCTGGCCGGCGGCATGGTACGGATCCTGGCCGAGGATGACCACGCGCACGGCGTCGCGAGGCGTCAGTGCGAGAGCCCGCAGCACTTGGGCCGGGAAGATCGTTGCGCCGGCCCGCTGGCGGGTCGCGACAAAGCTCAACAATGAGCGGCCAGCGGTCGATGCGCGCCAGGTCTCGATCACCGGTCGCCAGGATGGTGGTGCCCGGTCGAGCGCCTGCTCGAGCGGCTCGAGCAGCCGGTTCAATCGAACAGTTCCGCGAGCGCAACCCCCGGGTCTGGCGCACGCATGAACGCCTCGCCGACCAGGAATGCGTGCACACCGGCGGCGCGCATGCGCTGCACATCCGCCGGCACGCGGATGCCCGACTCGGTCACCAGCAGCCGGTCCGCCGGAATCTGCGGCAACAGCGCCAACGTCGTGTCCAGTGACACCTCGAAGTTGCGCAGGTTGCGGTTGTTGATGCCGACCAACGGCGTTGTCAGGTGCAGCGCCCGCTCGAGCTCGCCGGCGTCGTGCACCTCGACCAGCACGTTCATTCCGAGCGCGTGGGCCTGGGCCTCGAGGTCGGCCATCAAGGCGTCGTCAAGGCATGCAGCAATGAGCAGGATGCAATCGGCCCCCATCGCCCGGGACTCGAACACCTGATACGCGTCGACGATGAAATCCTTGCGCAAGACGGGCACAGTGCAGGCGGCGCGCGCTTGTTGCAGGTACGCCGGCGAACCCTGAAAGAACCGCACATCGGTCAAGACCGACAGGCATGCCGCGCCGCCGCGTTCGTAGCTGGCCGCAATCTTGGCCGGTTCGAAATGTTCGCGCAGCACACCCTTGCTCGGGCTGGCCTTCTTGACCTCGGCGATCACCGCGGCCTGGCGGCCCGCCAGCCTGGCGTGCAGTGCCGCCGCGAAGCCACGCAAGTCGCGCCGGGCCTCTGCATCGGCACGCACAGCAGCATCACCGCGCTGCGCCCTGGCCTCGGCGACCTCTTCGCGCTTGACGGCAACGATGCGCTCGAGAATGTCAATGCTCATGCCTGCGCAAGCCGCTTCGTCGCATCGACGAACTGGCTCATCTTTGCCAAGGCCTTGCCCGAGGCCAGGGCCTCCCGCGCCAGCGCCACGCCGTCGGCAATCGTCGCAGCCACGTTGGCCGCGTACAAGGCCACACCGGCATTGAACATCACGATGTCGCGCGCCGGCCCGCTTTCGTTATCGAGCACCGCACGCATCAGCGCCAGCGATTGCGCCGGGGTCTCGACCTTCAGCGCGCGGCTCGACGCCATCGTCAGGCCGAAATCTTCCGGGTGGATCTCGTACTCGGTGATGGCGCCGTCCTTGAACTCGCCGACCATCGTCGCGGCGCCGAGCGAAACCTCGTCCAAGCCGTCGCGGCCATAGACGACCATGGCGTGTTCGGCACCCAAACGCTGCAGCGCGCGCACCTGGATGCCAACCAAGTCCGGATGGAACACGCCCATCAGGATGTTGGGGGCATCGGCCGGGTTGGTCAGCGGCCCGAGGATGTTGAAGATCGTGCGCACACCGAGTTCCTTGCGCACGGGGCCGACGTTCTTCATTGCCGGATGGTGATTCGGGGCGAACATGAAGCCGATGCCCACCTCGTCAATGCAGCGCGCGATCGCAGCCGGCGGCAGCGCCAGCGTGACGCCCATGGCTTCGAGAACGTCGGCACTGCCCGACTTGCTCGACACGCCGCGGTTGCCGTGCTTGGACACGCGTGCGCCGCAAGCCGCAGCCACGAACATGCTGCAGGTCGAGATGTTGAAGGTGTGTGAGCCGTCGCCGCCAGTGCCGACGATGTCGACCAGGTGTTTGCGGTTGGTGACCACGACCTTGGTCGAGAACTCACGCATCACCTGCGCGGCGGCAGTGATCTCGCCGATCGTTTCCTTCTTCACGCGCAGACCGACCAGCAGCGCGGCCATCATCACCGGCGACATCTCGCCGCCCATGATGCGCCGCACCAATGCGAGCATCTCATCGTGGAAGATCTCGCGGTGTTCAATGGTGCGCGTGAGCGCTTCGTTGTCGTTGATCGGCATGACCGGCCTCCTAGAGTGATTCACGCAGGATCGCAATCGCCCGATCGACGTCGGCGGCACTCACGTCGAGGTGCGTCACCAGTCGCAAGCGATACAGGCCAGTGGCAAGGACGCCGCGCGCGCGCAGGCGGTCGACGACACCCTGCGCTTTGTCGGGTCGCAGGTCGACAAAGACGATGTTGGACTGCGGCGCGATCACCGTGACGCCGGGCAGGCCTTTCAGACCCTCGGCCAGTGCACTTGCGTTGGCATGGTCGTCGGCCAACCGCGCCACGTGATGATCCAGCGCATGCAGTGCGGCTGCGGCCAGCACGCCGCTCTGGCGCATTGCGCCGCCGGCCATCTTGCGCCAACGATGGGCACGGGCGATCAACTCGCGGCTGCCGCACAGCGCCGACCCGGCGGGAGTGCCCAGACCCTTGCTGAAGCACACCGAGACGCTGTCGAAATGACGCGCGATCTTGCGTGCCGGCACTCCCGACGCCACCGCGGCGTTGAACAGCCGCGCGCCATCCAGGTGCGTCGCCAGGCCGCGCGACTTCGCGAGCGCCGTCGCTGCCTCGATGTAGGCCAGTGGCAGCACCTGACCGCCCCAGGTGTTCTCCAGCGCCAGCAGGCGCGTGCGCGCGAAATGCGCGTCGTCGGGCTTGATCGCGGCCTCGATTTCGGCCAGCGCCAGTGAGCCGTCCGCCTGGTTGTTCAAAGGCTGCGGCTGGATGCTGCCCAGCACTGCGGCGCCGCCGCCTTCCCAACGGTAGGTATGCGCCATCTGGCCGACGATGTATTCGTCGCCGCGCTGGCAGTGGCTCATCAGCGCGCACAGGTTGCTCTGCGTGCCGGTGGGCATGAACAGCGCCGCCTCGAAACCAAGATCGGCGGCGATACGCACTTGCAGCGCGTTGACCGTCGGGTCGTCACCGAAGACATCGTCGCCGAGTTCGGCCGCGCGCATTGCATCCCACATCCCTGGCGTGGGCCGCGTCACCGTGTCACTGCGCAAATCGATGGGTTTCATGCCGGATAGGCCTCCAGGAAGTTGCGCAGCATCGCGTGGCCGTGCTGCGACAGGATCGACTCAGGGTGAAACTGCACGCCCTCGATCGGCAAGCGGGCGTGGCGTACGCCCATGATTTCGCCGTCGTCGGCGGTCGCCGTCACGACCAGGTCGGCCGGCAAAGACGGCCTTGCGATGGCCAGCGAGTGGTATCGAATCACCGAGAAGCGTTCGGGCAAGCCACGAAAGACGCCCGCCCCGTCGGTGTGGATCTCGCTGGCCTTGCCATGCATCTGCGCGCGCGCGCGCACGACCTCGCCGCCGAGCGCCGCGCCGATGGCCTGGTGGCCCAGGCACACGCCGAGGATCGGCAGCTTGCCGGCAAAGTGCCGGATCGCAGGCACGCACACCCCCGCCTCGGCCGGCGTGCACGGCCCGGGCGACAACACCAAGCGCGCCGGGTTCAACGCCGCAATGCCAGCGACATCGACCTCGTCGTTGCGAAGGACCCTGACTTCCTCGCCGAGTTCGCCAAAGTACTGCACCAGGTTGTAGGTAAAACTGTCGTAGTTGTCGATCATCAGCAGCATGCGCGCTGTCCCTTCTGCATTAATGGGCGACCGTCATTGCGCCCTGTCGAAGGCCCGCCGCAGTGGGCTCGTTGCCGTCGCGGCACCGACCCGAAGTGCAGGTGGCAGGGTGCCAGACCTGCCCCGCCGGGCACCATGGTTTCAAGTCGCGGTTGGCCTTCGCCAGCGCAGTCTCGCCAGCGTCGTAGACAGGATCGTGCCAGTGCGCATGGGCAGCATTATCGGTTGGCTTGGCCACACCGGCACGCCTGCCTTGTCCGTGATCGACGCCATGAAAGACCGCCGCGCCTGCAGCCAACGCATTCGCCCGCTGCGTGCTCGCCCTAGAATTTGCCGATGCCATGCGCGCCACAACCCGACCGGCCTGTACCGCGGCCGATCCCGATGCCGTCGGTGCAACGGTCGCCACGCCGCACCGTTGGCCGCTCGCACATGTCGGCCATGACATGGCTGGCGCTGGGTGCCACCACGCTGTGGGGAATCCCTTGCCTGGCTGCGGGCTGGGCGACCTATCAGGTCGACGATTCGATGAGTCAAACCCAGGCGCCGAGCGCCGCGTTGCGCTGGCGCAATCCATTGCCGTCACGGAACACGCTCGATCAGCTCGAGGCGACGATGCAGGTGCGCGTGGTTCTCAACGTCAGCCCCTGGGTCGGCAAGCAGGCAAGGGTCTACATGGTGATGCCCAGCCTCGCGCAGTCGAGCCTCGCCGTTCAATGGACGAGCACCGGCCTGCTCGCGCCCGGGCGCTTGTCCGGCGGGCAACGTCAACTCGTGTTTCAGGGCGTTGTTCCCGGCGCGCGTATCGAAGACACGCTGCGGGTCACCGTACTGGCCGACGCACGCGATGCGGCGACGCCGGCGCGCGTGAACTTCACTTTCGAAATCGAGGTACCGAGCCCATGACATCGATTGCGTCGGCTTGGCAGCCCCTATCGCATGTTCGATGCCTGCTCGCCCTGGCCACCATCGGCATGGCGCTGAGCGGGCCGGCGCGGGCGCAATTTGCCGCCGCCGTCACGCCGCCGCGGTTCGAGCTCAGCGTCGAGCCGGGCGCTGTCGTGCGCCAGGTGATGGAAATCAACCAGGCGACACCGGGTGCCGGCACCTACCGCATTTACACCAACGACTGGGACCTGAGCGTCGGTGGCACGCTGACTTTCTACGACACGCTGCAACCCGGCAGTTGCCGGCGATGGGTCGCGATCGAGCGCGCGGAGGTCACGGTCACGATGGGCAGCCGGGTACGTTACCGCTTCGAGGTCGCCCCCCCCGCCGATACGAAGCCGCAGGAGTGCCGCTTCGCGCTAATGGTCGAGGGCAAGGCACAAGACGTGAAGACCGGCGACAGCGCCTCGTTCCCGATGAGCGGACGCATCGCCGTCATCGTCTACGTCAGGGTTGGCAGCGCCAGGCCGGTGCTCGAACCCGTTGCGACGTCGATCGCCCAGGTCGACGGCCAGCCGACGCCAGTGCTGCTGGTCCATAACAGCGGCAACGCCACCGGGCGCCTGGGCGGCATCCTGACTGGCACCGATGCCAGCGGGACCACGTTCGAGTTCACGCCCGACACCGCGCCGATCCTGCCGGGGATTACGCGGCAGATATCGCTGCAACCGTACCTGCCCGGACCGCGCGCGGCGGCGTCGGCGACGGCGCCTCGGCTGAAGTGGCCCGTGCACCTGCGCGGCGTGATCGAGTACGGGCCGAAAGACACCGACCGTTTCGAGCTGGACCGAACCGTGGCCGAGCAACCAGCGCAGTGAGCCTGGCGCCAATCACTGCGCCGAAACGGCACCGGCACCGCGCAGGCAGCCGTTCTGCGATTGGACGTGCTGCGCTGCGTCCGGCCGTCGCATTGGCCTGCCTGCTCGCGCAGATCGAGTCCCGTGGCGCAGAGAACGCGCCCGCCAAGCCCGAGGAGGCGCCTGCGCCCACCTATGTCGACCGGGTGATCGAAAGCTCGTCGCTGCAGGCCGAACTTGCCGAAGACGCCAGCACCGCATTCGACTCAAGCGGCGCACCGCGCTCGTTGCTCGTCGATTCGCGCCTGCAGTCGTCGTCCAACGCGCAGGGCGACGATCTCGCAGCGTGGGTCACGCTGCGCGGCACGTTCGACACGGCGAACTACGGCGCGTTCTCGCTCGACGGCTCGCTGCGACTCTACGAGCGAAGCACACAACAGCTTCAAGGCGCTGGTGCATCGTTCACGCTGTACCAAAGCGCAATGCCCTTTGGCGGCGGCTGGACTGCCTCGCAAGGCCTGGGCGTGATCCAGACGCTGAGCCCCTGGCTGACTGCGCAGCAGACATCGTTCTTCCTGCCGACGCGGCTGATCCAGGGTGTCTCGACGCTGTGGCGCAATGAGGCCACCGGCCTTGCAACCCAGCTCAGCGGCGGCCAGACCGGCTCCTTTGCCTCGATCGCGCAGGGTTCGTTCTACACCTCGGGCAACCGCGTTGCGACGCTCGGCGTCGATCTGCTGCCCGGCCGCGGCGGACGCGCTTCGCTGTTGCCCGCCGGCTGGAGTTACAGCGCGATGGCCAGCACCGCGTCGGGAAGCGCCGGGCAGGTCGTGCCGGGATACGGCCAGACGGTCGCCGAGCCGGCAGGCAGCGGGTTGATGCAAAGCCTGCGCTGGGAGTCGCCCGACAAATTGGTCCAGGGCAATCTGCTTGCCAGCCGCAACCAGGACCCGTCGCTTGGATCTCAGTCGCTCGGGGTACCAGAGGTGTCGCATGTCGGCGCCTGGGTCGACGGCGCGCTGCAGGCGGCAGACATCACACACCGCTGGGGGCTGAACTACCTGCCGGCGGGAATGGCCTGGCAGGGCAGTGCACTCGGGGGCAACTCGCAGGGCGGCTACTACCGCTGGTCGCAGGTCGGCCTTCGTACGCAGGTCGAGGCGCAGGTTTCGACACTCAGACCGGTCGATCCGGCCGCGGGAGGCATCAAGTTGAACCAGGCCGGCGTGTCGGTCAGCCGGCGCATCGACCAACAACTCGGCATTGGCGGCGTCGTGCAGTTCAGTGGCGGCACCACCGACGGCGTGCAGGTTTCCGGCTATTCCGAACTGCACCGGCCCTGGGCCGACCTGCGCCTGCTGGCCGGCCTGGAAACCAGCGACGGGTACATCGTCTTGCGACGCCTGTCGGCCGACCAGGCCTGGCTGCAATTGCCGAGCGAGATGCGGCTGAGCACCTCGCTGGCTCTGAATTCGACCAGCGCCGGTGCCCAGAGTACGAGCGGCGCGCCACTCATCAACTACGGCACCTCGGTCCAACTCGGCATCACCGGTGGACTCGATGTCAGCGACCGACTGGCACTCGGCCTGAACGCGCAGGCCAGCCTGCCGGTGTCGGTGCAGGCCGCGCGGATCTACAACGTCAATGCCTCGCTGCAATGGCGACTGACGCCCGCTTGGTCGCTCGCCGGCGCGCTGGCGCTGTCGCAATCATCGGGTCTGAAGAGCCCGACGACGGCCTCGCCGATCCCCGGCTTGCCCGGCACCTTTGCGCCCTACGCCTATCCCGCAGCCAGTTCGCACGACTTGTGGCTCACGCTGCGCTACGACTTTGCGGCCGGTTCGGCCGTTGTGCCGATCGGCGTCGGCGGCCGGCCCGGCGCCGGCGGCGGCACGATCGAAGGCATCGTCTACCTCGACGACAACCGCAATGGCCGGCTCGATGCGATCGAGGCCCGCGCCGCAAATGTGTCGGTCATGCTGGACGGGCGCTACGCGACGCGCACCGACGCACAGGGCCGCTTCGAGTTTCCGTTCGTGGTGCCGGGACCGCACACGGTGCAGGTCGTCGCCGAGACATTGCCGCTGCCCTGGATGATGTCCGCGGACGAAGTGTCGCGAGTCGAGGTCACGCCGCGCGAAACCATCCGCCTGGAGATCGGTGCGGCACGCGACCGCGCCAGCGCGAGCGCCGAGTAGGGCATCGCCCCGGCCGCGCCCGGCGATCAGGGTGCGGCGATGGTGATCAACTCGCCGTCGGCCGTGGCCGGCAAAGGCACGGCACGTCCCGGTAGGCGGCCATCGGCGGCGCTGGTGGCTCCGCGTTGCAGGGTCGTCGCGCAGCTGTTGCCCTGCGCGCGCCAACCCGTGGATTGCACCGACAGCGCCATCGAAGGCAGCACGACGATTCGAAAGTCGAGGTGAGCGGAGCTGCTGACGCGCCCGCCGGCCGGTACGCCCTGGTGCCGCACGGATTCGGCACCACAGTCCGTCGCCAGCGTCGACAGCAGCAGGGCCGCGACACCAAGCGTCACGCAAGCACCAATGCAGAGGCGTATCGACCGCGCCTTGCGGGCGATGCGAAGGTGCGTGCAAATCATGACTATCGCTCCCCAGCAGCTGTCGCACTTGGCCGATAGAGCGCCAGCCACCGCGTCGAGGCGCCAACCGACCTGCGCGCATCGATGCATGCGGCAACCCCGTCATGGCAAGCCCGCTGTCGTGATCCTTGCAGGCCGTTAACTGGTGCTCTTGTGACCTCGGCTTTCACGCAGGCGTGCCCTTCTCATCGAGTGAACGCAATCTGCGCTCAACCCAATGCCAGCCTACGCCGACCTGTCGGCAGCTACCGCTGTGGCCTTGAGCCCTATCAAGCGACAAGGGGCACGAATCCGGATTTATTGCACGGACGCCACAGTGCATATGCCGCGAACGACAAAAGGCAAGCGTGCCGACTGCAAATCGTGCCCAGAGAATCCGGCCGTCGCGATCGGTTGTCCAACAGCGGGCCCAGTCGGTCGACCCACAAAACCAGGAGATCACTCGCCATGAAAAAGTTTTCGCGCCGCGTCATTTGCGTGGCAGCCAGCCTGACCACCCTCGGCATGCCGATGCTCGCCAAGGCAGAGTCGACCGCCGTCACTGGCGCCGGCGCCTTGTCTGCAAGCGCAAGGCTTGACTTTCGCGTCACCATTCCCAAGGTGCTGTTCCTCCAAGTCGGCACTGGTACGTCAATGGCCAACAACGGGGCGATCAGCCAGATCGATTTCACGGTGCCGGCTGCCAGCGTGGGTGACGGCAGCGTCGTCAACGCAACCGCTGGCTCGGGCGACCTAAGCAATGGTGTCGTAACCGCACGAGTTGTCGGCAACGGCGGTGACGTCACGCTGACGTCGACCACGGCCGGCGCGTTGGGCAACGGCGCTGGCGATACGCTGTCGTTCACTCAAATCGCGACTGCTGCGAGCACGTTAACCAGTCCTACGGCGCTCCCCGCGCTCGCGCTTGCCGACGGCGCCCCGACCAGCGTAATAGTGTCTGCGGTCAGCAAGATCGTTAATCGCGATGCTCGCTGGACGTTCACGTACCTGAACACCACGCCAGTCGCGCCAGGTACGTACGGTAGTTTCACCGGCGCCAACAACGGCCGCGTCACGTACACCGCCAGCGTACTGTGAGTCGATGCGCCGGCTGACCGACACGCCTGTCACCGGCGCCGCACTCGTGCTGCGCCGGATGACGTTGGCGTGCCTGTTGGGCCTGGCCTGGACCAACGCATCGGCCTGGGTCCTGACGTTGACGCCGGGATCCAAGCAGTTGTTCCTGATGGTCGGCGTCGGCACTCCGGCGGCCAGCAACGCCACCATCAATCTCGTCTCGGTGACCGTGCCGGCCGCGAGCGTGGGCAACGGCACGTCACTGGCGATGACGAGCAACAGCACGCAATCGGTCAGCCCGTTCGACAACTACGCCGTCTGCAATCCGCCAGCGCAGGTCTACGTCGGCGGTTCGTACCGGCAACCGAACTCGAATGCCGGCGGGGCAAGCGCGGCATTGACAGTGACCACCCCGGTCAACCTGACCAGCGGCAGCGACACGATCCCGTTTTCGCAGATCAGCTGGACCAGTACCGCCAATGGCAATGCCGCAGCCGACATCCCGGCCGGCGCGTTCAACGGCGGCACGTTGGCGCTGGCCAACTTCGCCCGCAACACCTTCGTCGAAAACTGTTTCACCTACCGCTACGCGAACACGATCGTGGCGGCGGCGGGAACCTTCACCGGCCGCGCGACGTTCACGCTGACGACGCCCTGAGGCGTCAGAAACCCGCCTCGACCAATTCCGCGGCGCGCAACAAGGCCCGCGCCTTGGCCTCGGTTTCCTGCCACTCGAGCTCGGGCACCGAGTCGGCCACCACGCCGGCTGCGGCCTGCACGTACAGCGTGTTGTCCTGCACGATGCCGGTGCGGATCGCAATGGCCACGTCCATGTCGCCGGCAAAGCTCAGATAGCCGCAGGCTCCACCGTAAATGCCGCGCTTGACGGGCTCCAGCTCGTCGATGATCTGCATCGCGCGGATCTTCGGCGCGCCGCTCAGGGTGCCGGCGGGGAAGGTCGCACGCAGCACGTCCAGGCTGGTCAGACCCGGCTTCAATACACCCTCGACGTTGCTGACGAGGTGCATGACGTGCGAGTAGCGCTCGACGGCGAATGCCTCGGTCACCTTGACGCTGCCGGTGAGGGCAATGCGGCCAATGTCGTTGCGCGCCAGGTCGATCAGCATCAGGTGCTCGGCACGCTCTTTCGGATCGGACGACAGTTCGGCTTCGAGCGCCGCATCGGCCTCGGGCGTGGCCCCGCGCCCGCGCGTGCCGGCCAGCGGACGGATCGTCACCTTCTCGCGGCCGTCGGCCAGGCGCTCCTGGCGAACCAGGATTTCGGGCGACGCGCCGACGATCTGGAACTCGCCCATGTCGTAGAAGTACATGTATGGCGACGGGTTCAGCGAACGCAGCGCGCGGTACAGGCTGAGCGGGCTCTCGGTGTAGCGCTTCCTCAGGCGCTGGCCGATCACCACCTGCATGCAGTCGCCAGCCGCAATGTAGTCCTTGGCCCGCTGCACGGCGGCCTTCAGGTCGGCCGGCGCAAAGTCGCGCTCGACCGGGTGAGACGGGCCACGCTTGACTGCCGGCACGGTGACGCTGTACTGCAGTTTGTCGGCCAACTCGCCCAGGCGCCGCTTGGCCCCGACGTAGGCGTCGGACTGGCCCGGGTCGGCATAGACGATCAGGTACAGCCGGCCCGACAGGTTGTCGATGACCGCCAGTTCCTCGGTCTGCAACAGCATGATGTCGGGCGTGTCCAGGCCGCCAGACTTGGCCGTCTGCGCCAGCTTGGGTTCGACGAAGCGGACCGCGTCGTAGCCGAAGTAGCCCGCCAGGCCGCCGCAAAAACGCGGCAGTCCCGGGCGCAGGGCGACCTTGAAGCGTTGCCGGTACGTGGCGATGAAATCCAGCGGGTTGCCGTCATGGCGCTCGGTCACCACGCCGCCGGTCACCACTTCGGTGCGCCAACCGGTGGCGCGCAGCAGCGTGCGCGCCGGCAGGCCGATGAACGAATAGCGGCCGAAGCGCTCGCCACCCACCACTGATTCGAGCAGGAATCCATGGCGCCGGCCGCCGACCAGCTTCAAGTACAACGACAGCGGCGTCTCGAGGTCGGCGAAGGCCTCGCTGATCAGCGGTATGCGGTTGAAGCCTTGCGCGGCCAGGCTCTGGAATTCAAGTTCAGTGATCACTTCAGTATCCTGCGGGGCGGTGCGCCGGCTTCGTCGACGAGCCGGGGCGCCGTGTCAGACAGACTGGCCGGGCGATGGTGGCCGGGCCGACGGGCGTCAGCGGTGCAACGCGCGGCGCCAGGGCCAGGCTCCCTGACCGCGAGGTCCGGCGCACTGGGCGTGGCGTGAAGTGAGTGTCATCCTGCGCTGCAGTTTAGCAGCGGCGGCAGGTCCCAGGCCTCGAGGTCGATCTCGTCCAGACGATCGACCAGGGCATCGGCGCCGGCCGACTCGATCGGCTGACCATGGTTGTAGCCGTAGCGCACCAGCACCAGTGGGCACCCTGCGGCGCGCGCCGCCTGCGCGTCGTTCGCCGAGTCGCCGACGACCAATGTGCGCGCGGTCGAACTGCCCAGCGCGGCAGCCGCGCTCACCAGCGGCAGCGGGTCGGGCTTGCGGCGCGCAAAGCTGTCGCCGCCAAAGACCCGATCGAAGAACCTGGCCAGGCCTTTGCGCTCGAGCAGCGCCACCGCGAATTCGTGCGGCTTGTTGGTGACGCAGGCCAGTGCCAGGCCGGCTTTGCGCAGGCGCTCGAGCCCGGCCTCGGCGCCGGCGTAGACCGTGGAGTGACTGCCGTTGACCTCTCGGTAGTGGCGCTGGTAATGGGCCCAGGCCAGGTCGTATGACGCAGCGTCGCCGCCGGCCGCCGCCAGCGCACTGTGAATCAGGTGAGGCGAGCCCTTGCCGACCGTGCGCCCGATGAAGGCACGGTCCACCGGCGGCAATGCCAGGTCGGCCAGCGTCAGATTGAGGGCGACTTCGAAATCGCCCAGGGTGTCGACCAGCGTGCCGTCGAGGTCGATGATCGCAGCGGCAAAGGCGTGCCGGCTCACCGTGCGAGCTCTTTGCGCATCGCGGCGATCACCGCCTTGTAGTCGGGCTGGCCGAAGATCGCGCTGCCGGCGACGAAGGTGTCGGCACCGGCGTCGGCGTGCGCCGGATGTTGTCGACCTTGATGCCGCCGTCGACCTCGAGCCGAATGTCGCGCCCGCTGGCGTCGATGAGCTTGCGCAGGCGCTCGAGCTTGCGCAGCGCCGAGTCGATGAAGCTCTGCCCGCCGAAGCCCGGGTTGACGCTCATCACCAGCAGCAGATCGACCTTGTCGATCACCCACTCGAGGCCCGTCGATCGACGCGGCCGGGTTGAACACCAGCCCGGCCTTGCAGCCCTCGGCCTTGATCACCTGCAATGTGCGGTCGACATGCGCGCTGGCGTCGGGATGAAAGCTGATCAGGTCGGCGCCGGCCTCGGCGAAGGCCTGGGCCAGCGCATCGACCGGCTGAACCATCAGGTGCACGTCGATCGGCACCGCGTGCCGTCGGCTTGCGCAGCGGCTTCAGGCCGCAGACCATCGGCCCGAACGTCAGGTTCGGCACGTAATGGTTGTCCATCACGTCGAAATGGATCCAGTCGGCGCCGGCGGCGATGACGGCCTGCACCTCGTCGCCGAGACGGGCGAAGTCGGCGGAAAGGATGCGAGGGGGCGATGCGAAAGCTGTTCATGCCGCGACGGAAGTATTTGTTCGGATTCTAGAATCGCCCGCATGGCCAAACCCCAGTTCACCTGCTCGACGAGCGTCGCCTACCTGCCCGAGCAGTCGCAGCCGCAGAGCCATGTCTAGCCTTCGCCTACACCGTGACCATCGCCAACAGCGGTGACATCGCGGCGCAGCTGGTCGCGCGGCAATGGTGGATCGCCGACGCCAACGGACACACCGAAGAGGTGCGCGGGCTGGCCGTGGTCGGCAACCAGCCGCTGCTCAAGCCCGGCGAGAAGTTCGAATACACCAGCTGGACGCGCATCGCGACCGCGCACGGCACGATGCGCGGCACGTTCTTGTGCGTCACCGAAGAGGCCGAGCCGTTCGAAGCCACGGTGCCCGAGTTCGTGTTGACACGGCCCGAGCAGTTGCACTGAGCCGAGTGCGTCAGCGGCCCGCCGCCTCGTCTTCGTCGTCGGGCCGTTCGCCGCGACGGCGGCCTGAAAACATGGTCCACCAGACGATGAAGAGCAGGATCAACAGCGCAAGCAGCGCCTCGAGCAAGAGCAGCCACATGCAGCGAGCTTACCGTTTGCTGCCATTGGCGCTCGCCGCCGCGCTGGGAATTGCGTTGGGCCTGGGCGGCTGCGTCGAGCCGCCGCCGGCCCCGGTGCCGGCACCGCCGCCGCGCAGTGCGGCCCCGCTCGCCGTCTCACCGCTGACCCTGCCCAGTGCGTCGCTGCATCCCAACTCGCGCTGGCTGCCCGCAACCTGGGGCGAATTGCCTGGTTGGGACGGTGACCGCCTGCGCGACGCCTGGCAGGCCCTGCAACGCAGTTGCGAGCGATTGCCGGCCGAGCTTGGGCGCGAAGCGCCGGCATGGCCGCGGCTGTGTCAGGAGGCGCTGCGCACGCAGGCGGTCGACGACGCCGCCACCAGGGCCTGGCTGATGCAGCGATTCACGCCCTACCGCGTGCTGCCACTGGATGCGGCGGCGAGCACCGACGGCCTGGCAACAGGTTACTTCGAGCCGCAAATCGACGCCAGCCGCCGCCCACGCGGGGCGCTGCGCTTTGCCCTGTACGCGCCACCCGCCGACCTGGCCACGCGCAAGCCCTGGTACACGCGGGCCCAGATCGAAACCTCGGCAGCCGCACAGACCGCGCTGCGCGGCCGCGAGATCGCCTATGTGGCCGACCCGCTTGACGCCTTGCTGCTGCAGGTACAGGGCTCGGGCCGGCTGCGCCTGATCGGCGCCGACGGGCAGGCGCAGACCGTCCGCATCGCCTTCGCCGGCCACAACGACCAGCCCTACCAGTCGCTCGGGCGCTGGTTGATCGAGCAGGGAGAGCTTCGTCCCGGCCAGGCGTCGTGGCCGGCGATTCGCGACTGGGCGCGGCGCAACCCGCAGCGCGTACCCGAATTGCTGGCGGCCAACCCGCGCGTGGTCTTCTTCCGTGAAGAGGCCTTGCCCGACCCCAACCTCGGCCCGCGTGGCGCGCAGGGCGTGGCCCTGACACCCGAACGTTCGATCGCGGTCGATCCGAAAAGCCTGCCCTACGGCAGCCTCGTGTGGCTCGATACCACGGAGCCGCTGACGGCCACGCCATTGCGCCGGTTGGTGTTGGCGCAAGACACCGGTTCGGCCATCACCGGCGCGGTACGTGCCGACTACTTTTGGGGCTGGGGCGAACGCGCCGAGCAGCAAGCCGGGCGCATGAGCCAACCCTTGCGCATGTGGGTGCTGTGGCCGAAGTGATCGCCACACTCAGGGCCACGGCGCACGGTGTGGCCACACGCCGTTGGCTGGCAATCAAACCGGGCCACCACTCCTACGGCCAAGCCTCCTACACTCGCCGCTGCTCTCCTCGTCACGGAACGCTGCCATGAACGCCCCGCTGCCCGAGTCGATCCGCAAGGCCCTCGAAACGCGTCACGCTCGACGACAAGTACGCGCTCGACGCACGGCCGCGCCTTCATGAGCGGCGTCCAGGCGCTGGTGCGGCTGCCGATGCTGCAGCGCACAGCGCGACGCGATGGCCGGCCTGAACACCGCCGGCTTCATCAGCGGCTACCGCGGCTCGCCGCTCGGCGGCTACGACCAGGCGCTGTGGGCAGGCGCAAGAAGCACCTCGCGGCGCAGAACATCGTGTTCCAGCCCGGCGTCAACGAAGAGCTCGGCGGCGACCGCCGTGTGGGGCACGCAGCAGCTCGACCTCTACCCGCAGACGAAGAAGTTCGACGGCGTGTTCGGCATCTGGTACGGCAAGGGCCCGGGCGTGGACCGCTGCTCCGACGTCTTCAAGCACGCCAACATGGCCGGCACCGGCCAAGCACGGCGGCGTGATCGCGATCGCCGGCGACGACCACGTCGCCAAGAGCAGCACCGCGGCGCACCAGAGCGACCACATCTTCAAGGCCTGCGGCCTGCCGGTGTTCTTCCCGACCAACGTGCAGGACATCCTCGACATGGGCCTGCACGCCTTCGCGATGAGCCGCTTCGCGGGCGTGTGGAGCGGCATGAAGACGATCCAGGAGATCGTCGAATCGTCGGCCTCGGTCGATCGTCGACCCGGACCGCGTGGACATCGTGCTGCCCGAGGACTTCGTGATGCCGCCCGGCGGCCTGCACATCCGCTGGCCCGACGCGCCGCTCGAGCAGGAAGCGCGGCTGATGGACTACAAGTGGTACGCCGCGCTGGCCTACGTGCGCGCCAACAAGCTCAACCACAACGTGATCGAGGGCGCCGCACGACCGCTTCGGCATCATCGCCAGCGGCAAGGCCTACAACGACACGCGCCAGGCGCTGGCCGACCTGGGCCTGGACGACGCCACCTGCCGCACGCTCGGCATCCGCCTGCACAAGGTCAACGTGGTCTGGCCGCTCGAGGCGACGATCACGCGCGACTTCGCGCAGGGCCTGCAGGAGATCCTGGTCGTCGAGGAAAAGCGCCAGGTCATCGAATACCAGCTCAAGGAAGAGCTCTACAACTGGCGCGCCGACGTGCGGCCCAACGTGCTCGGCAAGTTCGACGAGCCCGAGGGCGACGACGCCGGCGGCGAGTGGAGCATGCCCAACCCGAGCGAGAACTGGCTGCTGCGCGCCAAGGCCGACCTGACGCCGGCGATCATCGCCCAGGCGATCGCCAAGCGGCTGAAGAAGCTCGGCGTGGCGCCGGCCGGCAGCGATGTCGCGGCGCGCATGGACGCCAGCGAATCGCGCTGATCGAGGCCGCGAACGCGCGATGACTGCAGCTCACAGACCGACACCGGCGAGCGCGCGCCGTGGTTCTGCTGCGGCTGCCCGCACAACACCAGCACCCACGTGCCCGAAGGCTCGCGCGCGATGGCCGGCATCGGCTGCCACTACATGGCGGTCTGGATGGACCGCAGCACCGTCACCTTCAGCCAGATGGGCGGCGAAGGCGTGTCGTGGGTCGGCCAGGCGCCGTTCACGCACCGACAAGCACATCTTCGCCAACCTCGGCGACGGCACCTACTTCCACTGCGGCCTGCTGGCGATGCGCCAGAGCATCGCCGCCGGCGTCAACATCACCTACAAGATCCTCTACAACGACGCGGTCGCGATGACCGGCGGCCAGCCGGTCGGTGAACGGCCCGAGGGGCACTCGGTCTTGCAGATGACGCGCGAGCTGGACGCCGAAGGCGCGGTCAAGCTCGTCATCGTCACCGACGAGCCCGAGAAGTACGACGGTGTCGGGCTGGCCGCCGGCGTCACCGTGCACCACCGCGACGAGCTCGACGGCGTCCAGCGCGAGCTGCGCGAGATCAAGGGCACGACCGTCATCATCTACGACCAGACCTGCGCGACCGAAAAGCGCCGCCGCCGCAAGCGCGGCACGATGGTCGACCCGGCCAAGCGCGTCGTCATCAACGAGCTGGTGTGCGAAGGCTGCGGCGACTGCTCGGTGCAGAGCAACTGCCTGTCGGTCGAGCCGGTCGAGACCGAGTTCGGCCGCAAGCGCCGCATCAACCAGAACACCTGCAACAAGGACTATTCCTGCCTGAAGGGCTTCTGCCCGAGCTTCGTCACGGTCGAGGGCGGGCAGCTGAAGAAGCCGAAGAAGCAGACCCAGGGCAATCTGGCCTCGATGCCGCCGTTGCCCGAGCCCACCCTGCCGCTTGCCGAGACGGCCTGGGGCATCGTCGTCGCCGGCGTCGGCGGCACCGGCGTCATCACCATCGGCCAGTTGCTCGGCATGGCCGCGCACCTCGAAGGCAAGGGCGTCGTCACGCAGGATGCCGGCGGGCTGGCGCAAAAGGGCGGCGCGACCTGGAGCCACATCCAGATCGCGAACCGGCAGGACGCGATCCTCGCGACCAAGGTCGACACCGCCGAGGCCGACCTGGTGATCGGCTGCGACTCGATCGTCGCCGCGAACAAGGACACGCTGGCGGTGATGCGCGAGGGCCGCACCTACGTCGCGCTCAACACCCACGGCACGCCGACCGCGGCGTTCGTCAAGAACCCCGACTGGCAGTTCCCGGGCGGCAACTGCGAGGCCGCGATCGAGGCCAGCGTCGGCGAGGCCCCGTCGGCGCGTTCGACGCCGAGCAGGTCGCGGTGCAACTGGTCGGCGACTCGATCTACACCAACCCGCTGCTGCTCGGCTACGCCTGGCAGCAGGGCCGCGTGCCGCTGTCGCATGCGGCGCTGATGCGGGCGATCGAGCTCAACGGCGTGCAGGTCGAGAACAACAAGGCCGCGTTCGAATGGGGCCGCCGCGCCGCGCACGATCTGGCAGGCGGTGCAGGCGCTGTTCAGAGCAGCGCAGGTGATCGAGTTCGTCAAGAAGCCATCGCTCGACGAGATGATCGCCAAGCGCGTCGAGTTCCTGACCGGCTACCAGAACGCCGCCTATGCAGCAGGCTACAAGGCCTTCGTCGACAAGGTGCGCGCCGCCGAAGCGCCGTTGGCCGGCACCAGGCTGACCGAAGCCGTCGCCCGCTACCTGTTCAAGCTGATGGCCTACAAGGACGAGTACGAGGTCGCGCGCCTGCACACCGACGCCGCGTTCGGCAACAAGATCGCGTCGCAGTTCGAGGGCGAGTACAAGCTCGTCCACCACCTCGCGCCGCCGGCATCGCCCGCAGGAACAACCAAGGTGAGCTGGTCAAGCAGCCCTTCGGCCCGTGGATGCGCAGCGCCTTCGGCGTGCTGGCCCAGCTCAAGGGCCTGCGCGGCACGGCGTTCGACCCCTTCGGCCGGACCGAGGAGCGCAGGACAGAGCGCGCGCTGATCGTCGAATACCGCGACGCGATCGACGAAGTGCTGACCGGGCTCGACGCCAGCCGGCTGCCGCTGGCCCTGAGATCGCGCGCATCCCGGAGGAGATCCGCGGCTACGGCCACGTCAAGGAGCGCCACCTGCAGGCCGCACGAATCAAGTGGCAAGGCCTGATGCAGCGATGGCGCAACGGCCGGGACTCGCGCGCGGCGGCCTGAACCGCCGCGATTGGCCGGCACTCGCCGCGGCGACACGCCGCGAAGTGCGGCGCGTGCCGTTCACGATCGACGGAGTCACCGTCGGTTCGGTGGCGGCGACGCACATCGATGCGCTGGCTCATTGGCCGCGCTGGCTGACCGTCGACGACGCGGGCGTGGCGCTTTGCGCTGCCGATCACGACGCCGCACTGGCCGCAATCAACGCCGCGCTGCACGAGCAAGGCCTGATCGTGGCCTGGCGCGACGAAACCTACGCCATCGTCGAGCGCTTCGGCACACCGCCGCTGGCACTGATCGAGCGCGCCGCCGCTCGCTTCTGGGGCACGCTGACCTTCGGCGCGCACGCCAACGGCTACGTGGCCGACGCGCAGGGGCGGCCGACGCACTTGTGGATTGCGCGCCGTGCGATGACCAAGGCCACCGACCCCGGCAAACTCGACAACCTGGTCGGCGGCGGCGTGCCCTTTGGCCAGACGCCGCAGCAAACGCTCGTGCGCGAAGGCCTGGAGGAGGCCGGACTCGACGTGGCCACGATGCAGCATGCCACGCCGGGCAACGTGGTCGAACTCACCTGCGACATTGCCGAAGGCTTCATGCACGAGCAGATCCACACCTTCGACCTGTGCCTGCCCCACGGTATGACGCCAGTCAACCAGGACGGCGAAGTGGCGGAACTGCACCTGCTGCCGATCGCGCAGACCCTGGCATTGGCCAGTGGCGACGAAATGACGACCGATGCCTCGCTGGTGACGCTCGACTTCGCGCTGCGCCATCACCTGCTCGCGCCAGCCGAGCACAAGTGCCTTGCGCAATGCTTGACCGCGATCATCCCAGCGACGCGGGTTTGACCCAGTTCCGATGGCAAGATGGCCGCCGGATAGTCGTCGTTGTCCTATCCCGTCTTGGCAGCTGGCCTGCTGGCTGGTTGCTGCCTATCCAAAACTGGAGACCTGGCCATGAATGAATCGCCCACCCCATCCACCTCGCAGCGCCGCCGCTTCCTCAAGCGCGCCGCGACCGCCACCGTCGGCACAAGCGTGCTGGCCGCGCCGGCCATCGCCCAGACGCCCGCAGTCACCAGCCTGCGCTTCCAGAGCACCTGGCCGTCGAAGGACATCTTCCACGAGTACGCGCTGGACTTCGCCAAGAAGGTCAACGACATGACCGGCGGCGAACTCAAGATCGAGGTGCTGCCGGCGGGCGCGGTGGTGCCGGCGTTCGGCCTGCTCGAAGCGGTGTCCAAGGGCACGCTCGACGGCGGCCACGGCGTGCTGGGCTACCACTACGGCAAGCAGAATGCGCTGGCGCTGTGGAATTCCGGCCCGGCCTTCGGCATGGACGCCAACATGCTGCTGTCCTGGCACAAGTACGGCGGCGGCGAGGAACTGCTGGCCAAGCTCTACGCGTCGATCGGCATCACCACGGTCCAGTCGTTCCTCTACGGCCCGATGGCGACGCAGCCGCTGGGCTGGTTCAAGAAGCCGATCACCAAGCCGGAGGACTTCAAGGGCCTGAAGTTCCGCACCAACGGCCTGGCGATCGACCTGTTCACCGCGATGGGCGCGGCGGTCAACGCGCTGCCCGGCGGCGAGATCGTGCCGGCCATGGACCGCGGCCTGCTCGATGGGGCCGAGTTCAACAACGCCACCTCGGACCGCATGCTCGGCTTCCCCGACGTCTCCAAGGTGTGCATGCTGCAGAGCTACCACCAGAGCGCCGAGACGTTCGAGATCATGTTCAACAAGCCGAAGTACGACGCGCTGCCGGCGCAAGATGAAGGCGATCATCGCCAATGCCGTCGAGGCGTCGTCCGCCGACATGTCGTGGAAAGCGATCGATCGCTACTCGAAGGACTACATCGAACTGCAGACCAAGGACAAGGTCAAGTTCTACAAGACCCCGGATTCGATACTCCAGGTGCAGCTCAAGCTGTGGGGCGAGATCCTGGAGAAGAAGTCGGCCGAGAATCCGATGTTCAAGGAAATCGTCGAATCGCAAAAGGTATTCGCCGAGCGCGCCGTGAAGTGGGACCAGGACACCTACGTCAGCCGGCGCATGGCGGTGAACCATTTCTTCGGAGCCAAGCCGGCCGCACCGAAGAAGGCTTGAAGGGCTCCGCGCCCCGTTCGATCAGCCATCCGGGCCGGATCCGGGTGGCTGATTTTTGAGCAGGCCAAATCATGCAGAAACTGTTTCTGACGATCGACAAGATCAGCACCTTCGTCGGCCAGGCGTTTTCCTGGTTGATCGTTGCGCTGACATTCATGATCTCCTGGGAAGTGTTCTCGCGCTACGTGCTCGACAACCCGCATTCCTGGGCCTTCGACGTGATGATCATCATGTACGGCACGCTGTTCATGATGGCCGGTGCCTACACGCTGGCCAAGGCCGGCCATGTGCGCGGCGACGTGCTGTACGGCTTCTTCGAGCCGCGCACGCAGGCCACGATCGACCTGATCGCTGTACGTCCTGTTCTTCGTCCCGGGCGTCGTCGCACTGACCTACGCCGGCTACTCCTTCGCCGTCGAATCCTGGGTCATGAACGAACACTCCAGCATCACGGCCGAGGGCCCGCCGATCTATCCGTTCAAGACGATGCATGCCGCTGGCCGGCGCCTTCCTGCTGGTGCAGGGCGTCGTCGAGATCATCCGCTGCGTGATCTGCATCCAGCAAGGCGCATTGGCCCTCGCGCGAAGAGGACGTGGAGGAGGTCGACGTCGACAAGCTGAAGGAAATGGTGCACGTGAAGGACGAAGACATCGCCAAGCTCGACAAGTTCGTCGTGCAGCAGGGGGCGCCGAAATGAAGATCCGCAAGGAACTCTGGTTCGGCTTCATCCTGATGGGGCTGATCCTGCTCGGCGTGGCCATCATCCTGCTGCGCGCCGACTCGATCACCAACGGCCACCTCGGCCTGCTGATGCTCGGCGCTGATCGTGGTCGCGATCATGCTCGGCTTCCCGACTGCGTTCACGCTGATGGGCATGGGCATGTTCTTCGGCTGGCTCGCCTACCGCAGCGCGAACCCCGAGTTGGCCGTGCGCCAGATGCTCGACCTGATGGTGCAGCGCGCCTATTCGGTGATGTCCAACGACGTCCTGATCGCGATTCCGCTGTTCGTCTTCATGGGCTATCTGGTCGAGCGCGCCAACCTGATCGAGAAGCTGTTCAAGAGCCTGCACCTGGCGCTGGCCCGCGTGCCGGGTGCGCTGGCGGTGGCCACCATCGTCACCTGCGCGATCTTCGCCACGGCCACCGGCATCGTCGGCGCGGTGGTCACGTTGATGGGCCTGCTGGCGCTGCCGGCGATGCTGCGCGCCGGCTACAACATCAAGCTCGCCGCTGGCGCGATCACCGCCGGCGGTTGCCTGGGCATCCTGATCCCGCCTTCGGTCCTGCTTGATCGTCTACGGCGCCACGGCTGGTGTGTCGGTCGTCAAGCTCTATGCCGGCGCCTTCTTCCCTGGGATCATGCTCGCGGGCCTGTATGTCGGCTACGTCATCGTCGTCGCCAAGTGGAAGCCGCACCTTGCGCCGCCGCTAGCCGCCATTGACCGGGTGGTCCCGCTGCCACCGCTGTCGCAGACCCTGAGCGTGCGTGGCAGCAATGCACTGGCCGTGTTGTTCGGCGCCTTGCGCATGCCCTCGCTGCCCAGGCGCCAGGTGGCGACGCAGTTGTTCATTACCTTGCTGCCTGCCATCGCCATCGGCGCCTTGCTGCTCGTGATGTATTTCTCCGCGACGGCGCCCGAGGCCGTGGTCGATACCTCGGGCCTGGTGCAATCGGGCGGTGCGATCGGCGCCACCGATGACCAGCCTGCGGATTCGGGCGGTTCGCTGACCGAGCCGCCGAAGGACGACAGCGGCTTGAAGGAGCCCACCGACGGCGACGCCAAGGATGCGCCAGCACAGCCACCCGTCGCGGCTGCCCCGCTCGAGAAGGCTGCCGAAAAGCCGCCGGCCACGACGTCCGCAGCCCGCGTGCCGGCAGCCACCTGGTACTGGATCGTGTTCGGCGTCGGCATGGCCGGCCTGCTGCTCGTGAGTTGGTTGATGAGCTGGCAGCGGCTCGAGATCTTCAAGATGCTGCTGGCCTCGTTCTTCCCGCTGGCGGTGATGATCATCGCCGTGCTGGGCTCGATCGTGTTCGGCCTGGCCACACCGACCGAGGCCGCTGCCGTGGGCGCGTTCGGCGGCCTGCTGCTGGCCGGGGCCTATCGCTACGTCGCGGCCAAACAGGCCAAGAGCGGCAACGCGGTGGCCAAGACCATCGTCGACCTCGGCGGCATCATCAAGGAGTCGTCCTTCCTGACCGCCAAGACCAGTGCCATGGTCTGCTGGCTGTTCGTCGGCTCGTCGATCTTTTCCGCCGCATTCGCATTGCTCGGCGGGCAGGAACTGATCGAACGCTGGGTCCTGTCGCTCGGCCTGAACACGGTTCAGTTCATGCTGCTCAGCCAGTTCATCATCTTCATCCTCGGCTGGCCACTGGAGTGGACCGAGATCATCGTCATCTTCATGCCGATCTTCATTCCGTTGCTGGCCAAGTTCAACGTCGATCCGCTGTTCTTCGGCCTGCTGGTGGCGCTGAACCTGCAGACCGCCTTCCTATCGCCGCCGGTGGCGATGGCCGCGTTCTACCTCAAGGGTGTGTCGCCCAAGCACGTGACGCTGAACCAGATCTTCGCCGGCATGATGCCGTTCATGGGCATCCAGGTGCTGGCGCTGGCCTTGCTCTATATCTGGCCGCAGATCGGCCTGTGGCTGCCCAACCTGCTCTACAAGTAGTCCCGGCGGCACTGCCGCGAGGCTCAATCCGAGCCACGACCCGCAGGCCGACCGCCTGCGGGTCTGTTTTTGTTTGACGCCGCCTTCCATCGTTCAGGCAACGGTGGCATAAGCTAAGGCACAACGAACGGAGGTCAAGCATGAACGGGTGTCGCTTGTCATTGGCGATCGCCGCAGCCCTGGCAGGTCCGGTGGCCGCGCAGACGCCGCCCACGCAGAAGGTCAATCCGCCCGTCGCCCAGGCCTGGATCGACGTCGCCACCTTCAGCGGCATGGGCATGCCGATGGGGGGCGCAAATGCCAACCCGATGGCCGCCATCGGCAGCCTGTTCGGCGGCGCTGGTGGCGGCGGCGGCAACAACTTCGGAAACACGCAGGCCGCTTCGGCGGGGCGTTTCGTCGATGTCACGCTGTTCACGCGCAACAACCCGTCGCTGGCCGAAGCACAGCAGGCGGTGCCGGCGGGTTTTCTGAGCCCCGCATTGAAGCTGCAGGCGCCGCCGCCCGGCAAGCCAGTGCCCGAGTCGGACGACGAGGTGGTGCCGCAGGAGCACGAACGCCCACGCGGCCGCATCCTGCTGTACTGGGGCTGCGGCGCCAACGTGCGCAGCGGCCAACCGATGACGCTGGATGCCGCCAGCGCATCGGCGGCCGACTTCGCGCGTTTCTTCCAGTCGCGCCGCGCCACCCAGCGCGGCACGCACAGTGCGGCCGGGCGGCCGGTATGGCCGAGCAAGACCGACACGCGCATGGTCCCCGCCGCTGCGTCGCTGGCTGGTGAACATGCCTTCACCGGCGCCGGCGTGCCCGACGCCTTCAAGTTCCAGGTCCCGCCGCAGCAGGACCTGATGCCTGCGCTCGGCCTGCAACAGGCCGACAACGCCGGTGCGACCGACTTGCGCTGGACCGCGGCGCCCACCGCGCGCGCCTACTTCGCCGCCGCGATGGGTGCCGGCGCCAAGGAAGAGATGATCCTGTGGACCAGCAGCGAGCTGCCCGACGTCGGCTTCGGCCTGCTCGACTACCAGACCAATGCCGCCGTCGATCGCTGGTTGCGCGAGAAGGTGCTGCTCGCGCCGACCGTCACCACCTGCACGATTCCCAAGGGCGTGTTCAGCGGCCAGGGTGCGATGTTGCGGCTGATCGGCTATGGCAACGAGCTGAACCTGGCCCATCCGCCGCGGCCGACGGACCCGAGCATTGCGTGGAGCCCGCAGTGGGCGGTCAAGATACGGGTGAAGACCGTCGCCCTGGCGATGCTCGGCATGCCCGAAATGGAGAGCATGGGCAAGCCCAGCGCGGAGGGCAAGCCGGGTCAGGCGCCCGCCGACGAGGCGAAGAAGCCCGATGCACTCGATATGCTGAAGGGCCTGCTCAAGCGCTGATATCGGCGCGGGCGGGCGACGGCGACTTCGTGGCCCGCACAATCGGCGCATGAGCGCCCTGTTGCCGCCCGGCGTCGCCGTCTTCGAACGCGGCTGGCTGTCGTCGAACAACGTCCTGCTGCACGGGGTCGACGGCGAAGACGCGGCCTTGATCGACACCGGCCACGTCGCGCATGCCGAGCAGACGCTGGCGCTGGTGCGCCACGCGCTGCGGCCCGGCCAGACGCTCGCGCGCGTCGTCAACACGCACCTGCACTCCGACCATTGCGGCGGCAATGCGGCGCTGGTGCGCGCGTTCGGCGCACGCATCGTGATCCCGCCCGGCGACGCCGACGCGGTGGCGCGCTGGGACCAAGACCGCCTCAGCTATCGCCTCACCGGCCAGCACTGCGAGCGCTTTGCCTTCGATGCGCTGCTGCGGCCCGGCGAGTCGTTCAACGTCGGCGCGCGCACCTGGCAGGCGCACGCCGCGCCCGGCCACGATCCGCATTCGCTGGTCCTGTTCGATGCCGGTGATGCCGCGCTGATCTCGGCCGACGCGCTGTGGGAGAACGGCTTCGGCGTGGTCTTTCCCGAACTCGACGGCGTCAACGCCTTCGACCAGGTGGCCGCCACGCTGGACCTGATCGAATCGCTGCGGCCGCGGCTGGTGATCCCCGGCCACGGCGCGCCGTTCGCGGACGTGACCGGCGCCTTGCAGCGGGCACGCTCGCGGCTGGCGGCGTTTCGCGCCGAACCCGCACGCCATGCGCGCCACGGCATCAAGGCCCTGGCCAAGTACCACCTGCTCGAAGTCGGCAGCCAGCCGCTGGCCGAACTGCTGGCCTGGTTCACCGCCACGCCGATCGCGCTGCAGGTCTGGCGGCGCCTGGGCGAGCCTGCAGGCTCGGCCACTGCTTGGGGCGAGCAACTGCTGGCCGAGTTGACCGCCGGCGGCGCGATCACCTTGCGCTCGGGCATCGTGCACAACGCTTGAGCGTGCATCCTGCGCGCCGCGCGCACTCGCGCGAGAATGGCCGGGTGTCCGCTGCCGCCTTGCCCTCACCAGCACGTTTGCATGCGCTGATCGCCGCGCTCGAAGCCGGCCTGCTCGAACGCGACGCCGCGGTGCGCCTGGCCTTGCTCGCCGCGCTGGCCGGCGAGCACGTGCTGCTGATCGGCCCGCCCGGCACCGCCAAGAGCGAACTGGCGCGCCGGCTGCACCGGGCCTTTGCGGGCGCGCGCTACTTCGAGCGCCTGCTGACGCGCTTTTCGACGCCCGAAGAACTGTTCGGCCCGCTGTCGCTCGCTGCGCTCGAGGCGGATCGCTACGAGCGCCTGACCGACGGCTACCTGCCCACGGCCGGCATCGCCTTTCTGGACGAGGTCTTCAAGGCCAACTCGGCGATCCTGAATGCGCTGCTGACCCTGCTCAACGAGCGCGAGTTCGACAACGGCAGCGCCCGGCGGCCCGTGCCGCTGGTCAGCGTGGTCGGCGCGAGCAACGAAGTGCCTGACGACGAGGCCCTGCTGGCGTTCTACGACCGCTTCCTGCTGCGCGTGCCGGTGGCGCCGGTCAGCGACGCAGCCTTCCACGCACTGCTGACCTTGCCGACCGCCGCCGCCACCTTGCCAGCGCAGCCGATCACCAGCGCCGAACGTGCCGCCATCCTGGTGGCACGCGACGCGATCCCGCTGGCCGACGATGCGCTGGCGGCGCTGCGCTCGCTGCGCACCTGGCTGGCCGCCCGTGGTGGCAGCGCACCGTCCGACCGGCGCTGGCGCCAGTTGGTCGGCCTGCTGCGTGTGGCCGCGGTGAGCGAAGGCCGGCCCTGCGTGGATGCACTCGACCTCTGGCTCGCGCCCTATGTGATGGCCGCCGAGCCGGGCGCTGCGGCCGACGTCGAACGCTGGTTCGTCGCTCAGGTCGCGCAGTCGGCGCCGCTCGACGCCGCTTGGCTGGCGCGCGCGGTGCAGGCCTTCGAGCGTCAGCTCGACATCGAGCAGCGGCTGCCAGCCGTCGACGACGCCGCAGGCACGTCGGAGGGTGCGGGCAAGCTGGCGTTGGCGCAGTCGCTGGGCGGCGACGACGATGCCGGTGGCGACGCACTGGCGTCGATGCGCTTCGTCGCCGCGGCGCTGGAGGCGCGCCAGCGCCGCCGTTTCAGCCCGCTGCACGTCGCTGCGCGCCGAGCCCAGGTGGCCGAGGCCCGCGAACGTGCGCAGGCCGCGTGTGACGCCGTGCAGGCACAGCATGCCGCGATGCAGGCGCAACTCAGTGCCCGATTGTGGTGGCCACCGTCGTTGCGCCAGCGCGTGCTCGAAGGCCCGGCCATGACGCTCAGCGTGCTCGACGCGCTGTTGGCTCGGCTCGACACTGTCGAAGCAGGCTTCGCCGCATTGCCTGTCGACCCCCGACTGACTGCAGCCGAGCCGGCACCGGTCGAGGCATGAGGGCGCATGCCCGCTCCGAAGCGCGCAGCTTGCCTGATGACCCGGATCGACCCCGACGCGCCGTACGAGCAGCTGGCTGCCTTGCCGCGCACCCTATGGCTGCCCGCGGTAACCAGCAGCAGTGGCGACACTGCGCGGCGCCTGGCCGACCTCGCGCGCTGGCGCGATGCGCTGCACGTCGGCGAGCTGCCCGGCAGCGATGCCGACTTCGGTGACCCGGCGGCCATGCAGCCGCTGCGCGGCGCCGTGGCGGCGCTCGGCCTGCCGTTACTCGTGCGCACCGCGCCGGCGCTGGCCGAGCAGGTCCTGCGCACGATGCTGTGGCACCTGGACCGCCTGATCGACCGCATGCCGACGCAGTCGCGCAGCGACGCCATTGCCCGGATGGTGGCCGAGTTCAGCGCCGAATGGGCGCGCGAGAAGGGCGACTGGGAAGCCCTGCTGGCGCTGCTGCAGGGGCTGGGCGACTTGTCGTCGCTGCGCTGGGACGACTTGCAGGGCCTGCTGCGCCAGCGCGAACGTAAGGAGTGGCGCGAGATCGAGCGCCTGTCGGCCTTGCTGCGATCCCGGCCCGAACTGACGGCGCTGATCCGGCGCGCTGGGCCGCGAGCAGCGCGCCAGTCGCGGCGTGGCCGGCGCGGCCGCACAACATCGAGCCAGGCGTGTCGTTGCGCCGCGCAGTCAAACCACAGCGCACGACACTGCCCGATGCGCCGGGTGCATTGCGCGGCCTGACCTTCGGCGACCGGCTCGAGCGCATGCTGGCCAGCGAGGCGCAGCAGCTGCGCCACCCGGTGCTGCGCAAGCTCTGGCGTGCGCGCCGCGCCGAAGCGCGCTTGCTGCACTACGAGAGCGAGGCGGAACTGATCGACTGGCGCCCCGACCCGGGGGCGCCGCCGCGCGAACGCAGCGCGCCGCCGGTGCCCGAGGCGCTGGAGCGCGGGCCGATCATCGTCGCGCTCGACACCTCGGGCTCGATGCGCGGCGCACCCGAGACCATCGCCAAGGCCATCGTGCTCGAGGCGCTGCGCACCGCCGAGCGCGAGCATCGCGGCTGCAAGCTGATCGCCTTCGGCGCGGCGGGTGAACTCGTCGAATGCGACCTGGCTTCAGCGGCCCCGGCCTGGCGGCGCTGCTCGACATGATGGGTCAGGGCTTCGACGGCGGCACCGACGTGCAGACGCCGATCGAACGCGCGATCGACTGCGTGCACAGCGCAGCGCTGGGCCAGCGCCGACCTGCTGATCGTCAGCGACGGTGAGTTCGGCTGCACGCCGGCAACGCTGGCGCGCTCGACGACGCGCGCGCCGACGCTCGGCCTGCGTGTGCACGGCGTGCTGGTCGGCGACCGCGAAACCCTGGGCCTGCTCGAAGTGTGCGACCAGATCCTCTGGGTGCGCGACTGGCGCGCATCGAGCAGCCCGGGACGCGGTTCTCGCCGGTGCACAGCCAGAGCCTGACGGCGCTGTACTTCCCCGGCGCACTCGACACGCGCGCGCAACGCCATCGCCGCTGAAGCATTGCCGAGCCCGATGCGACCGCTGCGGCGCCAGCCTGTCCGCGGCGGATGCAGCCTGTCCGCCGTATGGCGCGCCGGGTCGCGTCGGGCGCGCAGCCCGGCCGGCACGTCGTTACATTGCCGGCCATGGCCGATCGCCCCGTCGACCCCGTAAAAGCGCCCCAGATGACCCCCACCGCCCCCCCGTCCGCGAACACCAGTTGGACCGCGCGCTTCGCGCCGCTGGTGCGGGCTTTTCACGTCTATGCGACCTGGCTGGTGTCGATCAGCTGGAAGCGTTTCTTCCTGCTGTCGCTGCTGCTGCTGATCATCATGGCGATCCTGAAGGATCTGCCGCCCTTCACCTGGACCATGTCCGAACGCGTCGAAACGCGACCGGCGCGGGTCATCGTGACGCCCAAGCCGCCGACACCGCCAACGCCGCCTTCGGCACCGACCGGGCCCGCCGACGGCAAGCCTCGCGCGCCCTTCATCAAGATCGAGAAGCCTTCGCCCGGCGGCAAAGGCGATGTCGAGATCCAGATCGGCAGCCAGGGCATCCGGATCACGCCCCGGGCGCCGACCCAAGCGGCTTCGGCCGTCGAGGCGGCTGTGGCAGCTGCCGCAGCCGCCGAGCGCGCTGCCGGCGCCGGGGCCTCGGCCGCCGAGCGCGGCATCCGGATCGAGCTGCCGCCCGGCGCGACCAGCGACGCGGTACGTGCGGCGGTCGAGGAGGCGCGCAAGGAGATCGAACAGGCGGTCGAGGAAGCGCGCCACGATGCCGAGCAGGCTCGCGTCGACGCCGAGGAAGCGCGGCGCGACGCCGAGGCGGCGATTGCCGACCTGGGCCATGCCGACAGCAACCTCGGCACCCGCATCACGCGCGTCAGCGTCGGCGACTTCCTGCCCCAGCTGGCGTTCCTGTGGATCATCGCCTCGATCATCATCAAGATCACCTACAAGGGCCAGATGCAGGCCGAGGTCAAGGCCGCGGAGGCCACCGAGACGGCCGAGTCCGAACCGCTCAAGCGCCAGGTGGTCGAGGCGCGCATGGCGGCGATGCAGGCGCAGGTGGAGCCGCACTTCCTGTTCAACACGCTGGCCTCGATCGACCACCTGATCGAGACCGACCCGCCGCGCGCCAGCACGATGCAGAAGAACCTGATCGCGCTGCTGCGCGCCTCGATGCCGACGATGCGCGAGGCCAACCACGGCGGCCGCGCGACCTCGGCCGCGAGATGGCGGTGATCCGGCCCTACCTCGAGATCCTGAAGGTGCGCATGGAAGACCGCCTGCAGACCGACATCGACGTGCCCGAGGGCCTGCTGTCGGCCGAGTTCCCGCCGATGATGATCCAGACCCTGGTCGAGAACGCGATCAAGCACGGCCTGGAGCCCAAGGCCGAAGGCGGCGACGCTGACGGTGCACGGCCGAGATCGTGCACGGCAAGCTGCGCGGTCACCGTGGCCGACACCGGCCTGGGCTTCGGCAAGGCCGCCACCGCCGGCACCGGCGTCGGCCTGGCCAACATCCGCGAGCGGCTGCAGCTGCTGTACGGCGGCAAGGCCACTTGACGGTCGCCGAGAACCTGCCCAGCGGCACGGTGGTGACGATCACCGTGCCCTACAGCACCGCGCGCGCCGACGCGCCAGGAGAGACGGCATGAACTCGCCCACGCAACGCCCGCCGGGGCGCGCCCGCCGCGCATTGCGCATCCTGGGCCTGCTGTGTCTGCTGGCACTGGTGCTGGCCGCTGCCGCCTGGCAAGGGCTGCACTCGCTCGACATGAGCCATCTGCATGTCGTGGTCGACGGCGACGAAGTCCTTCACGGCGCCACGCTGGGCCCGCTGCAGCCGGGTCAGCATGGGCTGGCCATTCTGGTGCTCGCCGCTGTCTTGCTGGCGCTGATGTTGGTCGTGCCGTTCTTGCTGCTGACACTGGCCGCGGTCGTGCTGCCGATCCTGCTGCTGGCCTTTGGCCTGCCGCTGGTGGCGGTACTGGCCATCGCGGCCATGCTGCTGGCGCCGCTGGCCGTGGTCGGCCTGTTGGGCTGGTGGCTGGTGCGCGCACTGTGGCGCGAGAACAAGGCACCGCCTTCCGCTACGATGAGTGGATGAAGGTCGACATGGCCGCGCGTGATCGCCGACGACGAACGCCTGATGCGCGAGCAACTGCGCGCACGCCTGGCCGAGGTCTGGCCCGAGCTGGAGATCGTCGCCGAAGCGAAGAACGGCGCCGAGGCGGTGGCCCTGGTCGCCGAGCACCGGCCCGACCTCGTGTTCCTCGACATCCGCATGCCGGGGCTGACCGGCGTCGAGGCGGCGCGGCAAATCGCGCAGCTGCGACGATCGACGACGACGAACTGGCTGCCCGAGATCGTCTTCATCACCGCCTACGACCAGTACGCGGTCGAGGCCTTCGAGCAGGGCGTGGTCGACTACGTGCTCAAGCCGGCCGAGCGCGAGCGCCTCGCGCTCACGGTCGAGCGCATCAAGAAGCGGCTGGCGCAACGCGAGGCCGGCGGCGGCGGCGGTGGCGACGGTGCGCCGCATGCAGCAGCTGCTGCACCAGCTGACGGCGCAGATGAACCCCGGCGGCGCGCCGCAATACCTGCAATGGATCCAGGCCACCGTCGGCCAGAGCGATCCAGATGATCCCGGTCGACGACGTGCTGTTCTTCATCAGCGACGAGAAGTACACCCGCGTGCAGACGGCGACGATCGAAGCGCTGATCAGGAAGCCGATCAAGGAGCTGGTCGACGAACTCGACCCGCAGCGCTTCTGGCAGATCCACCGCTCCACGCTGGTCAACGCCAAGGCCATCGCCGGCGTGACACGCGACCTTCGCGGCCGCCAGATCGTGGCGTGAAGGGCCACCCCGAAAAGCTCGAAGTCAGCCGCAGCTACACCGGACTGTTCAAGGGGATGTAGCCGGGCGGCTCAGAGAAAACCGAGGTCGCGTGCCGACACGTCGTAGTTGGCCAGGTTCGGCAGCACCGTCAGCAGGTTGGCATCCGAAATGCCGAACCACTTGCCCAGCGTCGATGCCAATTGATCGACCGCGGTGGTCGGCAGCAATCGCCCCTGACCCACGTCGTCCGGCCCGTTGTTGGCGATGGCCGGCGGCGTGCCGTAGAAGCGTTGGCCCTTGACCGCGCCGCCGAGCATGAAGTGCATGCTGCCCCAGCCGTGGTCGGAGCCGTCGTTGTTGCCAGCCAGCGTGCGGCCGAAGTCCGACGCGGTGAAGCTGGTCACTTGCGCCGCGACGCCGAGTTCGACCGTCGCGCTGTAGAAGGCCGCGAGCGCGTCGGCGACAGTCGTCAGCAGGCCGGGGTGGATCGTGAGCAAGCCGTCATGGTTGTCGAAGCCCCCGAGCGAGACGAAGAACACCTGGCGCTTGGCGCCGACCGCATCGGCCACCGAGATCATCCGCGCGACCATCTTCAATTGATCGGCCAATGGATTGCCGGCCGGGAATGCGGTGCCGATCGCGGGGCCGCCGGCGAGCGCGCCGGTGAGCACCGCGTCGGCGTCGATCGAGCGCTGCATCACCCGCGTGTGTTCGGCCTCGAGCAGCTGCGTGCGCGGCTGCGGTGATCAGCGTGCGCAAGGCGTTCGAGGCACGCGGCCGAACCGAACAACGGGTTCTTCAAGGCGTTCAACGGCACCGAGCCGTTGGGCGAGACCTGGTACTGGACCGCCGTGCGTCCCGACAGGTAGACCGCGTTGCCCGACACGTTGACGCAGGTGAACGTGGCATTGCCATTGCCGGCCATGAACAGGTCGCCCATGCGCCCGCCCCAGCCCGAGGTCGCGCCCTCGGCGGCCGACGATTGCCAGACCGATTGCTGATCGTTGTGCGAGAACAGCTTGGGCGGCAGCGGCACCGACTTGGCGCTGTACTGCGCCTTGCTGGTCGGCTGGATCAGCGTGCCGACGTTGAGCAGCGCGCCCAGGCGCCCGGCGTTGAAGATCGGCAGCAGCGGCGCCAGTTCGGGTGCCAGTGCGTACTGGCGAGCGAAGCCGCCGGCATCCAGCGGCGCCAGCGTCGGGCTGAGCGCAGTGGCGTCGAGTGCGCTGCGCGCGTAGGCCAGCGTCGGGCGCTGCGCCTGGTACAGCGCGTAGCTGGCCGTGTCGTAGGGCACCAGCGTATTGCCGTAGTCGTTGCCGCCGTAGAGGAAGACGCAGACCAGCGCCTTGTAGTCGGTGGCCGCGGCCGCCGCGGCTTCGCCGAGCGCGGCCAGATTGAGCGCCCAGGGTGCGGCGATACCGGCGACCGACAGGGCCGATGCCTGCGCGCAGGAAAGCGCGGCGCGAGGCCTGCGAGCTCGGCAGGATTGTTTGCATCATGGTCTCCTTGCGCATCACTTGAGAACCAGGAACTCGGGCGCAGCCAGCACCAGCACCAGCGCCGCTTGCACCCGGTTGCGTCGCGCCGCGTCGGTGCCCGCGGCCATGCCGTCGAGTGCGGTCTTGATGGTCAGCAGCGTTGGGCGCGCCGATTTGTCCGGCGGCGAGCACGAGGTTCAATTCATCGAGCAGGGCTTGCGCGTCGTCGGCCAATGCCAGCACGCCCGCGTAGTCGGCCGCCAGGTCGCCGATGCCCGTGCTGACCGCACGTTGCATGTAGTTGACATAGCCCACGACCGACGATTCGTTGGTGATCTGGAACTCGGGCGCGACCAGGCCCGCGCTGGCGATGGCGCTGTTCGGCGGCACGTAGCCTGGGCGGAAGAAATTGAAGACCGATGGCGAGCGCAACGGGCTTTGGCCCAGGCGCGTGCCGGGGTCGGAGGTGTTGCCGATGGCCCAGGCATCGCTGGCCGAGGTGGCGTTGAAGGCCCGGGCCCAGGCCAGGAAGCGCAGCATCGGCTCGCGCAGCTTGCCGCCGACCGGGCGCGCCGGCCACGCTCGCGCTTCGTCGTCGAGCAGGATCGCCTTGAACACCGCGTGCAGGTTGCCCTTGACGCCCGTGCCGTCGTTGTCGAAGGCCGCCGCGACGCGCGCGACGTAGGCCGGGCTCGGATTGCTGGTCACCAGGCGCTGGATCAGTTGGCGACCGACGAAAGGCGCCACGTTCGGGTGCGCAAAAACGGCATCGAGCGCCAGCCCGAGGCTGGTCGCGCCGTCGGTGCCGGCGCGCAATCGTGGTCCCGAGAAACGACTTCGCGCCACTCTCGTGGCGCGACGCCACCTGGATCATCGGCCTGCGCTGGTAGTCTGGAGTGGCCGTGGTGCCGCCGGCGAGGTCGAAGTCCCAGCCGGTGAAGACGCGCGCCAGGCCGCCGATGTCATCCTGGCCATAGGTGTCCTGCGGCTGTCCGCCGACGAGCAGCAGGCTGCCGTCGGCATTGAGCTTCTGCAGACCGATGGTGAACAGCTGCATCACCTCCCGGGCGTAGTTCTCGTCGGGCAGGGTGCCCTTGATGGCGTCGGCCTTGAGGTTGCCGCGGAACGTGAGGAACAGGCCCATCGCCGTACTGCGCGACACGTCCTGCAGCAACGCGCGATAGTTGCCGAAGGCGTTGGCCTCGAGCATGTCGAGCCAGGCGGCGGCGCAGAAGGCTTTCCAGCCGCCGCCGCCCACCAGACCGTCGATCGCCGTGACGACGATCTCGGACAAGGCCAAAGTGACGCGCTGGCGCAGCGTGTCCGGCGACGCGATCAACTTGCGCCAGGCGCTGGCATCGAAGCCGGCCTCGCTGTTCTTGTTGGTTGCGGCGTCGAAGCCTTTGGACACCAGCCAGTCCCAGCGGGTGCCCTGTTGCGGTAGCGCGAATTGCTCGTCGAGCCAGCCGGCGTAGCCGAGCGCTTGCACGCGCGCGATCTCGGCCCGCGTTGCGCCCATCGAGGCCTGGGCCAGAAAGCGCGAGGCCTGCGCCGCGCTGATACCCGTCGGCGGCAGTGGCGGCACAGGGGCGCTGTCGCCGCCCCCACCACCGCAGGCGGCGACAGTGGCGCCGAGCGCCGCCAGCGTGCCGAATTCAACATCTCGCGTAAGCGCCGCGATCGGGGCCTGTTCTTCGATCATCACGAACCTCCAGCGTGCCGTCTCGGCAGGCGCATCGAAGCAACGCAAGATAGCGCGGCCGCGTTGGCCGAGTTCCGGTCAAGGTAAGTAAAGATGCGTGAAGCGACGTGCTTAACGCCCACCCGTGCCTCACGGTACGGTCGTGGCCGCCGCGGCGCGCGCTGCCGCCTCGGCCCGCTGGCGCTTGAGCCGCTCGCGCGGGTCCTCCTTGGTCGCCGTGGCCTCGTCCAGCTTCATCTCGGCGATGAAGCGGCTCGGCACGCCGGCCACCGTGTCGCGGCCGCGCTTGCGGCGCCGCAGCGTGCTCACCGCCAGCGTGCGTGCGCGCGCGCGTGATGCCGACGTACATCAGGCGGCGCTCTTCCTCGAGGCGCTGCGGCGGTCATCTCCTCGTCGTCGCCGCGCTTGAACGGCAGCAGGCCTTCGTTGACGCCGGCCAGCATCACGTGCGGCCACTCCAGGCCCTTGGCGGCGTGCAGCGTCGACAGCGTCACCACGTCCTGCTCGTCGCCGCGCTCGGCCAGGCTGATGATCACGCAGATGGTCTGCGCCACCTCGAGCACGCTCTTGCTTCTCGCTCTCGAAGCGTGCCGCCGTCGTCGGCTCGATCTGCGCCGCCGCAGCGGCGCGCGATCCAGTCGACGAAGTCGAGCACGTTGGTCCAGCGCGCGGCGGCGAGCTTTTCGCTGTCTTCGCCGTCGTAGCAGGTGCTGCTCGTAGCCGATGTCCTTGAGCCAGCCCAGCAGCAAGCGCCTTGCGCGTCTTCGGCGCCGATGGTGTGGCGCGCGCGGTATTCGAGGTCGTTCACGTAGCGGCCGAACTCGTGCAGCGAGCCGACGCGCCTTGCGCGCTCAGCGCGCGGCGCAGGCTGTCGGCGAACAGCGCCTCGAACAGGCTGCATCTTCCAGCGTGCCGGCGAACTCGCCCAGCGCTGGCCAGCGTCTGGTGGCCGATGCCGCGCTTGGGCGTGGTCACGGCGCGCAGGAACGCCGGGTCGTCGTCGTTGTTGACCAGCAGGCGCAGCCAGGCGCACAGGTCCTTGATCTCGGCGCGGTCGAAGAAGCTCTGGCCGCCCGAGACCTTGTACGGAATCTGCGCCGTGCGCAGCGCCTGCTCGAACACGCGGGCCTGGTGGTTGGCGCGGTAGAGCATCGCGAAGTCGCCGAACTCCTCGGCCGCGCCGCCCTGCGCGCCGCCGGCGCGCAGGCCTGGATGCGCGCCACCGCGCGCTCGGCCTCGTGCTCTTCGTTGTCGCACTCGACGCACGCGCACCGGCTCGCCGTCGCCGAGTTCGCTCCACAGCTTCTTCGCGAACAGCTTCGGGTTGTGGCCGATCACCTTGTTGGCGGCGCGCAGGATGCGGCCGGTGGAGCGGTAGTTCTGCTCCAGCGCGATCACCTTGAGCGTCGGGTAGTCCTGCGGCAGGCGCTTCAGGTTGTCGATCGTGGCGCCGCGCCAGCCGTAGATGCTCTGGTCGTCGTCGCCCACCGCGGTGAAGCAGGCCGCGCTCGCCGACCAGCAGCTTCAGCAGCTCGTACTGCATGGCGTTGGTGTCCTGGTACTTCGTCGACCAGCACGTAGCGCGAGCGTGCTCCTGCCACTTCGCGCGCACCTCGGCGTCGCGCTGCAGCAGCTTCAGCGGCAGGCCGATCAGGTCGTCGAAGTCGACCGCCTGGTAGGCCGCCAGGCGCTCCTCGTAGCGCTGCATCACGCGCGCGGCGACGCGCTCGTCGTCGTCCGCCGCCTGCGGCCTCGCGCCTGCGCGCTGTTCAGGCCCTGGTTCTTCCACAGGCTGATCGTCCACTGCCAGCGCCGCGCCAGCGCGTTGTCGGTGGTGCCGCCGGCGTCCTTCAGCACGCCGAGCACGTCGTCGCTGTCGAGGATGCGAGAACTGCGGCTTCAGGCCCAGCGCTCGCCGTCGCTCGCGCAGCATGCGCACGCCCAGCGAGTGGAAGGTGCTGACCACCAGCGTCCTTGGCGGCGCGCGCGCCGACCAGCGCCTTGGCGCGCTCGCGCATCTCGTGCGCGGCCTTGTTGGTGAAGGTGATGGCGGCGATCTGCCTCGGCTCGAAGCCGGCCTGCAGCAGCCGCGCGATCTTGTGCATGATCACGCGCGTCTTGCCCGAGCCGGCGCCGGCCAGCACCAGGCAGGGGCCGCCGAGGTGGTGGACGGCTTCGAGCTGGGCGGGATTGAGGGTCTCGGACATCGCACGCGGGCACAGGGCGGCGGATGGTAACTGCGACGCGGCGAACCCGATGTGCTATGGCGCAGGCCGCGCGGGCCGCGCAGGCATGCGATACTGCACTCGCCGATGCAGGCCATTCCTGCCGTCACGGTTCCCTTCTTCGCGCTGGTGCTGTGCGGCTATCTCGCCGCCCGGCGGCATGCTGCTGCCCGAGGCGGCGATTCCCGGGCTGAATGCCTTCGTGCTGTACTTCGCGCTGCCGTGCATGCTGTTTCGCTTCGGCGCCAGCACGCCGCTCGGCGCAGTTGCTCGACCCGGTCGCTGCTCGGCGTCTACGCTGCCGTGCGCGCTGCTGGTCGTGCTGTTCACGATCGCGGTCACGCTGCGGCCGCACGTGGTCGGCTTGAAGGACGCGGCCTTCGGCGCGCTGGTGGCGGCGTTCCCGAACACCGGCTTCATGGGCGTGCCGCTGCTGGTGGCGCTGCTCGGCGCCGGCGGCCGCCGGGCCGGTGATCGGCACCATGCTGGTCGACCTGTTCGTCACCAGTTCGCTGTGCATCGCGCTGGCGCAGGCCCATGGCGCGCGACGGGCGCGGGCGACGCGTGCGGCGGCTGGCGCAGCGCGCTGCGCGGCGCCGCTGTCCAACCCGCTGCCGTGGGCGATCGCGCTCGGCGCGCTGCGCTGCGGCGCGTCGGCTGCAGCTGCCGGGCCGGTGGACGCAGGTCGTGCAGATGCTGGCCGATGCGGCCACGCCGGTGGCGCTGTTCACGATCGGCGCGGTGCTGTGGCGCGCCGGCCAGCATGCGCACACGCGCACGCCGCTGCGCGAGCTACGTGCTGCCGGTGGCGCTGATCAAGCTGCTGGTGCACCCGCTGCTGGTGTTCGGCGCTGTGCGGCCGCTGCGCGCGCGCTGCGGTGCGCCGCTGTCGGCCTTCGGTCTGACGGTGCTGATGCTCGCCGCCGCGCTGCCGAGCGCCAGCAACGTGTCGCTGCTGGCCGAGCGCTACGGCGCCGACAACGGCCGCATCGCGCGCATCATCATGGGCTCGACAGCGATGGCTTTCGTTAGCTTTTCGTTACTCGCCTGGGCCTTTGGCGCGGTTGCGGCGAACTGAGTTGTGGCGCCTCGGCGCGGCGATATCGCACGGCGAATGCGCCTTCGGCTGGGCACAAGTGCGCGCGTGTCAACGCCTGGCGGCAGACTGTCGTTGTGTTGCCTACGACATCCAGGAGATCAGATTGAAGAAATACCTGCTCACACTCTTGGCCGCCGTTGCCGCGGTCTTCGCGGCGCCTGCGTGGTCGGCCGTCGATGTCGGTGTCGGCATCACGATTCAACAACCGGGCGTCTACGGCCGCATCGAAATCGGTGCCCAGCCACCACCGCCGGTGATGTACCCGCAACCGGTGATCGTCACCCGGCCCGCCGTCATCGTGCAACAACCGCCGCTGTACCTGTATGTGCCACCCGGCCATGCCAAGGACTGGCGCACGCATTGCAGCCACTACAACGCCTGCAGCCGGCAGGTGTACTTCGTGCAGGAAGATTGGGTTCGCGAGCGCTACGACGAGCACAACAAGCACGCGCACGACAAGGGTCACGGCAAGAGCCAGGGCAAGAGCCAGAAGTACGAGAACTGATTGCTGGCCAGTTGCCGCGCGGCGTTCGTCAGATCGCCAACGGATCGACATCGACGGCCCACCGCAGCACCGCGCGGTGGGCTTTGTCTTTCTGACGCAGTGCATGCAACGCCGGCTGCCACCGTGCAAGCAACTGTTGCAGCGCCACGCGCGAGCGGGACTCGATAAGCATCTGCATGCGCTCCACGCCGGCCACGCGGGCAACGGGTGGCGGCACCGGCGGATACACCATCACGCCGGCCGACTCGGGCAATGCCGCGGCCGCGATTGCGGCGGCATGCAGGAAATCGGCGGCCGCCTCGGTGCTCTTGGCCTCCGCGCGCAGCAGCGCCAGGCTTGAGAACGGCGGCAGGCCGGCCGCCTCGCGTTCGCGCAACTGGGTCGCGGCGAAGGCCGCAAAGTCATGCGCGCGCAAGGCCGCGTAGAGCGGATGCCGTGGGTGCCAGGTCTGCAACCAGACCTCGCTCGCGCCGGCCCGTTCGGCGTCGCGGCCGGCGCGGCCGGCGGCCTGCAGCAGCAATGCGAACAGCCGCTCCGGTGCGCGAAAGTCGCTGGCGAACAAGCCGCTGTCGGGGTTGACGGCGGCGACCAGCGTGATGCGCCGGAAGTCGTGCCCCTTGGCGACCATCTGCGTGCCGACCAGCACATCGACCTGGCCGGCATGCACGGCGTCGAGTTGGGCTTCGAGTGTGCCCTTCAAGCGCGTGGTGTCGGCATCGATACGCGCCACGCGCGCGCCGGGCAGGGCCTGCGCCAGTTGCTCTTCGAGCCGCTCGGTGCCACGGCCAACCGGTTGGATGTCGAGGTTGCCGCAGTCGGGGCACGCACGCGGCACGCGTTCGGTGAAGCCGCAATGGTGGCAGCGCAACGTGCGATCGCCCTTGTGGAAGACGCGCCAGACGCTGCAATGCGGGCACGCGCTCTTCCAGCCACACGCGCTGCAATGCAGCACCGGCGCGTAGCCGCGGCGATTGAGCAGCACAAGGCTCTGCTCGCCGCGCGCGATGCGCGCCTGCAGCGCGTCGAGCAGCGGCGGCGACAACGCAGCAGCGCCTTGCTTGTCGCGCGGCAGCAGGTTCATGTCGACCAGGCGAACGCGCGGCAGGGCCCCACCGCCGATGCGTTCGGGCAGCGTTAGGCGACGGTAGGCGCCCTGCTCGGCGCGCTGCCAACTCTCCAGCGAGGGCGTGGCCGAGCCGAGCACGACCGTCACACCCTCGAGCCTGCCGCGGTATACGGCCAGGTCGCGCGCCGAATAACGCGCACCTTCCTGCTGCTTGAACGAGGCGTCGTGCTCCTCATCGACCACGATCAGACCCAGCCGCGGCAGCGACGCGAAGACTGCCAGGCGCGTGCCAAGTACCAGGTCGGCCTGGCCGAGGTGCGCAGCCAGCCAATTGCGTAACCGCTGCGACGGCGTCAGCCCGCTGTGTAGCGAGACCAGGCGATGGCCCGCAAAGCGCGCAGCCAAGCGCGCCTCGAGCTGCGGCGTGAGGTTGATTTCAGGGACCAGCAGCAGGACCTGTCGCCCCGTCGCGAGAGCCTGCGCGGCCGCGCGCAGGTAGACCTCGGTCTTTCCGCTGCCGGTCACGCCGTGTAACAGGTGGGTCGTCGCTGGGGCAGCCACCAACGCGGCGACCGCCGCAGCCTGGCTCGCCGATAGCGTCGGTGTGTGCGGGTCGCTGCTGCCCGCCGGGGCCACGCCGGGCAGGCGCGCCAGCCGGCGTTCGAGTTGGGTCGCATCGAGCCGGCGCAACGCGGGCGGCAACACCGCCAATGCCAACTCGCCCAACCCGCGTTGGTAGTACCCGGCGGCAAATTCGACCAGTTGACGCCAGGCTTTCGACAACGGTGGCAGTGCCGTGAGAGCTTGACGCACGGCGCGCAATTCGACACCTGGGGCGGCGCTGCTCGCTGATTGCCACACGATGCCGGGTACGTCGCGTTTGCCGAGCGGTACGCGGACCAGCGTCCCCGGCGCAAGCGGATGCTCACTCAGGTAGTCAAGGCAAAGCGCCAGTCCGGCGTGTTGTGGCATCTCGACTGCAATGCCGAGGGTCGTGAGCGTCGGACCGTCACTCATTGCGAAGTTGCGCGCGACACCTCTGCGAATGATCAACAACCTTCGCTAAGTCTATGATTTCAAACATCAATCAAATCACTCCACTCAACCTGTGGACAACTTTGTGGGCAAGCTGCCCAAAATTCGTCTAAATGCTTGATTCAACAAGGCAGACGGCGCCTTGGCGGCTCGCCGAGCGTGTTTAGCGCATCAATGAAATCAAGCACTTACCGTGACTTAGGGCAATACCGAATGGCGCCGGGCTTGCCGGTTTCGAATGTTGCACCGCATCGCACCAAATGGGGATAAGTCGGTCTGAGCGCTCACTTACCTGCCGCGCCAGCCTGACGTAGCGCGCGCGAATGGCGGTGCACTTCATCGACCAACGCAGCCACCGACTCGGGCGGCGTCAGCTGGTGAATGCCGTGGCCGAGATTGAAGATATGGCCCGTGCCCGCACCGTTCGCACCACGGTCTTGCTGCGATGGCGTGCCGAACGCATTGAGCACGCGGCGGGCCTCGTTGCGCACCGCTGCCTCACCGCCAAACAAGACCATCGGATCAAGGTTGCCCTGCAATGCGACGCGCGCGCCGACGCGCTCACGCGCTTGCGCCAGGTTCACCGTCCAGTCGACGCCAACGACGTCGGGCCCGCTGGCGGCGATCTGTTCCAACCAGGGGCCGCCGCCCTTGGTGAAGACGATCGCCGGCACGCTGCGGTCGAGTTGGTCGAGCACGCGTTGCGTGTAGGCCAGGCTGAAGGCCTGGAACGCGCCATCGGCGAGCACACCGCCCCAACTGTCGAAGACCATCACCGCCTGTGCGCCAGCGGCGATCTGTGCGTTCAGGTAGACCGCGACCGCCCGGGCATTGACGGCCAGGATGCGGTGCAGCAGGTCGGGCCGGGCGTAGAGCATCGACTTGACGAGTCGGTAATCGTCACTGCCCGCACCCTCGACCATGTAGCAGGCCAAGGTCCACGGGCTGCCGGAAAAGCCGATCAGCGGTACACGGCCGGCCAGCGCCTTGCGGATCGACGTGACAGCGTCGGTCACGTAGCGCAGTTTGTCCATGTCGGGCACGGCCAGCGCGGCCACGGCCGCTTCGTCGCGCACCGGGTGGGCGAAGCGCGGCCCCTCGCCCTGCGCGAACGACAGACCCAGGCCCATCGCGTCGGGTACGGTCAGGATGTCGGAGAACAGGATCGCGGCGTCGAGCGGAAAGCGCTCCAGTGGTTGCAGCGTGACCTCGGTCGCGAAGTCGACGTTGGTCGCCAGGCCCATGAAACTGCCGGCCTTGGCCCGCGTCGCCACGTATTCGGGCAGATAGCGTCCGGCCTGGCGCATCAGCCAGACAGGGGTATGGGTCGTAGGCTGGCGACGACAGGCGCGCAGGAAATTGTCGTTGATGAGTGGAGCGTGCATGGCGTCCATCATAGGGCGCGGCGTCCTTATCATTGGCGCGCCCCATGCCGACCAAACCCACCGTCCTGATCGTCGAAGACGAACCCGGCATCGCCGACACGCTGCAGTACGCGCTGCGCACCGAAGGCTTCGAGCCGCTGTGGTGCGCAACAGGCGAGGCTGCGCTGGCGCGGGCGCATGGGGCGGCACTGGTCATCCTCGACGTCGGCCTGCCCGACATCAGCGGCTTCGAGTTGTTCAAGCGCCTGCGCGTACTGCGCGAGGATTTGCCGGTGCTGTTCCTGACCGCACGCGGCGACGAAATCGACCGCGTGGTCGGCCTCGAACTCGGCGCCGACGACTACGTGACCAAGCCGTTTTCGCCAAGGGAGCTGGTGGCGCGCGTGCGCACGGTGCTGCGGCGCACGGCGGGCAAGACAGCGGCGCCGCCCGTGCAGGCCGCTGCACTGCCGCTGCATTGCGACGACGGCAAGCGCCAGATCCGCTACTACGGCCAGGTGCTCGACTTGTCGCGCTATGAATTCGGACTGCTGAAAACGCTGCTGTCGCGCCCGGGCTTCGTCTACACCCGCGAGCGGCTGCTCGATCTGGTCTGGGACGACGCCAGCCAGAGCCTCGATCGCACCGTCGACGCGCACGTGAAGACCTTGCGCGCCAAATTGAAGGCGGTAGCGCCCGAACTCGAGCCGATCCGCACCCACCGCGGGGTCGGCTACGCACTGGCGGAGGACTTGCCGGCCACGCGGCGATGACCAAACGCAACCGCGTCTTCGCCGCCATCCTGCTGGCCTACGCGATCGGCGTGGCGCTGTTGATGTGGCGCCTGCTGGCCGACATTGACCCGCGCTACCGCGAGTCGGCCGAGGAGTCGCTGGTCGAGACTGCCTACCTGATCGCGGCGCAGATCGAGCAACGCGCACCGGCCGACGGCAGCATCGACACTGCCACACTGGTGCCGCTGTTCAAGGACCTCTACGCACGTGAAATCGACGCCGAGATCTTCGGCTTTCGCAAGACCCGCATCGAACTGCGCGTGGCCGTCGTCGACGCGCAGGGCAAAGTCCTGTTCGATTCCCTGCAGCGTGCGCTGGGCGCCGACTACTCGCAGTGGCGCGACATCCGGCAGGCGCTCGCCGGCCGCTACGGCGCGCGCACCACGCCCGACGTCGCGGACGACCCGCGCAGCGCGGTGATGTACGTCGCCGTGCCGATCAAGCACGGCGGCACGAATATCGTCGGCGCGGTCAGCGTCGGCAAGCCGGTGCAGAGTTTCGGCCAGTTCATCGCTGCCGCGCGGCAGAAGACCCTGCTCGTCGGCGCGACCTCGGTGCTGGCGGTGGCGCTGCTGGTGGCGATCCTGTCGGTGTGGCTGGTGCGGCCGTTCGGCCTGCTCGCCGACTACGTGCGTTATGTGCGCGCCCAGCGCGCGTTCAGCCTGCCGCGGCTGTCCAGGCGCGCGCTCGGCACGCTCGGCGCGGCCTACAACGAGATGCGCGACGCGCTGGCCGGACGCAACTACGTGGCCGACTACGTGCAGACCCTGACCCATGAGCTGAAGAGCCCGTTGTCGGCGATCCGCGGTGCCGCCGAGTTGCTGCACGAACCATCGATGCCGCCGCCCGACCGCGCGCGTTTCGTTGCCAACATCGAACGCGAGACCGCGCGCATCCAGGAACTGGTGGACCGGATGATGGAACTGGCCGCGCTCGAGTCGCGCCGCGCGCTCGAGCGCTGCGCTCCGGTGGCAATGCGCCCGCTGCTCGAGGAGCGCGTGGCCAGCGCGCGCGACGCCGGCGCACCGCGCCGCATTCGGGTCGAATTGCACGCCAGCGCCGAGGCCACGGTCGACGGCGACGCGCTGCTGTTGCAGCGCGCGCTCGGCAATCTGCTCGACAACGCGATCGACTTCTCGCCCGACGGCGGCACGGTCGACGTCAGCCTTGCCACCAGCAGCCGCAGCCTGGACATCAGCGTGCGTGACCACGGGCCCGGCATTCCCGATTACGCCGACGACAAGGTGTTCGAGAAGTTCTACTCGCTGGCCCGCCCGCACAACCAGCGCAAGAGCACCGGCCTGGGCCTGCCCTTCGTGCGCGAGATCGCCGAGCTGCACGGCGGCCGCGTGACGCTACGCAACGCCGAAGGCGGTGGCGCGGTGGCGGTGCTGTCGCTGCCGACGGGAGCATCGATTGCCGACTGACGCACTGCGGGCTGCGTTTCATGGCATGGTCGTGGCATGAACGCGCCACCACGCGAAATCCCACGCACCTGGAAGCTGGCGACGGCCTGGCTGTTGCTGGGTGTGGCCGTTTTCGTCGCCGTGCAGGCCTGGCAGTCCGCGCAGCAGCGCGCGCGTTTTTCGGTCGACGCTGGCAGTGGCGCGATCGAATTGCGCCGCGCGCCCGACGGCCATTTCCATTGGCCCGGCACCGTCAATGGGATCGGCGTCGACTTTCTGGTCGACACCGGCGCGACCGGCACTGCGATTCCGCAGGCCCTGGCCGACCGCGCCGGGCTGATTGCCGAGGCTCCCCTGCAATCGTCGACCGCCGGCGGCGTGGTTCGAGGCTCGCTGGCCCGTGCCGACGTGGCCCTGCAGGGCGGAGTGCGTGCCGAACGCCTGCGCGTGGCGGTGCTGCCGCAGCTCGAATCGCCGCTGCTGGGCATGGATGTGTTGTCCAGGATGCGCTTCACGCAAAGCGATGGCGTGCTGCGTCTGGAGGCGCTGCGATGATGTTTGGCTTGGGCCGGCCATGCTGCGCGGCGCTGCTGATCACCGCGGCGTCGCTTTGCGCGCTGGCGCAGACCGCACCCAAGGCTGCGCCCTGCCCGCCACAGTCCCGGCCGCCGACGCAGCAGCAATTGCTGGCCGCGGCCAGCAATGCCCGCGACCGCGGCATGCTCTGGCGCATCACGCGTGACGGCCGCAGCTCGTACCTATACGGCAGCATCCACGTCGGCAAGCTCGATTGGTCCTTCCCCGGCCCGCAGGTGCGCGCGGCGCTGCAGGCCACCGACACATTGGCCCTGGAACTCGACCCCGGTGACCCACAGATCGTCGCGCGCATGCGGCCGCCCGCGGGGGTGACGACACCGACACTCTCGCCAGCCTTGAAAGAGCGCCTGGCACGCCAGGCCGACGCCGCCTGCCTGCCACGCGAAGTGCTCGCCGCCCAGCACCCGGTGATGCAGGCATTGACGTTGACGGTACTGGCCGCGCGCTGGCAGGGCCTGGAGCCCGGCTACGCGCAGGAGCTCGTGCTCAGCGGCCTCGCGCGGGCGACGCAGCGTCGCGTGGTGTCGCTCGAATCGCCCGAATCGCAAATGGCCGCACTGATCCCACGTGCGGCCGCGGACGCCCGGCACATGGTGGCGCAGTTGCTAGACCAACTCGAACAAGGCGTGGCGCAGCGCGGCATCGCGCGCCTTTCCGCAGCCTGGGAGCGCGGCGACCTGGCCGATCTGGCCGACTACGAGAGCTGGTGCGAATGCATCACCGACGACGATGACCGCCAGCAGATGCACCGGCTGCTCGACGAGCGCAACCCGGGCCTGGCCGCCGGCATCGAAACCCTGCACCGCGAGGGTCACGCAGTGTTTGCGGCGGTCGGCGCGCTGCACATGACCGGCAGCAAGGCCGTGCCGTTGCTACTGCAGCAACGCGGCTTCGGCGTCGAGCGTGTGGCCTTGCAGTAAGCGCTGCGATGGTCACAATCGCGGAATCACACAAATTCCAGGAGCCTCGCATGGCCAACAGCAGCGCCGCCTTCACCAAACTGGTGCCGGGCTTTGACTTCCTGCAGGGCCTGGTGAAGAACGCCGGCGCCGCATTGCCCAACATCGGCCAGTGGGTGGCGCCGACATTGAACCCCGAAGAACTGGAAAAACGCATCGAAGAGTTGCGCACGGTGCAGTTCTGGCTGGAGCAGAACGCACGCATGCTCGGCGCGACGATCCAGGCCCTCGAGGTGCAACGCATGACACTGTCGACGCTGAAGACCATGAACGTACAGATGGGCGACCTGCGTGAGTCGATGAAGCTGCGCCAGCCGGACTCCGCTGTCACCAAGGCGGGCGCAACGCGCCCGGCAACCAAGGGCCGTGCCACGCGCGCGCCTGCGCCGGTCGGCGCGGTCGATCCGATGCAGTGGTGGGGCGCGCTGACCAAGCAATTCACCCAACTGGCCACCGATGCGATGAAGGACGGTGCCGGCGACGCCGCCAAGTCGCTTGCCGGCACGATGGTCAAGCAAAGCTTCGACGCGGCGGAACAAACGCTGAAGAAGGCGGTCGCCACGCCGGCCAAGGTGGCGGGGGCGGTGGCCAAGGCCGCCGGCGGCAAGCGGCGCACGGCGCGCCGCTGAAGCCGGCGGCGCAAACGGGGCGCCCGATGGACAACTTCCTGGTCGGCCACGCCAGCCATCCCGATTGGCGCAACGCGCTGGCGCTGGCGGCGGTGCAGATCCAGGGCCAGCGTGCGCTCGCCGCGGGCGACGTGGCCGAACCCAGCCTGGGCTTCATCTACTTCACCGACCATTACGCGGCACAGGCCGGAGCCTTGCTCGAGGCCGTGCGCGAGCGCTGGCCGGGCGTGGCCTGGGTCGGCACGGTGGGCGTCGGTGTCGCCGCCAGCGGCGTCGAGTACTTCGACGAACCAGCGCTGGTGCTGATGCTGGCGGCGTTGCCGGTCGGCAGCTTCCGCATCTTTTCCGGCGCGCGGCCGCTGGCGCCATTCGAGGCTCACACCGCGCTCATCCACGCCGACGGCAACACGCCTGACTTGGCCGAGCTGATCAGCGACATGAGTTCGCGCACGGGCTCTGGCTACCTGTTCGGCGGCCTGAGTTCGTCGCGAACCGTGGCCTGCCAGATTGCCGAGGACGTACTTCAGGGCGGCTTGTCCGGAGTGGCCTTCAGCCGCGACGTGGCGCTGATCTCGCGCGTGACACAGGGCTGCCAGCCGGTGGGCCCGGCGCGACGCATCACGGCTTGCGAGCGCAACGTGGTCACCGCACTCGACGGCGAGCCGGCCCTGGGTTGCCTGCTGCTTGATGCCGGCATCGTGCTCGAAGAGCCGCAGCGCGCGGTGGCCACGCTGCGCGGCACGCTGGTCGGCCTGTCGACCCCGCGCGCGGCGAAGCCCACACGCGGCGGCGCGTTCGGCGACGATGTCCGTGTGCGCCATTTGATCGGGCTCGATCCGGGCCGCCAGGGGGTTGCGGTCGGTGAGTTGCTCGAGCCCGGCATGCAGCTCGCGTTCTGCCAACGTGACGTGCAGGCCGCGCGGCGCGACCTGGTACGCGTGTGCAGCGAAATCCGCGAAGAGCTTGAGCCCGAGCTGGTGTCCGCGGTGACGACGCGCGCTCACGAGCCTGCCGTGCCCGACGACCCGACCGCTCGCATCGCCGGCGCGATTTATATCAGTTGCACCGGCCGCGGTGGCCCGCACTTCGGCGCCCCGTCGGCCGAGTTGCAGATCGTGCGGCACGCGCTCGGCGAGGTGCCGCTGGCCGGCTTCTTTGCCAACGGCGAAATCGGGCACCACCACTTGTATGGCTACACCGGGGTCTTGACTGTCTTCACCCGCGATGTCTGAGGGGCGGCGGCCCGAGCCGTTACGATCATGGCCGAGCCAAGACCCAAAGAGCCGAACACCGCGATGACCCCGCCACAGCCGACAGGCGACATGCCCCAGCCGCCGCAAGCTGCGGCCACACCGACGAAGAACGGTGCCCCGGGCTACCAACCGCTACGCGCGCCCGAACTGGTCGCGCTGTGGTCGCGACTGATCATTCGCCTGTCGGGCGTGCTGCGCGCGCCCGAGTCCGCGAGCTTTGCGGCGACCATCACCGACATCGATGACGCGCTGCTTTCGCTGGCCGAGAACGACGCCGATCGCGCGATCTTCGTAGCCACCTTCCTCGCCGAATCGGAAAGTGCCCGCTATTGCGCCGCGCATTCGCTCGACGTCGCGCTCTGCTGCCAGCTTTCCAGCCGCACCATGAACGGCTGGGACGATCAACGCCGTGCACAGCTGCGTCGCGCGGCGCTGACAATGAACATTGCAATGGCTGTGCTGCAAGACCAGATGGCCCGCCAGAGCGAGGAGCCGACGAGCGAGCAGCGCGGGCAGATCGACAAGCACGCGGAGCGCGGCGCCGATCTGCTGCGCGAGCTCGGCATCGACGACGGCGACTGGCTTGAAGCCGTCGCCCAGCACCACTTGGTTGGCCCCGGCGCACTCGGCAGCCGCTCGCCCGGAATCGAGATTGCGCGCCTGATCCAGCGTGCCGACCGTCTGACTGCGTCGCACAGCATCCGCCTGCGGCGGCCTGCGCGCGGCGCGGGCGATGCGTCGCTTGCGGCCTACCTCGACGAGTCCAAGCAACCCGACCAGGCCGGTGCCGCGCTGGTCAAGGCACTCGGCATCTACCCGCCGGGCTCGTTGGTGCGCCTGGCCAACCGCGAGGTCGCGATCGTGATGTGCCGCGGGGTCCGCGCCGACCAGCCGCAGGTGGCTGCGGTGGTGCGCGAAGACGGCATGCCGTACCTGCGCCCGGTCCTTCGCGACGCCGCGTTGCCAAAGACGAAGATCGTCGCCAGCCTGGCCCAATCGGCCATCAACGTGCGCCTCTCGCTCGAGGCCGTACTCAAGCTGATGCCACGCGCGAGCGAGCGCCGCGTCGCAGCGGCCGTACCGGGCCAGCCATGAACGCGCACCCCGCTGTGCATGCTGACGCGGCCGGCCAAGCGCACGCCTTGCGGCAGCGCGACGTCGTGGCTGCGCTGACGGCCGTGCTGCCGCCGCATGCGCTGCTCTGGCATGGCGAAGACACCGTGCCCTACGAGTGCGACGGCCTCACCGCCTACCGTCAGCGCCCGCTGGTGGTGGCGCTGCCCGAAACCGAGGCCCAGGTATCCGGCGTGCTGCGCGCCTGCCACGCCCTGGGTGTGCCAGTGGTCGCGCGCGGTGCCGGTACCGGCTTGTCGGGCGGCGCGCTGCCCAACGCACTCGGTGTCACGCTGGCACTCGCCAAGTTCAATCGCATCCTCACGGTCGACAAGGCCGCACGCACGGCCGTCGTCCAGTGCGGCGTGCGCAACCTGGCCATCAGTGAGGCTGCGGCCCCGTTCGGTCTGTACTACGCGCCCGATCCGTCGAGCCAGATCGCCTGCACGATCGGGGGCAACTTGGCCGAAAACGCCGGCGGCGTGCACTGCCTGAAATACGGCCTGACGCTGCACAACGTGCTCAAGGTGCGTGGCTTCACGGTCGAGGGTGAGGCGGTCGAGTTCGGCAGCGATGCGCTCGACGCCGCCGGGCTCGATCTGCTCGCCCTGGTCGTCGGCAGCGAAGGCATGCTGGCCGTGATCACCGAGGTCACGGTCAAGCTGGTGCCCAAGCCCCGGCTCGCGCGCTGCATCATGGCCAGCTTCGACGACATCCGCAAAGCCGGTGACGCGGTGGCCGCGGTCATCGCCGCGGGCATCATTCCGGCCGGGCTGGAGATGCTCGACAAGCCGATGACCGCGGCGGTCGAAGACTTCGTCCATGCCGGCTACGACCTCGACGCCGCGGCGATCCTGCTGTGTGAGAGCGACGGCACGCCCGAAGAGGTGGCCGAGGAGATCGAGCGCATGCGCTTGGTGCTGGCCGGCAGCGGCGCCACGCGGCTGCAGGTCAGCGAGAACGAAGCCCAGCGCTTGAAGTTCTGGAGCGGACGCAAGAACGCCTTCCCCGCCAGCGGCCGCATCAGCCCCGATTACATGTGCATGGACTCGACGATACCGAGAAAGCGCCTGGCCGACATCCTGCTCGCCATCGGCCAGATGGAGAAGAAGTACGGCCTGCGCTGCTGCAATGTCTTTCATGCCGGCGACGGCAACCTGCACCCACTGATCCTGTTCGACGGCGCCGATGCCGACCAGCTGCACCGCGCCGAATTGTTCGGTGCCGACATCCTCGAGACCAGCGTGGCGATGGGCGGTACCGTGACCGGCGAGCATGGCGTCGGTGTCGAGAAGCTGAGTTCGATGTGCGTGCAATTCAGTCCGGCGGAGCTGGCGCAGATGCTGGCCCTCAAGCACGCCTTCGATGCCGCCGGCACCCTCAACCCGGGCAAGGTGATCCCGAGCCTGGTGCGCTGCGCCGAATACGGCAAGATGCATGTCAAGAAAGGGCTGCTGCCCTTTCCGCAGCTGGAGCGGTTCTAGGCATGGCGCCGAACCGCTTCAAGCCAGGCAGCGCCCAAAGGGCCACGAAGAGGCCCCTGCTGGGCCTTGGGGGCAGGTGCCGCAGGCGCCGTGGGGGCAGACCGTGATAGACGCCGCACTGGCCCGCCTTGTCGACCAGGTGCAGACCGCGCGTGCGGCGCAGGGCCACTTGCGCATCGTCGGCGGCGCGACCAAGGACTTCCTGGGCAATGCCTTGCAAGGCGAACCGCTCGACGTGCGGCCGCTGGCCGGCATTTCGAGCTATGAGCCGACCGAACTGGTCGTGACGGCGCGAGCCGGCACGCCCGTGGCCGAACTCGAAGCTACGCTTGCCGAGCGCGGCCAGCAGTTGGCGTTCGAGCCGCCGCGCCTCGGGCCCTCGTCGACCGTCGGAGGCATGGTCGCGGCCGGCCTGTCCGGGCCGGCGCGCGCAGTGGCGGGCAGCGTGCGCGACCACCTGCTCGGTGCGACGCTGCTCAACGGCAGAGGGGACGTGCTGAGTTTTGGCGGCCAAGTCATGAAGAACGTCGCCGGCTACGACGTGTCGCGTGTGCTTGCCGGCTCACTCGGCGTCCTGGGTGTGATCTGCGAAGTCTCGCTGAAGGTGCTGCCGGCGCCGATCGCCAGCGCGACTCTGCGCTTCGAGTGCGACCAGGCCAGCGCGCTGAAGAAGCTCAATGCCTGGGGCGGGGAGCCACTGCCGCTGTCGGCGAGCGCCTGCTGGAACGACACGCTGGTGCTGCGCCTGTCGGGCGCGCGCACCGCCGTCGATGCCGCGAGCCGGCAGCTCGGCGGCGAAGCGATCGCACCTGCGCAGGCCGCCGCGTTCTGGCGTGGGCTGCGCGATCAGGACGACGAGTTCTTCGGCAGTGCGGCGGCGGCGATCGAAGCTGGCTCGACGCTGTGGCGACTGGCTGTTGCACAGACGGCGGCGCCGATCGCGCTGACCGGCGAGCAACTCGTCGAATGGGGCGGCGCCCAACGCTGGCTGTGCACGCAGGCGCCGGCCGCCGCAGTGCGCGAGGCGGCGGCGGCGGCCGGCGGCCACGCGACGCTGTACCGCGGCCGCGACAAGAGTGCCGGCGCCTTCCACCCGCTGTCGGCGCCGCTGGCGCGCTTGCACCGCGAACTCAAGCGCGCCTTCGACCCCGACCGAGTCTTCAATCGGGGCCGGCTCTACGCCGAGCTTTGACAGTGACAACCCGAGTCATCCAAGCCAACCCGCGCGAAATCACCTGATGCAGACCACCCTCGCCCCCGAATTCAAAGGCACGTCCGACGGCGAGGCGGCCCAGGCCATCCTGGGCAAGTGCGTGCACTGCGGTTTTTGCACCGCCACCTGCCCGACCTATCAGCTGCTCGGTGACGAGCTCGACAGCCCGCGCGGGCGCATCTACCTGATCAAGCAAGTGCTCGAGGGTGTCGCGCCGACACGCGCGACGCAATTGCACCTCGATCGTTGCCTGACGTGCCGCAGTTGCGAGAGCACCTGCCCGAGCGGCGTGCAATACGGCCACCTGCTGGACATCGGTCGCAAGCTGGTCGAGGCCAAGGTCGAACGCCCGCTGCCCGAGCGTCTGGCGCGGGGCATTCTGAAAGCCGGCCTGACCTCGCCGCTGTTTGCCCCGGCGATGAAGCTCGGCCAATGGATGCGGCCGTTGTTGCCGGCCGCGCTCAAGCACAAGGTGCCGGCCCGCGGCGGTACGCGCGCACACCAGTGGCCCACCCGCAGCCACCCGCGCAAGATGCTGCTGTTGCTGGGTTGCGTGCAGCCGGCGATGATGCCCAACATCAACGCCGCCACCGCGCGCGTGCTCGACGCGGCCGGCATCCAGACCCTGGTCGCCGACGACGCCGGCTGCTGCGGCGCGATCCGCTCGCACATGGATGACGTCGAGGGTGGCCTGACCGACATGCGCCGCAATATCGACGCCTGGTGGCCGTTGGTGGAGGGGTTGACGAGCGCCGGGAAGGTCGAGGCCATCGTCATGAATGCATCGGGCTGCGGCGTCACGGTCAAGGACTACGGTCACGCCCTGGCGCACGACAGTCAATATGCAAGCAAGGCCGGGCGCATCAGTGCGCTGACGAAAGACTTGTCCGAGCTGCTACCCGACATGGTCGACGCGCTGCGGACGAAGGTGGCCGCCGCCGTGCGCCCGGCGCCGAGTGCAGGCGCCACGGACTCGTCCGCGCTGCGCGTGGTCCGCCTCGCGTATCACCCGCCCTGCACGCTGCAGCATGGCCAGCAATTGCGCGGCAGCGTCGAGGCGCACCTGGGCGCACTCGGCTTCGAAGTCAGCCTGGCGCCCAGTGGCAGCCACCTGTGCTGCGGCTCGGCCGGCACTTACTCGGTACTGCAGCCCAAGCTGGCGGGCGAGTTGCGCGACCGCAAGCTGGAAAGCCTGGCGCCGCTGGCGGCGCAGGCCATCGTCTCAGGCAACGTCGGCTGCATCCAGCATCTGCAGAGCGGCACCGCGACGCCGGTGCGGCACTGGGTCGAGGTGCTCGACGACGCCTTGGCCGGCGATTGAAAGGACCGCGTCAGACGATCTTCACGCTCAGGTTGGGCAGACGGTCGATGTGGATCTCGATCACGTCGCCACGCACCACCGGGCCGACGTTTTCCGGCGTGCCGCAGTAGATGATGTCGCCGGGCATCAGCTCGAAGGCCTCCGACAACTTGCTGATCTGCTCGGCCACCGACCAGATCATGTGGCGCAGCGTGGCGTTCTGCTTGATCGTGCCATTGACCTTGAGCCAGATCGCGCCGTCGCTGAAGTGGCCACCGACCTTCTCGACCGGGTGGATCTCGCCGATCGGCGCGCTCTTGTCGAAGCTCTTGCCGATCTCCCAGGGCTTCTTCTCGTCGCCCATGGCGCGCTGCAGGTCGCGTCGTGTCATGTCCAGGCCCAGGGTGTAGCCGTAGACATGCTCCAGCGCGCGCTCGATCGCGATGTTGCGTCCACCCTTGTCCAGCGCCACCACCAACTCGACCTCGTAGTGGTAGTTCTTGGTCAAGGTCGGGTACGGATGATCGGCCACGCTGCCGGGCACCACGTGCTGGATCGCATCGGTGGGCTTCTGGAAGAAGAACGGTGGCTCGCGCGTCGGGTCCGAGCCCATTTCGCGGGCATGGGCGGCGTAATTGCGGCCGATGCAGTAGATGCGGCGCACCGGGAAGGCCATCTTGCTGCCCGCGATCGGGATCGTGACCGACGCCACGCTGAACGGCGTCTGCGGCGCGCTCTGCTTGTCCGCCGTCGCACCGGAGACGGTGCCACAGCCCGCGAGCGTGCCGCCCGAAAGGGCGGCACCGGTGGCCAGCAACATGCGGCGGCGGTTATCGGTCATGGCGGTCTCCTGCGGCGTCTGAGACGTCTACTGTAGCCAGGACCTGGGCGCCGCCCCGGGCGGGGAAACGCGCAGCGCGCCTGACGTGGCGGTGTGCAATCGGCCACGCATCGGGCCGCCGCCCGCGGGCCGAAAACCAGCCGTTACGACCGCGCACGTGCATCGTTCACGGCGCCCCCGCTTGCGCGCGTTACGTGTGTGCGCAACACAGGCCAATTGTCGAAGATGGGCACCAGCGAAGCAGATCAGGCCTTCGCCACCGCCACAAGGAGAGCGCCTTGTTCGACCAACCCGTCTCATTGCCGATGCGTGCCGCGATTGCCAGCCTGCTCGGCAGCTTGTTCGGAATTGCGTTGATCCTGGCGACCCATCCATCGCAGGCACAGACGCACGATAGCGCCGCGGCCACCAACGCCAGCGAGAGCGCGGGCGCTCCGACCGCAGCGACGATCTCACGCCTTGCCGACGCTGCGCTGCGTTCGCTGCGCAACGCCGCCGAGCCGATCTTCGTCAGCGGCACGCCGCGTGCACAAGGCCTGCGAATGGCCGACATCACCGCCGCGCCGGACAATGGCCTGCGCTGGCAGGTGGCGCCCGTGTCCGGCCTGCGTAGCGAGAGCGACAACCCACGCGGCCGCGACATGTTCGGCCTCGGCATGCAGGTGCGTTTCTAGGGCCTGTTCACGCAACAGGTCCTGGCTCAGCCGGCGTGACCCTGGGCCGCGATCGGCTCGGGTCGCACGCGCAAGGCCCACAGCACGCCGGCCACCAGCAGCGCGACGCCAGTCAGCGTCACCAGACCCGGTACCGCACCGCGCAGCACGAAGGCGTAAGCCAAGGCGGCCAGGGTCTCGAACACGATCAACTGACCGACCAGCGAAGTCGGCAGGCGCTGGCTGGCCTCGTTCCAGCACAGGGTGCCGAGCCAAGACGCCAACAGGCCGATGGCGAACATCAGACCGACGAACAGCACCGGCGTGGGGCCGAGCGGCATCGTGAAGTCGTTGCCGCTGGCAGCGCTCCAGGCCCAGAACAGGGTGAAGCCCGCCGCGGCCAACGGCAAGGTCGCCAAGCCCTGCGCCGTGGCCCAGGCGCGCGGGCTGCGCTCGGCATGGGCGCGCAACCAGTCGGCGTTGCGGATCGGGTACCAGGTCCAGCAGGCCACGGCGCCGATCGCCAGCAAGGCGCCGCTGGCGTAGCGCACGAAGTCGGTGTCGGCGCGCAACGCGGCGATCTCGGCCTGGTTGACGCAGCCGATGCCGGCCGCGATCAGCAGCAAGGACGGCAACAACCGCAGCCACGGCAGACGGCCGTCACGTTTCGCGTCACGCAGGTTCGAGGTCACGGCAATCACGACCGGCAAGGTGCCGATGATCATGGTCGGCAGTGGCCCACCGGCGCGCTGAATCGCCGCGGCCAGGCACAGGTAGTAAAGCAGGTTGCCTATCGCGCTCAGCTTGAAGGCTTCGCGCCAGTCCGCACGCGTCAGTTCGCTGATGCGCGCGCGGTCGAGCCAGCCCAGCGGCAGGGCAATCAGCCCGAAGGCCAGGTAGCGCGCACACGACAGCAACACCGCCGCGTAACTCGGCAGCAGCAATGGGGCGACGAATACCAGGCCCCACATCAGGCCGGCGGCC
>CAVZYL010000026.1:0-166430 GCA_963779435.1 uncultured beta proteobacterium | reverse complement strand
ACAACCGGGTTCACTGTCATTCGCCTCAATGGCAACGCAGCGAACTGCGCGCTGCTCGGCAATTGCTTGGCAGGCACGGCGATGTGGAACGGTACCTCCAACGTCTTCGGGCCGAAGCAGGGCGCTGCCTTCACCATCGCGAGCACGCCCGCCGGAACGCGTCTGGTACTGAAGGCCAGTGGCGGAACCGGGAACGCGCCCGCGAGCTACATCCGTGTGCGCTACACCGGCACACAGATCGTCGTGGAGAGCACGACCAACAGTGGCGGCTCGTTCACCACGCGCGGTACGTTCACAGTCGGTCTGGCGGCCGGCGACACATTGAGCGCGGTGGCGAATGCCGATGGTTCGGTGGATGTGTGGACGACGACCGCCGCAAACGTCACCACCTATGTGGGGCACAGCACGGCTGTAGCTACCTTTGCCGGCACCGGCCGCGATCGGCATGCAGCTGCTCGTGACCGGCACGGTCGACAACTTCAGCGGCGGCACGTTGCCCTAAGAACGGAACGCAGGGGGGCGGGTGGCAACACCCGCCCCGCCTCAGGAACCCAACAGGAGATTTGAGATGACCACAAGCGTTCGCCAGACAAGTCACTGAGCCGCCGCCGCTTCTTCAAGATGGCCGGTGGCGCCACCGTCGCGGCCGCGGGGATGGGCGTGCTGCCCAATCCGTTCAAGAAGCTGCTGAGGCCGGTGGGGATGTCCGAGGCCTACGCCCAGACGGTTTCCCGCCGCCAGACTTGTTCTACGCCGGAACGGACGGCTGGATCAGTCTGCCCGCGAGTCCAGCCATCTATTCAGCGTCGCTCGGTGGGGTGAAGACCCATCCGGACGACCTTGCGCCCGCGTTGATGACCCGCGGCTCACCACACCTACATCTTCGGCTTCCGCAACGTCACCGGGCTCACTGATGCGCAGCGCGCGGACCAGAAGAACAAGGCGCAGCACACCGCGCCGATGTTCTGGGTCGACCAGTTCGATCCAGCCGCGCCCAAGGACTTCCGGATGCAGCTCACCAACCTGGGCCTGGCGCTGCGCCCCGATCTGTTCGACGCGCACACGATCCACTGGCACGGCTTCCGCAACGTCATCCCCTTCTTCGACGGCGAGCCGACCGGCTCGGTCGCAGTGACCACCGGGCGGATCTTCCAGTACATCTACCGGCCGCGCGATCCCGGCACCTACATGTTCCACTGCCACGTGGAGGACGTCGAGCACGTCCACATGGGCATGAACGGGCCGGTGCTTCGTGCGGCCGCTGCAGAACAAGTACGGCAATCCACGCTGGTGCACCCATTGCGCGCTACAACGGCGGGCGTCCACGCGCCGCTCGGCTATGCCTACAACGACGGCGTAGACGGCTCGACCGCCTACGACCGCGAGTTCTGCATGCAGCTCTCCGAAGTGTGGGGCGATTCGCATTGGGCCGACGCGCACATCCAGTTGCCGGAGTGGAGCGACTACCGGGCTGACTTCTGCTCTGCTCAATGGGCGCGTCTACCCCGATACGCTGGCACCCAATCGGATCGATCGATCCGTTCAACTCCGGTGCGACCGATGCCACTGGCGACCTCGATTGCGCCGGCCGGCACGGCCCGACACTTCAATACCAGCCGCTGTCGGCACTGGTGACCTGCAACGCCGGCGAGCGCGTGCTGCTGCGCTTTGCCAACCTCGGCTTCCGCGAGTCGGCGATGACGCTGGCCGGCATCAAGATGAAAGTGGTCGGCAAGGACGCCACGCCGATGATGGGCCGCGACGGCACCGATACCAGCTACGAGGCCAGCACCGTTTCGTTCGGCGCCGGCGAGAGCATCGACGCGATCTTCACGGCGCCGCCGCACTCGGGTGGATCGGGGCCTACGACATCTACGTCCTCTACGACCGCGCCTACGAACGGTCGAACAACCTGACGGCGGCGGCGGCCGGCGGACCGAGGTGCGTGTCTATCCGGCCGGCACGTTGCCGGCACAGACCGCTCCCGAACACCTAGCCCGCCACCCGCACGATCCGCGAGGAGAGACTCACCATGCAAGCATCATCTTCCAAGCGAATCCGGCGCGGCAAGGCCTTCAGGCTGGGTCTGGCCCTGCTGACATCGGGCCTCGCGCTGCTGGCGCTGTCAGCGGCTGCGCACAGCGCCCAGGCGATCGGCGTCGCATGCACGACGAGCGCCAGCCCGAACCCGACGTTCACGCTGGATGCCACCGACGGCTACATCCAGTTGCCTGACGGCAACACCATGTACATGTGGGGCTACGCGATGGGCGGCGGCGCCTTCCAGCACCCGGGCCCGGTGCTGTGCGTCAACCAGGGCGACACCGTCACGGTGATTCTCAACAACTACGCTGCCCAAGGCCGTGTCGATCATGTTCCCTGGGCAGGAGAACGTGCTGGCCAACGGCGTGCCGGCGCAGCCGCAGTTCGATGGCGCGACGCTCACCTCGCTGACCAATGTCGCGCCGGCAAGCGGCGGCAGCGTCACCTACAGCTTCGTGGCCTCCAAGCCAGGCAGCTACATCTACGAGAGCGGCACGGAGCCGCAGAAGCAGGTGCGCATGGGCCTGTTCGGTGCGCTGATCGTGCGGCCGACGCATGGGCGCCAATTTCGTCTACAACCGCGCCGACAGCCGGTACACGGTGGCGGTGATCCGGGCGCAGGCAGCTGGTCGGAAGAATTCATGGTGCTGCTGTCGGAAATCGACCCGTACCAGCACCAGGCGGTCGAAGGCGGGACGCCCTTCAACATGAACAACTACAAGGTGCGCTACTGGCTGATCAACGGCCGCGGCTTCCCGGATTCGATCTCCGACAACTTCTCGCCTTTCCTGCCCGACCAGCCCTATGGCGCGCTGGCTCGCATCCACCCGTATGACGCGATCAAGCATCCGTACCCCGGGCGCGATCCACTACCTCAACGTGGGCAGCGAGGAGTTCCCCTACCACCCGCACGGCAACAACGGCCTGGTGATCGGCCGCGACGGCCACGCGCTCGAAGGGCCGACGGGCCAGGACCTCTCGTTCGAGAAGTTCGCGATCAACATCGGCCCCGGCCAGACCTGGGACGTGCTCTTCAAGTGGCACGACGCCGAAAACTACTCCGAGGCCAACCCGGTGCCGGTGGTCATTCCGCAGGTGAACAACCAGGAATTCGGCATGTTCTACAGCGGCAGCCCGTATCTGGGCGCAGACCGGCACCGTTGCCGCCCGGCGCGTCGACGCTCAACGAGTGCGGCGCGTACTACATCATTTCGCACAACCACGCGCTGTACCAGATCACCTCCTGGGGCGTGAACATGACCGGGCCGATTACCTACGTGCGCGTCGACCCGCCGCTGCCGAACAACTGCCCGTAACTCGATTGACACCGCAGGAATCCAGGAGATCAACATGTTGAACACGTTGCGAATCAAATCGATGTGGGGCGCACGGCTGAAGGGTGCCCTGGCGGCGATGCTGCTCGCGGGCAGCGGCGCGGCGCTGGCGGCGCCGGTCACGGTGAACTTGTGCGCCAAGGCGGGCAGTGTCACCATGCCCGCACTTCCCAGTGCCATCAACGTCGCTGTCTACGGCTATGTGGCGGGACCCTGTTCGGGCAGTGCAGCTGTCGTCGCGCCCGGCGGCCCGGTCATCGACGTGACCGTGGGCGATGTCGTGACGGTGAATCTGGAGAACAGCTTGCCTACCGCGACGGGTCTGCTCTTCCAGGGGCAGGCCATGGTGCCGGACACGACCGGCGCATGCGGCAGGCGCCGGAACGAAGACCTACACGTTCACGGCCAGCAAGCCCGGCACGTTCCTGTACGAAGCAGCACCGCTGCTCAATGCCGAGCACCAGACGGCGATGGGTCTGTACGGCGCACTGATCGTGCGGCCGGCCCGGCCGCATCAGGACTGATGTCGGCTACTCGTCACAAGTGGATCAGCCGATCGTCGTCTGACACGGCCATTCTGGCAAGTGACCTCGGAGCCCCGGTCAGCGGCGTCGGCATCCCCGTCGGTGCAACCATTACCGCGGTCACACCGGGCGTGTCCTTCACGATGAGCGGCGTTGCAGATGTCGACGGAACACAGGCCATCGTTACCTTGGCCGCCATGCCTACGACGATGCGGCCACCGCGTTCAACAGCGACGCGATGCTGGTTCTCAGCGAGATCGATCCCGCGCTGAACAACAGTGCGAATCCAGCCGCCTTCGACATGCGCAACTACGCGCCAAGATACTTCCTGATCAACGGCAAGCCCTATCCGAACACGGCCCCGATTGCCAGCGCAGCCGGCAACAAGGTACTGCTGCGCTACGTGAATGCCGGCGCCAAGCATCACTCGATGGCGGTGCTCGGCCTGCGCCAGGTCTTCGTGGCCAAGGACGGCAGCCCGCTGCCGACGCTGAACCACAACGTGGCGGCGGAAACGCTCGCTCCGGGGCAGACCGGCGACGCCATCGTCACGATTCCGGCCGCAACGACCCGGCGAGCAAGTTCGCCGTCTACGACGCCAGCCTGGAGCTGCGCAACAGCAATGCGGCTGGCTTCGGCGGCATGCTGACCTTTGTCACGACGGGAGGCACTGCCGCGAGCGCAGGCCCGGTCGTCACCGCGCTGTCGTTGGTTGGGAACAACTTGTCGGCAACGATCGCGGCCAGCGCCGGGATGATGCAAGCGGCCGAGTACTGGATCGACGCTGGCGGCGCGCACACGACTATGACAGGCAGTTTTGGTGCGGCGTCGGTGAACGCGAGTGCGACCATCGCGCAACAACCCAGTGGTAGCCACACGGTATTCGTCCGCGGCCAGGATAGCAATGGCACATGGGGTGCCCCCAGGTCAGTGACGTTTGCTGTCGACACGACAGGACCAATCACTTCCGCGCTGACGCTGACCCCCAATCCGAGCAGCGGGTCCGTGTCCGTGGCCCTGCATGGCACCGCCAATGACACGACCACCGGCGGATCGAACGTCACTGCTGCGGAATACTTCCTCGGGGCCGTCGGCGCGCCCGGGACCGGAGTTCCGGTGACCGTCAACGTCGCTGCTCCGGTTGCCAGCCTCGACAAGACGATCGCGCCCCCTGTTGGCGGGTTCATTACGGGCACCGTTATCTCCGTCCGCAGCAAAGATGCTTTGGGCAATTGGGGTGGCGTTGCGACGATCACGCTCAATGTTTCCGCGGGTGGTGGTCCTGTCACGGCAGGTCTCGTCGTCTCGCCGATTCTCAATATCGGCCCGCCGCCGCTGAACGCGATCGGCGCGCTGCCGCTGAACGCGAGCCAGCCCGTTGTGCGTATTACGGCAACGATGACCATCACTGGAACAATCATTGGTGGCGCGGAGGGGTTCATCGATTCGAACCCCGCCACAACCGTCCGAGGATTCCCCTTTGTCTCGAGCGACGGTGCCTGGAATAGCGCTACCGAGACCGGGTATGCCGACATTCCGTTCGCAGACATCAATGCGTTAAGTGTGGGCAACCACACGATCACTGTGCGCGGGAAAGATGCATTGGGCAATTGGGGCGCGACGGCGTCTGTCGGCATCCTGATCGACAGGACAGCGCCGACGTTCACCGGCGTTACCCTGTCGTCGACCGTCATCAATGCTGCCAGCGGCCCCAACGTTACGCTGACAGTCAATGGTGCTGCCGACACCTCGGTCGGGGGCCCGGCCTCCGGTCTCTTCGGTGGCGAGTACTGGATCGACACGGCCGCGCCGGCACCTGGCGGCGGGACCGCCTTTACCGGCATGGCACCGAGCATTTCGATTGTTGCGCTGACCAACGGGACCCATACGATCGGCGCCCGTATCCGTGATGCTTCTGGTAACTGGAGTGCCAACACGGCCAGTGCCACGCTGCAGATCGACCGCACGGTGCCGACGGTGATTACGATCAACCGCTCCGGTACAGCCGCTGCGACGACCAATGTGGTCAGTGTGCAGTTCCTGGTGACCTTCTCCGAGAGCGTTACCGGTGGAGGCAGCGCCAACTTCGGCCTGACCACGACCGGCACGTTGTCCGGTGCCTCGATCACAGGCGTTACGGGTACTGGCGCGACGCGGACGGTGACAGTCAACACGGGCAGCGGCGACGGCACGTTGCGCCTGAACATGACGTCCTCCACCGGGGTCGCGGATCCCGCCGGCAACCCGGTGGCTCCGCTGCCGTTCTCGACGGGGCAGGTCTTCACGATCGACAAGACGCGGCCGACGGTGAGCATCACGCGCGTCGGTTCGCAGTTCACCAACGGGTCGCCGGTGCAATTCAGCGTGACGTTCTCCGAGCCAGTGACCGGCGTCGCGACGAACGACTTCCAGTTGGTCGAGACCCTTGCGGGGCACCACGACGCTCACCCTCGCGGGCAGCGGTAGCGCATATACCGTAACCGTCACGACGGGCACCGGCAATGGAACCCTGGGCGTCAACATGCCCACCACTGCCACGGTCATCGATGCGGCCGGCAACACCTTGCTTGGACTTCCGGTCACCGGCCCGATCTTCACCATCGACCGGAGCGCGCCGACGTTCACCGGCCTCACGCTGAGTCCGACGGCGATCCTGCCCGGGACCGCGTCGGTCAACGCGACGCCCACCGGCGCGGCGGATACCGGCGGCAGCGGCGTCGCCGGCGGCGAGTGGTGGATCGGCACAGCGAACATCGCTGTCGGTACGGGCACCGCCTTCACCGGCCCGACGGCCACCGTCGACACGAGCGGGCTCGCGGCGGGTACATACACCGTGCGCGTGCGGATCCGCGATGCGGCCGGCAACTGGAGTGCCGGCGGTACGGGTACAGGTGTTCAGATTGCGACGCTGGATGTGGTGCAGGCGGTGGCCGATGCGAAGCACGTTTGCCGCCACCGGACGAACGGCGTCCAGACCCAGAGCTACAACAGCAACGCGACAGTCTGCGGGTCAACGACTTCCCGACGAACGGCATACGGCACTCGCGTCTGCGCCAGTCGGACTGGTCAGCGGACCGGTACAGCGATCGCACGACCTGGTGCCGGCCCGCGGCGCTGGCGGGAACACAGCCGCGTCCCCGGCTGTCGGTGGCAGCACGATCTGCACCAACGGCAAGTTCCATGTGACGCTGCCGGCGACCGGCGGCAACTAACGCTGCGCAAATCGCTGGCGAAGCAGGGCACCTACACGTTCACCTACACGGAGACTCTCGATGGAGTGACGTCTCCCCCTGCGACGGTGACCATCACCGTGAACTAGACACGGCCGCGCGCACTGTGACTGCCACACGCCCCCATTTCGGGGGCATTTTGTCGAGGCTCCGTGCCCGCGTACGAGGACAATCCAGAGTGTCGAAGCCAACGCGCTCGATCAGTTGAAACAAGGAGAGGCAGCCATGAAGAACGGTCTGTTCGAGATGGGCGTTCGCCGCAGTCGCGCTGCCGTTGATCGTGGGCGGGTGCGCAACGCAGGGGGGCGCGGTGACCGATGCGTCTCCGCCGACAGGAAGCACGCCGCAAGTGGTCGCTGCCACGTCGCAACCGGCCGATGGCTGCGCCAGCGCAGGCCGCCAAGCCGCTGCCCCCGCTGCCGGAACCCAGCGCGCTCGAGACCCAATACGGCATCCAGATCGCACACGTTGGCCTGACCGCCGCCGGCGGACTGGTCGACGTGCGCTTCAAGGTGCTCGATGCGGCCAAGGCGAGAGCGCTGCTGGGCAATGCGGCCCATGCACCGATGCTGATCTCTGGCGACAACCCACCGCTGATGCCGCCGCACCATGCGCTGAAGGGCGCCAAATTCGGCCAGGGTCAGATCTTCTACATCCTGTACCCGAACCTGCGTGGCGCCATCAAGCCCGGCGCCGATGTGACGGTGGCCATGGGCGACGCGCGCCTGGGCCCGGTCAAGGCGCAGTGACCGGGGGCGCAGTGACGCTCTACTCACATTGCACCGCTGCGCGGTTCTGTTTGTCGGCCGTGTCCTTGCGCGCGACCGCTGTGGCCCTCGGCATCGCCGCCGTGTTGGTAGGCAGCGCCGCGGCGAACGACACCTTCGAGCCAGCCCTGCTGCCCAACGACCCGCAGTTCGCGAGCCAGTGGCACCTGTCACGTATCAACGCACCCCAGGCCTGGGACCTGACCCAAGGTGCCGCCGGTGTGGTGATTGCCATTCTCGACAGCGGCGTGGATCCCCGTCATCCCGACCTCGCAGGCAAGTTGGTCACGGGAACCAACACCTTCGACAAGTCCGGCAACACCGCCGACCAATACGGCCATGGCACGAAGATGGCAGGCGTGGCTGGTGCGCGGGGCAATAACGGCGTGGGTATCGCGGGCGTGGCCTGGCAGTCGCCCATCATGCCAATCCGAGTCACCGACCGCAAAGGGCGAGCGACCTCGGCGAGCATCGCCGCAGGAATCGTCTGGGCTGTCGACCACGGGGCCCGCGTGGTGAACATCAGCATGGAGGGCGTGGTCAAGAATGCAGCCATACGCACTGCCGCGGAGTACGCCTACAACCATGGCGCGTTGGTGGTAGCCCCTTCGGGCAATTGCAACTGCAAGGACCCGGCGCCAGAGACCCCGTTCATTCTCTCGGTCTCCTCGACCGATGAGAGCGACCGCGTCTCGCCGTCCGCCACGGCTGGCGCATTCGTCGACCTTTCGGCGCCCGGTGAGAACATTCCCACCACCACGATGTACGGCTTGTACCTCGGCGAATCCGGGACCTCCATAGCAAGCGCCGTGGTTGCGGGCGTCGCGGCGCTGATGTTTGCCGCAAACCCCGAGCTCACGCCCGCGGTGGCCACGGAACTGTTGCAGAAGACGGCTTTCGACCCGACAGGCAAAGGGCGCGACCCGCGCGCTGGCCACGGCCGTGTGGATGCGTTCGCGGCAGTCAGCGCCGCGGCAGCCTACCGCGCGCCAGCAATCGGTGGCAATGCTGACCGTGCCAGCGGGTCGAGCTCAGGCGCCGCCGCGTCGGCAACGGGCGGGCAGCAGTGAGCTACCCATGCTGTGCCGCGGGAGCATTGCAGCGCCTGGCGTGCGGACTTCGCAATTGCACATGGGTCGCTTGACTACGGCTCTACTGATGAGTCTGGCCACGCTGCCGCAGCTTGTGTGGGCACAGGGTTCGGGCCTGATGGGCGCCGATGCACTGGCAATTGGGCAGCGCGTCTACCGTGATGGCATCCTGCCGTCCGGACAGCCGCTGCAGGGGCTGGGCCCGGCAGGTGTGACGCTGAGCGGTACGCAGGCTGCCTGTGCCACCTGTCATCGCCGCAGCGGCTACGGCTCCAGCGAGGGCCCGATCGAGGTGCGTTCCATCACCGGCCCCGCGCTGTTCGGCAGCCGGGTCGCGCCGACGGCGCCGGTGGGCGTGGCCACTTCGGCGAGCGCGAGCGCACACACGGGCCACGCGGGGGCCGAAGCGGCGCGCACCAAAGCAGACGTACTGCGCGCCGCACGGACGGCCGCGTTTGCCGGCGGCCGCCAGCGGCCCACTTACGACGAGGCAACGCTGGCGCGGGCGATTCGCAATGGGGTCGACGTGAACGGGCGCAGCATGAGTACATCGATGCCGCGCTACGCGCTCGAGCCGGCCGCGCTTGAATCGCTCAGCGCCTACCTGAAGACGCTGTCGGCGCAAACCTCACCCGGCGTCACCGAAGACACGGTGCACTTCGCCACTGTAATTCAGCCTGGTGTCGACCCGGCGCAGCGCCGCGCGCTGCTCGAGGTCTTGCAGGCCTTCATCCAGGACCGCAACCTGGGCTTTCGCAAGGAGGTGCGGCGCGAAGAGGCGGGCATCGTGCGGCTGCAGCGCACCTACCGCGAGTGGGTGCTGCATGTCTGGGACCTGACCGGTGCCAGCGACACCTGGGGCCGCCAACTCGAGGCCTACGACAAGCAGCAGCCGGTGTTCGCACTGGTAAGCGGGCTGGGTAACGCGAGCTGGCGCCCGATCCACGAATTCAGCGAGCGCTTCGAGGTGCCGTGCATCTTGCCGCAGGCGGATGTGCCAGTGCTGGCCGATCGCGACTTCTACACCGTGTACTTCTCCAAGGGCATGGCGCTGGAGGCGCAGGCGTTGGCCAAGTTCCTGCAGGGTGAGGGTGAGCACGGCCCGGTGCTGCAGGTGTTTGGTCACGACGAGGCGAGTGTCGCGGGTGCTGGGGCCTTCCGTAAAGCGTGGACGACCGCCTCGGGCACGGCCCCAGTGGATCGCCGGGTGGACGCCCCACCTGACGCGACGTTCTGGCAGCGGCTGGCCGAGCAGTCGGCGCGCGCGACGCTGGTGCTCTGGCTTCCGCCGAAGGACATGGTGCATGCGCAGGCGCTGACGGCACCCAGCTCGCAGGTCAAGGCCATCTACCTTTCGTCGAGCCTCAACCCCGGCACGCGAACCGGCCTTGCGGCCGACGGCAGTGGCCGGGTACGGCTGGTCTACCCGCAGGACCTGCCCGCGGTGAGCGACGCGCGGCTCGCTGTAGCCAGGCAATGGTTGCGCAGCAAGGGCATCACGCTCACTGACGACAAGCTGCAGATGAACGCGTACCTGGCGGCGACGGTCACCGGCATGGCGGTGTCGCACAGCATCGACACCTATTCGCGCGAGTTCGTGGTCGAGCGGCTCGAACATCGCTTGGGCACTGCCAACGAGCTGTCGATCTACCCGCACATGAGCCTCGGGCCAGGGCAGCGCTATGCCTCGAAGGGTAGCTACATTGTCCAGGTCGGTGGCGCAGACGACCGTCAGCTGAAACTGGTTTCTGACTGGATCGTTCCGTAGCAGTGGAATTGAAGGGATTGCCATGAGCACGAAAATGAAGCTTCTGCTCCGCATGCTGGCGGCCGCCTTCGTTGCCGCCGGCGCAGCAAGTTGGCCAGTTGCCGGCTTTGCCCACGACGCCAAGGAGCACGCGGCCGTCTGGCCCGGCGGCAACGACTATCAGCGCTCGGTGCGTTCGTACACCGTACCCGACGTGGTGCTCGTCGATGCCGACGCCCGGCCGGTGCGGCTGCGCGACCTGCTCGCCTCCGACGACCCGGTGATGTTGAACTTCATCTTCACCACCTGCAGCACGATCTGCCCGGTGATGGTCAAGGTCTTCGCCGATGTGCCGTCGCGGCTCGGCGCGCAGGCCAAGGACCTGCGCATGATCTCGATCTCGATCGACCCGGAGAACGACACGCCGGCGCAGCTCAAGTCCTACGCCAAGACGATGGGCGCGAACCCGCGCTGGCGCATGCTGACCGGCCGGCTGGAGGACATCAAGACCGTGCAACGTGCTTTCGACACCTACCGCATCGACAAGATGGCGCACGAACCGCTGACGCTGATCCGCCACGCCAGGAGCAAGAGCTGGGTGCGCATCGACGGCTTCGCCAACCCGGACGAACTGGTGCGCGAGTACCGCGGCACGGTCACGGCGAAGCAGTAGCCTGCGGCGCGCGATCAGGGCACCGTCCAGTCGCCGTCGGCGACGACCCGCGTGCCGGTGCGCTCCGCCCAGTGCACCAGGTAGCCGCCCTTGGATGCGAAGCGCTGGCCGGTGGCCAGCGCCAGGTGCGGGTAGTAGCCGGTGACGATGCGGTGCTCGAGCATGTCCTCGACGCGCTCGACAAGATAGTCGCGCACGAAGTTGTCGACCATGTGCTTCAGGGTCTCCGAGACCAGCCCGCAGGCCAGGTAGGTGTCGGCCTGCACCTGCTCGGCCACGACCGGAATCTGGCGGATCCTGAACCAGCCGAGCGCGAAGTCGACGCGCACGCGGCGGCGCTCCGGCAGGTCGAACGGATAGGCCAGGTGCGTGCGGCCGCGCCAGCCCGGCGGCAGCGGCGCGTGCTCGAGCCCGCCCATCAGGCCCGACACGATACACGCGGCCCGGCGCCGGCGTTTCGCTGCCGAGCGCGGCGAGATCGGCCGGGCGCAGCCAGAGCACGAGCGCATCCGCGCTGCGCGGCGCCGTGCAGGCCTCGGCCAGCCCCGTACCTGCGGCGCCGGCCGCCACGACGTGGCTCGACACCGCCACGCCGCTGCGCCTCGAGCGCCGCGGCCGAGCGCGCGGCGGCGGCCTCGCCGATGTCGCCGGCGCGGTAGACCTGCCACACCGTCGTCGGTGCCGTGCCGCCCTCCACGTGGGCCAGCGCGTTGGCGATCAGCTCGGCCTCGAGCAGCACGCCCTTGGAGAAGTACACCGAGTAGAAGTCGCCCGCGTTGTCGATCGGCACCTCGACGTTCGGAAACAGGCAGGGCACGGCTCGCTGCTCGCAGAAGGCATGCACCGGCGCCCAGTTCCTGCCGCCGAGCCCCGACAAGACCGCGAACACCGGCTCGCGGGCGAGATGCTGCTCGAGTTGCTGCTGCCAGGTCGACTCCGGCCCGGTCAGCTCCCACACGTGCAACTCCCAGCGCCGGTGGACCATGAACATCGACTTGCTGTACGCCGTCTTGCCCGAAGACTGCAGCGCGGCGTCGGCACCATCTGGCGCGCTGTTGCGGTCGATGAAGAACTTGTTCGATCACGTCGAGCATGCCGCGGCGCTTCACCGGGTCGGCATCCGGCGTGATGATGGTGGCGAAGTGCAGCGACGTGTCCGTGACGCCGGGCACGCGGCGGCGGTCGAGGCCCTTCAGGTAGGCGATGAGCGCGGCCATGTCGGCGTCGCTGAGTCGGTAGTTCGGCATCAGGTAGCTGAGCGGCTTGCCCTCCGCATTGACGCCCTCGCGAATCGCGCGCGCCAGCGTCGCGTCGGTGTAGGGTTCGCGGTCGCTGCGCATGCCCTCGACGTACGGCAGGTCGCGGTCCTGGTCGTCCTTGGGTGCCTGGCGGAAGAGGTAGCGGCCGGTGATCGGCGGCACGGTGCTGCGCCCCTCCGTGACGCCAAAGCCGCTGCGCTGGTGGCAGTTGACGCACGCGGCCGCCGCGCCCGTCAGTTGCGTGCCGCCATCGCGTCGGGCCACGAGCGGCGCGCCCGATGTGACCACGCCGTGTCGGTAGATGGTCTCGCCCGCGTCGCCGGCGGTCGCGGCGCTCTGCGCCACCGAGGCCCACAGCAGCGCCGCGAACGCCGCCCAGGCGCCGAGCGTGTGGCGTGAGATCACTGTGGCGCCGGTCTGGGTGCGGCCGCCGCCGCGCCGCGCGTGTCGACCGTGACACCCCTGCGTCTTGCCGACACTTGGACTGGCATGACGAACATGCGGTCGTCGAGCTGCGGATTGAGCGCGACGCGTTCGATCACCAGCTTGTTCGGCGCCCCGCCCGCGGCGGGTCCCGTTTCGATCGTCGTCGGGATCTGCAGCCCTCGAAGTCGTGGTAGTCGCGGAAGATCACGGTCACCGTGCCGAGCTGGCCGCCGATTTCGCGCATCTGCCGCTCGTGCCGGACTTCGAGGAAGGTCTCGGCGTCGACCCACACGCGATGCTTGCCGCCCGAGGGCAGCCTGCACGTCGACGATGTAGGCCCGCCGGTTCTCGACCATGGCGAAGCCGCCGAAGCTGATGGCGGCGCCCTTGGCGACGTAGTCCATCAGCGGGCCGTCGATCACCTGCGCGCCGTGCGCGAACTTCAACTCGTCCTCCGAGTAGGCAGCGTCTCGGGTCCGCCGGTGGTGGCTTCGGCCGCAGCTTCCAGCCGCCGCTGCCGTCGTAGACGCGCACCGACTTCTGGCCGTCCGCCATCAACTCGAAGCGCGTGCTGTTCGGGCGCTTCTGCTCGAGCACGAAAGGCATGTCGCGCCCCGGCGCATTGGCGCTTTCGACGTGCCCGGCCCAGGCCATCGTCTGGATCTTGCGCCACGCCTCGACACCGCCGCGTGCCGCGGCGTTCTTCTCGACGATCTCGGCCGCGGTGATGGTTGGCGCCGCCTGCGCGAGCGCGGCCGACGCGGCGAACGCCGCCAGCACCCAGCCCGCGATCCACTTCCTCGGCATCATCGGCGCGCGTGCTCACTGGGCCGCGCGGCATTGGCCTGCGCGGCCCGCGGCTTGGCGAACAGCGCGTCGTCGAGCGGGCGGTTGACGGCCACGGTCTGGATCGTCATCTTGTGGCTGCCCTTGACGCCGTCGACCACGGTCTCCAGCGTATGCGGCAGGTTCAACGTACCCACGGTCTTGTAGTCGCGAAAGAGTACGGTCACCTTGTGCAGCTTGCCGTCGAGCTTGCGCGGCTCGCCGTCGATCTTCGCCTCGAGAAAGGTCGTCGCGTCGACCCACAGGTTGCGCGCCTCGCCGCCCTTCGTCGTCAGCTTGAGCTTGTAGGTGTTCTTGCCCTCCACCTTGTCCATGCCGACCAGCTCGATGCGCGTGCCCTTGCGTGCGTAGTCGACCAGCGGGCCGTCGAGCTCGTCGGTCGCGGCGGCCGACTTGGCTTCGGCGGCGGTGTAGGGCTCGACCTCGTTGCGGCCGAGGAAGGGCCTGAGCTTCCAGCCCTTGACGCCGTCGTAGATCTGCACCGCCGTCTGCTCCTCGAAGCGATCTCCAGGCGGCTCTTGTGCGGGCGCTTCATGCTCAACACGAACGGCAGCTTCATGTCCTGCTTGCCGCCGGCATCCATCTCGCCCGACAGCGTCAGCGTGTTGACGGCGCGCCAGGCCTCGAGCCCGCCGCGCGCGGCGATGTTCTTCTCGACGATCTGCGTCGCGCTCAAGTCGGCTGCCGACGCGGTGGACGCGGCGAGCGATGCGGCGCAGAACACCATGGACCAGACTGTTCGTTTCATCGTTGTCGCTCCTGTTGCGTGGCCGCGGTCGCGGTCACTCCACCATCAGGCCGTCGGCATGGAACTGGCCAATCATCACGTTGACGCGGTCTCCGGGCTTGACCAGATTGCCCTTGTTGGAGAACACCATCCAGTACTCCTGCCCGGCCTTGGGCGTTGCGGACTGCCGCAGCGGGCCCACCTTGTCCATCACCGGCACCTGCAGCACGGCGCGGCTGCGTTGGCCCACCATCACCGGCGCGTCGGCCTTGCTGGCGAGCGCCGTGGCGCGTTCGGCATCGGACACCCGGTAGCTGAAGCGGATCAGGTTGCCCGACGAGGTGTAGCTCACCTTCATCTTGTCGACGCCCCAACTCGATGCGTAGTACTTCTGCGCTTTCTCGGTGACCTGCTGCTGGTGGAATGGCGAGTGCTTGCGGGTCGACGCCTGGGCCCCCTTGGCTGCGGACGCGGTCGGCGCCACGGCGGTCGTGACCGGCTGGGCCGTGGGGGTGGCGGTTGTGTCAGTCTGCGCCCATGCGGCGCAGGCCATGCAAATGCCTGCGGCAACGCAGGACGCGTGCACGGCGGCATTGCGCAGGGATGTCTTGTTCATCATTGCGGTGCGTGTCCGGCCGGGTGGTGCGGGTGTCGCATCGTCAGCGGCGATACCGGGATGCCGCTGGCGGCCTGCTCGGCGTGATGACGGGCGGCGGCCAGTGCATATGGCGATACGCGGCTTGCCGCTGGCGCCGACGCCGCAGCGGCGGCGGGCTTGGCCGTATCGGCGGTGCCGGCAGCCTGCGCCGGCGGCAGTACGCCGCACGCAAGCAGTGCCGCCAACGCGACTGCAGCCGATGGATGGCCACGGCGCACTTCAGTTCTCCTTCGCGGTGGTCGAAGCCGCCGCCGATGCGGTGGCGGGCAAGTCCTGGCCTTGCGTGGCACTCATCCACGTCTGCACGTCGCCGCCGGGCGCGCCGACTGGCGCCTCGTGTTGGCGCGGCTGGATGTACTTCTTGCGCTGCTCGTCGCTGAGCATCGCGCGGATGCGGTCGGCCGTTCTCTCGCCGATGGCCTGCGTGGCGCCGACGCGCACGGCCGAGGGCACCGACGGGTCGCTCCAGACCCTGGCCACTTCGCTGCGCTGCACCTCGAGGATGGTCTTCAGCTCGGTCTGCTGCCGGACATCGAGGTCGAGTTCCTTGGTCATCAATTGCACCCGGCTGGCGAGCCCCGAACGTTGCGCCCGGTGCGCGCGTGCGCCTGCGTCGCTGGCCGGCGTCGTCGTGGCGGCGGGCCCGGGGCCTATGTCGGCTGCTTGCGCCGACCACACAGGGTGGGGCAGCAGCGCCAGGACCACCATCGCCCGCACGAAGTAGCGGCCGCCGTGCCACGGCCGCGAGCGCTGCCGCGCCGCATCGGGGCGCCGCGCCAAGGTGGTTGATTCGTGTCGGCTCATTCGTCTGCGTTTTCAAGTTGCCGTTCATTGCCGCTGGCTCGACATGCAGGGCCGGCGACTTGCGCCGGCTCCTGCATGGCGTTGGCTGTCGACTCAGGGCACGGTGCCACCGGCGAAGTTGTCGACGCGCGCGCCGGTCGGCAGTTGCATCCCGATGCGACCGGCGCCGGTGAACGTCGTCGCCGCGGTGCCCAGATAGGTCGTCGTCGCGCCGGTCGTCTTCCACACGTACACCGATCCGCTGGTGTCGGCCAGTGCCGTCAGCGCGTCGCCGTTGGCGAAGGTCGCAGCAAGCGGAGTGCCTCGTCGGCGTGTAGCCGAGACCGCTGTTCGTCGTCGTCTCGACGATGACCGAGCCCGCCGCGATCCTGACGCGGATGAAGGTGCCTGGGATCGCGGCCGTACCACCGGTGGCCTTCAACACCAGCGCATCGCCCACGAAGGTGCCATTGCTGATCGTGAACGCCGCGGCCTGCTTGGCGCCGAATCCTGCCGGTCGGGACGTTCCAGTAGGCGGCGCCAGCCAGAGTTGGCGTTCGCCTGGTTGGTGTTGATGCGGATCGCGGCGAGCCCGAGAAGCGTGGGTTGGCTCCAGTTTGTGCGCCGAGCGTTGTTCGCGTTGGCGCGATTGAAGTTGTCCAACGCCGGCGTCAGTGCCGGAATCGCCGGCGGCGGTGGCGGCGGCGTCGCTGCCGAGACGAACTGCACCGCACCGATGTCGACCGAAGTGCCGCGCGCCGAGCCGAAGTAGTCGTGGTCCGGTGCAACGCGCCCGATCAGCGGCACCGATGCCAGGCCGCCACCGACCGCTGGCGAGGTGCCGGGTATCGAGTACGCGCCGCCGGCCAGGCCGACGCTCGCGTTGCCGACCAGCTTCTCGCCGGCGTTGCTGCGGCAACCGTCGGCCGGCTCAGGGTCAGCGGACCGTAGATCAGGTTCAGCCAGTTGTGGCCTTCGTCGACCGTCGCCGTCGGCTGGATGCCGTTGAACACGAACAGCTGGGTCAGGCTCGTCGTCTCCGACGCGCCGACCGGCGTGTTGTAGCCCCTGCAGCTCGCCTGGTGGTCTGTCCGGCCTGCGCGGCGCAGTTCTCCGGCGGCACGCGCGCGCCGTTGCAGTACGGTGCGACGACGGGGATGCCGCTGCGACGTTGTTCGATGCGCTGGCCGTGATCACGCCCTGGTAGTCCTGGGTCAGGATCGAGTTGGTCAAGCGTCAGCTTGTTGCCCGTCGTCGCTGATGCACGCCGCTCGCGACATCGTCGGTGCGCAGGCCGATGTCCCAGTAGAAGTGCCCGGCAGCGACACGGTGCCCGTGGAGCAGTCACCCGTCGCCGTCTGGTTCAGCAGCGGCGTCAGCGCGATCAGGTTCTGCTGCGACTCTGGTTGCCGCTGCCCGGGCCGATGATGTCGACGCTGAACGAGCGGTTCTGCCAGAACAGGTCGTTCGCCATGCGCCGGCTTCGACAGCTACCTGGCAGTCGCCGTTGGCGCCCGACGTGCCCGTGTAGCCGTATCCGAGCACCGGGCAGGCCAGCTGCACGCCCAGGACGGTGTCACGCCGGCAGCGCATCGACCAGGTTCGGCGTGTTCGCCATCGTCACCAGGCCGGCCGGCTGCGGGCCGTGCGGCGCGTTGGTGACCCAGGCACAGCTCGGATTCTGCGGCAAGCTCGGGTCCGGTCGTCGGCGTCGCAGCCCGGCGGCGGCGAGGACGCATTGATCGCGCCGAGCGTCTTGAACAGCGACGCCGGCCGAGGCCGTCGTGTCGTTGGACGCCACGGTGTTGTTGACGAAGCTCACCTTCAGCGCGTCCTGCAGCGACACGCCGCCGCCGTCCCAGCCCGCGACGTTGTTGGCGATGATGTTGTTGGTGACGGTCACGTCGTACCACTGGCTGGTTCAGCAGCGGGAACGTGCACCACCTCGGTGCCGTTGACCTGCTGCAGGCGCAGGCCGCCGCCGCTGCCGCTCTCGGCGCTGTTGCCGAGGATCAGGTTGGCGTCGATCACCAGGCCGGGGCCGGTGCCGTCGCCGAGTCCGGGCGGGCAGTCGAGGTCGGTGGTGCGTGCCGCACTCGGGGCCGTTGAGCATGCGTCGGCTCGTTGGCGCGCCTGCGATGACGAGGCCGCCGCCGTTGGTCGGCAGCGTCGGATTGGTGCGTCTGGTTGAACAGGATCCAGTTGTTGGCGATGCGTGCCGTTGAAGCTCACGCCCAGCGTGCTGCACGCCGCCGCCGTCGCCGGTGCTCAGGTTGCCGGCGATCCAGTTGTGGTCGATCCTGTAGTTGTCCGCACCGGCGCTGATCGTGATCGCACCCGCGCCTGACGGCGTGCCCGAGAACAGCGCGTCGCCGATCGACGCGTTGTTGTTGATCATGTTGTGGTGGATGCGCACGTTCGTGTTGAACTGGAACGGGATCGCCGCGTTGGTCGCAGCGTGCGCCGTTCGGGCATCGGCGGGCACGGCATGGCGGCGCGGCAGTCACGCCGGCGCCGCAGATCGGCGCCGTCGTTGATGAAGACGGCCGGCGTCTCGCCGTTGCCGAGGTTGATGCCGCCGGTCAGCGTGCCGTGGTTGCCGGAGATGCGGGTGTTGGCGACCTCCAGGTTGTGGTTCCAGCCGTGCATGAAGACGCCGCCGCCGCCCTGCGAGCTGTTGATGATGCGACACGCCGTCGATGCGCGACGGGTTGCACTGGAAGTTGCCGGTGCCGTAGTCGCGTGCCGTCGACGCCGCGTCGTGCTGGCGTGCTGCAGTCGGTGGCGCCGTTGCGTCAGGTAGACGCTGCCGTCCGGGAACGCGCCGGCGCCGGCGGCGCTGCTGCCCCAGAAGTCGGTGCTGTTGGCCGGGATCGTTGACGCCGCGGCCGAGCACGGTGATGCCGGCGCCTTCGTAGGCGCCCATCAGCGTCGGCTCCTGCAGCACCTGCGCCAGGTTGCCGTTGCCGGTGGCGTCCCAGCCGACGATGGCCTCGAACGGGATGCGGTCGACGCGCATGGTGCATCGCGGCCGGGCAGGTGTACGTGCTGCCGCTCGGGTCGAACGGCTCGCGTTGTTCGGGTTCGGCACGCCGTCCAGGTCAGGCCGAACAGGCAGTTCACCTGCCGGCGCCACTGGTCCATCTTGCCCGCCGGATGCGCGTCGGCGTTGATGGTGACCGAGGCCGCGCCCACGCCCTGCAGGCGCACCGGCTTCCACATGATCAGGTTCTCGCGGTACGTGCCCGGGCGCGACGATGATCAGGTCGCCCGGCGTGGCGTTGTCGATCGCGGTCTGGAGCGGGCTCGGACCCATGCGGCCGAAGTTCGCGCCGTAGTCCTGGACCGACTTGCCCGACGGCGCCGTCACGCCGCTGGGCGTGACGATCCACGGCGCCGTGCCGCCGACCGTGACCGTGATCGCGTCGATCGACTGCTTGCCGTTCGGCCGCGGTGATGACCAGCTCGCCGCACGTAGTCGGCTGTCCGGCGTGTGGCACGCCGTTGCGTAGCGGCGCAGTCGACTGCGCGGCAGTTCGGCAGGTCGAGCGGGTACCGTGCACCGTGATCGTGGTAGTCGCTCCACGTCAGCACGTGCCGATCAGCGGGTGCGCAGATCGCCGTCGCTGCGTCGACCGAGCGTGACGGTGCCGGCCGTGCTGCCGAAGCCGTAGTGCCGCGTGATGGTCTTCTGGTTGTACGGCGCGGTCGTCGCATTCGGGCCCGGAGAAGTTCGGGTTCTGCACCGACCTTGTCGCCCAGGGCGGTGATGGTCAGCGTGTGACCGGCCGCGCTCACCCACGGGCCCGGCCACGCCGCTGCTGCCGATCACGCTGCTTGATCGCCGGCGTCGCATCCGGGTATTCGCTGTCCGGCAGGTTGTAGCCGTCGGCGAAGGCCTGCGTCGGGATCACCGGCGTATCCATGTAGGCGGTGAAGCCGGGCATGAACGGCGTCTCGTAGCAGAAGTTGCTGTACGCCGGGTTGTACGCCGGGTCGGTGATCATCTCGGCCCGTCGGTCGACGCCATTGCTGCCGCACGTGTCCGGGATCGGACCCGGATCGTTCATGCACGCGATCGACATCTGCGGCACGTAGCCGGTCGGGTTCGGCGGATTGACGCTCGTAGGTCGAGAAGTACAGGCCGTTGTAGATGCCCCACTGGTCGGCAGTAGACGCGCGCCACCTCGTTGCCGGTGAAGTCGCGCATGCGCGACCGGCAGGTTGGGCGGGCCGAACTTCTCGCCGAACTGCGGCGAGAACGGGTCGAACTCCGACGCGAAGTCGTTGGTGATCGTGCCGGTGAAGTGGCCGGCGATGTGCGTCGAGCTGAAGATGTAGAACTTGGCCAGCACCGACGCCTGGTCCTCGCAGCGTCACTTCCTTGCGATCGCACAGGCGGCGCTTGGCGCCGGCGAACGGCGCGGCCTGGCCGGCGCCCGGGAACAGGCTGTTCAGGTCGGGCACGATGCGCTCGGCGCCGACGCAGGGCCAGAACGTCTCGATGCTGCCGGTGTCGCCTTCGTGGCGCGGGAGCGTCGCGCCGAGGTTGGTGGTCAGGTTCAGGCTGCCCGGATTGTTCGGGTTGTAGTGCGGCGTTCACCGCCGCCTGGTCGGGCATGATGAAGATGTTGCCGAAGCCGGCGAACTGCTGCGTCACCGGCGCGATGTAGACGTCGCCGAGCAGGATGTTCTTGTCCTCTTCCTTCACCAGCTCGTAGCCCGGCGGCACGATGACTTCGACCACGTACTTGCCGGCCGGCAGCATCGGCGTGCCGGCCAGTCAGCGGGTCGGTCGTGTCAGGATTCGGTACGCAGGCGGTGCAGTTGGTCGCCGGCTGGCTTGCCCGTTGGCCGGGTCGATCGTCGTCACGCTCGGGAACTTGTACATGCCGTCGTACGGCGCCGGCTGCACCTGGTTCAGCTGCGACCAGCCGTCGTAGCACTTGAACTGCGAGTTGTTCGGCCAGCGGCAGCTTCGGGTTGCTCGGGTCGAGCCACTGCTTGCTGTCCTTCAGCGTCGCGAAGAACGGGCTGGTCGGCATCCTGGCCCGGGCAGTTCATGTTCGGGATGTAGCTGCCCGGCCGCATCGGTCATCAGATTGCCGGCCGCGTCCCGGCGGAAGCCCTGCGCCCAGTCGTCCCAGCTCGTGGTCGTCGTGGTGTCGACCAGCGTCAGGTTCTCGTTGCCGTCGGCCGTCGACGCTCTTCTGGTACAGGTTGACCTTGACGCGCGGCACGCCGGGCTCCCAGCTCAGCTGCAGCGAGCAGCGACGGGTCGTCGAACGGCCGCGTCGAGGCGTAGATCACGTGGCCGTTGATGCCGCCGTTCTCGCCGGCGGCGAACGGCTTCATGCCGAATTCGATGAAGCTGTTCTGGCCGAGCAGGCCCTGCCAGCCCTGCGTGGTGCCCCAGGGCTGCGGCGGGAACGACGCGCGCCGGTCGAGCCGCGCCGCCGCCGTGGTCGTCAGCGTCGCGACGGTGCAGTCGGCGTCGGCGCAGTACGCGGCGCCCGGCACGCGCAGGTCGGCCGGCAGCGGCACGCGCTCCATCGGTGTTCGCGAGGTTTGCCGCGATGTTGCGAGCATGCCAGCCGCCGTGCCGTGCCGAGCAGTCGACCGGGCCGCCGGCGTCGTACACGGTGTGCACGCCGGTCGGCTTGTAGCGCGTCGTCGAGGTCTCGACCACCAGCCAGTTCATGAACGGGAAGACTTCGTTGAAGCCCGCGTAGCCGTTCAGGTCGGTGTTGTTGAAGAAGCCGAAGCTGCCGTCGCGGTAGCGGATGTTGGTGGTGACCAGCGCCAGGCCGGGCTCGCCGTCCTGCGAGACGCCGTCGCCGTTGCGTGTCGATGAAGGTGCGCGTGTACAGGTTGGTGCGCCACTGCGTGACCGGGAAGACCTTGGTGTCGTGTCGCCGTCGATCGTGACCGGCGCCACCAGGCCGTCGAGCATGATGTCGTTCCACTGGTCGAACACCGTGATCTTGAAGTCGCCCGTCGGGCATGTTCGGTGAAGGTGACCGTGCCGTCCGGGTTGCACTTCTCGAACGCGAAGTCCTCGGCGTCCGGCGGGCCCGACCGACACGTAGCACTGCGTGAAGCTGTAGTGGTCGTAGGTGCCGCTGCTGTAGATGCGCTGGTCGGGCGTGCGGCTCATGTGGGTGTTGGTGACCTGCACGTTCAGCGTGCGCGTTGCACGGCCGCGTCGGCTGCGCTGGCGCAGATAGCCGGCCTTGCGGGCGTTGATGATCTTCGGATTGGCGAAGCCGATCGCGACGTGGAAGCCGCCGGGGCCGAACTCCTGGAAGTAGCCCGGCTCGTTGGGCTTGATGAACGCCTCGTGCGGCTTGCCGCCGTCGAGCGTGTTGGTCTGCAGCCATTCCTCGCCGCGCGCGATGCGGTCGGCCGCCGGCGTAGGCCTGCGATCTCGTACAGGCCCGGGTACAGGTTGGCGATGACCGCCTGGCCGGCCAGCGGCGACAGCGTCATGCCGTCCGACTCGTACTTCGGGCAGGTCGGGATCATGCCGACGAGGCCGTCGGTCGTTGCGCGCGGTGATCGGGCAGGCATCCAGCCCGGTGATCGGGTCGATCTTGCCCGCCAGCGAGTTGGACACCGGCTGGTTGAACATGTCGTAGGTGATCTGGCCGGTGGTGTCGCCGAGGCCGCCCGCCTGGTCGAACAGCTTGATCTCGAAGCCGCCGAGGCCGGGCTCGTTCGGCGCGATGACGTCGACGCCGCCGCCGGCATCGTTCTCGCCGTTGAGCGGGTTGTCGTCCTGGAACACGAACACCGAGATCTTGGCCGTCGGCAGCGGCGTCTGCTGCAGCGCTGATGTTGACCGGCGGTCTGGCCCGTGCGCGATCTGCGCGCCGCCCATGGCGTGGCCGCACATGCGCAGTTCGGCGCCGCCCGGTTCCCAGCTGCGCCGGATCGGCCCGGGTTGTAGGCGCCGCAGTGCCGTGGCGATGTTGAACGGCTTGCCATTGGTCGTCCGGACCGCCGGCGCCGCCGATGGTCGGGTTGACGCCGTCGCCCGGCAGGACCGAGATGAAGTAGCGCTTGTTCGGGTCGAGGTGGACGGCGCCGGGCAGGAGCTCGGCCTTCTGCGACTCGGCATCGGTGCGGCAGGCGCCGTTGCCGATGTCGCAGGCGGCGGCGTGCCGCCGTAGAGGTCTGGCCGGCCTCGCACGAGACCGCGCCGACGCAGCCCTGCGCCACCACCGGCATGTTGGCGGTGTGGAAGTTGTAGCCGAGGCTTTCCACCGGCAGCGGCGGGCAGGCGCTGGCCGCGCGAATCGAGCCGCGGTCCGGTCGGTGTTGATCTGGCACTTCGGATCGATCCAGAAGGTCCGGTCTTCCTCGATGATCCAGCGGTAGTCGGTGATCGCGCCGACTTGCCGGCTTCTGCTCGTGCGTCCTTGACGTTGACGGCGAGGTCCGGAGGCGGGCAGGAAGTTCACGGTCGATCGTGCCGTTGGCGCTCGCCGTGCTCTGGTCGACGTTCGCCGCCTTGTACGTGAAGCTGCAGGTACGCCGGCGTCGTTGCCGACGGCGTGGCGATGAAGGAGCCGTCGGGGTTCGAGCGACACGCTGGCGCAGGTCGAAGCCGCCGCTGCCGGCCGACGGCCGTCAGCGCAGTAGCCGCCCGGGTTGGTCACGTAGCGCCAGCACGCCCGGGCGGCGGCGACTGCGAGTCGCGACGCGATGTTGCTGGTGAAGCTGCACGTTGCCCGCCGTCGGCGCGCGCGCCGGCGCAGCCGCGGCATTGCGCAGTCGCAGTCGCGCTGATCGTGGCGGTGATGCGGTCGCCGTGCCGTTGACGAGGTAAGCTGAACGTGCCGCCGCAGCGACGTCGCCGTGGCGGCGGCGTGTAGGTGAAGGTGCCGTTCGATTGAACGCTCAGCGTTCGCAGCGCTGACGGCGCCGGTGAACGTCGGTGCACCCGAGCGCAACGCCGTTGGCGCCGGTGGCGCCGGCCAGCAGGCCCTTGGCGGGATCGGTGATGGCCAGCGTCGTTCCGGCGACGCAGTAGTAGGTCTTGTCGCTGCGCGCTCAGCGCCGTCGCCGGAGCCGGCGAGCCGACGCCCGGCGGCGGCGCCGCCGGCGACGTTGATGTACGCCTGCATGCCGCCGTCGCGCTGGTTGTTGGTCGACAGGCTGAGCGCGCGGTCGAACACCGGGTAGGTGGCCGCGTCGTACGGTCCGCGGTCGCGGTCTGCGTCGGCTGGATCGTCACGTCGTAGGTCTTGCCGGCGGCGAGGAGCACCTCGCTCTGCACCCGGGGGTTGCCGGGCAGCTTGTTGCCGTCCTCGGCGAGCAGCGTCATCGTCGCGCCGACGACCGAGGGCACGTGCATGCGCAGGCCGGCGTTGACGAAGCGCAGCAGCACGTTGCCGCTGGCGCCGGCAGCGGGCACCGTCAGCGACAGACGCGGCCGCGGTTGGTGCGGTCGAACGACACGCCGTTGACCAGGTAGTACAGCGGGCTGTAGTTGACCGCCGGCGGATAGCAGGTGTGCACCGTGCGGCGGTACGTCGCCGCACTTGCCGGGCTGGCCGTTCCACACCAGCGTGTCGCTGAAGCCGGCGGTGCTGCACGGCCTGTGTCGACCGCGGGGTTCTGCACCGGATCGATTTCGCTCAGCAGCAGCGCGACGTCGGTGTCGAAGGTCGTGCCGTAGGCCTGGTACGTGCGTCGTGCCGCTGATGCGGGCTCGGTCACGACCAGCACGCCGTACAGGCCCATCGGGCCCTGGATCGACGGCTCCGTGCCGGACTCGATCAGGTAGGTGCCGGGGCGCAGATTGCTCCAGGTCAGCGCGCTTGCTCACCGCTGTCGGCCGACCGTTCACCTCGGTGCCGAACGAGCGCACGCGATCGGCCTGCGCGGCGGGCAGAAGGTGCCTGCCGCACCGGCGGTCGCACACGCGGTGGCAGTGCAGCTGGTCGGATCGGCGGTCGCCCGAGCGTGCCGGGCCAGGTCGTGCCCTGCGGCGCGTGGCGTCGGGCTGCGGCATCGTCGTGCGCTGCGTCGCGTCGCCGAGGCCGCCGCCGAGCTGGCCGACGATCACGAGCGAGGTCGGGACCGTGTTGGCGCCGCGCGATCGAAGCTCAGGTTGTTGACCAGCGTTGATCGTCAGCGGCTGGCCGCTGGCCACGCGTGATCAGCGGTGGCTGCCAGGCTCGTGCCGCGATCTGCGCGACTGCCGTTCATCGCCGTGCACGTCGCGTTGACGGAGCGCGACCGGCGTCGCCAGCGCGTCGCCGCAGGTGTAGCCCCACATCGGCACCGCTCTGCCCGTCGGGCAGCGTCGTGCTGCGTCGGCGCCGCGGTCAGCGTGACGCGTGCTCTGCGCCAGCGCCGCGCCGCTCGCGAGCAGGAGAACGCGATGCCGCGATGCCTGTCTTGATCAGGGTCGGCTTCGACAGTGTTGGAGTCTCATTGTCATTCTCCTCACCCTAGTTCGCTTCGTTGATGGTGAAGACCCACGGGTCGACCAGCATCATCATCATCATTCCGCCCGGGAAGATGTTGTTGGTCGTGATCTCGCGCTCGTTATGCGAGTGCCACATGTAGGCGAAGCCGGCCTCGGCGCCCGGATCGTTGGCGACCGTTCCGGACGGCGGGATCGGCGTCGGGCCGACCGAGCGCGCGTTCGCGTCCGGGCCGAGATAGGGGCTGCCGCCGTACCAGGCGCCGTTGGCCAGGATGTTCGGGTCGGGCAGCGTGACCGGGCCGCCGCTGCCGACGTTGCCGAAGGGCTTGGCTTCCAGCGGCTTCTTGTGGTCGGCGCACCATTCGTAGTAGTTCGGCGCGGTCGCCGTGGCGCCGCTGCCGGTCGTGTAGTAGCCGTTCGCGTCGGGCACGCAGCGCGTCGCCGTTGCCGTCGAGCACCGTTGGCGGTGTCGACGTGTGCGCGTAGACGTCCCAGTTCAGGCCCTTGCCGGTCCACTGGAAGATGCCGTCCATCGTCTGGCCCGGCGTGGTGGTGGTCGTGAACAGCAGCGGGCCGGCGAGCTTGTTGGTCGAGCGTCAGCAGCAGGTTGCCGTCGCGCGCCAGCACGCGCACGTGGTTGGCGTGCTCGTGGAACGGGTGCTGCATGCGGCCCTGGCCGATGATGCGCAGCAGCATCAGTCTCGCCCGGATGCATGTGCGGGTTGCCGTTGTAGGGCTGGTGCGGATACTGGCTGGCGTAGTTCGGGTCCATGTCGTCCGGCATCGAGCGGCCGTTGATCAGGAAGTAGGCCGGGTGGTAGGGCTCGGTCGCGACGGTCATGCAGCCGGTGGGCTGCGTGCACGGCAGCACGCCGCCTGCTGCTGCGCCTGCGTGTGGATCGCGGGGTCCATCTCGGAGAACTGGAACAGGTACTCGCGGTCGTAGCAGGCCGACGGGTGGTCGTAGGCGGCGGCGGCGAGGCGGTAGTCGGTGGCATCCAGCGTGGCCAGCTTCGAGCCCAGTGCGAAGCACGTGTCGGGCAGATCGGTGCCGCTTGGCGTAGCCGGCCGGGACGCCGCCGCCGGTGTTCGGCAGCACGATCAGCGCGCCGTACAGCCCCATCTCGACCTGCAGGTCGCCCTGCGTGCCGCTGTAGTACGAATGCGTGCCCGGCGGTGTCGGCGACGAAGGTGTAGGTGACGGTGCCGCCGTGTGCCGCTTCCTGCGTCAGGAGCGCCGGGCGACGCCGCCGCTGGCCGTGACGTCGAAAGCCCGGGAACAGGATCGACGTGTTGCCCGCGGCCGCCGGCAGGTTGTTGGTCAGCGTGACCGTGACCGTCTGCGCCTTGGTTCACGATCAGCGTCGGGCCGGGCAGCTGCATCGCGGCCGCACGTGGCGCCGCTGGCGATGGCCGCCGGCGCGAAGGTCGCCGTGGCGCGCCGTGCAGCCGTAGCCCCAGGAGTAGATGCTCGCGCCGTCCGGCTGGATGATGTAGGCCGGCCGCGGCGATCGAGGTTGAAGGTGCCGGCGCTGCCGCCGTGCCGCCGCGGTGATGCCGGGAGCCGCGGCCTGCGCTGTGCACGCGAGCAGCGCGGCCAGCGCCAGCGCAGTGCCGCGCAGCAGCCGCCCGATGAGTCGTGTTCATGGCGCGCATGGCTGCTCTCCTAGCTGCAGACTCTTGGTCGTCGGGTTGACGGCGTTGCAGATGTTGACCTCGGTCATCATTCCGCCGAAGTTCTCGGCGTCGTTCGACAGGTGGTCGAGCTGCGGCGTGTAGAGGTAGAACTTCTGTCCCGCCGTGTAGCCCGTCGCGTCGAGGATCACGTCGATCGACTCGCCGCCACCGAGCGTGATCGAGTTCGTGTCGTAGGCCATGTTGTTGCCGTCCTGGTCGCGCAGCAGCCGCGCGTTGCAGGCCGATGACGTGCATCGGGATGCCGAGCGAGGCCAGCGTGTGGTACTCGGTGACGTTGAGATCGGAGATCCGCAGCAGCGCCCTGCCGCCCGCCGGGATGTTGATGACGGTCGGCAGCGGCTGCGAGAAGTGCGGCACGCCGTCGGTGGCCTGGGTGCTCATCGGGTTCGGGATTGATCGTGTCCGGGTAGCTGCGTCCGTTGAGCAGGAAGTACTTGTCCTTGTTGTCGGCGAACGACTCCGGGTTGAACGTCATGCCGACGAAGTGGAAGTTCGGATCGAAGCCGTGCATCTGGATCGGGTACTCGACGTCGTAGGCCGTCGAGCCGTCGCCGTCGTTGTAGGCGTACTTCTTGCCGTCTGGCGATCGCGGTCGCGCCATTGGCCGGCAACGGTGTCTGACCCGAGCAAAGGATGTCGGTGCAGGTGGCGCCGCCATTGCCGCTGCCGGTACCCGCCGACGCCACATTGGCTGCTTGCAGCGCGGTGCGCAGGTCGCCCGGCTACCGAGTTCTGCTTCGGCCGCACGTAGATCTGGCCGACCATGCCCATCTGCAGGTGCTCCGGCGGCGAGATGTGGCAGTGCCACATGTAGGTGCCGGCCTCGGGCGCCAGGTAGTAGTACGTGAAGCTGCCGCCGATGTTGATGGCCACCGAGGCGTCGGGCACGCCGTCGTAGAAGGCCGAGGCGTTCGGCGTAGCCGTGGAAGTGGACCGTGTGCTGCTCGAACAGGTCGGGCCGCATCACCTGGCCGACGTTGGTCAGCGTGAGGAACAACTCGTCGCCCTCGTCGATCGCGATCAGCGGCGCCGGGATGTTGCCGTTCAGCACGCCGACGTCCATGATCAGCCGCGGGTCGACGTGGCCGGTCAGCAGCGCGCCTGCCGTGCCGGTACCGTTGTTGGCTTCGACGTCGGGCACCAGGCCGATCGCGCCATTGAACGTGTAGCCGGGATACGGTGCGCCGATCTTGATCACATCCAGCGGGATGCCGGTCACAGTGTCCAGGTTGTTCTGGTTGAATTCCGCCGCGGTCACCGTGCCCGGCAGGCCCTGAACCATGTTCGACAAGCCCGACAGCGGGCCGAACGCAAACAGGTAGGTCTGCGTGCCGTCGCCCATGGTGGCGAAACCGTCGCCGCCCGAGATCTGCTGGCACTTGATGTGGGGGTTCGGCAACGTGCTGTCGGGTCGGCCGGAGACGCCGGCCGCATTGACCAACGGATGCAGCGCCGTGTGCGTCGGGCACTGCACGCGAAAGCTCTGCGCCTGCGCGTCCCAGGCCAACAGGAGCAGTGCCATCAGCGGCAGCAGGCGGACGAAGCGGGAAAAGCTCAGCATGGCGGGTCCTCCATTGCGGATGCGGGCACAGCGCATCCGCACAAACGAACATCGGAAACCTGGAGCAGGGCGAATCGTCGGCGCCACATGTCGGCTGTCCACCTAATGCGACGCGTGCACGCTGGGCAACTCGGCGAGCAGCTGCTCGGCCGTTGCGAAGCCGTCGATGCGCACCCATTGCGCACCCGGCGTGGCACGCACCAGGGTCGCCGGGGAGTGGTTCATCTTGTCGCCGCGATAGACATCGAACGCGCGTTGCGCGGTCTGGCTGGCGGTCAACGTGCCGGTGTAGTGCTGCCACTCCGGGCCGGCACCGAACTGCTTCGCGTATTCACGCAGGCGCGCCGGGGTGTCGAACTCGGGGTCGATCGTGATCGAAACCAGATGCACGCTGTCGCGGGCGGCGCCCAACCTGCGCTGTAGATCGGCCAGCGTGGCGCTGGTCACCGGGCACACGGTCGTGCAGCTGGTGTAGACGAAGCTCAGCACCACCGGGCGGCCGTCGTTGAGTTCCTGCGGCAGGCGCACTGCCTTGCCGTCGTCGCGAACCAGCGGTACGTCCGGAATCGTGTAGGACACTGCAGAGCGGGTCGTCTGCGGTATCACGTGGTGGTGGGCGTGGGACTCGCTCTCTGCCGCGGCCAAGGCGCTGGAGTCCGGCAGCCCGAACAAAGCTGCGGCCGTCAATGCCATCACGCAGGCCACCCGTTTCGGCCCCGCCGGTGCGCCGTTGGCGCGACGACCACTCTGCTCCACGACGTCCATGTCGCCCTCCTGCCTCGCATCCACGTCGGTTGGCTAGATACGTGCGCCGACTCGACAGTGCGTTTTTATCCGTCGCACCTCGAGTGAACCATCGGCCAGCACTGATTCGAAGCTCAGAGGCATGTGCCGACAATCAGAGTGGACTGAGCATGCTGGGTAGGAACCCCCAGCAGGATCGCGGGCTTGACATGGGGGTGTCCCGGCGCGCTACTGTGTGACGGCGCGGCCGGACGCTGGGGCCACGCAAGATCAGACCACTGCAACCATGAATTCGCAGCCTCCCGACACCACGCATCCAGGGGCCACCTTGTCTGGGCTCACCGCAGGGCCGCGGCGCCCGGTGTGGCTCTCGCCCGTGGTGGCCAGCGTCGCCATGTCGATCGCGCTGGTTGGCCTGGGTGCGCTCACCTACCAGTTTGGTAGAGACGTCTTCGAACGCTCGGTTAGGCACCGGATCGAGGCTGTGGCCAGGCTCAAGGCATCGTTGGTCGAGACCTGGATCGATGACAAGGGTGACGATATCCCGGTCTGGGGCATGAGCCCGGAGTTCCTCAGACTGCTCGATGAGTGGCGAACCGCGGGCAAACGCGAGGGCAATGCCAAGGAGCGACTGCTGGATTACTTGCGTCGCGTTTCAAGGATCTCGCACTACACCGGAGTCGAGTTGCGTGATCCGAAGAGCGGTGAATTGCGCTTGACGATCAGTGACGATGCGGACACGCCGCAAGCCCGCCGTAGAGCCATCGAGGCCACGGCGGCATTGGCGCCTGTGCTCGAAGACTTCGTTGACCGCGCGCCCACGGGCGGCGACAAGTCGGCGGATCTGGTCGGTTATTTCGCCGCCGTCACCCCGCCCGCCGGCGCGGAAGGCATCGTGGTCCATGTCCGTATCGATCCGGCGCATGAACTGTTCCCGCTCATTGAACAATGGCCAGGCGACTCCAACACCGCCGAAGTGCTGCTCGTGGAGCGTCGCGGCGACGCGGTGGTGGTTCTCAACGATTCGCGGCACCCGCCGTCGGGAACCACACAGCGTCGCATTGGCCTGAGTACGCCAGGCTCGATTGGCGCCCAACTGTCTCCGGGCAAGGGCGTGGGCTTGCACGGCAGCGACGACCGAGGCGAGCTTGTGTTCGCCTACGCTCAGCCAGTGGTCGGAACGCCGTGGCTCGTGGTCGGCAAGCTCGACGAGTCCGAGGCCTTTGGCGAATTGAATGTCGTCGCCCTCTTGGCAGCCTTGACCGCCATTGCGCTGGCGATGCTGGGGGGCTGGTGGTGGACACTCGACAGGCGCCATGTCGCGGCCATCCAGCGCGCACAATCCGCGCTCGCCGATCAGGGTCGCCGCCTGGCGGAACTCTCGCGGCGCGTCGTGTCGGTGCAAGAGGCAGAGCGCCGACGGCTGGCGAGCGAGCTTCACGACCGCACCGGCGCCAATCTGGCCACGATCAACCTCAACTTGAAGTGCCTCGCGTTGGCCACAGCGAGGTCGCCGGCGAGCGAAGACCCGCTGCTCGAGGAGACCAAAGAGCTACTGGCCGATACGATAGTCAGCGTGCGCGAGTTCTGCAATGAACTCCGACCGGCCGTTCTCGACTATGTGGGCCTTGCGCAAGCGCTGGAGGACAGCGCGGCGCAGTTCGGCCGCCGCACGGGCATCGACTACAAGGTCGATCGCAGCGGGTACTCCACGCAATGCGCGGCCGAAGTCGAGTTGGTGTTGTTCAGAATCGCGCAGGAGGCGCTGCTGAATTGCGCCAAGCATTCGCGCGCGACTTCGGTTCTGGTCACGCTCGACAAGCGCGACGAGCACGTGACGCTGAGCATCGCCGACGACGGCGTCGGCTTTGCCGTGGACAAGATCGCGCAGGTGGGGCAGGACCCCGGCAGTGGCCTGCTCCACATGCGCGAGCGGGCGGCCTTCATCGGCGGCAGTCTTAGCGTCGAATCAGCGCCAGGCAAAGGCACGCGAATCAAGGTCGAGTTCGGATGATGTTCTGCCGACCTCGAAACGCATCGCGCCGCTCGGCAGCAACTGCACGAAGAGCACGATCAAGCCGTCCATCGCGTGCGCGAGTTCGCGTGCCGGCGGTGGTTCGCCGACGCGCAGTGCGTACGACACGGCGCGCAGATCACGCAGGCAATGCTGCTTGTCCGCGTGGCCTGTTGCATCCGGGGTGCCAATCTTCGCGGCCAAATCGAAACAGTCTTGCGCATCGTCGATGACGGCCTGCAACACGTCGGCATGCGAGACAACGCCGTGCCTGGGTGTGACAGAGCCGGCCACGCACATCAAACGAGACTCATTGATCAACGTGAACGTTCGCCGGACACGGATCGTGAATTCCCGCTCCAGGTCGGTGCGTGCCTTGCGGCGCGGGTCGATGTCGACAAACGGCACTTCGAGCCCATCCCCACGTGCCGGCTGCTCGCGCGCGTCGCAATACGCCAGCCAACCGCGCCTGGACTCGAGTTCGACTCTGTGTCGAGTCTCTGACAGGGTGCCCGCGAACCCACCGCCGTGGTCTTCTGCCAGTCTTTCGAATCGGATCCCGGTTGCATTGGTATCGCGCATCTGCAAAGACTAGCGACACTGGCGGGCCATTGACTATTGGCCACCTCTGAAACGCAGGTCGGATGTATTACCGCGACGGTGGAAATGTCTGATCTGCCAATGCACGACGGCCATCCCGGCCCTCATGTTGGCCGGGATCGGCGTCTATACCGCCACAAGCTGGTGCTTGATTGCGTACAGCAGCAACTCGGTGCGGTTGCTGACGTTCATCTTCTGGAGCACGTTCGCCTTGTGTGTGCTGACGGTCTTCTCGCTGAGTGAGAGTTCCTGCGCGATTTCCCAACCCCGCTTGCCTGCGACCAGCATTTCGAAGATCTTGAACTCCCTGCCCGAAAGGCGTGTATGCCTTTGGACATCGGAGTCCTGCATCGCGATTCCCACTGCGAGCCGTTCAGCGACTGACGGGCAGACGTAGCGCCCGCCAGCGGCCACCCGCCTGATGGCCATGATCAGGTCATCGGCGGCGTTTTCCTTGGTCATGTAGCCGTCGGCACCCGCGCGCAGCGATTGGGTGATGAAGGGCTCTTCACCGTGCATCGTCATGACCAGGATGCGCATCGAGGGCTGCAATGACTTCGCGCGGCCGATCAGGTCAGGACCACCCCGTCCCGGCATCGTCAGATCGAGGATCGCGACGTCGAACGCCTGCGCGCGAAGCGCGTCCAGCACCTCGGCTTCGTTCGCGGCCTCGCCCGATACGGTCAGGTCGTCATATTCGGCCAGCAGGCGCTTGAGACCTTGTCGAAAGATCCGGTGATCATCGGCAATCAGTAGGCGAATCATGGCTGTATCCCGATCAGACCAAGTTGGATATGGCGGGGGAAACCGGATCGAACAACATGTCACACCGCGACGCCGTCGCTGGTCGGGCTGTTGCTCATCAATCTGGAGATTGCGAACGGCCGGGCAATCAGGCCCAGCTCCAGTGCCACCAATGTCAGTTCCGCGGCGTTGCGAAGGCCGAGCTTGTGCATCAGCGTCGCTCGGTGCTTTTCGACGGTCTTCGGGCTGACGCTGAGGAACTCGGCCGCGGTGCGGTTGGTGCGGCCTTCGGCGATGAGTTGAAGGATGCTGCGCTCGCGCGGGGTGAGCATCTCCAGGCGCGAGGCCTTCGCACCATTGGCTTGCGGGTTGAGGAAGCTTTGCACCACATGGCCAGAGACATCGGGGCTGAGGTACTTCTTGCCCTGCGACACGCAACGCAGGGCGATGAACAACTCGTCGATCGTCGCATCCTTGAGCACGTAGCCGTCGGCCCCGACGCGCAACGCCTCGCGCACGTAGTCTTCGGTGTTGAAGGCCGTGAGCATCACGATCTTGACCTGTGGCTGCCGGCGCTTGATCTGCGTGACCGCATCCAGCCCGTTCACGCCCGCCAGCATGATGTCCATCACGACCACGTCGGGGTTGTCGTTGAGCGTCGCCTGAACGGCCTCCTTGCCGCCGCGCAGGTCGGCAATGACGCTGAATTCGTCATTCGCCGAAATCAACGCGCTCAGCCCCTGGCGAAAGAGGTTGTTGTCGTCGACGAGCAAGACGCGAATACTCATGAGGGAGTCCGGTTGGCCGGCCGTGAGGGGGCGGAAGGCGCCGCACCACTGGCGGGGGTGCTGGCGGTTTCAGGGTTGACGAAGGTCACCGCGCCGGTGTTGGCCGCGATCGCGAACACCCAGTCGCGATAGGTGCTCTTGCCGCTGAAGGGCTCGTAGGCCGGCGTGAAGCCTTGCTGCTTCACCGGCTGCCTCTCCGACAGGCTGTAGACACCCGAGAGGCGATGTACCTGCGCGCACCTCGCCCCATTCGGGGCTGGCGGTGATCGGGTCGGGATAGCGGCGCCGGAGGTGGTGCACCGGCGTCGGGTAGCGGTCGTCATCGAGCAGGTCGTCGATGCTGGCGGGCAGGATGCGCGGCGTGCCCGGCGGCGCACCGAAGTAGTAGCGCCGGATGGCCTCGCGATACTGGTCGCCGACGAAGAGCAGCTCCTGCTCGTTGGCGCGCTGGCGTGTCAGCGACGCGACATCGACGGCGGCCATCATCGCAATGCCGCCGAGTGCCAGCGCCAGCAGCAAGCGCGAGCAAGACCACACCATCGGCGCGTGCGGCGCCGCTGGCGGATCATGACGCGCTGCTCAGTCACTCATTGCCCCTCGTTGGCCGCTGCGGAAGCGGCCGCTGCCACCGCGGCCGACGCGGCCGTGGATGCGGATGAGGCCGCGCCTGCGCCGGCACTGGACGCCGGCTGCACGTCGAACACGGCCCCGAGCGACGCGTCTTGCGGCGCGATCAGCACCCAGTTGGCCGCCTCGGTCACGCGGGTCGAGCGGCACCTGGCGCAGGTAGCGCTTGGAGACCAGTTCGTCGAGCGAGTCGGGGTACTTGCCCTGGTCGCCGAAGAACTTGTCGATCGCGTCGCGGATGGTCGCCACGTTCTGCCGCTGCACGTTCAGGCGCCCGTTGTCGAGCACCGAGAAGTAGCGCGGCACGGCCAGCGTCAGCAAGCAGGGCGATGAGGGTCATCACGACCAGCATTTCGATCAGCGTGAAGCCGCGCGCGACGGCACGGCGCTGTCGTGAGCCGGTGCGAAGGTGGGGCGTTGTTGATGCGCATGGCGGTTCGTGCTACCAGGTGTTGTAAGGCGTGCCGTCGAGCCCGACGCGGTTGGACATCGACGACACGTCGAACACGTCGGCGCCCGGTTGCGGGTCGTCGGCCCGGCTCGCATAGGCGCGGGTGTTCCAGGTCTGCGCGGCCGGCACCTGTGGGTCCGGGATAGAACGGGTCGCGCGGCAACTGGCGCAGGATGACCATGCGCTGCGACGCCGCGCTGGCGTTCAGGCCGAAGTCGCGCTTGTTGGCCAATTCGAGCACCTGCGTCAGCACGTCGAGCGAGGGCGGGTAGCCCGACTCGCCGGCCGACTTGGCCAGCGCGCCCGAGTCGGTCGCGGCCTTGTAGGTATCCAGCCCGGCGCGGATCGTCCTCAGTGCCTGGCGCAGTTCGGTCTCCTTGAGCCGCGTCGACGTGACTTCGTACATCGGCAGCGCGACCAGCGCGAGCAGGCCCGACGATGGCCAGCGTGATGACCAGCTCGATGAGCGTGAAGCCACGCGCGGGCGAGAGGCTCGTGCGGCCTTCTTGCATCTCCTTGCGTGCTGGCTTCGGCTCTTCGCGGTTGCGCAGGCCGCGGGCGGCGCCGCTGCGTTGCGGCGGCGTCTGCAGGCTGCGCTCGTGGCGCGGCGGCTCGCCGCCGGCTGCGTCACCGGCATGTCGACCGGCGTGGTGGCCCGGTCTGTGGGCAGCGGGCGCGCGGCTGGCAGGCGCGGCGGCGGAACCGGTCGCAGCCGTGCCGACGTGGCGGGCGACGCGGCGCCGGATGCGGCGGTCGGCGCAGCGGCGGCCGCCGGTCGACTGGCTGCGCGCCGCGCCGATAGGGTCGAGCTGCAGGGCGCGCTCGCGCATGCTGCTTTCGGTGCCCGAGAAGACGGTGCGCACCGACGGCATCGAGCGTGGCCGGCGCGCGCACGATGCGCGGCGTGATCGACAGCACGATCTCGGTCTTGTTGTTGTTGCCGCTGTTGTTGCCGAACAGCTTGCCGACCATCGGCAGGTGGCCCAGGCCGGGGATCCGTGCCGAAGCGTTGCGGTCCTCGGCGGAGATCAGGCCCGCCAGGATCTGCGTCTCGCCGTCGCGCAGGCGCACCACCGTCTGCGCATTGCGCGTGCCGATCTGGTAGGCCAGCGAGCCGTTCGGACCCGGAATCTCCTTGACGATGTTGCTCACCTCCAGGCTGATGCGGATGCCGACCTCCTGGTCGGAATAGACCTGCGGCTCGAACTCGAGCTTCAGGCCGACGTCCTGGTACTGCACCGAGCCGGTGACGACGCCGGCGCCGGTCGACATCGGCGTGACCGATGTTGGTGATGATCGGCACGCGGTCGCCGATCAGGATGCGCGCCTTCTCCTTGTTGCGTGCGCGGATGCGCGGGCTGGCCAGCAGGTTGGTGTCGGAGTCCTCGAGCTTGCAGGTTGATGCCCACGACTGAGACTGCGACACCAGCAGGTCGTTGCGCGTCAGCGCCTTGAAGCGCGCCGACGGTGGTCGCCGCTCTCGGCGGCGTGGACACGGTGAGCGAGTTCGGAAACTGGATGCCGAGGTTGGACAGGCGGTCGTGCGAGATCTCGAGCACCTCCACTTCGAGCATCACCTCGGGCTCGGGCACGTCGTGCGCGGCGATCACCTTGGCGGCCACGGCGATCGCGTCGGCGGTGTCGCGCATCACCAGCGTGCCGCTGCGTTCGTCGACCGACATGTCCTTGACCTTCAGCACCGTCTTCAGCACGCGTCTGCAGGTACTTGACGTCGACGTTGGTGACCTGGAAGGTGCGCACCTGCAGGTCCTGGTACTCCTTCTGCTTGGCCGCGGTGGCCGGGTAGATGAACAGCGTGTTGGCGTTCAGCGCGCGCTTCTCGAGCTGGTTCTGCAGCAGGATCAGGTCCACCGTGTCTTCGACCGCGGCGTCCTTGACGAAGATCGTGGTCTTCAGGTCGGCGCGCACGTCGCGGTCGAGGATCACGTTCAGCCCGGTGGTGCGCGACAGCGCCTCGAACACCATGCGCAGGTTGGCATCGCGGAACTGCAGCGTCACCGGCTTGTTCATGATCGACTGCGCGGCGGCCTGCGCCGCACGCGCCTGGCGTGCCTTTTCCGCCTGCTCGCGCACGACCACCTGCTGCCGCTGGGCGTTGGCATTGGCCGGGTTGTCGGCCAATGCGGCGTCGACCCTTTCCTGCGCCCCGGCGAGGTTGCCTTCGCGCAGCAGCCGTTCCGATTCGGCCAGCAGCTTGACGCTGCGCGCGTCGAGCTCGAGGCTGGCCAGCCCGCGCCGCGCCCGGTCGTTGGCAGGGTCGATCTTCAACGCCTGGGTGTAGAGAGCGGCGGCTTCGGCGGCGTTGCCGTTGCGCCGCGCTTCGTCGCCGCGTTCGATCAGCTCGCGCGCGTAGCCCTTGGTTTCGCGCAGCAGGTCGATGCGGTAGCCGGAATTCGCCGGGATCGAGCTGGCTGGCCTCACGCAGCTTGGCGATCGCCGCGTCGTGATTGCCCTCGGCCACCAGTTGCATGCCTTCGGTGTGAATGCGGCTGCTCGCGCAACCGGCCAGCAGCATCGCCGCGAGCAGCGGCGCAAGCCGTGGCCGTACCGATTTGTGGTTCGAGTTCATTTGGATCCCCCTGGCACGCGGAGCGTTTGTTGGATGTTCATGGGCAGGTATGTCATGACGATCTCGTTCGGGGTCAGCGTGTCGACCCGGTAGGTGTTGTTGTCCAGCGTGTCGCCGGCCGAGACCACCAGCAGGGCCTCGCCCTTGGCCAGGAACGCCGCAGGCTTGGTGGCGCCGCGTTCGAGCATGCCGACGAAGGTGAACGGCATCGGGGGCGCCACGGGCACCGGCGGCTTGGGCGGTGGCGGCGGCGGTGGTGGCGGCGGCGGTGGTGGTGGGGGTGGCAACCAGCTCAGGCTGGGAAACAAGGCGCCCGAGGTCTTGGGGATGGCGCGGGCCCGGTCACCGATTGCCAGCGATGGATCCCGGAGGCTGGCGGAGGCCGCTTCGCTCGCGGCGGCCGGCGCGGGTGTGGGCGCTGCGGCCAGGGTCGCTGACGCCAAGCGGGGCTTCGCCGGTTGGACCACCTCGTTCTGTGCATCGCGCTGCTCGCGCGATAGGTGCGCGGCCGCATAGAACGCGACCGCCCCGGCGATGGCCATGAACAGCAGCCGCAGATACTTGGGCAGGCCGGACATGTCAGGGACTCCGGTATATGAACGTGAACCGGACCACCGAATCGAGCACGCCGGTGCCGGCGTCGGCACGGGCCATGCGCAATTCATCCAGCGAAACATGAGGCAGCGCCGTCAGGACGTCGGCGGTGAAGGCCTTCAGCGCGGCATATTCGTTGCGCACCGGGAAGGTTGCCGTGAACGCGACCAGCGGCGTGTTCGGTTCGGCCTTCAACTGGTAGTCGCCCTTGAGCAGGCTCACGTTGTATTGCTTCGCGGCGGCAAACACCTGCTCGAGGTCGGCGGCGCTCTGCGACAGCTGCGGGAAGGCGCCGACGAACTCGACCACCTGCTCGCCACTGGAGACGCGGCGCCGCACCGGCTGCGCCTTGCGGGCCAGTTCATCGGCGCGCGTGACCAGCGTGGCGCGCAATTCATCCGTGTGGCGGTACAGGCTCGGGATCGACAGGCCGATCGCCAACGCGGGCAGCAACAAGGCCAATGCAACCACGCCAGCCATGCCGAATTGCCGCAATGCACGATGCCACAGACGTTGAATGAGGCGGCTCATTGGGTCGCTCCCCACGCGGCGCGAAGCTGGAATCGCACCGGCGCGCCCGGCGCCTGCTCTTGGACCTGGTGCGACACCAGCACCACAGATGACAAGCGCGGCTCCTTCTGCAATGCGCCGAGATAGGCCAGCATGTCAGGGGCGGTGCGTGCCTCGGCCGTGATGCGGATGGTGTGCTTGGAGACTGACGGCTCGATCGAGAGCACCGCAACCGTCTGTACCGGCACCGATTCGAGCGACTCGAGCAGATCGGCCCAGGGTGTCATGAGGTTCTGGCTCACCTGCCGAACGGCGCGCATGCGCGCGGCTTCGCCCGGGTCGGGCGCCGTTGGCTTGGTCGTGGTGTCCGTGACCGCGCCGCGACGCGCGTCGACCGCGGCCAAGGTGTCGGCCAACCGGGAGTTGGCTGCCAGCACGTTCGAGAGCTCGAGTGCTCCCGCGACCACCACGCTGCCGGCCACAAAAAGCATCAGCACACCGGTGCGCGATACCCGTCGCGGGTTCGGTGCGAAGTCGAGATTCAGGCGCTGGGTTTTCATACGGGCTGAGCATCTCGGTTGATCAAGGTCCAGCGCTCCGATACCTTCGCGCTGGCCAACTCCGGCGCCACCAGCACGAAGGCCGATTGACTTGCCGCGTCCTGGCCGACGCTGGCCAGCAGGCGGTCGACGCGCACGTCGAGCAAGACCTCCTTGGTCGTGGGCTCGAGGCCGAGCCCGTGCATCAGCTTGTTGACGGCGACCGTGGAGTTGCCCGGCAGGTTGACGCGGGCCAGCCAGGCGCCGCTGCTCATGGCGGCCACCGCGCCGTCGGCCACGCAGGCGATCACCGCTTCATGCCCCGCTGCCACGGCGAATACGGCGGCGCCGGGCTTGACCGCCGGCGCATGGCGATTCCATTGCAGGCAGAAGTCGGGCTGCACGGTGCTCACGATCAGGCCATGGCGCGCTGCGGCTTCCGACAGCGCGCCCAGGTGGTCGCGCGCGATGGCGCCGATCAGCAGGTGCTTGCCGTCGGTCTGCAATTGCCAGCGGATTTCGTGTGCCGGGGCGGCCTCGCCAAGGAGCTCGGCCATGCAGGCGGTCGCTACCGCCTGCAGCTGCCGATCGCTGTTGCCCACGAAGTCGCCGCCGACCACGTCGAAATGCATCAGCGCGTCGGCCCATTCGACGTCGAGCCTTGCGCCGCGCAGCGCCGTTGTCTTGCCAAGCTCGGTCAGCGCGGCGTCGACGTTGCGCGAGATGCTGTCGGCCGTCGCGGGTTGCGCGCCTGCTGACTGGCCTGCGGCTGCGTCGCTGTCGGCATGGTTCGTGCGTGCCAACACCTTGCGCCGTGGCCAACCCTGTTCCAGGATCGCGCCGGCCGAGTGCGCCCTGACGCGCAGGCGAACCAGCTTATTCCACGGGAGTGACACGATTGATCTCCTCCACGGTGGTTTCGCCGGCAAGTGCAAGTGCGACGGCGGCGTCGCGCAGGCTGGTGAAGCCGCTGTCGCGCGCCGACTGGCGGATCTGCGACAGCGGCGCACGCTGCACCAGCTGGTCGCGCAGCAGGTCGCTCATCGGCAGCGTCTCGGCAATGGCGCGCCGGCCCTTGTAGCCCGTGCCGCGGCAATGGGCGCAACCCAGGCCACGCTTGAACCTGGCCTTGGCGATGCGTTGCGCCGACAGGCCGCTGCGCTGCGGTGACTTCGGGCGGCACGACGTAGGGTGCGGCGCAGTGCGGGCAATTCATGCGCAGCAGCCGCTGCGCGACGATGCCGTTGAGCGCGGCGACCAGGCTGTAGCTGTCCACGCCCATGTTGGCGAAGCGGCCGATCACGTCGAACACATTGTTGGCGTGCACCGTCGTGAACACCTGGTGCCCGGTGAGCGCTGCCTGCACGGCGATCTGCGCGGTCTCGGCGTCGCGGATTTCGCCGACCATGATCTTGTCCGGGTCGTGGCGCAGGATCGAGCGCAGGCCGCGCGCGAAGGTCAGGCCCTTCTTCTCGTTGACCGGGATCTGCAGCACGCCGGGCAACTGGTATTCGATCGGGTCTTCGATCGTGACGATCTTGTCCAGGCCGGTGTTGATCTCCGACAGCGCGGCGTACAGCGTGGTCGTCTTGCCGCTGCCGGTGGGCCCGGTGACCAGCAGCAGGCCGTAGGGCATCTGCGCGGCGTCGCGGATGAAGTTCAGCACCTGCGCATCGAAGCCGAGCGTGTCGAGCGTCAGCGCCTCGAACTGTCCGGTCAGGTGCTTGCGGTCGAGCACGCGCAGCACCGCGTCCTCGCCGAACAGGTTGGGCATGATCGAGACGCGAAAGTCGATGTCGCGCCCGTCGACCACGACCTGGAAGCGGCCGTCCTGCGGAATCCGGCGCTCGGCGATGTCGAGCTCGGAGACCACCTTGATGCGCGAGATGGCCTGGTGCGCGATCTCGAGGCTGTCGATCTGCTTGACGACCTCGAGCACGCCGTCGAGGCGGTACTTGATGACCATGCCGGCGGGCTGCGTCTCCATGTGGATGTCGCTGGCGCCGGTGCGCAAGCGCGTCGTACAGGGTCGAATCGACCAGGCGCACCACCGGGCTCTCGGTGGCGTCGATGTTCGAGATCGAGATCGACAGCGCCCTGCTCGTTGGCGGCCGCGCGATCGGGCTGCATCTTGACCGCGTCCATCGCCCGCACCGACTTTTCCGCGGCCACCAGGAATGCCTGCAGGTCGGCGGCCGTGGCCAGCGCGATGTCGGTCTGGCCGCTGGCCGACGCGCACGTCGAGCCACTGGCGCAGACGCGTGTCGGTGGGGTCGGCGAGCACGACCGTGAGCCGCTGTCTTCGTCGCTGTAGCGGCCGACCAGGCAGTTGCGACGCTGGCATTCGGCGAACGACACCAGGCTGAAGTCGGGCCCGAAGCTCGCGCAGATCGGCGCATGCGCAAGGGCCGCGCGCCGAAGTACTTGGCTGCGCCGGGCAGCAGCTGATCCTCGCTCACGCCCAGCGCTTCGGCCAGCCAGGCCATGCGCGAGCGCGCGCCGGCCTGCTTCAGCGCCTCCTGCACGAGTGCCGCGTCGAGCCTTCGCGGCCCGGCGGTTTCGGCGAGCTTGAGAAGCCGCTGGACATGATGATCGACATGGTGATCGCGCGTATGTGGTCATTGAAGGCTGGACGCCAGATCGAAGATCGGCAGGTACATCAGCACGACGATGGCGCCGATGACCAGCCCGATCACGATCATCAGGATGGGCTCGAACAGGCGGCTGGTCAGCTCGACCGAGCGCTGCAGGCGGGCCTCGTGAAACGCGGCGATGCGCTCGAGGATCTCGGCCAGCGCGCCGGTGCGTTCGGCGACGGCGAGCATGCTGGCGGCGACCGGGTCGGCCAGCTGGGTCTCCTGCAGGGCGCCGCTCATGCTGCGACCTTCGTGGATCAGCGTCACTGCGCGCGTGAGGCGGGCGCGGTCTTCTTCGCCGAGCAAGTTGGCGCCGAGCTGGAGCGCCGTCGGCGCGGCAATGCCCCCCATGACGAGCATGCCGGTGGTGCGGTACAGCTGCGAGTGCCGGAACTGGCGGATCGTCGGCCCGATCAGCGGCACCGCTTCGATCCAGCGCGACTTGGCCCCGGTGCGCAACGCGTGGCGCACGGTCGCGATCAATGCGCCAGGCGCCGTCAACGCGCCGGCGCCGACCGCCCAGGCATGGCCGGCGACGAAGCGCCCCCAACTCATCAGCAGCTGCGATGTCCACGGCAACTCGCGGCGCGTGCTCTCGATCAGGACCGCGAACTTCGGCACCACCACGCCGAGCAGGAACAGCACGACCAGACAGCCCACGGCCAGCAGCAGCATCGGGTAGATCGCTGCGCCGACGACCTTGTCGCGCAGCGCCTTGATGCTCTGCTGGTGCTCGGCGTAGCGCAGCAGCGAGGTGCTGAGATCGCCGGTCTGCTCGCTCGCGCTGACGGTGGCGATCAGCAGCGGCGGAAAGCGGCCCGACTGGCGGTCGCAGCGCGGCCGACAGCGGCAGACCCTCGGAGACGCTCTTGACGACGTCGAGCACGCACCGCGCGCCGTGCGCCGGCCGTCTCCTTGGCGGCCAACGTGCGCAAGGCCTCGACGACGGACAGGCCGGCCGCGAGCAACGAAGCCAGTTCATGCGAGAAGGTGGCGACGTCCAGGCCGTGGCGTGAGCCGCAGAGTCGTGCGTGCAGCCGGCGCACCGGCGTTGCCGCGCGGTGTGCACGCCAGGACCTGCAAACCGTCCTGAGCCGCCCGGGCACGTGCCGACGGCGGCATCGCCCGCGCTCACGTCCAGGCTCTGGACCGAGCCTGCGGACGTGCGGACGACGAGATCGAACGGTATCTGCATGGCCAGCCTATGGGCTCCAGGAGTTCACGTCGGCTGCTTCGCCGTTGCCACCCGGCTGGCCGTCCGATCCCAGTGAAGACAGGTCGTAGTCGCCGTGATCGCCCGGCGCCTTGTAGATGTAACGATTGCCCCAGGGATCGGGGGGCACGGCCTTCTTCAGGTACGGCCCGGCCCACTTCTCGAGGTTCTGCGGCTTGGCGTTGAGTGCGGCCAGGCCGTACTCCGTCGTTGGATAGGCGCCGACGTCGAGGCGGTATTGGTCCAAGCGCCTTTTCCAGCGAATCGATCTGCGCACGTGCGATCTTGGTGTTGGACTTGCTGACCTGATCGAAGTAGCGCGGCGCCACCAGACCGGCGAGCAAGCCGATGATGACGATCACGACCAGCAATTCCAGCAACGTGAAGCCGCGCGAACGCAATCTGGCACCCGGATGAAAGTTCGACTTCAAGCCATTCCCCACTCAACACCGCAGAAAGAAAGTCGCGCCGCGGAACACGCTTGTTCCGTCTGGGACAGTGTGCGGAGTAGGCTTAACTTCGGCTTAAAGTGGGGAGACTCCCCCCCCGTTTAGTGGGTGGGTCCCCGGTCTGCGAACCGACTGGCGTATCGGTCGTGCGCTTGCGCGAGAGGGGGAGAAAACCCTGACGCGGCGCGCGGCGTCCCGTGGATCGCGAGCCTAGGCGGCGGGCTTGCAGGCCGTGCTGCGGGCGCAGCGCAAGAAGGCGAGGACGCGCGGCACGTAGGCCATGGTCTCCGGATAGGGCGGAATCTTGCCGCCTGCCCTGATCACGGCCTGTTCGCCTGCGTTGTACGCGGCGAGCACGAGTTCCAGGTCGTTGTTGAACAGCGCCATCAGCCACTTCAAGTAGCTTGCCCCGGCCAGTACGTTCTGCCGCGCGACATAGGGATCGGTCGCACCGAAGCGCGTTGCGGTGGCGGGAATCAACTGCATCAGACCGATCGCGCCGCGTGGTGACAGCGCCCGGCTGTTGAAATTCGATTCGGCGGCGATGACGGCGTGCAGCAACTCCGGCGCGATCTGCACCTGCATGGCCACGTCGTTGATGATTTGCCGCACGTCGGCCGGGGCGGACGGCAGCCGCAATGTCATCGGCGGTGTGCCTGGCGCGAGCGCCTTGGTGGGCGAGCCGGCGGCGGCCGCCGCCGACAGCTCGGCGGGCGCCTGGACGATCAGCAACGGCGTGTCATCGGTGCGGAAGTTCGAAAGCACGACACCCGCATTGGCGTTGCTCGCGCCGGTATAGATCTGCGCCACGCACACGCCGTGCGCGGCGAACGCCAGGCCTGCCAGCGTGGCGCGGGTCCATTCGCGCCGGCGTGCGTGCGACCGGCGGGGCATGTTGTGTGACGGAATTGACACCCGCGCATTTGGCCCACATGTCGGGCAGCGCGTCAACAGCCAGTCGCGGGGTGCTTCGCGTAAACCAGTAGCCGCGTCCGCGGGAGGCCGAGGCGGCCGCCGCCAAATCCGCGCACGCCGAGCCACGGCTATGGCTTGCGGCGGTAGGTGACGAATGCGTAGCGGGTGGCGTCGGCGCTTCGATGTTCTTCGCGCGAGGATTCGACGAAGCGTGTGCGATCGAACGGCGGAAAGTAGGCATCGACGCGATCGAATACGGCGTCGATTTCGGTCAGCACCAGTTCGTCGGCGTGCGCAATGGCCTCGGCGTACAGCTCGCCGCCACCGATGACGAAGGCCTTGGCAGCGCCATTTGCCATGGCCAGCGCGACATCCAGCGACGGCGCCGCTTCGGCGCCCTCGGCCCGCCACAGCGCATTGCGTGTGACGACGATATTTCGCCGTCCGGGCAAGGGCCGGGACTTGGGCGGCAGCGAGTCCCAGGTCTTGCGGCCCATGATCACCGGGCAGCCCACGGTCGCTTCGCGAAAGTGCATCTGGTCCGCGCTGCTCGTGCCACAGCAGTCCGCCGTCGCGGCCAATCGCACGCTGGCGGTCGATTGCGGCGATCAGTGCAAGCCTGGGGGCGTCGATTCATGGCGCCAGATTGTCGCTGCGCGCCGGGCGCGCACCCCGCGCAGTCGCGCTGGCGAGTGCGATCGCGATGCACAGCGCAGCCAGCCAGTCGGTGGCGCGCGGCACCTCGCCGACGATGGCCGTCGCCGTGGCGATGCCGACCAGCGGCACGGCCATCACCGAGAAGGCGCTGGCCTGTGGCGGCAGCGCGCGCGCCAGGCCGAACCAGATCAACTGCGCGAAGCCGAAGTTGAGGAACACGCCGTAGCCCATTGCCCACCAGGTCGGGGCATGCCACTGGCCCCAGACCGGCCAGGGCTCGACCAGCGGCGCCGCGACCCAGAAGAACAGCGAGCCGAACACCATCATCCAAGTCGTGACCGCCTCCGTCGGCACGGCCAGCGCGCTGCGTCGCATCAGCACCGTGCCCAGCCCCCACGACAGCGCCGCCGCCTGCAGCCACAGCACTCCGACCGGGTGGCCCGCCAGCGCCATCAGCTCGTTGGCCGCGAGCAGGCCCACCGCGGTGATCGCCGCCACCACCGCGAGCCACGAGCGCGCGCTCATGCGCTCGCCGAAGAACAGCACCGACAGCAGCACGGTCCAGACCGGCATCGTGAAGGCCAGCACGGCGGCACGGCCCGAGGGCAACTGGGCGAGGCCGATGATCGAACACAGGTGCCAGCCGATGATGTTGGGCAGCGCCAGCCAGGCCAGGCGCACTGCATTGGCACGGCTGACGCCGAGCGGCACGCCGCGCCAGGCGAAGAAGGCAATCAGCGTCACGGTGCCGCCGGTCATCGTGACGGCGCGAAAGTACAGCGGGCTGACCTCGCGCAGCGTGAACTTCATCATCGGCCAGTTCAGGCCCCACAGCAGCGTCAGTACGCCCAGCAGCAGCCATTGGCGGCGGGTCAATGCCATCATGGCCTGGGCCTGGCGGAGACGGCGATGCCAGCCACGATCGAGGCGAAGGCCAGCACGTGGTAGCCGTGCGGCGCTTCGCCGAGCAGAAGCGGCCGACAACAGCGCGGCGAACAGCGGCGTCAGGTTGGCGAAGAAGGCGGCCAGCGCCGGCCCGCCGAGCGCCACCCCCAGGCCCCAGCAGCGATAGGCGACGATCGACGGGCCGACGGCGACGAAAAGCAGCGCACCCAGCACCCAGCCATTGCGCCAGTCGATGGCCGCCGACTGCGCGAGCGCCACCTCACCCGCCGCCGCGGCGCCGGCCGCGAGCAGGCCGAACAGCATCTGCACGAGCAGCAAGCCGGCCCAACCCCAAGCTTGCAGTGTGGCGCGCGACGGCGGTCGCATCGACGCCGGCGGCGCGCCAGCAGCCAGCTGTAGACCGCCCAAGACATGGCGGCGACCAGGATGTACAGGTCGCCCGGCGACGAGTTGCGACCTGGCGCCAGTGCCCACGAGCCGCCGCGAGGACCACCAGCACCACGCCGGCCAGCGACAGCATCGCGCCGGCGATCTGACGTGCCGCGGCACGCTCGCCGTAGACGCCAGCGAGCCCACGGCCAGCATCCACAGCGGGCTCGATGGCGGCGATCAGCGTCACGTTGAGTCGGCGTCGAGGTGGTCAGCGCCACGTACTGCAACGCGTTGTAGGTGCCAACGCCCAGGCAGCCGATGGCCAGCAGGTAGGGCCAGCGGCCGGATGTCGCGCGGCCGGCGCAGCGCGCGCCAGCCCAGCGGCAGCAGCAGCAGCGCGGCCAGCACCCAGCGCATGAGGTTGAGCGTCAGCGGCGGCACGTGGCCGACGAGCAAGCGGCCGACCACCGCATTGCCGGCCCACATCAGCGGCGGCATGGTCATCAGCAGCGCGGTGCGGGCGTCACGGTCATAGCGCGGCATCGCCGCGCCGCAGTTCCAGCACTGCTCGAACGGTCCGTCGATGCGCTCGTGGCAGTGGCGGCAGACCCAGTGCCGCTGCGGCGGGTGGCGCAATTGGCCGAGCAGCGCGCGTGCTGCGTCGAGCTGGCTGTCGTCCTCGACCCAGACTTCGGGCAGTGCCTGGTCGGGCGGGATCTCGCCGGCGATGCTGCTGGCGATACGCGCGCTGCACGCTGGCCGCGATGCCGGCCTGGCCAGCATGTCGGCCACAGGCGTGGCCAGGGCGAGGTTGGGGGCCTGGGTCAGACGTTCGCATGGTGCAGCGGCCGATTGGCATCGCGTGCTCGCACGATACCGCACTCCTGTCGTCCCAGAACCGACGCGATGAGCCCAGATGAGCCACAGGCAGTCCGATCGAGCAGTACGGCGGCCCCGAAGTCATGCAGCTGGTCGACGTGCGAGGTCGGCGACCCCGGGGCCGGCGAGATCCGCATCCGCCACCACGCCTGCGGCCTGAACTTCATCGACGTCTACCAGCGCACCGGGCTGTCTACCCGATGCCGATGCCGCTCTCGCTCGGCATGGAAGGCGCCGGCGTGGTCGAGGCGGTGGGCGAGGGCGTCACGCACCTGAAGGTCGGCGACCGCGCGGCCTATGCCAGCAACCCGCCGGGCAGCTACTGCGAGGCTGCGCGTGATGCCGGCCAAGACGCGTCGTGCAAGCTGCCCGACGCGATCGCCTTCGAGACCGGCGCGGCGATGATGCTCAAGGGCCTGACCGCGCAGTACCTGCTGAAGAAGACGCTGCCGCAGGGCGGCCTGCAGGCCGGCGACTTCGTGCTGTTCCACGCGGCCGCCGGCGGCGTCGGCCTGATCGCCTGCCAGTGGGCCAAGGCGCTCGGGCTGCAGCTGATCGGCACCGCGGGCAGCGACGAGAAGTGCGCGCTCGCGCTGGAGCACGGCGCGGCGCACGCCATCAACTACAGCAACGAAGACTTCGTCGCGCGCGTCAAGGAGATCACCGGCGGCAAGGGCGTGAAGGTGGTCTACGACTCGGTCGGCAAGGACACCTTCGACAAGCTCGCTCGACTGCCTGCGCCCGTTCGGCCTGATGGCGAGCTTCGGCAACGCGTCGGGCGCCGGTGCCGCCGTTCGCGCCCGGCATCCTGGGCGCCAAGGGCTCGCTGTACGTGACGCGCGCAGACGCTGTTCACGCACATCGCCACGCGCGAGGCGACGCAGGCGATGGCCGACGATCTGTTCGCGGTGGTCGACAGCGGCGCAGGTGAAGATCCGCATCGACCAGCGCTACCCGCTGGCCGACGTGGCGCAGGCGCACCGCGACCTCGAAGCGCGCAAGACCACCGGCTCGAGCGTGCTGATGCCCTGAACGCACACTCGGATCAATAGTTGATCGGCGGCGGGGCCTTGGTCTCCTGACGGCGGACCTCGCGCAACTTCATCTCGATGTATGTGTCGTGGTCGATCTCGTGCAACTGCAGCGCAAAGCGTTCGGTGGCCGCGAACCAGTCGTCCAGGCTTCGGGGCAACTGCGCCGCGGCGGGGAGTGCGTGGGCTCGCACGTAGGCCTCGATCGCAAGGTAGTAGCGCAGCGCATTGCGCTCGAGCACACCGCGCACGCCGCCAACCAGGATGGGTCGGCCGTCGGCGCGTCGACCGACCACACTGAATCCAAGTTTGTCGTGGCCGATCGTGGCCAGATAGGCATGCATCGCCCAGTCGGCGGCCAGGCCGTAGGAATAGGCGTAGGTCATGTGCAGCAGCGACTGACGCTCCGCGAACGGCACGGCCTCGACCACGAAGCGGTAGTCCTTGGTGTTCAGAGGCCCGGCAGGTGCCTGTAGGACGATGCTCAGGTAACTGTCGGTGGCGCTCGGAACCGTGAAATCGAACTTGGCCCAGTACACGTCGGACAGTGGTTGGTCGAACTTGCGCCCGACGCCGGTCACCACCTCCTGCCGGGGGCCGTTGGTCACGGCGCGGCAATACTTGACGTTCAGGTGCAGGGTCAGAACTCCACACCAGTGATTCGCGTCGGCCAGCGCAAGGCGCACGTCGCCGTACGGGTGTTCCACGAGCGCGTAGACATCACCACTCATCCGACCCGACACCTCGGTCGATAGGAGATAGACCGATCGCTCGATGAGGCTGCCGGCGTTGTTCGCACGAATGGCAGCGAAGCGTGCGCGCAGTGCGTCCGGTGGCGACGTCTGCGCGCGCAGGTCACCCGCACCGAGACTCAGTGCCAGCAGCAACGCGATGCCGAGCGGCCGCAGAACGCTGATCAATTGCCGCCCCGATCCATGTCTTGCACCAATTCCCGTTTCACATGATTGGCCCGGCCATCTGAACAAACAATGACGCAAGTCAATCGCCCCGAAGGCCGGCGGGTGCGTTCGATGGCCTCGACCGAGGGTGCAATCGCTACGATCGCCGTATGCGCCGGGCACTTCAGATCCTTCTCGTTTCGTTCGCCGCGGCGCTTGCGTTGGCGGAGCCTTCCGCTGCAGCCGAGAAACAGACGGTGTGCACGATCACCGTCAATTCCGCCGACGAAAAGGAAGCGTTTCGCCGCTACCTGCCGGCCTCGAAATACGAGTTCGTCGAGCTCGTCGAACGCGACCGGCCCGATTGGCTGGCTTCGGCCTGCCACGCGGGCGTTTCCTGCGACGTGCTGATCATCTCCGGCCACTACGACGGTGGCAACGAGTTCTTTTCCGATCGGCTGGAGGTGCGCGAGTTCCTGCCCGTCGATGAACTCGAGCGCGTGTCCTGCAGTGATTCGTGCCCGGGACTGTTTTCGCAGCTGAAAGAGGTTCATCTCTTCGGCTGCAACACGCTGAACCCGCAGGCGCAGAGCAGTGCATCGGCCGAGATCGTGCGCAGCCTCGTGCGCGAAGGACACTCGCGCAAGGAGGCCGAACGCCAACTGCAATCGCTGGCCGCGGGCCACGGGGAAAGCAGCCGCGAGCGCATGCGCCAGGTGTTCAAGGACGTGCCAGTGATCTATGGCTTCTCGTCGGTGGCGCCGCTGGGACCGATCGCCGCTGCCACATTGAGCGCGCTACTTCCGGACCAACGGCGCGCGCGAGATCGGGCAGGGCCGGCCGAGCAACCGTCTGCTCGCGCAATTCGCGCCGTACGCGATGACCGTGACCCAGGGCATGACTGACCAGGATCCGCACGCTTCGGTGCGAAGCGACGTGTGCCAGTTCGCCGATGACCGCCTGTCGGACGCGAAGAAGCTCGACTTCGTGCACCAACTCCTGCAACGTGACACGGCGCAAGCCAGGGTTCATCTCGACCGCATCCAGCGCTATGCGACATCGCTCGACGACCCTGCGCGGCGCAACCCGGAGGTAGACCGGGCACTCGCCGCCATTGCCAACGACGCCGACGCGCGCGCGCGCTTTCTCGCCTTCGCACGCGACGCCGATCAGCCGACGGTGCGGGTGCGGATGCTCAAGGTGGCGCAGGACCTGGGCTGGCTGTCGGTCGACCAGAGCGCTGGGAGGAATTGGCGCTGATGCTGGGCGAACTTCAGGCCCGCACGACGATCGGGATTGCCGAGGTGGATCTGGCCTGCACCTTGAACCAGGAACACGACCTCGACGGCGCCTTCAACCGGCGCGTGGCGCCGGGCAGCCCGGCCGACGACGTGCCGCACGCCGCCGTCCGCGCCTGCCTGGGCAGCGCTGAGGCCCATGCGCGAACGCTGGAGGGGCTGCTGAGCCCGAACGAGGCGGACGTCAGGATCGCGCAGGCCTATCTGCGGCACCGGCCCCTCACCGACGCCAGCGAGCTGCGCCGCGTCGCCGACAGCATTGCCCGCATGCCGCCGTCCGATGCGCAGGTGCGTGCGCTGGAGGCCCTGGGACGGCATTACGTGTCCGACCGCGAAATCCTGGACCGACTGACACGCCTGTTCGCCGAAACGACGTCGTGGTCCGTTCAGGCCGCAATCGCCGGCATCCTGATCCGCGCCGACCTGCGCTCGATCGCGAACCTGCAACTCGTGCGCACCTTGACCGAACACCGCCTGCAGTCCCCCCCGGGCGACGACATGGTCGATGCACTGATACGACGGCTGCAATCATCCTGAGCGATCGGTAACATGCCCTTTCCAGGTGCGCGCGGCGTGTGGAACACTGCGGCATGCTGCGTCGAACCGCTCTGCGCCGATCCTTGCTCCACACCTTGGCCACCCTCGTGGCCTGCCTGGCCGCCGCGTGGTCGCCCGCACGCCGCCGCGGCACCGAAGACGGTGTGCACGGTCACCATCAACTCATCCGACGAGAAGGAGGCGTTCCAGCGCCACCTCCCGCGGGGCGAGTACAAGTTCGTCGAGCTGGTGCAGCGCGGGCAGCCGGATTGGCTCGAATCGGCCCGCCGGCGCGGCGTGAGCTGCGATGCGCTGATCATTTCCGGCCATTTCGACGACGGCACCGAGTTCTACACCGACCGCTTCGACGATCGCGAATTCCTGACCATGCACGAGTTGCAGCACGCGACGTGCAGCGAGCACGGTAACGGTTTGTTCTCGCAGTTGAAGGAGGTCTATCTCTTCGGCTGCAACACGCTGAAGTCCGACCCGCGCTATGTCGCCTCGGCCGAGGTCGGGCGCAGCCTGGTCCGATCGGGCCATTCGCTGGCCGACGCCGAGCGCATTTCGGCGCTGCTGAGCGAACGCTACGGTCAGAGCAATCGCGACCGCCTGCGTCACGTGTTCAAGGACGTGCCGGTGCTGTACGGCTTTTCGTCGAAGGCGCCGCTCGGGCGCACGGCAGGCCCGCTGCTCGAGCGCTATTTCCAGACCGCGCCAGCGGGCGAAGTCGCGAGTGGCCGGCCGAGTCCGACCCTGCTGAAACTGTTCGGGCCGACCTCGATGATCGCCGTCGCCGGCCTGACCGACGCAGACCCGCACACGGGCTTTCGCCGTGACATGTGCAGTCTTGCGGACGAGCGCCCCTCGACGGTGCAGAAGATCGCCTTCATGCACGAGGTGCTGCGGCGCGACATGACCGAAGTGCGCATGTTCCTCGACCACCTCGAGCGCTATGTGGCCACACTCGGCCCGGCCGAGCGGCAGGCGCCAGAGGTGGCTGCGGCTCTCGCTGCAATCGAACGCGACCCCGCGACGCGTGAGCGCTATCTCGCCTTTGCGCGCGACGCCGACATGGCCTCGGTGCAGACCCGAATGATGGCGTTGGCGCGCAATCTGGGCTGGCTGACGCCGGTACAGGAGCAGGCTGAGTTCGTTCACATGCTCGCCGATCGCATGGCCCGCGGCAGTCTGGGCAAGAACGAGGTCGACCTCGTCTGTGCGACCCCGCAGCGGGAGGGCGCGGGCCTGGCGCAGCAATTGCTCGCCAGCGGTGCCGCTCGAGCCGGCAACGTGGCGCATTCGGCCGTGCTGGCGTGCCTGGGCAATGCCGAGGCCCACGAACGCACCGTTCGCGCGCTGACGGGTGCGCGCGACGACGACCTGGAGATTGCGCAGGCCTACCTGCGCCAGCGCCCGCTCGCCGGCGTCGGCGAGTTGCGCGCCGTGACGACGGGCATCGCGCGCATGACCGGCGCCGACGCCCAAGTGCGTGCGCTCGAAACGCTGGCGCGACAACGGGTGTCCGATCCGCAAAGTCTGCAGGAGATCGCCGGCCTGTTTGCACAGGCCCGTTCGCTCGAAGTGCAGCGCGCGATCGCGGGCATCCTGATCCGCTCCGACACAAAGATGCTGGCGCGCGCCGACCTGGCCCGCTCGCTGCGCCAGCACCGGCTGAAGTCACCCGACGGCAACGACGTGATCGACATGCTGATCCGCGTGCTGCAGTCGACTTGAAGTCGCCGGCCGCTACGGCTGCCGCACCGTCGTCGATCGAATCCTGCGCGTCGTTCCGACGCTGGCCACGGGATCCTTGCCGCTGAGTGCAGAGACGCAGAAAATCGTCGGCCGAGTTGTGACAGCGGGAACAAGGAAGGGCTTGGCGATGCTTGAACTGCGCGACGGGTCCACCGTCGGGGAGGTCTGGACCGATGCGGTGCGCACCCACGGTGACCGGCCCTTTATCGCGTTTCCCGCCGGCGCCCATCCGGGTGCCGTGCCGGGCATGCTCGAACTCAGCTATGCGCAGGTCGGCGCGACGGTCGAACGCTGGGTCGACGCCTATCGCCGCGCCGGTTACGGCCCTGGTCATCGCGTGGCGATGCTGCTGGAAAACCGAGCCGAGCACTTCGTGCACAAGCTGGCCCTCAACACCATCGGCGTGTCCTGCGTGCCGATCAACCCGGACTACCGCAGCAACGAGATTGCCTACCTCGCCGAGCACGCCGAGCCGGAACTGTTGTTGGCCGTCGCCTCGCGGGCGTCGCAGGCCGCACAGGGGATCGCGGAGTCAGCGCACAAGCCGCGGATATTGATCGTCGACCAGGACACGCAGCCGCCGCCGCCGCGGCGACCCGCGACGGCGGCAACAGTCACCCCGTCGACGGAGGCGAGCCTGCTCTACACGTCGGGCACGACCGGGCGGCCCAAGGGTTGCATGCTCTCCCATGGTTACGAGGTTTCCGCGGGCGCCTGGTACGGCGGACTGCCCGGGCTCGGCGGGCTGCGCCCCGGCGAGGACCGCATCTACAACCCGCTGCCCCTGTACCACGTCAACGCCGGCGTGGTCTCACTGTTCGGGGCGATCTGCAGCGGTGGCTGCCAGATCCAATCCGATCGTTTTCACGCCCAGCGCTGGTGGGCCGATGTGGTCCAGACCCGGGCCACCGTCGTTCACTACCTGGGGATCGTGATTCAGGCGCTGATGCGGCAGCCAGTGGCTGACGACTCACGCGGTCACCGCGTGCGCGTCGGCTTCGGCGCCGGCGTCGAACCGCAACTGCACGCCGCGTTCGAAGCCCGTTTCGGATTCCCGTTGGTCGAGATCTGGGGCATGACGGAGATGGTCCGATTGCTCGTCGACAGCGTCGAGCCGCGCAAGGTCGGGACGCGCGCCTTCGGCCGCGCCACGCCCGGCATCGACGTGCGCGTGGTGGACGATGGCGATCTCGACGTGCCCGATCGCACGCCGGGCGAGATGCTCATCCGCCACTCGGCGCAGACGCCCCGACGCGGCGCGTTCTCCGGCTACCTGAAGAACGAGGCCGAGACCGAAAGGGCCTGGCGCGGCGGCTGGTTCCACACCGGCGACACCGTCTATCGCGCCGTCGACGGCACGCTGCACTTCGTCGACCGCAAGAAGAACATCATTCGCCGCTCGGGCGAGAACATCGCGGCGGCCGAGGTCGAGGCCCTGCTGCTGACGCATCCTGACGTGGCGCAGGCCGCAGTCCTGGCGCTGCCCGACGACGTGCGCGAAGAGGAGGTGCTCGCCTGCGTCGTGCTCAAGGCCGGCATCGGTGACCGCGAAACCGCAGTCGGCCTCTTCAACTTCTGCCACCAGCGATTGGCGTACTACAAGGCGCCGGGGTGGCTCTGGTTCACCGATACGTTGCCGACCACCGGGACGCAGAAGATCCAGAAGCACACGATCTTTGCGCCGCACGTCGATCCACGCACGCTGCCCGGGATGTTCGACCTGCGCGAGTTGAAGAAGCGCGGCATTGCCATCGACTCGGTGGGCTCGCACTGCGGCGGATGACGGCAAGGTGCGCGGTATTGGCCGTCGCCCCGGCGACGGTCTTGCCGGCCTTACTCAACCATGCCGAGCAGCAGGAAGATCAGGAAGCCGACGAAGAACATGGAGGTCGTAAGTGCGGTGTCGGCTGACTCATGGGCTTCGATCAGCAGCTCTTCGGTGACCAGGAACAAGAGCGCCGCGCAGCCGAAGGAGAGCAGCCCCGCCAGGGTGTGCACCGACGCCTCGGCCAGGACGGTGCGCCCGAGGACCGCGCCGACGATCATGAGGCAGGCGATGCCGGTCGGCGCCAGTACACGCACGACGAACTTTGCACCGCCGAACTGCACGGCCATCGCAAGGCCGAGCGAAAACAGCTCCAGTGTCAGCGCGACGGTGAGCAGCACGCCTTGCTTGAGGCCGGCGGTCATCGCGATGCCGATCAGCAGCCCGTCGATCAGCAGATCGACGGCGATCGGCACCAGCTGCCCCGGCGATGGCCCGCGGGCGCCGGCATGTTCGCCGCCATGGTTGAACCGCTTGACCGTGGCGTCGATGACGAGCATCAACGCGACGCCGGCCGCGAACGTCCAGCCGACTTCGAACGGGTCATGGCCACGCCGCACCTCGGGCAGCAGTTCGACCGCGACGACCGAGAAGATGACGCCGGCCGCGAAGTGCTGGATGCAGCTCCGGACGACACGGCCGGGCGCTCGCCAGGCCGCCGTCATGGCGCCGAGGAATGCGGCCCCGACAGGGATGGCCGAGATCAGGACGACCTGGAGGACGCTGGGGATCACGCTGCTCGTCTCGCGCTCGATCATGGCCTGACTGCGGCCCGGTAGGCGTGCCACGAGGCGTGGCCGAGCACGGGGCCGGCGACCAGCAGGCCGGCAAACCACGGCAGCATCGCGGTCACCACCAACGCGGTGATCAGCGCGCCCCACAGCAGCATCACGCCGGGCTGCGTCAGGACCAGGCGCAGGCTGGTCAGGCCGGCGGTGATGGCGTCGACCGGGCGGTCGAGGATCAGCGGCATCGCGACCACGCTGATCGCGAAGATCAGTCCTGCGAAGATGCCGCCGACCGCCAGGTAGGCGACGATGAAGCCGAGGTTCTCGGGGTCGAGCAGGGCCAGCAGCGAGCCCTTGAAGTCGGGCATGCCGTCGAAGCTGACGGCAAACACGACCAGCGCCGCGCGGCCCCACAGCATCTCCAGCACCAGCAGCACGAAGCCGAAGATCGCCAGCGTGCCGGTGCGTGTGTCCCAGGCCAGCAGCGAGGCGCCGAAGTCGGGCTTCTCGCCGCGCTCCAGGGTCTGGCTGACGTGGTACAGGCCCAGGCACAGGAAGGGCCCGACGAGCAGGAAGCCGGCCGACAGCGCCAGCACGTAGGCGGCGGCGTTCTGATAGACCTTCATCAGGGCCCAGCCCATGACCATGAAGCAGCCGCCGTAAAACAGGCCGATGCCGGGGCAGCGAAGAAAGTCGCGTGCGCCCAGGCGCAGCCAACGCAACGGGTCGCTCCAGCGCAGGTTGTTGAGCTCGATCGAGGTCGACGTGGCTTCGCGGCTTGGGGCGTCGGTCATGCTCAGATGATGTTGTGTTCGATCAGCGGTTCGCCGCGTTGCAGCCGTTCGGCGGCCAGCGGGGTCAAGTCCAGGCTGCCATAGTGCCCGGTGCAGATACGCTCGGCCATCGCCCGGCCGACGCCCGGCGCGTGCTGCATGCCGTGGCCGGAAAACCCGCAGGCGATGAAGGCGTTGGCCCAGCCCGGCACCGCACCGACCACGCCATTGTGGTCGAAGCGGTTCATCTCGTAGTAACCAGCCCAGGCCGAACGCACACGCAAGGCTTCGAAGGCCGGGATGCGCGCGGCCAGCGCGGGCCAGATCACGGCGTCGAACTGTTCGTGGTCGATCGCATCCAGTGGGGCCTCATCGGCGACGCTCCCTCGCGGCGGTGCGCCGGCGATGAAGCCACGGCCTTCGGGCCGCAGCCAGACGCCGGAGGGGTCGATCAGCAGCGGGCAGCCGGGCAGGCGCGCGGGCGAGTCGAGCACGAACACATCGCGCTTTTCAGCGTGCACCGGCAGCGCCAATCCGAGCTTGGCGGCCAGCGGTGCACTCCACGCGCCGGCGGCGACGAGCACGGCATCGGCCGCATGGGCCCGGCCGCTCGCGTCTCGCACCGCGTGCACGCGCTCGCCGAGGACATCGAAGGCGACCGCATCGGCATGCATGAAGCGCGCGCCGCAGGCCTGCGCCTTGCGCTTGAACGCGGAGTGCAGCGCCGGGCCGTCGAACCAGCCCTCGCCACGCAGGCCATGTGCGCCGAGGGCCAGGCCATCGGTCGCCAGCCAGGGCCAGCGTGCTTGCAGCGCAGCGGGCGTCAGCAGTTCGATGTCGGCGCCGTGCGCGCGCTGCAGCGCGTGGTTGGCGCGCAACTGCGCTGTGCCGACGCTGCTGGCCAGGTACAGATAACCAGCCTCGACCAGGCCGACGGCGGGCGGCTGGCCGTCGACTTCGAGTTCGTCGCCGACGCGGCGCAGGAATTCGATACCGGACTGCGACAGCGCGATGTTGATCGCGGCCGAGAACTGCTGGCGGATCGAACTCGCCGACAGCGCACTCGAGGCCCGGCGGTAGCTCGGGTCGCGCTCGAGCACGGTGACCGATGCGCGATGGTCGCGGGCGAGAAAGCAGGCGCTGGCGGCGCCGATCACGCCGCCGCCAACGATCACTACACTGGGTGCCGTCATGTCGCTGCGAGTGTATTCAGCCGCCGAAGTCCACGCTGCGCTGCCGTGGGCCGCGCTGGTGCAGGCACTCGAAGACGCTTTCGTCGCCGGTGACAACAAGGTTCCGTTGCGCCATGCACATGCCCTCGGCGGTGGCGCATCGCTGTTGCTGATGCCAGCCTGGTCGGACAGCGCGCTGGGCGTCAAGCTGGTCACCGTGATGCCCCAGGCCGCGGCCCAGGGGCTGCCCACGGTGCAGGCCAGCTACCTGCTCAGCGAGCGCATGAGCGGCAAGCCGCTGGCACTGCTCGATGGCGATGCACTCACAGTGCGACGCACGGCCGCTGCGTCTACCTTGGCCGCCCGCCACCTGGCGCGCACCGACGCGCACACGCTGTTGATGGTGGGTGCCGGGCATCTGGCGCCGTGGCTGGTGCGCGCCCATGTGGCGTTGCGGCCGACCCTCACGCGCGTGCTGGTCTGGGCTCGGCGTGCCGCCAGCGCCGAGGCGATGGTGCGCCAATTGCGCACCGAAGGCATTGCTGCCGAAGCGGCCGTCGACCTCGCCGCCGCGGTGGCGCGGGCCGACATCGTCTGTTGCGCGACCACGGCCACCGCGCCGGTGGTGCAGGGCGCGTGGCTGCGTCCCGGGACCCACCTCGACCTCGTTGGCGGCTATCGCCCCGACATGCGCGAGGCCGACGACGCGGCGATCGCCCGCTGCGCGCGCATCGTCGTCGACACCCGCGCCGGCGCGCTGGCCGAAGCCGGCGACCTGGTGCAAACGCTGGCACGTGGCGTCATCAGCGCGGAGCGCATCAGTGGGGATCTGAGCGAGTTGCTGCGCGGCGACTGCGCCGGGCGTTCGGCGCCCGAGCAGATCACCCTGTTCAAGTCGGTCGGCACCGCGCTCGAAGACCTGGCGGCCGCACAGCTCGTGCGGCGTGGCTGAGACGGCAAGTACACTTTGCCCGCATTGAATGCATCGAGCCCGCAAGCCATGTCTGTCCTCATACGAACATCAGGTCTCCGACCGGGCTCGAACGCGGTTTCGTCGCGATGACAAGCATCGTCAAGGCCGTCGGGATCGTGTTCCTGTGGCTGCTGACGGCAGCGGCGGGACTCTGGGCCACGCTGGCCATGCTGTATTCGGGTCCGCGCGACGATGCGCTGCGCAACGGCGCGACGGCCATCGTTGCATTGGTCTCGCTGCTGGCCCTGATCGCGCTGGGCATTTCGCCGCTGGCGCTGGCGCGCCTTGGGCGCTTACGTGGTGCTGTTCTGCATGGTGCTGGTCTGGTGGCGCGGCATCGAGCCGTCCAACGACCGCGACTGGCAGGCCGACGTGGCGGTGCTGCCTCACGCCACGATCGACGGCGACGCTGGTCACGGTGCACAACATCCGCAACTTCGACTACCGCAGCGAGACCGACTACACGCCCGGCCTACTACGACAAGACGCTTCGACCTGCGCAAGCTCGAGGGCGTCGACCTCGTCGCGGTCTACTGGATGGGGCCGGCGATCGCGCACACCTTCGTGAGCTTCGCCTTCGCCGGCGGCGATCATCTCGCCATCTCGATCGAGACGCGCAAGGAGAAGGGCGAGGGCTATTCCACCCTCAAGGGGTTCTTCCGCCAGTACGAACTCTTCTACGTCGTGGCCGACGAGCGCGACGTCATCCGCCTGCGCACCAACTACCGCCACGACCCGCCCGAGGACGTCTACGTCTACCGGGTCCAGGGCGCCGATCGAGAACGGCCGGCGCGCTGTTCCTGGAGTACATGAAGCAGATCAACGCGCTCAAGGCCCGTCCCGAGTTCTACAACACCCTGACCACCAACTGCACGACCAACATCTGGTACAACTCGCTGGTCAACGCGGAGCACCTGCCGCTTCAGCTGGAAGATCCTGGCCAGCGGCTACGTGCCGGAGTACCTCTATGAAACCGGGCGGCTCGACACCAGCGTGCCGTTCGCCGAACTGCAGCGGCGCGCCCACGTCAACGCCCGCGCGCAGGCGGCGGATACGGCGGCGGATTTTTCGCGGCGCATCCGGGAGGATCGATAGACCATGCAAGGCGACATCAGTGGGCATGCCTGAACCGGATCGCCGGCGATGGCTGCGCTGACTCGTCATTCGGGCCGCCGCGGCTGTCGCCTGGCTGGCGGTCGCCGCACTGTTCGCACGGCGGCGCTGCCGGCACGAGCCAGGATGCACCAAAGCCGGCGGACGGCGCCAAGCGGCCGAAGATCTGCCTGGTGCTCTCCGGCGGCGGCGCGCGCGGCGCGGCGCACGTCGGCGTGCTCAAGGTGCTGGAGGAGTACCGCGTGCCGATCGACTGCATCGCGGGCACCAGCATGGGCTCGCTGGTCGGCGCGCGCCTACGCGACGGGCACGACCGTGCCGGAAATGGAGAAGATCATCGAGGACATCACCACCGAGCTGCTGTTCAAGGAAAATCCGCCGCGCCGCGGAGCTGTCGATGCGGCGCAAGGAGGACGACTACAACCTACTTCGGCCCGGAAATCGGCATCCAGGACGGGCAAGGCCACGCTTGCCCAAGGGCGTGGTCACCGGCGTGCAGCTCGAAACCGTGCTGCGCCGAGCTGTCCAAGGTGAAGGGCTACCACCACTTCGACGACCTGCCGATTCCGTTCCGCGCCGTGGCGACCGACCTCGTGACCGGCAAGGCCGTGGTCTTCAGCGAAGGCGAACTCGCCAACGTGATGCGCGCCAGCATGTCGGTGCCGGGCGCGGTGGCGCCGGCGGAGTTCGGCGGCATGATGCTGGTCGACGGCATGCTCACCAGCAACCTGCCGGTGGAAACCGCGCGCGCGATGGGCGCCGACGTCGTCATCGCGGTGAACGTCGGCACGCCGCTGCTCAAGCGCGAGGAGCTGAACTCGATCCTCGGCGTGGTCGGGCAGATGCTCAGCATCCTGACCGAGCAGAACGTGCAGGCCTCGCTCGCCTCGCTGAAACCGACCGACATCCTGATCTCGCCGGAACTGGGCGATTTCTCGACCGGGGATTTCGACAACCTGCCGAAGATCGATGCCGCATCGGCGAGGCGGCGGCGCGCAAGGTGGCCGACCGGCTCGCGCAGCTTTCGCATTCCGCCGGCCGAATACGCCGCGCTGCGCAAGCGCCAGCAGATGGTCGATGGCGCCCGACACGCGGCCGGTCGACGAGATCCGCTTCGACGACCTGCGAGCGCGTCAACCCGCAGGCGGCGCAGGCGGTCATGGAGACGCAGGCCGGCCAGCCGCTCGACCAGCCCAGATGCTCGACGCCGACATGCGCCGCATCTACGGCACCGGCGATTTCGAGCACGTGAGCTACCGCTTCCTCGAGGAGTCCGGCAAGCGCGTGCTGGCTGTCGACGCCGTCGAGAAGTCCTGGGGCCCGAACTACCTGCGCTTCGGCCTCGGGCTTGTCCAGCGATTTCAAGGGCGACGCGTACTTCAACCTGCTCGCCAGCTATCGCAAGACCTGGCTCAATTCGCTCGGGCGCGGAGTGGCGCACCGACCTGCAGGTCGGGCGCACCAACAGCCTGCGCATGGAGTTCTACCAGCCGCTCAACGTGAAGGGTCGGTACTTCGTCGCGCCGCGCGTGGAGCTTTCGCAGGAGCGTGTGAACCTGTTCAGGGGCCAGGATCAGGTCGCGGTATACAACGTCGGGTCGCGCCTGGCTGCGGTCGACGTCGGCGTCCAGTTCGGTCAGTACGGCATGTTCAGGCTCGGCGTGGAGGGCGGCCAGCTGATTCCCCGGCTCGACACGGGGCCGGCACTCATCGACCCGTCGGACGTCACCTACGCCCGGGGCGCATTCAAGACAAGCCTGTTCTTCGACCAACTCGACAACGTGAACTTCCCGCGCCAGGGGTGGTCGGCCAACGTGTCGGTGTACAACTCGACCAGCAGCCTGGGCGCAGACGCCACTTACGCAAAATGGCTGGCCAGCGGCAGCGTGGTCCAGTCTTTCGGCGAGAACACGGTGCGGTTCTCGGCCCGCGCAGGTGGAAAGATCGGCTCCGATCCGTTGCCAGCCTACGACCAGATTCAGTGGGGCGGGTTCCTGTCGCAGTCGGGTTACGCCACCGGGCAACTGGTCGGCGCGAACATGCAGTACGGCCAGTTGATGGTCTACCGCCGGATCGTGCGCGGTGGGATCTTCGACGGTGCCTACGGCGGCGTGTCGCTCGAAGCCGGCAACTACACCAACCCCCTGGTGCCAGGCAATGCGAGCGGCGTGCTGAAGTCGATCGCCTTCTTCGTCGCTGCCGACAGCCCCGTCGGACCGGCGTACCTCGGCTACGGACGGTCGGCGGACAGTACGCAAAGCTTCTACTTCTACCTCGGCCGGCCGTTCTGAGGGCCTGCAGCGGCACCGGCTGGTTTCAGGCTGGCCGACACGCCGAACAGGCGTTGCGCCTGCCCCGCCCGATGCCAGTAAGCGGCTGCTCGGGCAGTCGATGCACAAGGTGCTGCAAGGCGAGATGACCGAGGTCGTCGGGGCCAGCCCCAGTGAGCGCACGGCGAATCGGTCAGGTTACGCGGGCTATAGCAGGCGCAGCTTGATCGCACGATGCGACAAATTCGACCTGCGCGTCCCGCATCGCAGGACATGGCAGGTCTCGGTCGTTCCGAGATGTGCCAGCGGTGCGGTTCGACGGCCTCTGAGCCGCTGATGCGAGAACGATGGCAACATACTGCGGTTGGCAATGTTGCGTCCACTGCGCGAAAGAGGACTCCATGATCCCAGAGGCGATGTTCGACTTCTCGTACGTCTTGACGGTCTTCTTCCTGACCCTTGGACCAACCAAGCTCATCCCGGCCTTCGCTCGCCTGACACAAGGCGCCGATCGCCCCTATCTCCAGCGCGTGGCGGCCTACGCGACATTGTTCGCGACGGCGATGTGTGTGGCCATCGGCCTGCTTGCGCGCACGCTGGTCACCAGATACCACCTTGCCGTGCCGACACTTCAGCTGACCGGCGGATTGATCCTGCTTATCTGGTCGCTGAACGCGATCTTCGGCCGCAGCGACGCGGCAGCCAAGTTGCTGAACGATGCCAGTGCTGTGCAGATCGCACTGACGCCGCTGGCTACGCAGGTCATCATGACGCCGGCGGGTGTGGCGGCGCTGATGGTGTTCGTGCTGCTGGCATCCGGCAGCCCCGACGGACACTTGGTCGTGGCGTCTGCGCTGGTCCTTGTGATGACGCTGAACTTCTTGGTGATGTTCTACAACGACCGGATTGTCAAACGGCATTCGTTGCTGGTTCCACTGCAACTCCTGGGTGCTGTGCTTGCGGTGGCGCAACTTGCGTTCGCGGTCCAGGTCATTTTGAATGCGCTGCGTGCGATCGGCGTGATCGGCCGGTAACTTTGACTGGATTCCCGCGGGCGCCAGTAGTGCGATGCCGCCTCACGTGAGCATGCGGCCATCGATCCCGGTCCGATAGTGGCGAAGAGTTCCAGCATCGGCCCGGGTTGGAGCGTGTTGTCGAGCGCCCGGCGCAGGCCGGCAAGGTGCGGCACGGCGAGCAGCGCTGCGTCCACCAGTCCGCCCTCGTCCCGTGCCGGTTTGCAGGTACGCTCAGGTCGTCGGGAATCGAAGACCTGACATCCAATTCATACGCCGGTCCTGGTCGAAACCGCATGCAGCTGACTCGGCGATCGGTCACGCCTTCCGCTGCAAATGGGGGTCCCATATGCTCGCCGCGTTTCACGACTCGCTGATTGCGCTTGCCATCATCACGCTGCTACAACTGGCGGTCATCGCGCGCATCCTGCTTCGGCCGCATCGCAATCCTGCCTCACGCATCGCGTGGATGGCGGTCGTCGGTGTGCTGCCGCTGCTGGGCGCAATGGCCTATTTGTTGCTGGGTGAGGTAGATATCGGGCGTCGCCGATTACAGCGGCTGCGAGCGGTCATCCAGCAGCTGCCATCAACTCCCAGTCAACGTGCTGCAGGCGTGGCGCACCCCGCAAGCGAGCCGCCCGAGCGATACCGGCATCTGTTCGAGCTGGGCCACTCGATCAGCGGGTTCCGCCCGCTCGGCGGCAACACCGCGCGGCTGATGGTGGACTCCAATGCGACGATCGACACGATGGTGGCCGACATCGACGCCGCGAAAGATCATGTGCACCTGCTGTTCTACATCTGGCTGGCCGATCGAAACGGCTGCAAGGTCGTCGAGGCGCTGAAGCGCGCGGCCACACGTGGCGTGACCTGTCGGGCGATGGCCGACGACATGGGCTCGCGCAAGATGATTCGTTCCGAGCATTGGCAGGCAATGCGCGCCGCGGGCGTGCGCATGGCTGTGGGCCTGCCCATCGGCAATCCATTGCTGCGTCCGTTGCTGCGTCCGTTCATCGGCCGCATCGACCTTCGCAATCATCGCAAGATCGTGGTCATCGACGATCGCATCACCTACTGTGGCAGCCAGAACTGCGCGGACCCCGAGTTCCTCGTCAAGGCCAGGTACGCGCCGTGGGTGGACGCCGTGATGCGTTTCGAGGGCCCGATCGCCCGGCAGAACCAGATCCTATTTGCGAGCGACTGGATGACCCGGGTGGACGAGAATCTCAGCGCGCTTCTGAGCGGCCCCTTGCCCTTCGCCACGTCGGGCGGTGTGCTGGCGCAGGTGATCGGCACTGGCCCGACAGTGCGACCGTCCGCCATGCCCGAGATGTTCGAGTCCCTGATGTTCTCGGCGCGGCGCGAGATCGTCGTCACGACACCATACTTCGTGCCCGATGACGCCCTGCTCAGCGCGCTTTGCACGACAGCCTACCGCGGCGTGAATACGACGATCGTCTTTCCGGCACGGAACGACTCATGGATCGTCGGTGCGGCCAGCCGCAGCTACTACGCGGATCTGCTCGCCGCCGGAGTCAATGTCTTCGAGTACGTCGGCGGCCTCCTGCATACGAAGTCGCTCACTGTGGACGGCGAAGTGACCTTGATCGGGTCGGCGAACATGGACCGGCGCAGCTTCGAACTCAACTACGAGAACAATATCCTGTTCCACGATCCCGGGCTCACCGCCGCACTGCGCGAGCGCCAGCAGGAATACATTGCGCGCTCGACGCGTGTCACCAGCGAGGCGGTGGCGTCTTGGCCAAGGTCGCGGCGGCTGTGGAACAACCTTGTCGCCACCATGGGACCGGTGCTGTAGTCAAAGGACCTAGGCGTTCGGGTCGCGGCCTCGGCTCGTGCGGACCGATAGCCCCGTGCAGCCGGCCATGCTCAGCGTGCCGAATCCCGCCACGCGCCGGGCGTGGTGCCCGTCCAGCGCCGGAACGCCCGGATGAACGAGGCGTCGTCGGCGTAGCCGAGCGCCGCCGTGATGTCGATCAGGGTCGACGGTCGACCCCTCGAGGAGTTCCTTCGCCACCGCGAAGCGCACGCGGTCGAGCACCTGCTGGAAGGTGGTGCCGGCCGCGCTCAGGCGGCGGTCGAGGGTGCGCCGGTGCATCGCCAGCGACTGCGCGACATCGGCACCGGAGCTCCGGCCATGCAGCAGCAAGGTGCGCAAGGTCCGGTGCACCTTCTCGACCAGCGTGGCCTCGCCGATGGCCAGCGCCCTCTCGCGGGCGAGTCGCAGGCGCTCGCGGGTCGGCACCCGCCACCGGTCGGGCCAGCCAGTTGGCGCCGAACCGCAGGGCGCAGACGTCCGAACCGAAATGCAGCGGCGCCTGGAAGTACTGGCGATAGGGCGCGACATCGGCCGGCGCCGAATGCGACAAGAAGACCGCGGCAGGAGACCAGCCGTCTCCGCACAGCTCGCGCAAAAAGCTCACCAACGCGGCGAGCGCGCCGTCGTAGAGCTGCGAATAGCTTCCGGCAAACGGCACGTAGACCGCGTAGCCGATGTCGACGACGCTGTCGCGCTGCACCACGAAGGCGAGCGCACCCTCGCTGTTGAGATGGTGGTTGACGACGAATTCCTGCAGCGCCGCGCCGACCGTCGGTGCATGGCGAACGAGTTCGCCGAGCAATCCCAGGTCCGAGGTGCGCCACATGCGACCGATCAGCAGGCCGATGTGCGGGCAGCGCGTGCGCTCCGCGGCCTCGTTCAACAGGCGCAACGCGCCTTCGTAGGGGATCCGGTTGGACGGGTCGTCGAACACCTCCGGTGCAAGTCCCGCAGCCGCGATGATCGGAGCAGGATCGACGCCGAGCTGCCGGATCACCGCCGGCGCGGCCGTGAAAGCGCCGACCAGGCGCGTGGCCGATTCAGGTGTTGCCGGTGCGCTGCCGGGCGTTCGATTGACGATCGTCGGGGGCCACCTGGGATGCGTCCTGATCGAAGCGGAAGTGGCGACGCGCGGCATTGTGCGTGAAGCGCGCCACGCGACGGACGAGCTGGCTGCTGTTCTTTGATCTGCCTCAAGGAACGGCTCGCTCGCCGGGGCGATCGGCCTCGAATGTCGCGAATTGCTAATCGAGCTGCGCGGCGCAATGAGAGAGATTCGGCGTGTCGCATTCACGCCGACAAGAATCAGAGGATCGAAATGCCCACCGCCCGCAAGACTGCTCAGACCACGCCAGCCGATTCATACGGCGATCGACTTCAGCTCGCATGAGCGCCGCATCCTGCTGCTGCAGGGCGGCGGCGCCCTGGGTGCGTATCAGGCGGGCGTCTACGAGGGCACCGCCGCCGCCGGGTTCGCGCCCGACTGGGTCGTCGGCGTCTCGATCGGCGCGATCAACTCGGCGCTGATCGCCGGCAATCCGCCGGAGCGCCGGATCGAGCGGCTGCACGCGTTCTGGAACCTCGTGTCGTCGCAGACGCCGTTCGTGCTGCCCGCCGGCTTCGACTTCGCGCGTCCGATGATGAACCGGATGGCCGCCACGTCGGCGATGTTCTTCGGCATCCCGGGCTTCTACTCGCCGCGGATGCCGGCGCCGCAGTTCGCGCCCGAAGGCACGCTCGCGGCATTGAGCTACTACGACACCGAGCCGCTGCGCGCGACGCTCGACGAACTGGTCGACTTCGACCGCATCAACGGCGGCGACATGCGGCTGTCGCTCGGCGCGGTCAACGCGCGCACCGGCGAATCGGTCTATTTCGACAGCACGACGCACACGATCAACGCGAGCCACGTGATGGCCAGCGGCGCGCTGCCGCCCGGCTTTCCGCCGGTGGAGATCGACGGCGAGTACTACTTCGACGGCGGGATCATGTCCAACACGCCGCTGCAGTACGCCGCGCAGGACTTCCGCATGAACGCGCTGATCGTGCAGGTCGACCTGTTCAGCGGCCTGGGCGAGTTGCCGCGCAGCCTCGACCAGGTGCAGGAGCGCGTCAAGGACATCCAGTTCCAGAGCAAGACGCGCTTCTCGCTGGCCCAGATCCGCGAGATCGAAGCGTTGCGCAGCACGCTGGCCGACGTGATCGCCAAGTTGCCGGCCCAGCTGCGTGCCGATCCGCAGGTCAAGAAGCTCGAAGAGGTGAGCCGGCGCGGCCCGGTGTCGCTGATCCACCTGGTCAACCGGCACGACACCAAGTCGTCGGACTTCAAGGACTACGAGTTCTCGCGCGCGACCGTCGACGAACTCTGGCAGGCCGGCCAGGCCGACGTCGCAGCAGGTGCTGAAGCATCCCGAGGCCTGCACGCGTCACCGACCTGGGCAACGGCGTGCGCGTCTTCGACCTCTAGCCCCGAGACACCGAAAGGATCACTGCATGAACGAGAACGAAGTCAGAGAGCGCGCCTTCGCGATGCCGCTCACCAGCCCGGCGTATCCGCCCGGCCCCTATCGCTTCGTCAACCGCGAGTACTTCATCATCGCCTACCGCACCGACCCGGACGCGTTGAAGGCCGTGATCCCGGCGCCGCTGCAGTTCACCGACCCGATCGTCAAGTACGAGTTCATCCGCATGCCCGACTCGACCGGCTTCGGCGACTACACCGAGAGCGGGCAGGTGATCCCGGTGAGCCTTCGCGGCGAGAAGGGCGGCTACGTCCACGCGATGTACCTCGATTGCGACCCGCCGATCGCCGGCGGACGCGAGCTGTGGGGCTTTCCGAAGAAGCTGGCGTCGCCCGTCCTCAAGGTGGACAAGGACACGCTGTGCGGCGTGCTGCGCTTCGGCCAGGTGCCGATCGCCGCGGCGCACGATGGGCTACAAGCACCGGGCGCTCGACAGCGACAAGGCCCGCGAGTCGGTCGAAGCGCCCGGCTTCCTGCTGAAGATCATCCCGCACGTCGACGGCACGCCGCGCATCTGCGAACTGGTGCGCTATCGGTGCGGCGACGTCACCGTGCACGGCGCCTGGAGCGGACCGGCGGCGCTGGAGCTGTTCCACCACGCACTCGCACCGGTGGCTGCGCTGCCGGTGCTGGAAGTGCTTTCCGCCACCCACATCCTGTGCGACCTCACCCTGAACCTGGGCACCGTCGTCCACGACTATCTCGCCAAGTAAAGGAACCGACATGAAGCTCGAAAACAAGTCCGCCATCGTCACCGGCGCCGCCAGCGGCATCGGCAAGGAGATCGCCTTCACGTTCGCGCGCGAAGGCGCCAGCGTGGCCATCGCCGACCTGAACCAGGCCGCGGCCGACGCGACCGCTGCCGAGATCCGCGCGCGCGGCGGCAAGGCCATCGGCGTGGCGATGGACGTCTGCAACGAAGACGCGGTCAACCTCGGCGTGGCGGCCACCGTCGAGGCGTTCGGCGGCGTCGACATCCTGGTCAGCAACGCCGGCATCCAGATCGTCCATCCGCTCGAGGCAGTTTCCGTTCGCCGACTGGAAGAAGATGCTGGCGATCCATCTCGATGGCGCCTTCCTGACGACCAAGGCCTGCCTGCCGCACATGTACAAGTCGGGCCGCGGCGGCAGCGTGATCTACATGGGCTCGGTGCACTCGAAGGAGGCGTCGCAAGCTCAAGGCGCCTACGTCACGGCCAAGCACGGGCTGATCGGCCTGGCCAAGGTCGTCGCCAAGGAAGGCGCGCAAGTACGGCGTGCACGCCAACGTGATCTGCCCCGGCTTCGTGCGCACGCCGCTGGTCGACAAGCAGATCCCCGAGCAGGCCAAGGAGCTCGGCATCAGCGAGGCCGAGGTCATCAAGAACGTGATGCTGAAGGAGACCGTCGACGGCGAGTTCACGACCGTCCAGGACGTGGCCGCAGGCGACGCTGTTCTTCGCCGCGTTCCCGACCAACGCGCTGACCGGCCAGTCGCTGATCGTCAGCCACGGCTGGTTCATGCAGTAGCGCTGGCCGCGTGAAACGTCGGCCGGGCGAGTTCGAAAGGGAAAGCGCAATGAGTTCCACGATGGCACCGAACGTACGCGCGGTGGACACCCCGGGCCGGCGCACGGTCCACAGCATGTGCGGCATGTGCGCGGTGCGCTGCCCGATCGAGGTGACGGTCGACGACGGCAAGGTGACCTGGGTGCAGGGCAACCCGCACGACAAGGCGATCGGCGCCAGCCTGTGCGCCAAGGGCTCGGCCGGCCTGGCGCTGGAATACGCCGACGACCAGCGGCCGCAGACGCCGCTGATCCGCACCGGAGCGCGCGGCGCCGGCCAGTGGCGGCGCGCGTCGTGGGACGAGGCGCTGGACTACATCGCCGACAAGCTGCGCGAGACGATCGCCACGCTTCGGCGGGCGCGGCATCGCGCTGTCCGATCGCGGCGGCCCGTTCACCGAGCTGACGCGAACCTTCCTGCAGGCGCTCGGCTCGCCGAACTACTTCAATCACGACATCACCTGTGCCGGCAACGGCCACAACTCGGCGATGGCCACCCTCGGCTTCAGCCACTTCGGGCTGATCCCGGACTTCCACAACGCCAAGCATCTGGTCCTGTACGGCCGCAACATCGTCGAGTCGCTGATGGTCAAGGAGGCCAAGGCCTTCATGGCGGCGGTGGCCAACGGGATGCGCGTGACCTACATCGATCCGCGCGCCAGCGCCACGGCCTGCAAGTCCCACCGCTACTGGCAGGTGCGGCCGAACAGCGACTACGCGCTGAACCTGGCCCTCATCCACGAGCTGCTGAAGCAGGAGCCTACGACAAGGACTTCGTCGCGCGCTTCGTCAGCGGCATGGACACCCTGCGCGAGGCGGTCAAGGACACGACGCCGGAATGGCAGGAGCCCCATACCGGCGTCGCAGCCGCGCAGCTGCGCGCCTTCGTCGCAGGAGATCGCTGCCGACAGGCCGCGCGTGATCTTCCATCCGGGCTGGCTGGCGGCGCGCCACAAGCAGTCGTTCCACGTCAGCCGCACGACGCTGATCCTCAACGCGCTGATGGGCAACATCGAGGTCCCCGGCGGCCTCGTGCTGGCCAAGGCCCCCGAGCAGGTCGGCCGCAAGAGCCTGAAGCGCCTGACCTCGCGCGTGCCGCCGGTCCAGGAGCCGCGTGTCGACGGTGCGGGCACCGATCATCCGAGCTGGGATCCGGCCACCGGCGCGCTGCATCAACTGTTCGCGGCGCTCGAGAGCGGCAAGCCCTACGGCATCGGCGCGTACTTCGCCTATCGCCACGATCCGCTGACCTCGCTGCCCGATGCCGAGGCGGTCAAGCACGCGCTGGACAAGCTCGGGCTGCTCGTCTCGATCGACGTGCGCTACTCCGAGACCGGCTGGTACTCGGATGTCATCCTGCCCGAATCGACCTACCTCGAGCGGGCCAACCTGCTGGCCCAGATGCCCGGCCCGGTGCCGGCGTTCTTCATGCGCGACCAGGCGATCGCGCCGCGCTTCGACAGCCGGCCGGCGTGGTGGATCTTCCGCGAGATCCTGCGTCGCCTGGGCGTCAAGGAAGCGCTCGACTTCGAGACCATCGAGGAGCTCTGGAACTGGCAGCTCGAAGGCACCGGCGTCACCATCGCCGAGATGCGCGAGACGGGTGTCGTCCCGCTGGCCGCCGCGCCCAAGCTGATACCGCGCGAGGCGCTGAAGTTCCCGACGCCGTCGGGCAAGATCGAGATCGACAGCGCGGTGCTGAAGAAGGCCGGCCTGCCCTACCTGCCGCCTTATCGACGCCAAGACGGCGCCGACGGGCGACCGCTTCAACCTGCTGTTCGGCCGGCCGGCGACGCTGGCGCATGGCCAGTCGCTGAACAACCCGATCCTGGCCGAGATCGCGCCGCAACAGGTGCTGTGGATCCACCCCGATCGCGCCGCGCCGCTTGGGCATCGGCGAAGGCGACCTGGTCGAGGTCAACGGCGGCGGCAGCTACACGGGCACGGCTCAAGGCCAAGGTGACGTCCTGGATCCACCCCGAGGCGGTGTTCATGCTGCACGGCTACGGCGCGACGGTGCCGCTGGCCACGCGCGCGCTAGGCCGCGGCGTCGCCGACCAGCGCCTGCAGCACGGCAAGCTCTACGACTTCGATCCCGCCGGCAGCGGCTGTGCCCTGACCGAGACCATCGTCCGGATCAAGCGCGTCGCATGACGGGAAGGACCACGCCATGAGCAAGTACATCCTGCGCCACGACGAGGCCAACTGCATCGGCTGCCAGGCCTGCGAGGTGCACTGCAAGACCAACAAGGGTCTCGGCGAAGGCCCGGCGCCGTGCAAGATCGTCAGCATCGGCCCGATCGACATCGGCGGCCAGCCGCGCATGCGCCATGTCTTCATGCCCTGCTTCCACTGCGAGGAGGCCTGGTGCATGAAGGCCTGTCCGACCGGTGCGATCCAGCGCCGCGAGAAGGACGGCATCGTCCACATCCAGGCCAGCCTGTGCATCGGCTGCAAGAGCTGCATCGCGGCCTGCCCCTGGGGCACGGTGCAGTGGGACCCGGCCACGCGCAAGGCCGTCAAGTGCGACTACTGCATGGACCGGCTCGACGCCGGGCTGCAGCCGGCCTGCGTCACCAAGTGCGTGACCGGCTGCCTGTCGTTCGGCGTCGCCAACGAATTGCCCGATCCGCGGCGCGAGCGTTACGCCCGCCAGCTCATCGCCGAGCCGCCCGTCGGCGCGACGGGGCCAAGCGGTGGCGACTGAGGAGCGGCCGTGAGCGAACTGCAGATGCTGCCGAGCTGGCTCGACGCGGGTGCGGCGGCCCTCGCCGGCGCGGCGCCGCCGGCGGCGACCCTCGCGGCCGCGCTGCCGGGATCTGAATCGGGCGCAGTCGCTGACGCCGCTGCAACGCCTGCAGCGCGTGCAGGCGTCCGGCCTGGCCGAATGCGGCGGCGCCGGCGAGCCGGTCCATCTCGCGTGGCGCCAGTTCCTGCGCGGTCACGGGCCGTCGGTGCTGGTCGATCGACGCCACCGCGTTCGATCCGCGCGCACGCGGCGCGGCCGTGGTGCTCGACAGCGCGCCGTGGCTGCTGGCCGAGGGCGTGATGATCGCCGCCGGGCTGCGCGACAGCCTGACGGTCGAGTTGCGCCTGCCGGCCGAGCTGACCGGGCGCGAGGCGCCGTTGCTCAATGCGGTCGACGCGATCCGCTCGCTCGCCCAGGTCGCCACGCCGCGCCGGCAGGTGCAGGTGCTGCGCGACTGTCGGCCGAGTTGCTGGGGCGATCGCCCGGCCGGCGACGGCTCGCGGCTGGTCCACACGCGCCGAGACCTGGTGCCGCATCGCGCTGCTGTTCGCCGACGCGCCGGGCCTCGACGCCTCGCTGCTGACGCTTGCGCCGCGGCATGAAGCAGCGCGGCCTGGTCGAGCTGGCGCGCGGCGGCAACCTGCGGCAGCAGATCGAAGGCTGGGGCGGCGGCGTCGAAGTGCAGGGCGAGGACGCCGTGCTCGTCTTCGACGACGGCCTGGGCGGCTTCCTGCCGCTGTCGGCGGCGGACCTGTCGTGCGATCCGCTGTCGCTGGCGTCGGCCGGCATCGTGCCGGCGCCGGGCAGCCTGATGGTGATGGCCGACGGCGTGTGCATGGTCAAGCAGACCCAGCGCGCGCTGTACCGCCACTGGCAACTGGCCGAGGGCGAAGCCGCTCCGGTGCGCGCGCTGCTGGCGCGCGCCGCGCGCCTCGCGACCGAGATCGCCCTCGGCCGCGGCGAGGCCGGACACCTCGTCGCGCTCGACGATCTGGCGCTCGACATGGCGACGCAGGGCTGGCGGCCGCCTGGCCGCTGGGCAGTTCGCTGCGTCACTGGCGCGGGCAATGGGAAAGCCATGTCCGCCGCGAGTCCTGCCCCGAGGGGCTGTGCCTCGCAGCGGCGCGCAGCGCCCTGCCACAGCACCTGCCCGGCCAACATCGACATCCCGAGCTTCATGGCCCACCTCGGCCACGGCGACTACCGCGCGACGATCGAGGTCATCCGGCGCGACAACCCGCTGCCGCTGACCTGCGGCCTGGTCTGTCCGGCGCCGTGCGAATCGGCCTGCGTGCGCGGCGGCAAGGACGGCGCGGTGTTCATCCGGCCGCTGAAGGCCAAGGCGGCCGAGCATTGCCTGGCCGACGGCGGCTACCCGCGGCCCGAGATCGCGCCCGACAGCGGCAAGCGCATCGGCATCGTCGGCTCCGGTCCCGCCAGCCTCACCGCGGCGTACTACCTGCGCACCCACGGCCACCAGGTCGAGGTCTTCGAGGCGCAGGAGAAGGCCGGCGGCATGCTGCGCTACGGCATCCCGGCCTACCGCATGCCGCCCGAGCTGCTCGACCAGGAGATCGCGCAGATCGAGGTGCTGGGCATCCCGATCCGCACCGGCGCCAAGGTCGCGAGCCTCGAGCAGTTCCGCAAGGACTACGACGCGGTGTTCATCGGCCTGGGCACCCAGACCTCGCGCATGCTGCCGATCGAAGGCGTGCACCAGCCCTTCGTGCTCGGCGGCATCGACTTCCTGCGCGCCGTGCGCGCCGGCGAGAAGGTGCGGGTGGGCCCGCGCGTGGTCGTGATCGGCGGCGGCAACGTCGCCATCGACGTCGCGCTGACGGCGCTGCGCCAGGGCGCCAGCGCAGGTCGACCTGGTCTCGCTCGAGAAGCGCCGCGAGATGCCGGCCAGCCCGCAACGAGATCGAAGGCGCGGTCGCCGAGGGCGTGCAGTTGCGCCCGGGCTGGGGCCCGTTGCGCATCGAGGCAGGACGGCGACGCCGTCTTCCAGTTCTGCGAGAGCGTCAAGGACGAGAGCGGCAAGTTCAACCCGACCTTCGACACCGGCCGCCTGCTGACGCTGGAGGTCGACCATGTGCTGCTGGCCACCGGGCAGGGCACGGACCTCGCCATCCTCGAAGGCAGCGCGGTCGAGAACACGCGCGGCTTCGTCGTCGCCGACCCGAAGACCAAGATGACCACGGTGCCCGGCGTCTTCGCCGGCGGCGACGCGCAGCACGGCCCGCGCACGGTGGTCGAGGCGATCCGCTCGGGCAAGATCGCCGCGGCGTCGATCGACGCCTGGCTGCGCGGGGTGCCGCCGGACGCCACCACCGGCACGCCGGTGCGCCGCGCCGATGTGGCGCCGCTTGCCCATCGTCGCGCTGGACCGCACCCGTCGGGGCCGCGCCGCGATGCCCGAGAAGAGCGTCGAGGAGGTCGCTCGGCGAGGGCAACTACGTCCGCATCGAGCAGGGCCTGACCGACGCGATGGCGCAGGCCGAGGTCCGCCGCTGCCTGCGCTGCGACATCTGCATCGGCTGCGGCCTGTGCATGGCGACCTGCAGCGAGATGGGTGTCGAGGCGCTGCGCATGGCCGAAACGCCGGCGGGCCGGCTGGCCTATTTCGACTTCACGCGGCCGGCGCGAGCTGTGCATCGGCTGCGGCGCCTGCACCCAGGTCTGCCCGACCGGCGCGATCCGCATCGAGGACAGCGACGGCATGCGGCGCACCATCATCACCGGCACCGTCGTGCGCGAACAGCCGCTGCTGACCTGCAGCGCCTGCGGTGCGCCGACGCAGACGCCGGCGCACCGGGCCTTCGTCCGCGAACGCCTGCCCGAGCATCAGGCGGCGCTGCTGGACCGCGAACTGTGCCCGTCGTGCGCGCGAGCGCGCGCCGACCGCCCCGATGTGCTCTTTGCCGGGTCGACCTAGGCGAAGGGTGTTTACCAACCGACCCGATCCCGCGCGACGGGGGAAGGTCTTCGAAGAGGATGAATGATGAAGACCAACGGATCCTGGATCACCGCCGCCGGCCTGGCCGGATGCCTGTGCCTGGCGACTGCGGCCTTGGCCGACGAGCCGGCGAAGCCCGCCGCTGCGCCGCAGGGCGAGGCGATCCTTTCTTCGATCACGGTCACGGCGACCGTGACCAAGATCGACCACAAGACGCGCGAGGTCACGCTCAAGACGGACGATGGCCAGGAGGCCAGCTTCGTCGCCGGCGCCGCCGTGAAGAACCTCGATCAGGTGAAGAAGGGCGACGTCGTCACCGCGACCTATACCGAGGCCGTGGCCTACGAGGTGAGGAAGAGCGGCAAGGCGCCCGGAGCGGAATCGACCGTCGCCGCCGCGACGGCCAAGCCCGGCGCGAAGCCGGCCGGTGTCGCCGGGCAGCAGACGACCTTGACGGTGGCGGTCGCCGCGATCGACCTCAAGGCTCCGTCGGTCACGTTCAAGGGACCGGGCGGCGGCACACGGACGATCAAGGTGCGCGATCCCGCGAAGCTGCAGGGCGTGAGCGTCGGCGACATGGTCGACCTCACCTACGCCGAGGCGCTCGCGATCAAGGTGGAGAAGGCACCGAAGAAGTAGCGCCGGCGTGTGTCGGAAGGGAAGCGGCGTCGACATCGGCGCCGCCTTGTGAGGAACTCAACGGAGCAATAACATGAGTGAACTGAGAGAAGCAATCGGTGGCTGGGCCCAACGCGCGGCCAAGAACGCGACCTGGCTCACGGTGCTGGGCGGGGTGACGGTGATCGCGGGCTTCATGGCCATCGCGTCCCCGCTGGGCGCCGGCCTCGGCGTATCGGTCGTCATCGGCATCGCGCTGGTGATCGCCGGCATCGCGAGAACCATCGGCGCCTTCAGCGCCGGCTCGTTCGGGCAGGGTGCGCTCGCCTTCATCGGCGGCATGCTCACCCTCGTGGCCGGCGTGGTCCTCACCGCCCGGCCCGGAGTCGGACTCGCGACGCTGACCCTGATGCTGGGGGCCTACCTCGTGATCGACGGCGTCTCGAGCGGGATCCTGGCGTTCCACGTGCGACCGGAGAAGGGCTGGGGTTGGATGCTCTTCAGCGCCGCGCTGGGCGTGATCCTCGGCTACATGCTGCTCAGCGAGTGGCCGTTGTCCGGCCTGTGGGCCGTCGGCACGCTGGTCGGGATCAACCTGCTGTTCAGCGGCTTCTCGATCGTCGCGATCGGCTCCGCGGCGCGCGGCCTGGCCAAGCGCTTGACGTAGTCCCGCGGGCCTGAGCGTGCCGCTGCAGGCGCGACCCGCGCTGTGCGCACTTGGACGCAGGGCCTTGGCCGAGACTTCACTGTCTCGGCGAGGACCACTGCACCCCGTCGCGCTCAGGCAAGAGGAGGAGGCTCATGACCCTGAGACTCACCGCCCTGTGCATCGCACCGGCGATCTGCGCGCTGCTCTCGGCCGGCATGCCTGGCCCGGCGCTCGCCCAGCCAAGCGCAACGGCGCAGCCACTGCTCGATCGCAAATTTGTCTTCAGCGTCGGCGCCTTTGTGCTGCAATCCGACCTGAAGGCCGGACTCAACGGGCAGTCCACCACCCACCCCGACGTCGACTTCAACGACACGTTGGGCCGCGCCAGAAACGCCACGACCGTCCGCGCCGATGCGTTGTGGCGCATCACGCCCACGCAACACGTGCGGTTCATGTATTTCGACGACACCCGCAGTTCGTCTCGAGTTCTCGATCGGACGGTCGACTGGGGCGACTACACGTTCCACGTCGGCGCCAACGTCGATTCGGAAACCAAGTTCACAATCGCCGAGGTGGCGTACGAGTGGGCGTTTGTGCGCAACCCAGCTACGAACTGGGCGCCACGGTCGGCGTGCACTACACGGACGATGCGCATCACGCTTTCGGGCGTGGCGACACTGACCGACGCGAACGGCAATGTCGGCCAGGCCGCTTCCGTGGTCAAGAGCAGCAACATCCCCGCTCCGCTACCGGTCATTGGCCTGCGTGGTGGATGGGCAGTTGCTCCGCACTGGTACGTCGATGCGCTGGGCCAGTTCTTCAAGATGAAGGCCAACGGCGCTGACGGCCGCTTGTCAGAACTGGGTGTGCGTGCGACGTGGATGTTCAGCGACAACTTCGGCCTCGGCCTCGGCTACAGCAAGTACACCAGTACCTACAACGTCAATCGCAGGACCTTCGATGGCCACCTGCGCATCGGCTACTCGGGCTTGTTGGCCTCTCTCAACGGTGCATTCTGACGTTGCTCGCAGTCAGCCGCCTTGTCTGCGGCCCAAATTGATCAATGGCTTGACTCACCATCAGCGAGCCGCGCAATGGGCTGCCCAGAATGCCCGAGTCGAACAGACAGATCACAGCCCGGGCTTGCTCTTTACTGGGCTCTGTCCAATTCGCTGGCGTGTCCGAAGTCACCGAGGTATGGGCGCGGTCGGTAACGAACGTCAGAACGTAGTCGGCCATCCTGATGCCGAGGCACATCTGGTCGTGGGCGGTCCAGCGTGGCGACGGAGCCTGGATCTCGCCCACGTGTTCTCGCGCGGCCACGCGCCGACCAGGCCCGCGGCCTGTTCGCTCCAGACCGATATCACAGTCCAATTCTTCGCATCGTCGTGGATGAAGCCGAACGGGGCCTTCCAACGGTCTGACGACGGCAACCCATTGGGACGTCCACCAAAGTAGTTGTCTGCCCGCTGGGTGATCACGCCGATGTGGACATCGCTGCCGCCGATCAGGCCGGACTGGCAGGGGCTGACTCCCGACTTGGCGTTCAATTCCAGCGCAAGCTTGAGCGCCGAGCGGAGGGACACGCAGGCGACGCGGCCAGCCGATCCAGCAAGTGTCGCGCGCGTTTGGCGTTGGCGCCGACTTCGCTGCCACCGACGCGCGACAAGGAGCTGACACGTCAACCAGGCTGCCCTGGCCACCGGGTCGGATTCGGGTCACGACGTCGTCCTCAAAAACCGCAAACCAGTGTCGTGTTGGCGGCTTCGATAGGGAATGCGTCAGGCCGGCGTATCTCGGTTACGGACGGTCGGCCGACAGCGTGCAAAGCTTCTACTTCTATCTCGGCCGGCCGTTCTGACGGCATGAATCGGCATCGCCTGCTTTTGGGCTGACCAGCTCGCCGCCAAGAGCGGCGTCCACGCGCGCCGCCTTCGATGCGCCTCGATTGCGCATACCACACTTTTGCACGGCTTGATCCCGACCACCGGCCGGCGAAAACACTACTGATCTGGATCAAGTCGTGATGCGATAGTGGCGCACCTAATGGGTCGATATATCCGCCTTGCCAGGCGCCTCATAGGAGTCATTTTCATGCTTTCCCCGACCAACATCGGCACGACGAATCTGGATCACTTCTTTTCGAGTTCGGCGGCGCGGCTCGACCGCTGGCGCGAGCTGAATGCGCGGGCGCAGACCTGGGCCGCTGACGCGCAGGGCGGCAAGTCGCGCCAAGGGCGTGCTGCCGTGGAAACGGCACTGGTCGAGTTGGCTGCACTGGAGGATTTCTTCGCCTATCCCGGGCCGCGGCTGATGAAGGCGCTTGCCGAACGCATCAGCAGCGACGACGCGCTCGGCGTCGGCAGAATGGTGCGGCGCATGAGCGGCGCGCTGCTGTCGGGCAGCTACCGTTATGACGGCAACGAGTGGGAGACAGCCGACGATGCCGCCGAAGCGGCGCCGGATCGGCTGTCGACGACGTTCGGCGGCGGCGACAACCACCGGCCCTATTTCGAGACGCTGTTCGTGTCGCCCGCGCCGGCCGCAAGCCGCGCCAAGTTGGCCGGCGAGCTGCGCCGTCTGCGGCGCACCGACGACGCGATGATCTACGAACCGGTGTTGGTCGGCAGCGTCGAGGACGCGTTGTTGGCCACCATCATGAACGGCAAGATCGAGGCGGTGGTGATCTTCGACGGCATCCCGGTTCCGTCGCAGCACGACGTGCCGCTGCTGCGCGACCTGCTGGCCTCGCGGCACCAACTCGACACGTCGAGCCTTGCGCCGCGCGAAGTCGGCGTGACGCTGGCGCGATTGATCAGGCGCATCCGCCCTGAACTCGATCTCTACCTGCTGACCGACCGCAACGTCGAAAAACTGGCGGGCGACCCCGCCGCAGCGATGTTCCGGCGCGTGTTCTACGAGGTCGAGGAGTTGATGGAAGTGCACCTCAACGTGCTCGAAGGCGTGGCCGATCGCTTTTCGACGCCGTTCTTCGACAACCTCAAGCGCTACGCCGCGCGGCCCATCGCCACGTTCCATGCGCTGCCTATCGCGCGCGGCAAGTCGATCATGAAGTCGAACTGGATCCGCGACATGGGCGAGTTCTACGGCCAGAACCTGTTCCTCGCGGAATCGTCGGCCACCACCGGCGGCCTGGACAGCATGCTCGAGCCGACCGGCAACATCAAGGTGGCGCAGGAGAAGTTCGCCCGCGCCGTCGGTGCGGACCATGTCTTCTTCGTCACCAACGGCACCTCGACGTCGAACAAGATGGTCTACCAGGCCGTCACCGCGCCGGGCGACATCGTGATCGCCGACCGCAACTGCCACAAGTCGCACCACTACGGCATGGTCTTGTCGGGCGCGCAGCCGCTCTACGTCGAAGCATTCCCGATGACCGAGTACTCGATGTACGGCGCAGTCCCGCTGCGCACCATCAAGCAGGCGATGCTCAATCTGAAGGCCGAGGGACGCCTGGATCGCCTGAAAATGATCACGCTCACCAATTGCACCTTCGACGGGCATGTCTACAACACCCGCCGCGTGATGGAAGAGTGCCTGGCCATCAAGCCGGACGTCATATTCCTGTGGGACGAAGCGTGGTTCGGCTTTGCACGCTGGTCGCCGTTCCTGCGCCAGCGCACCGGCCTGGGTGCGGCGGCGGCGCTCGAGGAATGGCGCGACAGTCCGGCCGCGCTGGAGGCATGGAAGGCGCAGGCGGCCGAACTCGGCGAGGAGCTGGACCCGAAAGATCCACGTCTGCTGAAGCGGCACCTGATCCCGGATCCGCGCAAGATTCGCATCCGTGTCTACGAGACCGACTCGGTGCACAAGTCGATGTCGGCGCTGCGCCAGGGATCGATCGTCGCGGTGCGCGACGAGGACTACCAGCACCACGCCTCGGCCTTCCGCGAAGCAGTGTTCATCCACGCCTCGACGTCGCCGAACCAGCAGATCATCGCCTCGCTCGATCTGGCCCGGCGCCAGATGGAGCTGGAGGGCTATGAACTCGTGATGCGCGCTTGCGAAACCGCGATTGCGATTCGCCGCGCCGTGGCCGAGCACCCGCTCATCTCGAAGTACTTCCGCGTCCTCGGCGCCGATGCCATGGTGCCGGCCGAATACCGCGCCTCGGGCTTCCAGGACTTCCTCACCCCAGGCACGACCTGGGCGACGGCGCTGAAGTCGGTGCAGGACGACGAGTTCTTCCTCGACCCGACGCGCATGACCCTGGTGTGCGGCACGGCGGGCTACGACGGCACCTCGTTCAAGGGCTTGCTGGCGGCCAAGTACAACATCCAGATGAACAAGACCTCGCGCAACAGCGTGCTCTTGCAGAGCAACATCAACAACACGCGCAGCGACGTCGCGCTGCTGATCAAGGTGCTGCTGGAAATCTCGCAGGAGATCGAGGCGCGCCTGGCAGAGGGCGGCGAGGGCGGGCGCGCGGCGTTCGCGGCACAGGTGAAGAACCTGATGGAGGACGTGCCCGACCTGCCGAACTTCAGCCGCTTCCACGACGGCTACCGCGAGGACCCGGCGAGCATCACGCTCGAGGGCGACATGCGCGGCGCCTTCTTTGCTGCCTACGAAGAGGACGACTGCGAGTACCTGCCGCTGATGAGCCCAAAGATCGACGAGCGGCTGAAGAGCGGCCCGGAACTGGTGTCGGCCAACTTCGTGATCCCGTACCCGCCCGGCTTTCCGATCATGGTCCCGGGGCAGGTGATCGAGGCCGACACGATCGGGTTCATGCGCAAGCTCGACGTCAAGGAGATCCACGGCTACAACAACGCGCGCGGCCTGAAGCTGATCAAGCTGTCGGCCATCCCCGGCGCATCCGGCCGCGAACATGGCAAATCCGCGCCGGCCGCACCGGCCAAGGGCAAGTCCTCCAGCAAGAAGGGGTAATCGACCATGAAAGAAATTCTCGGCTGGCTCGCTAGCAATTCGTTCATCCTGTTGTTCACCGTCGTGGCTGGCGCCGTGCTGCTCGGCAAGGTCACCGTCAAGGGCTACGGCTTCGGCATGGTGGCGTCGGCGATCATCGTCGGCGCCGGCCTTTCTGCGTGGGGCTCGACTTACGGCGTGAAGATGGAGCTCAACGCGTTTGCGAAATCGCTGTTCTATTACCTGTTCATGTACGGCGTCGGGTTGCGTGTCGGGCCGTCGTTCATCAACAGTTTGAAGGGCGACGGCCTGAAGTTCACCGTCCTCGCCGTCTTCTGTTCGGTGCTGGGCTTGCTCGGCTCGGTCGGCTTCGCCAGGTGGTGGGACCTTCCGGCTGGCGCTGCAGGCGGCATCCTCGCCGGTTCGATGACCATGTCCGCATCGATCGGTTCGGCCGAGGAGGCCATCAAGCAGGGGGTGTACAAGCTCGCCGAAGGCCAGACCTTCGAGCAGGTGAGCGGCATGATCGCGCTGTCCTACGGCCTGACCTACATCTGGGGCACCGTCGGCATCATCCTGATCTGCAAGTACTTGCCGCGCTGGTGGGGCATCGACGCCAAGGCCGCGGCCAAGAAGTACGAGGACGAGAACGGCGTGAAGAACGTCGACGATGCCGGCCTGACCGGCTACCGTCCGCTCACGCTGCGCGCCTACACGCTGACGAATGCGACGGTCGTCGGCTGGACCATTCGTCAATTCCTGCAGAAGTATCCACAGTACAAGGTGGTCAACGTCGGTCGTGGTGACGAGCGCCTCGGGGCGCCGGACGACCTCGTGTTGCAGAAGGGTGACGTGATCGCGCTCGGCGGGCGGCTGGAAGCCATGACCGAGAACATGGGCCTGATCGGCCCCGAGGTGCCGGACTCGAAGGTGCTCAATATCCCGATCGACCAGGCCGAGATCCTGGTCACGAACAAGGAAATGGATGGCAAGGAACTGAAGGAGTTCCGCAGCACCGAGTTCGCCGGCCAGATCGCGCTGCACCACATCGAGCGCGCCGGCGAGCAGATCCCGATGGGGCTGAATACGAAGCTTCAGCGCTTCGACGTGCTGTTCGTTGCCGGTCTGACCTCATCGGTGGACAAGTTCGCGGCGCTGATGGGCCGTATTTCGCGCCCGAGTACGGCGACGGACCTGCTGACGCTGTCGCTCGGCATGATCCTCGGTTTTCTGATCGGTGCGATTTCGTTCCCGATCGCGGGCTCGAACGTCGGCCTCGGCAATGCCGGCGGGCTGCTGGTTTCGGGTGTGATCGTTTCGTCGCTGGTCTCGCGGTTGCGCTTCTTCGGTAATACGCCGAACGCCGCCCGCAACATCCTGGAAGACCTCGGGCTGGTCGTGTTCATCGCCATCGTCGGCATCAATGCCGGCGCGGGCCTGCTCACGCAACTGTCGGGCGCCGTTGCGCTCAAGATCTTCGTCGCCGGTTTCATCGTCTGCACCGTGCCGCCGATCCTGGTCTGGGCCATTGGCTACAACGTCATGAAGATCAACCCTGCCGTCCTGATGGGTGGCGTGGCCGGCGCGCGCTCGCACTCCGGCCCGGCGCGCGAGGCCGCGAAGGAGATCGGCAGTTCCGTGCCGTGGATCGGCTTCCCGGTGGGGTATGCGGTTTCGGGTGTGCTGCTCACCGTGTTCGGCTACTTCGCCATGACGCTCTCGCAGTAACCGTCGACGCAATGCAAGAAAGAGGCGAAGCATGGCTGTCTTCCCGTGTGCGCCATGGAGGTATCGCGAGTCCCGCCGCGAGGTAGGGGCTCGCGCACTGCTTGCACCACGGCCGATCCTGGTGATCGCGCTGGCCATTGCTGCGGTGGCCTGCGGGCCGGCGCCGGAGGCACCGAAGGCCTCGCTGGCCGCCGGCGAATGGCGCGAGTTCGAGGGCTCGTGGAACGCCGCCGGCAGCCGCAAGACGATTCCACTCGGTGCCGACCGGCGTGGCTCGATCATCGACCTGCGCGGCTCGATGCTGATGGCGGGCGCGGGGCGTCCTGGCGTTGGGTTCCGCTCCGAACTGATCGCGCTGGCCGATAGCGAAACCGGCCTCGTCGGCCGCAGCGTCTGGACGGACGAGAACGGCGAACAGGTCTTCAGCGAGGTCAAGGGCGAAGGCACCGCCGCAAAAAATCGCATCACGGGGACGATCCTGGGTGGCACGGGCCGCTATGCCGGCGCGACGGGGTCCTACGAGTTCGCCTGGCAATTCGTGATCGAGGCGGAGGACGGTACGTTCCAGGGCAGCGCCGTCGGCCTCAAGGGTCGCGTCAAGCCCGGCGAAGTTGGCGCCGGAGGGGCACCCAAATGACCGCCACCGGATTGCTGCTGAAGCGCGTGGCACCGTTCGCGATCGCGATCGGCATCTGGTTCACGCCGGTGCCGGCCGGCCTGACGCCGAACGCGTGGCACCTGTTCGCGGTCTTCGTCGCCGCCATCGCCTGCGTGCTCATCGGCTCCTTCCCGTTGCTGACGGCCTCGATGATTGCCGTCGCAACCGTCGTTCTCACCGGAACGATCACGCCGGCGCAGGCCTTTTCCGGTTTCGCCAATTCGAGCGTGCTGCTGGTGGTGATTGCCTTCGTCGTCGCGCAGGCGGTCGTGAAGTCAGGCCTCGGGCGGCGGATCAGCCTGTTGATGGTCAGCCGCTTCGGTGGCTCACCGCTCGGTCTGGCCTACAGCATCGTGCTCACCGACGCGGCCATCGCGCCGGCATTTCCCAGCAACACCGCGCGCGGCGGGGTGCTGTTCCCGATCGTGCTGTCGGTGGCCAAGGGCGCGGGCTCAGAACCCAATGACCCGGAAGGGCGACGGCTCGGTGGCTACCTGATGTTCTGCGGCATGGCCAGCCTGGCGCTGTCGTCCGCCCTCTGGCTCACTGCGACGTCCTGCAACCCGATCGGCGTGCAGATCGCGCAGAAGGCCGGCCTCGAGATCGGCTTCGCGGGCTGGTTCCTCGCCTCGTCGGTGCCGACGTTCACCGCGATCCTGATATTGCCGTTGCTCGTGGCGAAGATCTTCTCGCCCGGCGTCGGCGCGACGCCCGAGGCCCCCGCCGCAGCGCGCAGGGATCTCGCCGGCATGGGGTCGATGTCGCGCGACGAGTGGGTCACGGCACTGACATTCGTGGTCATGGTCGCTGGCTGGGTGCTCGGCAGTGCACTGAATCTCAATTCGACCAGCGTCGCGTTCATGGGCTTCGGCGTGCTGCTGGTGGCCGGCGTGCTGACGCTGGACGACATCTCCAAGCAGGGCGACACGCTGGCGACCTTCCTCTGGCTCGCGATTCTTTTCGCGCTGAGCGCGCAGTTGAACGAACTCGGCTTCATGGGCTACGTGGGCGAGCGCCTTGCCTCGCGCCTGGGTGGCCTTTCATGGCCGGTGCTGTACGTTCTGTTGATCGCGCTCTACGTCGGCCTGCACTACTTCTTCGTCAGCCAGACCTCGCAGATGCTGGCGCTGCTCGCCGTCTTCCTCGATGTCGGCATTCGCGGCGGCGTGCCGCCCGCGCTGATGGCGCCGGGCCTGCTGTTCGCGAGCAGCTACTTCTCGGTCATCACCCCACAGGGCGGCAGCCAGAACGTCATCTTCGTGGCCAGCGGTTACCTCAAGCAGGGCGAGCTCTACAAGCTCGGGCTCGTCACCACCGTCGCGTTCATGGCGATCTACCTGTTGATCGGTACGCCCTGGTTGCTGCTCGTCGCGGGTTGACCTGGCTCGGATTTCCGTGGCCTGGCTTGCGGCTATCTTCGCGAAGTATCCGGAACTACCGGTCTTCCTCGTCGTCGGCATCGGTTACTGGGTCGGCGGATTCAAGTTCCGCGGGTTCGGGCTCGGGCCGGTGACAGGCTCGCTGATCGTCGGCGTGCTGGTCGGCTACTTCTTCAAGGTGCCGATTTCGTCGACGGCCAAATCGATCCTGTTCCTGATGTTCCTGTTCAGCATCGGCTACTCGGTCGGGCCGAAGTTCTTCCAGGCAATGAAGGGCGACGGTCTGCGCTGGGCAGGGCTCGCCGCCTTCATCTGTGCCGTCGGCCTCGGCACCGCATTCGGCGTTGCGAAGTTCCTCCATCTCGACCCGGGGTTCGCGGCCGGGCTGCTGTCGGGAGCGCTCACCGAGTCACCCGCGATCGGCACCGCGACCGAAGCCATCGGCACACTGGCGCTGCCTGAAGCGGAGCGTGCACGGCTGGTCAGCCACATTGCGGTCGCAGATGCGCTGTGTTACCTGTTCGGCACCTTCGGCCTGATCATGTTCTGCAGCGAAATCGGGCCGCGGCTGCTCGCCATCGATCTCAAGGCCGAGGCACAGAAGTTGGAAACGGAGTTGGGCCTGGACAGCAGCCAGCCCGGCGTGTTCTCGGCATGGCGGCCGTTCGAGATGCGCGGCTACCGGCTGCCGGCCGATGCGCGCATCGCCGGCAAGACCGTGGCGCAAGCCGAAGCGATGGTCCCGGGTACGCGGGTCTTCATCGAGCGCATCCGGCGTGGCGGGCAGTTGATGGACGCGGCGCCGGATACGCAACTGCAGGGCGGTGACGTCGTAGTCGTGTCCGGGCGGCGCGCGGCCCTGGTCGAGATCATCGGCCGCACGACGGTGGAGGAAGTCGAGGATCGCGAAGCGCTCGACGTGCCGACCGCCACTTACGACGTGTTCGTCAGCAGCGATGTGTTTGCCGGCAAGACGCTCGAGGAGATCGCGCGCTCGTCCGAGCTTGTGCGCAGTGTCTTCCTGCGCGGCATTCGCCGTGGCGGTCACGAAATTCCGGTCGGGCCGCGCACCACGGTCGAACGCGCGGACGTGCTGCGGCTGGAAGGACCGGAGCATGCGGTGACGAAGGTCGCCGCGTTGGCCGGCGACGTGCTGCATACGACGGACAGCACGGACTTCGTCGCGCTGGCGCTCGGCATATTGCTCGGCTCGCTCGCCGGACTGGCCATCGTCGTCCCGCTCGGCGCCATGAAGATCGCCATCGGCACCAGCGTCGGCACGCTGCTCGCGGGCCTGCTCACCGGCTACCTGCACTCGATCCGGCCGCGCTTCGGCCGCATTCCGGGCGGTGCGATCGCGTTCATGAACTCACTTGGGCTGGCCGGCTTCGTGGCCATGATCGGCTTGGGCGCCGGGCCGCACTTCGTCGAGGCCCTGCGCGAAGCCGGTGTCGGGCTGTTCTTCGGCGGCATCGTGGTGACCCTGGTGCCGCTGGTCGCTGGCCTGTACTTCGGGTGCTATGTCCTGCGCCTGAACCCGTTGCTGGTGCTCGGCGGACTCGCCGGCGCATTGACGATGACGGCCGGGCTGGCCGCCGTGCAGGCGCGCTCAGGCAGCACGGTCGCCGTGCTCGGCTATTCCGGCACGGTGGCGATCGGCCACATTCTGCTCACCACCTGGGGTACCGTGATCGTCTGGCTGATCGCCTGAGGACCGCCCGCCATGCTCCAGTCCTTTCTGCTCGTGTTTCTTGCGCTGCTGCCGATCGTCAATCCGCCGGGGTCGGCGCTGCTGTTCCTCGCCATCACCCGGCGCGGCAGTCGCCAGCTGCGGGCGTCTCTGGCGCGCCAGATCGCGTTCTACGCCTTCCTGATCATGATCGTTGCGCTCTTCGTCGGCGCGTTCGTGCTGCAGCTGTTCGGCATCTCCGTGCCGGTGCTGCGCGTGGCCGGCGGCCTGGTGCTGGCGATGTCGGGATGGCGGGCCCTCGATGCGCCGCGGCAGCCGAGCGCAGGTGCACAGGCCGACGGTGCCGGCGCGGAGCGAGAGCTCGAGGACATGGCGTTCTATCCGTTGACGATGCCGCTCACCGCCGGCCCGGGAACGGTGGCCGTCGCCATCGCGGTCGGCACCGGCGGGTCCGGCGACCAGGGCATGTCGGCCGCGGCGGTGGCCAGCGCCATGATCGGCGGCCTGCTCGCCGTGCTCGGCATCGCGACCCTGGTGTATCTGTGCTACCGGTTCGCCGATCGCATCGAGGACGCGCTCGGCGAGCGCGGCTCGGATGCCCTGGGCCGCCTGTTCGCCTTCATCCTCATCTGCATCGGCATCCAGATACTCTGGACCGGCTTTGCCGAGCTGTTAGCCACCTTGCCGCCACGATGACGCACTGCGCGCGCACCAGATGGCCACGCGCGCTTCGCCAGGCCTTTCAGGGGGTCTCGTCGTCCGAGGCGTCGAGGCGCACGAGCTTGGGCACGAGGCTGATCACCCACGCCACGCCGATGCCCAGCGCGGTCTCCAGCAAGCGATAGAACGCGTAGAACCACGGCTCGGCGCCGAAGGACAGCATGACGATGCCGCAGATGTAGCCAGCCACCTTGGCGCCCTCCTGCATGCGTATGAGACTGCATACCAGCATGGCGATCAGCACACCCAGTGCGATGGCCCAGGGCCCGTGCGGGAGCGCCCCACTGAGCGCGGCGCCGCAGGTCGCTCCGACAACGGTTGCGACCAGGCGCCGCCAGCCCAGCCGTGTGGTCTGGGCCGGCGACAGATCGGTGACGATGACCGCCGCAATGAACGCGTAGATCGGGAATTCGAGGTTCAGCATCTGCGCGAACACGAGCGAGAGGCCGGCTGCCACGGCCGCCCGCAAGGAGAGCTGAAGTGCCCTGGCAAGCGATTGCAGCTTCATAGTGCTGTGCCTCGCCTCACGCCTGCCAGACCCCGTACCCCGCTTCGCGCAGCCCGATGGCCAATTCGACCTCCATCTCGCGCGCGGCCTCGTAGGGCATCGGGTTGTAGACCTCGTACAGCGCGGGCAGCAAGTGCAGCCCGTACTTGAGGACGAAGCGGTTGGCCTGAATGCCGGCCTTGTGGCGGTCCAGGCGCAGGTCGGGGTCCAGCCCGGTCATGCCGACGTAGACGAAGGGTTTGCCGAGTTGGTATTCCGGGTTGGCCTTGCGAAAGCTGGCTTCGTTCCAGACCTGGTCGGCCAACTCGACGACGTAGACCTGATGGTGATGACGCTGGCGGCGGCCTGCGGGCATGGCGTGGCGCGATCGGCTGCGCGCGCTCAGTCGTTGGCCAGACGATCGAGAAAGCGACGCACGCGCCGGGCATTGGTGCCGATGTCGCTGCCGCCGATGCGCGACAAGGAGCGCACGTCGACCAAGCTGCCCTGGCCGCTCGGTCGGATCCGGATTACGACGTCATCCTTGAAGCCGAACAGCAGCGTGGTGTCGGTGGCTTCGATGCGCAGGGCTTCGGGCGCCGCGGCCACGATCTGCCAGCCCATCGCCCGCACCGTGCGCTCGGCGCGCTCGAAAGCCTGCGCCGGCGGTACGCCGAGCACGAGTGGTGCGATGTCCGGGTAGCCGAGGCGCTGCTGCGCGGCAGTGTCGGGTGGGTAGTCGACGGGGTTGCGTGCGCCTTGGCGCAGCGGCAGCACGGCGACGAAGGCCGGTGGGTCTTGCGTATCGGTGCTGATGTCGTGAATCTTGGGCAGCTTTTGCGCCTGCGTGTACAGGTAGAGCGGTGGGGCGGCGACGACCGAATTGGCCACGATGGCCGCCGCGGCCAGCGCGCGGCCGCGGCGGGCGCCACCCAGCGCCAGCAATCCCAGTGCCAGCATCGCCAGGCCGGCGCCCGCGATGGCGGCGATCGTCGCCCAGCGCAGGAGCCCGAAGGCCCCGCCCAGCGACAGCAGTGCGCCACGGTAGGCCGGCCCGGCGAACAGGGCCGCGATGGCGCTCAGGACCCCGCCGATCAGCGCAAGCCAGGCCAATCCATCGCCCGTGCGCAGTGCATTGCGGTTCATGCGCGCGCCCTCGTCAGCCGCCTGCGCGGCGCACGCGCCGCAGCTCGTCGACGATCAGCAGCACCGCGCCCAGCGTGATCGCGCTGTCGGCGAGGTTGAAGCTGGGGAAGTACGAATCCTGCCAATGGACCTGAATGAAGTCGACCACGTGGCCATGCAGCAGGCGGTCGACGACGTTGCCCAAGGCGCCGCCCATGATCATCGTGACGGCAAAGCAGAACAGCCTTTGCGCCGGGTGGCTGCGCAGCATCCAGACGATGAAGGCCGCCGCGATCAGGCCGAGGGCGACGAAGAACCAACGCTGCCAACCTGTCGCACCGGCCAGGAACGAGAACGCCGCACCGCTGTTGTGCACGCGCACGACGTTGAAGAACGAGGTGACCTGACGGCTGTCGCCGAGCTGGAAGTAGCCCAGGATCAAGGTCTTGGTGAACTGGTCCAGGACGATGACGACCAGCGCCAGGCCGAGCCAGACGGCCAGGCTCGGCGCAGCGGATGAAGAACGGGTCATCGTCAGGCGACCGTGCGGATTTCACCCGCGCCGAACAGGTTGCTGCTGCACCGGCCGCACAGTGCCGGGTGCGCCGGGTCGCTGCCGACGTCGCTGCGCCAGTGCCAGCAGCGTTCGCACTTGGTGGCGGGCGACGGCGTCACTGCCACGGCCAGCGCCTCGCCGCGCTCGAGGCGCGCCTGTGAAGTGATCAGCACGAACTTCAAGCCTTCGCCCAGCGTCGCCAACAGTTCATGGTCGGCCTGGTTGACCGTCAGCACGACCTCGGCCTGCAGCGACGAGCCGACCTTGTTCTCGGTGCGCACCGTCTCGATGGCCTTGTTGACCTCGTCGCGGATCGCACGGATGCGCTGCCACTTCATCAGCAGCGCAGTGTCGGGGGCATCGAAACGTGAAAACGTCTCGGTGAAGATCGACGGCGACTTGCCGGGCGCCAGGATCGGCCACGCCTCCTCGGCGGTGAAGGACAGGAATGGCGCCATCCAGCGCAGCATCGCGTGCGTGATCTGCCACAGGGCGGTCTGGGCCGAGCGGCGGGCCAGCGACTTCGGCGCGGTGGTGTAGAGCCGATCCTTCAGCACGTCGAGGTAGAACGCGCCCAGGTCCTCGCTGCAGAACAGCTGCAGCTTGGCGACCACCGGGTGGAACTCGAAGCGCTCGTAATGGGCCAGCATCTCGGCCTGCAACTCGGCCGCGCGGGCCAATGCCCAGCGGTCGATTTCCAGCAATTCCGTGGCGGGCACTGCGTCGCGCGCGGGGTCGAAGTCGGCGACGTTGGCGAGCAGGAAGCGCAGCGTGTTGCGGATACGCCGGTAGCTGTCGACGACCCGGGCCAGGATCTTCTTGTCGATCGGCGGGTCGCCGGCGTAGTCGGTCGAGGCGCACCACAGGCGCGCGACCTCGGCGCCCGGGTCTTTCGCGAACTCGCGGATCTCGATGATGTTGCCGAGCGACTTGCTCATCTTGCGGCCCTGGCCGTCGACCGTAAAGCCGTGCGTCAACAGGCCACGGTAGGGTGCGCGGCCTTCCAGTGCGCAACCGAGCAGCAGCGAGGAGTGGAACCAGCCACGGTGCTGGTCATGGCCCTCGAGGTAGAGATCGGCCTCGGGGCCCGGAGCACCTGTGCGACTGTCGATTTCCCCGTGGAATCCGCCGTCGGCGGCGTGCGAGCCACGCAGGACGTGGAAGAAGGTCGACCCGGAGTCGAACCAGACCTCGAGGATGTCGCTGCTCTTGCTGTAGTGCGCGGCATCGGCGGCGCCGAGGATCTCTTCGGCCGTGACGCGACTCCAGGCTTCGACGCCACCCTTCTCGACGATCGCCGCCGCGCGGTCGAGGATGGCCATCGTGTCCGGGTGCAGTTCACCCGAATCCTTGTGCAGGAAGAAGGGCAGCGGCACGCCCCAGCTGCGCTGGCGGCTGATGCACCAGTCGGGCCGGTTGGCGATCATGTCGCGCAGGCGCGCCTTGCCGTTCTCGGGGAAGAAGGTGGTGGCCTCGATCGCCGCCAGCGCCGTCTCGCGCAGGGTCTGTGCCGGCGCGTCCTTGGTGAACACGCCAGCCGTCGCGGCACTCGCCTCGTCCATGCGGATGAACCATTGCGCGGCGGCACGGTAGATCACCGGCGTCTTGTGGCGCCAGCAATGCGGGTAGCTGTGCGTGAGCGTGCTGGTGGCCAGCAGGCGCCCGGCGTCGCGCAGCGCGTCGATGATCGCCGGCACCGCCTTCCAGATGTTCTGGCCGCCGAACAGCGGGAAGTCGGCCGCATAGCTGCCATGCCCTTGCACCGGATTGAGGATCTCGTCGACCTGCATCCCGTGCGCGGTGCACGAGTTGAAGTCGTCCAGGCCGTAGGCCGGCGACGAGTGCACGATGCCTGTGCCGTCCTCGGCGGTGGCGTATTCGGCCAGGTAGACCGGCGCCAGGCGGTCGTAGCCCGCGTCGACATGCGCCAGCGGATGGCGGAAATGAATGCCGGCGAGCGTTTCGCCCTTCGTCGTCGCCACCACGCTGCCCTGCAGGCCGTAGCGCGCCAGGCATTGTTCGACCAGCGATGCGGCCAGCAGTAGCTGCCCGCGCTCGGTGTGCACCAGTGCGTAATCCAGCGCCGGGTTCAGGTTCAGCGCCTGGTTGGCGGGAATGGTCCATGCGGTGGTGGTCCAGATCACCGCGAAGGCCTCGCCGACGATCTCCGGCAGGCCGAAGGCGGCGGCCAGCTTGTCGGGCTCGGCGCAGAGGAAGGCGACGTCGATCGCCTGCGACTTCTTGTCGGCGTACTCGATCTCGAATTCGGCCAGCGACGAGCCGCAGTCGAAGCACCAGTAGACGGGCTTCAGGCCGCGATAGACGAAGCCGCGCTCGACCACGCGCTTGAAAGCGCGGATCTCGCCGGCCTCGTTGGCGAAATCCATCGTGCGGTAGGGGTGCTCCCAGTCGCCGAGCACGCCCAGCCGCCGGCGGTCGGTCATCTGTTGCGCGATCTGCTCAGTGGCGTAGGCACGGCTCTTGGCCTGCATCTGGTCGCGCGACAGGTGCCGACCGTGGGCCTTCTCGATCGCGTTCTCGATCGGCAGGCCGTGGCAGTCCCAGCCCGGCACGAAGCGCGCATCGAAGCCCGCCAGCTGCTTGGACTTGACGACCATGTCCTTCAGGATGTTGTTGACCGCATGCCCGATGTGCAGCACGCCATTGGCGTACGGCGGGCCGTCGTGCAACACGAACAAGGGCGCGCCATGGCGCGCGGCGCGCAACTGCTTGTACAGCCCCTGTTCGGTCCACTGCGCGATCCAGCCCGGCTCGCGCTTGGGCAGGTCGCCGCGCATCGGGAACGGCGTGTCGGGCAGGTTCAGCGTGGCGCGGTAGTCGGTGGCGGTCGTGGGTTCGGTCATGGTGCAAGTGCCTGCGGTGGGCGCCGTGGGGTGCGGCGCGGGGCGCTCATCGTCGGGGCCGGCTGGCGTGGGTGCGCGCCGGCTCCGGGCTCGGTGGTCGAACCCGGCTAAATTCGGTCGCGCGAGGTTTGCCGATGCGTGGCCGTGCGCCAGCGCAGCGGGTCGAGTGCAAGCATGCGAAGTGCCATGCTTGCCATTCTACCGACGCTGTCAGCCCTGGGCTGCGAACCAGGCCCGCGCCTGGGCCACGTCGAGCGCGATGGCGTCGCGCAATGCGGCCAGCGAGCCGTACTTGCGCTCGTCGTGCAGCTTGTGCAGCAAGTCGACCCGGATCACGCGGCCGTAGCCGCCTTCGGGCCCCAGCGCGGCGGGCCAGGCCAGGCAATGGGTTTCGAGCAGCACCTGGCCGCCGTCTTCGATCGTCGGCCGCACGCCCAGGCTGGCCACGCCCGGCAGTGCGTCGGCCGCCAACCCGTGTACGCGGACCGCGAAGATCCCCATCGCCGCCGGCCTCGGGTGGCCGAAGCGCAGATTCAGGGTGCGAAAGCCGTCACCCTGGCCGGCTTGCGTCTCGCCCAGCGCGCGGCCCAGCCTGCGGCCGCGCTGCACATGGCCGCTGATGCTGTAGGGGTGGCCAAGCAGGCCGGCGGCGCGAGCCATGTCGCCTGCGGCCAGCGCTTCACGTACCGCGGAGCTCGACACGCGCTGGCCGTGCACTTCGTAGCTCTGCATGCGCGCCACGTCGAAACCGGCCGCATCGCCCGCGGCATCGAGCATCGCGTAGTCGCCGGCGCGGCGGGCACCGAAGCGAAAGTCGTCGCCGACCAGCACGTAGCGCGCGCCCAGGCCGCGCAGCAGCACGTCGTCGATGAAGGCCTGCGGCGTCTGCGCCGCAAAGCGTTCGTCGAAGCGCAGCACGACGGCCTGCTCGATGCCGCAGCGTTCGAGTTCGGCCAGCTTGTCGCGCAGGTTGGCGATGCGCGCCGGCGCGTCGCCTGCACGCCCGGCCCTGGCGGCGAAGAAATCACGCGGGTGCGGCTCGAAGGTCACCACGCAGGACGGCACGCCGCGGTGCCGCGCCTCGCTGATCAGCAGGGCCAGCATGGCCTGGTGGCCGCGGTGCACACCGTCGAAGTTGCCTATCGTCAGGGCGCAATGGGGCGCGATGTCGGGATGGCGGAAACCGCGCAGGATTCGCATGGCGGCGGATTATCGTGGCGCGAACAATCGCTCGCGATCGACCGCGTCGAGCCAGCACCATTGGCCCGGCGCGAGCGACTCCGGCAATGTCATGCCGCCGACGGCGCAGCGGTGCAGTCCCTCGACGCGGTTGCCCACCGCCGCGACCATGCGCTTGACCTGGTGGTAGCGGCCTTCGGTCAGCGTCATGCGCAATTGCGATGCACCCGTGCGCTCGCAGGCGATGGCGCGTACCGGTTCGGGGTCGTCGTCGAGCACGACGCCGGCCAGCAGGCGCGCCACCGTGTCGGCCGCCAGCGGATGCTTGCACGTCGCCTCGTAGACCTTGGCCACATGGTGCTTGGGCGAAGTCAGGCGATGGATCAGCGCGCCGTCGTCGGTCAGCAGCAGCAGGCCGGTGGTATCGGCGTCGAGCCGGCCGACCGATTGCACGCCACGTTCGCGCAATGGCGCCGGCAGCAATGCCAGCACGCCGGGGTGGTGCCGTGGCTTGGCCGAGCATTCGTACCCAGCGGGTTTGTGCAGCATCACGACGGCCTTGGCGTGGTACGGCCAGGGCTGGCCCTGCACGCTGAAGACCAGCCCGTCAGTGCCGAGTGAAACCTGCGGGTCGTCCAGGCGGACACCACCGACCTGGATCTGGCCATCCGCAATCAGCGCCGCACAGTGGCGCCGGGTGCCGAAGCCCTGGCTGAACAGGATTTGCGCCAGTGTTTGGGTCGCGCCGGCCGTCACAACAGCGCGCCGAGATCGCGCGCGGCCGGCAGTCCGGGCAGGCCGGTCGCGTGAAAGACCGCGCTGGCGACCGCCCGCGCCGTGACCTCGGCGGCCAAGGCGCCGATCAACGTCAGGTTGCCCGCCACGGCGCCAGTGGCCAGTGCGAACAAGGTGTCGCCGTCGTAAGGGGTGTGGACCGGATTGATGCAGCGAGCCAGACCATCGTGCGCCATGCCGGCCAGCTTGCGGCACTGGGCCTTGTCGAGCCGGGCATCGGTGGCGATCACGCCGATGGTGGTGGCCATGCCGGCCTGCAAGCGTGCCGGCACCTCGCCGCGCGCCAGCGCGGCCGCACAGTGCACCAGGTGGCGGCTGTCGGGGCCGGTGCGGGCACCGGCCAGCACCTCGCCGCTGTTGGTGTCGATCACGTCGCCGATGGCGTTGACGGCCACCAGCGCGGCCACCGTGACGCCGCCGACGCGAATCGACGCGCTGCCGATGCCGCCCTGCATCGCCCGCTCGATACCGAACAGCTTGCCGACCGTCGCCCCGGCGCCGGCGCCGACGTTGCCTTGGGCGGGCTTGGCCGTCGACGCCGCTTCGCACGCGGCGTAGCCCGCGGCGGCGTCGGGACGGATCGACAGGTCGCCGCGCCACAGGTCGAACAGCACCGCCGCGGGCACGATCGGCACGCGCGCCGCGCCGACGGCAAAGCCGAGGCCGTGTTCGCTCGAGCCAGCGCATGACGCCGCCCGCCGCGTCGAGGCCGAAGGCGCTGCCGCCACTGAGCAGCACCGCGTGCACGTGGTCGACCAGGTTTTCCGGCCGCAACAGATCGGTCTCGCGCGTGCCGGGCGCGCCGCCGCGCACGTCGACGCCGGCCACCGCGCCAGCAGGGCACAGCACGACGGTGCAGCCGGTGGCCCGCAGCGGGTGCGTGAAGTGGCCGACGCTGAGTCCGGCGACGTCGGTGATGGCGTCGGCCAGGGCCGTGCCCGCGGCTGCGCTCACGCGAACACCCCGGCGCTGTCCTGCATGCGCTCGCTGACTTCGCCCAGGTGGTGCAGCGTGTCGCCGCAGGCCAGCTCGAGCATCGTCAGGCGCTTGAAGTAATGGCTGGCGCTGGACTCGTCGGTGACGCCGATGCCGCCGTGCAGTTGGATGCACTGCTGGCCGACGAAGCGCATCGACTGGCCGAGCTGGACCTTGGCCTGGGACAGCGCGCGGCGACGTTGCGGCGCCGGCTCTCCGAGCTTCAGGCTGGCGTAGTAGCTCATCGAACGCGCCAGTTCGAGTTGCATCTTGACGTCGGCGACGCGGTGGCGCAGGGCCTGGAAGCTGGCGATCGCAACGCCGAACTGCTTGCGCGTGTTCATGTACTCGACCGTGATCGCCAGCAACTGGTCCATCATGCCGACACCCTCGGCGCAGGCCGCGGCGATACCGACGTCACTGGCTGCTTCGAGTGCGACTGCGGCTTCGGCCAGCACCAGCTGTGCCGGCGTCGCCGCCAGCGTGACATCGGCCGCGCGCGCCCCGTCCTGCGTCGGGTAGGCGCGCAGCGCGCAGCGCCCGCGCTCGACCAGGAACAGACCGAGCGGCGACGCCGCATCAGGCCCGAGCCGCGCCGGCACCAGCAACGCGTCGGCTTCGTCGCCGGCCGGCACCAGGCTCTTGCGGCCCGTCAGCGACCAGCCGCCCGCGGCCTTGGTCGCCGTCGCGTCGACACGGTGTCCAGGCGGTAGCGCGCGCCACGTTCCTGCTGCGCGAGCACCACCAGAGCCGAACCGTCGGCGATGCGCGGCAGCCACGCGGACTGGACGGCGGCCTCGGCGTGCGTCAGCAGCGCGGGTGCGACCAACGCGCCGGCGGCATAGGGCGCGTTGACCAGCCCGCGGCCGAGTTCCTCCATCACCACCATCGCGTCGATCGCACCCAGCCCGAGGCCGCCATGACCGGCGGGCACCGCCAACCCGGTCAGGCCGAGTTCGGCCAGCTCGGCGTACACCGCGCGCGTCGCGCCGCCGGCCTTGGCCAGAGCATGGCGGCGGGCGAACGAAAAGCCCTTTTCGACCCAGCGCCGGACGGCATCGCGAAGCGAGGTCTGATCGTCGGTGAATTCAAAGTCCATGGTCGCCTCACGAGCCCAGTACCGTCTGCGCGACGATGTTGCGTTGCACTTCGTTGCTGCCGCCGTAGATCGTCGTCTTGCGGGTGTTGAAATAGGTTGCCGCCAGTGGTGTGACATGTGCCGCGCCGACATGGTCGCCCTGCCAGCCGGCCGCCATCGCCTCCTTGATGCAGGGCAGCGCAAAGGGGCCGGCCGCCAGCATCATCAGCTCGCTGTAGCGCTGCTGGATTTCACTACCGCGAATCTTCAGCAGGCCGGCGACGTCCAGGCTCTGCTTGCCGCCGCGCTCAGCCGCCAGCACACGCAGCACCATCATTTCCAGCGCGACGATGTCGACCTCGAGCAGCGCGATCTGGTCGCGAAAGCGGCGCTCGTCCCAGAGCCCCTCGGCCTTGGCGATGCGCTTGAGGCGTTCGAGCTCGCGCTTGGCGCGGTTCACGTCCGCGATGTTGGTGCGTTCGTGCGACAGGAGGTGCTTGGCATAGGTCCAGCCCTTGTTCTCCTCGCCGATCAACTGATCGGCGGGCACTTCGACGTTGTCGAACCAGACTTCGTTCACCTCGTGCGCGCCGTCGAGCATGATGATCGGGCGCACCGAGACGCCCGGGGTCTTCATGTCGATCAGCAGGAACGAGATGCCGGACTGCGGCTTGCCCTCGTTGCTGGTGCGCACCAGGCAGAAGATCCATTCGCCGTATTGGCCCAGCGTGGTCCAGGTCTTCTGGCCGTTGACGATGTAGTAGTCGCCGCGGCGCTCGGCCTTGCACTTGAGCGAGGCCAGATCGGAGCCCGCACCGGGCTCGCTGTAGCCCTGGCTCCACCAGACCTCGCCGCTGGCGATGCCAGGCAGGAAGCGCCGTTGCTGCTCGGGCGAGCCGAAGGCCATGATCACCGGCGCCACCATCACGGGGCCGAACGGGATCACGCGCGGCGCCCCGGCCAGTGCACATTCCTCTTCGAACAGGTGGCGTTGCACGGCATTCCAGCCCGGGCCGCCGAATTCCTTGGGCCAGCCCCAACCCAGCCAGCCCTGCTGGCCAAGGATCCTGGCCCAGCGCTGGTGGTCTTCGCGCGTCAGCTGCAGCGCGTGATGCACCTTGTGGCTGATGTCGGTCGGCAGGTTCTGCGCCACCCAGCTGCGAATATGTTGCCGAAACGCGGTTTCTTCGGGGGTGAAGTTCAGGTCCATGGCGGTCGTGTGTGGCTGCGCCGTGTTTTAGCACGATAGTTCGCACCCGGCTGGCAGCCGCTGTGACCGGCTGGCCTTCGCACTGCGACGGGCGGTCAGGGCCGGCTGAGATGTGACTTCGAACGTCGAGGCAGCAGCCAGCTCCACAACCCGCGCTCCTGCGCAGGGGCGGCTGGGGCCGATGGCGCCGGCAGGGCGGCCGCGGCAGGCACGCCGATGGTGGGTGGTCCGGCCGGCGTGGCCGCAACAGCCTGGGCCTGCTGTGCGGGTGCCGCCACGTCGGTCGGCGGCGGCGCCAGCCAGGCCAGGATCGGCAGCCATTGGTCGAGGTCGGTCTGCACGCGCGCCGGCGGCAGGTCGAAGATGGCCAGACCACGCTCGGTGCAACGCACGTAGTTCTGGGTCTCGCGCAGGACGCCGAGGAACGGCAGGCCCAGGGCCTGGGCCCATTCGCGCAGCGCCTGTTCGCCATGCGTGCGGGCGTCGATGCGCATGCCCACGGCCGCGACCCTGCAGCGGCCACTGGCCACGCGCGGGTGGCGGCGCAATTCGGCATAACAGTCGGCTGCCGACTCGCGGTCGAACGCCGAATGGCAGACCGGCATCAGCACGGCGTCGGCAAACATCACGGTGCGGGCGAGTTCGAAACCGTGCAGCGCGCCCGGCGTGTCGAGCACCATGCACGACACACCAGGTGGGGCGTGCAATGTCTTTCGGGGGTCGACGATGCGGCCGCTGACGGCGACGACCGCAGGTTGCAGTTGTGCCCGGCGGCGCAACCAGGTCAACGCCGAGGCCTGGCGATCGAGGTCGCCCAGCATCACGCCCAGGCCGTGGTGTGCCAGGCAGGCAGCCAACTGGGTGGCCAGCGTGCTCTTGCCGCTGCCTCCCTTGCGATTGACGATCGCGAAGACGGCCATGCACGCCCCGCGTCAGTCGGCCTTCGCGCCAGACGCCTTGACCACGATCTCGTACTTGGCGTGTTCGCTGCGCACGAACTGGGCGAAGGCTTCTGGCGTGGTCGGCGCCGGCTCGGCCATCAGGCCGGCCAGGCGCGCCTTGACCTCGGCCGAATTCAAGGCGTCGACAAAACCGCGGTTCAGACGCGACGTCACCTCGGCCGGTAGCCGCGCCGGCCCGAACAGACCGAACCAGGTGTGGATGTCGAAGCCGGCCAGGCCGAGGTCGCCGGCGCTGGCCGCAATCGTCGGCAGCCCGGGCATTGCGGTCGAACGCTGGGCGGTGGTCACGGCCAGCGCGCGCAGCCGACCGCTGCGGATGTTCGCCGACGCGGCGGCCAGGTTGTCGAAATTCAGGTCGACCTGTCCCGACAGCAGGCCCAGTTGCGCAGGCGGTCCCCCGGCGTAGGGAATGTGGACCATGAATACGCCGGCCTGGGTCTTGAACATCTCGCCGGCCAGGTGGCCAGCGCTGCCATTGCCGCCCGAGCCGTAATTCAATTGGCCTGGGTTCTTCCTGGCGTAGTTGATCAGGTCGCGTACCGTCGCGATACCCAGTCGCTGCGCAGTTTCGTTGTTCATCACGAGCACGTTGGGTACCTGCGCCACCAGTGTGATCGGCGTGAAGTCGCGCAGTGCGTCGTAGGGCATCTTGCTGTACAGCCAGGGGTTGATGGCGTGGGTGGCCACCGCGCCCATCACGATCGTCGTGCCGTCGGGCGCGGCCTTGGCGACCGCATCGGCGCCGACGTTGCCGCCCGCACCGGGGCGGTTTTCGACGACCACGAGGCCCAGGCTGTCCTTGACGCTGTCGGCCAACGCGCGCGCCGCAATGTCCAGCGGCCCGCCCGGCGGGTAGGGCACCACCAGTCGGATCGTCCGCGCTTGCTGGGCCCGGGCAGTGGCCAATGACAAGGACAGGCTGGCGACAAGGGCTTCGCGACGACGCATGCAGGCTCCTGGGAAGGTTGGCCACAGTCTAGCGGCCGTGAGTCAGCGGCGACAATCTGTGCCGAAGACAGTCGAGACGATGATCCACTACCGCATCGAGCTGCACGACCTGCACGCTCACCTGTACCGCGTCACGCTGAGCGTGCCGCAACCGACCAGCGAGCAGCGCGTCAGCCTGCCGGTGTGGATCCCCGGCAGCTACATGGTGCGCGACTTCGCGCGCCATCTGTCGCACATCCAGGCCCACCAGGGCCGCTCTGCGTGTGCGCTGCGCCAACTCGACAGCAGTACGTGGTTGATTGCGTGTGGCGGCCGTGGCGCGTTGGTGCTGACCTACCTGGCGTATGCCTTCGACAACTCGGTGCGCGCCGCATTCCTCGACAGCCGGCGCGGCTTCTTCAACGGCACCAGCCTGTGCCTGCGCGTCGAGGGCCGCGAGAATGAGCCGCACGGCATCACGCTGGCCGGCCTGCCGCGCGGCTGGTCGGTGGCCACGGCCATGCCCGGTGACGGGGCCAAGGGCTGGCTCGCCACGGACTACGACGAACTGGTCGACCACCCGTTCGAGCTCGGCCCGTTCTGGCGCGCCGGCTTCGAGGCAGCCGGCGTGGCGCACGAACTGGTCGTTACCGGCGCCTGGCCCGGGATCGACGGCAACCGGCTGGTTGCCGATACGCGCTGCATTTGCGAAACGCAGATCGCCTTCTGGCACGGCAAGCGCCAAGCCAGACCGCCGTTTGCGCGCTACGTGTTCCTGCTGCATGCCGTCGAAGACGGGCATGGCGGCCTCGAGCACCGCGCCAGTAGTGCCCTGATGGCCGCCCGCCGCAACCTGCCGCGCGGCGGCCAGCGCGGCACCGGCGAGGCTTACGTATCGCTGCTCGGACTGATCTGGCACGAGTATTTCCACGCCTGGAACGTCAAGCGCCTGAAGCCGCGTGACCTCGAGCGCATCGACTACACGCGCGCGAACTACAGCTCGCTGCTGTGGTTCTTCGAGGGCTTCACTTCGTACTACGACGATCTGCTGCTGCTGCGCGCCGGACTGATCGAGCCGGCGCAATACCTGAACCTGCTGGCCAAGACGATCAACGGTGTGGCCACCACGCCGGGCCGCAAGGCACAGAGCGTCGCGCAAGCCAGCTTCGATGCCTGGGTCAAGCACTACCGCAGCGACGAGAACACGCCCAACGTGACCGTCAGCTACTACACCAAGGGTTCGCTGGTGGCGCTGGCATTGGATCTGACCTTGCGCCGCGAGGGCCGCGGCACGCTCGACGACGTCATGCGCCATTTGTGGCGGGCCAGCCGCGGCGGTGCGATCGACGAGGGCAGCATCGTGGCCGCATTGCGCGAGGTCGGCGGTCGCAGCCACCTGCGCGAACTGGCTGCCTGGGTGCACGGCACCGGCGAGCTGCCACTGGCTGCCCTGCTCGACGCCGCCGGCGTGCAGCAACACCACGCGCCGGCAGCCTTGGGAGCAGCGCTCGGCCTGCGCTTGTCGGAAGCGGCATTGAGCGGAGTACAGGTCAGGTCGGTGCTGGCCGGCAGCGCCGCGGCCATTGCCGGGGTTGCGGCGGGCGATGAGCTGCTGGCGGTCGACGACTGGCGCATTCGCCGCCTCGACGACGCACAACAATGGCTGGTTGCAGGGCGACCGTTCGAGCTGTTGCTGGTGCGCGAGCAGCGTGTCCTGAAGCTGCGTGTCGAACCCGAGGCCGCGCCGCGGCCCGCATTGACACTGGCGCTGGCCGACAAGCCGACCGCCCAGGCGGCCGCGTTGCGTCGTGACTGGCTCGGCGCGTAGGCCGGTGCGGCGGGCGCAAATGGCAGTCGGTTCCCAGGGCTTGCCGGCGCCGCGCGGTGCCGTCGTGGCCCGGCCCCGCGCTGCGCGCCGTATCGGCTGGTGGGTGATGTTGCTGCTCGTCCTCGTCGCCCACAGCCTGGCCGCCCTTTGGTTGCGCGAGAACCTGATCGGCTGGGGTGACGGTGACCGGCCGATGCCTGCGCGCATGGAAGTCGCATTCGTTCAGACGCTGGAGGCGGCTGCGCCGCCGGCCGCACCGGCGGCGCGTCCGGCCCGCAAGGCCGCGCGGGCGCGTGCGGCACGGCCGGCAGCGTCGGCGCCGGCAGCGGCGCACGAGTTGCCGCCACCCGAGCCCGGGCCGCCAGTCGTGATCGAGGCGGCCGCTGCACCCGTGCCCGCCATGCCGCCCGCTGCCGCGCCCAGTGCGCCGGCCGCCGCTGCCCCAGCCGATGCCGCCCCGGCCATCTTGGCCACGGCGTCGGCACCGGCCATGGCGGCAAAGGCCTTCGAGTGGCCACCGTCGACGCGGCTGAGTTACGTGCTCACCGGCAACTACCGCGGCGAAGTGAATGGCAGCGCACGCGTGCAGTGGGTGCGCCAGGACTCGCACTACCAGGTTCACCTGGATATCGCCATCGGGCCTAGTTTTGCGCCCTTGATTTCGCGCCGCATGACCAGCGACGGCCAACTCGGCGAGCGCGGCCTGACGCCACGCCGCTACGACGAAGCGACGCGGGTGCTGTTTCGGCAGCCTGGCCGTGCGACCGTGCTGTTCAGCCCCGAGCAGGTCACGCTGGCCAACGGCAGCCAGCATGAAGCCCTGCCCGATGTCCAGGACACTGCCAGCCAGTTCGTGCAGCTGACCTGGCTGTTCACGACCCAGCCCGAGCTGCTGCGTGCGGGCAACACCGTGACGGTGGCGCTCGCGTTGCCCAAGCGCACCGGCCGCTGGGTGTACGACGTGCTTGGACAGGAGCAGCTGGCCACGCCGATCGGCGTGCTCGACACGTACCACTTGAAGCCCCGGCTGGGCGAGCGCCGGCCGGGTAACGAGCTGAGCGCCGAAGTCTGGTTCGCGCCGACGCTGCAGTACCTGCCGGTGCGCCTGCGCATCGCGCAGGACGCAGACACATTCATCGACTTGCTGCTCGATTCGGCGCCGATGCAGGCCGCGCCGGAGGGCGCCGCCAGCGTGCCGCAGTAGGCGTCTGACGCTTCAGGCTACCGGATCGGCGAGGAAGCGGACGGCAAACGCGTCGGCGGCAGCGCCACCTCGTACCTTGCGCAGCACCAGGACGGCCCGCACCAGCAGCGGCTGCAACTCGGTCATGTTCGCGCTGCGGTTGATCTTGATGACCAGCGTTTCAGCGTTCGGGCCGAGTTGCTCGGTAATTTGGAGCACGGCTTCGCGGCGCAGCGATTCGAAGGGCAGCCCCAGCGCGCTGGGCCGGGCCAATTCGCTCGGCTCGGTGGGGGCGAAAGCCGTGCTCGACACGGATGGCTCGACCGGATCGACTGGGTCGACCGGGATCGAGGCGACCGCACGCGCGGGCGCGGGTGCTTGCGGCGGTGGTGGCGGTGGTGGCGGCGGAGGCGGTGGAGGCGGTGGTGGCGGTGGTGGCGGTGGTGGCGGCGGTGGCGGCGGTGGTGGCGGCGGCGGTGGCGGTGGTGGCGGCGGTGCCTGATCCTCGATGAATCCGTTGGCCAGCAGGTTGGCCAGTGTCCCGACCGGGTCGGCCGCGATCAGCGTAGACAGGGCTTCAACGGTCCTGCGCCCGTCGACCAGGATCAACGCATTGCGCAGCCGGGGTGATAGCCGGTGTGCCCGGGTTTCGATCTCGGCGATGCCCTTGCCGGTCTTGCGATAGACGGTGCCCATAGGGCGCGCAGGATAGCGCCAAGCGCCGGCATCGCGATCGGACCGGGCACGACCGGCGCGAAAAATTCATGGTCTTGCGCGATCGGCCGCGGTCTGCATAGCCCGGTCCTACCGGCTGCGGTGATGGGCGCGTCGGGCTGTGGCAGGGCAAGTGCGGCCCGCCCACGTATAGTGTGCCGAACCCTGTGCAGCCGAAAGTCGGAGCAGCCAACCATGAGCTACGAGTGCATTCTCATCGAGCAGCGTGACAACGCCGCCGGCACGCTGGCGACCGGCGTGATCAGGCTGAATCGGCCCAAGCAGATGAACGCCTTGAACGACCGCCTGATGGACGAACTCGGCCAGGCGTTGCACGGTTTCGATGCCGACGCCACGATCGGCTGCATCGTCCTCACCGGCAGCGACAAGGCGTTTGCCGCCGGGGCCGACATCGGCGCCATGGCCGACTACAGCTACATGGATGCGTATCTGGGCAACTACATCACGCGCAACTGGGAGGCGTTGAAGAACGTGCGCAAGCCGGTGATCGCGGCGGTGGCCGGTTTTGCACTCGGCGGCGGCTGCGAACTCGCGCTGGCCTGCGACTTCATCATCGCCGCCGACAGCGCCCGATTCGGCCAGCCCGAGATCAAGCTCGGAATCATCCCGGGCGCCGGCGGCACGCAGCGTCTGCCGCGCGCGGTGGGCAAGAGCAAGGCGATGGACATGATCCTGACTGCACGCATGATGGACGCGGCCGAGGCCGAACGCGCCGGGCTGGTCAGCCGTGTGGTGGCCACCGACAAACTGCTCGACGAAGCGTTCGCCGCCGCGGCCACCATTTGCGCCTTCGGCATGCCCAGCGTGATGATGGCCAAGCAATGCGTCAACCGCGCGTTCGAGTCCGGCTTGGCCGACGGGGTCAACTACGAACGTGGACTGTTCCATTCGCTGTTTGCCACGCTGGACCAGAAGGAAGGCATGGCCGCGTTCGTCGGCAAGCGCAAGGCGGAATTCAAACACCGCTGAGGGCAAGTGAGATGAGCAGCGATGCCAAGATCGTCGAGGGCGGCTGCACCTGCCGCGTCCTGCGCTACCGCCTGACCAGCGCGCCGCTGTTCGTGCACTGCTGCCACTGCCGCTGGTGCCAACGCGAGTCGGGTTCGGCGTTCGCGTTGAACGCGCTGATCGAGGCCGACCGCGTGCAACTGCTGGCCGGCGAGGCCGAGGTGGTCGACACGCCGAGCCTCAGTGGCAGGGGCCAGAGGATCTCGCGCTGTCCACGCTGCCGCATTGCGGTGTGGAGCAACTATGCCGGCGCCGGCGACGCCGTCCGATTCGTGCGCGTGGGCACGCTCGACGATCCTGATCGCTGCCCGCCCGACATCCACATCTACACCGCGTCCAAGCAGCCGTGGATCGTGCTGCCGCCGGGCACGCCGGCGGTGGCCGAGTACTACAAGGCCAGCGAGCAGTGGCCGCCGGCGAGCCTGGAGCGGCGTGCCGCGCTGATGGCACGCGCCAAGGGCGGCGCCTCAGCGCCATCGCGATGAACCGGTGTTGCCGTCCGCGCGGGCTGCAGGCGCGGCTCACGCGCCGTGCTTGTCGGCCTCCGAGGTGAAGCTGTCGGCATAGAAAGCCTCGGCCGGCAGCCCGCATTGGCTGACGAAATCGCGCTTTGCCGACTCGACCATCACCGGCGCGCCGCAGGCATACACCTCGTGGCCCGACAGGTCGGGCAGGTCGGCCATCACGGCCCGGTGCACGAACCCGGTGCGGCCGTGCCAGTCGTCTTCGGGCCGGGCCTCCGACAGCACCGGCACATAGCGAAAGTTGGGCATCGCTGCCGCAGCGGCTTGGGCCCAGTCGTGCTGGTACAGATCGGCCTTGATGCGGCAACCCCAGTACAGCGTGGCCGGTCGCGCGATGCCTGCCGCCCGCATGTGCTCGACGATCGCCTTGATCGGCGCCAGGCCGGTGCCCGACGCGAGCAACACGATCGGCTTGTGGGTCGCGTCGGCGCCGTCTTCACGCAGGAAGAAGCTGCCGAACGGCCCCTCCAGGCGAAGGATGTCCTTTTCCTTCATCGCGCCAAAGACATGGTCGGTGAACTTGCCGCCGGGCATGTGGCGCAAGTGCAGTTCGACGGCGGGCGGGTTGCCCAGTTGCTCGGGTGCAGTGGCGATCGAGTAGCTGCGCCGGGCGCCGTCGCGCAGGATGAATTCGACGTACTGGCCAGGGCGGTACCTGAAGGCGACAGTGGCCGGCAGTTGCAGTTTCATCACCGTCACATCGGGTGCGGCGCGCGTGAGCGTGGACACCCGGGCTGGCATCTTCATTGGCGGGTACTCGCCGGCGCCGGCAACGGTGCGCGCCTCGACGACGCAATCGGTTTGCGGTATCGCGCAGCAGGTCAGGATCCAGCCGGCCTGTTCTTCGGCCGCCGACAGGGCCTTGGCCTGGTGCGCGCCATGCCGAACGCGGCCCTCGACCAGCCGGCTCTTGCACGACCCACAGGCGCCATCGCGGCAGCCATAGGGCAGCCCGACACCTGAGCGGATGGCGGCCGGCAGGATGGCCTCGTCGTTGGCAACTTCGAAGGTGAGTCCGGCGGGTCGAACCGATATCTTGAAAGTCATTGCGAGCAGACCGGTTGAACGAGGCTTCTACACTGGCCGGAATTGTGCCCCCTGGCCCATTGCCGCCACGTTGCCACCGATCTTGTTGCCATCCAGAGCGCACCGCCCCGTGTTGTTGATCGTCGGTTGCGGCGATGTTGGCCTGCGCGTATTGCGTCTTGTGCGCGATCGCTACCGGGTGCTGGCGCTGACCTCGTCGGCCACGCGTGTCGCCGCATTGCGTGCAGCGGGGGCGGTGCCGCTCGTAGGCAATCTGGACGACGTGGCTTCGCTCGGCCGCTTGGCGGCGCTGGCCGACGCCGTGCTGCATCTGGCGCCGCCGCCGCGCGACGGCGACGACGACCCGCGCACGCAGCGCCTGCTGCAGGCGCTGTCCCGCAGCAGCCGCGTGCGAAGCCTCGTCTACGCCAGCACCAGCGGCGTGTATGGCGACGCCGCCGGCGACCGGTTCGACGAGACGCGTGCCGTCAGGCCCCAGACCGACCGGGCGCGCCGCCGTGTCGATGCCGAAGCCCGCGTGCGCCATCATGGCCGGGCCATGGGCGTGCGCGTGAGCATCCTGCGCGTGCCCGGCATCTATGCTTTCGACCGTGATGGCGGCGACCCCCGCGAGCGCGTGCGCAGCGGGGTGCCGGTCTTGGTGGCCGAGGACGATGTCTACACCAACCATGTCCACGCCGACGACCTGGCGCGTGTTTGCGTTGCGGCGCTGCAGCGCGGCGCGCCACAACGTGTCTACCACGCCAGCGACGACAGCGAAATGCTGATGGGCGAATACTTCGACGGCGTGGCCGATGCGTTTGCCCTGCCGCGGCCACCGCGCGTGACGCGTGCCGAGGCCGCAATGCGCCTGTCACCACTGCAAATGAGCTTTCTGGCCGAATCACGGCGCCTGGACAACCGGCGCCTGCGCAGCGAACTCCGCGTGCGCCTGCGCTACCCGACGCCGGCCGCAGCCTGGGCTGTTGCCGGGCCGATCTGACTCAGACCCCTTCGGGCCGCTTGATGGTCTGCGCGCGATCGACGCTGCGCAGCCCGACCTCCTGGCGCGTGCCGTCGCGCTCGATCGCGAGCGTCACCTCGCGTTCGGCTGGACCGCCGGACCAGAGGCGCGTCCACAGTGTGTCGAGCGTTGTCACGGCCATCCCGTCGATGGCCACGATGTGGTCGCCCACGCGCAGCCCGGCCGCCTCGGCCGGGCTGTCGCCCGCGACGCGCACGACGTGCAAGGTGCCGCCCTGCTCGACGCAATTCACACCCAACCAGGCGCGGCGGCTGGCGCTGGACATGCCGCTGGTTCGCAATTCGCCCAGGATCGGACGCAGCAGATCGGTCGGCACGAACATGTTGCCCGGCACGCGCGGGCCTTCACCGCGTTGGCTGGCGCGCGTGTCGGCGACGACGAGCGAGCCGATGCCCACCAACTCACCGTGGTTGTTGAACAGTCCTGCGCCGCTGTGATCGGTGCGTGGCGGTGCCGTGAAGAGGGCGTCTTCAATGCGGTATTCCCAGTAGCCGGCAAAACTGCGCCGCGATACCAACTGCGCCATGCTGAGTTGGCCTTCCTCGCCGCCACTGGCCACCAGCAGCGGTTCATCGTTCGAGATCGCGTGCGAGCCGCCCAACGGCGCCGGGGCGATACGCAGTGGCGCCAACGGCTGCAACAGGCCAAACCCCGTGGCCAGATCGTAGCCAACCACGCGTGCCGGTACCGTCCGCGCGCCGTCGAGCACGAGTTGAACTTGGTCGGCCTCGAGCACCAGGTAGCCGATCGTGAGGACAAGTTCGTCGGGCCCGATGACCACGCCCGAGCCCTGGCGCATCCGGCCCAGGGTGGCCACCGAGCGGGCCCCTTCGAGCGCCAACACTTGCACGCCGACGACGGCCTGGCTGGCGCGCTCGAGCGCGAGAGACTGGGCTTCGAGGTCAGTTGCCGCCGCGACCGGCCCGCAGGACAACGCGGCGAAGAGGGCGGCGGCCAGGGATCGAACGAGCCACGAGGTCTTCCGAATGATCGAATGCATCACGCACCTCCTGCGGACAGTGCTCAGGATGCGCCGACTCGGCGCGCCGCGCAATCCCCGCGATCGGATCGTGGCTTCAGCGTCGCCGACTGAACGGCAATTGTCCACGCCAGTAACGGATCATCAGGAAGCCGCCGAGCATCCCGCCGAGGTGGGCAAAGTGGGCAATGCCGCCGGGGCCCATGACGCCCAGTACCAACTCGAGCGTACCGAATATCGCCACGAAGTACTTGGCCTTCATCGGGATCGGTGGCAGCAGCAACATGATCATGCGGTTCGGGAACAGCATGCCGAAGGCCAACAGCAGGCCGAAGGTGGCGCCGGACGCGCCGAGCGTGGGTACACGCGAACCGATCAAGAGCGTCCACAACAGTTGCACTGCTGCCGCTGCGAGCGAACTGGCGAGCAGGAACTGCATGAAACGCTTGCGGCCCCAGAGGCGCTCGATCTCGGCGCCAAACATCCACAGCGCCAGCATGTTGAAGAACAGGTGCAGCGTGTCGCCGTGCAGGAAGGCGTAGCTCAGCGGCTGCCACGGCATGAAGCGGCCGCTCTGGAGTGGCCACAGTGCGAGAAGCGCGGTCAGCGGCACGAACTGCTGCACACAGAACACGCCGATGCAGATCAGGATCAGCGCTTTGGTGACCGGTGGCAGTTGCGGCATGGCGGAGGTGCGTGGTGCCCGGGGCCGGACTCGAACCGGCACGCCTTGCGGCGAGGGATTTTGAGTCCCTTGCGTCTACCGATTTCGCCACCCGGGCGGGAAAGTAGGACACGCGGTAGCGCGTGGGCGCGGATTATCACATGCGCCCTGCAACGAACGCCGACGACTGCCACAATGGCGTCATGCCTGCCTACAAGAGCCTCGAAGACGTGATCGGCGCGACGCCGCTGGTTCGCCTGCAGCGTGTACCGGGCGCGGCGAATGCGCAGCGCGGCAACCAGATCCTGGGCAAACTCGAAGGCAACAACCCGGCCGGGTCGGTGAAAGACCGGCCGGCAATGAGCATGATCCGTCGCGCCGAGGAGCGCGGCGAAATCGCGCCCGGTGACGTCCTGATCGAGGCCACGTCGGGCAACACCGGGATCGCGTTGGCGATGGCCGCGGCCATCCGCGGCTACCGTATGGTCTTGGTCATGCCCGAGGACCTGTCGATCGAGCGGGCACAAACGATGAAGGCGCTGGGGGCCGAACTGGTCCTGACTCCGCGCTCGGGCGGCATGGAGTACGCGCGCGACCTCGCGCTGCAGATGCAGGAGGACGGCAAGGGCCGCGTGTTGGACCAGTTCGCCAATGCCGACAACCCGCGCATTCACTACGAGACGACCGGGCCGGAGATCTGGCACGACACCGAAGGGCAGGTCACGCACTTTGTCAGCGCGATGGGCACCACCGGAACGATCACCGGCGTGTCACGGTATCTGAAGGAGAAGAATCCTGCGGTGCGCATCGTCGGCGCGCAGCCCAGCGAGGGTTCGCGCATCCCTGGCATTCGCAAATGGGCCGAGGCCTATTTGCCCAAGATCTACGACGCCACGTTTGTCGACGAGATCGTGCTTGTCAGCCAGGCGGATGCCGAAGACATGGCGCGGCGGCTGGCGCGCGAGGAAGGTCTGTTCGCCGGCATTTCGGCGGCAGGTGCCTGCTGCGTTGCACTGCGTTTGGCCGAGCGACTCGAGCAGGCAACGATCGTCTTCATCGTCTGCGACCGAGGCGACCGTTACCTGTCGACCGGCGTGTTCCCTGCATGATCGTCGCGAATCGGCCGCGCTGGCGCTGCGCCGGGCCGTCGGCGCCGACCGGGAGTGCCGCGGCCGCCCACCGCGGGTCATCGACCGCGCGGCGCGCACCTAGAATCGGTTCGCTGGCAAAGGAAGATTCTGCATGGATGCGACCAAAGAACTCGACACCCGCGGCCTGAACTGCCCGCTGCCGATCCTGAAGGCCAAGAAGGCGTTGGCCGACATGCAGAGCGGCGAGGTTCTCAAAGTCGTGGCCACCGACCCGGGCTCGGTGCGTGACTTCCAGGCCTTTGCCCGGCAGACGGGCAACGAACTCGTCGAGCAGACCAGCGCCGAGACGGAGTTCGTGCACTACCTGCGGCGGCGCTAGGCGCCGCCTGGGGTCACAGCTTCAGCGATTGCAGGAACTCGCGAAAGCCCGGCCCGAGTTGCGGGTGTTCCAGCGCCAGTTCGACATTGGCCTGCAGGAAGCCTTCTTTGCTGCCGCAGTCGTAGCGCCGACCCTCGTAGCGATAGGCGAACACCTTTTCACGGCGCAGCAGGGCGGCAATGCCGTCGGTGAGCTGGATCTCGCCACCGGCGCCGCGTTCCTGGTTCGCAATCTCGTCGAACACGCCCGGTGTGAGGATGTAGCGCCCGGCGACGCCCAGGCGTGACGGCGCATCGGCAGGTTTTGGCTTTTCGACGAGGCGCTCGATGTTGACCAGCCGGTCATTGACCGGTGTACCGGCCACGATGCCATAACGCTGCGTTTGCTCGGCAGGCACTTCCTGTACCGCCAGCAGCGAAACCCGCCACTCCCTGTACTGCTCGACCATTTGAGCCAGCACGGGGGGATGGCCAACCATCAGGTCGTCGGCCAGCAACACCGCGAACGGTTCGTTGCCAACCAGCCGGCGCCCGCACAACACGGCATGCCCCAGCCCAAGCGCCTGCGCCTGGCGGACGTAGATGCACTCCATGTCGTCGGGCTTGACGCTGCGTACCACGTGAAGAAGTTCCGCCTTACCCGCTTGTTCGAGGGCTACTTCCAACTCGAACGTCATGTCAAAGTGGTCCTCAATCGGCCGCTTGTGGCGGCCCGTCACGAAGATCATCTCGCGAATGCCGGCGGCGTACGCCTCCTCGACCGCGTACTGAATCAATGGTTTATCGACGACCGGAAGCATTTCCTTCGGCTGGGCCTTCGTGGCAGGCAGGAATCGGGTACCGAGGCCCGCGACCGGAAATATCGCTTTTTTGATTAGCATTTACTTACACTAGTGACGGGGGGAGACGGGTCAATTCTGGCACGCACCGGTATCGGGTGCGGCGTGAAGACCGCCCGAAAGGTGCATGGACGTTCTGATCGTTGAGCCGCTCGAACCGGAGGTCATGCAATGGCTGGGCGAACGCCACGCCGTTCGTTATGCCCCGGAGTTGGCCCGCGACCCGCGTGCTCTGCGTCAGGCGTTGTTCAACATCCGCGCGCTGATCATCCCGGCTTCGGTGGCGCTGGACGCGCAAGTACTGCACTTCGCGCCGGTGTTGCGTGCGGTCGGGCGCCTGAGTTCGGGCGCCGAGAACATCGACCTCGATGCCTGTGGACGGGCCGGCGTCGAGGTCGTTCGCAGTGTCACCGCCAGCGCCGTGGCCGAAGCCGAATTCATGATTGGCGCCTTGCTGGCCATGTTGCGACGGGTTCCGGTGGTCAATGCCGAAGGCCTGTTGGTCGGGCGCGAACTCGGTGGTGCGACGGTCGGTCTGATCGGCATGGTGCCGTCCGCACGCGCCGTGGCGCAGTTGCTGGCCGCATTCGGCTCGCGCGTGATCGGCTACGACCCCTCGGTGCACGCCTCCGACAACGTCTGGAACCGCTGGCGCGTCGAGCCGCTGCCACTGCGGGAGTTGATGGAGCAGAGCGATGGCGTCTGCGTGCAGCTGGCCTACTTCACGCGCTACCAGGGCTTGATCGGCGAGCGTTTCCTGCCGTTCTGCAAGCCCAACCAGGTACTGGTCAGCATCGCGCATTCGAGCCTGTTCGACGAGGCTGCATTGGCCGAGGTCCTGGCGACGGGCCGCATGGCCGCCGCCTGGTTCGACAGCCTGGAACCCGGCGCAATGGATCCTGGACGGCCGTTGCACGACATCGATTCGCTGCAGATCACGCCCCGCGTGGCGGCGACGACGCGCGAATCGCGCATCCGCAGCGCCTGGGCCGTGGCGCGGCGCATCGACGAGTTGCTGACCGCCAATGCTGCGCCGTCACGCACCGAGTTCAAGGCGACTGCAGCAGACGTGCCGCTTGATCTTCCAGCCGACGAAGCGTCTGGCTGAACTCGGCCAGACGCAGGCGCTCCTGCTCGACCACGGCTGCCGGCGCACGGGCCACGAAACCCGTGTTCCCGAGCTTGGCCTCGGCCTTGATCACTTCGGCCTGCAGGCGTGCGATCTCCTTGGCCAGGCGGGCCTGCTCGGCCGCGACGTCGATCCGGACTTCGAGTGCCAGCCGCGCGTTGCCTTGCACCGCCACCGGCGCATCGCGCGTGGCCTCGGCGAACGCTGCCTCGTCGGGCAGTCGCTTGACCTCCGACACTTTGGCCAGCGTCTTCAGCAGTGGTGCGGCGGTGTCGAAGAACGCGGCTTCGCCGAGCACCAGCAGCGGCACGCGGTCGGCCGGTGACAACGACATCTCACTGCGCAGATTGCGGCAGGCGCCGACCACGGCCTTGAGTTGAGCAATCCAGGCGTCGGCACTCGCGTCGATGCGTTCGGGCTGCGAGACCGGGTAGGGCGCGGTGACGATGCTGTTCGCCGCACCCGCCACCTTGCGCTCGGCCACCGGCGCGACGCGTTCCCACAACTCGGCGGTGATGAAAGGCGCGAGCGGGTGCAGCAGGCGCAGCACGGTCTCCAGCACGCGGATCAACGTGCGGCGCGTGGCGCGCTGGAGCGCCGCGTCACCGGTCGCGATCTGCACCTTGGCGATCTCGAGGTACCAGTCGCAATACTCGTCCCAGACGAACGAGTAGATCGCGTTGGCCACGTTGTCGAGCCGGTAATCGGCAAAGCCCTGCGCAACCGCGGCCTCGACGCGCTGCAGCTCACCGACGATCCAGCGGTCGGCCATCGAGAAATCGAGGTAGCCTCCGGGCACGCATTCCTCTGCGCCGTGCGGCGCGAAGCCGCAGTCCTGGCCTTCGCAGTTCATCAGCACGAAGCGCGTGGCGTTCCAGAGCTTGTTGCAGAAATTGCGGTAGCCCTCGCAGCGCTGCGTGTCGAAGTTGATGTTGCGGCCCAGGCTGGCATAGCTGGCCATCGTGAAGCGCAGCGCGTCGGCGCCGTAGGCCGGCATGCCGTTCGGGAATTCCTTCTTCACGCGTGCCGCGACCTTGGGGGCAGTCTCGGGCCGGCGCAGTCCGGTGGTGGACTTCCTGATCAGCGTCTCGAGGTCGACGCCCTGGATCAGATCGACCGGGTCGAGCACGTTGCCCTCGCTCTTGCTCATCTTTTGGCCGTGCGCGTCGTGCACCAGGCCGTGGATGTAGACATCGCGAAAGGGCACCTTGCCGGTGAAGTGCAGTCGTCATCATGATCATCCGGGCGACCCAGAAGAAGATGATGTCGTAGCCGGTGACCAGCACGTTCGACGGCAGGAACAGATCCTGCTCGACCGTCTTGTCCGGCCAGCCGAGGGTCGAGAACGGAAACTGGGAGGCCGAATACCAGGTGTCGAGCACGTCCGCGTCGCGCGTCAGTTCTCCGCTATAGCCGGTGGCCGTGGCCTTGGCTCGCGCTTGGCTCTCGCTGCGCGCCACGAACAGTTCGCCGCCGCTGCCGTACCAGGCCGGAATCTGGTGGCCCCACCAGAGCTGGCGCGAGATGCACCAGTCCTGGATGTTCTTCATCCACTGGTTCCAGGTGTTGACCCACTGCGGCGGCACGAAGCGCACGTCGCCTTGTTCGACGGCACGCATCGCGCGCCCGGCGAGCGACTCGCCGTCGGCGCCCGGCCTGGTCATGGCCACGAACCACTGGTCGGTCAGCATCGGCTCGACGATCTGACCAGTGCGTGCGCAGCGCGGCACCGTCAGCCTGTGCTTCTGGGTCTCGACCAGCAAGCCCAGGGCCTCGAGGTCGGCCACCACGCGTTTGCGCGCGTCGAAGCGGTCCAGGCCGCGGTAAGCGGCCGGCGCGTTGTCGTTGATCTTGGCGTCCAGGGTCAGCACGCCGATCATGGCCAGGCCATGGCGCTGGCCGACGGCATAGTCGTTGGCGTCGTGCGCCGGCGTGACCTTGACCACGCCGGTGCCGAACTCGCGGTCGACATAAGTGTCGGCAATGACCGGGATCGTCCGCTCGCACAACGGCAGCGACACCCGCTTGCCGATCAGCCCGGCGTAGCGCTCGTCGTCCGGATGAACCATCACCGCCGTGTCGCCGAGCATGGTTTCGGGTCGCGTCGTGGCGACCACCACCGACCCGTTGCCGTCGGCCAGCGGATAGCGGATGTGCCAGAGGAAGCCATCCTCCTCTTCGCTCTCGACCTCGAGATCCGACACCGCCGACTTGAAGCACCGGATCCCAACTCACCAGGCGTTTGCCGCGGTAGATCAGGCCTTCCTCATACAGCCGCACGAAGGTCTCGTTGACCACCGCCGACTGCGTCGCGTCCATCGTGAAGTACTCGCGTGTCCAATCCACCGTGTCGCCGATGCGCCGCATCTGGCCGGTGATGGTGTTGCCGCTTTCCTGCTTCCACTCCCAGACCTGGGCGACGAAGTTCTTGCGCCCGAGGTCGTGGCGGCTCTTGCCTTCGTCCTGCAATTGGCGCTCGACGACGATCTGGGTCGCGATGCCGGCGTGATCGGTGCCCGGCAGCCACAAGGTGTTGAAGCCGCGCATGCGGTGGTAGCGCGTCAGCGCATCCATGATCGTGTGGTTGAAGCGCGTGGCCCATGTGCAAGCGTGCCGGTGACGTTGGGCGGCGGCAGCTGGATGGAAAACGACGGCTTGGCCGCGTCCAGCGTGGGCGCGAACAGGCCCGGCTCGGCCCACAGCGACGCCCACCTGGCTTCGATGGCGGCGGGTTCGAAGGACTTGGCAAGTTCGGTCATGGTCGGGGATCGATTCAACACAGGTCGACACAATCGATGTCAACGCGCAAAGGGTCTCTGGGGTTGTTGGGATTCTAGGTCGTGCTACCTTGTCGCCCGCCCTATCGAGGAGACCCGCAAATGGCTGTCCGTGCCCGTCGATCGTGGCGCACGTTGGTGTGCGCCGTAGCGCTGCTGCTGGCCGCCTGTGGCGGCGGTGGCGGTGGTAGCCAAGGCAATGGTTCGGTAGCGCCACCAATGAGTTGTGGCGTCGCCGACGTGAAGGACTGGCTGTACAACTACATGGACGCCTGGTACTTCTGGTACGCGCTCGCCCCAAACCCGTCGCCGGCCGGTTACGCCACGGTCGCCGACTACTTCGACGCGCTGATCTATCCTGGTGGCGCCCCGATCCCGAACGGCGGCGGTGCGCTGTGGCCCTTTGACCGCTACAGCAACTTCCAGTCGACCGAGAGCTTCAACCGCTTCTTCGGCGACGGCCAGACGCTGGGCTACGGCGTGGCGGTGGCCGGGCTCGAAGTCACCACCCCGGCGCCGGATCCCATGCTGCCGCTGTACGTGCGCTATGTCGAGCCCTTGTCGCCGGCGGCCGTTGCCGGCGTCGTGCGTGGCGACCGCGTGATGTCGATCAACGGCGTCGCGGCCAGCAGCCTGATCAGCACCAACGATTTCAGTGCACTGACGCCGAACGTCGTCGGTGACCTGCTGACCCTGGTGCTGCGCAATGCCGCCGGCACTGACCGCACGGTGGTGCTGTCGGCCGCGGTGTACGCCCTCACGCCAGTGCAGGACGCGAAGGTGCTGCAGACATTCAACGGCCGCTCGCTCGGTTACGTGATGGTCAAGGACATGATCAGCCAGGCCAACATGCCGCTGGCCGCTGCGTTCGCGCAGCTTCAAGAACCACAACATCCAGGAACTGGTGCTCGACCTGCGCTACAACGGTGGCGGCCTGGTCTCGGTGGGCAGCAACGCTGGCCTCCTACGCCGCTGGCGCGCGCCGGCATGGGCAGCTGTATGCGCACGCTGCTCTACAACGACAAGCACAGGGCCAACAACAGCAACTTCACGTTTCGGCAACCCCGCCGCCTGGGCCGGCTTCTCCACCGTCTACGTGCTGACCGGCCCGCGCACCTGCTCGGCCAGCGAACAGGTCGTCAATGGGCTGCACGGCATCGGCGTCAACGTGGTGGCGATCGGCGACACCACCTGCGGCAAGCCGGTGGGCTTCCTGCCGCAGGACGACAGCTGCGGCACGACCTACAGCGTGGTCAATTTCGAGAGCGTCAACGAGCTCGGCCAGGGCCGCTACTTCGACGGCTTTGCGCCGACTTGCATGGTCACCGAGGATTTCGGCCGCGCGACGGGTTCGACCAGCGACCCGCTGCTGGTCGCCGCCGGATACCACGCCGACAACGGCATGTGCCCGGCCGGCACCGCGCTGCGCGAACAACCGCAGTCGCGCCAGGCGCCGTCCGGCAGACGCTACAGCGGCGCCGACGGCGGCGAGCGCACGGGAATGTCGGCGCGCTGACGAGCAGCGGGGCTCGGCCGGCGACACTTGCATGCTCCGGCCCGGAGCTGACGGGAGTGCGCGATGCGTGAGGTCGATCTTTTTGTCGTTGGCGGCGGTTCGGCAGGCGTGCGTGCCGCTCGCGTGGCGGCCCGCCATGGCGCGAGCGTGGCGCTGGCCGAGGAATACCGCGTCGGTGGCACTTGCGTGGTCCGCGGCTGCGTGCCGAAGAAGCTGATGGTCCTGGGTTCGCGCTTCGCGCAGGCCTTCGGCGATGCCGCCAGCTTCGGCTGGACGCTGGCCGGTGCGGCCGCTTTCTCCTGGCCCGCGCTGCTGCATCGGGTGCATGCCGAGGTCACGCGCCTGGAGGGTGTTTACACCCACAACCTCTTGCGCGACGGCGTTGCGCTGCATCCCGAACGTGCAGTGCTGCTCGACGCCAACACGGTGCAACTGGCGGCCAGCGGCGAGCGCTATCGTGCGCGGCGGATCCTGATCGCCACCGGTGCCCAACCGTCGGTGCTGCCCGATATTCCCGGCGCCGAGCTTGCGGCCAGCTCCAACGAGTTGTTCCTCTGGCCCGCGCAACCACGCCGGGTGGTGGTGCAGGGCGCGGGCTACGTCGCGCTCGAATTTGCCTGCCTGCTCAACCGCCTTGGCTCCGATGTGACGCTGGTGCTGCGCGGCGACAAGGTGCTGCGCGGGTTCGACGACGACGTGCGCGACCTGCTGCAGGCGCAACTGACAGCGCAGGGTCTTCGCATCGTCACCGGTGCCGGCCTTTGCGCCATCGAGCGCGGCGCAGACGGTCTGGCCGCCAAGCTCGACAACGGGCATGTGCTCGCAGCCGACGCCGTGCTGCGCGCGCTCGGGCGACGCCCCAACACCAGCGGCCTGGGCCTCGAGGCGGCCGGCGTGGTGCTCGATGCCGGTGGCGCCGTGTGCGTCGACATCGACGGCCGCACCAGCGTGCCGCACATCCATGCCGTCGGCGACGTGACCGACCGCGTGCAGTTGACGCCGGCGGCGATCCGCGAGGGCCAGGCCTATGCCGACCAGGTGTTCGGTGCCATCGCGCCACGCCACGTGCACCTGGGCGCGCAGGGCCTGGTGCCGTCGGCGGTGTTCACCACGCCCGAGGTCGGCGCAGTCGGCCTGACCGAGACCCAGGCCCTGGCCGCGTATCCCGACATCGACATCTACAGCACCCTCTTTCGCAGCATGAAGGCGGCCTTTGCGGGTAGCGAGGAGCGCACGTTGATGAAACTCGTCGTGCAGCGCACCAGTGGCCGAGTGCTCGGCTGCCACATCGTCGGCGCCGAGGCCGGCGAGATGATCCAGTTGGTCGGCGTGGCGCTCACTCTCGGCGCGACCAAGGCCGATCTCGACGCGACGCTGGCGGTGCACCCGACGGCGGCCGAGGAACTGGTGACGATGCGGGTGCCGACGCGCCGGCACGGCGTTGTGTTGACTTGATTTGATTTGACTGCGTTGCATTGCCGGGTCCCGCCCCGGCGGGACCCGGCAAGCAAGGCGACGCAGTCAAAGAATGCAGAGAAAGCGAACGCGCCGCGTCCTCACATGAACAGGTGTTCGCCCGCGTTCTCGCCGCCGAGCACGACGTAGTTCACCTTGCGCAGATCGGCCAATTGGCTGCCGCCGGCGTAGCTGATCGAGCTCTGCAGGTCCTCGCGCATCTCGCGCAGCGTGTCGGCCAGAGCGCCCTTGATCGGCTCGAGGATGCGCTTGCCTTCGACATGCTTGTACTCGCCCTTGTTGAAGTCCGAGGCGCTGCCGTAGTACTCCTTGTACAGCTTGCCGTCGACCTCGACCGTCTGGCCCGGGCTCTCCTCGTGGCCGGCGAACAGTGAGCCGATCATGACCATCGCGGCACCGAAGCGCACGCTCTTGGCGATGTCGCCGTGGTGGCGGATGCCGCCGTCGGCGATGATCGGCTTGGTGGCCACGCGCGCGCACCACTTCAGCGCCGAGAGTTGCCAGCCGCCGGTGCCAAAGCCGGTCTTCAGCTTGGTGATGCAGACCTTGCCGGGCCCGACGCCGACCTTGGTCGCGTCGGCGCCCCAGTTCTCCAGGTCGATCACCGCCTCCGGCGTCGCGACGTTGCCGGCGATGACGAAGGTCTGCGGCAAGCGGGCCTTGATGTGCTCGATCATTTTGCGCACGCTGTCGGCATGGCCATGTGCGATGTCGATCGTGATGTAGTCGGCGCCCAGCCCCTCGACCGCCAGGCGGTCGATGACTGCGGCGTCGCTGTCTCTGACGCCTGAGCTGATCGAGACGAACAGGCCGCGCTCGCGCATGCGCCGCGCAAACGCCACGTTGTCGAGGTCGAAGCGGTGCATGACGTAAAAGTGCTCGCTGCGCGCCAGGCTCTCGGCGATGCCTTCGTCGAGCACGGTCTTCATGTTGGCCGGCACCGCCGGCAACTTGAAGCGGCGGCCGCCGAATTCGACCGAAGGGTCGCACTCGGCGCGGCTTTGCACGCGGCACTTGCGCGGCAACAGCAGGATGTTGTCGTAGTCGAAGATTTCCATGATCGCTCCAGCAAAGGGGTTGCGAGCGCTTGACCGGGTGCCGGTGCATCGTCTTTCGCGAGGCCGCGAGCAGGCGCGGGGCGGAAAACCAGAGACCGGGCGCCTGAATATGGGCCCGGTGGCCGATTCTACGCGGCCGCCGCGGGCCCCCGGTGGCCGGGGCCCGGCGCCGCGAACAGCCGCGCCAGGTCGGCGCTCGAGCGCCGGCCGACCTGCGATGCCGATGCCGCCAACCAGCGCTGGGCACGGTCGCGGCCGAGGTCGCGCAATTTCTCGAGAAACGGCCGGTGGGCAATCAGGCGCGACTCCGGTGTCAGCCCCGCCAACGCCTCCTCGGCGTCGATCAGGTGTGTGCGCAGGTGCACCAGCCGGCGCTCGAAGCGCCCGAACGGCCATACCGAGCGGCGTGCAGCGGCGCAGGATTCGGACAGCAGCGTGGCCTCGCGCAGGAACGCCGAATTGAACGTGAACTCGAGCGCCCGGGCGCGGATCTGGTCGGCCCCGGTGGGTACCGCGGCGTAGACCAACGGGCTCAGCATCACGATCAGCAGGTCGGGCGCACCTTCGCGCACCAGCGGAAACAGCGCCGGATTGGCGCTGTAGCCACCGTCCCACCAGGGTTCGCCGTCGATCATCACCGCGTGCTGCAGCGAGGGCAGGCAGGCCGATGCGAGCACGGCCTCGACGCCGAGGTCGGCGTTGTCGAAGATGCGCAGGCGGCCGCTGTTGGCGTGGGTGGCGGCGATGAACAGGCGCGGCGCGTCGGGCCGGCGCAGGCGCTCGAAGTCGATCTGTGCGCTCAGCAGGTCGCGCAACGGGTTCAGGCCCAGCGGATTGAGCTGCAGCGGCGACATCAGACTGGCCCAGTGCATGAAGAGCCTCGCCGCCGGTGCAAAGCCTGGGCTCTCGGCCGGGCCGACCAACAGCCCATCGAGCGACACGCTGGCCGCTACCGAGAGCCAGAAGGTCTCCAGCGCCGCGCGCGCCGCGTCGCGGCCGCCGGCGCACAGGCCGTGGGCCAGCGCCACGGCATTCATCGCGCCGGCGCTGGTGGCGCTGACAGCGGTGATGGGGAATCGGCCGTCCTCGAGCAGGGCGTCGAGCACGCCCCAGGTGAAGGCGCCATGGGCGCCGCCGCCCTGCAACGCAAGGCTGATCGGGTTCGGCCGAGCGCGAAAGAGGTTCATGAGGCAGGCCAATGATGCACCACCGGGATGACAAGCAGATAACGTGCCGCACGACTCCTAGAATCGCTGCATGCCCCTGCCCGTTGATGAGCTCTCGCCTGCCGCGACCCAAGACCGCCTGCTGCGCCACCTCAACCCCGAACAACTCGCCGCCGTCACGCTGCCGGCCGAGCCGGCGCTGATTCTGGCCGGCGCGGGTTCGGGCAAGACCCGTGTCCTGACCACGCGCATTGCCTGGCTGCTCAACACCGGCCAGGTCTCGCCCGGTGGCCTGCTGGCGGTGACGTTCACCAACAAGGCGGCCAAGGAGATGTTGACGCGGCTGACGACGATGCTGCCCGTCAACGTGCGCGGCATGTGGATCGGCACCTTCCACGGCCTGTGCAATCGCTTCCTGCGTGCGCACTGGAAGCTGGCCGGCCTGCCGCAGTCGTTCCAGATCCTCGACAGCGCCGACTCGTTGTCGGCGGTCAAGCGCGTGATCAAGGGCATGAACCTCGACGAAGAGCGCTTCGTGCCCAAGCAGGTGGCCTGGTTCATCGCCAGCAACAAGGACGACGGCTTTCGCCCGCGCGACGTCGAGCAACGCGACGAGCAGACGCGCAAGAAGATCGAGATCTACCAGGCCTACGAGGAGCAATGCCAGCGCGAGGGCGTGGTCGACTTTGCCGAGCTGATGCTGCGCACCGTACGAACTGCTGCGCGACAACGATCCGCTGCGCGAGCATTACCAGCAGCGCTTCCGGCACGTGCTGGTCGACGAGTTCCAGGACACCAACCGCCTGCAGTACCGCTGGCTGCAAATGTTTGCGCCGCCGGGGCACGGAGGGCCAAAGCGTGTTCGCCGTCGGCGACGACGACCAGAGCATCTATGCCTTTCGCGGCGCGCGCGTCGGCAACATGGCCGATTTCGAGCGCGAGTATCGCGTCGGGCGCGTGATCAAGCTCGAAGAGAACTACCGCTCGTTCGGCAACATCCTGGACGCCGCCAACGGCCTGATCGCGCACAACGTTCACCGCTTGGGCAAGAACCTGCGCACCGAAGCCGGGCCGGGCGAACCGGTGCGGGTGGTCGAGGTCACCAGTGACTACGCCGAGGCGCAATGGCTGCTCGACGAGATCCGCCAGTTGCACCGCGGCGGCATGCCGCGCTCGGAGGTCGCGCTGCTCTACCGCAGCAACGCGCAAAGCCGTGTGCTGGAAAGCGCGCTCTTCAACGCCGGCATCGCCTACCGCGTCTATGGCGGGCTGCGCTTCTTCGAGCGCGCCGAAGTCAAACACGCACTGGCCTACCTGCGGCTGCTCGAGAACCCGAACGACGACACCAGCTTCCTGCGGGTCGTCAACTTCCCGGCGCGCGGCATCGGCGCGCGCACGCTCGAGGCCGCTGCAGGACGCGGCAAGGGCCAGCGCGCGCAGCCTGTACCAGAGCGTCGGCGCGGTCGCCGGCAAGGGTGGTGGCAGCCTGGGCGCCTTCGTCGCGCTGATCGACTCGCTGCGCGAGGCCACCCGCGGCCAGACGCTGCGCGAGATCATCGAAGCGGTACTGCAACGCAGCGGCCTGGTCGAGTTCTACCGCACCGAGAAGGAAGGCCAGGACCGGATCGAGAACCTCGACGAACTGGTCAACGCCGCCGAGGCCTTCGTGACCCAGGAGGGCTTCGGCAAGGACGCCGTCGCGCTGCCGGTCGACGAGCAGGGGCCGGGCGCCATCGCCGGTGGCGTGCCGCTGCTGGCGCAGGCGCTGACACCCGACGCGGAAACCGGCGAGATCATGAGCCCGCTGGCGGCCTTCCTGACGCATGCCGCGCTTGAGGCCGGCGACAACCAGGCGCAGGCCGGGCAGGACGCGATCCAGTTGATGACCGTGCACGCGGCCAAGGGCCTGGAATTCGACGCCGTCTTCATCACCGGTCTGGAGGAGGGCCTGTTCCCGCACGAGAACTCGATGTCCGACCACGACGGCCTGGAGGAGGAGCGGCGCCTGATGTACGTGGCCATCACGCGGGCCCGCAAGCGCCTGTACCTGAGTTTCTCGCAGACCCGCATGCTGCACGGCCAGACGCGTTACCACGTCAAGAGTCGCTTTCTCGAAGAGCTGCCCGAGGCGACGCTGAAGTGGCTGACACCGAAGAACCAGGGCTTCGGCTCGGGTTATGCCCGCGAGTACCAGAGTGCCTGGGCACGCGGCAGCGGCATGGGTTCGATGGTCGGCGCCGGCCGCGTGCAGGCCGCTCCGGCGCCGCCGCCGCCGTTCGCGCCGCGCGCGCCGGCGGCGCATGGCCTGCGCTCAGGCCAGAGCGTGTTTCACACCAAGTTCGGCGAGGGCGTGATCCTCACGCTCGAAGGCCAGGGCGACGACGCGCGTGCGCAGGTCAACTTCGGCCGCCATGGCGCGAAGTGGTTGCAGCTGTCGATCGCCAAGCTGACGCCGGTGAATTGACCGGCCGGCGCCTGCGTGCCAAACCAAGGCCCGGCAGCGTCATGCGGGGTTGCTGGCACCGGGCAACAGGTATTCGCCGTAGGTGTCCTCGGCAACAGGCCTGTTGGCCGAATCGCGCACATACAGAGCCATATGCTGATCGTGATACGCGATGTGTTCCACCTGCCACCGGTTGATGAACGCCAACAGGTCCGCCGGAAGTTCGCTCTGCCCGACAACCTTGGACGCGTGGACACGCAGTGTCGCGAGCAATTCCGCGTGCAGCGCCTGGTGTGCGAGCAACTCCGGGTAGCCGGTCTCACGCATGATGTTTTCTTCGCTGACGAAGTGGAACTCTACAAAGCGAATGACTTCGTTGACGATGTGATTGACCGCAGCGCGCGGGTGTCCGGTCTTGACTGCCACGTCGAGCCTTCGAAACAGCAAGAACAAGACGCGGTGCTCGAGATCCATCAGCATCTGACCGGTCTCGAGCGAGGCGTTCCAGCGATTGAACATGATGTGCGCTCCTTGCCATCTCGACCACTGCGCTCGCGCGCGGACCTGACCTTGCACCGTCCGGAGTCAGAGACTAGCGCGTGGCAGGGGTAACATGCTTGACACGCGTCAGCCGAGCCTCCGGTTTCCCCGTTCATCGGGATGGCGTTGGTGGGCCCGGCGCCGCGCCGAGCCACGCGCCTACGCCGCCGCTGGGTCCGCCGTATCCGCGTCGTCGCCGAAGCAGCCCTGGTAGGTGAAGAGCAACGAGACGTAGAACACGGTCGAGAACATCAGGCCGGCCGGCACGGCCGCAAAGGCCACCAGTTGCGGCATGCCGAGCAGGGCGAACAGGCCACCGGCGAGGATCCCGAACAGCACGATGGTCACGCTCCAGGCCAGGCCGTAGATCAGGAACGCGCCGCGATTGCGCCAGCAGGCCAGCGTGCTCGAAAACAGCGATTGCCCCACGCCCTGGCCCTGCCACCAGACCAGCACCGGCGCATGCCAGAACGGGATCGACAGCAGCGCCGTGGCACCCACGCGCAGCAGCAATCCCTGGCGCAAGCCGGGGTCGGCGAGCAGGGTGTCGATCTCCTTTTGCGCGGCTTCGCCGCGGGCGCTCGCCAGCAGCATCTGCAGCTGCTCAAACGCGCCGCCATCGAGCGCGTCGCTGGCCAGCACGACCAGTGCGGTGAGCAGGGCATACAGGCCGCAGAGCAGGAGCAGTTGCTTGCGCCGCGCTACGGCCGCTTCGGTGCCACCTTGCAACGGTTCGAGCATCTGCCCGGCATGCACCGTGCCGCCGGCCTGTGCCGAGCGCGTGGCGATCATGAAGCCCAGGCCGAGCAGCGGCAGCGCCATCAGCAGCAGCACCGCGCCGATGTAGGGCAACATCAGCAGCACCAGCGCCGCGAACAGAAACAACGCGAACAGGGCCGAGAAGGCCAGCGGCCGCTCAGGAACAGTGCAGGACTGGCTGACCCACGCGGCACCATCGCGCGGCCGGGCATCGAGGATGCGCAGTGTCACGGGCCGGCCCCGGCCGACGCGTGCGCCGGCCCGCCCACTGTGCGTGCTGCCTCGGTGGGCCTCATGCTGCCTCGGGATGCCAGGGCGTGGCGATGCGAGCGCGCAACACGCGCTCGAAGTGGGTCGGGTCGTGCGCCTGCAGCAGCGCCGCCTCGCGCGGCAGGTGGAAGTCCCACAGGCGCGACAGCCAGAAGCGCAGCGCCGCGGCGCGCAGCATCGCCGGCAGCAGGCGGCGCTCGGCCGCGGTCAGCGGCGCGCACGCGCGCCGTAGGCGGCGAGAAGGCCGTCGGCGCGGTCTCGCATCATGCGCGCCGCTGTCGCAGGTCGATGCACCAGTCGTTCAGGCACACCGCGAGGTCGAACAGCAAGCGTGTCGACGCCGGCGAAGTAGAAGTCGAAGAAGCCGCGTGAGCCGTGCCCGCGGTCGCCGGCCTCGAACAGCACGTTGTCGCGGAACAGGTCGGCGTGGACGGCGCCGCGCGGCAGGCCGGCGTAGGCCGGCCGACGCGGCGACGTTGCTCTGGTAGGCCAGCTCGCTGTCGAGCAGTGCGCGCTGGCGCGGCGTCGAGATAGGGCCGCACCACGCGGCACGGTCTCGTTCCACCAGGCCAGGCCGCGCAGGTTGGGCTGGGCGCGCGCGAAGTCGCGCGCCGGCGAGGTGCATGCGGGCCAGCATCGCGCCCACCTGCGCGCAGTGCGCCGGCGTCGGGCGCCAGCTCGCTGGCTGCCGCCGCAGCCGGTTGACCACGGCCGCCGGCTTGCCGCGAGCGCGTGCAGCGATGTCGCCGCCGCGCGTCGGCCTGCGGCTCGGGCACCGGGATGCCGCGCTGCGCCAGGTGCTGCATCAGGTGCAGGTAGAACGGCAGCTGCTCGGCGCTCAGGCGCTCGAACAGCGTCAGCACCTAATCGGCGCCGGCTGCTCGGTGGTGACGAAGTAGTTGGTGTTCTCGATGCCGGCCTGGATGCCGCGCAAGCGCGGTCAGCCCGCCGGCCAGCAGGCGCGGCACGAACTCGCGTCGCCTCGTCTGCGAGACTTCGGTGAAGACCGCCATCGCAGAACCGGGTCAGAACTTGAAGACGTTCCAGACGCGCTGAGCCGGCCGCGCCCTGGCTGCTGCCGCGGCCGAGCGATGGGTCGCGACCGCCCGGGATGGGCACGATCTCGTAGGCTCGGCGCGTTGTTCTTGGGCTTGACGATCAGTGCTGGCGTTGCAGCTGCCCGCACGCGCAGCTCCTCGATGCGCACGTGGTCGTCCTCGACCACGGTGCGCTTGCGCCGTTCGGCTGCTTGTGGGCGCCGATGGTCCTGGCGCCGAGCCAGCCGGCGCCAGGCAGCAGCAAGGTCCAGGGCCAGCAGGAACGAGCGGTTGTCATGCGGCTCGATTCTACGGCGCCGGCCTGCACGCTCCCGTGCGCCGCGGCGCACAATGCGCGCATGAGCGAATCGCCGCCCTGCCTGTCCCTGCTGGTCGACGGATCGAGCTACCTGTACCGCGCCTTCCACGCGATGCCCGACCTGCGAGCGCCCGGGACGGCTTTCCCACCGGCGCGATGCACGGCATGATCAACATGATGCAGAAGCTGCGCGAGCGACTGTCCGCGCCGACATGCGGCCTGCGTGTTCGACGCCAAGGGCAAGACCTTTCGCGACGACTGGTATCCCGCAGTACAAGGCCAACCGCTCGCCGATGCCCGACGACCTGGTGCGCCAGATCGAGCCGATCCACGAGGTGGTGCGGCTGCTCGGCTGGCCGGTGCTCGAGGTGCCCGGCGTCGAGGCCGACGACGTGATCGGCACGCTGGCGCGCGTGCGGCCGCAGCCAGCGGCCACCGCGTCGTCATCTCCACCGGCGACAAGGACCTGGCGCAGCTGGTCGACGAGCACGTCACGCTGATCGACACCATGAACGGCGAGACGCGCGACGTGGCCGGCGTGACGGCCAAGTTCGGCGTGCCGCCGACAGCGCATCGTCGACTACCTGACGCTGGTCGGCGACACGGTCGACAACGTGCCCGGCGTCGACAAGGTCGGCCCGAAGACGGCCGCCAAGTGGCTGCCGAATACGGCTCGCTCGACGGCGTGGTGGCCGCGGCCGACCGCATCAAGGGCGCGGTCGGCGAGAACCTGCGCAAGGCGCTCGACTGGCTGCCGCAGGGCCGCGCAGCTGGTCACCGTCGACACCGACTGCGACCTGTCGGCACATGTGCCGGGCTGGCCGGCGCTCGACGCGCTGGCCTTGGCGCGAAGTCGACCGCGACGCGCTGCTGGACGTTCTACGAGCCGTTACGGCTTCAAGGCCTGTCAAGCGCTGGAGGTGGACGAACCTGCCGCCCGACGCCGATCGCCCAGAACCGTGGCCAAGGCACAGGTGCTTCGACGGGCGCCAGCGACGACCGATCGCTGCGGCGCGGGTGGGGCTGCCGCGCAGCCTACGACACGATCCTGACGCGGGAGCACTTCGACGCACTGGCTGGCGAAGCTGCGAGCCGCGCCGCTGGTCGCGCTCGACACCGAGACCACCTCGCTCGACGAGATGCGCGCGCGCATCGTCGGCATCTCGCTTCAGCGTGGAGCCGGGCGAGGCGGCCTACATCCCGCTGGCGCCACAACTACCCCGACGCGCCCGACGCAGCTGCCGCGTGGACGAGGTGCTGGCGCAGACTCAAGCCCTGGCTGGAGGACGCGGCGCAGCCAGAAGCTCGGCCAGCACATCAAGTACGACCGCCACGTGTTCGCCAACCACGGCATCGAGGTGCAGGGCTACGCGCACGACACGCATGCTGCAAAGCTACGTGCTCGAAGTGCACAAGCCGCACGGCCTGGCCAGCCTGGCCGAGCGCCACCTGGGCCGCAGCGGCATGAGCTACGAAGACCTGTGCGGCAAGGGCGCGCAACCAGATCCCGTTCGCGCAGGTCGACATCGACAAGGCGGCCGAATACTCCGGCGAAGACTCCGACATGACGCTGGACGTGCACCGGCGCTGTGGCCGCAGCTGCAGGCCGAGCCCGAGCCTGCGCTTCGTCTACGAGCTCGAGATGCCGAGCAGCGACGCTGCTGACCGCATCGAGCGCAACGGCGTGCTGATCGACGCGGCCGCTGCTGGCCGCGCAAAGCCGCGAACTCGGCGAGCGCATGGTGGCAGCTGGAGCAGGAGGCGCACGAACTCGCCGGCCAGCCCTTCAACCTGGGCAGCCCGAAGCAGATCGGCGAGATCCTGTTCACCAAGCTCGGCCTGCCGGTGGTGAAGAAGACCGCCAGCGGCGCGCCGAGCACCGACGAAGAGGTGCTGGAGAAACTGGCCGAAGACTACCCGCTGCCGGCCAAGATCCTGGAGCACCGCGGCCTGTCCAAGCTCAAGGGCACCTACACCGACAAGCTGCCGCTGATGGTCAACCCGCGCACCGGCCGCGTGCACACCCACTACGCGCAGGCGGTGGCGGTGACCGGGCGGCTGTCCAGCAACGACCCGAACCTGCAGAACATCCCGATCCGCACGCCCGAGGGCCGGCGCGTGCGCGAGGCCTTCGTCGCGCCGGCCGGGCAGCGTGATCGCCAGCGCCGACTACTCGCAGATCGAGCTGCGCATCATGGCGCACATCAGCGGCGACGAGGCCCTGCTGCGCGCCTTCCGCGAGGGCATGGACGTGCACCGCGCCACGGCGAGCGAGGTGTTCGGCGTGCGCCGTGACCGAGGTCAGCAGCGAGCAGCGCCGCTACGCCAAGGTCATCAACTTCGGCCTGATCTACGGCATGAGCGCCTTCGGCCTGGCGCGCAACCTGGGCATCGAGCAGCAAGGCGGCGCAGCGACTACATCGAGCGCTACTTCGAGCGCTATCCCGGCGTCAAGCGCTACATGGACGAGACCAAGGCGCAGGCCGCCGAGCAGCGGCTATGTCGAGACCGTGTTCGGCCGGCGCCTGTACCTGCCCGAGATCAATTCGCCGCAACGGCCCGCGCCGCGCCGGCGCCGAGCGCGCAGCCATCAACGCGCCGATGCAGGGCACGGCGGCCGACCTGATCAAGCTGAGCATGGTCGAGGTGCAGCAGGTGCTCGACGACGAGCAGCGCGCCACGAAGATGATCATGCAGGTGCACGACGAACTGGTGTTCGAGGTGCCCGAGGCCGAAGTCGACTGGGTCGAAGCCGAAGTGCCGCGCCTGATGGCCGGCGTGGCCGCAGCTCAAGGTGCCGCTGCTGGCCGAGGTCGGCGTCGGGCGCGAACTGGGACAAGGCGCACTGAGCGCGACGGCGAGGTCGTCGCGGCGCAAGCAGCGAGCATCGCTTATGCTTGCCGCCGAGGGAGCCCGACAAGGCCGTGACCGGCCGGCGGGCGGCGAGGAGCCATGAACCAAGAGGCTTATCCGGACGCACTGCCTGCGCATTACCGCCTGCATTGGTACGAACTCGAACGCGTGCTCGGCCAGGGCGGCTTCGGCATCACCTACCTCGCGCACGACCACAACCTCGATCTGCCGGTGGCGATCAAGGAGTACCTGCCGACCGACGTCGCGCAGCGCCGCTCGGACGCCAGCGTGCGGCCGCGCACGCCGTCGCACGAGGAGCGTTACCGCTGGGGCCTGGCCCGCTTCATCGAAGAGGCGCGCACGCTGGCCCGCTTCGACCACCCGAACATCGTGCGCGTGCAATCGGTGTTCGAGGCCAACGACAGCGCCTACATGGTGATGCGTTTCGAGCAGGGCGAGAACCTCGGCACCCTGCTCGATCGCCGCGGCACGCTCGGCCAGGACGAGCTGCTGCGCGTGCTGCTGCCGGTGCTCGACGGCCTGGAGCGGGTGCACGAGGCCGGCTTCATCCACCGCGACATCAAGCCCGAGAACATTCACATCCGCAGCGATGGCAGCCCGGTGCTGCTCGACTTCGGCTCCGCGCGTTATGCGCTCGGCCGCAGCCAGTCGATGACCGTGCTGGTGGCGCCGGGCTACGCGCCGCTCGAGCAGTACCACGGCGACTCGGATACACAGGGGCCGTGGACCGACATCTACGGCCTGGCCGCCACGGCATACCGCGCGATCACCGGCGCGGCGCCGCCCGACGCCGTGCTGCGTGCGCGTGGTCGGCTGGGCAGCACGGCTGACACGCTCTTGCCCGCCGCCACCGTCGGCCAGGGCCGTTACAGCGCCTCGCTGTTGGCGGCCATCGATCACGGCTTGCAACTGGCCGAGGCCGACCGGCCGCAGAGCATGGCCGATTGGCGGCGCGAGCTGACCAGCAACACGGCGTCGGTGCGGCCGCCCGCCGCACCGCCACCGGCGCGGCCTGTTGCCCCAGCCCCGGTGCCGCAGGCACCGCTTGCCGCGACGACGGCATCGGTGTCGGGCCCTGGACCCGGAGTCGAGTCATCCGCAGCGGCGCGTTCGATCGGAATGCCGGTCTTGCTCAGTGCCGGCGCAATTGCGCTGGCCGGTGGTGCATGGTTGATGTGGCCACGCACGGCGCCGCCCCCTGCATCGCCACCGACAAGTCCGCCCAGTGCGTCGGCCCCGGCCGCCAGTCAGGCGATCGATGCGTTCGCCGCAATCGCGTCCGCCCCGCCCGTCGAGGTAGTGCCGAGTGCGCCGAAACCGCCGCCGCCGGCGGTAGCGCCGAGCCCCGATCGTCAGCGCACGCCTGGCGTGGCGATCGTCAAGCCATTGAAGGTCGCGGACGCCGCGAGCGCGGTGCGCCCGCCACTCAGTCCGCCAATGAGCCCGCCGGCGAGCGCACCGGCACCGAACCCTGCGCCGTCGGGTGTCGCGCCATCGCCGCCGGCGACACCCGCGCCATCGGCGTCAGTCCCTGCGCCCGCACCGGCGATCGATCCGATGGCTGCTGCCGACGACGCGCTGCGTCGCGGTGACAACGTAGCGGCCGAGCGCCTGGCGCGCTTGCCTGCCAACGAGGGCAACGCGCGGGCGATGGCGGTGCTTGGCCTGATGGCTGAAGAGGGGCGCGTCAACGTGCCGAATGCGCTGCAGGCCTATATCTGGTACAGCCTGGCGCTGCGACATGGCCAGGCGTCGGCGCGAGCCTCCGCCGAACGTGTGAAGAGCCGTCTGCAGCCGGCCGAGATTGCACAGGCCGATGCCTTCGTGCAAAACTGGCGCCGAGAGCAGCGCTAGGCCATGCACACCGATTCGCTCCAACACCGATCCATGCTGCTCGCGGGCCTTGCGGCGATCGTGCTTGCGCTGTCGACGCTGTTCACGGGCTGCGCCACCGACAGCGAGAAGATCGCTGCCATCCGGGCGGTGAATGCCGCCTTCCAGGCCGAATACGAGCGCATCCTGGCCGACGCCGGCACCCGTCGCGTGGCCTTGCCGCGGCGTGACGCGCTGGTCGCTCTGCGCGTTGCGCTGGCCGGCCTGGGCATGCAGACCGAGGCCCAGGATCTTGATCTCGGCCTGCTGGTCAGCGTCGGTCCGGCACCGCGTCCGTTGAGCGACGCCGAATGGGCGCAGGCCTCGGCGCTGGACACGCCGTTCCTGCAAAGCGTGATCAAGCCGCATGTCGGCGTGGCGGCGAACTTCGTGCACTTCGAGCCACAGGGGCTGGACGTGGTCATCTCGGCCACCGTGATCGGGCATGGCGCGGGCAGCGAGATCGCGCTCACGGTGCGGCTGCGCGAGAAGTCGCCGCCGCCCTCGGGTTGGCCACGGCGCGAATACGTCGCGCCCAACTTGCTGCGCTTCGGGCTGGCGAAGATCTGGGCCGCCTACGAGCGCGAAGTGCGTGCGAGCCTGACGCGGCCCTGAGTCTGCAGCGCGGAATCGGCGCCGACCTGAGCCGCTATCGCCGCCACGCCGAGACTTTCCAGTTGTCGATGCCGAAGCCACCCGAACCTCCGGCAAACCCGTAGTACCCCTGGTTGCTGTTGGCGAACCCGAAGCGAATCGGTTGCCCGCTGGCGCTGAAGTCGGGGCAGATCTCTCCGGCAGTACAGGCAGGGCCGTCGACCCAGAAGAAGTGCCGCTCATTGAAGTAGCTCGGGACGGAGGAAGGCCCGCTCCACGCTCCAACCCCGCAGGTCGTCTGTCCGCTGCCAATGTAGCGACGGCCGTTCTGTTCGAGCAGCAGGGTCGGCCCAGCGCCCATCGTTCCAGGCAACGTCAGGCAATCCTGCGTGAACTCGACGATATACAGCGGACCCTGCGACGCAGGGTCGTACACGGCCGACGTGAGTGTGTCGAACACGTCCAGCCTGCTCGGACCCGCCGGCATCGCGATGGTCGTGCTTCTGTAGGGGCCCGGGTTGCCACCGCTCGCCACTTGTTGTTCGCTGTGCATCGGGCCGTTCGCAGGAGGCAATGCATAGGAGTCAACCGACCAATCGGCAGGCAGGAACTCGCTGTCCTGAAACACCACCGGTGGCATTGACGAGACGGCCAATTGCCCGCTGTTCCAACTATCGACAACGAATGGTACGCCGTTGACGCTGCCGCGGACGGTGACGGCAAATGTCGCGCCATCGTCGGAGAGGTTCGCCCCTGCAAGCGTGTACGTCGCACCGGTGGCGCCAGGAATTGCTGCCGAGGGTCCATTCATCGATCCCCGTGACCATTGATAGGTTGGATTTTCGATTGCCGAGGCGAGAACCGTGAAGGTCGCTGATCCGCCGACCTGCACGATGGCAAAACCGGGCTCGACATTCTGAAGAGGCGGCAAATTGTCAAAATCCCCAGGGCATCCGCCGAAGAAGAGGCAGCCGTCTGTTCCACCCCCACTGCCAACAATGGACACAAGTCCAAGCGCAACCACGCACGTCAGCATGAGCTTGCGCCCCGTTGGTACGATGGCAGTTCGTTCAGTTTGCATGTCTGGCCTCCAGATCAAGATGTGCGAGACGCAGTACCGCGGCGGCGCTGAACATCCCCAACATGGCTGCGGCAATGTCGCCCCAATCGAACGTGCCGCGAACGAAGTAGCGGGCGAGCGGTTCCATCAGCGGAAACCCGGCGAGTGGACCCAGCAATGCCTCGGCCAAACGCGCGCTGACGAGCGGGTGCTGCCCGACTTCGAATCCGACGTTGATCGCACCCCAGGCAATGCAGGCCCCATACCTCGGTGTGGGCCGTGGGGCGAGCACGGCCGCGGTGAACAGGCTGAAAGAAAACGGGTGAACGAAGCTCGGCAACCACTGGCCGAGCGCACCGAACAAGTTGCCATGCCCGAAAGCAGCGACGTTCGGAATCAACATCGCGCGCGACGCGTCACGGTCCGCGAGGTAGACGACAAGCCCCAGTGCCAGCGCCAGGCAGGCGATGAGCGCCAGAGTCGCCGCCCGCCGCCAGGATTTGTCGTCGACCACGCTGGTGCCGTGGGCTGCGCCAGTGCTCGGAGTGGTCGCGAGAGGGGTCATGCGTTCGCCGCCCGGCATCAGCGAGCCACGATGTCCTGGTACACGGCCTGCGTTTCCGGCGAGGGCTGCAGGTGCAGCCGTGCGGCCAGCAGCGCGCACAGGTGCTGGTAGGCGGCGGCGGCGCGCGACGTGTCGCCGCGCCGGTGCAAGGCCAGCATCAGTTCGCGGTGGAAGGGCTCGTGCAGTTCATCGGCCTGGATGCAACGGGCCCAGGCGTCGACCTCGGCCGCGGGGTGTTCCGCGCCGTCGCTCGGCCAGGCCTGCCCCAACGCGCGCAGCAGGCGGGCACGCAGTTGCTCGCGGCGCGCCAGGTAGGCGCTCTGGTCGTTCTCGTCGGGCAGGAAGGGGCCGCGATAGAGCGCGACGAGTTCGCCCGCGAGTGCGCGTACCTGCGATGCGGGCGCCGCCGCATCGGCGCAGGCGTCGACCTCGGCGACCAGATGGTCGAAGGCCCAGGCGTCGATCCAGCATTGCGCCGGGTTCAGGCTCAGGCGGCCTTCGCGCAGCAGCACCGCCTCGTCGTCGCCGAGCAGACGGCGCAAACGATGCAGCGTGGCGGTGAAGGACTTGTAGGCGTAGTCGCCATCGACATGCGGCCACAGGGCATCGGTGAGTTCGTCGACGCGCACGTGGCGCCCACCGTAGGCCACCAGCACCTTGAGCAGCTCGAGCGGGCGCCCGGGACCCTTGGCGGAGAACTCGATCGGTTGGCCCTCGCGCAGCAATTCGAAGCCGCCCAGCGTGCACAACTCGTAGCGCCAGGCCCAGCGCCGCAGGCGGCGTGCCTGCGCCGGCGGGCGCAGGCCCAGGCGCCGCACCAGCCCCTGCGCGACGTCGACGTCGATCCCTTCGCGCAGCGCCCGCGCCAGCAACACGGCCAAGGCGCCCGGCGCCAGGCCGATGACCTGCCGTGCGCCGAGCGCGCGCAGGCCGGCCAAGGCCTGCCGCAGCGTGGCCGACGCGCCGGCCTCGTCGCCGCGCGCGAAGCCGATCACGGCGTGCACGAGGCGCAGGCTGGCGGCCAGCAGCGGGCTGCCGACGCGCTCGGCCAGCGCATCGGCGCCGGCCAGTTGTGCCTGCGCCGCGACGTGGTCCCCGGCCTGCGCCTCGGCCTGCGCCAGCGCCAGGCGCGCCAGCACCTCGATCCACGGCGCACCGACCTCGATCGCCACATGCAGTGCGCCGCGGGCCTCGCGCAAGGCCAGTGCCGGCTCGTGGCGCGCCGCCGCCAGCGCGCCGTGCAAGAGGTGCAAGAGCGCACGCTCGCCGCGGCGCAGCAGGCGGCCTTCCAGCGCGTCGAGTGCCTGCGCGGCGGCGGGTGCGTCGTCGCGCGCCAGGGCGATGGCGGCCCGCAGCATCGTGGGCCAGGGCGTCGGCGCGGCCGTTGAGCGCGTGCCGGTGTCCAGTGTCTCGAGACCACGCCAGGCCGGCTCCAGATTGCCGTCGAGCCAGTGCCACGCCACTTCGGTCAGCGCTGCCACATTCGCGTCCGCGCCGCTCGGGGCGAGCGCCGACAGCGCGCGTGCACTGGCATCGGCGGCCGCCATGTCGCCGCGCAACAGGCTGGCAACGCGGTGCAACGCGAGCGCCGCCACGTCGATCACATCGCTCGGCGGGCCGGCGCACCAGGCGACGAATGCCGCTGCGCCCGGGTCGCGCAGGAACAGGGCCGACATCAGCGCCGAGCGGGCGACCCCAGGCGCGCCATCGGCAAGCGTGGCCAGTTCGGCCAGCCAGGGGTCGAGCGCGGCGAGGTCGTCCAACTCGCTGACGATGGCCTCGACGATGCCGGCGCAGGCGCGGCGCCGCGTGCCCTCGTCGGCGCGTTCGCGGGCCAGCCGCCAAGCCTGCTCGAAGCGTTGGCGTGCGGCACGCGGGCTCTCGCCCAGGCGGCACGCGGCATCCGCGCAGAGCAGGGCGGCGTCGCTCGCGAGGATCGCCGGCGGCAAACGCTCGAGCCAGCCGAGCAAGGTGGCGCGGCGGCCCTGGGCCAGCAGCGCGTCGGCCTGTTCGGCCACCAGGCCAGCCATCGCCGGCCAGTCACCGGCCTGTGCGTACAGACCCACCGCATCGTCGTGCAAGCCGGCCTGCGCAAGCAACTGTGCGCCGCGCACGAGGGCTTGCGGGGCCACGGCCGCAGGCCGTTCGCGCGCCGCGGTGCGGAGCAGGAATTCGCGGTACAACGGGTGCATCGCGTAGACGCGTTGGGTGCCGGCGAGCACCTCGCGCACGAAATAGTCGTTGTGCGACAGGTTGAGCAGCAGGCGTGCGGCCCGTGCGTCGCCGCTGAGGGCGGTGGCGATCTCGGCCGTGAGGCGCGGCACGCAGGCGATCGACAACAGCACCTCGCGCGCGGCCGGATCGAAGCGAACGAAAATCTCGCTGGCCAGGTAGTCGAACAGCACCGGGGGGGTGCTACCGTCGGCCGGCATGGCGAATTCGCCGGTCATCTTGGCGTGCTCGAGCATCAGCACGATGGCCGCCGCCCAGCCCTGGGTCTGGGCCTGCATCCGACCGGCCTCGGCGGCGTCGAGCGGGCGTCCGCGCCGCTCGGCCAGCGATTGCATTTCTGCCAGCGACAGGCGCAGCTCGTCGGCGCCGAGGCAGACCATGTCGCCGTTGGCGCGCAGGCGCGCCAGCCCGGGCGGTGGCTCGTCGCGGCTGGTGACCAGCACGGCGCAGTGGCGCGGCACCTGCGTCAATCCATGCTCGAGGCAGCGCCGCAGCGGGCTGCGCTCGTCGCTGCAGTCCAGGTTGTCGATCACCAGCGCCGCGCCGGCCCCGGCCTGGGCGAACAGGCGCCGGAAGAAGGCCCGCGCATAAGCCGGCAGGTCGCCGCGGGCCGTGGCGTCGAGCGCGGGCAAGGCATCGGTTGCCACGCCGATTCTCTCGGCGGCATGGGCCAGGAAGTGGAAGAAGGATTCGATGTCGTCGTCTTCGCGGTCGACCTGGTACCAGGCGGCGCGGTAGTTGCGCCCCGCGACGTAGCTCGCGGCCAGCGTGCTCTTGCCGCTGCCCGCGGGCCCGGTGATCCAGGCCACGGTCCGCGAGCTGGTGCCGTCGAGCCGCGCGAACAGCGCTTCGCGGGCCACGATGCCCGCGATCTCGGGGCGCGTGGTCTTGACGAACGCGGTGGTCGATGGTGGGCGCGCGGTGGGCGACATCGGTATGGGCAATGGTGCCACCCCAGAGCCTGCCGCGCGTGCCGGCGGGCCGTCGCGGCCGCATCTGTAAGCCATCTGTGGGTCAGTTGGGGGGCGGTTGCCGGCGTTGGCCTCGCATCATGGCTGCCAGGGGATGTCCCCCATGCAAGCGAAGGATCCATGATGACCGCGTTCAAGCCCACCGCAATCCTTGCGACCCTGATCGTGTCGGCCGGCCTCACGGGCTGCTACGTGTTGCCCATCGGCCCCGATGGCCAGCCGGTCTATCCGGCCTACCCGCCCTACGCCACGGCGCAAAACCCGTACCCCGCTCCCGCGCCAATGGCCATGCCGATGGTGCTGCAGGCCCGCCTGTACCCGACGAACGACGCCGCCTCGCAGACCGGCATGCTGAGTGGCACGATCACCGCGACGCCCGGCGGCAAGGGCCACTTCCAGCTCAACTACCGTGGCGAAATCCTGACCGGCGAGGCCACGCGGGTATCCAACGACGAACGCCGCGGCGTGGCCAGCGCCTTTGGCCAGGGCGGCCTGTCGATGAGTTGCGAGTACCAGATGAAGGACCAGCGCCAAGGCGCCGGCACCTGCAACTTCTCCAACGGGGCACGCTATCAGGTGCACATCGGCATCTGACGCGGGTGGCGAGCGCGATCGAATGCGGGTGCGCGGCCGAGCGGGCGCACCCCCGCCGCGCCGCGCCGCATCGCCGACGCGGTCACCGGGCTGTTGCAAATGGCCCATAAACTCGCCGCATGACCGATGAGCGAGACGCCGGCGACGATGCCACTCCCGGCCGCGCGGCAATACCCCCGCGCCCGAACCTGCTCAATCGCGAGCAGGCGATCCTGGCGTTCAACCGCCGCGTGCTGGCGCAGGCCGAGCGCGCCGACGTGCCCCTGCTCGAACGCCTGCGCTACATCACCATCGTGTCGTCGAACCTGGACGAGTTCTTCGAGGTTCGGTTCGCCGACTACCTCGAGGTCGTGCGGGCTTCGCGCGACGTCGCCTCGCAGCGAGACATGCACGACCTGGCCGCCACCACGCGCGAATTGATCGATGCGCAGTACCGCCTGTTCAACGAGCAGGTGCGGCCGGCGCTGGCCGCCGCCGGCATCGAGATCATCAACCACGCCCATCGCAATGCGGCGCAGCGGCGCTGGGTCGGCAAGTACTTCGCGTCGCAGGTGCGGCCGCTGCTGGTGCCGGTGGGGCTGGATCCGGCGCATCCGTTCCCGCTGGTGGCCAACAAGAGCCTGAACTTCATCGTCCGGTTGGGCGGGCGCGATGCCTTCGGGCGCGAGAACCGCATCGCCATCGTCAAGGTGCCACGTGCGTTGCCGCGCGTGATCCGCTTGCCCGATGGCCTGTGCAAGGCGGGCCGGCAAGGGTTCGTCCTGCTGTCGAGCATGATCCGCGCCCACCTGGCGTCGCTGTTTCCCGGCCGCACGGTGGAGGCGTTCTCGCAGTTTCGCGTCACGCGCGACTCCGACCTCGACGTCGACGAGGACGACTTCACCAACCTGCGTCAGGCGCTGCGCTCGGGCCTGACCACGCGCCATTTCGGCCAGGCAACCCGGCTCGAAGTGGTCAATACCTGCCCGCCCGAGCTGTGGCGCCTGCTGCTCGAACAGTTCGGCCTGCCCGAGGCGGCGCTGTACCGTGTCAACGGCCCGGTGAACCTGGTGCGGCTGGCGCAATTGATCGACCAGGCCGACGCCGACCCGACGGATGCGAGCGGCCGCGTCGCGTTGCGCTTCGCGCCGTTCGAGCCGGCGTGGCCCTACGACCACCTCGCACGCGGCGAGTCGATCATCGCGTACCTGGCGCAGGGCAGCGACCTGTTGCTGCACCACCCCTACGAAAGCTTCGACCCTGTGGTGGCCTTCCTGCGCGAAGCCGTCAACGACCCGCAAGTGCTGGCCATCAAGCAGACCATCTACCGCACCGGCAGCGACAGCGTGTTGATGGAGTCGCTGATCGAGGCTGCGCGTCGCGGCAAGGAAGTGACGGTGGTGGTCGAATTGAAGGCCCGCTTCGACGAGGAGGCCAACATCAACTGGGCCGAGCGCCTCGAGGCGGTCGGCGCGCAGGTGGTCTACGGCATCGTCGGCCTGAAGACGCACGCCAAGCTGCTGCTGGTGACGCGGCGCGAAGGCGCCAAGCTCTCGTCGCTATGTGCACCTGTCGACGGGCAACTACAACCCACGCACGGCGCGGCTGTATACCGACATCGGCTACCTCACCGCCGATGCCGAAATCACGGCCGATGCCGAGGCGGTCTTCCAGCAATTGGCCAGCCAGACCAAGGCCCGCGCGCCGCGGCGCTTGCTGACCGCGCCGTTCGTGCTGCACCCACACATGATGCGCTTTGCTGGTGCGCGTGGCCGAGGCGGCGCGCGCCGGCCACTCGGCCGAGGCGCGGATCGTGCTCAAGCTCAATGCCCTGACCGATCCGGCACTGATCGGTGCGCTCCAGCGTACGGGCCAGGCCGGCGTGCAGATCGACCTGATCGTGCGCGGGGCGTGCCTGCTCGCACCCGGCGTGCGCGGGCATCAGCGACAACATCCGGGTGCGCTCGATCGTCGGCCGCTTCCTCGAGCACACCCGCATCCTGTACTTCCGCTGGGGCCCCGGCGCGGCCGACGAGGCCCTGTACTTGTCGAGCGCCGACTGGATGAGCCGCAACATGTTCGGCCGCATCGAGCTGGCCTGGCCGCTGCACGACGCACGCATGCGCCAGCGCGTGATCGACGAATGCCTGGTGCCCTACCTGCACGACCGGCGCGACGCCTGGCTGGAGAAGCCCGACGGCAGCTACCGCCGCGTGGCCGAAGACGGTGTCAGCGCGCAGCAGGCGTTGATGCAGTTGTACCGCGCGCGTTGACATGCAGGCCCGGCGATGGACCTGATCCTGTGGCGGCATGCCGAGGCCCGAGACGCCGACGGCCGCATGAGTGACCTCGACCGCCCCTTGACCCCGCGCGGCCAGCGCCAAGCCGCGCGGATGGCCGCCTGGCTCGACCGCCACCTTCCGGCCGGCACACGGGTGTTGGTCAGCCCGTCCCGGCGCACGCAACAGACGGCGGCCGCACTGCAGCGCAAGTTCAAGACCGTGGTCGCGCTGGGCCCCGGCACCAGCGTCGCGGGGCTGCTGACGGCCGTGGGCTGGCCCGGTGCCGAGGCAGCGGTGTTGGTGGTCGGGCACCAGCCGACGCTTGGGCGGGTCGCGGCCCATCTGCTGGCGGGCGTGGACCAGCCGTGGAGCGTGAAGAAGGGCGCGGTGTGGTGGCTGCGCGGGCGAGACCGAGCGGGCGACGGCCGGACCACGCTGGTCGCGGTGCGCGGGCCGGGCGCTAAAACTTGATGCGCCCGAGCCAGATGTCGCGGTACATCGCCCAGTCGCCGATGAAGCTGTAGACCGGGTACTTGAAGGTCGCCGGCTTGTTCTTCTCGAACACGCCGTGGCCGATCCAGGCAAAGGCATAACCGCAGACCAGGCCGTACAGCAGGTACTGCGGCCGACCCGTGGCGAACAACATCAGCAGGCATATCAGCGCCAGCGAGGTGCCGACGAAGTGCAGGCGGCGGCAATTCCGGTTGCGGTGTTCGCCGAGGTAGTAGGGATAGAAATCGGCAAAGGTGTCGAAGGTCTTCGGGTCAGTGGGGTCCATGGTGGCTCGATCAGCGCAGGGCCTTGCGCAACGCATTCAACACGCCGTCGGGGCACTCCTGCATCAGGAAATGCCCGGCCGGCACGTTGTGCACGGTGGCCTTCAGTGCGCCCGCGATGGCCTGCGCGCCGCGGGGCAGGGTCATCTGGTCGAACTGGCCCAGTACCAGGTGGCTGGGGCATTCCACCCTTGACGCGGCGTTCAGGCCATTGGCGTAGTTGTTGCAGGCGGTGAAGTCCTTGTAGAACAGCAGCGGATCACCGCTGCGCGCCAGCACCTGGCGCATCAGTGCCCGGCCGCTGCCGCGCAGCCAGACGCCGGGGCCCGGGTACGACGGTTTGGCAGCCAGTGTCGAGAACGAATAGACGATCACGCGTTCGATCGCCGCCAATGGCTCGTCGCGTCCCAACTCGAGCAACGCTGCCGGCACCGGCATCGGCACCGCGGTACCCAGCATCACCAGGCGCTTTACCCGGCCAGGTGCGCGCGCGGCCGCTTCGAGCGCGGCCAGCGAGCCCATGCTGTGCCCGGCCAGTGCGGCCTCGCGCACGCCAGCGGCGTCGAGCAGCGTCAGCAACCAGTCGGCGATGGCTTCGACGCTGGTCAGCGCCGGGCCGGCGCTCTGCATGTGGCCGGGCAGGTCGGGCGCGAGCACGGCGAATCCATGGTGGGCGAACCAGCGCGCCAGCAGCGTGAAATTGCCGTGATCGTTCATCGCGCCGTGGATGAAGACCACGCAGGGCAGGGCCGGGTCGAACGCCTTGCCGCCGGTGTAGGCGTAGACCTCGCGGCCCTGAACCAGGAGCTTCATACGGCCTTCTCGGCGGCCTTCAGCGCGCGCTTCAAGTCCTCGATCAGATCGGCCGGGTCTTCCAGCCCGATCGACAGCCGGATCGTGCCGGGCCCGATGCCGGCCGTGGCCAGCGCCGCGTCGTCCATGCGGAAGTGCGTGGTCGACGCCGGATGGATCACCAGCGAGCGGCAATCGCCGACGTTGGCCAGGTGCGAGAACAGCTTCAGCGCCTCGATGAAGGCCACGCCTTGCTTGCGCGAGCCCTTCAGGTCGAAGCTGAACACCGCACCGCAGCCCTTGGGCAGCAGGCGCAGCGCCAGTGCGTGGCTGGGGTGGCCCTCGAGTTCGGGGTAGCCGACGCCGGCGACCATCGGGTGCGCGACCAGGAAAGCCACCACCTTGCGCGTGTTCTCGACATGCCGCGCCATGCGCAGCGGCAGCGTTTCGATGCCTTGCAGCATCAGCCAGGCGGTGTGCGGGCTCATGCAGGCGCCGAAGTCGCGCAGGCCTTCGCGGCGCGCGCGCAACAGGAACGCGCCTTCGCTCGACTCCTCGGAGAACACCATGCCGTGAAAACCGGCATAGGGCTGGTTCAGCTCGGGGAAACGCTCGGCCAGGCTCCAGTCGAAGCGGCCGCCGTCGACCAGCACGCCGCCGACCACCGTGCCATGGCCGCACAGGAACTTGGTGGCCGAGTGAAAGACCAGGTCGGCACCGTGCGTGAACGGCTGCATCAGGTAGGGCGTCGTGAAGGTCGAGTCGACGAGCAGCGGCACGCCCGCGTCGTGCGCGATGGTGGCCACCGTGGGGATGTCGAGCACGTCCAGGCCCGGGTTGCCCAGGGTTTCTCCGAGCAGCAGCCGGGTGTTGGGCCGCAGCGCCGCGCGCCAGCCGTCGATGTCGCCCGGCTTGACGAAGGTCGTCTCGACACCGAACCGGGCCAGCGTGTAGCTCAGCAGGTTGTGCGAGCCGCCGTACAGCGCCGAGCTGGAGACGATGTGCGAGCCCGCGCCGGCCAGCGTGCAGATCGCCAGGTGCAGCGCGGCCTGGCCGCTGGCCGTGGCGATCGCACCCGCGCCGCCTTCGAGCGCGGCCATGCGCTCCTCGAACACCGCGTTGGTCGGGTTGCTGATGCGGCTGTAGACATGGCCCGAGCGTTCGAGGTTGAACAGCGACGCGGCGTGCTCGCAGGACTCGAATACGAACGAGGTCGAGAGGTGGATCGGCAGCGCGCGCGCGCCGGTCGTGGGGTCGGGCGCGGCGCCGGCATGCAGCGCCAGCGTGTCGAAACCGGGGTCGGCGGGGCCGGGCATGAATTGCTCCCTGGGCAGATTTCCTGTTGGCTACGGGCATTGTGTGCTATGTTTTTCTTGCACCCACCGCCACCGGAGCCATCATGAAAGTCAGCGACATCCTGCGCGTCAAAGGAAGCACGCTCTACACCATCCCACCCGAGGAGCGGCTGGCCGACGCGTTGCGCACGATGGCCGGCCTGGACATCGGCTCCCTGGTGGTGATGCATCACGGTGAACTGGCCGGCATCCTGACCTTTCGCGAAGTGATCCAGGCGGTGGTGCGCAACGGCGGCACGATCGGCGACACGCAGGTGCGCAGCGTGATGGACGACTTTCCGCTCACCTGCACACCCGAGACCGAGATCGACGAGGTGCGGCGCATGATGCTGCAGCGCCATGCCCGCTACCTGCCGGTGATGGACCAGAGCACCTTGATGGGCGTGATCTCGTTCTACGACGTGGCCAAGGCGGTGGTCGACTCGCAGGACTTCGAGAATCGCATGCTCAAGGCCTACATCCGTGACTGGCCGGTCGAGGAGACGCAGGAAGGCAAGGCCGAGTAGCGGCGGCGTCGGCGGCTCGGCACGGACGAGGCCGTACCGTGCACATCGTCGGCCCCAGCCTGGACGCGAGGGCCGAGTGCGAGCAGGTGCTGCGTTCGTTGCCGATGTGGTTCGGCATCGAAGAGGCGTTGCAGATGTACGCCGACGACACGCTGACCCATCCGACATTCGCCGCCATGGAAGGCGAGCAGATCATCGGCTTCGTCTCGCTTACCGAACACTTTGCGCAGGCCTGGGAGATCCATTGCATTGCCGTGCAGGCGGCGTCGAGAAATGCAGGCATCGGGCGGGCGCTGGTAGCACATGTCGAAGCCTGGCTGGCAGCGAAGAACGTCACGCTGCTGCAGGTCAAGACGGTTGCCGCCACGTCGCCCAGCAAGGCCTACGCGCAGACACGCGAGTTCTACACCCACCTCGGGTTCCAGGCATTGGAGGTCTTTCCCCTGCTATGGGCGCCACAGAACCCATGTCTGCAACTGATCAAGTGGCTGCCGGGTCGCAAACCCGTTTGAACCATGCCCGCTGTCACAATCGAACGGCACCGCACTCACGCCCTGAACCATGTCCGGCTCCACCTTCGGCCACCTCTTTTGCGTCACCAACTTCGGCGAGAGCCATGGCCCGGCGATCGGCTGCGTGATCGACGGCTGCCCGCCGGGGATGGCGCTGAGCGAAGCCGACATCCAGCCCGACCTCGACCGCCGCCGCCCCGGCACCAGCCGGCATGTGACGCAGCGCAACGAGGCCGATACGGTGCAGATCCTGTCGGGCGTGTTCGAAGGCCTGACCACCGGCACGCCGATCGCGCTGCTGATCCACAACACCGACCAGCGCAGCAAGGATTACGGCAACCTGCTCGACAGCTTCCGTCCCGGACATGCCGACTACACCTACTGGCACAAGTACGGCCTGCGCGACCCGCGTGGCGGCGGCCGGGCCTCGGCACGCTTGACGGCGCCGATGGTGGCCGCCGGCGCGGTGGCCAAGAAGTGGCTGCGTGAGAAGCACGGCACCCGCTTTCATGCCTGGATGGCGGCGCTGGGCGAGATCGAGATTGACTTCGAGAGCCTGGCCGAGATCGGCAACAACCCCTTCTTCGCGCCCAACGCCGGCATCGTGCCGCGGCTGGAAGTAGCGATGGACGCGCTGCGCAAGTCGGGTGACTCGGTCGGTGCGCGCATCGAGGTGCTGGCACAGGGCGTGCCGGTGGGCCTGGGCGAGCCGCTGTACGACAAGCTCGATGCCGACATCGCCTACGCCATGATGGGCATCAATGCCGTCAAGGGCGTCGAGATCGGCGACGGCTTCAAGGTCGTCGCGCAGCGCGGCAGTCAGCACGGTGATGAACTCACTCCGCAGGGCTTTCGCAGCAACCACGCCGGCGGCGTGCTCGGCGGCATATCCACCGGCCAGGACCTGCGGGTGGCGATCGCCATCAAGCCGACGAGCTCGATCCGCCTGCCACGCGCGTCGATCGATCGCGCCGGCCAGCCGACCACGGTCGAGACCCACGGCCGCCACGACCCCTGCGTCGGCATCCGTGCCGCGCCGATCGCCGAGGCCATGCTGGCGCTGGTGGTGATGGACCATGCATTGCGCCAGCGCGCGCAAAACGCCGACGTGGCGCTGCCCGTCGGCCCGATCGCCGGCAGCGCGCCGTGAGCGAGCGCGGGCCGCAGGGCTCGCTGGTCCCGTACGGCGCGCTGGGTTTTGCCTACTTCGCGTCGATCGGGCTGTTCAACCCGTTTGCGCCGCTGTGGTTTCAGTCGCTCGGGTTCTCCACGCTCGTCATCGGGTCGATCGCCTCGCTGCAATCCTGGACCCGCGTTGCCGTGCCGTACGCCTGGAGCTGGCTCGGCGACCATTGGCAGCAGGGCGCGCGCCGCGTCGAGCTGGTGCGCATCGCCACCGCATTGATCCTCGCGGCCTCGCTCGGCCTGTTGTGGCTGCGCGATGTGGTGCCGGTGGCGACGGTCGTGGTCCTGATCTTCCTGGCCAATGCGGCGGTCGTGCCGCTGGCCGAGGCGGCGGTGGCGCAGCGGCTGACCACGCCCGAAGGGCTCGACTACCGCCGCTACGGCCGCGTTCGAATGTGGGGCTCGCTCGGGTTCATCAGCGCTGTCGGCGTGTTCGGCGTCCTGCTGCAATCGACCGGCATCGCGGCGTTGCCGTGGTTCCTGATCGCGATGTTCGGACTGCTGGCCGTGGCGGCCTGGCGCCTGCCGCGTCAGACTGCCGCGCCCGGCGGTGCGCGGGCCGGCGTGCCGGGTGGCGTCTGGCGCGTGCTGAGGCAGCCCGAGGTGGCCTGGTTCTTCGCCGGGGTGTTCTTCACCGTGCTCGCCCACACCTCGCTGTATGCCTTCCTCTCGCTCTACCTCGACGCGCTGGGTTACGGCAAGAGCGCGGTCGGCGCGCTGTGGGCGGTGTCGGTGGCGGTCGAGATCGCCTTCTTCTGGAGCCAGGGGCATTGGTTCGCGCGCTGGAGCGCACACAACTGGCTGCTGGCGGCGGCGCTGGCATCGGTGTTGCGCTTTGGCGCAATGGCCACACTGGGCGGCAGCTGGCCGCTGCTCGTGCTGACGCAATGCCTGCACGCCGTCACTTTCGCGGCCCAGCACGCGGCCTGCATCAGCATGGTCAATCGACACTTCCCCGGTGCGCTGCGCGGCAGAGGTCAGGCGCTGTATTCGACGCTGGGCTACGGGGTGTCGGGCGTGATCGGCGGCGTGGTCGGTGGCGCGATCAGCCAGCGCTGGGGTTTCGAGGCCGTGTTCGGCGCCGCGGCGCTGGTGGCGATCCTGGCCACGCTGTGCTGCTGGCGCTGCCGCACTCTGGCGCTGCGTGCAGCTTGAGGCCGTGCCCGGCCGGGTTGTGCGCTACGCTGCGAACATCAACGCTCCACCGGCAGCCGCCATGACCGCGCCATCACCCCGCCAAGACCCGCGCGCCTTCCTGCGCGCCCTGTACGACGCCGCCGTCGAACGCGCCATGCCCGGCCACGTGATGGCGGCGCACTTGCCCCGGCCACCGAAGGGCCGCACGGTGGTCATCGGCGGCGGCAAGGCCAGCGGCGCGATGGCCGCCGCGCTCGATGCGTTGTGGCCGGCCGGCGCGCCGCTGAGCGGCCTGGTGCTGACGCGCTACGCCCACACGCCGCCGGCCTACGCCGCGCGGCCGGGGCGCATCCGCGTGCTCGAAGCCGCGCACCCGGTGCCCGACGACGCCGGCCGACGCGGCGCGTTGCAGATGTTCGAGGCCGTGCGCGGCCTCAGCGCCGATGACCTGGTGATCGCGCTGGTGTCGGGCGGCGGCTCTGCGCTGCTGTCGGTGCCGGCCGCAGGCTTGAGCTTCGAAGACAAGCAGCAGGTCAATCGCGCGCTGCTGGCCAGCGGCGCCTCGATCGACGAGATGAACTGCGTGCGCAAGCACCTCTCGGCCATCAAGGGCGGGCGCCTGGCCGCCGCCTGCGCACCGGCGCGTGTGCTCACGCTGCTGATTTCCGACGTGCCCGGCGACGCGCCCGAGGTCATTGCCAGCGGACCCACGCTGCCCGACCCGACGACCTGCGCCGACGCGCTGGCGATCATCGAGCGCTACCGCATCGCGCTGCCGGCGGCCGCCCGCGAAGGGCTGCAGAGCGGGGCCTACGAATCGCCCAAGCCCGGCGACGCACGTTTCGCCGGCCACCAGACAAGCATGATCGCCACGCCGCTGCAAAGCCTGCAGGCCGCCGCCGCTCTGGCGCGCAATGCGGGGATCGAAGCGCACATCCTGTCCGACGAGATCGAAGGCGAATCGCGCGAGGTGGGCAAGGTGCACGCCGCGCTGGCGCGCGCGGTGGCGCGGCGCGGCACGCCGTTCGCCAAACCCTGCGTGATCCTTTCGGGTGGCGAGACCACGGTCACCGTGAAGAGCAAGGGCGGCCGCGGCGGCCGCGCCACCGAGTTCCTGCTCGGCTGCGCGATCGCGCTGCAAGGCGAGCCGGGTGTGCACGTGCTGGCGGCCGACACCGACGGCATCGACGGCGTCGAAGACAACGCCGGTGCCATCGTCACGCCCGACACGCTGGCCCGCGCCGCGGCCCGCAGCCTCAAGGCCACCGAATTCCTCGACCGCAACGACGCCTACAACTACTTCGCCCCGCTCGGCGACCTGGTGGTCACCGGGCCGACGTTCACCAACGTGAACGATTTTCGGGCGCTGTTGATCGGGTAGCGTGGGTTCATTTCGGGGCCGTTGCCCGCCCTTGAACTGCTCCAATCAATGGCTGGCTGCGCCGGCCGGTCCGCGGTGGCTACCGGCGGCACTGCAGCCTGATCGCGCGAGCAAGTCCCAAAAGGTGCCGTCGGAGGCAAGGCCAGGCACGCCGGACACAAGACCATGCCATTGGCCGCCATTGACTGATTTCGCTGAAAACATCATTGGTCGGTGCCGAAAGGCCCAGTGTGGCGCGCTTCGCCCCTGCCGATACAGCCATCGGCAAGCCACCACCTTCAGGTCACGCGTTCAACGGATCGCGGTAGATTGCCTCAAGGAATCGCGTTCTTGAACAACTTCCCATCTTTCATGATCACGACGAAGTTCTTTACCGGATCGGTAATGAGTTTGATGTTGGCCAGAGGGTCGCCATCGACCAGGAGCAGGTCGGCCAGCGCGCCTTCCTCGACGATGCCGAGTTTGCCCGGATAAGGATTGCGCGGACCGGACATCGCCAGCAGTTCGGCGTTGGCGCCGGTTGCCATCTTCAATAGTTCGGCCGGCGTGTACCAGCGCACCAGGGTCGCGAGTTGGGCGCCCTGATTCAGGGTCGCCTTGGGGTCGAAGAGGATGTCGGTTCCCCAGGCGGTCTTGAGCTTGTACTTCTTGGCGAGCTTGTAGGCGTTGTCGGTTCCGGCATAGACCTGCAGCGCCCTGGCATTGGCCTCGGGCGTTGCCTGCGGGTTGGCGAACTCGTTGTCCAGGAAGGGCTGGATACTCAGCCAGACTCCCTTCTCGGCCATCAGCCTGGCCGTGGCCTCGTCCATCAACTGGCCGTGCTCGATGCACATGACGCCGCCGGCGATGGCCGCCTTGATGGCGCGCGGTGTATAGGCATGGACCGTGACATAGGTACCCCAGTTCTCTGCCGCCTCGACCGCGGCCCTGAACTCAGCCTCGGTGTATTGGGCGACGTCGATGGGGTCGTACTCCGAGGCCACGCCGCCGCCCGCAGCCAGCTTGATCTGGCTCGCCCCGAGCATCAGCTGTTCGCGAACGCGTTTGCGCACTTCGCCCGGATCGTCGGCAATCACGCCCCCGTTGATCACCTCGCCGCGGGGGGGCGGTGCGTTGCGGGCCTCAGGCACTTCATGGCGCATGCGGAAATCGCCGTGTCCACCAGTCTGCGAAATCATCGCCCCGGAGGGCCAGATGCGCGGGCCGTTGACGATACCGCGATCGATGGCCTGCTTGAGACCGAATGCGGGGCCGCCGACATCGCGAACGCTGGTGAAGCCCCGCATCAGCGTTTCGCTTGCGGCCTTACCGGCGACCAGATGGACATAGTTCATGTCGCCTGCAATGATGGTCGACAGGGGGATCGACGCGTAGATGACGTGCCAGTGCGCGTCGATCAGTCCCGGCATCAGGGTGCGCCCACCGCCATGAATGATGTGCGTGTCGGCACGGCGGTCGACTGGAATCGGCGCGGTCGCGATTCGCTCGATCTTGTTGCCTCGTACGAAGACGTTTGACGGTGCGGACAGCGCATTGGACTTGCCATCAAAGATACGCACGTTCTCGAACAGGACGGCTGTCGGCTGCACTTCCTGCGAGTGCGCGGCGCCTGCCATGAGGCAAGCGGCCGCCAGAGTCATCTTTGGTAGACCCTTGAAGGTGTGTCGCATGACGCTCCCTGACGTTGCATTGACCGATGCAGATCCTGCCAGGAATCTTGCAAGGGTGGCCAGTGCTTGTACAGCATTGCCTGAAGGTGGGAAGTCCCTTCGCATGCCGCTCCGCACGGACCTGCCGAGGCTGGCATTGCCAGCCCCCGCACGCGCGTATGCTCGAACGTTGCCGTCACATACCACTCGTGGGCATTGAAATGGTATTGTCGTCAAGCGATGATCGGTCTCTGCCGCCGCACAGTAGTTTGGCCGGAGCACTTCGTCGTACATTCGGCGGCGCGCCCGGCCACACCTGGGCCCGCGTCCGCTAACCCTCCCAGCCTACGCAGGCAACGAGGCACGAGCCAAGGAGCGCACAACCAACGTCGGAGGCTGCCTTGGGCAATTCCAAACAAATCGGCGGTCTCGTAGGCCCTGCGCTCACGGCCACACTCGTCTCCGAGTTCCCGCTGGTTCAGCCGCACCTTTACGACGCGCAGATTCCCCCCGTCATCTACCTCTCGGGCGTGCTCATGTTCGTCGCGGGCCTGGCCGTGGTGCGGGCGCACAACGCGTGGGCAAGGGACTGGACGGTTCTGATTACCCTGTCGGGCTGGTTCTTCCTCGTCGTTGGCCTGGTCCGCATGTTCGCGGCGAGCCAGTATCGGCAGGCAACGCAGGGCGCGAGCTCGATGACATTCATGGTCCTCGAAGCTTGCCTCCTGGTCGTTGCTCTGGTGATCACTTTCAAGGCGTACAGCCGGGGCACCGATTGAGACGCGCGATGCAAGCACCCGTGTGTTGCGCCGTTGCCGGCGCAACGGTCGCCGTCCTGTTCGTCTTGGCCGGTTGCGCATCGACCACGGTTGAAACGACCGGATCAAGCCTCGCGGCGCCGCTGTGCACTGGCGCTGCACCGGCGCTCGCGACAGTCGTCTACTGGGGCCCGCAGTGGCGGCCCGATCAGAAGGAGCCGCAGCTTCGCGAGGCTGCCGCGCTGCGCGGAATCGAGGACTTTCTCGCTCGCACGAAATGCCTCGCCGTCGCCGGAGTCCACCGCCTGCCGATGCGCGATGCCATCCCGTCGGACAGTGAACTCTTGCGCTCGGTGGCGTCCACATCGGCAGTGCCCGAACGCGTTGTCCTGATCGTCGTGCGTGAACTGGGCCCGCGCCTCGTGATCGGCATACCCGCCGTCGTCGAGGGCGGCACCGAGGTTCTCATCGACGTGCGCGTCATCGATGTGCAGCGTTCGGCTTCGCTGGCAAACGCACATACCTCTTGGCGCAATGGTGGCAGCTTTGTCGTCAAGGGCGTCAAGACGCTCGATCAGGACCTGAGCGCCGCGCTGAGTGCCACACTCATGCTGGGTGCCGCGGACAAGTAGTGGTGCCGACGCGCGATTGCACGGCTCAACAGCGCCGCACGCAAGGCCCCTGGCGTTTGCGCTAACCTTCGTTCCATCCGATGGGCCTCGCCCGCGGCAGACCCTGCTGTCGAGGCCGCTCGATTACGGCCACAACCCACTTGCACCCAAAACGATGAAAGCTGCGTTCTTCTTCCTTGCCGTCGGCGCGACTCTGGCCGCGCCGATGCCTGTCGGGGCGCAAGCCAGCGGCTCGCTGTACGACAGCCGGCAAGGCGTGATCAAGGGCACGTCGCCCGGCATCGTGATCATCCCCGCGCGCAATCCTCAGGCGCCCGCCGCCGCTGCGTCCTCGGCTTCGGCCGCCGCCGCGGCAACGCCGGCCTCGGGCACCAAGGCCAGCCCACCCGCCGCTGCGGGGTCGGCGCCGGCAGCGCCGGGTGCCGCTGCGCCATTCACGTGGGGCGAACCGCCCACCGGCCAACCGCTGAGCACGGCGCGCAAGCTCGAGTCGCCGACGATCGGCATTCCGATCCCCGTCGGCGGCGGCGCCGCCTCGCAGCCGGCCGGCAAGGCGCCACCGAAGCCGGGTGGATGAGCGTGTCGCCGCGGCGTGGCGGCGCGATTCGCCGTAGCCCGCCCTGGACCCAAGGAGTCGAACATGTTCGCAGGCCACATCGGCGCAGCGATGGCCATCGGGCGCGCTGAGCGACGCGTCAACGTCGGCGTGTTCGTCGGCGCAGCCCTGTTGCTCGACATATTGCTGTGGCTCTTCATCCTGCTCGGGTGGGAGTCGGTGGTGATCCCTGCCGACTTCGCCGTCACGCACCAGCCCCGGTTCGTGTTTCCGTATTCGCACGGCTTGTCCGCGGCCGCCGGGTGGTCGGTGCTTGCCGCGGCAGCCACCTTTCTCTGGCATCCACTCACGGGCTCGCGCTTGCGCGCCTCGGCGTGGGTCGGCCTGGCCGTCTTCTCGCACTGGCTGCTCGACGCGATGGTGCATGCGCCGGAAATGCCGCTGACAGGCGAGGGTTCGATCATGGTCGGGCTGGGCTTGTGGGACAGCCTGCCGCTTGCCCTGGCCTTGGAGGGGTTCGTCACGCTGGGCGGGTTGTGGCTGTTCCTCTCGGGGTCCAACCTGTCGCGCGGCAGAAAGCTCGGGCTGGCGGGGCTGACCTTCCTCATGCTCGCGTTCACCACCGCAGGCATGAGCCTCGCACCGGCACCGCCGTCGGTCATCGCCATGGCGGCGAGTTCGCTCGTCACGATCGTCATCGTCTGCGCGCTCGCCGCTTGGGCCGGCAAGCACGCAGCGTGAATCACGCAAGGCGCCGCTGAGCCTCGTCGGCCGACCGAGCGCAATTCGTCGCGTCGCTGCTGAATGCGACCCGCTCGAATGGGCTGTCGGCGTGGCGTCGTGGCGGTGGTTTGACGTGGCGCAAGGCGACGCGTTGCAGTCTGCGCGAGAGTCAGTGCGTAGGCGCGCGGGCGCCGATCGAAATCACGCCACTCAACGATCCGCCGATGAACGACCTTGTCACGGCTGCGCCGCAACCAGCAACCGCCCCGGCACCGCCCCGATCGGCGCCCGGTCGCCGCGTGTGGCAGCAACTGCTCGATGCCACCCCACAAATGACGCCGGTCGACGCGCAGTCGCTCGGTGCCTTGGCCACGCTGCGTACGGTGGCCGCGGGCGAGTGGGTCTACACGCACCGCACGCCGGCGCGCGCCCTGGTCTTGCTGTTGGAAGGCACGGTGTCGGTAGGGCACAGCAACGGCGCACCGATGGCGCCCGAGCGTCTGCTGCACGGCCCGGCCTGGCTCGACGTGGCTTCGGCCTGGCTGGCCGGCGGGACCCATGCACTGGATGCACGCGCGCTGGCCAATTCGGTGCGCGTAGCCGACTTGCCTCGTGCCGCCTTGCAGCCGCTGCTGGCGCAACGCCCGCTGCTGGCGACATGCCTGCTCGGCGTGTTGGCCGAGGAGGTACGGCGCCTGTCGTTGCAGGCCCACGAGTTGATGCACAAGGATGCCAACTGCCGCCTGGCCGCCTGGTTGCAGCGCCGGCTCGACGGCTCGCAGACGATCCTGCACTTGGGTGAGCGCAAGCGCGACATCGCGGCACAACTGGGCATGTCGCCCGAGACCCTGTCACGGCAGATGCGCCAACTCTCGCGCAGCGGCCTGATCGAGGTTCGCGGCTATCAGGTTCGCGTGCTCGACGCCGCGGGGCTGCAGCGTCTGGCGCAGGCCTGAGTCACGCCGCTGCGCCGGGGCTCGCGCCGTCTGCCGGCGCGTCCAGGGTCAGGTCGAACACGCCACTGCGGCTCCACGCCACGGCTTCCTGCTGCAGCAGGTACAAGGTGCGCGGGCGCGAAGCCGACCACACGGGGCCAAAGCGCAGGCGCACGCCGTGCGCGGCGGGCTCGAGTTGCAGCGCGTTGGCGTCGACTTCGCGGCGTGCGTGGCACTTGATGACGGCCAGGCGCAGCGCCAGCACCAGCAGGGCGAACTCGTGCTGCGTCAACGCGGCCTCGATCTTGCGCAGGCCGCCGCGCTGGCCGAGCACCAGCGCAGCCAGGCGGCGCTGTTGGCTCTGCGAGAACCCCGCCGCGTCGACGTGGCCGAGCAGGTAGGCACTGTGCCGATGGTGGTCGTGGTGCGAGACCATCATGCCCAGTTCATGCAGGTCGCAGGCCCAGCCGAGTTCGCGCGCACCTTCGTTGGCGGGCTCGGCATCGCTGCCGGCCACGCCCTGGTACAGCGCCGACGCGACGCGGCGCACGCGAGCGGCCTGCGCCGTGTCGACCTCGAAGCGGCGCTGCAGGCGTCGCACCGAGGCGTCGCGAATGTCGCCGCTCGCGCCCGCCCGCGCCACGCGGCCGGGTGAGCGCAGCGCTGCATGGCGTTCGTGCAGATCGATGATTACGCCCTGGCGCAGTGCGCCGCGCGTGGGCTGCAGGCGCTCGATGCCGAACTGCACCGCCAATGTGTACAACAGTGCCAGGCCGCTGGCGATCACGGCGCGGCGGTCTTCCTTCAGGCCGGGCAGGTCGAGCCGGGCGATGTTGCCGGCGCGCAGGCAGCGCTCGATCAGCCAGCGCAGCCCATCGGCCGTGATCACGCCGTCGCTGATGCCGCTGGCCACCAGCAGTTGCGACACGGCGCCCACGGTGCCCGATGAGCCGAGCGCCTCCTGCCAGTGCGCCGGCGCGAACGGTGCGAGCGCCTCCTCGAGCTCGGCGCCGGCAGCCACCTGGGCGGCGCGGAAGGCCTTGGCGCTGAGTTCACCATCGGCGAAGTGCTGCTGCGTCAGGCTCACGCTGCCGACCGCGAACGACTCGGCACGGGTCGGGTGCAGGCCGCGGCCGAGGATCATTTCGGTCGAGCGGCCACCGATGTCGATGACCAGGCGCGGCAAGGGGCTCGGGTCGAGGTGGGCCACGCCGGCGTAGATCAGGCGCGCCTCTTCGCGGCCGGAGACGACCTCGATCGGGTGGCCCAGCGCGGCCTGCGCGTGGATCAGGAATTCATCGCGATTGCGCGCCTCGCGCAGGGTCTGCGTGGCCACCGCGCGCACCTGCGCCGGCGCCATGCCCTGCAGGCGCTGGGCAAAGCGGTGCAGACAATCCAGGCCGCGGTTGCGGGCCTCGTCGGTGAGCAGGCCATGGCCGTCGAGCCCGGCGCCCAGGCGCACGGTTTCCTTCACGTACTCGACGCGCCGGTATCTGGCCGTGCAAGGTCTGCGCGATTTCGAGACGGAAGCTGTTGGAGCCGATGTCGACGGCCGCGAGCGGGGCGTCGGCGGGGGGCAGGGTGGTCGGCATGGTCGCGATTGTGCAGGGCATTGCAGGCAGCCTTCTAGAATCCAACGCTCTGTGCCACCTGACAGCCCGCGCCATGCATGACACCAAGGATGAAATCGCTGCGCCACCGCAAGACCACAGCCGGCACGAGCCGGTGCGCCCCAGCCCGGGCAGCTTCTTCGCTGCCGCGGTGCGGCCGATCACGGCGCAGACCCAGGTCAGCACCAGCGCCGACGGCCTGACGGCCGGCGAGGTGACGATCAAGTCAGGCGACTTCGAGTTGCCGGCCTACCGCGCGATGCCTGCCGGCAAGAACGAATCTGCCGGTGGTGCTGGTGGTCTGCGAGATCTTCGGCGTGCACGAGCACATCGCCGACGTCGCGCGGCGCCTCGCGCAGCAGGGCTACCTGGCGATCGCCCCCGAGCTGTTCGTGCGCCAGGGCGACGCCGGCAGCTACGTCGAGGTCCCGAAACTGATTGCCGAAGTCGTCAGCCGTGCCCGCGACGCGCAGGTGCTGGCCGACCTCGACGCCTGCGTGGCGTGGGCGGCGACACAGGGCGGTGACACCGGTCGGCTGGGCATCACCGGCTTTTGCTGGGGCGGGCGCATCGTCTGGATCTACGCCGCGCACAACCCCGCGCTCACCGCCGGCGTGGCCTGGTACGGCCCGGTGGCGCGGTCCTATGCCGCAGGCGACAAGACGGCGATCGAGCTGGCCCCGCGCATCAAGGCGCCGATGCTGGGCCTGTACGGCGCCGACGACGGCGGCATTCCCAACGACACGCTCGAGCAGATGCGGGTGGCGTTGAAGGCGGCCGGCAATGCGCGCTCGGAGATCGTGCGTCTACCCCGATACGCCGCACGCCTTCTTCGCCGACTACCGGCCGAATTACCGCAAGGCGCAGGCCGACGACGGCTGGCGCCGCTGCCTGGCCTGGCTCGAAGCCCACGGCGTGGCGTGATCCTCGCCTACATCGTCATTGCCACCCTGGCCGGCGGCCTGCTGTCGGTGCTGATCGCCGCCGCGCTGACGGTGCATGTACTCGGCCGGGTGGTGAAGAGCCTGGTCAGCCTGTCGGTCGGCGTGCTGCTGGGCACGGCGCTGCTGCTGATCCTGCCCGAGGCCTTCGAAGGCAGTGCGCCGCCGCAGCCGCTGTTTGCAACCTTGCTGCTGGGCCTGCTGTTCTTCTTCCTGCTCGAGAAGGCCGAGCTGTACCGCCACGGGCACCACCACGAAGGCGACGACCCGCAGCACCACCACCAGCACGGCTTCGACGCCGAGCAGGCCGGCCGCGGCGGCTGGGCGGTGCTGGTCGGCGACAGCATCCACAACTTCTGCGACGGGATCATCATCGCCGCGGCCTTCCTGGCCGACGTGCGGCTCGGCACGGTGACCGCGCTGGCGATCATCGCGCACGAAATCCCGCAGGAGGTGGGCGACTACGTCGTGCTGCTCAACGCCGGGCTGTCACGCGGCCGTGCATTGGCCTACAACGCGATCTCGGGCCTGGCCGCGGTGGTCGGCGGCGTGGTCGGCTACTTCGTCGTCGGACCGTGGCAGGCCTTGTTTCCCTACCTGCTGGTGGTCGCCTCGAGCAGCTTCATCTATGTCGCGGTGGCCGACCTGCTGCCGCAGTTGCAGCGCCGCCTGCCCTTGCGCGAGACGCTGGCGCAGATCGCCTGGATCGGCTGTGGCCTGGCGGTCGCCGTGGCGATGCAGGTCGTGCACGGCCATTGAGCGTCGGGCCGCGCCCGGCGGCCTATTGCGCCATTCGCTGGCGCCAGCCCAGGCCCGCCTCGGTGGTCGTCGGCCGGCTTGTATTCGCAGCCGATCCAGCCGTCGTAGCCGATGCGGTCGAGGTGCGCGAACAGGAAGGGGTAGTTGATCTCGCCCGTGCCCGGCTCGTTGCGGCCGGGGTTGTCGGCGAGCTGGATGTGGCCGATGCGCGCCAGGTGCTTCTGCAGCGTGGCGGCGAGTTCGCCTTCCATGCGCTGCGCGTGGTAGATGTCGTACTGCACGAAGCAGGTTGTCCGACGCCGACCTCGTCGAGGATGGCCAGCGCCTGCGCCGTGCGGTTCAGGTAGAAGCCCGGGATGTCGAAGGTGTTGATCGGCTCGATCAGCAGCTTCAGCCCGCGCCTTCTTCAACTCGGCCGCAGCGAAGCGCAGGTTGGCGACGAAGGTCTTGCGCAGCAGCGCTTCGTCGACGCCCGCCGGCGCCTTGCCGGCCAGGCAGTTGAGCTGCGGCACGCCGAGCGCGCGTGGCGTACTCGATGGCCCGCGCCACGCCGTCGCGGAACTCGTCGACCCGGTCGGGCAGGCAGGCGATGCCGCGCTCGCCGGCGTCCCAGTCGCCGGCGGGCAGGTTGTGCAGCACCAGCGTCGAGGCCGTGCATGTCGAGCCGGCGACTGGCAGTCCTCGGCGCTGGTAGGCGTAGGGGAACAGGAACTCGACGGCCTTGAAGCCGGCCTTGGCGGCGCGCTCGAAGCGGTCGAGGAACGGCACCTCGTTGAAGAGCATCGTCAGGTTGGCGGCGAAACGTGGGCATGGCGGTGTCTCCTGGTGTCAGTCGAGCAGGCCGATCGGCCGTCGGCGCGTCGGCCATCGGGCTGGCGGCCAGCTCCTCGAACTCGTTGATGGCGTCGATCTCGGTGCCCATCGAGATGTTGGTCACGCGCTCGAGCATCACCTCGATCACCACCGGCACCTGGAACTCGGCCATCCAGCGGTTCGGCCTGCTCGATGGCCGGCTTGATCTCTTCCTGCTTGTGCACGCGGATCGCCTTGCAGCCCAGGCCTTCGACCACCGCCTTGTGGTCGACGCCGTAGCCGCTCGCAGCTGCGGCGCGTTGATGTTCTCGAAGCCGAGCTGCACGCAGTAGTCCATCTTGAAGCCGCGCTGCGCCTGGCGGATCAGGCCGAGGTAGCTGTTGTTGACGACCATGTGGATGTAGGGCAGCTTGAACTGCGCGCCCACGGCCAGCTCCTCGATCATGAACTGGAAGTCGTAGTCGCCCGACAGCGCGACGATCTTGCGCGTCGGGTCGGCGGCGCGCACGCCCAGCGCGGCCGGAATGGTCCAGCCCAGCGGGCCGGCCTGGCCGCAGTTGATCCAGTGGCGCGGGCCGAAGACGTGCAGGAACTGCGCGCCGGCGATCTGCGCTCAGGCCGATCGTGCGTGACGTAGGTGGTGTCGCGCGCGGAAGTTGTTGTTCATGCACTGGTAGACGCGCTGCGGCTTCATCGGCACCGCTGTCGAAGTTGGTCTTGCGCAGCATCGTGCGCTTGCGCTCGCGGCACTCGGCCGACCCAGGCGCTGCGGTCCTTCAGCTTGCCCGTCGGCCTTCATCTCGCGCGCCACCTCGACGAACAGCTCCAGCGCCGCCTTGGCGTCGGAGACGATGCCGAAGTCGGGCGCGAAGACGCGGCCGATCTGGGTCGGCTCGATGTCGACGTGCACGAACTTGCGGCCCTTGCAGTAGACCTCGGGCGAGCCGGTGTGGCGGTTGGCCCAGCGGTTGCCGATGCCGAGCACGAAGTCGCTGGCCAGCATCGTCGCGTTGCCGTAGCGGTGGCTGGTCTGCAGGCCGCACATGCCGGCCATCAGCGGGTGGTCGTCGGGGATCGTGCCCCAGCCCATCAGCGTCGGGATCACCGGCATGCCGGTCAGCTCGGCGAACTCGCACCAGCAGGTCCGCACGCGTCGGCGTTGATGATGCCGCCGCCGGCGACGATCAGCGGCCGCTCGGCCGCCTGCAGCATCGCGATGCGCCTTCTCGATCTGCTTGCGCGTGGCCGCGGGCTTGTAGACCGGCAGCGGCTCGTAGGTGTCGATGTCGAACTCGATCTCGGCCATCTGCACGTCGAACGGCAGGTCGATCAGCACCGGGCCCGGGCCGGCCCGAGCGCATCAGGTGGAAGGCCTGCTGGAAGGCGCGCGGCACCTGCGCCGGCTCGCGCACCGTGATCGCCCACTTGGTGACCGGCTTGGCGATCGACTCGATGTCGACCGCCTGGAAGTCTTCCTTGTACAGCCGCGCGCGCGGCGCCTGGCCGGTGATGCACAGGATCGGGATCGAGTCGGCCTGCGCCGAGTACAGGCCGGTGATCATGTCGGTGCCGGCCGGGCCCGAGGTGCCGATGCACACGCCGATGTTGCCGGCCTTGGCGCGCGTGTAGCCCTCGGCCATGTGCGAGGCGCCCTCGACGTGGCGCGCCAGCACGTGGGCGATGGTGCCGCGCTCGCGCAGTGCGCGAATACAGCGGGTTGATGGCGGCGCCGGGCACGCCGAAGGCCTGCGTCATGCCTTCCTTTTCCATCACCAGCACGGCGGCCATCGCGGCCTTCATCTTTGCCATGTCGAGTCTCCTTGAAGTCGATGGACGCGATCGTCCGCCGCGCCGGCGCCGCGGCGGAAGACCGGTCGCGCGGCATAATTGCTATTCCGCGGTGGAATATCGAAGTCCTGGACGGCTACCATCCGGGCCATGGACCGCATCACCGGCGTTGCAGCTCTTCATCCGCATCGTCGAGACCGGCAGCTTCTCGCAAGGCCGCGGCCGACCTCGGCATCACCCAGCCGACCGCGACCAAGCACGTCGCCGCGATCGAGGCAGCGTCTGGGCGCGCGGCTGCTGCAACCGCAACACGCGCGGCGTGAGCCCGACCGAGATCGGGCGCGCTCTACTACGAGAAGTGCAAGGCCATCGAGCGCGAGCTCGAGGAGGCCGACAACCTGGCCACGCTGCTGCAGTCGCAGGCGTCGGCGGCAGCTGCGCATCAGCACCTCGGTCGCCTTCGGCCGGCGCGTGCTGGTGCCGCTGGTGCTCGCCTTCATGCGCGAGCACCCCGACCTGCAGATCGACCTGAGCTTCGACGACCGCTACGTCAACCTGGTCGAGCAGGGCATCGACGTGGCGATCCGCATGGGCGCGCCTGGCCGACTCGTCGCTCGGCGCGCGCTACCTCGGCAGCAACCCCTGGGTGATGGTGGCGGCGCCCGCCTACCTGAAGGCGCGCGGCACGCCGCAGAGGCCGGCCGACCTGGCGCGGCACGCCTGCCTGATCTACAGCAGCGTGCAGGGCGACGACCGCTGGCATGATGCACCGGCCCGGACGGCCGGGCCGATCGCGGTGCCGGTGCGCGGGCCGCTGCGATCGAACAACCTGTCGGCCGTGCTCGCCGCCGCGCGCGCGGGCCTGGGCATGGCGCATCCTGCCGTGGTACGTGGCGCGCGACTCGGTGGCCGATGGGCGGTGCAGCCGGTGCTCGACCGACCACGCGCTGCCGACGCAGGAGATCCACGCCGTGTTCCCGTCGCCCAAGCTGGTGCCGGCCAAGGTGAGCACGTTCATCGAGCACCTGCGCGAAGCACTGGAGGGGGCCTGGTGGGAGCGGGCGGCGCAGAATGCGCGGGACTGATCGGCAGTGATCGGCAGTGCGGTGCCCGAGGCGTGATTCGCAGGCCAGCGGGTGAATCTCGGTTTGAATGACAACAGGTGCGCGTCAAGTCCATGTCGACCCATTCAGCATTTCTGGCCCCCGGAGAAGGCGAGACGGTCTTCTCGGTCAGCTCCACGCCGATCAAGTTCGGTCCCGGCGCATTGCGCGAAGTCGGCGACGATGCCCGTGCACTGGGCATGAAGCGGGTCGCGTTGTTCGTCGATCCGCATGTACTGGCCAGCGCTCCCGGCGAGACGGCCATCGCCGCGCTGCGCGCGGCGGGCCTCGACGTCGAGGTCTATGGCCAGGCGCGCTGCGAGCCGAACAGCGACTCCTTCGAGGCGGCGGCGCTGTTCGCCCGCGAAGGGGCCTTCGACGGCTTCGTCTCGCTCGGTGGCGGCTCGGTGATGGACACCGCCAAGGCGGCCAATCTGCTGTCGACGTACCCTGACGAACTGATCGCCTACATCAACGCGCCGATCGGCAGGGCCAAGCCGATCCCGGGCCGACTGAAGCCGCACATCGCCTGCCCGACCACCTGCGGCACCGGCAGCGAGACGACCGGCATCACGATCGTCGACCTGAAATCCGTCGGCCTGAAGACGGGCATCGCCTCGCCTTGGCTGAAGCCCTCGCTGGCGCTCATCGATCCAACGACCACCGAGACGCTGCCAGGCGGCGTCGTCGCGGCGACCGGCTTCGACGTGCTCACCCATGCTGTCGAGTCGTACACGGCGCGGCCCTATACCAGCCGGCCGAGGCCGGCCCATCCGTCGCAACGGCCGCCGTACCAGGGTTCGACGCCATACAACGACATCGGCGCGATCGCCGCCATCCGCCTGGGCGGCAAGTACCTCGTTCGCGCCGTGCGCGACGCAAGCGACAAGGAGGCGCGCCACCAGCTGATGTTCGCTTCGACTCTGGCCGGTCTGGCCTTCGGCAGCGCCGGCGTGCACATCCCCCACGCCATGTCCTACTCGGTCGCCACGCTCAAGCACGAGTTCACCGCCGCCGGTTACCAGGAGCGCGAGGCCATGGTTCCGCACGGCATCGCGGTCGTGATCAACGCCCCGGCCGCCTTCCGCTTCACCGCGTCGGCCAATCCGACTCGGCATCTGGAGGCGGCTGCCGCCCTGGGGATCGACATTGCCGGCGCGGCGCCCGAAGACGCGGGTCGCATCCTCGCCGAGGCCTTCATCTCGCTGATGCGGGCGACCGCGCTGCCGTCGGGCATCGCCGCGCTGGGCTACAGCGACGCTGATGTTCCGGCCCTGGCCGAAGGGGCCTTCGCCCAGCAGCGCCCGCTGGCGATGGCGCCGCGCAGCGTGTCCAAGCTGGACCTGGAGGCCATCTACCGCGACGCCATGCATTACTGGTGAGGGCCTGGCGCGCCCGGTGTCCGAACGGGGCGACAGCGCGGGGTCATACGCGCCGTGGTGGGGGACGGGACTCGGCCCGTAGCAGCCCCGCGCAGTCGTCTGGCTTGTGGCGCCGGCGTATCTGTCAAGCAGCATCTATCGAGTCCATCGGACTGCGCACCGCACCGCCACCGACCTTGAGCACATGGGTGTAGATCATCGTCGTGGCCACGTCCGCGTGACCCAACAGATCCTGCACCGTGCGAATGTCGTAGCCCGACTGCAGCAGATGCGTCGCAAATGCATGCCGCAACGTGTGCGGGGTCACTGGCTTCGAGATACCCGCCGCCAACACCGCGCGCTTGAATGCGCGCTGGAAGGTCTGGTCGTACATGTGATGGCGCCGCACTGCGCCACTGCGCGGGTCCGTCGAATGGGTGGCCTGCGGGAAGACCCAGAACCAGATCCAACTCGAGCCCGCCCGTGGGTACTTGCGCTCCAGTGCATGCGGCATTTCCACACCGGCCTTGCCGTCCGCCTGGTCAACCAACCAAAGCTCACGCGCGCTCACCAACTGCGCCTGTAAAGGGCCCACCAGCCGCTCCGGCAGCATCAGGCAGCGGTCCTTGCCACCCTTGCCGGCGCGAACAATGAGCGCCCGGTGCGCGAAATCCACATCCTTCACCCGCAACTGCAAGCCCTCCAAGAGGCGCATTCCGGTGCCATAGAGCAACTGCGCGAAGAGCCGATGCTCGCCATCCATGCGCCGGAAGACGGACGACAACTCTTCCTTCGACACCACCACCGGCAAGCGGCGCTGAACCCGTGGCCGTCCGACCTCGTTCAACCACGGCAACTGCACGCCCAGCACCTTCGTGTACAAGAAGAGCAGGGCTGACAGTGCCTGCTTGTGCGTGGACGCCGACACCTGGCGCTCGCCGGCGAGCCAACCCAGGAAGGCCTCCACCTCCGGCCCGCCCATGGCCAGCGGATGGCGAATGCCGTGGAAACGGATGAAGGCGCGGCACCAGTGCACGTAGGCCTCCTCGGTGCGCCGGCTGTAGTGCAGAAGACAGATGCGCTCTCGCAACTGGTCCAGCACCTTGGTCGATCGCAACAGCGGCAGGGCAGCCACCTGTGGCGCTGGGCGAAAGACTCCGCGCGAGCCCGTTTGGACCGATACCGTCACCTTGCGGTTTGCAGATGGCCAGAAGATCGGGCTCGTCCACTTGTATTCTGGTGTACCCGGCTTCCTCCAGGCCCTGCGGCGCAGCGCGCCTCATCTTAGAGGCGCAAACGATGAGGTCTAACAATTTGATCGAGCGGACAACTTCCGGCGCGCTTCGTGCGCCTACAGTTGCCGCTCATCGCCAACGTTGGGCCCCACGCCACCCGCCACGATAGACTTCGCCCTTTTCCCCGGAGGCGCACATGAAGTTCCACCTCGAATGTGAGCTTGAAGACGACGGCCGCTGGCTTGCGGAGGTTTCGCAGCTTCCGGGCGTTCTCGCCTATGGCAAGTCGGCCATTGAGGCCATGGCCAAGGCTGAAGTGCTGGCTCTTCGGGTTCTGGCGGAGCAGCTGGAACACGGTGAGGTGCTGCCACTCGAGATCAACATCTCCCTTCCAGCGGCCGCATGAACCAGTGGCCTTCCGCGAAGGCCAAGCGCGTACTCGCAGCTCTGCACAAACTTGGCTGGCAGCTCAAGCGCCAAACCGGCTCGCATCGCACTCTCTCCCGCGAAGGCTGGCCGAACTTCGTGTTCGCTTTCCACGACAGTGAAGAACTCGGCCCACGCATGTTGGCGCGAATCGCCAAACACACGGGCTTGCGGTCGGAAGACCTATAGGCCGTTTGTCAGCGTGTGGCCCAATCGGGTAGCCGGGGGTTTCTAACCCCCGGCCCCCACACCACCCAGCATGCGGGTCCGCACTGGGCGGTTCAACAAGTCGGCGCGCTCCGAAGTGATTCCTCAAGTCGTGTAACCCTGGGCCTTGCACCACTGGTCCTGCACGCTGACCAAGCCCTTGTGCCTTCAGCCACGCGTTGGACAGCGCCTGCTGCAGGGCCGGGGTTCGCGCCATGTGCCAGTAGCTCTTGCTACTGACGGCATGCTGGATCGCCATCTTCAGGCTCACCCCCAGCTCGCGCAGGTGGCGAATCTTGGTCCGACACAGCCGCCACTGTTTCCAGTAGCACATGCGGATGCGCCGTCGTAGCCAGTCGTCCAGTTCGGGAATGGGTCGGTAGTATTGGCTCACACCAGTAGCCCATCCAGCCCCGCACGTATTGCCCCAGTTTGAACATTCGGTAGTCCATCGACACGCCCCAGCTCCGTCCGGTCAGCGCACGGACTCGGTGTTTAAAGTCCGCCAGTGCCGCCTCCGTCCAGCGTAATTTCTTGCCGTGGAAGGTGAAGCCCAGGAAGCCGCATTCGCTCACCGGTGCAACCTTGCTTTTGGCTTCGTTGACCGTGAGCTTGAGGGTCGTGTCCAAGGTAACGCGTCAGGCTGCGTTTGACACGTTCGCCCGCGCGTTGGCTCTTGACCAGAACCAGCAGATCATCGGCGTAGCGCGCGAAGCGATGGCCCCGCCGCTCCAGCTCGCGGTCGAGCTCGTGCAGCAGGATATTGGCCAACAACGGCGAAAGCGGACCGCCTTGCGGCGTCCCGATCGCGCTGGGTAAGACTTGCTCACCGACCAGCACGCCAGCGCGCAGGTAGCGCCCGATCAAGGCCAGCAATTGCTGGTCGCGGATGCGTCGTCCCAGCAAGCGTAGCAGCACGTCATGATTGACCGTGTCGAAAAACTTGGCCAAGTCGAGATCAACCGCGATGCGGTAGCCGGCTTCACTAGTGGTTTGCACCTGCCGCACGGCCTGGTGTGCATTGCGGCCAGGTCGAAAGCCGAAGCTTGAGGCCGAGAATTCCGGATCAAAGATCGGCGTGAGCACTTGGGCGATAGCTTGCTGGATAATACGGTCGGTCACCGTGGGGATGCCCAGCAGCCGTTCGCCGCCGTCGGGCTTCGGGATTTGCACCCTTCGCACCGCCTGCGGCCGGTATCGCCCTTGTTCGATCTGCGCTCGCAATGCCGGCCAGTGTGCGCGCGGGAAACGGAAGGGGGAAGGGACCCTGCAGGCTCGGCGTTAGGCTGGAGGTGTGGCACCGTCCCTGCAAGGAACGCGGGTTCGACGAGATCCCGCGGGCGGTCCTGTCTCCCTCAGGCGATTCTCGAATCATGGCAAACTCGGCAGCGCCGGATCCGCGTAGCCGAGCCTGGCGCTAGACATCGCGCCGCATCAAGGAGGTCACTCATGGCAGGCAGTCTCCAGGGCAAGCGCGTCGCGATTCTTGCGACGACGGCGTCGAGCAGGTGGAACTGCTCGAGCCACGCAACGCGCTCGACCATGCAGGTGCAAAGACATTCGTCGTTTCTCCGCGGCCGAGGGCGATCAAGGGGTGGCAGCACGATCATTGGGGAGAGGAGATCGCCGTGGATGCGCCGCTCGTTGGAGAGCGCGCTGGGGATTTCGATGCGCTGCTGATTCCGGGTGGCGTGATGAACCCCGATGCGTTACGGCTGGACGCCAGTGCAGTTCAGTTCGTGCGCGATTTCTTCACGGCAGGGCAAACCGGTGGCAGCTATTTGCCACGGACCGTGGCTGCTGGTGGAGGCCGACGTCGTGCGCGGGCGTACGTTGACGTCGTGGCCAAGTCTCCGCACGGATATCAGGAATGCGGGCGGACAATGGGAGGACCGTGACGTCGTGACTGACGCCGGCCTCGTCACCAGCCGCAAACCCGAGGACATCCCTGCGTTCAATGCGAAGATGATCGAAGAGTTCGCGGAAGGCGTGCACGACGCGCAGCGGCCCGCGGCACACGCACGCGGCGCGACGGTGGGCGACATGCTCTCGACCGAGCGTTGAGGAGCCGGACGACTCCCGGGGATGCCTCTGGTGCTCGGGTTCGATGGGTCGGCGCGCTCAGCTCACGACGCGGAATCCTTCACGCTCGGCGGCTTGTCCTTGGCGCGTGTCGAGGGTGACGAAATCGAGGGACGCCGCGCGGAAGTCCGAGGCGATGATTGCGGCGGCAAGTTGCGTGGCGTCTGCTGCCCGCAGCTTGTGGATACGCAGCAGTCGGATGGCCTGTTCGCGTACGTCGTTGCTCGCCGGGACCTCGACCCACCCAAGGGCGGCCTGACGAAGCCGCTCGATGGCTTGACGCACCTCATCGGTCGCGAGCGCGCCATCACGCTCGAGCCGGGCGAGCGCCGACGTGCATTCGATGAGCGTCCCCCACCACGTGACGACGGCGGGATCGTCGCGGACAATCTCTTCCATTCGGGCTGACATCTCCTCGGCGATCAACAGCGAAATGAGCGCCGAGGAATCCCAGGATCCACCGGGACGACTCGCGTTCGTCGAGGAGCGCGCGCAGCGCGGAGCTCTTTGCCTTGGGCCTTGGGCGCGGCAGCTCCAGCCACTTGGAGTTTGGCTGACGTTCGGGCAGGGTGAGGCGTCCCTGCTGCGCCAATTCCACCGCCGCTGCAGATATGCCGCGAGTGGAGGCAGGCGCCACGAGCCGAGCCACGGGAACGCCGCGATCGGTAATGACGATTGTCGCTCCTCCGCGAATCTCCCGAAGCAGGGCGCTCAGGTTGTTCTTGGCATCGGAAACGGATACGGAGCGCATCAGGCTATTCTAGCCTGATGAAGCCGCCCATACAAGGCGGAAGGGAAAGGGGGAGAAGGCGTGCAGCTGCGCTCCGCCGGTTCATGCCCGGCAGGTCTGGCGAATCGACGGACGCCGCCACATGTATGAGCTCGCCGAACTGGCGGGTGTGGTTTCTCTTCCCTCTTCCCTCTTCTCTTCTTTTTGCCGTGCCTGTCTCCGTCGAAAAGCGTATCGCGTGTATGACGCCCTCAAAGCCTGCGACATCCCGCTGATGTCGGCGCTGCCGGAGACGTGGCTCGTGCACCTGATTCGCATGGCCGAGGACGATCCCGACATGACGCTCGTGCGCCTCGCGAAGGAGGAGGAGGGCGTCGGCATCTCGGCGGGCGCGCACCTCGCCGGCGTGAAGTCGGCGATGCTGATGCAGAACCACGGCTTCCTCGCGTCGATCAACGGCATCGTCTCGTGCGCGCAGCTCTATCGCATTCCGCTGCTGATGCTGATCAGCCATCGCGGCGAGTTCGGCGAGCGCGATCCGTGGCAGACCGAGGGCGGCGGCGTCACCGAGCACGTGCTCGACGCGCTGCGCATTCCGCACACGCGGCTCGACTCGCCCGATCACGTCGCGCAGCGCATCCACAAGGCGCAGACGCTCGCCTACTCGGCGAGCCGACCGGTCGCGCTGCTGCTCGTGCCGCGACCTGATGTGGGAGGAGGCATGAAGCGCCGTCGACGCGATGCGAGGCGATCTACGCCGAGCTCGAGCGGTGCGTCGTCGTGACGATCATGGGCGCGGTCGCGGCCGAGCTGCAGTCGATCGGGCACCGGCCGAACTTCTTCTATCTGCAGCACGCGATGGGGCTCGCGTCGTCGATGGGGCTCGGCATCGCGCTCAGCCGGCCGGAGCTCACGGTCGTCGTGTTCGACGGCGACGGTTCGGTGCTGATGAACCTCGGCGGCCTGACGACGCTCGCGCGCTATCGGCCGAAGAATCTCGTGCACGTCGTGTTCGACAACGAGAGCCTGCTGTCGGTCGGCGGATTTCCGACGGCGACGTCGACGGGCAGCGACATCGCCGGCATCGCCGCGGCCGCGGGCGTTCCGCGCACGTCGACCGTGCGCGACCTCGATGAGTTCGTCGCGGCGTTCGACGACGCGCTCGCCGGCGAACGAGCTGACGACGATCGTCGCGAAGGTCGAGGCGGTCGGACCGTCGGGGTACGTCACCGACCTGTCGCTGTTGGAGAATCGATATCAGTTTGCGCGGTACTTGAAAGAGCGCCGATGATGTCGTCATCCCGAGCGAATGCGAGGGATCTTCTCTACCGTGATCGTGCGGCCGACAGATCCCAGGACACAACCATGATCCCTCGTCGCTTCGCTTCTCGGGATCGACACGTCCTTCCGTCAGTCAGAGCTCATGTCGCTCCTCACCCAACTCGTCGACGCGCTCAACGCGGGCTCGCTCAAGGTCGTCGACCTCACGCCGCCGCTCGGCCCGACACGCCGGTCATCGGCCTGCCGCCGCTGTTCGCGCGTCGCCGGGCCTGACGATGGACGTCATCTCGTGCTTCGACGACAAGGGACCGGCGTGGTACTGGAACCGCTTCACCTCGGCGAGCACACCGGCACGCACTTCGACGCGCCGGTGCACTGGATCACGGGCAAGGATCTGCCGGACAACAGCGTGCGACACGATTCCCGTGCGGCGCTTCGTCGGGCCGGCGTGCGTGATCGACGTGTCGCGCGAGGTCGCGGCGAATGAGGATTTTCTGCTGATGCCGGAGCACGTCGACGCGTGGGAGAAGACGCACGGACGCATTCCGAAGGATTCGTGGGTCTCTGCTGCGCACCGACTGGAGCAAGCGCGCCGACGCGACGTCGTTTCTCAACGTTCGCGCCGACGGGCCGCACAGCCCGGGCTTTCACAAGACGACGTCGGAGCTCCTGGCGCACGACCGCGACGTGCTCGGCGTCGGCGTCGAGACGGTCGGCACCGATGCGGGGCAGGCGGGAGCGTTCGATCCGCCATTTCCGAATCACACGACGATGCACGGCGCGGGCAAGTTCGGGTTGGCGAGCCTCTGACGAATCTCGATCAGCTGCCGGCGACCGGGGCGATCGTGATTGCGGCGCCGCTCAAGATCGTGAACGGGAGCGGGAGTCCGCTGCGCGTGCTCGCGATCGCGCCCAAGGCCTCACGTGGGGACTGATGTCACTTCATGCGTGCAGCTGCCACGTGGATGGACAGGCGGACAGGCGGAGAGGCGGAAAAAGTCGACGCGATGGTGCTGCAGCCCAAGTTTGGGTCGCGCTCGCAATTCAGTTGCGAGTGGAGTGTCGATTCGCTTCCCTCTTCCCCTTCCCGCTTCCCGGCTTTGTCGATTCGCTTCCCTCTTCCCCCTTCCGGTTTCTTAGAACAACGCATTCACCCAAAGCGCCACGAAGGATCCGTAGAACACCGTCATCAGCACGAGGCACACTCGACGCCACATCGGCGGACGCAATGCCACCGGCAGCAGCCGAGTATTGATGCGGAGCAGATGGATCGATGAGATGATGAAGACGATCGCCGCCATGTTGGCTCCGATCTGCAGCAGCAGGATCGGCTGGGCCAGGCGCAACGCGATGATCCCCACACGGCGTTGATCGCGAGCACCGCGTAGTAGACGACCCGCACGTCTCCGCCACGCACCTCGCGCACGCGCCGGCTCCCGGTCCAGATGATGTCGGTGATCGAGCGGGTCATTCCTTCGAGGCTATCGAGTTGCGTCTTAAGAAGGATCCACGCCCCCATCACCGCCACGAACAATCCGACGCCTGCGCCGGCCACGGTCGACATGGCACCGGCCAGCGCGGCGGTGATTCCGAGCCCGCGGATCTCCGTCCCGGGGGACGAGGAAGGTGACGTATAGAAGTGCGGGGAGGCCAACGCCCAGTATCGACCCGAGGAAAAAGATTCCCCATTGGTCCGCGCGCACGATGCGCCACCATCCGCGCCAGTTCTTCATTGCCTCTGGCGTCGTGGGGAAGGTGAATCCGGTGTGTGCGAGTTTCGTCTGCTCTCCTCCAACGGCGCCGCCGATGAACCCGGCGACCTGCCCCATCCCATATCCTTTGTCGCGCGCCCAGTT
>CAVZYL010000025.1:0-20625 GCA_963779435.1 uncultured beta proteobacterium | reverse complement strand
CCGACGAACTGATGCAGTGGCTGCGCGGCTTCGAGCGTGCGCCGCGCCACACCTTCGTCGTGCACGGCGATCCCGACGCCACCGATGCCCTGCGCTTTCGCATTGGCAACGAGCTGGGCTGGCGTGCCAGCGTGCCGCCGCACGCACAAGGCGTCGAAAGCTGAGCCACTGCACTTCGGGACAGGGCCGTCACTGCGTGATCCAGCCGCACGCGCAAGTCGCGCCGACCTGCTTGCAGTTTGTAGTGCCTGCTGACAGCTGGCGCGCGGGAAGGCAGCTATGGTGTGCCTACCCGCCCTGCAGTGAAGACAAACCGACAGCCGCAAGCCATGAGCCACGACGCGATGAACACCCGTTGGGAGGGCACCGACCTCCTGGTACTGCGCGACGAGCGCGAGATCGACCGCATCCCGTCGCGCGATATCCACCGCGTGATCCTGGCGTGCCACGCCGGCGATTCACCCAGCGACCTGCGCTTCGCCGTGGTCGAGACCCTCACCGACCACATCCTCCTGCCCGCCGCCAGCGGCATCGCCGGGCGGGTGTACTTTGAACGTCAGGGCTTCTGGTCCCAGCGGCCGTGCGTCTACTGGGTCGACGATGCGCGCGCCCGCTTGCCACGCCGCTTGCTGCCGGGCGTCTGGCTGCTGCGGCGCCATCAGCCGGGCTACATGCGATTGCCGCACGCCGAGCTGGCCGGCGTGATCGAACAATGGCCGCTCGACGGGCCGCACAGTTGGGAACAGCGCAAGTGGGCGCGAATCGTTCGTAAACAGATGTTGCAACCGGCGAATGGCTCGACCGGACAGCGATCGCGTTGAATCGAGCGCGAACCAACAAAAAACCCGGCCGAGGCCGGGTTTTCTTTGGCGCAGCCGAGGCCGCGAACTGACAACTTACTTGGGCGCAGACGCCGACTTCGCGGCAGACGACGCCGGCTTGGCAGCCGGCTTGGCGGCGGTCTGCTTCTGGGCCGGCTTTTGCGCCGGCTTGGTGGTCGGCTTGGCAGCGGCCGAAGCCGGTGCGGCCGCGGTCGTGGCAGCGGCCGGTGCCGCAGGCTTTGCAGCGGGCGCCGACGCGGGCTGGGCTTGTGCGGCGGCAACGAAGGCCATTGCGGCCAGGACGGTCAGGAGCTTGTTCATTTGGTTGAATCGATGGATGACAGAGCAAAGCGCTCAGTGCCGACAACGGCTCCTCGCCCCACTTGGTTGACAGCCCGGATCGGCCAGGGTCTGTCGACACGTCAGACCACGTGCTGCGAACGGCCTCTACTCGAAGCGACCCTCCCGCAGCCACTTGGTGGCAACCCACTTTTCGCCGGCGATGACCGGTGAACCGCCGTGCAGCGTGCGGGTGATCGGGTGTGGCCGGTCGTAACTGAAGAAGACGGCATTGCCCCTGATCGGCGCGACTTCGAGCGACACGTCGGGGAATGAGGTGCCACCGCCCTTGTCGGGTGTGCTGAGGTACATCACCAGCGAGCCGACACGCTGACCACCGCGCTTGAGGATCGCCGCCGTGCCCGCCTTGGACGGGTCGAAATAATCGTGGTGCGGCCGGTACTCGGCGCCTGGCAGGTAGCGCAGCACCTGCAGGCCTTCCCCGTTCTCCAGCGGCCAGTTCAGCAGGCTGGCGATGCGTGCCTCGATACATGCACAAAGCGGGTTTTCGCCGCGCGCGAAGAACATGCCCGAACTGGTTCGCAGCGGGTTGACTTCGCTGCCGCCGGTCTCGGTTTGCACGGTTTCCGAACGCACCAGGCGTGGCCGGGCCAGTGCCACCAGGCCGTCGCACTCCTCGTCGGCCAACAGGCCGCCGAACACGACCACCCGCGGCTGATGCATGCTCATCAAGACCTGCACGCGGCGGTCGCCGGCGTCGAGCCACAGCGGCGAGTCGCTGAGCTCGGGCCCCGGGACCGGGACCGGCGGTGGCAGACCGGCCGCTCTGGCATGCTCGGCCAGGAAGCCGCCGAGCGTGTCTTCCAACGCCTGGACGGCGACGTCCTCGGCCCAGCCGCTGGCGCGCATGGAATCGAGCACGGTCTCGGGTTTGTGACCCGCCTGCGCCTGGGCAACGATCCACTGGCGCAATTCGGGAGTGACTTGCTGGCTGGCCATCGTGCCATTCTGGCAGCCGCCTGCCGTGCGATCGGGCCCTTGATGTAACGCCGCGCGGCCCCAGTTACCGACCTTCGCATCCTGGTCTCATGGCCCATGAATCGATACTCGATACGACAGCGTTGGTCCCGCGTCTGGGCCGCCATTGGCGTGGCCGTGGCCCTGGCCGGCACTGCGCTGCTGACGATGCATGGCGAGGTGCTGGGCCGCACCGATGCCGGGCCCCGCAGCGTGGCGCCGCGCGGTGCGCTGGCTGCTGATGAGCAGGCCAACATCGAGCTCTTCCGCAAGGCCTCGCCGTCGGTGGTGCACATCACCACGCTGGAGACGCAGCGCGACCTGTTTTCGATGAACGTCGAGCAGGTGCCACTCGGCACCGGTACCGGATTCGTCTGGGACGAGCGCGGTCACATCGTCACCAATTTTCACGTCATCCAGGGCGGCAGCGCGGCACGTGTGACCTTGGCGGATCAGAGCAGCTACCCGGCCAAGCTCGTTGGCGCCTTCCCCGACCGCGACCTGGCGGTGCTCAAGATCGACGTGCCCGCGCCAAGCTGCCACCGATTGCGTTGGGCAGCAGCCGCGACCTGCTGGTCGGCCAGCGCGTATACGCCATCGGCAACCCGTTCGGCCTCGACCAGACGCTGACCACCGGCGTCGTCAGCGCCCTCGATCGCGAGATCGAGTCGTTCAACCAGCGCACCATCCGCGGCGTGATCCAGACCGACGCGGCGATCAACCCCGGCAACTCCGGCGGCCCGCTGCTCGACTCGGCCGGGCGCCTGATCGGCGTCAACACGCCGATCGCCAGCCCGAGCGGGGCGAGTGCCGGCATCGGCTTCGCGATCCCGGTCGACGAGGTCAATCGCATCGTGCCGCGGCTGATCCGCGACGGCCGTTATGTGCGTCCCGCGCTCGGCGTGACGGCCGGTCCGGCGGCCTTGCAGCGGGCATTGAACCTGCCCAAGGGGGTCGCGTTGTTGCAGGTTGCTGGCAGCGGACCGGCGGCGCGTGCCGGCCTGCAGGCCTTTCGCCGCGGAGCCAATGGCGACGTCGTCGGCGGCGACGTGATCACTGCGGTCAACGATGAACCGGTGGCCGACCTCGATCAAATGCTGGCCCAGCTCGAGCGCCACCAGCCCGGCGACAGCGTCACGCTCAGCGTCTGGCGCAATGGCCAGACACGCAAGCAGCGCGTGGTGCTGGCCAGCGGCGAATAGCGCCGCGGGTCAGCCGACCCAGCGCCGCGCGTTGTGGAACATGCGCATCCAGGGGCTGGGCGCGCCGATGTCGCCGCCGCTCCAGCTCATCTGCACGTTGCGAAAGACACGCTCGGGATGCGGCATCAGCGCCGTGAAGCGGCCATCGGCGGTGGTGACCGCCGTCAGGCCATCGGGGCTGCCATTGGGGTTGGCGGGGTAGGCCTCAGCGGCGCGGCCGTCGTTGGTGACGAAACGCATCGCGCGCTGGACGTTCTTCGCGTCGCCGCGTTGCGAGAAGTCGGCATAACCCTCGCCGTGGGCGACGGCGATCGGGATGCGGCTGCCCGCCATGCCCTCGAAGAACAGTGATGGTGACTCGAGCACCTCGACCATCGACAGGCGGGCCTCGAACTGCTCGCTCCGGTTGCGCGTGAACTGCGGCCAGGCGGCGGCGCCAGGAATGATCGGCGCCAGTGCCGCCATCATCTGGCAGCCGTTGCAGACACCCAGCGCGAAGCTGTCCTTGCGCGCGAAGAAGGCGGCGAACTGTTCGGCCAAGGCCGGGTTGAACAGGATCGAGCGGGCCCAGCCCTCGCCGGCACCCAGGGTGTCACCATAGGAGAAGCCGCCGCAGGCGACGAAGCCGATGAACTGGTCGAGCCGAGCGCCGCCCGTCTGCAGGTCACTCATGTGCACGTCGAAGGTGTCGAATCCCGCCTGCGCCAGCGCATAGCTCATCTCGACCTGCGAATTGACGCCCTGCTCGCGCAGGATCGCCAGCCGCGGGCGCGTGGCGTGCACCACTGGCGCCGTGGCCGGGTCGAAGGTCAGGTGCAAGTGCAGGCCGGGGTCGTCGGTGAGGCCTGCGGCCGCGTGTTCGGCATCGGCGCAGGCGGGGTTGTCGCGCTGGCGGGCGATGCGCCAGCTGACCTCGTCCCACTGGCCATGCAACTCGGCCAGCGGCGAGGCCAATACCATCTTGGCGTCGCGCCAGACCTCGACCACGCCACGATCGTTGGTCTTGCCGATGGCATGCGCGTGCCTGGCCAGGCCGAACTCGCGCAACGCCGCGAGCACCGCGTCACGCTCACCGGTGCGCACCTGGATCAGGGCGCCGAGTTCCTCGTTGAACAGCGCCGCCAGGGTGCGTTCATCGCGCCGCGCGCTGACCTGTTGCGCCCAGTTCTTGGCATCACCGAAATCGCCGCGGCTGTCGCTGACGCCGTCGCCTTCGGTGACCAGCATGTCGACGTTCAGGCTCAGGCCGACGTGACCGGCAAACGCCATCTCGCATGCTGCGGCCCACAGCCCGCCATCGCTGCGGTCGTGATAGGCCAGCAGCCTGCCCTCCTGGCGCAAGCGGTTGATCGCTGCCACCAGTGACTTCAACGCCTGCGGGTCGTCGAGGTCGGGCACGCCGTCCCGCTCACCGCTGCCGAACTGGCCGAGCACCTGCGCCAGCATCGACCCGGCCAGGCGCATGCGCCCGGCGCCGAGGTCGATCAGGATCAGCGTGGTGTCGCCGGCCTGCAGCTGCGGCGTCAAGCTGCCGCGAACATCTGGCAGCGTGACGAAGGCGGTGGCGATCAACGACACCGGCGCGCTGACCTGCTTGGCACCACCGGCATCGCTCCAGCGCGTGCGCATCGACAGCGAATCCTTGCCCACCGGCACGCCAATGCCCAGCGCCGGGCACAGCTCCATGCCGACCGCACGCACCGTGTCATACAGGGCCGCGTCTTCGCCGGGTTCGCCGCAGGCGGCCATCCAGTTGCAGCTCAGTTTCACGTGCGCCAGTTCGATCGGCGCCGCGAGCAGGTTGGTGATCGCCTCGGCCACCGCCATGCGACCGGAGGCCGGGGCGTCGATGGCGGCCAGCGGCGTGCGCTCGCCAATGGCGAAGGCCTCGCCGGCGAAACCGCGGTAGTCGGCCAGCGTGACCGCGCAGTCGGCCACCGGCACCTGCCAAGGCCCGACCATCGGGTCACGGTGCGACAGGCCACCGACCGTGCGGTCGCCGATCGTGATCAGGAAGCGCTTGCTGGCCACCGTCGGGTGGCGCAGGACATCGCGCGCGACCCGTTCCAGTTCGACCCCGGTGAGCTGCAGCGGCACCTCGAGACGCGCGATGCGCTGGACATCACGGACGCATCTTCGGTGGCTTGCCCAGCAGCACGTCGAGCGGCATGTCGATGGCACGCTCGCCGCCCGCGCCGTGCTCGAGCACCAGTCGCGCCGCGGCGCTGGCCACGCCGACGACGGCGAACGGGCAGCGCTCACGCCGGCACAGGCGCTCGAACAGCGGCAGCAGGTCGGGGTCGAGCGCAACCACGTAGCGCTCCTGACTCTCGTTGCACCAGATCTCCTTGGCCGCCAGGCCGCTCTCTTCGAGCGGCACCTTCGTCAGATCGAACACCGCGCCGCGGCCGGCGCCGTGCACCAGTTCGGGGAATGCGTTGCTGATGCCGCCGGCGCCGACGTCGTGGATGGCCAGGATCGGGTTGCCATCCTCGAGCGCCCAGCAGTGGTTGATGACCTCCTGCGCACGGCGCTGGATCTCGGGGTTGCCACGCTGCACCGAATCGAAGTCGAGCGCGGTGGCGTTGCTGCCGGCGGCCATCGAACTGGCTGCGCCCCCACCCATGCCGATGCGCATGCCGGGGCCGCCGAGCTGGATCAGCAGGGTGCCCGCCGCAAACGCCTTCTTCTTGGTCTGTGATTGGCTGATCGAGCCGATCCCGCCGGCAATCATGATCGGCTTGTGGTAGCCGCGCTGCACGCCGGCCACGCGCTGTTCGTAGACGCGGAAGTAGCCACCCAGGTTCGGCCGGCCGAACTCGTTGTTGAACGCCGCGCCGCCGAGTGGGCCTTCGGTCATGATCTGCAGGGCCGATGCGATGTGTTCGGGCTTGCCGATGTGCGCGCGCTCCCACGGCTCATCGGTGCCGGGCAGATGCAGGTTGCTGACCGAGAAGCCGGTCAAGCCGGCCTTGGGCCTGGCGCCGCGGCCGGTGGCGCCCTCGTCGCGGATTTCGCCGCCGGCGCCGGTGGAGGCCCCCGGAAATGGCGAGATCGCCGTCGGGTGGTTGTGCGTCTCGACCTTCATCAATACATGCGCCAGCTCTTCGCGCGCGCCGTACAGCGCTGCTTCGGCACCGCCCATTGGCAGCCAGCGTTCGACCACGCCGCCCTGCATCACGGCAGCGTTGTCGTCGTAGGCGACGATGGTGCGCTGCGGGCTGGTCTGCTCGGTGTGGCGGACCATGCCGAACATCGAGCGCGGCTGCCTCGCGCCGTCGATGACGAACTCGGCATTGAAGATCTTGTGCCGGCAATGCTCGCTGTTGGCCTGCGCGAACATCATCAGTTCGACGTCGGTCGGATTGCGCGCCAGCGTCTTGAATGCCGCCGCGCAGGTAGTGAATCTCGTCGTCCGACAGCGCCAGGCCCCATTCGACGTTGGCCTCGGCGATCGCCACGCGCCCACGGCCAAGCACGTCGACGTGCACCATGGGCGCGCCCTCGCGCTGGTCGAACAGATGCCGCGCCGCGTCGCGCTCGAAGGCCACGCTCTCGGTCATGCGGTCGTGCAGGCAGGCGGCCGCGGCCTGCAATTCATCGCCCGTCAGCGGCTTGTTGCCGAACAGCCCTGGCGCCAACTGCAGCCGGAACTCGGTGACCCGCTCGAGGCGGCGAATGCCCAGCCCGCAGTTGTGGGCAATGTCGGTGGCCTTGCTGGCCCACGGCGAGACGGTGCCCAGGCGCGGCATCACCACCAGCAGCGTGCCAGCCGCGCCCGATGGCGCGGCACTGCGCTGGTCGAGCAGGGCCGCCAGCTTGTCGCGCGTGCGGCCGTCCAGTGGTGCGTCGCTCCAGGCCCAGTGCACATGCTGCGCGCTGACCGCCACGATGCGGGCGCAGGCTGCCGTCAGGCGCGCCAGCAGCGCCTGGGCGCGGAATGCGGACAAGGCGTTGCCGCCCTCGAAATGCAACAAATGCTTGGACGGGGCGGACATCGGGGCGTGGGCAGGGTTGAAGGCCGGCAGAGCCGGCGATTTTACGGGTCGGGTGGGATAATCCCGGCCCATGACGATGACCATCAAGACCGCCGCCGACATCGAAGGCATGCGCGTGGCTGGCCGGCTGGCCTCCGAAGTGCTGGACCTGATCACGCCGCTGATGAAGCCGGGCGTGACCACGCTCGAGATCGACCGCATTGCGCACGAGCACATGGTCCAGGTCCAGGGCACGATCCCGGCGACGCTGAACTACGCGCCGCCCGGCTACCCGCCCTACCCGGCCTCGTTGTGCGCCTCGGTCAATCACGAGGTCTGCCACGGCATTCCGAACGCCAAGCCGCTGAAGAACGGCGACATCGTCAACATCGACATCACGGTGATCACGCCCGAGGGCTGGCACGGCGACAACAGCCGCATGTACATCGTCGGCGAAGGCAGCATCGCGGCCAAGCGCCTGTGCCACCTGACCTACGAGGCGATGTGGAAGGGCATCGTCAAGGTCCGCCCGGGCGCGCGCCTGGGCGACATCGGCCACGCCATCCAGAGCTTTGCCGAGAACGCCGGCTTCTCGGTGGTGCGCGAGTTCTGCGGCCATGGCATCGGCAAGCGCTTCCACGAGGAGCCGCAGGTGCTGCACTACGGCCGTCCCGGCACGCTCGAGGAGCTGGTGCCAGGCATGACCTTCACGATCGAGCCGATGATCAACGCCGGCAAACGCGATATCCGCGAAGACCGCAAGGGCGGCAGCTACGACGGCTGGACCATCGTCACCCGCGATCGTTCGTTGTCGGCGCAATGGGAGCACACGGTGCTCGTCACCGATACCGGCTACGAGGTGCTGACGCTGTCGGCGGGCAGCCCGGCGTTGCCGGCCTTCGTGACGCCCGCCACTGCGCACACGCCCGCCACCGCGGCGGTGTGAGTCCATGTCCGCCGTCGCACAGCCCGCCACTGGCGTGGCCAGCTTTCGCCTGCGCCTGGCGGTAGACAAATCGGCCCTGGTCGAACACTTCGCGGCCGCACGACCCAGCGCCACGGCCGCGACGACGCTGATCCGCGGCCTGTCCAAGCTGGTCGACGCCACTCTCACCGAGTTGTGGATCGCCACCATGATGCCGGCGCGCGCCGCGCTGGTGGCCGCGGGTGGCTATGGCCGCGGCGAGCTGTTTCCGTTTTCCGACGTCGATGTGCTGGTGCTTCTGCCCGACGACCTGGGCAGCGACGAAGTCCGCCCGGCGGTCGAGCGCTTCATCACCGCGTGCTGGGACATCGGGCTGGAAATCGGTTCGTCGGTGCGCAACACCGAAGAATGCGCGACGGAGTCGCGACGCGACGTGACGGTTCAGACCGCGCTGCTCGAAAGCCGCCTGGTCTGCGGCTCGCGGCGTCTGTTCCAGGCCCTGCACAAGCGCCTGGCGGCTGACCGCGACCCTCGCGCCTTCCTGCGTGCCAAGACGCTGGAGATGCAGCAGCGCCACACCAAGTACGAAGACACGCCGTACTCGCTGGAGCCCAACTGCAAGGAAAGCCCGGGCGGCCTGCGCGACCTGCAGATCCTGCTCTGGGTCGCGCGCGCCGCCGGTCTCGGCCGCTCTTGGAGTGAACTGGCCGGCAACGGCATCGTGACGCCGTTCGAGGCCAAGCAGCTGCAACACAACGAAGGCCTGCTCAGGCTGATCCGCGCGCGCCTGCACATGATCGCCGGGCGGCGCGAAGACCGGCTGGTGTTCGACCTGCAGACCGCCGTGGCCAACAGCCTGGGCCTGTCCGCGCCGCACGCCCAGCGTGTGTCCGAGGTGCTGATGCGCCGCTATTACTGGGCCGCCAAGGCCGTCGTGCAGCTGAACCAGATCGTGCTGCTCAACATCGAGGCCCGGGTCGAAGGGCGTGAAGCCGAGGCGATGCGCCCGATCAACCCGCGCTTCTTCGACCGCGGCGGCATGCTCGAGGTGGCCAGCGATGACCTGTACCAACGCGAGCCGCACGCGATCCTGGAGACGTTCCTGCTCTACCAGCAGACGGTCGGGGTCAAGGGCCTCTCCGCGCGCACCCTGCGCGCGCTGTACAACGCACGCGGCTTGATGAACGCCGCATTCCGCAGCGACCCGGTCAACCGCAAGTGCTTCATCGAGATCCTGCAACAGCCGAGCGGCCAGACCCACGCCCTGCGGTTGATGAACCAGACCTCGGTGCTTGGCCGCTATCTGTGGGTCTTTCGCCGCATCGTCGGCCAGATGCAGCACGACCTGTTCCACGTCTACACCGTCGACCAGCACATCCTGATGGTGTTGCGCAACGTGCGCCGGTTCTTCGTGCCGGAACACGCCCACGAGTACCCGGTCTGCTCGCAACTGGCGGGCCAGTTCGAGCGCCCCTACGTGCTGTTCGTGGCCGCGCTGTTCCACGACGTTGCCAAGGGGCGTGGCGGCGACCACTCGGAACTCGGCGGCACCGAGGTGCGGCGTTTTTGCCGCGAACATGCGATCGAGCGTGGCGATGCCCAGTTGATCGAGTTCCTGGTGCGGCACCACCTGACGATGAGCCACATCGCGCAAAAGGAAGACCTCTCGGACGCCGAGGTCGTCACGCGCTTCGTCGCCCAGGTGCGCGACGAGCGCACGCTGACCGCGCTGTACCTGCTGACGGTGGCCGACATCCGCGGCACCAGCCCGAAGGTCTGGAACGCCTGGAAGGGCAAGCTGCTTGAAGACCTGTACCGGCTGGCACTGCGCTCGCTCGGTGGCACCAAGCCCAGCCTGGAGGCCGAACTCGAGGCGCGCAAGGCCGAGGCCCGCTCGCTGCTGGCGCTGACCTCGCAGTTGCCCGGCACCGAAACGCCGTTGTGGGACACGCTCGAGGTGAGCTACTTCGCGCGCCACGACGCCACCGACCTGGCCTGGCACGCCCGCATGCTGTGGCGCCACGTCAGGACGACCGTCCCGGTGGTGTGCGCGCGCGCCTCCGCCGTCGGCGAGGGCCTGCAGGTGCTGGTCTACGCGCCGGACATTCCCGACCTTTTCGCGCGCATCTGCGGCTACTTCGACAACGCCGGCTTCTCGGTGCTCGACGCCAAGGTGCACACCACGCGCGCCCAATTCGCGCTCGACACCTTCCAGCTGGTGCATCCGAACATCGACACCGCCGACCCGGCCGGCTACCGCGACCTGATCTCGCTGGTGGAGACGCAACTGGCGCAGGCGCTGGCCGCCACCGGCCCGCTGCCCGAGCCGCGACGCGGGCGCGTGTCGCGGCGCGTGAAGAGCTTCCCGGTCACGCCGCGGGTGTCGCTGCGGCCCGACGAGCGTGCCCAGCGCTGGCTGCTGAGCGTGAGCGCCAGCGATCGCTCGGGTCTGCTCTACGGTATCGCCCGGGTGCTGGCAAGGCACCACATCAACCTGCAACTGGCCAAGATCAGTACCCTGGGCGAGCGGGTCGAAGACACCTTCCTGATCGACGGCCCCGAGCTGCAGCACAATCGGGCACAACTGGCGATCGAGAGCGAAGTGCTGGATGCCCTGGCACCCGAGGGCGCCCCGGCATGAGCCGCCGGGCCGCTCCCAAGGCGAATACCGCAGTGCGCAGCACGGAGCTTGCCGGATGAGCCTGGCCAGCATCGCGGCCACCGAGGCCATCACGCGGCTGGCCTCATTCCAGACCATCATCGACGCACGCTCGCCGGCCGAATTCGCCGAAGACCACCTGCCCGGCGCCGTCAACTGGCCGGTGCTCGACAACGACGAGCGCCGCGTGGTCGGCACCGAGTACGTCCAGGTCTCGGCCTTCGATGCGCGCAAGCATGGCGCAGCGATCGTCGCCAAGCGCATCGGCGAGCTGCTCGATGCGCATGTGCAGGACAAACCGCACGCCTGGTCGCCGCTGGTCTATTGCTGGCGCGGCGGACAGCGCAGTGGCACGCTGGCCTGGTTCCTGGCCCAGATCGGCTTTCGCACGACCCTCCTGAAAGGCGGCTACAAGGCGTTTCGCGAACAGGTCCGCGAGCAATTGGGTACGCTGCCACTGGAATTCGATTACGTCGTCGTCGCGGGCCGCACCGGCAGTGGCAAGACCCGCCTGCTGCATGCCTTGGCCCAGGCAGGTGCACAGGTGCTCGACCTGGAAGGCCTGGCCCGCCACCGCGGCTCGGTGCTCGGTGGTCTGCCGCACGAGCCGCAGCCGACGCAAAAGGCCTTCGAGACAGGGGTCTGGGCCGCACTGTCGGCCTTCGATCGCACACGCCCCGTGTACGTCGAGAGTGAGAGCCGAAAGATCGGCCAGCTGCAGGTGCCGACCGCCCTGCTCGATCGCATGCGCAGCGACAGCCGCGTGGTGATGGTGACGATGCCCGATGCGGCGCGAATTGAACTGCTGCTCGAGGAGTACGGTTTCTTCGCCGAGAACCTGGATCGCTTCTGCGGCCACCTCGACACGCTGGTCGAGATGCGCGGCCGCGACACGGTCAAGCAGTGGCAGGCGCTGGCGCGCGAAGGCCGCTGGGCCGACGTATTCGGCGAACTGATGCGCGGCCATTACGACCCGCTGTACCTGAAATCGATCCAGAGCAACTACGCGCGGGTCGGTGCGGCAAGCGCACTGCTGTTGCCTGACGGCAGCGAGACAGCGCTGCGCGACGCGGCCGCGGAACTGCTGTCGGACCAGACCGGAATGGCCGGGAACGAACACCGTTGAATCGCATCGCGCTCGCGCCAGCCACTGGGGCAACTGTCATTGACCCTGCCAGGCGCCTGCTGTAGCCTCGTTTGCCGATCGGTCTCGAACGCCGGTCTCCAGAGGATCTCGATGCAAGCAGCGAGTGCGCCGAACTACAGTGGTCCCCTGACACTCGGGCAGGCCTGCTCGTTGTTCTCGCTTGCCGCGTGTTCGGACGCTGCGTTCACGCGCGACGGGTTGCGTGCCGACGTGGAGTACCGCGACCTCGGGCTCGCCGCAGCCAGTGGCGGCCGGATCGGCGCCAAGCACGTCCGTGCGATCCGTCCGTTCGAACAGCCGACCGGGTGGCATTGGCATGACATGACCGGGCACTTCGTCTTCGTCCTGCGCGGCTCGATCACCTTCCGCTTTGCCGGCAAGCCCGAGGACGTCGTGGTCGCGGCGGGTGGCTGTCTTTCCCAGCCCGCAGGCGTGCCGCACAACGTCATCACGCGATCCGACGATCTCGAACTGATCGAAATAAACATGCCCGCGAGCTACGGCACTTGGGATCTCGACGCTCCGCAGGTGGCAGCGTAGCCGTGCAGGGCGCAGTGCCGCCCGTGCGCGTGGCCGCTCGTGTGCAACGGGCTGCCGGACTGGGCGCGTGGTTGCGCCAGCGGGCGGGCGCGGTGCTCGTCGTCGCCGTGTTGCTGGTGGCCTGGGAAATCGGCGTCAGACTGCTGGGTGTCAAGGAGTACCTGCTGCCGGCGCCGTCCAGGATCTGGATCGAGTTGGCCAAGCGATCCGACGTGGTCGTCGCTGGCGCCTGGGTGACGACGCAGGAAATCCTCGGCGGCTACCTCGTCGCGGTGCTGGTCAGCGTGCCGTTTGCACTGGCCGTCACCTACTCGCGGTTCATGGAGAACGCCATCTATCCGGTGGTCGTGTTCCTGCAGATCGTGCCGAAGATCGCCGTTGCACCGCTGTTCATCATCTGGTTCGGCTTCGGCTACACACCCAAGCTGCTGATCGTCTTCCTGCTGTCCTTCTTCCCGATCGTCGTGTCGAGCATCGCCGGATTCAAGGCGGTCGACCCGGAGATCATGGACTTCGCCCGCACCACCGGCGCAGGCGGCTGGAAACTGTTCGCGAAGATCCGCCTGCCGCAGGCGCTGCCCGACATCTTTACCGGGATGAAGGTCGGGGCCGCCCTGTCAGCCACCGCCGCGATCGTCGCCGAATTCGTCGCCTCCGACAAAGGGCTCGGCTACCTGCTGCTTCAGTACAACGGCAACCTGGACACACCGATGGTCTTCGCCGTGATCTTCCTGCTCAGCTTGATCGGTCTGGCCGTGTACTACACGGTCGAGTTCGTCGAGCGCATCACGATCCCCTGGCACTCATCGCAAACCCACGCAAACCAAGCCGCGCTGTAAGCGTTCCCCACCGACCGTTTCAGGAGCCATGTCATGAAGTTCATTCGAGTTTTCCTCGCGCTGATCGTGCTCTTCGCTGGCGCAACCGCCCTTGCGCAAGATGCGGTCTCGCTGCGCCTCAATTGGTACCTGGGCGGCCTGCACGTGCCGTTCTACTACGGCAAGGAGATGGGCTTCTTCAAGCAAGAGGGCATCGACCTGACCATCAACGAGGGCCGCGGGTCGGCCAATACCGTGCAGGTCGTCGCCGCGGGATCGGATACCTTCGGCATGGCAGACTCGTCCAGCCTGATCAGCACCGCAGCCAAGGGTGCCGACGTCAAGTCCGTGATGTCGCTCCTCAACTCGACCGGGTTCTCCGTCGTCTCGCTCGCCTCGGCTGGGATCAAGACGCCCAAGGATCTCGAAGGAAAGTCCCTCGCGGTGTCGCCCGGCGATCCGCTGGGGCAGCTGTTCCGCGCCCTGGCCGCGCACAACAAGCTGGACATGAATACGATCAAGTTCGTGCAGGTCGATCCGGCGGCGAAGGTGGTCGCGGTGCTGGAAAAGCGTGTCGATGCATTGTTGGGCGGCGCCGACGACCAGTACTTCCTGATCAAGTACAAGGGCGCCGAGCCGGCCGCGCTGCGCTATGCGGACCATGGCGCCAACATCGTCGGCATGACGATCGTCACCACCGGCAACCTGATCAAGACCAAGCCCGACCTGGTGCGCCGGTTCGTGCGCGCGTCGGTTCGTTCGTGGGAGGAGGCGAAGAAGAATCCAGGCCCCGCGGTCGATGCGGCGATGAAGGCCAAACCCGATCTCAACCGGCAATCGACGCTGGATCAGATGCTGGTCGACTTCGAACTGCTCGACTCGCCGAACTCCAAGGGCAAGGTCGGCCTGGGCAGCAAGGCCGACTGGGACCAGACCCTGGGCCTGCTCAGGCAATACCGCGAACTCGATACCAAGGAACCCTGGACCACGTTCCACACCAACGATTTCGTGCCGCAGTGAAGGGTCCCGCTGGCGCCGCGCGCGCGGCGGCCGAAGCCGATATCGAGTTCGACGCGCTGGGCCACATCTTTCGGCGCGGCGCCATGCAGACCCAGGCGCTGGACGGCGTGAACCTCGCCGTCCGGCCGGGCGAACTGGTGGTCGTCGTCGGGCCCTCAGGCTGCGGCAAGAGTACCCTGCTGCGCATCGCTGCAGGGCTACTGCCCGCAAGCTCGGGCCGCGTCCGGGTTGGCGGCCGCGAAGTGCTCGGCCCGCAGACCGACCTGGGCATCGTGTTCCAGAGCCCGGTCCTTCTCGACTGGCGCAACGTGCTGGACAACGTGCTGGTCCAGATCGAATTGCGCGGCCTCGATCCGCAACGGTTTCGCGAGCGCGCACGCCAGTTGCTGGACGACGTGGGTTTGGGAGACTTCACCGACCGTCGGCCGCGTGAACTCTCCGGCGGCATGCGCCAGCGCGTTGCCATCGTGCGCGCGTTGATTCACGATCCGCCGCTGCTGATGATGGACGAGCCCTTCGGCGCGCTCGACGCATTGACCCGCGAGCAGATGCGCATCGACCTGGAAAAGATCTGGCTGGCGCAACGCCACACGCTGATCTTCATCACCCACGGCATCGCCGAAGCCGTGGCGCTCGCCGATCGCGTGGTCGTGATGACGCCGCGCCCCGGGCGCATCGAGAAGATCATCGAGATCGAGCTGCCGCGGCCGCGCGACAAGGCGGTTGTCAGCAGCCCTCGCTTCACCCAATATTGCGACCAGATCACCGAGTGCTTCATGCGCTACGGGGTGATCCGCTACTGACCGACATTGAAAGGCTGGACTCGATGCTGAATCGCCCTTTCACCGGTGTCATCGCTGCGCCACTGCTGCCCATGCACGAGGATGGCGAGATCGACTGGGCCACGCTGGAGCGCTACATCGACTGGATCGCCGCACAGCGTCCGGCGGGCATCGTGATGAACATGGACGCCTCCGAGGTCATCGCACTCGAGGACGACGAGCAACAACGAGTGATCGAGGTCTGCAGCAAGGTCGATTGCCGGCACGGGTGCCGTTTCTCTCCGGCGTGGTCGGCGGATCGACACGCGCCGCGGCGCGCAAGGCGCGGCGCTTTCGCCAGGCCGGGGCCGAAGGTCTGGCCGTGTTCCCGCCCTTCCCCACCTTCAGCGGCACGCCGGTACCGGCCGAGATGATCGTGCGCTACCACCGCGCGATCGCCGAAGCGAGCGAGCTGCCGATCATCTGCTTCCAGTTTCCCAAAGGCTGGGGGCCCGACTACACGCCGGAGATCCTGCAAGCGATGGCCGAGATTCCGCGCCTCGTCGCGATCAAGGAATCGAGCTTCGACGTTGGGCAGACCTTGCAGACCATCGACGTCGCCCGCAGCCTGCCGGCCCCGATCGGCGTGCTGACCGGCAGCGACACCTTCATCTTCGAAGCCATGCTGATGGGCTGTAGCGGCGCGCTGATCGGATTTGCCGGAACCGCGACGGCGGAGCTGGTGGCCATGCACGCCGCCGTGCAGCGTGCTGAACTCGGCGCGGCGCGGCTGATCTGGGACCGGCTCGGTCCGATCGCGCGCTACTGCTGGCGCCCGCCGATACGCGATTTCCGGCCGCGGATGAAGGAGGTGCTGCGCCTGCAGGGGCATTTCCCTTCGGCCGCGTGCCGCGAGCCGCAACTGGGCATCACGCCGGACGAACGACAGGCCATCGCGCGGTTGTGCCGCCTGCACGGCCTGGTCGCCTGATGGCCTTGCTCGGGCAAGCCGCCGTCGCCATCTGGCACGACATCGCCGCGGAGGGGCGCGACACCTTCTACGCCTGGCACGGCCAGGAGCACATGCCTGAGCGGCTGGGCATTCCCGGCTTCCTGCGCGGGCGCCGCTACATCGGCATCGGTGCGCGGCATGAGTTCTTCAACCTCTACGAGGCGCGGAGCATGGACGTGCTGCTCGGCAAGGCCTATGCCGACCGCGTGAATGCACCGACGCCGTGGACGATCGCCGCGGTGCGGCACTTTCGGTCGGTCTCGCGTTCGCTGTGCCATGTCCGCGCCACATTCGGTGTTGCACAGGGCGGCCTGCTGGCAACCCTGCGCTACGACGTGCCGGCCGGCGACGCAGAAGAACACCTCGAGCTGTTGAAGCGGCAGTTTCTTCCCGCGATCGCGGCCTTGAGCGGCGTCGCCGGCGTGCACCTGCTGGTGGCCGATACGGCGGGCAGCGGCGAGCCGAATGCCGAAGAGCGCGCCCGCGGCGTCGCCAATGTCGTGCCACGCTGGGTCATCCTGCTCGAAGGCTGGGGCGACGAGCGGCCTTTCGCGGCGCTGGCACAGGCGCAACTCGGCGCGCAGAAGATGCAGGCCATTGGCGCCGTGGGCGCGATGGATCTCGACTGCTACCGGCATCAGATCACGCACACCGGTTCGGCTTGAGCGATCGGCGATTTACCCGCCGCGGGCCAAGCTCAGGCCTTCGCCGTCGATTCTCGTGCGCGCCGGTGCTCGTCGGGCGTCACCCCGGTCATGCGGCGGAACATCGCGATGAAGGCCGAGGCGCTGGCGTAGCCCAGGTCCAGCGCAATCGTCTCCACCTTTGCGCCGGACGCGAGCCGTGGCAGCGCCCTCACCACCCGCAAGCGCTGGCGCCATTCGGCGAACGACATGCCCAGATCGCGCTGGCAGCGGCGGCTGACGGTGCGCTCGGTACTGTGGAACGCCGCGGCCCATTCGGCCAGCGAACGCTCGTCGCCAGGGTGCTGCTCGAGCGCCTCGAGAATTGCACCGAGCACGGGATCGTCGGAGCGCGGCAGATAGCTGCCCACGCTGCGGGCGTGCAACAACTGGTCGACCAGTACGCGCAGCAAGCGCTGGTCCTGCAGGCTCTGCGGCAGGCCCGGCGGCTGCAGCCGCAGATGCTCCAGCAGCGCGCGCGCCAGCGGGCTCACCGCCAGCACGCAGGCCGCACCCGGCAGTGCAGCGCACAGCTCGGCGGCCACATACAACGAGCTGTGCAACGCCTGCTGACGGTTGAGGCCGCGGTGTTCCACCTCCGGCGGTAGCCAGATGCCGTATTGCGGCGGGGCGACGTAGTGCTGGTCAGCGAGCTTCACTTCCATCACGCCGCTGAACGAATAGACGAACTCGCCCCACGAATGCCGGTGCCGCGGATAGCTGGCCTGCGGCGGCATCTGCGCCGTTCGAAAGACGATCGGCGCGGGCAACGCGTCGCGGTACGGCGGCTGGTGCAAGGATTTCGCGGCGGGTGCCATGGCCAGGCGTGCGTCGGGTTGTCGGGTTGTCGGCATCGATTGTCGTGATTTCGCTATCTCGATGCGGGGCGCCGCCTCGACAATGGGCCTGCGATGACCAACACAGCCACGCCCCGATGAACAGCCGACGCGCGCTCGACGGCCGCGCCGCCGCCCTGATGGCGATGTTGTGCCTGGTCTGGAGCCTGCAGCAGATCTCGCTCAAGGCCGTGGCCGGCGACGTGAGCCCGATGCTGATGATCGGCCTGCGTTCGGGGGTGGCCGCATTGCTCGTCGCCGCGCTGATGGGTTGGCGCGGCGAAGGCATGGCATTGCGCACGGGTCGTTGGCGGCCCGGCCTGGTGGTCGGAACCTTGTTCGCCATCGAGTACCTGCTGCTGGCCGAGGGCCTGCGCCTGACCCATGCGTCGCATGTCGTGGTGTTCCTCTACACCGCGCCAGTCTTCGCGGCGCTGGGTCTGCACTGGAAGCTGCCGGCCGAACGGCTGCACTGGGCGCAGTGGATCGGCATCGGCATTGCGTTCGCCGGCATCGCCGTGGCCTTTCTCGGGCGTGGCCCCGCCGCTGCCGATGCAATGCACAGTCGCATCCTGCTCGGTGATGCGCTCGCCCTGCTGGCCGGCGCCGCGTGGGGCGCGACGACGGTCACCCTACGATGCACCAGCCTGACGACTGCACCGGCGACGGAGACGCTGCTGTACCAGCTCGTCGCCGCATTCGCGCTGCTGGTCCCGGCGGCCCTCCTGCTCGGCCAAGCGCGCTTCGAGCCGACGGCCGCGGCCTGGACCCACCTTGCGTTCCAGAGCGTGATCGTGTCGTTCGCCAGCTTCCTGGTCTGGTTCTGGCTCCTGCGCCGCTACCTGGCGTCGCGCCTGGGCGTGTTCTCGTTCATGACACCGATGTTCGGCGTGGTGCTGGGCATATGGCTGCTCGACGAGCCGCTGGAGGCGGGCTTCATCGCCGGTAGCGGGCTGGTGCTGGCAGGCGTCCTGCTGGTCAGTGGGCATGGCGGCATGCAACGGGCGATGCGAGGGTGGCGCGCCTCCTGGAGCGCAGTGCACCTAAGATCACGTAACCCGAAAGGAGCACGATGACACGACCCACCCCATTGCGGCATCGGATCTCGCCGCCCACCCGCCTGCGGCCTCAAGGCCTGTCCGCCCGGACAATTCTTGCCACGATGGCCGGCATGCTGTGGCTGGTGACATGCCCGATGGCGGCCGCACAAACCGCCCCGCCGAGCAAGCCTTTGCCGATGCCGATGGCCGCCCCAGGCGACAACGCGATCACGGACCGCACCATGTCGCTGCCAGCGACGGGGCTGTTCCAGGGCGATCAGTTGACGGAACTGACCAAGTCCAAGTTGGCCGAACTGATCATCGACGCACTGGGATTGGACGTCGAGGTGGCGTTGATCGTGCCCACCGGCCCGTGGCGCATCGACGGCGGCGGCCACACCGAACGTGACCTGAACGAGGCGCGCCTGAACGCATTGCGCAAGTTCCTTACCGACCGTGGCGTCGAGCCCAAGCGCATCTATGTCGAAAGCCGCGTCGACGCCAAGGCCAAGGAGCCGCGGCTGGACATGCAGTTGGTCGGACGCCCGTCCAGCAACTGAGCCGCGACCCGGCCGCGCGACGCAAGTTACGCTGCCGGACCGGCGAGCAGACGGCCGATCGACTCGGGCAGCCCCTTGTTCGGTTTGACAGGCACAGGGCCGTAGCTGCCCTGGCGGGCGCGCGCCGGCCGCAGCGCCACCATCGACTCGGCATGGCGCACCGCGCTCGACACGCCGTCGACGGCCGGCACCGGCAGGCGGCCCGCCAACGAGCGCGCCAGGCCGGCCAGCGGCGCCCCGGCCAGCACGATGACGTCGGCGCCGTCCTCGTCGACACAGCGCTGCGCGAGGCGCAACAGCCGCTCGCCCTGATCGCCCTGCACCTTGCCGATGTCGGCCAGCGGCTCGTCGAGCGCGCGAATGCTGGCCAGGCGGCCTTCGAGGCCGTTGTGCTGCACCGTCTCGCGGTACCAGGAGCGGATGCGCTGCGAGATGGCGACGATCGAGAAGCGCCCGCCAAGCAGGCAGGCACTCGCCAGCGCGGCTTCGGTCAGGCCGGTCACGGGGCACGGCAGGGCTTCGCGCAGTCCGCCGAGTCCGGGGTCGCCGAAGGCGGCGACGATCACCGCGTCGAATCGCGCATGGTGTTCGGCGGCCAACTGGGCCGCGGCATAGGCCCCGATCAGGGCCTCGAAGCGCGTCTCGATGTAGGCCACGCCGAACGCCGCGGTCACGACTTCGATCTCGGTGCCAGGTGACGCACAGCGCACGGCCTCGGCGCGGATCAGGTCCGACACGCTGTCGGAGATGTTGGGGTTGATCAGCAACAGGCGCGTCATCGTCTTGGCTCCTTGATCATGGTCCTGGTGAGTGCCGCTGCCGTGCGTCGAAAGCACGACATGCTTCGTCCTCGAGCGCCGGGCCGAGCACCTCGATGCAGCGTATGCCGCGGCCCAGCACGTCACGGCAAGGCAGCGCGAGTTCGTCGGCCGCAGGCCCACCGAGCGCCGTCATCGTCTCGATCGACAACGCATAGACGATGCGCCCGACGCCGCCCCAGTAGATCGCACCGGCACACATCGGGCAGGGTTCGCCACTGGCGTAGACGGTGCAGGCGGACAACTCGGTCGTGGCAAAGCGCCGCGACGCGTCGCGCATCAGGTCCATCTCGGCGTGGCCGGTGCAATCACGCTCGGTGACCTGCGTGTTGCCCGCCCGCAGCAGCACGCGGCCATGCGCATCGGCGAGCAGGGCGCCATAGGGCTGGTTGCCGGCGGCGCGGGCCTGGGCCGACAGCGCAATGGCCGCGCGCAACAGCCGTTCGTCGGTCGGGGCGAGGTTCATGGCTGTGACGGCGACCGATCGAT
>CAVZYL010000024.1:0-279815 GCA_963779435.1 uncultured beta proteobacterium | reverse complement strand
CCGGTGCGCACCGTCGCCCGTGGTGTGAACCGGCCCTGGTGCGACGAATCGACGGAACCGTGGCTTGAACGGCGCCTCCAAGCCGGCGCCAACGGGCGTTCCCCGATGGCGTGCCGTCGCTTCGGCTTCGATAATCGTTGCCACCGATTCACTCCACCGTGAAGAAGACCATGCGCCGATTTGATCCGTTATCGATGAACACTCGCAGCCTGGGCATGGTCTGGGTGTCGCTCGCGCTGGCCGGTTGCGCAACGATCGCCGCCGCACCCACCAGCGACGCAGGCGCGGCGGCCGCGGCCTCGGCGGCCAGTGCCAGCAGTGCCAGCGCCAGTGCAAGTGCCAGTGCCGGGTCGGCGCAGCAGGCCGCAAACGCGGCGGCTGCACCGGCGTCGGCACCCTTCTCTTCGCCTGCGGTGGCGCCGGTGGCGCAGCCGCCGCTGTTTGCCACGGTCATCAAGGACGCCAAGAAGACCGAGGGCCTGATCGGCATCTGGCAGAAGGAAGAGAAGGTCTGGCTCGAACTGCGACCCGAAGACTTCAACAAGCCGTTCTTCCTGTCGCCCAAGCTGGCCCGCGGCATCGGCGAGTCCGGCATCTTCGGCGGCTCGATGTATGTTCCTGGCGCGCGGGTGGACGAGCGTATCGTCGAGTTCCGCCGCCTGCACAACGTGGTGCAGCTGGTGGCCGTCAATACCGACTTCATCGCCCGCGACGCCAAGTCGCCGGCCGCACGTGCGGTGGCCGCGGGCTTTGCGCCCAGCCTGCTGGGCAGCGTGGCGGTGGCCAGCCAGCCGCACCCTGAACGCAAGACGGTGCTGGTCGACGCCGGCCCCCTGTTCCTGACCGACATGCTGGGCCTGGGCGCGGCGCTGCAGCGCGCTTACCGGCAGAGCTACGCGCTGGAGAGCCGCAATACGCAGTTCACCTCGGTGCGCGCCGGCCCCGAGCAGTTGGTGCTCAATGTCACCGCGCACTTCTACACCGCCAGCATTGCCGTGCCGCAACCTGGCGCGCCGCCGGGAGCGCCGGCACCGACGGTGCCGCGCACGGTACCCGACCCGCGCAGCATCGTGCTCGGCCTTTACTACGCCATCACCAAGCTGCCCGAGACGCCAATGGCGCCGCGCGTCGCCGACGCCCGCGTGGGTTACTTCACCAGCAACGTGCAGGATTTCAGCGACGACCTCGAACGTTCGCCCCGGCAGCGCTTCGTCACCCGCTGGCGGCTGGAGAAGAAGGACCCTGCGGCGGCGCTGTCCGAACCGGTCAAGCCGATCACCTTCTGGCTCGACAACACCATTCCGCTGAAGTACCGCGACGCGATCAGTCGTGGCGTGCTGGGGTGGAACAAGGCCTTCGAGAAGATCGGCTTCAAGGACGCGTTGGCAGTCAAGATGCAGCCCGATGACGCCGACTTCGACACCCTTGACGTGAACGCCGCATCAATCCGCTGGATGACCAACGCGCAGCCTTTCTTCGGCGCCATCGGGCCGAGCCAGGTCGACCCGCGCAGCGGTGAGATTCTCGACGCCGACATCGGCATCGAAAGCCTTTCGTCGCGCAACGTGCGTGCCTTGCGCTCGCAGATCCTTACCGGACGGGCCGCGGTCGACTGGCCGGCGCTGATGCAGCTGGCCGATGTCGAGCCGACCGGCGGTGGTGCTGGGGACCAGGGTCAGGCCGACCTGATGCGCGCCCGCCGCATGGGCCAGATCTGCGAGCACGGCGACTTTGCCGCGGAACAGCTCGCCTATGCGCTGGACGTGCTGCAAGTGCGCGGCGAGATCGATCCGGCGAGCGCTGAGGCTCAGCAGTTCGTGCTCGACTACCTGACCGACACGACGTTGCACGAGGTCGGCCACACACTGGGCCTGCGCCACAACTTCCGCTCGTCACGCGTGTACACCGACAAGCAACTGTCGGATCGCGACTTCACGGCCAGCAACGGCATCGCCGGTTCAGTGATGGAGTACGCACCGATCAACCTGCCGCTTTCCGGCGAGTTCGGTGGCACGCCGTTCCAGACGGTACTCGGACCCTACGACTACTGGGCCATCGAGTATGCGTACAAGCCGATCGAAGCAGCCACCGAGGCGGCCGAATTGCAGCGCATCGCGTCACGCAGCGGCGAGCCACTGCTGGCCTACGGCACCGACGAGGACAACTTCCTCGGTATCGACCCCGAGTCGCTGCACTTCGACCTCGGCGAGGACGTGGTTGCCTTCGCCAAGAAGCGCATCGCGATCGCACGGGATGTCATCGCCCGCCAGGAAGCTCGGGTGCTCAAGCCCGAGGCCGATTACTCGGTGCTGCGCCGTGCGGTCGCCTATGCCGTGCGCGACGCCGGCCGCGCTGCGGGCATCCTGGCGCGGCAGATCGGCGGCGTTCGCACGCTGCGCGACCACCCGGGCAGCGGCCGCGACCCGTTGCTGCCGGTGCCGGCGGCGGTGCAGCGCGATGCACTCGATTCGCTGGCCCGTGGCGTGCTCAGTGTCGAGAGCTTCCGCCTCTCGCCGGCGCTGCAACGCAAGCTGGCGCCCGACTTCAATGAACGCGGCGAAGCGCTGTCGGGTGGCGACGGCCCGGTGAGCACCGACTACTCGATCATCGGTACCGTGCTCGACATGCAACGCGCACTGCTGGCGCAATTGATGAGCGAAGGCGTGGCCGCACGCTTGCTCGACAGCGAAGGCAAGGTCGCGGCCGGCGCGGGCGGCAAGCCTGGCGACAGCTTTCGGCTGTCCGAGCTGTACGCCAAGCTGACACGCGAGGTCTGGAGCGAGCTCGGCACGGCCGGCGACATCAGTGCGCCGCGGCGCGAATTGCAGCGCGAATACCTCAACCGCATGGCCACCACGCTGCTGCGCGGCAGCGGCGGGGCGCGTGCCGACGCCAAGAGCCTTTTGCGCGAACAGGCGCGCGAGTTGCTGGCGCGCATCAACGCCGCCATGCGCCGCCGCGGCCTGAGCGCTGAGGCGCATGCGCACCTGGCCGATGGCGCCGAGACGCTGACGCAAGCCTTGGCGGCACGCCTGCAACGCGCTGGCGTCTGAGCGGGCCAGGCCCTCGGGCCGTCGCCCGGCCCCGGCAATCCGTGCTTGGTCGCGCCGGGACGGGTGCGGCCTGCACGAGACGGCCGGCTGGCGTTATCGTGCGCGCCATGCTTGCAACTCCCCTGAGCGTGGACGCCGCCCGGCCCGGCTTCTGGCGCGGCTTCTTCTCGGCCTTGACCGCCAAGAGCGTCGGCTGGGCCATCGGCCTGGCGATCGTCGCGGCCTTGATGATCGCGCCGATCTTCATGCCGCCCCTGCCGGTGCTGTTCGGACGCACCTTGTTCATCGCCATCGTCCTGCTGCTGGCCTACACGGCGGCGGGGCAGTGGCGCACCCCGCCGTTGCCGCGCTGGGTAGTGCAATTGACGGCGATCGGTTTGACCGCGCCGATCGCCACGCTGGCGGTGTACCTGGTGTCGACCGGCGGCGACTTCCACGAATTGTTCGGCAACCCGGCACGGGTCACCGGCTTCATCATGATCGGCGGCGCGGCATTGGTCTTCGGCACGGTGCTGGCGCTCGGGGGCCTGTACCGCGAGCGCGACGCGCAGGCCAACGCCCAGGCGCTGCAATTCGCGCTCGAGCGCGAGACCCTGCAACGCCAGGCGGCCGATGCGCAGTTGAAGGTCCTGCAATCGCAGGTCGAGCCGCATTTCCTGTTCAACACCCTGGCCAACGTGCAGGCACTGGTCGAGAGCGGATCGGCGCGCGCCGCGCCGGTGCTCGGCAGCCTGATCGCGTACCTGCGCGCCGCGATGCCGCAGCTGCACCAGGGCGCACCCACGCTCGGCCAGGAGGAGGCACTGGTGCGCTCGTATCTGGAACTGATGCAGATGCGCATGCCCGATCGGCTGGCGTTTGCGCTGGCCATCGATCCGACGCTGCGCGGCCTGCGCCTGCCGCCGATGACGCTGCTGACGCTGGTGGAAAACGCCGTGCGCCATGGCATCGACCCGAGCGAGGCCGGCGGGCGCATCGACATCGGCGCCCGGCGCGATGGCGCGTCGGTCACGCTGTGGGTGCAGGACAGTGGCCGCGGTATCGACGAGGCGAAGGCCCCCGGCACGGGCTTGGCCAATCTGCGCGAACGCCTGGCTGCAACCTACGGCAGCCAGGCCGTGTTGACGCTGCTGGGCGTCGATCCGCACGGCGTGCGGGCAGAGATCACGCTACCCGCAGCTCAAACATGAGCACGATCACCGCGCTGATCGCCGACGACGAACCGCTGCTGCGCGAGCGCCTGGCGGCGCACCTGGTGCGCCTGTGGCCTGAGTTGCATGTCGTGGCCGAGGCGCGCAACGGGCGCGAGGCGGTCGAGTTGTTCGAGGACCGGCAGCCCGCAGGTCGTGTTTCTCGACGTGCACATGCCTGGCCTGTCGGGCGTCGACGCGGCACGCTCGCATGGTCGGGCGCACGCAGATCGTCTTCGTCACGGCCTACGAGCAGTACGCGGTCACAGGCTTTCGAGCAGGGCGCGATCGACTACCTGGTCAAACCGTTCGACGAGGCGCGCCTGGCGAGCACGGTGCAGCGCCTGCGGCAGCGGCTGCAGCCGCCAGCGCTCGTGCCTGCGACGGACGGTGCGGTCGAGACGGTGCTCGAGCGCCTGGCCGGCGAGTTGCGCGGCCGTGCCGAGGCGCGGCGCTGGTTGCAGTGGATCAAGGCCTCGGTCGGCACCACGTTACGGCTGATTCCCGTCGAGCAGGTGGTGTTCCTGCGCTCCGACGAGAAGTACACGCTGGTGGTGTGGGACGGCGGTGAAGCGCTGATCCGCAAGACCATCCGCGAACTCGCCGACGAACTCGACCCCGAGCGCTTCGCGCAGATCCACCGCTCGGTGATCGTCAACCTGGCGCGCATCTCGCAGGTTTCGCGCGGCCTGAACGAGACGGCCGAGGTGCACATCAACGGACGCAGCGAGGTGCTGCCGGTGAGCCGCAGCTACCTGCACCTGTTCCGCCAGATGTAGCGGCCCAGAAAGCACAACGGGCTGCCGAAGCAGCCCGTGGGCGGGTGACTGCGGTGCTCAGCTGTGTGGTGCCCGTGCCTTGGCGGCCGCGAGCTGGGGCGCGGCGCTGGCCATCGACATCTGCACCGCGCCCGCGTGCTGCTCGAGCGCCAGGGTGTCGATACCGCTGTAGATCGACCAGGTGACGAGCGTGGCGAGTGCGAACGACATCAAACGGGGGGCGAGGTGCTTGTTCATGCTGGGCTCCTGGGCGGTCAACGACGGGAGTCGATGGCAGAACTCTAGGCGCCTGCATCGCGCCGGCACAGCGCGATGAGACGAACAGCAGCGTCGCAGCGACGGATTGCCGCCGGCAGCGATGAACCGCGAGGGGCTACAGGGGTTGGGTGCGCGCGATCAACCAGGCCAGCGCATCACCGCTGCACGCGCGGTGCCAGGCGTTCGCGCACCGTGGCGTGGTAGGCGTTGAGCCAGTCGATCTCGTCCTCGCGCAGCAGCGCGCGCTCGATGCAGCGCGTGTCGATCGGGCACAGCGTGAGCGTCTCGAAATCGAGGAACTCGCCGAACTCGCTGCTGCGTCGGCCGGGCACGTTGAGCACCAGGTTCTCGATCCGCACGCCCCAGTGCCCGGGCCGGTACAGGCCCGGCTCGATGCGAGGTGATCATGCCCGGCTCCATCGCCATGTGCGGCTCGGGCATGGCCTTGCGTGATGCTCTGCGGGCCTTCGTGCACGTTGAGGAAGTAGCCCACGCCGTGGCCGGTGCCGTGGCCGTAGTCGAGGCCGTGCTCCCACAGCGGCGCGCGCGCGATGCGCGTCGAGCATCGGGCGACAGCGTGCCGCGCGGGAAGCGCGTGCGGCGACAGCGCGATCGTGCCCTTCAGCACCAGCGTGTAGTCGCGCTGCTGCGCCGCGCTGACGTGTGCCGATCGGCCAGACGCGCGTGATGTCGGTCGTGCCGCCGAGGTACTGGCCGCCGGAGTCGATCAGCAGCAGGCCGTCGCCTTCGATCACGGCGTGCGACTCGGCGCGTGGCGCGGTAGTGCGGCATCGCGCCGTTGGCGTTGAAGCCGGCGATCGTGCGTGAAGCTCAGGCCGACGAAGTCCGGCGCCGGCGCGCGCGCGCGCGCTCAGCTGCTCGTCGACCGTCAGTTCGGTGATGCGTCTCGCCGCGCGCCAGCGCGGCTTCGAACCAGGCGTAGAACTCGCACATCGCCGCGCCGTCCTGCGCCATCGCGTCGCGCACGTGGGCGGCCTCGGCGGCGGTCTTGCGGCTCTTGGCCAGCGTGCTCGGGTTGATGGCCTCGACCACCTTGACGCCGGCGCCGACACTGCTCGCGCAGGCCCAGCGTGACGCGCCGCGGGTCGATCAGCAGCACGGCAGCCGGCGGGCAGCGCGGCGAGCGCGGCGGCCGCCTGGGCGTAGGGCGCGAGCGTGCACGCCGTCGGCCGCGAGCCGGCGTCGCGCAGCCCGGCGTCGACCTTGCCGTGCGCCGACGAACAGCGTCGCGCGCGTCGCATCGATCAGCAGGTGGGCGAGGAAGACCGGGTTGTAGCTCGACGTCGGCGCCGCGCAGGTTGAAGAGCCAGGCGATGTCGTCGACGGTCGAGACGAAGTGGTGCGTGGCGCCGTGGCGCGCGCATCGCCTCGCGCACGCTGGGCCAGCTTGGCGGCGCGCGGCGGTGGCGCTGCGGCGCGCGGTGTTCGTAGACCGGCGGCGCGCGGCAGGCCGGCGCGCTCGGGCCAGACCTCGGCGAGCAGGTCGAGGTCGGTGCGCAGCGTGCACGCCGGCTTGCGTCCAGACCGGCGCGCAAGGCTTGCGCCGCGGCCAGGCCGAGCACCTGGCCGTCGACCGCCACCGTCCCGCCCGCGCCCGACGTTGCTGGCCAGCCAGTCGACGTGCGTGGGTCGCCGCGCCGGTGGGAATCTTCACCAGCTCGATGCCGCTGCCGGCCAGTTCGGCCTCGGCCTGCACCCAGTAGCGGCTGTCGGCGAACAGCGCCGGCCTGTGTCGGCGGTGACGACCAGCGTGCCCATCGAGCCGGTGAAGCCCGACAACCACTGCGCGGCCCTGCCAGCGCTCGGGCAGGTACTCCGACAGGTGCGGGTCGCTCGACGGCACCAGCAGCGCGGCCAGGCCGTGCTCGGCCAGGGCGTCGCGCACGCGTTCGAGGCGCAGCGGGATCGGCGAGGTGCGGGTGTCCATCGTCAGCGTCTCCGGCAGGGTGGCCGCGGGCGTCGTGGCACGCGGACTGGAATCGTCCGGGTGGCGAATTCTAGGCGTCGGCCGTGCGGCCCGCACGGACCCGGCGCGCCAAAGTGCAGAGATCAGGCGCCCTGCAAACGCCGGCGCACCAGCTGGATGTGGCTGCGCAGCGCGTACAGCTCGTCGGTGTAGGACAGCGGCACGTGGATCTGCGCGACGCGCGTCTCGATCGCGTCGAGTTCGCTCAGCAGCTCCGGCGCCGGGCGCTTGCCGATCGCATTCTCCACGCGCGCAACTGGCCGTACCAGCGGAAGACGCGCGAGCGGATGCGGAACTGGTACAGCGGCGGCACCACGCGCGACAGCGGGATCAGCACCGCGACGATCGACAGCAGCACCAGCCACATGCGATCGATCAGGTTGGCCAGCCAGAACGGCAGGTAGCGCTGCAGCCAGGGCCGCCGTTGCGGTAGAAGCGCTGCGCCTCCTGGCGAGCGGGCGTTCGGTGTCGCGCGCGTTCGGGAAAGTCGCCCTTGCGCTGGAACCAGCCCGGCTCGCCATGCACCTGCTGCGCGGCCTGCACGAACAACTGCAGCAGCGCCGGGTGCGTGCCCTCGCGCGCGACCAGCGTCGCGGTGGGTGCGACCAGGTGCACGTCGGCGGCGGCATGTCGCGCGCCAGGTCGACCACGCCGCGCGGCAGCGTCACCGGGCTCAGGAACGCGAAGCGCCGCGTGTAGGCCTCGGCCTGCGCGAAGTCGAACAGCTGCACGCCGGGCGTGTGCAACAGCATCTGCACCATCAGCGACTCGGGCGCCGACGCGAACACGAGCGCATCGATGCGGCCCTCGAGCAGGTCGACCACGGCCGGGTGTCTGCGGCTGCTGCAGCAGGGTGAGCGCGCCGGGTCGATGCGGTTGGCGTCGAGCAGGCTGCTGCAGCAGGAGGGGCGCGCCGCTGCCCGGCGCGCCGATGTTGATGCGCCAGCCGGCAGCTGCGCCAGGCGCGTCAGCTGCGGCGACTTCAGCAGCCGCTGCGGCGCGCGTCTTCGCGGTAGAACAGCCACACCGGCTCGTAGAACAGGCTGCCCAGCGACAGCAGCCCCGTCGTCGGACCTGCTCGCCTCCCGTGCGCAGTGGCATCGGCACCGCCCTGCACGAAGGCCACGTCGACGCCCGAGTTGGCATCGCGCAGCAGCGCCAGGTTCTCGGCCGCGCCCTGCGTGTTGCGCAGCTCGACCTTGATGCCGTGCTGCGCCAGCAACGCGGCGTAGCGCTTGCCGAACTCGCGTACGCGCCCTGCTCGGCGCCGGTGGCCAGCACCACGCGCTTGCGGCGGCGTCGGATCGAGCCACAGGTACGCCAACAGCAACAACACGGCGGCCAGCAGCACGAAGGGGGCGACGGCGGTGGCCAGCAGGCGCAGCGAGGGGGCGTTGATTCGCGGCTTGTCGGGCATGGTGCAACGATAACCTGTCCGCGTTCGCACCGTCGCCGGTCGCGGCGCGGGAATTCACAGTGTCACGCTGACGCACGAAGCGGGACTTGGCGCCAGGCGATCGGCTGCCATGCGCCGAGACTCGATCGGCAGGCGGGCTGCAATCGGCACATGCCAACTCGCGAGAAGGCGGTCGCGCAAAACCAAGCTGGGCGTCAGACATCCGCGTCGTTCCCGACCGGGAGGCCCCACTGGAGCAAGAACCATTGCACCTTGTCGACAGCATGGAAGGCCCTGGCACGACCCGTCGAATCGGGAATTGCATTGCCCTTCGACATCTGCAGCGTGATCGTGCGTGCGGTGTCGGCGTTGGGTTTGCAGACCCAATTCCGGCCATCCTCGATGTCGCAGTCCGTGAACTTGCCGGAAGGCTCATTGGCTCCGACGGTCCAAAAGACGACCTCGCGGTGGGGCCTGAGCGCCCGAAACCTGAATCTCTCGGTTGCGACGAGCCGTCCGGTGCAATGCAGGCCTTGCCATGCTCCGTCGCGGCAGTCGACGGTGTATATCGTGCGCTCACCCTGGAGCGTGATCTTGTCGGTTGACCACAGGGTCAGGAAGATCACCGCCAGTGCCACAAGCACGAACAGCCAGAGTCGCATGTCGCGATTGTGCCCAACGGGCAGGGACGCTCGACCCAGGGCTTACCAGTGCGCGGTGCCAGCAACGCTGCGTACTGTGGCGCGCGGCGATCGGCACATGCGCGACACCGGGAACACGTATGGGGCGTTCGCTGCGAGCGCCGTTCAGAGCGCCGTCCTCAATGTCCAGATCTCGGGAAAGAGCACGACGTCGAGCATCTTGCGCAGGTAGCCGACACCACTGGTGCCGCCGGTGCCGCGCTTGAAGCCGATCACGCGTTCGACGGTGGTTACGTGGCGGAAGCGCCAGAGGCGGAATGCGTCTTCGAGGTCGGTGAGCTCTTCGCCCAGTTGATACAGGTCCCAGTGCTGCGCGGGATCGCGATAGATGCTCAGCCAGGCGGCTTCGACCGCCGGGCTTGCGGCATAGGCTTGGGTCCAGTCGCGCTCGATGTGGCTGGCGGGCACTTCGATGCCGCGCCGGGCCAACAGGCGCAACGCCTCGTCGTAGAGCGATGGTGCGGCGTACGCCGCCTGCACCGGAGCCAGCCGGTCGGCGCGGTGCTGGTGCGGCAGCAGCATCGCGGCATTCTTGTTGCCAAGGCTGAATTCGATGCAACGGTACTGCCAGCTCTGAAAGCCGCTGCTGTTGGCCAGGAACGGGCGGATGGCCGAGTACTCGGGCGGCGTCATCGTGGCCAGCACATCCCAGGCGTGCACCAGCTGTTCCATGATGCGCGAGACGCGCGCCAGCATCTTGAACGCGGTGCCGAGTTCATCGCGCGCGATCGCCGCAATCGCTGCGTGCAGCTCGTGCAGCATCAGCTTCATCCACAGCTCGCTGGTCTGGTGCTGGACGATGAACAGCATCTCGTTGTGGTCCGGCGAGCGTGGGTGCTGCGCGCCCAGCACCTCGTCGAGGTGCAGGTAATCGCCGTAGCTCATGTCCTGCGAGAAGTCGAGCTTGGCGTGCTCGCCGTGGACAATCTTTCGGTTGCTCATGTGACGGCCGCCTTGCGATGGAAGCGGGCCTCGCGCCACTCGCCGCTGGCCAGCACCTGACGCAAGTGCTCGACCGCATCCCAGACGTCGACAAAACGTGTGTACAGCGGCGTGAAGCCAAAGCGCAGGACCTCGGGCGCGCGGAAATCGCCGACGACGCCACGCGCGATCAGTGCCTGCACGATGGCATAGGCGCCCTCGCTGCGCGCCAGCGCGACCTGGCTGCCGCGCAATGTGTGCTCGCGCGGCGTGATCACCGAAACGCCTTCGCCACTGCAGCGCTGCTCCACGAGCGCGATGTACAGATCGGTCAGGGCCAGCGACTTGCTGCGCAGCGCGGCCATGCCGCCCAGCGGCTCGGCCGCCAGCACGCTGTCGACGCCGCATTCGAGCGCCGCCATCGACAGCAGCGCCGGCGTGCCGCACAGGTAACGCGAGATGCCAGCCGCAGGGCGGTACTTGGGCGTGAACGCGAACGGCGTGGCGTGGCCCATCCAGCCCGAGAGCGGCTGCCGGAAGCGGTCGGCGTGGCGCGGATGGACCCAGACGAATGCCGGCGCACCGGGGCCGCCGTTCAGGTACTTGTAGCCGCAGCCGACGGCGAAGTCGGCGCCGGCGGCCTTGAGCGCCACCGGCAACGCGCCGGCCGAATGCGCCAGATCCCACAACGCCAACGCGCCTTGCTCGTGTGCGGCGTGCGTCAATGCGGTCATGTCGTGCAGGCGGCCGTTCTGGTAGTCGACCTGGGTCAGCATCATCACCGCAACGCGGCCACTGGCAAGGTGGCCGCCGATCTCGTCAGGGCTGTCGGTCAACACCAATTCGCAGCCATGCTGCGTGGCCAGGCCTTCGGCGATGTAGAGGTCGGTCGGGAAGTTGCCGCGCTCGGACAGAACCACGCGGCGCCCGGGCGCATCCGCCGTTGCGATGGCCAGCGCCGCGCTGAGCGCCTTGAACAGATTCACCGAGGTCGAATCTGCAACCACCAATTCACCGGCATCGGCACCGACCAGGCGCGCGATCTTGTCGCCGATGCGCTGCGGCAGGCTGATCCAGCCGGCAGTGTTCCAACTCTCGATCAGGTCTTCGCCCCATTCTTTCTGCACCACCTGCGCCACCCGGCCGGCTGTGGCACGCGGCAACGCGCCGAGCGAATTGCCGTCGAGGTAGATCTTGCCGGCGGGCAGTGTGAACTGCTCGCGCAGGCCGGCCAATGGGTCCGACGCGTCGAGCGCGAGGCAATCCTGGCGAGTCGTCATGTCAATTGCTCCACTGCGCTGTTCCCTACCCATCGTGCACCAAACACTCCGCTGCATGAGTGGCGGCTCGCTGGCCAATGCGGCTGTTGGGGGTCGACCGCCCTCAGACCCGGGTCCTGAGCGTCGCGGCGGGCGGCACCCGGCTGGGGCTCATGGTGGAGCGGTCGGCGCGCTGCGCCGACTCCACTGCGGTGCTCGGCCTGGGGTCGCGCCGCACAACTCGCTACGTTCGCTGCGTTCACTGCGCTCGGACAACTGCGGCGAGTCAGTTTACGAAGCGCGCTGCGCGCGCCGACCCCAGGCCTGGCTTTGCAGGCCGCGCCGGGCCAGGAGGCCCGGCCGTTCGCAAGGCACAAACGGTCCACTGGACCGTTTGTGTCCCTGCTCACCTCCTCGCCGCCCCACAAATCGCCCCTGCCGGGTACCGCCTGCCGCGAAGTCCAACCGGGGCGGTGTGCGTTGGCAATCCGCCGCTGGTTCTGCAAAGTCGCGCTGAAGGGCTGGGCATGAGAGGAGCTTGGAAATCTCATTTCAGCTCTCGCAGGATCGCGCGCACGGGCGATGCGTCGGCGGTGCTGAGTTTGAGGGGCAGGGCGATCAGTTCGTAATCGCCCTCGGGAACATCGTCGAGCACCAGGTTTTCCAGCACGCGCAGATTGCGGCGGCGGATCACCTGGTGCGCGTCAAGGGTCTTGCTAGCTGCCGGGTCGATGCTGGCGGTGTCGATGCCGATCAGCCGCACGCCCAGGTCGGCCAGGCGCTCGATCACGTCGGGGGCATAGGCACTGAGCGCAGCGTCCCAACGGTCGACGGGCATGTGCTCGTAGGTGCGCACCAGCACACGCGGTGGCAACGAAGCATCGATCGCGTGATCGATATGACGCCACTCGATCAGTGCGCCGCAGCCGATCGCGTGCACCACCCGGCAGGGTCCGAGGTAGGGCTCGAGCTCGAGCGCGCCGGCCGGCGTACCGCCGGCAGCGTAATGCAGCGGGGCGTCGGCATGGGCTCCGGTGTGTGGCGACAGTGTGATGGTGCTGACGTTCACCGGACAACCGGGTCCGAGCGTCGCTGCCCAGCGCTGCTCGTAGCGGGCGTCGCCGGGAAACACCGGCGAGCCGGCATGTACCGGGGGCGAGATGTCCCACAGCGGCATCAGGGCAGCGCCGGGCGCCTCTTGCGCGGCAACGCGCACTTGCCGGTCCGGTTGATCGTCAGGTACATGGCGCTGTGAATGATAGGTCGGTTCGCGCTACCGGGGTTGACACCGACGCCGCGCCGCGGCGTCGGCGGTAGAGTGAACGTCGACCATGAGCAGCGCGCATGTCGACAGCTTCGTTCGCGACCGGGTACCACCGCCCGGACAATTGCCGCGGTTGCTGTTCGACTTGCCTGGGCTGCAATTTGGCGCGCAGCTCAACTGTGCCAGCGAATTGCTGGACCGCTGGGTGAATCAGGGCGACGGCGCGCGGTTGGCAGTGTTGGGTGCCGCGCCAGACGGCGCGCCGATCCGCTGGAGCTACGCCGAACTGCAGGACCGGGCCAATCGGATTGCGAATCTGCTGGTCCGCGAACTCGGTCTGGTGCCCGGCAACCGCGTGCTGCTGCGCGGTGCCAACAGTCCAATGCTGGCGGCCTGCTGGTTCGGCGTGGTCAAGGCCGGCGGCATCGCCGTCGGTACGATGCCACTGCTTCGTGCGCGCGAGTTGACCGGCATCGTGGCAAAGGCCGAGATCACGCACGCCCTGGTCGACGCGCGCCTGGCCGAAGAGGTCACACTGGCGCGGCCGTCGTGCCCGACGCTGACCCATGTGCTGCACTTCAATGGCGCTGCCGACGACGGGCTCGAATCGGCGATGGCCGGCCAGCCGACGAGCTTCGCCAACGTCGACACGGCTGCCGACGACACCTGCCTGATCGCCTTCACCTCCGGCACCACCGGACAGCCCAAGGCGGCATTGCACTTCCACCGCGACGTGATGGCCGCCTGCGCCTGCTGGCCGCCGCACGTGCTGCGCGCCTTGCCCGACGACCGCGTCATCGGCAGCCCGCCGCTGGCCTTCACCTTCGGCCTCGGCGGGCTGCTGTTGTTTCCGCTGAGCATCGGCGCCGCCAGCGTGCTGGTCGAGAAGGTCACGCCCGATGCATTGCCGGCTGCGATCGCGCGATACCGGGCGACGATCTGCTACACGTCGCCGACCGCCTACCGCGCGATGGCCGCACAGGTCGCGGGGCACGACCTGTCCTGCCTGCGCAAGTGCGTGTCGGCGGGCGAAGCGCTGCCGGCGGCAACGCGCAAGCTGTGGAAGGACGACGACCGGCATCGAGATCATCGACGGCATCGGCTCGACCGAGATTGCTGCACATCTTCATTTCAGCAACGCGAGGCGCAGGCCCGCGGCGGCGCCACCGGCTACGTCGTGCCGGGCTATCAGGCCTGTGTGCTCGACGACGACGGCCGGCCGCTGCCGCCCGGCAAGGTCGGGCGCCTCGCGGTGCGTGGGCCCGACCGGCTGCAAGTACCTCGCCGACGAGCGGCAGAAGAGCTATGTCCACGACGGCTGGAACCTGACCGGCGATGCCTACCTCGTCAGCCCCAGCGACGGTCAGTTCGAGTACCAGGCCCGCACCGACGACATGATCATCAGCGGCGGCTACAACATCGCCGGGCCGGAAGTCGAGAGCGCGCTGTTGCTGCACGAGGCGGTGGCCGAGTGCGGCGTGATCGGCGTGCGCCGACGAGCAGCGTGGCCAGATCGTCAAGGCCTTCGTCGTGCTCAAGGCAGGACACACCGGCGACGCCGAGATGGCCAAGGCGCTGCAGGACTTCGTCAAGCAGACCGTCGCGCCCTACAAGTATCCGCGCGCGATCGAGTTCCGCGACAGCCTGCCGCGCACCGAGACCGGCAAGTTGCAGCGCTTCAAACTTCGCGGCGGCTGAGCGCAGGCCGCCACGTGCGGTCGTCTAGCCGATGCGGCCGAGCAGCAGGTACTCCATCAGCGCCTTCTGCACGTGCATGCGGTTCTCGGCCTCGTCCCAGACGACCGACTGCGGCCCGTCGATCACCTCGGCCTCGACCTCCTCGCCGCGGTGCGCCGGCAGGCAGTGCATGAACAGCGCGTCGGGCTGCGCGGCGGCCATCATCTCGGCGTCGACGCACCAGTCGACGAAGGCCTTCATGCGCGCCTCGTTCTCGGCCTCGTAGCCCATGCTGGTCCAGACGTCGGTGGTGACGAGGTGGGCGCCGCGGCAGGCGTCCATCGGGTGCGTTGAAGACCTTGCACGCAGTCGCGTGTTGCTGACGCCGGCGACGCTCGGCGTCGATCTCGTAGCCGCTGGGCGTGCTGACGTGCAGCGTGAAGCCGAGGATGTCGGCCGCCTGCAGCCAGGTGTTGGCCATGTTGTTGCCGTCGCCGACCCAGGCCACGACCTTGCCCTGGATCGGCCGCGGTGCTCGATGAAGGTGAAGACGTCGGCCAGGATCTGGCACGGGTGGTATTCGTTGGTCAGGCCGTTGATCACCGGCACGCGCGAGTGCGCGGCGAAGCCTTCGAGCTTGGTCTGCTCGAAGGTGCGGATCATCACGATGTCGACCATGCGGCTGATCACGCGCGCGCTGTCCTCGACCGGCTCGGCGCGGCCGAGCTGGCTGTCGCCGGTGGTCAGGTTCACCACCGAGCCGCCCATCTGGTACATGCCGGCCTCGAAGCTCACGCGCGTGCGCGTGCTGGCCTTCTCGAAGATCATCGCCAGCGTGCGGTCGACCAGCGGCGTGTACTTCTCGTAGTTCTTGAAGCGCTTCTTGATGGTCGCGCGCGCGCTCGAACAGGTAGGCGTACTCCTCGGCGCGGAAGTCCTTGAACTGCAGGTAGTGCTTGATCAGGCTCATGCCGGGTTTCATGGCCGTGGGCTGCGGCGAGGAACTGCCTTGATCAGCGGGCACAGGATCGCGACGATCTGCGCGGCTTCGTCGGCGCTCAGGATCAGCGGCGGCACCAGGCGGATCACGCGCTCGGCGGTGACGCTGATCATCAGCCCGGCCTCGGCGGCGCGGCCGAGCAGGTCGCCGCAGGGGCGGTCGAGCTCGATGCCGAGCATCAGGCCCTGGCCGCGGATCTCGACGACGCCGGCCACGCCGGCGAGCTCGCGCTCGAGCCCGGCCTTCAGGAGCGCGCCGACCGCGGCGGCGTTGGCCAGCAGGCCGTCCTCTTCCATGATGCGCAGCGTCTCGACGCCGGCGCGCATCGCCAGCGGGTTGCCGCCGAAGGTGGTGCCGTGGTTGCCGGGGCCGAACACGTCGGCCGCCTTCGGGCCGCAGACGACGGCGCCGATCGGCACGCCCGAGCCCAGGCCCTTGGCCAGCGGCATCACGTCGGGCACGGATGCCGGCCCACTGGTGCGCGAACCACTTGCCGGTGCGGCCCATGCCGCACTGCACCTCGTCGAGCATCAGCAGCCAGCCGTGCTCGTCGCAGATGCGGCGCACGGCTCTGCAGGTACTCGACCGTCGCCGGCGTTGATGCCGCCTTCGCCCTGGATCACTTCGAGGAACACGGCGACCACGTTCGGGTTCGTGTCGCGCGCACCTCTCGATCGCCGCCACGTCGTTCAGCGGCACGCGCACGAAGCCTTCGACCAGCGGGCCGAAGCCGGCCTGCACCTTGGGGTTGCCGGTGGCCGACAGCGTGGCGATCGAGCGGCCGTGGAAGGCCTTCTCGTAGACGACGATCTCGGGCCGGTCGATGCCCTTGTCGTGGCCGAACTTGCGCGCGATCTTGAGCGCCGCCTCGTTGGCCTCGAGCCCGGTGTTGCAGAAGAACACGTTGCTCAGGCCCGACAGCTCGCACAGCTTGGCCGCGAGTTGCTCCTGCAGCGGCACGAGGTAGTAGTTGCGAGCTGTGGATCAGCTTGGCGATCTGGTCCTGCAGCGCCGGCACCAGCTTGGGGTGCGCGTGGCCCAGCGTGTTGACGGCGATGCCGCCCAGCGCGTCGAGGTACTTGCTGGCCGTCGGTGTCCCAGACCCAGCAGCCTCGGCCGTGCGACGAGCGCCATCGGCAGGCGGCCGTAGGTCTTCATCACGTGCGGTTCGGCGGCGGCGGTCATGGGAAGTTGCGAGGCCTCGGCGGGGAAATACAAAGGCCGGCAGCGTCACGATCTCACGCACCGGCTCGCGGCCGATTCTACGGTTCGCTCCAACGCTGCCGAAGGGACGGGTGCGAGCAAGATTCCAATGCATGACCACCATCGCGACGGCGCCATCGGTGCTGCGCATGCAAGCCGAGAAATCCGGCGCCGTGCCCGCGCGGCCTGCGCAGGCGGCTTCCTGCGCCCGGCGTCGCGGACGCAGCCGCTGGCGTGCCGGCGCCCGAGCCGTCACACCCAGCACTCCGGCCGCCTCATGCCCCGAACCGCGAATTCTTCATTCAGGGCGTCACCAGGACGGCAAGACGCTTTCGCCCGAGCGACTGGGCCGAGCGGCTGGCCGGCGCGATGTCGTGCTTTCGGCCCGAGGGGTCGGCCGGCGGCATCGGCGCGTTCATCGGCTACTCGCCGTACTGCGTGCCGCGCGTCGTCGACGGCGTCAAGTGCGTGATCGTCAACGAGGCCCTGCGCGACGTCGAGCCGATGGCCTGGGACTTCGTCATCAACTTCGCGCGCGACAACGACCTGCAGGTGGCTGCCGTCGAGGTCGACCCGAAAGCAACGCCGCCAGCAATGAAAAAGGCCCGCACGAGGCGGGCCTTTGTCGATCGCGCCGGCGAGCCTCAGGCGGCGGCGGCCAGCGCCTTGACCTTGGCCGCACAGGCGGCTCTTGTGGCGCGCGGCCTTGTTCTTGTGGAACAGGCCCTTGTCGGCCACCGAGTCGATCACGCTCTGCGCCGACTTGAACAGCTCGGCGCCTTGGCCTTGTCGCCGTGCGTCACGGCCTTCTGCACGTTCTTGATGACGGTGCGGAACTTGCGAGCGCAGCGCGGTGTTGGCGGCGTTGAGCTTCACGTCCTGGCGCACGCGCTTCAGGCCCGAGGCGATGCGAACGGTCTTCTTCTTGGCTTTGGACGTGGTGGCCATGCTGGAATGTTTGGGGCAGGTTGTGCGAAGACCGCGAGTATAGCATCGGCGAGCCTTGAATGACCAGCTGCAGGCCCGCACGTTAGTACGCGCTATCTATAATCGCCGCGTCTCGCGACCCTGCACTGGCCCGCGTGCCGGCCACACCGCATGAACCTGCTGCGCGCCGCCTCCACCGTTTCGCTGCTCACGCTGGCCTCGCGCATCACCGGCCTGGCGCGCGAGGTGCTGGTCGCCGTCGACTGTTCGGCGCCAGCGCCGCTGACCGACGCCTTCAACGTCGCGTTCCGCATTCCCAACCTGCTGCGCCGGCTGTTCGGCGAGGGCGCGTTCTCGCAGGCCTTCGTGCCGATCCTGGCCGGCACGCGGACGCGCGACGGCGACGACGCGACCCGCCGGCTGATCGACGCGGTCGCCACCGTGCTGTTCTGGGCGCTGCTCGTGACCTGCGCGCTCGGCGTGATCGCCGCGCCGCGTGATCGTCTGGCTGATGGCCTCGGGCCTGGAGCGCTTCGACGACGCGGTGGTGATGACGCGCTGGATGTTCCCCTACATCGGCTTCATGTCGCTGGTGGCGCTTGTCGGCCGGCATCCTCAACACCTGGAAGCGCTTCGCGGTGCCGGCGGCCACGCCGGTGCTGCTGAACCTGGCCGTGATCGCCGCGGCCTGGTGGCTGGCGTGCCGCTGTTCGAGCCGCTGGGGCATCGAGCCGATCTACGCGCTGGCCGCGGGCGTGCATGCTCGGCGGCGTGCTGCAGCTGGCGGTGCAGGTGCCGGCGCTGCGCGCGCATCGGCGTGCTGCCGCGCATCGGCCTGTCGCCGGGCGCGCTGCGGCGGCCTGGCGCCACCCCGGCGTGCGGCCGCGTGCTGCAGCAGATGGCGCCGGCGCTGCTCGGCGTGTCGGTGGCGCAGATCTCGCTGCTCATCAACACCCAGATCGCATCGCACGTGGGCGTCGGTGCGGTGTCGTGGCTGACCTATCGCCGACCGGCTGATGGAGTTTCCGACCGCGCTGCTCGGCGTGGCGCTCGGCGTGGTGCTGCTGCCGCAGCTGTCGGCCGCGCAGGCGCGCAGCGACGCCGCCGACTACTCGGGCCTGCTCGACTGGGGCCTGCGCCTGGTGGTGCTGCTGGCGCTGCCGTGCGCGGTGGCGCTGCTGGTCTTCCCGAAGCCGCTGGTGGCGGTGCTCTTCCACTACGGCGCCTTCAGCCCGCGCGACGTGGCAGCAGACCGTCGCACGCGCTGATGGGCTACGGCGTCGGCCTGATGGGGCTGGTCGGCGTGAAGATCCTGGCGCCCGGCTTCTACGCGCGGCAGGACATCCGCACGCCGGTCAAGATCGCGGTCGTCGTGCTGGTCGCTGACGCAGGTGATGAACCTCGTCTTCGTGCCCTGGCTCGGCCACGCCGGGCTGGCGCTGTCGATCGGCCTGGGCGCGCTGATCAACGCCGGCTGCCTGCTGGTCGGCCTGCGCCGCGGCGGCGCCTATCCCCCGCGCCGGGCTGGGGCGGCTTCTGGCCGCGCGTCTTGCTGGCCACCGCGCTGCTCGGCGCCGTCCTGGCCTGGGCCGCCGGCACTTCGACTGGATCGGCCTGGCCGCGCATCGGGGCTGGCGCATCGGCTGGCTGGCGGCGGTGCTGGGCGGCGTGGCGCTGCTGTACTTCGGCCTGCTGGCCCTGTTGGGCATGCGTCCGCACCAGTTCATGCGTCAGCGCCTGACCTACACTTGCCGGGCCATGCAGCTCGCTGCGCTTCGAGGCGCCCACGCGCTCGACTACTTCGCCACGCTGGTGGCCGACGACGCCAGCCTGTCGCTGCTCGAAGCGGCGATCACGATCGCGCCAGGACGACGATCCCCAGCTCGACGTGCAGGCCGTGCTGGCCGAGATCGACGCGCTGGCGGCACGGCTCAAGCGGCGCCTGCCCGCCGACGCGGCGCCGCTGCAGCGGCTGCGCTGCCTGAACCGCTTCTTCTTCCAGGAGCTGGGCTTCGCCGGCAACGTCAACGACTACTACGACCCGCACAACAGCTACCTGCACGCGTGCTGGGCACGCGGCGCGGCATCCCGATCACGCTGGCGGTGCTGTACATCGAGCTGGCGCAGCAGATCGGCCTGGACGCGCGCGGCGTGTCGTTCCCCGGCCACTTCCTGGTCAAGCTGAAGCATGCCACAGGGCGAGGTCGTGATCGACCCGTTCACCGGCCAGTCGCTGTCGCGCGAGGAGCTCGACGAGCTGCTGGCGCCGTACCGGCGCCGCCAGGGGCTGGTCGGCGAGTTCGACGTGCCGCTGGGCCTGTTCCTGCAGGCCGCGACGGCGCGCGACGTGCTCGCGCGCATGCTGCGCAACCTGAAGGAAATCCACCGCAGCGCCGAGGACTGGCCGCGGCTGCTGGCGGTGCAGCAGCGCCTGGTGATCCTGCTGCCCGAAGGTGGGAAGAGCGGCGCGACCGCGGCCTGGTGTGGGCCGAACTGGGCCATCGCGAAGCGGCGGTGCCGACTTGCGGACCTACCTCGAGCACCGCCCGGATGCCGACGACGCTCACGCGCTTGCCGAGCGCCTGGTCGAAATGCACCAGGCCGCCCACCGCCGCGGCTGCATTGAAGTGGGCGCCGTGTTGACGCTCCGACCAGTCTGGCGCTGCAAGCGCGCCCGTGGCGCTCTCGTCGCGCTCCTCGCGACCAGACAAGTCCTGGGCTGACACAGGTGCGACAGATTCCGCTGGCCATCGGTCCGACACCGCTGCAGACCCTCGACGGCTTCGTCACCGGAGCCAATGGTGCGGCGCTGGCGCATTTGCGCGCGCTGGCGGGCTCGTTGCCGCGCAAGGGTGACCAGGCTGCAACGCCGCTGTACCTTTGGGGTCCACACGGTTGCGGCAAGACCCACCTGCTGCGCGCGCTGGCGCAAGCGGCACAGCAGCAGGGCCTGCGCGCGGGCTGGTTCGATGCCGCGAGCGTTGCACCTTGGCAGTTCGACCCGGGCTGGGCGCTGCTGCTGTTCGACACCTGCGATGCCCTCGACGAGGCGCAGCAGCAGGCCGCCTTTGCGATGTTCATCGAAGCCACCACGGCCAACGTCCCGATCGCCGCTGCGGGCGCGCTGCCGCCGATCGACCTTGCCCTTCGCGACGACCTGCGTACACGCCTCGGCTGGGGTCATGTCTTCGCTCTCGTACCGCTGGCCGAGACGGACAGCCGTGCGGCACTGCGGCGCGAGGCCGACCGGCGCGGTATCTTCCTGTCGGACGAAGTGATGGACTTCTTGCTGACCCGCTTCGCGCGCGACCTGCAGCACCTGATGGCGCTGCTCGATCGGCTGGACGAGTTCGCCCTGTCCCAGCAGCGCGGCATCACGGTGCCGTTGCTCAAGCGCATGTTCGAGCAAGAGGGCGCCGCGCTGTGAATCTGGCTTTGTTCGACCTCGACGGCACATTGCTCGAGATCGACTCCGATCACGCTTTCGGGGATTTCATGGTGGCCATCGGCTGGGTCGACGCCGAGGCCTTCCGGCGCCGCAACGACGCTTTTTACGACGACTACCAGGCCGCGCGGTTGGACATCGACGCCTACATCGACTTCGCGACCGCCCCTTGGCGCGACCGTGACGAGACGCAGGTGCTGGCGATGCGCGAGCGCTTCATGCGCGAGATCGTGCAGCCCGCACTCGACGAGCGAGCCCTTGCGCTGGTACGTCGCCATCAGGCAGCCGGGGACCGCACGGCCATCGTGACGGCAACCAATGAATTCATCACCCGGCCCATTGCGCAGGCCTTCGGCGTGGCCGAACTGATCGCCGTCGAACTGCTGCGCGACGACAATCGCCGTGTCACCGGCGCGGTACGCGGCGTGCCGTCGTTTCGCGAAGGCAAGGTCGTGCGTGTCGAGCAGTGGCTGGCCGGGCAGCGCTTGCGCCACGCCGACTTCGATCGCATCACCTGCTATGGCGACTCGACCAACGACCTGCCGCTGCTCGAGTGGGCCACCCATCCAGTGGCAACCAATCCCTCACCGGCGTTGGCCGCCCTGGCCCAGGAACGCGGCTGGCCCGTCTTGAACCTGTTCAAAGAAGAACGACCATGATCCGAAGACTCATCGACAAGCTGCTGCGCAAGGCGCCGATCGCAACGACCAAGGGCCCACGCATCCCGCTGGGCAAACGGGTCGAGGTCGGGGCTGCCGAACACGGTATCGACGCCGAACTCCTCGACGAGCGCGCCGTCAAGGTGGTGCGCACGCTGCAGGAGGCCGGCTTTGCCGCCTACATCGTCGGCGGTGCGGTGCGTGACCTGCTGGTCGGCCGCCGGCCGAAAGACTTCGATGTCGCCACCGACGCCACACCCGAACAGGTCAAGGGGCTTTTTCGCCGCGCCTTCATCATCGGGCGGCGCTTTCGCATCGTGCACGTGGTCTTCGGCCGCGGTCGCGAGCATGAGGTGATCGAGGTCTCGACCTTTCGGGCCTACCTCGACGCCGACCAGGCCGAGCAAGTCGGCGCCAACGAGAAGGCCACGCGCAGCGAATTGGCGGGCAAGACCCATGTCGTGGATGCCGCGGGCCGGGTCCTGCGCGACAACGTCTGGGGGCCGCAGATCGAAGATGCTGCGCGGCGTGACTTCACCATCAATGCGATGTACTACGACCCGGTGACGCAAGTCGTGATCGACTACCACGGTGGCATCAAGGACATCAAGAAGGGCGCCCTGCGAATGATCGGGGATCCGGTGACGCGGTACCGCGAAGACCCGGTGCGCATCATCCGTGCGGTGCGCTTTGCCGCCAAGCTCGGCTTTCAAATCGAACCCGCCACGCGCGCACCGATTCGCGAAATGGCGGCATTGCTCGACAACGTGCCGGTGTCGCGATTGTTCGACGAACTCTTCAAGCTGTTGCAGACCGGTCACTCATTGGCCAGTGTGGCCGAATTGCGCAAGCAGGGCCTGAATCGGCAATTCCCCTTGCTTGCCCCGCTGATGGTCGACGGCGTAAAGCACAAGAACCACCGCGTGCAATTCATCGAAGCCGCACTGGCCGACACCGATGCGCGTGTCGAGCAGGACAAGGGCGTGGCGCCGAGCTACCTGCTGGCCTGCCTGCTCTGGCACGAGGTTCGCGATCGTTGGCAGGTCGCGCAGCAGGCCGGCGAGCACACGATGCCGGCTCTGCAGGCAGCCATCGATGCGGTGTTCGACGCGCGCGTTGGCGACATATCGGGGCGCGGCAAGCTGGGTACCGACATGCGCGAGATCTGGCTGATGCAGCCGCGTTTCGAACGCCGCAGCGGCACGACGCCGTACACGCTGATCGATCAGGCGCGCTTTCGCGCCGCCTACGACTTCCTGCGCCTGCGCGCCGATACCGGCGAGATCGACGACGAACTGGCCGACTGGTGGGAGGACTTCTCGCTCGGCACTGGCGAAGAACGCGAGGCCCTGATCGCCGCGGCGCGCGAAGCGCAGCGAGCCCAGCCGCGCGAGCCAGGTGAGCGACGGCAGGTGCGCATCCCGCGCGAGGCGCGCGACGCTGACGATCGGCACGACGACATCGACACCGTGCCGAATGGCCTGAACACTGTCGAGCGCACAGCCGATGGCGACGGCGCCCCGGCCAAGAAGCGCCGCCGCCGCCGCCGCAAGAGCGGTCCGGGTGGCTCGGTGCGGCCCGCACCCGGCAACTCAGGCTGACCGCAGCCGGCCCCCGATGGCATCGACTGAGCGAGTCTTCGTCGGGCTGGGCGCCAATCTCGGCGACGCAGTGCGCAGCGTGCGCACGGCGATGCTGCAATTGGGCGAGTTGCCACGCACTTCGGTCGTCGCCACATCGTCGCTGTACCGCAGCGCGCCGGTCGACGCCATTGGCCCCGACTATGTCAATGCCGTGGCCGAACTGCGTACCGACTTCGAGCCCGAGGAACTTCTTTCACAAATGCAGACGCTGGAGCGGCGCTTCGGCCGAGAGCGCCCGCACCGCAATGCGCCGCGTACGCTGGACCTCGATCTGCTGTACTTTGGCAAGCGCCACATTGCCTCGCCTGCATTGACCCTGCCGCATCCGCGCCTGCACGAGCGCGCGTTCGTGCTTGCGCCGTTGTCCGAGCTGGCGCCGGGCCTGCCATGCCCGGGTGGGCTTGATGTGGCGCAAACCCTCGCGTTGCTGGCGGCGCAACGCATCGATCGGGTCACCGACTGACAGGCGCTGCCGCGCGGCCCCGATTACACTCGCGCCGATTCAATTCGATCGCAGCCGCACCAGCGCGGCCGGAGGACCCTGCATGCTGTTCGGCAAACTGATGCCGCGCGAAGGAAACTTCTTCGAGCTCTTCAACGAGCATGGTCGATTCATCGCCGCCGGCGCGCGTGCATTCATGGCCATGATCGAGAACTATTCCGATCCCGCGCTGCGCCAGCAGCACGCCGACGACGTCGACATGGCCGAGCGTGCCGCCGACAAGATCACGGCCGAGGTCAACCGACTGTTGCACAAGACCTTCATCACCCCGATCGATCGCGAGCAGATCCATGGCCTGATCAATGCGATGGACGACGTGCTCGATCTGCTGCAGGACGCCACCGAGACGATGTCCTTGTACGACGTGCGCGAACTCACGACCGAGGTCGTGCGCCTGGGCGAGCTGTCGGTACGTTGCTGCGAGCGCGTCGCGAATGTGGTCACGATGATGCCCAAGCTCGGCCAGCCCGAGGTCGCCGAGGCCGCGCTGAAGATCTGTGAAGAGATCGACCACCTCGAGTCCGACGCCGACCGCGTGATGCGCGCCGCGATGAGCCGCCTGTTCCGCGAACAGCCCGATGTTCGCGAGCTGATCAAGCTGAAGGCGATCTACGAGCAACTGGAGTCGATCACCGATCGCTGCGAGGACGTCGCCAACCTGATCGAGGGCGTGGTCCTCGAGAGTTCCTGACGGCGTTTCGGGCGCGCAGTTGATGCACGCGATCCAGGTCTCCTTCTGGGTTATTGCGCTGCTGGTGGCGCTGGCCGTCGTGTTCGACTTCATGAACGGCTTCCACGATGCGGCGAACTCGATCGCGACGGTGGTCTCGACCGGGGTCTTGAAGCCGCACCAGGCGGTGGCCTTTGCGGCCTTCTTCAACTTCGTCGCCCTGTTCATCTTTCAGTTGAAGGTGGCGGCAACCGTGGGCAAGGGCATCGTGATGCCCGGCGTGGTCGACCACTACGTGGTCTTCGGTGCGCTGATCGGCGCCATCAACTGGAACATCGTGACCTGGTGGTACGGCATCCCCTCGTCGAGTTCGCACGCGCTTATCGGCGGCATCGTCGGCGCCGTGATGGCCAAGTCGGGCGCCGGATCGTTGGTTGCCGCCGGAGTCTGGAAGACGGTCGCCTTCATTCTGGTGTCGCCGCTGCTCGGCTACACCCTGGCTTCGCTGATGATGGTGGCGGTGGCCTGGCTCTTTCGCCACAAGCGGCCGCAGAAGATCGACGCCGCCTTTCGCCGCTTGCAGCTCGTATCCGCCGGCCTGTACAGCCTGGGCCATGGCGGGAACGATGCGCAAAAGACGATCGGCATCATCTGGATGTTGCTCATTGCGACCGGCTATGCGAGTGCGACGGACAACTTTCCGCCCGGCTGGGTGATCTGGAGCTGTTACATCGCGATCGGGCTGGGCACCATGTTCGGCGGCTGGCGAATCGTCAAGACGATGGGCCAGAAGATCACCAAATTGAAACCGGTGGGTGGGTTTTGCGCCGAAACGGGCGGGGCCATCACGCTGTTCCTGGCCTCCGGACTTGGCATCCCCGTATCGACCACACACACCATCACCGGGGCCATCGTCGGCGTCGGGTCGACCCGGCGCGCCTCGGCGGTGCGCTGGGGCGTGGCCGGCAATATCGTCTGGGCCTGGGTCTTCACGATCCCGGCATCGGCGCTGATGGCGGCGCTGGCGTACTGGCTTGGCCGGGTCTTGCTCTGAGCGTGAGGCTATTGGCTGGCCTTGTGGCCCTCTTCGACCTGTGACTCGAAGTAGCGCTGGCCGCTGAAGGCGACGGTGGACATCAGGGCCGTGGCGCCGACGATCAGGGCCGCGATCACGCCCAGCACCGGGCCCCAGCCAGTGGCATGCACCGCGGCGCCGGGGTTGTGGCGCGCGTCCCAGCGTTCGTCGGGCAGCAGCCCGTAGACGATCGCGCAGAGCGCACCTTGCGTCAGCATCAGTCCGAGCAGCGGCAGCAGCAGCCAGGCGACGCGGTCGTCCTGGCCGAGTTCGAGCATGCGCTGCACACCCACCAGGCCGGCCAGCGTCGGCGGCAGGTGCAGCCAGGCGAGCGTGTCGCGGCTGCCGTTCAAGTACAGACGGTGCAGCCCGAGGCTGCCGCCGACCAGGGCGAGCCAGGTCGCCAGCGTTTTCGACTTGTATCGAGTCATCAGCAGTCGAGCGGTGCGCTCGCGCTGCCTTGGCCGAGACCGCGCTGCATCAGTACCACGTCGAGCCAGCGGTCGAACTTCCATCCCGCCGCCTTGAACAGGCCCGCCGGCTCGAATCCGCAGGCGCGATGCACCGCGATCGATCCTGCGTTGGCCGTGTCTCCGATGACGGCCAGCATCTGCCGCGCACCGCGGGCAGTGCATTGCGCCAGCAACTCGGCCAGCAACAGACGGCCGACGCCCTGACCCTGCGCGGTGGGGTCGAGGTAGATCGAGTCTTCGAGGCAGAAGCGGTAGGCTTGGCGCGGCCGGAAGTGGTTCGCGTAGGCATAGCCGAGCACCTGGCCGCCGCGTTCGGCCACCAGCCAGGGCAGGCCCTTGGCCAGCACGTCCTCGCGGCGGCGGGCCATCTCGACAGCATCCGGCGCATCGAGCTCGAAGGTGCCGGTGCCCTGGTTCACCGCCACGCCGTAGATCCGGGTGATGGCGGGCAGGTCGGCTGGCGTGCTCGGGCGGATGATCAAGGGCTGCATGGTCGGGTGCTGGCTGGCAGGGTCTGCGAGACTATAATGCGCGGTTTTCGGCGACGGCTGGTCGGGTGACCGGCGTATCTACGGCGCCGGACCGTGTGCTGTTCCCATCAGCAGCGCATCACCGGCCAGTGTGTCTCCTGGTGCGGCGCGCGATCAAGTTCGAGCTTCGAGGTAAGTGCCCCATGGTTGTCATCCGTCTGTCCCGTTCCGGCGCCAAGAAGCGCCCGTTCTACAACATCGTTGTCGCCGATTCGCACGAACGTCGCGACGGCCGCTTTATCGAGCGCGTGGGCTTTTACAACCCGGTCGCGGCCGGTGGTGAGCAGCCGCTGCGCGTGGCCACCGACCGCATCGCCTACTGGACCGGCGTCGGTGCCCAGGTGTCGCCGACCGTGGCCCGCCTGGTCGGCCAGGCCAAGGCCAGCGCCTGACGCTCGGCTGCGCGGCTTTATGGCGACGCCACCGTCGCTGAACACCGCGCCGGGCGACTTGCCGCCGTTTCCGGCCGACGCGATCGAGGTCGGTCGTATTGTCGGTGCATGGGGTGTCAAGGGCGCCTTCAAGGTCCAGGCCCACGCCAGCGACCCGCAAGCACTTTTTTCGTCGCGGCGTTGGTTCCTGCAGCCGCCACCCGGCCCGCGGCGAGCGGTGCCGCCGCTGTTGCGCATCACGCAGGTGCGTGAACAGGCGTCGATGGTGGTCGCCAACGCCCAGGAAGTCGATGGCCGCGATGCCGCCGAGGCGCTGACCGGCGCAGCGGTGTTCGTATCGCGCGCCAGCTTTCCCAGCGCCGGCGACGGCGAGTACTACTGGGTCGATCTGGTCGGCCTCAAGGTCGTCAACCGCGGCGGCGACGAACTCGGTCCCGTGACCGGGCTGATCGACACCGGCGTGCACAGCGTCTTGCGTGTGCGTCGCAGCGATGCAGCCCCTGATTCGCCGGTACAAGCCGCCGAGCGCCTGATTCCCTTCGTCGCGGCCTACATCGACAGCGTCGACATTTCCGCCGGCGTGATTCGCGTCGACTGGGGCCTGGACTATTGACGCCACGATGCGCTTTGACGTCATCACCTTGTTTCCGGAACTGTTCGCGCCACACCTTGCGCTGGGTGTGACGCGGCGCGCGTTCGAGGCCGGCCTGGTTGATGTTCGCCTGTGGCCACTTCGCGAGCATGGCGAGGGCGCGTACAAGCGCGTCGACGACCGCCCATTTGGTGGTGGCCCAGGCATGGTCCTGCTGGCCGAGCCATTGACGCGCGCGCTCGCTGCGGCGCTGGCCGACCGCAGCGGCAGCGCACCCGCGGTCATTCACTTCACGCCGGCGGGGCGTCGGCTCGACCAGTCGATGGTGCGCGAAATGGCGACTGGGCCGGGTGCCGTACTGCTGTGCGGCCGCTATGAAGGCATTGATCAGCGTTTCCTCGACCGTCATGTGACGCTCGAGTTGAGTCTGGGGGACTTCGTGCTATCCGGGGGCGAGTTGCCGGCGCTGGCATTGCTCGACGCCGTGGCTCGACTTCAACCCGGTGTGCTGGGCGACGAGCAGTCGCACTTGCAGGACAGCTTTGGTGCCGACGGGCTGCTCGATTGCCCGCATTACAGTCGGCCCGAGGCATTGCCTGCCGCGATCGGCGCCGCGGCGGTGCCGGCTGTGCTGCTGTCGGGCCACCACGGCGAGATCGCGCGCTGGCGCCGCGAACGCGCGCTGGAACTCACGGCGCGGCGTCGCCCCGAACTCATCGCCGCCGCGCGGGCCGCAGGGCGGCTCAGCCACGCCGACGAGTACTACTTGAAGTCGCTGCGGCTATAATCCAAAGCTTTTCGATCCTCTGCCGGGACAGCGCCGCCCAACATCGTTTGGCCAGCGCACAAAGCCCTCAACAAATCGCCGGCACGATCACCAGGAGAACTTCACGTGGATCTGATCCAAACCCTAGAGCAGGAAGAAATTGCCCGATTGGGCAAGAAGCTGCCAACCTTCGCCCCCGGCGACACGGTGATCGTCAGCGTCAGCGTCGTCGAAGGCACGCGCAAGAGAGTGCAGGCCTATGAGGGCGTGGTGATTGCCAAGCGCAATCGCGGCCTGAATTCGAGCTTCATCGTGCGCAAGATTTCCAGCGGCGAAGGCGTCGAGCGCACGTTCCAGCTGTACAGCCCGCTGATCGCCGGCATCGAAGTCAAGCGGCGCGGCGACGTGCGTCGTGCCAAGCTCTATTACCTGCGCGACCGCTCGGGCAAGTCAGCGCGCATCAAAGAAAAGCTCGCCTGAGCCTCATGCCCACGGCATCGAACAGGGCCGCCGCAGGGCGGCTTTGTCATTTGCGCTCTATGCTCGTCAAATGACAGCGGCCAACGCGATCCGCCCGCCGATCCTCGATCCGCACGCCGTGCCGGTGCTCGGCAACGACGGCCACCTGCCGGCGGTCGACGCGGCACGCCTCAGCGCCGCGGCGCTGCGCCAGCGCTTCGCGTCGCCCCCGTCATGGGTGCCCGAGACACGCGGCGACGGCCGGCTGTTCGAGGGCCGCGAGCGCAAGGCGGCGTCGGTTCTGGTGCCCCTGGTCGAGCGCGATGGCGGTCTGACCGTGCTGCTGACACGACGCACTGCACACCTGCGCGACCATGCCGGGCAGATCAGTTTTCCCGGCGGACGCGCCGAGTCGACCGACAGCGACGCCGTCACCACCGCACTGCGCGAGGCCGAGGAGGAAGTCGGCCTGGTGCGCCAGCATGTCGAGATCATCGGCTCGCTGCCCGAATACCGCACGGTCACGTTCTACGACGTGACACCGGTGGTAGCCCTGGTGCGGCCCACCTTCACGCTGGCACTCGATGCGCATGAGGTGGCCGACGCCTTCGAGGTACCGCTGTCGTTCCTGATGACGCCGGCCAACCACCGGCGGCATGTGTTCGAGGCGGGTGGCCACCGCCGCGAGTTCCTGTCGATGCCGTGGCCGCGGCCCGATGGTGGCGGCGAGCCTTACTTCATCTGGGGGGCGACCGCCGCGATGTTGCGCAACCTGTACCGCTTTCTCAGCGCCTGAGCTGCGTATCATCGCGGCCGATGAGCTTCTTCGCCGTCCTCTTCGCGCTGATCATCGAGCAGCTCAGGCCACTGCCGCGCGACAACTGGATTCACGACACACTGGTCTCCTGGGTCGGTTGGACCGGACGCAATTTCGATGCCGGACGCGACCGGCACGCCATCGTCGTCTGGTGCATCACGGTGTTGAGCCCGGCGCTGGCTGCCGCCGCGTTGTACTTGGTGGCTGCACATTACAGCCTGCTCGCAGCGCTGGCCGTGAACGTGGCCGTGCTCTACCTCACACTCGGATTCCGCCAGTTCAGCCATTTCTTCACCGACATCCGCGACGCGCTTGCGCGTGGTGACGAAGACCTGGCGCGCCGTTTGCTCGGTCAATGGCGCCACCTCGACGCCAGCGAGTTGCCGCGCACGGAGCTGTTGCGCCATGTCATCGAACACGCGCTGCTCGCCGCCCATCGCCACGTGTTCGGTGTGTTCTTCTGCTTCATCGCCTTTTCGGCGCTCGGCCTCGGGCCTGCCGGCGCGGTGGCCTATCGCATGGCCGAATTCGCCGGCCGCTACTGGACCTTCAAGAGTCGCACGCTCGACGCACCGGCCAACGAGCGCTTGATGGAGCTGTCACGACGCCTGTTCAGGCGGATCGACCATCTGCCCGCGCGCTTGACGGCGTTCGGCTTCGCGATCGTCGGCAACTTCGAGGAAGCGATCAATGGCTGGCGGCGCAATGCCGGTCTCTGGTTGCATGGCAACGAGGGCATCCTGCTGGCCGCAGCCGCGGGCGCCATCGGTGTGCAGCTTGGCGGCCAGACGGCACCCGGGGTCACGCCGGACCGCTCCAAGACCTTTGACCGCGGCAGCGACCCGGAAGCCGCTGGCGCAATTGGCTCGACGGCCGGCGTGCCGGCGCAGGTCGGTCACCTGCAGAGCGTGGTCGGGCTGGTCTGGCGCTCGGTGGTGCTCTGGATGCTGCTGGCCGCCCTGTTGTCGCTGGCACACCTGCTGGGTTGATGCCGGCCGGCGGGCTGCCGCAGTCACCACTTCGTGCGTGCCAGCTCGTCGCAGATTTCGCCGTAGATGCGCCAGCGCGAGGCGCTGACTTCGCCGCGTTCCACCGCCGCGATCACGCCGCAGCCGGGCTCCTGCCGATGGCTGCAGTTGTAGAAGCGGCAGTGGGCGACATGCGCGCGCAGGTCGGGCATCAGCAATGGCAGTTGTTGGGCGTCGATATGGCGCAGGCCGAATTCCTGAAACCCGGGCGAGTCGATCAGTGCACCCTTGCGACGCGCGTCGAGCCAGTACCAGGTGCTCGTCGTCGTCGTGTGGCGCCCGGAATTGAGCGCCTGCGACACCTCGCCGACCTGCGCCGCGGCATTCGCAACCATCAGGTTGATCAGCGTGCTCTTGCCGGTGCCGCTGGGACCGAGTACCAGTGTCGTGCGCGCGTCCAGTATCGGCGCGAGCAATTCGCGGGCCGCGTCTGGCTTGGCCTTGAGTGCCGTCTCGATCACGCTGACACCCATGTCGCGGTAGGGCTGCAGCCGTTCGCGGGCCAGGGCGGCCTGCGGCAGGTCGCTCTTGTTGCAGCACCTGGACGGCGATGCCGGCGCTGTCGGCGGCGATCAGCGCGCGCGCCAGCTGGGTTTCGGAGAACATCGGCTCGCCAGCCACCAGGACCAGGATCTGGTCGAGGTTGGCCGCAAACGACTTCGTGCGCCAGTCGTCCTGGCGGAACAGCAGATTGCGCCGCGCCTCGATGTGTTCGACCACGCCTTCGTCGCCCGCCGGCTGCCAGCGCACGAGATCGCCAACCACGCATTCGCTTTTCTTGCCGCGCAAGTGGCAGGCCAAGCGTTCGCCGTCCGGCGTTTCGACGACGACATGGCGGCCATGCGCGGCCACCACCCGGCCAACATCGAGTGCGGCAAACTTACTCAAGTGATTTGCGCCCCCTTGGGAGGCAGCGAACGCAAGGAGCGCGGGGGCTCAAAGCAAGGCATCCACTTTGGCGGCGCAGATGAAGTCATTGAGCGAGATGCCGCCGACAGAGTGCGTGTTGAAGCGCAGCGTGCATCGGTTGTAGCCGAAGGCAGCGTCGGGGTGGTGGTCTTCGCGATGGGCAATCCAGGCCACGGCATTCACGAAGGCCAACGTGCGGTGGTAGTCGGGAAAGTGGAAGGTCTTTTCGATCGCACCATCGACGAGCGACCAGCCCTCGACCCGCAGCAGGTGCGCGGCGATTTCGCTGCCATCCATGGCCGCCGGGCCCGCCAGCGGCTTGCAGTGCAGGGCGGCCAGCTCACTCATGCCGGCTGCACCGCCAGCGCCGCGAGCCGCTCGCTTGCCGGCGGGTGCGAATAGTAGAACGTGGCATACAGCGGGTCGGGCGTCAGGGTGCCGGCATTGTCCTCGTGCAGTTTGAGCAGCGCATTGGCCAGGTCACGGCTGCTCGCTTGCGCGCAGGCGTAGGCGTCGGCCTCGAATTCGTGCCGGCGCGAAACGCGGGAAGCCAACGGCACGAGCGGGAAGGTCAGCGGCGGCAATCCGAGCATGAACAAGAGCAGCGCCAGTGCGTCGTTCGGCGCGCCCTGGTTTGGCGTGACGCCCAGGCCGTTATAGAACGATGGCTGCTGCGACAGCCAGCCGAGCAGTGCCAGCGCGGCCAGGCTGAGCGCGAAGATCACGGCCATGCGCTTGGGCACATGGCGCAGCTTGAAGTGTCCGAGTTCATGCGCCAGCACGGCCTCGACCTCGCCTGCCGTCAGGCGTGCCAGCAGGGTGTCGAAGAAGACCACGCGCTTGGCCGCACCGAGGCCGGTGAAATAGGCGTTGGCGTGCGCCGAGCGGCGGCTGCCGTCCATCACGAACAGGCCCTTGGCCGCGAAGCCGCAGCGTGCCATCAGGGCCTGCACCCGCCGCTTCAGTGACTCGTCGGGCAACGGTTCGAACTTGTTGAACAGCGGCGCGATCACGGTCGGGTAGATGACCAGCATCAGCAGCTGAAAGCCGACCCAGACCAGCCAAGCCCACAGCCACCACCAGGCACCAGCGCCGGCCATCAGCCACAGCACCAGCGCAGCCAGCGGCAGGCCGATCAGCGCGCCCACGAGCAGGCCCTTGGCCGTGTCGGCGAGGTACAGCCGCCAGGTCGTGCGGTTGAAGCCGAAGCGTTGTTCGATGCGAAAGGTGTTGTACAGCTCGAGCGGGGCATCGAGCAGGCCGGCGATCAGCGCGAACGCGGTCAATAGCGCCAACTGGTAGGCCAGGTCGCCCAAGCCGTGGCTGGACCGCGTCGCGCACCGCGGCGTTGAGTGCGTCGAGCCCGCCCAACAGCGTCCAGCCCAACAGCAAGGCGGTGCCCAAGGCCAGTGTGAGGAGGCCAAAGCGCGAACGCACGATGGTGTAGTCGGCGGCCCTCTGGTGCGCGGCCAGCGTCACGGTGTCTGCAAACGCCGTCGGCACCGCGGCGCGGTGCGCGGCCACATGGCGCACCTGTCGCGATGTCAGCCAGAACTTGAGCCCCACGGTCAGCAGCAGCATGCCGGCGAAGAAGACGGAGATCGAGAAGGAGGGCTGCATAGGGCGCGCAGTGTAGGCCTGACACAATGTTCGCATGACCGCCCCGGAGATTCCCATGAGCGAAACGACCCTTCCCAAGAACGACGGCAATCTGGTCTGGATCGACCTCGAAATGACCGGCCTGTACCCGGACCGTGACCGCATCATCGAGATCGCCGTGGTCGTCACCGACGCCCAGGTCGCGATCCGGGTCGAAGGGCCGGTGTTCGCCATCCACCAGAGCGATGCCACACTGGACGCGATGGACGCGTGGAACCAGGGCACGCACGGCAAGAGCGGGCTGATCGACCGCGTCAAGGCCTCGACGATCGACGAGGCCGCAGCCCAGGCCCAGGTCATCGAGTGGCTGTCGCAGTACGTCAAGGCCGGCAAGAGTCCGATGTGCGGCAACTCGATCTGCCAGGACCGGCGCTTCCTGGCCAACCACATGCCCGCCCTCGAGGCCTTCTTCCACTACCGCAACCTCGATGTCAGCACCTTGAAGGAACTGGCGCGGCGCTGGAAGCCTGCCGTGCTCGAGGGCGTGAAGAAGGCGCAGGCGCACACGGCGCTGGCCGATGTGCACGAGTCGATCGACGAGTTGCTGCACTACCGACAGCATCTGCTGGCGGTCTAGTCGCTCAAGACGCTCGCTGGCGCAGCGCGCCCAACAGCGCGACGACCTCTTCGTCGGGCCGCGCCGCGACCTTGCGGTACTCGGCACCGCCGGGCGTGCGTGTCAGCAGTCTCAGCTCGATCAGTTCGCGTCGCAGCAGGCAATGGTCGCCGAAGACATGGTGCGTGTTCAGCACCTCGTTGACCTCGCGCTCGCTGTAGCGGCGCTTGGCATCGAAGCGCAGCCACAGGCCCCACAGCACCAGCACCTGCAGGCTGCGTTTGGTCGGCCAGCGGGCGAGTCGGCCCGCGGCATCGAACTGGCGCAGCGCGCGATCGGCAGCTTCGCTCAGCGTGGCGTCGCGTGGGCCGCGCATTGGCGGCGCGACGCGTGGCAGGTTCGTCGCCCGCGTGGCGCGCAGCGCCTGCACGTTGCGGTGCCCGGCCGCGCGGGCCAGCAGGTTGAGCATCTCGACATGACTGGGCACGCCCATGCCGCGCGCATGGCGCTCGGCCCACTGTGTGCGCAGGGTCTTGGCGAAGGTCGACAGGTCGGTCGCAACGAGCGGCGTGAGTTCACGGGACATGGTGTTGGCACTCCATCAAGCTGCGCACGAAACCCTCACGGGTGCCGGAGGTTGCCCTTGCCGGCCGGGCGCAGCGGGGCACCAGACCAAGGTCGAATTCGAGGCAGGTTTAGCGCGAGCGGTCTCGCGGGCAACGCCTGGGTGATCTGCCGACCCGGGGCGAAGTCTAGCGCCTCTGGATTACGGGCAAACCCGAATTCGGCTACAATGCGGGCACGGCTTCGATGACGTATGTGTCGAGGCCGTTCGTTCATCCCCTCTGGCCTGGTGCACTTCGCCATCTCGGCGTCTGGTGCGTGCCGCTCTGAATGCAGATGCGGACGTTGGTTGGCGGCGATGCCGTCGCTTGGACCCGTCCGTTGCTGGTGCCTGCCTCAGGCTCCCACGTTCAGCCTGCCGCGACTTGACTCAGCGCGTGCGCTTCGGTGCACGCGCCGGTGTGTGCCTGCGTGCGTGCGCTGAATCCGAAAGAGCTATCGAGATGTTCACCGAAAACCAGATCGAACAAGATGACCAGGGCGCCGCCGCGGTACCCATTTCCGCCGTGCCTGCCAAGCCGAGCGGGTTTGCCGCCATCGCATTGCACGCCGCGCTGCACCGCGCGCTGGCCGATGCCGGCTACACCACGCCGACCGACGTGCAGGCGCGCGCCATCACACCGGCGCTGGCTGGACGCGACTTGCGCGTCTCGTCGTCGACCGGCAGCGGCAAGACCGCTTCATTCGTCTTGCCCGCGCTGCAGGGTGTGCTCGACGTTCGCGCCAGCGGCGAGCGCCGCGAACGCGGCATCGTGTACGGCCCCCGCGTGCTGGTATTGACCCCGACCCGCGAGTTGGCGATTCAGGTTTCCAAGGCCACCGACACCTACGGCCGCCATGTGCAGGGCCTGCGCGTAGCAACCGTCGTCGGCGGCGTACCTTACGGTGCGCAATTGAAAGCCATGCGCGGTCCGCTCGACGTGCTGATCGCCACGCCGGGCCGCCTGATCGACCATGTCAAGAGTGGCAAGCTGGTGCTCGACAACGTGGCCATGCTGGTACTCGACGAAGCCGACCGCATGCTCGACATGGGCTTCATCGATGACATCCGTTTCATCGCCGAGTGCATCCCGAAGACGCGCCAGACCATGATGTACAGCGCCACCTTCGCCGGCAATGTCGGCCGCCTGGCCAGTGAACTGCTGAAGGCCGACGCGCAGACCATCGCCGTGACTTCGCACACCGACACCCACGAGCACATCGAGCAGCGTCTGCACTGGGCCGACGACGGCCGCCACAAGCAGGCCCTGCTGGACCACCTGTTGACGACCAAGGAAGTCGATCAGGCGCTGGTCTTCACCAGCACCCAGCGCGATGCCGACTGGCTCGCCGACCGCCTCGCCGACATGGGCCATGCGGTTGCATCGTTGCACGGCGGCCTGCCGCAGGGCCGGCGCAACCATGTGCTGCAGGGCCTGCGCTCGCGCAAACTGCGCGTGCTCGTGGCCACCGACGTGGCCGCGCGCGGCATCGACGTGCCAACCATCAGCCATGTCATCAATTTCGGCCTGCCGATGAAGGCCGAGGACTACGTGCACCGCATCGGCCGCACCGGCCGCGCCGGCCGCCAGGGCCTGGCCGTGACGCTGGCCGAAGCCGGCGATGCCGGCATGATCCGGCGCATCCAGCAATTCACGACACAGACCATCCCGGTGGCGACCATCACCGGCCTGGAGCCGAAGAAGGCCGCGCCGCGCACGACCGGCGGTGGTGGTTTCCGTAGCGAGGGCGGCTTCGGCGGCGCCAGGCCATTCGACCGCAAGCCGCGTTTCGGCGCGCCAGGCGGTGCACGCAAGCCGGGCGGCGGTTTCAAAGCCAAGCGCCCGAGCAGCAGCCCGTTCAGCCGCTGATCGGCCACACCAGACAAAGCCCCTGTGCCACACACAGGGGCTTCTTTCCTTGAGCGACGCACCAAGCTTGTCGGCTGTCGATAATGCGGCCGATGTAAGGATCGGATGGCTCCGGCGACCACCGGTGCGGATCCAAGGAGCGACGCATGGCAACTGAATTCATCACCCTCGGCGGCGGCTGTTTCTGGTGCACCGAGGCGGTGTACGAGCAGGTCGACGGCGTCGTCGCCGTCGAGTCCGGCTACAGCAATGGGCATCTACCCAACCCGACGTATGAGCAGGTGTGCAGCGGCGACACCGGGCACAACGAGGTCGTGCGCGTGAGCTTCGACAACAGCCGCATCACATTGCGCGAAGTGCTCGAGATCTTCTTTCACGTCCACGACCCGACCACGCTGAATCGCCAGGGCAACGACAGCGGCACGCAGTACCGCTCGGGCATCTACTTCAACGATTCCGAGCAGGAGCGCGTGGCACAAGACGTACTGGCCGAGGCCAATGCGGCGCATCGCGGCCGCGTGGTGACCGAGGTCAAGCCGCTGGCCAACTATTGGCGGGCCGAGGACTACCACCAGCACTACTTCGCCAACCACCCCGGTCAAGGTTACTGTGCCTTCGTCGTGGCGCCCAAGGTGGAGAAATTCAAGCGCAGCTTTGCCGCACGCCTGAAGCGCGCCTGAGGCCGCAGGTCCGTCGCAGCAAAGTCGTCGCGCGCGTCGCGGCTCATGGGGCCAAGCGCTCTCGCAGCCACTGGTTGCCACCGGACGCTGCCAGGCGGTAGTGCAGGCGGTCATGCAGGCGGCTCTTGCGGCCCTGCCAGAATTCCCAGTGGTCGGGCAGCAGGCGAAATCCACCCCAGTGCGGCGGGCGCGGCGGGTTCAATGCGTAACGGGCGGCGAACTTGGCTGCCTGCGCCACCAGCACTGCGCGCGAGCTGATGACCTGACTCTGCGGTGAAGCCCAGGCGCCGATGCGTGAGTCGAGCGGCCGGGTCTTGAAGTAGGCGTCGCTCTCGGCGCCACTGACGCGCTCGACACGGCCCTCGACGCGCACCACGCGTTCGAGTTCGACCCAATGGAATTGCAAGGCGGCGAATGGCATTGCGGCCAGTTCGCGGCCCTTGCGGCTCTGATAGTTGGAGTACCAGACCAGGCCGCGCGCATCACAACCCTTGATCAGGACCACCCGTGTCGACGGCCGGCCACTCTCGCCAACGGTGGCCAGCGTCATCGCATTCGGTTCGGGCAGCGCCGCGGCAATGGCTTCGCGCAACCAGCGCTCGAACTGGAGCAGCGGGTCGGCGTCGGCGGTGGACTCGTCGAGCTCGGCACGCTCGTAGCTCTTGCGCAGTGCGGCGATCTCTTTGCTGTCCATGGGCGGCAAGCATAAAGGGAGCGACGTATCCCCACTACTGCTTACGTGGAAGGCCTTAGGTGATGGCCCCAGTTACAACCGTGACCGCGGCAGCAGATTCTCCAGACTGCCGCAGCAGTCATTGCGGTCATTGCCAACGCATCCCGCCATGAACCCACCCGCGACCGTGATCGTGCTGGCCGCCGGCCGCGGGAGTCGCTTTGCCGGCAGCGGACACAAGCTCGCACAAACACTCGACGACCAGGGTGATGGCGGTGCCGTGCTCAGTGTGACCTTGCGTAACGCGATCGCCAGCGGCCTGCCCGTGCTGGTGGTGACCACCGCCGAATTGGCTCCGTTGGCGCGCCAGCAGGTGGCGGCACGCGATGTCGTGGTCCTGCCGCCGCAGCGCAACCGTGGCATGGGGGACTCCATCGCGGCCGGCGTTTCGGCGCGTGCCGACGCGTCGGGCTGGCTGGTGCTGCCGGCCGACATGCCGCGCGTGCAACCGACCACGCTGCAACGGGTGGCCCAGGCGCTCGCCACGCATGCCGTGGCCTACGCGCAATACCGCGGCATGCGCGGACATCCGGTCGGCTTTGCCGCCGAGCTGTATTCAGAACTGACCGCCCTGACGGGAGACGAGGGTGCGCGCCGGCTGGTTGCACGCTACCCGGCACAAGCCGTCGAGGTCGACGACCCGGGCATGCTGATCGATATCGACACCGTGCAGGATCTGGCCGCGCTGCGGGCCGGTCAGGGTGCCAGCGCGGAACCTGCCCGGCGCACACGGCCGCAGCGCTGAGGTCGATCGCTGGCGGGACCGCGCAGAGCTGCCGTGGCGGACGCCGCGCGGTGGCTTGTCACGCCAATCGGTGCCGGCGCGCCAGCGCGACCAGACGCTCGATCTCGCGGTCGCGCACGCCGCGTTCCTGCAGGGCCCGTGCCGTCTTGAGCAGGTACTCGAGCGTGGTGCCATAGCGGCCACGGGCGTGCCGCAGGATGTCGAGCATCTGCGCGTCGGGGACGCGACCCAGGTGCTGCGGACTGCGGCGCGACAAGGTGAAGGCCAGCGCCTGCACGTTTCCCTGGGCGGTACGGCAGGCGAGCCAGCGTGGGTCGTAGACGCCGGTCGGCATCTCGCGGCGCCACAGCCGCTCCAGTTCGGCCGCCGCATGGTCCTGCGCAATGCGGTACACCGCACCGTGGCATGAGCCGCCCGGCAGCAGCGCGAACACCAGTCCCGGCCGCTCCGGTGTGCCGCGGTTGACGCGTGAGGCCATGCGCAGCGCGCGATGCCAGCCATGCACCCGGGCTGCCAGGTGCTCCTTGAATTCGAACTCGGGTCGCCACAGCAGGGAGGCGTAGCCGAAGATCCACAGATCCCTGTGGCCACCCCATTCGTGGCGCGCGCGCACCAGCAATGCCTGTGGGTCACGCAGTGGTGGCACGCGGACCGTGTCGTCGTAGGGCGGCTCCATGCGCCGCGATGATGACACCGATGGCCATTGACGTTGTAATTTTATTACTCGAAAATGAGAATGTCGGTTACATCCACGCCCTACACCATGCATGCCGCCCTGCTCGAAGTCACCGCGCGCATTCGCGAGCGCAGCGCGCCGCTGCGCCGCGCCTACCTGGCGCAGGTGGCGCCATGGCAGCCCGTCCGCGCGGCACCGATCGGCTGGGTTGCGCCAACGTGGCGCATGCATTGGCCGCGCTGCCGGCCAACGACAAGTTGAGGATCGTCGCCGAGCGCGCGCCGCACATCGCCGTCGTCACCGCCTACAACGACATGCTGTCGGCGCACCAGCCGTATGAGGGCTTCCCGGCACTGATCCGCGACGAGGCGCACAGGCTCGGCGCCACGGTGCAGGTGGCCGGCGGCGTGCCGGCGATGTGCGACGGCGTCACGCAGGGCCAGCCGGGCATGGAGCTGAGCCTGTTCTCGCGCGACACCATTGCGATGGGCACTGCGATCGCGTTGGCGCACGATGTGTTCGACGCCGCGCTGCTGCTCGGCGTGTGCGACAAGATCGTGCCGGGCCTGCTGATCGGTGCGCTGCACTTCGGCCACTTGCCCTGCGTGTTCGTGCCCGCCGGGCCGATGAGCTCGGGTCTGTCGAACAGCGACAAGTCCAAAGTGCGCGAGCGTGCCGCGCAGGGCCTGGTCGGGCGCGCCGAGTTGCTGGACGCCGAAGGCGCGGCCTACCACGGCGCGGGTACCTGCACCTTCTACGGCACCGCCAACAGCAACCAGATGCTGCTCGAAGCGATGGGCCTGCACGTGCCGGGTGCGGCCTTCGTGCATCCGCATGCAGCGCTGCGCGAGGCGCTGACGCGCGAGGCGGTGCGCACGGTGCTCGGCATGACGAACGGCCGGCGTTTCGTGCCGATCGGCCGACTGGTCGACGAGCGCTGCATCGTCAACGCGATGGTCGCGTTGCTGGCCACCGGTGGCTCGACCAATCACCTGATCCACTGGGTGGCGGTGGCGCGGGCGGCCGGCATCACCATCGACTGGACCGATTTCTCCGATCTGTCCGCTGCGGTGCCGCTGCTGGCGCGCGTCTATCCCAACGGCAGCGCCGACGTGAACCAGTTCCAGGCCGCGGGCGGCCCAGGCTTCGTGCTGCGCGAACTGCTCGACGCCGGGCTCTTGCACGCCGACGTGCTGACGGCCAGCGAACGCGGCGTGGCTGCCTACGCCGGCCAACCGGCCCTGGATCCGGCCACAGGGGCACTGCAATGGCATGCCTGGCCAGCAGACAGCGGCGACGACACCATCCTGCGTCCCGCCGCGCGGCCGTTCAGTCCGAGCGGCGGCCTGCGCCTGCTGCAGGGCAACCTCGGCCGTGCCGTGATCAAGACCAGCGCGGTGCCCGAGGACCGCTGGATCGTCGAGGCGCCGGCACTGGTGTTCGAAGACCAGGACGCACTGCTGGCGGCATTCAATGCCGGTGCGCTCGAGCGCGACTTCGTCGCGGTCGTGCGCTTCCAGGGGCCGCGCGCCAACGGCATGCCCGAGCTGCACAAGCTGACGCCGCCGCTGGCCGTGCTGCAGCGCAAGGGTTTCAAGGTCGCGCTGGTGACCGATGGCCGCATGAGCGGCGCGTCTGGCAAGGTGCTGGCAGCGATCCACGTCAGCCCCGAGGCGCAGGCCGGCGGCGCGTTGGCCAAGGTCGCGAGCGGCGACCGCATTCGCCTGGATGCCGTCGCCGGCACGCTCGATGTGCTTGTCGATGAAGCGATATGGGCGGCGCGTGATCCGGTGCAGATGAGTCGGCAACATGTCGATGCCAACGGCCATGGTCTGGGCCGCGAGCTGTTCGCCGGCATGCGCAAGAATGTCACCAGCGCGGAACAGGGCGCCTGCACCTGGCTTTGAAGGATGCACGCATGATCAAGGACACATTGGCACTCGTTGCGCTCGGCCCGGTGATTCCGGTCATCGTGCTGCAGCGCCTCGAGCACGCGGTGCCGATGGCGCGCGCGCTGCTGGCCGGCGGCGTGCGTGTGCTCGAGGTGACGTTGCGCACGCCGGTGGCGCTGGCCTGCATGGAGGCGATCGCGCGCGAGGTGCCCGAAGCCATCGTCGGCGCCGGCACCTTGCGCACGGTGGCCGACGTGCGCGCTGCGCGCGATGCCGGCTGCCAATTCGGCGTCAGCCCGGGCTATACCAGTCTGATCGGCGCGGCCTGCCATGACGTGGCGCTGCCGCTGCTGCCGGGCGTGGCCACGGCCAGCGAGGTGATGGCCGCCAACGCCGACGGCCTCGGGTTCCTGAAGTTCTTCCCGGCCACGGCGGCGGGTGGCACCGGCATGCTGCGCGCGCTGGCCGGTCCGTTCCCCGACGTCGCGTTTTGCCCCACCGGCGGCATCACCGCCGAGACGGCGCCGCAATTCCTGTCGCTGCCCAACGTCAAGGTCTGTGGCGGCTCGTGGCTGACGCCGGCGGACGCGATGGACAGCGGCGACTGGGCCCGCATCACGCGTCTGGCGCGCGAGGCCAGCGCCCTACGCTGATCCGCCGCGCACCAGCGCAGCCATCGGGTGCGCGCCGAGCGCAGCGGCGACGCCGGCGCGATCGGCCGCATCGCGGTTCTGGCTGACCTTCCACTTGCCGACCAGCGACGTGAGCTCGATCTCGATGCCGACGATCGCGCCGAGCATCGTTTGCACGTAGTCGTCCGGCGCGTCGCTGACGGCCCAAGGCGCGGGCAGCGTCGACTCGTGCCGCTCGGTGAGGCGACCAACGAGGGCCCTCAGCCAGGGTGCTTCGTCCACCGCGCGCAGCGTGCCGCGTGCCTGCACCATGGTGTAGTTCCAGGTCGGCACGACCTTGCCGTGTTCGCGCTTGCTCGGGTATCCGTTCGGCGAGACATAGGCTTGCGGGCCGTGAAAGACCGCCAGCGCCGCGGCGCCGGCGTGGCGCCAGAGCGGGTTGGCACGCGCCACGTGACCGCGCAGCGTGCCGTGCGGTCCCAGTTGCGGGTGGTACTCGAGCGGGATCAGGTCGGCCGTCGGCCCGGCAGGCGTCACGATCACCAAGGTGGCCAGCGGATGCTCGTGCATCGCCGCGGCAAGGACGGCCGGGTCCTTCTGTTCGAAGTGTCTGGGCAGGTACATGGCTACCAGGCGCCGATGTTGGGCATCGACGACCAGGGTTCGGCCGGCGCGAGCGCGGGCCCGGCCTGCAGCAATTCGATCGAGATGTGGTCGGGCGAACGCACGAAGGCCATGCGGCCGTCGCGCGGCGGCCGGTTGATGGTCACGCCGTGGTCCATCAGTCGCCGGCAGGCGGCGTAGATGTCGTCGACCGCATAGGCCAGGTGGCCGAAGTTGCGCCCGCCGCCGTAGACCTCGCCAACGCCATCCTTGGGCCAGTTGTAGGTCAGCTCGACCTGCGCATCGTGGTCGCCGGGCGCGGCCAGAAAGACCAGCGTGAAGCGCCCGGCCTCGTTGTCTTTGCGCGAGACCAGTTCAAGGCCGAGCGCGTCGCGGTAAAAGCGCAGCGACGTTTCGATGTCGGTCACGCGGACCATGGTGTGCAGGTATTTCATGGTTCTGATTGTGGCGCCTGCATCAGCCGGCCGCACGCGAGGGCAGATCGAAGATCAGGCAGGTGGTGCTGGCGTGGGCGTAAAGCTTGCCGTCGGCGCCGACCAGCCTGCCATCGGCGGTGGCCGTCTGGCGGCCGACGTGAATCGTGCGGCCCTCAGCGCGCACCAATGGCACTTCCGGGCCGATCGCACGCACGAGGTTCAGCTTCAACTCCAGCGTGGTGTAGGCGCGGCCGGGCTGCATCGTCGTGTGCACCGCGCAGCCGAGCGCCGAGTCGAGCAGGGTTGCGTACCAGCCGCCATGCAAGCCACCCATCGGGTTCATGAAGCGCGGGCCCGGGCGACCCTGGAACACCGCTTCTCCCGGTGCCACATGCAGCAATATGAAGTCCAACACTTCGGCAATCGGTGCTGCGGGCAGGCGGCCGCCGATCAGGTCACGCAGCACGTCCAGGCCCGGCCGGCCGAGCGCCTCGGTGGGCGTGATCACGCCCGCGGGGCGGGTCTGGCGCGCGCGCACTGCGGCCTCCTCGGCCTGCCACTGCGCCAGCCGCGCGGCCGTCATGGCGTGCCTCGGGCCGTAGCAAGGCCGGGAACCACGTCATCGCCATAGGCTTCGCGCCAGCGCTGCACGATGCGCGCATTGGCATCGAGCCGCGCCTCGGGCAGGCCGTCGGGCGCATGCCAGGCGGCCAGGCGCGACTCGACCGCGAAGTGTTCGCTCGGTTTGATCAGCGATGGATCGTCGAGGCTGCCGACAGACAGATCCATCCGCTCGCTGTCGAGGAATTCGAATGACAGCGGGGTGCCGCAGCGGCTGCAAAAGCCACGGCGCGCGATCTTCGACGAGGCGTAATAGGCCGGTGCGCGTTGCCACTCGACCTCGGCCTTGCGCAGGTTCATGTACGCGGCGCGGGTGTTGCCGAAGGCCAGTTGGCACATCCGGCAATGGCAGTAGTAGCCCTCGCGGTGGTCGGGTGAGGCGCGGTAGCGCACGTGGCCGCACAGGCAGCCGCCTTGCAGTGACAGCAGGGTCGAGGGTGGGTTCACTGTGCAAGCATAAATCTACGCGCCCGCGCCGGCCAGCACGAGCACGCCGATGGCAGCGAACACCGCGGCCGCAATGCGGTGGACCCAGGCGATCGGCACGAACGTGACGACCTTGTTGCCCACCAGTACCGCAGGCACGTTGGCGATCATCATGCCCAGCGTGGTGCCGGCGGTGACGGTCACCAGCGCCTGGTAGCGCGCAGCGAGCATGACCGTCGCGATCTGGGTCTTGTCGCCCATCTCGGCCAGGAAGAAGGCGACCACCGTGACGCCGAAGACACCCAGATGCGAGCGCGCGGCACCCTCGGCACTGGCGTCGACCTGATCGGGTACCAGCATCCACAGCGCCACGACGATGAACGACGCGCCCAGGCCCCAGCGCAGCCACAGCGGATCGACCAATTGCGTCAGCCAGGCACCGAGCGCAGCGGCCAGGGCGTGATTGGCCAGCGTGGCGACCAGGATGCCCAGGATGATCGGCCGCGGCGCGCGAAACCGCGCCGCCAGCAGCAGGGCCAGCAGTTGCGTCTTGTCGCCCATCTCACCGAGCGCGACGACGCCGGTGCTGACCGCGAAGGCCTCGAGGCTCAAACGACGTAGTTCAAGGTCATGCGCCCGCCGTCGACGAGCACGATCTCGCCGGTCATGTAGCTGGCCGCGTCGCTGAGCAGGAATGCGACCACATCGGCGATCTCGGCCGGCTCGCCCAGGCGCTTCATGCGGCGTGCGGCTCAGGATGCGGGCCTTGGCCTCGTCGCTCGTCAGCACGGCCTTGGCGCGCGAGTTCGGTGGCGATGGTGCCGGGCGCCACGGCGTTGACGCGAATGCCGTGGTCGGCCAGCGCCAGCGCCATCACCCGTGTCAGCTGGTCGATGCCGCCCTTGCTGGCGTTGTAGCTGGCGATGCTGGCGATCGTCAGCGTGCGCGTTGACCGAACTCATGTTGACGATCGCGCCACCGCCGCCCTGCGCGACCATCTGCCGTGCCACCGCCTGGCCGACCAGGAACTCGCCCTTCAGGTTGACCGCGATCACGGCGTCCCAGTCGGCTTCGCTGATGTCGAGGAATGGCGCGGACTTGAAGATGCCGGCGTTGTTGACCAGCCCGTCGAGCCGACCCATCGCCGCCAGCGTGGCGGCCAGCGCGGCGTCGACATCGGCCTGGCTGGCGACATTGCAGTGGCAGTAGCTCGCCCGGGCGCCGCCGGCGACGAGCGATGCGGCCAGCGCAGCGCCGCGCGCGTCGTCCACGTCCCACAGTGCCACGCTGGCGCCATCGGCGACGAGGCGGCGCGCGCAGGCCGCGCCGATGCCCTGTGCGCGCGCCGGTGATCACGATCACGCGGCCGGTGAGGCCGAAACGGACTTCGTTGCTCATGCCTTGGCTTCCTTGCGCGCTTCGCGGTCCAGCCAACCGCCAATGCCTTGCGCGTTGAGTTCGACGTCCATCGCCAGCAGCGACAGCGGGTTGCGCGCCAAATCGACACCATGTTCGGCCAGGCTCGCCGCGTACAGCGCCGCCAACTCGCGCTTGAGTGCGGCATGGCGCTGTGGCGCGTCGCGTTCGCGCAGGCCGACGGCCACCATCGCAGCGAGCATGGCGAGCACACGCGTGGCCAGCCGCGGCACGTCACCCAGCCGGCCGTAGTGCGTGACGTACACGCAGCCGGGTCGAACGACAGCAGGCGTTGCACCGAATCGCGCAGGCCGGCGGGTCGAACTGCACCGGCACCGTGTTGGGGAATATCCAGGCGCCGCGCGCAGTGCCGAACTCGCGGTACGAGGAGCCGAAGGTGTCGCCGGTGAACCAGCCACGTGTCGCGGCATCCCAGATGCAATGGTGATGCCGCGCGTGGCCCGGGGTGTCGATCAGCTCCAGCATGCGCGTCGCCACCGAGCACCGTGGTCCATGCCGTCATGGCTGACGCGCACGCGCGCCGCATCGACCGCCATCGGCGGTGCCGTAGGAGCGCTCCATCTCCGCCGCGCCGTAGACCGCGAGCGCGCCCTGCATACCAGCGCGCTCGGGTCGATCATGTGCGCGTGCGCCGCGCGGGTGCACCACCATCCGTCGCCGTCGGCAGCGACTGCATCAGCAGGCCCGCGCCGCCGGCATGGTCGAGGTGCACGTGGGTCGGGATCACCCAGTCGACCGCGTCGCGCGTCAGGCCGAGCGCCTCCAGCGCGGCCAGCAAGCGCGGCACGGCATGGTTGGTGCCGGTGTCGATGAACGCCGCGCGGCCGTTGTCGACCACCAGGTAGGCGGCGTCGAAGCGCGGGCGGTCGAACCCGGTGTCGATGGCGAAGAGGCCGGCCCCGCGGTCCTCGACGAACTCGGGCAGGCCGTGCGCATGGCGGCCATTCTAGGCGCCGCAGTGCCGGCGGCCGCGCCCGGAGCTCAGCCCTGCTGCTGGACCACCACGGCCACAGCCGGGCGATGTCGGCGGCGCCGTCGCTGCCCTGCACGCTGCGCAGCGTCTGCACGCGCCTTGGCCTTGCTCTTGCCGCGACTGCAGCTGCGCCAGGCCCAGTCGCAGCTTGGCGTCGTCGGGGCGCTTCAGGCCGCCCTTGGCGATGCCTTGCTCGATCAGCGCGATGCCCTTGTCGACCTGGCCCATCGTGACGTAGACGTAGCCGACCTGGACCAGTTCGTTGCCTGCTCTCGCGGCGGCGCTCGATGCGCTGCCTGCGCGATGCCGGCCGCGCTCTCGGCCTCCTGCTTGACGGCCAGGTCGCGCAGGCGCTTGTGGCGCTCGGCTTCGGCGCCCGTGCCCAGCGCGCCTGCGGCGAAGCCCTTGTCGATGATCGCCTTGGCCTCGGCCGGGTAGCCGGCCTGCAGCGCGAGCTGCGCCATCTCCATGTAGTCGTCGGTCTTGCTGTCAGGTGCCGGTGGCCAGCTTCAGGCGCATCACGTCGAGCGCGAAGCGGTCGGCGAAGCCGGGCTTGCGCGGCAGCTGCGCCAGGTAGGCGATCCAGTAGTCCTTCTTCGGGTAGTATCGACCAGCTTGTCGAGCGTGGCGGCTAGGCGCCGTGGTTGTTGCTGCGCGCTTGCTGGGCATCGGCCAGGCGCAGCAGGTCGCCCTCGTCCGGCCTGCGGCCGGCCTGCTCGGCGGCGTCGACCTGCGGCCTGCGCGTCCTTCGCGATCGCGCCGTAGTCGCCGCTCTGGCTTGCACGTAGGCCTGCAACTGCTTCAATTGCGGGCTGTTGCCGCCGGCGGCGCGTGCGCGGTTGCACCCACTCGGTGGTCTTGGGCCAGTCCTTCTGCTGCGAATAGGCAAAGGCCAGCGACTCGGCCACCTGCGCCTGCTCAGGCCCGGCAAGGCTTGCCCGAGGCCATGACCGCCTCGAAGGCCTGGATGGCGGTGGCGATGTCGCCGGCGCGCTGTGCCGCGGCGCCCTTCATGCGGTCGATCATCAGCTGCTCGGTCGGTGTCTTGCCGCTGCACCGCGTCGGCCTCGCGCACCTTGGCCAGCGCGTCCTTGGCCTTGCCGGCCTTCAGCAGGTCGCTGGCCTGTTGCAGCGGCTTGCCGACCTCGGGGCGCACGCCCTGCGCGCGCGCGCGGCGAGCGCTCACCAGGCAGTGCCAGAGCCGCAGCCAGTGGGCCGCGCCTCAGCACGCCCGGATCCGGCGCGGCGCAGTCGTCGGGGATCGCGACGTCAGTTCATAGAACTGCTCGTTGCCGACCAGGCCGATCTTGGTCACGCCCAGGCGCTGCGCGCTGGCCATCACCATGGCCACCACCTTGTAGGTCACGAGCTTGTTCGGGCGCAGGTGCACCTCGGGCTGGTCGGGCTCGGCGGCCACCTGCGCGCAGGCGCGCCTCGAGCTGTCGTCGGTCGTCCACCACCTCGCCGTTCCAGCCGATGGTGCCGTCGAAGTCGACGTCGATGCGCACGATCTCCGGCGGCTTGGGCGGCGGCGCGCTCGGCGCATCGGCATGTTCATCTTGACCGCGTGCGTCTGGATCGGGATCGTGATGATGAACATGATCAGCAGCACCAGCATCACGTCGATCAGCGGCGTCGTGTTGATGTCGATCATCAGCTCGTCGTCGCCGCCGGCTGGAGCCCACTTGCATCGCCATGTGTCGTGCTCCTCAGCGTGTGACCGGTGCCGGCCGGCGGTTCGGTGATGAAGCCGACCTTGGAGATGCCGGCGCGCTGGCAGGCCACGACCACGCGGCCGACCGCTTCGTAGCGCACCTCCCCGTCGCCGCGGATGTGCACCTCGGGCTGCGGCTCCTTGACCGACACCTTCTTCAGCCGGTGACCAGCGTCTCGATGTCGGGCAGGCGCTCGCGTGCCCCAGTAGACGTCGCCGTCCCGGTTGACCGCGATGACGATGTTCTCCGGCTTGGTCTGCGTCGGGACGTTGCGCTCCTTGGGCAGCTCGAGCTGGATCGCTCTGCGTCACCACCGGAATCGTGATCAGGAAGATGATCAGCAGCACCAGCATCACGTCCACCAGCGGCGTGGTGTTGATGGTGGAGTTCATCTGGTCTTCGTCGTCGTCGTCGCGAGGCCGATGTTCATGGCCATGGGCGGTGCTCCTCGCGGATCAGCGGGTGGATGGCTCAGCGCTTGCCGGCCAGCAGCACGTTGTGCAGGTCGCCGCGAGAAGGCGCGCACGCGTTCCATCACCACCTTGTTGCGGCGGATCAGCCAGTTGTAGCCCATCACCGCGGGCACCGCGACCGCCAGGCCGAAGGCCGTCATGATCAGCGCCTCGCCCACCGGGCCGGCGACCTTGTCGATCGACGCCTGGCCGGCGATGCCGATCGCGGTCGAGCGCGTGGTAGATGCCCCAGACGGTGCCGAACAGGCCGACGAACGGCGCGGTCGAGCCCACCGTGGCCAGGAACGCCAGGCCGTCCTGCAGCCGGCTCTGGATGTTGTCGACCGCGCGCTGCACGCTCATCGCTGATCCAGGTGTGCTTGTCGATCTGTCTCGACCAGCGTGCCTTCGTGGTGGTCGCTGGCCTTGAGCCCGCTTTCGGCGATGTAGCGGAACGCGCTGCCTTCGTCGAGCCGTTCGATGCCCTTCTTGATCGAGCCCGCGGTCCAGAAGCTCTGTCGGCCGCCTTGGCGCTCCTGATCAGCTTGCGCTGCTCGAACAGCTTGGTGAAGATGATGTACCAGCTGCCCATCGTCATGATGACCAGGATGATCAGCGTGCCGCGGGCGACGAAGTCACCCTGCGTCCACAGCGCCTTCAATCCGTAGGGGTTGTCGACGGTTTCCTTGGAAATCGTCGGTGCCGTGGCCGGCGCCGGTGCCGCGACGGGCGCCGGCGCGGTTGCAGCCGCTGCGGCGTCGGCGGCGGGCGCCGACGCCTGGGCCAGTGCGGCGCCGGGCAGGCCCGAGGCCACGCTGGCCACGGCAATCAACGCGGCAGCAAACGGCGCGCGGGCAGATTTGAAAAAGGGCATGGTTCCTCCAGAGAACAGGCGCGCGTGGTTTGTTCGAGCCGCGCTGGTAAAGAAAACTTCGAATCGACCGGCGCGGTGCGCGTCAGCTCAGCTTCCAGACATACTCGACATCAACGGTGGCCCCGATCGGGCGGCCATTCTCGTCGTTGCCGGGCCTGAACTTGCACTCGCTGAGCTTTTGCAGCGCGACACGGTCGAGGGCCTTGTGCGCGCGCGATGCGCCGGCAGACTTGACGACGTTCGCGCTCGCCAGCTTGCCCGTCGCATCGATCGAGAAGCGAATGACCGTGGTTCCGGTCGCCTCTTCCTTGATCGCGGCCGCAGGGTAGTCCTCGGGGCCTGGCGCGCAGTCCTTCGCATTGGCCACCGCCGGGCGCGCGGCAACACGCGGCGGCGCGGGCGGGGCTTCAGGCTGTGCCGGCGCGATCACCACCGCGGTGGGCGGCGGCGCGATGGCGGTCGTGGTGATGCTCGGCGCCGGCGTTGGCGGCGCATTGATCACGACCTCCGGCGGCGGCACGAAGCTCGGTGGTGGCGGCGCGAACTTGGGCGGCGGTGGCAGGTTTTCCGGCGGCGGCGGTGGCGGCTTGGTCTCCTCGATGATCTTGGTCTCGATCGGGCCCTTGATGACGTCGATCACGGTCCGCGCCAGGCCGTTGAGCAGCGCGTAGCCCAGTATCAAGTGCATCACGATGACGACGCCGATGCCGACCGCGTGCTTTGCGGGATCGCGTTGTTGCTCGGCGTAATTCAAACCAATCCTCCAGACGTCGCGCTGCATGAACGCTCTGTGTGCATGCCAACAGCCTTTTGGGCCGTTGCAGCAGCCGACATTGCCAAATCCGATCGCAGCGACCTGCGCTGCGAAGGCCGGGAATATATCGCATAGGCCGAATGCCGCCCTCGGGGCATCACCCTAGCCGGGATGGCCTGAACCCGGCTTGGTGTTGAAATGGCGGTCGAACACGGCAGCCGGTCGCGACCATGACCTTCGAATACAACGAGAGCCTGCAACAAGCCATTGCACGCAACGTGCGCGATGCACTCATGGAGGACATCGGCCGCGGAGACTGGACCGCGCAGCTGGTGCGCGCGAGGCAACATGCGCGTGCCCATGTACTTGCCAGACAGGCCGCGGTGATCTGCGGCCGGCCGTGGTTCGATGGCTGCATCAAGGCCTTGGACAGCGGTGCCAGCGTCGAATGGCTGGTGGACGAAGGCGCTGCCGTGGCTTGCGACACGGTGGTCTGCCGCATCGATTGCGACGCGCGCGCGCTGCTCAGCGCCGAGCGGCCGGCGCTGAATTTCCTGCAATTGCTTTCAGGGGTGGCGAGCGTGACACGCCGCTATGCGCAGGCGATCGACGGCGCCTCGCCGAATCCGAAAGGCTGCGTGGTGCTGGACACCAGAAAAACGCTGCCCGGCCTTCGACAGGCGCAGAAATACGCGGTGCGTGTGGGGGGTGGGCACGAACCACCGCATGGCCTTGTGGGACGGCATCCTGATCAAGGAAAACCACATCGCGGCGGCCGGCGGCATTGCCGCAGCGCTCGTGGCAGCGCGCGCGCTCAATGCCGGCGTCGGCATCCAGATCGAGGTCGAGAACCTGGACGAGTTGCAGCAGGCGCTCGATGCCGGCGCGACCAATGTGCTGATCGACGACTTCACGCTAGACGACATGCACCATGCGGTGGCCTTGAACGGCGGCCGCGCGCTGCTCGAGATCTCGGGCGGCGTCGATCTGGCCAGCATTCGTCAGTTTGCCGCCACCGGCGTCGACCGCATCTCGGTCGGCAAGTTGACCAAGGACGTGCAGGCGATCGACCTGTCGATGCGCGTCATCAGGTGAAGGCCGACCCTATCGCGCAAGGCAACAGATCCAAGTGGTGGAGACGAGGAGGATCGAAAACTCCTCGCAAAGGCCGGCGGAGCCTCGTTTCATGACATCACACAGTTGGCAGTTCCTGCAATAGTTCCTGCAACGGCAGATCAGTGCATCAGGGGCACCTCAACCTGCACGATTCAGCTTGTCGAGCAGCGCCAACGGGCGCTTGGGATTGCCACAAACCGCCCGAGTCTCGAAGCGCACCGTGGCGTCGTAGTTGGCCAGCGCACCGGTAGCGAGTTCGTCCATCAGCTTGTTGATGCTGAACTTGTCGTCGGGCAGACGGATCGTCAACGTGGACATGGGAAGATCTCCAGGCATTGCTCAGGTGTCAACACCTTGAGCGACGGAAAATTCAAATCTCCTCGCGAAACATCGCGCAGGTTGCGCGTCACTGTCGCATCGGCTAGCGCGGTGACTGCGAGTTCGATCAGGTGGTTGTCATCCTGATTGGACTTCCTGCATCGGCAAGGAAGCGCGAGCAGTTACGCGAGCCAAGGGTTGAGAACGGGCACACCGCTGGGCTCGAAATCGGCCACGTTTCGCGTGACGACGGTCATGCCGTGTACCAACGCCGTCGCTGCAATCATCGCGTCGCGCTCGCTCAGTTTGTCCGGCACATGCAGGCGCGCGCACTGCAGCGCCACGGCCGTATCGACCGCCAACACCCGACCGGCGAACGCCGGCAGTACGTGACCATCGAACCACCTGCGAAGTACCGCTCCTTGCGTCTGGTCACGCCGTTCGATCGGAAGGACGCCCATCTCCAGTTCCAGCACGGTGACCGCCGACAAGTAGAGGCTGCCGGCAGGGACTTTGGTTGCCCACGCGGAAACGCGGGGATGGGCCTTGCCCGCCTTGGCTTTGCGCAGCTCCGAAACAACGTTCGTATCCAGCAGAAACATCACCGCAGATCCGCTGCTTTGGCCAGTTTGCGAACGCGTGGAGCAATGAACCTGACCTTCTCTGCACCCGGCGTCGCCAGCAGATCAATGATGCTGGCCGCCGGTGCAACGAGGGACTGGTAATGGTCGATGCTCAGCAAAACATGTGCCGGGCGGCCGCGGTCGGTGATGAACACAGGCCCACTCTTGGCGGCCTTCTTGGCCTTGCTCGTGTCTTGATTGAACTCTCGGCTAGAAAGCGTTGTTAGCGTCATGGCTTAGCCCCTTTCTTCCAATTGTAGCAACGTACCTACAAACCGCGGTCACCAAGGACCGTAATTTCGGGAACAAGGCGCTCGGCCTGCGCTATCTGCTGCCTGTGTGAAGAGCCGAAGGTAAAGGCCGGCGCCATCCGCCAAGCGGCCGCGGACGTCGATGTGCTTGATGGACTTGATCGTTGCGTTGGAAGCGATGAGGTGATGGGCCATGCAGGAACTCCGAAGCGTCATTTCGACAAATTCTGTAGTTCTTGCGGAAGTTCCTGCAATGTGAACTCGGAAGTAGTGAGATTCCAATGGACCGCGTGGGACAAGCAAATGCCCTAGAGCGTTGACTTCTCTAGGGCTTTCGGACTCTTTCGGATCTTCTGGGAGATCCGTGGATGTCGTAAGACGAGAGGATCGAAAACGACATGAAAAGCCAGGCGGCGCCTCGCTTGACGGGATCCGAAAGGTGGCAGTTCCTGTAAGAGTTCCTGCACCAGCACACCTGCGCATCAGGGGACCTTGCCGTCGTATTTGACCAGCACAACGGTCGCGAATTGGTTCCTCACTTTGTTGATGCCGGTTGGCGCGCAAGCAGGATTGCAACCTGAGCAGCTACGCTATACACTGTGCGGCGTGATCAATTCCTTCGCTCACAAGGGTCTGCAAGCTTTTTTTCACGACTGGCAGCAAAGCGGGAATTCAACCTGCACCTGCCGCTCGGCTGCGGCGCCAGCTTGCCCAGCTCGACAGGTCATCGGAGCCGCGCGATATGAGTGTGCCGGGCTGGAACCTGCACCCGCTGAAAGGCGATCAGGCGGGGCACTGGTCCGTGTGGGTCAGTGGCAACTGGCGACTTACCTTCAAGTTTGATGGCACCAATGCAGTGATTGTGAATTACCAGGACTACCATTGAGAGAAGTACGATGACGATGAAGATGCACAACCCGCCCCACCCCGGCGAGACGCTGCGTGAGGACGTATTGCCGGCGCTCGGCCTGAACGTGACTGAAGCTTCCAAGCAGCTTGGCGTAACTCGCGCAGCGCTATCGCGCGTACTCAACGGCCGGGCTGGTCTCTCGCCAGAGATGGCGCTGCGCATTGAGCGTTGGCTCGGTGTCGACCACGGCGGCCGGGCGAGCGTGTGGCTAGGTATGCAGGCGGCTCACGACCTGTGGAACACGCAGAAGAGCGCGAGGCCCGCATTGAAAAGGATCAAGCCCGTCAAGCACGAAGAGCGAACGGCGTAAACCCGATACCTCAGTGACCTGGGGCCTTGCGGGGTGGCAATGGATTGACATCGGTGCCACCCGGTCACAGCGTACCAACCTGAGAGGAACGTGCGAGCTGTCGCGTCACTCGAGCCAACTCAAAGTGCGCTTTGCCAAGGGTCGGACAGTCCGAGCCTTATCGCGACACGCTTTGGATAATCGTCGTGCAATCTGCGCCTGCCACCGTCGCGACTCGTCAGCAGACTGAGGCCGCGGACGCCTGCGTGCGCACCTGCGACTGCGTCCACAGGAGAAAGCGAGGTACATGCTTGCGCCATCGCTCAAGCGCCGTCGCGGATCGCCCGGCTTCAGTGCCTTGATGGTCGCGTTCGATGGAATGAGGTGGTGGGCCATGCAGTAACGCCGCTTCGCGAAGACAGGCAATTTTGCAGTTACTGCGATATTTACTGCAATGTGAACTCGGAAGTAGGGGGACGGCGTGGATCCAGCCGGGACAAGAAAAAGCCCTAGAGCGTTGATTTCTCTAGGGCTTTCGGACTTCTTGGGATCTTCCGGGACATCCGTGGATGTCGGAATGGTGGAGACGAGGAGGATCGAACTCCCGACCTTCGCATTGCGAACGCGACGCTCTCCCAGCTGAGCTACGTCCCCACGAACGGCGCGAATTCTATCGCGCGTTGTTGACAACCTGCCGCGTGCTGTGACAGCGTGGGGTGTCTGGAGGGCAAACATGAGCGACAGTGGCGAAAACGCGGTGATGCACGATGCAGCCTGGCATGACCTGCAGTACAACAACCGGCGCCGCGTGCCGGAGTTTGCCCAGTACTTCGAGCGCTGGCGCAACGAGTCGGCGCAGGCGCGCTCGCAACTGCGCTGCGATCTCGACATCCCGTTCATTGCAGGCGAAGCGGTGGCGCTGGACGTGTTCCCTGCGGCACGCGCCGACGCACCGGTGCTGGTGTTCATCCACGGCGGTTACTGGCGATCGCTCGACAAGTCCGACCACTCGTTCGTGGCCTTGCCGTTCGTCGAAGCCGGCGCGATGGTCGTGGTGCCGAACTATTCGCTGTGCCCGGCAGTGACGGTCGACACGATCGCACTGCAATCCGCACACGCGCTGGCGTGGGTGCACCGCAACGCGGCGAGCTATGGTGCCGATGCCGCGCGTCTGGTCGTTGCCGGACACTCGGCGGGCGGGCATCTGGCCGCGATGCTGCTGGCCTGCGATGGGCGGCGCCTGGCGCCCGACCTGCCACCGCGGCTCGTGCGTCGCGCGGTGTCGATCTCCGGGCTGTACGACCTGGCGCCGATAGCCGCCGCGCCGTCGCTTCAAATCGACCTACGGTTGACGCCCGACGTGATTTCGCGCACCAGCCCCGCGCGCTTTACGGCACCCGCGGGTGCGCGACTGGCGAGCGTGGTCGGCGCGCTCGAGAGTGACGAATTCCTGCGCCAGAACCGCCTCATCCGCGATTGCTGGGGCAGTGCCGCGGTGCCGGTGTGCGAGGAACTGCCTGGGCGCAATCACTTCAGCGTGCTCGACGAACTTGTCGAATCGCAAGGAGCGTTGCGCCGGCGTGTCGTGCAATGGCTGACCGAGTGACCGGCGGGGCAAAGAAAGCCACGCTATTGAGCGTGGTCAATAAATAGCCATTTACTATGTTGTGAATAGCAGCATTGCATTGGCCGCCACGCGTTGCGTGCGGTACCGTTTGATGCACGCCGATTGCCACCAAAGGAGAGCGACATGGGCTTGAAAGGATCGAAGACCGAGCAGAACCTGAAGGACGCCTTTGCTGGCGAATCGCAGGCCAACCGCCGCTATCTGTATTTCGCGAACAAGGCCGACATCGAGGGTCAGAACGACGTCGCCGCGCTGTTCCGCTCCACTGCCGAGGGCGAGACCGGACATGCCCACGGCCACCTCGAATTTCTCGAGGCGGTGGGCGACCCGGCCACCGGGCTGCCGATCGGCAGCAGCCGGCTGAACCTGAAGGCCGCCGTGGCCGGCGAGACGCACGAGTACACCGACATGTACCCGGGCATGGCCAAGCAGGCGCGCGAGGAAGGCTTCGGCGAGATCGCCGATTGGTTCGAAACGCTGGCCAAGGCCGAGCGTTCACATGCCAACCGCTACCAGAAGGCGCTCGACGCGCTGGTGGACTGAAGCTCTCCCAAACCTCTTGAACAAGGGGCTGCGTGCCCCTTGTTCTTCATCTGCGAAGCGTTCTATGCGCGAAGGCAACCTCGAAGCCCCGACCCGACACGCCATCGATTGGAAGAACCCTGACTTCTACGACGAAGCGGCGGCGACCAAGGAGATGGAGCGCGTGTTCGACATCTGCCACGGCTGTCGTCGCTGCGTCAGTCTGTGCCAGAGCTTTCCGACATTGTTCGATCTGGTCGATGCCACCGCCGACGGCGAGGTTCATGGTGTCAAGAAGGAGGCTTACTGGAACGTCGTCGATCAGTGCTATCTGTGCGACCTGTGCTACATGACGAAGTGTCCGTACACGCCGCCGCATCCGTGGCAACTCGATTTCCCGCACCTGATGCTGCGCGCCAAGGCGATCAAGTTCAAACGCGGCGGCGTCAAGGCCGGCGAGCGCTTCCTGGCCTCGACCGACGTGCACGGCAGCTTCGCTGGCATTCCGATCGTCGTGCAGGCCGTGAACGCCGTGAACAAGACCAAGCTCGCCCGCAAGGCGATGGACGCAACACTCGGTGTGCATCCGCAAGCCTGGATGCCCGAGCTGGCGACGCAACGTTTTCGCTGGAGTGCCGCGCACCAGGGGCGGGCGACGGTCGTCAACAACGGCCAGCGCACGCCCGGCAAGGTGGCGGTATTCGCCACCTGCTTCATCAACTACAACGAGCCGGGTATCGGGCATGACCTGCTCAAGCTGCTCGAGCACAACGAGATCCCGTACACGATCGTCGACAAGGAGTCGTGCTGCGGCATGCCCCAGCTCGAACTCGGCGACCTCGATGCCGTCGAGCGGCACAAGCAAGCCAACGTTCCGCTGCTGGCGCGCTACGCCAGGGAGGGCTACGCCATCGTCAGCGCGGTGCCGAGTTGCACCTTGATGTTCAAGCAGGAGCTGCCGCTGCTGTTCCCCGATTGCACCGAAACGCAGGCCGTCAAGGAGGCCATGTTCGACCCCTTCGAGTACTTCGTCGCGCGCCACAAGGACGGCCTGCTGAAGACCGACTTCCAGACCGCACTGGGCAAGGTCAGCTACCACATTCCGTGCCACGGCCGGGTGCAGAAGATCGGCAAGAAGACGGAAGAAATGTTCAAGCTGGTCGGCAGCAAGGTCGAGGTCGTGCTCAACACGGTCGAGCGTTGCTCGGGCCACGCCGGCACCTACGGCGTGAAGACGGCGACTCACCCGGTGGCGATGAAGATCGGCCAGCCGGTGTTCAAGGCCATGGCCGCGACCGCACCCGACGTCATCAGCAGCGACTGCCCGATGGCCGGCCACCACATCGCGCAGGGCATGTCCCAGGCCGGTGCACCGGCGCCGGCGCTGCGCCATCCGCTGACGCTGGTGCGTATGGCCTACGGATTGGAGTAGCCGAGATGGGCACGATCAACCGAGCCAGCCTGCTGACGCTGGAGGCGTACGCCAAGATTCGCAACAGCAGCAAGCCCGCAGCCATTGCCCACCGGCGCCAACGCAGCGTCGCTCTGGGCGAGCACATCACGCTGCAATTCGAGGACGAGCAGACCATCCGGCGCCAGATCCAGGAGATGCTGCACATCGAGAAGATCTTCGACGAAGACGGCATCCAGAGCGAGATCGATGCCTATGCCGCGTTGGTGCCCGATGGCAGCAACTGGAAGGCGACGATGCTGATCGAATACCCCGACGTCCATGAGCGCAAGCGCGAACTGGCGCGGCTGATCGGCGTCGAGGACCGCATGTTCGTCGAGGTCGAGGGACATGCCCGCGTCTATGCCATCGCCGACGAGGATCTCGGTCGCAGCACCGACGAGAAGACCTCGGCGGTGCACTTCCTGCGCTTCGAATTCAGCCCGCTGCAGCGGGCTGCGATCCGCGCCGGCGCGCAGGTGAAGATCGGCTGCGACCATACGCACTATCCCGCGCATTCGGCGATCGCGGCCGAAACCCTGGCCCTGCTGGCGGGCGACCTGGCGCCGTAGGCCGCGTTCGCGGCGAGAATTGCGGTGCTTCAACAGCACGAGCGATGCCATGAGCAAGTCCAGCAGCGACTTCGGCCTGATCGGCCTGGCCGTGATGGGCCAGAACCTGGTGCTCAACGTCGAAAGCCGCGGCTTCGAGGTCGCGGTCTACAACCGCACCCCGCAGGTGACCGAGGCGTTCGTCGCCGAGCATCCGGGCAAGAGGCTGCGCGGCGCGACGACGCTGGAGGACTTCGTTGGCGCCTTGAAGCGCCCGCGCAAGATGCTGATGGTCAAGGCCGGGGCGGCGGTCGACGCGGTGATCGAGCAGCTCATGCCGCTGCTGGAGAACGACGACATCGTCATCGACGGCGGCAACAGCCTCTACACCGACACCGAACGGCGCGGTGGCGTTGGCCGCACGCGGCCTGCGCTTCATCGGCGCCGGCGTCTCGGGCGGCGAAGAAGGCGCGCGCAAGGGCCCGGCCATCATGCCCGGCGGCCCGGTCAGCACCTGGGAGGTGATGAAGCCCATCTTCGAGAGCATCGCCGCCAAGGTCGACGGCGAACCCTGCGTCATCCACATCGGCCCCGGCGGTGCCGGGCACTACGTGAAGATGATCCACAACGGCATCGAGTACGGCGACATGCAGCTGATCTGCGAGGCCTACACCATGTTCAAGGCCGCCGGCTTCACCACCGACGAGATGGCCGATGTCTTCAACGAATGGAACGAAGGTGAGCTGCAGAGCTACCTGATCCAGATCACCGGCAAGGCCCTGCGCCAGAGCGACGCCGAGACCGGCAAGCCGATCGTCGAACTGATCCTCGACAAGGCCGGCCAGAAGGGCACCGGCCAGTGGACCCTGATCAACGCCGCCGACAACGCCGTCGTCATCAGCACCATCAACGCCGCGGTCGAAGCGCGCATGCTGTCGTCGAAGAAGGCGGCGCGCGTCGCAGCCAGCAGCGTGTTGCACGGCCCGGCATCGAGACTTGCCGGCGATCGTGCGACGCTGGTGAGCCAGGTGCACGACGCACTCTACGCCTCGAAGATCATCAGCTACGCGCAGGGTCTCGACCTCATCAAACGATGGGCGACAAGAAGAACTGGGGGCTCGACCTCGGCCGCATCGCCGCCATCTGGCGCGGCGGCTGCATCATCCGCGCGCGTTTCCTGAACCGCATCACCGACGCCTACCGCGCCGATCCGGCCCTGGTCAACCTGATGCTCGAGCCGTTCTTCAAGGATGTGCTCAACGCGGCTCAGCAGAACTGGCGCGAAGTCGTCGCCATCGCCGTGCGCCACGGCATTCCGGTGCCGGCGTTCAGCGCCTCGCTGGCCTACTACGACAGCTACCGCGCCGCACGCCTGCCCGCCAACCTGCTGCAGGCGCAGCGCGACTTCTTCGGCGCCCACACCTACGAGCGCATCGACAAGCCACCAGGCCAGTTCTTCCACACCGACTGGCCCGAAGTCATCGATTGAGGGCACAAGCGCGGTGCACCGCGATTGCGCGACGACGCGCAATTTCCCTGATTCCCTGCGCTCGCAGCCGGCGCATCATCGCGCCGTGCCACGCCTGTTCTTCACGCCCCAGCTCGCGCGCTTCACGGCCACGCCCGAGGTCGAGACTGCGGCGCTCACGCTGCGCGCTGCGCTCGAGGCAGCCTTTGCCGTCAACCCGCAACTGCGCGGCTACGTGCTCGACGACCAAGGCCACTTGCGTGCCAACGTGGTGGCCTATATCGACGGCCGGCGCTGCCACGAGCGCGTGTTGCTGGCCGACCCACTGCGCGCCGACAGTCGCGTGCATGTATTGCAAGCCTTGTCCGGAGGATGACCACCATGAGCCACGAGCGTGCCTGGATCGCGACAAAGAAGGGCCTGTTCGAGCTGCGTCTGCGTGGCATGCAGTGGCGTGTCGAGCGCATCAGCTTTCTCGGCGAGCCGGTGACGATGGTGCTGCCGCCGTCCGCGGGCGACGCGCGCATGCTGGCGTCGCTGACCACCGGCCACTACGGCACCAAGATTCACGCCAGCGACGATGCCGGCGCGAGTTGGCACGAAGTGGCCGCCCCGACGTACCCGACACAGCCCGAAGGCGCCCAGGGGCCGGAGTGGAAGCTGGTCCAGTTGTGGTCGCTCGAGCAAGCCCACGGCACGGTCTGGGCCGGCACCTTGCCGGGTGGCCTGTTTCGCTCGCACGATTTCGGCCGCAGCTGGCAGCTCGTCGAGTCGCTGTGGCAACGCCCAGAGCGGCTCGAGTGGTTCGGCGGAGGCTATCCCGTCCCGGGCATCCACTCGATCTGCCCGCATCCCACGCGCAAGGGTGAATTGCTGCTGGGCATCAGTTGCGGTGGCGCGTGGATCACGCGCGACGACGGTGTCAACTGGGCACTGGCTGCGACAGGCATGAAGGCCAATTTCATGCCACCGGAGCTGGCCGACAACCCCAACATCCAGGACGCGCACCGCATCGTGCGCTGCGCCGCAGCGCCCGACCGCCTCTGGTGCCAGCACCACGGCGGCGTCTGGCGCTCGACCGACAACGCCGACTCGTGGCAAGAGGTCGATGGCGTGCCCGTCTCGAGCTTCGGCTTTGCTGTCGCGGTGCATCCGCGCGAACCCGACACCGCATGGTTGGTTCCGGCCGAGGCCGATCAGCGGCGTGTGCCGGTGCAAGGTGCGATGGTGGTCAATCGAACCCGCGACGGCGGCCGCACCTTCGAGACCCTGCGGCGCGGCCTGCCGCAGCAGCACGCCTACGATCTCGTCTACCGCCATGGCCTTGCCGTGGCCGACGACGGTCGCCACCTGCTGATGGGCAGCACCACCGGCGGCGTGTGGGCCAGCGCGGACGCCGGCGACGAGTGGCAGAGCGTGTCGCAGCACCTGCCGCCGATCTTCGCCGTGCGTTTTGGTTGAGGCCGCGGCACGGGTGGCGCGCGCGTTCGCGCGAGTGCTCGTCGCCGAGGGCATCTCGAACTTCGGTTCGATGCTCAGCCGGCTGGCGATCCCCTGGCTGGCGGCGCTCATGCTGCACACGACGCCATTGCAGATGGCGGCGCTGCTGGCGGCCGACGTGGTGACCGCGGCACTCGGCAGCCCGCTGCTCGCCGGCGTCGTTGACCGCAGCGGCAAGCGCGGGCTGATGTTGGCCTGCGATGGCCTGCGCTGCGCTGTGCTGGCGCTTCTGGCGCTGGCCGTCTGGCGTGGCTGGCTGGTGTTTTCGATGTTGCTGCTGGCGGCGGCGGCCAGTGGCCTGTTGACGGCCGGCTTCCAACTGGCGCGATCGGCCTGGATCGCGCAGACGGTAGCGTCGCCCGACCTCCCGCGCCGGAACGCGCAGTTGTCGGTCGCCGGCAGCCTGTCGGAGGCTGCAGCCTTTGCGCTGGGTGGCTGGCTGTACCAAGGGCTCGGCGCGACGATGGCGTTGGCCGTCGATGCCTGCAGCTACGCCCTGTCGGCGCTGGCATTGCGTGGCGTTCATGACGTGGCCGCAGCGCCACGCAGCGATTCGGCCGGTGTGCGCTGGCGGGCGTGGGCCGACGACTGCACTGCCGGCCTGCGCGCCGTCGCCGGCCACGCGGCCTTGCGTGCGCTGGCCGGCATCGAGATGTTGTTGGCACTGGGTATCGGCCTGAGCGGCACCAGCTACATGATCTTCGTCGCCCGCGATCTGGCCTTGCCGACCGGCTTGCAGGGCATGATCTTCGCGCTCGGTGGTGTCGGTGCGGTGGCCGGCGCGATGCTGGCGCCGTACCTGGGCCGGCGACTCGGCGCTGGTCGCGCAATGGGCTGCGGCCTGGCGGCACTGGCCGTCGGCGCAGCATTCGTCCCGGCCGCCGCCGGGGCCGGCTGGGTTGCCGTGAGCTTGCTGGCGGCACAGCAGATCCTTGGTGACGGCGGGCACACGGTGCACGACGTGCATGACCGCACGCTGCGTCAAACGACCGTTGCGGCCGGCCTGCTGGCCCGCGTGGATGGCGCTATCCGCAGCGTCGGCCAAGTCGCCACCTTGGCCGGCGCCGCCCTGGGGGGCGTGCTGGGAACCGCCGTCGGCACGCGCCAGGTGCTCGCCCTGGCCGCCGTCGCATTCGCCTTGTCTGCCGGACTGGCGACGCTGACACTGGCCCGGCGCAAGGTGCCGGCGGCCGTTGCCTGAGCCGGCTGCGCGCTGCGTTGCGCGCGCGGAACACTGTATCCCCCGTTGTGGGGACGCTCACCTTTGTGGGGGAATGACGACGACCGAGATTGGTCGAAAAATCCCTGTCACACGGCGGCGTCACGATGACGGCGTCGAAGTCGCCAGGAGTGCACGCCATGCCTCAGACCTTCAACGTCGGATCGCGCTCGCTGTTCGTCACGCTGACCGCGTGGCTGTTTCTCGTGCTCGGTGCCGTGGTCAGCGCCACGGCATTGCTGCAAAACGCCCTGTGGGTATCGGGCCTGGCGGGCGTGCCGGCGCTCGGGGCGTCCCAGCGCCTGCCGCTGGTCACGGGGCTGCTGCTCGGCTACCTGCCTTGGGTCATGGCGATCGGGCTGGCGCTGTCGCTGGCGACCACCGTCAGCGCCGTCGGGCTGCTCTTGCGCCTGGAGTGGGCGCGGCGCTGCTTCATCGGGTTGCTCAGCCTGGCCATTGCGGCGAACCTGATTGGGCTGTGGCTGCAGCACGAGATCGTGCAATCGGTGTTCGAGGCCACGTTGGTCGGCTCGCCGATGCCGGCCACTGCCGCACACGTGTTCGGCGGCTTTGTCACCGCGTCACGGGCGATGGGCGCGGTGATGACGTTGGCAACCTGCGCGGCGCTGGGCTGGATCATCCGGCAACTGATGTCACCGGGCGTGCGCCAGGAATTCGCCTGACGGGCTGGCAGCCGCAAGCAACCAGCGGCTGCGCCTTGCTCGCTACTTGACGGTCAGGACCCAGGTCGCCAGTTGCTTGGCCTCGGCCTCGTTGACCTGCGGGTTGGCCGGCATCGGCACGGCGCCCCAGACGCCCGAGCCGCCCTTGAGAATCTTCTGCGCCAGCTTGTCCGCAGCGTCCTTCTGACCCGCGTACTTTGCCGACACCTCCTTGTAGGCCGGTCCGATGACCTTCTTGTCGACTGCGTGGCAGGCCAGGCAGTTCTTTTTCTGCGCCAGTTCGGCACTAGCGAACGCCGGAGCCACGAGAACGGCGCCCATGACGGCGCAAACGAAGGTCAGGGATTTCATAATTGCTTTCCGCAGGCAGTGGGGATCGTTAGACTTACAGTTTGCTTCAACGGCATTTTATGCATGCAGGTTGACGCCGGCACTTGGCAGGGAGATCGACATGTGGTTTGTGGGCCTTGGAGTCTTGCTCATCGCCATGAAGTTGGGCGAGGTCAGCGTGGTTGGCGAGTGGGACTGGTGGATGGTGCTGGCGCCCTTTGGCATCGCGGCACGTTTGGTGGATCTACGCCGATTCGAGCGGCCTGAACAAGCGCCGCGAGATGGAAAAGCTCGAAAGCAAGAAACTCGAGCGGCGGCGCAAGAACATGGCCGCGTTGGGAACTGGCCGCGACAACCGAAAGACCGCGGACGCGATCGCCCGCGCCCGGGAGGCATCCGCAGCGCGGATCGAAGCCGAACGCTCGCAAACGCGGGCCCACAACGAGAAGGTCGTCAGGGACAGCGTGTTCGACAGCCGCACCGGCGTACCTCTGGACGAGCCGCGAGAGACGTCCAAGCCGCACGGCTGAGTTGGCGCCGGAGTGCGCCGCAATACGCGGCGTCTAGTCGAAGCGGTCGAGCACCGCGCCGCGGCTGGCGCTCGACGCGTTGAACGCGAACTTGGCCAGCACGCCGCGCGTGTAGCGCGGCGCCGGCGCGCTGCCAGGCGGCGCGGCGTCTGCGCGAGCTCGGCATCGGCCACGTTGAGCTGCAGCAGCAGCTGGTGCGCGTCGATGGTGATCGAGTCGCCTTCGTGGACCAGCGCGATCGTTGCCGCCGGCGTAGGCCTCGGGCGCGACGTGGCCGACCACCATGCCCCAGGTGCCGCCGGAGAAGCGGCCGTCGGTGATCAGGCCGACCGATTCGCCCAGGCCCTGGCCGATCAGCGCGCCGGTCGGCGCCAGCATCTCGGGCATGCCCGGGCCGCCCTTCGGGCCGAGGTAGCGCAGCACCATCACGTCGCCGGCCTTGATCTTGCCGCGCCATGATCGCGGCCAGCGCCGACTGCTCGTCGTCGAAGACGCGCGCCGGGCCGGTGATCACCGGGTTCTTCAGGCCGGTGATCTTGGCCACGCAGCCTTCGGGCGACAGGTTGCCCTTCAGGATCGCGAGGTGGCCGTGCGCGTACATCGGCTTGGTCGATCGGGCGGATCACGTCCTGGTCGGCGCGCGGCGCGTCGGGCACGTCGGCCAGGTTCTCGGCGATCGTCTTGCCGGTGATCGTGATGCAGTCGCCGTGCAGCAGGCCGGCCTTGAGCAGCACCTTCATCACCTGCGGGATGCCGCCGGCGCGGTGCAGGTCGACCGCCAGGTACTTGCCGATGGGCTTCAGGTCGCACAGCACCGGCACCTTCTGGCGCACGCGCTCGAAGTCGTCGATCGTCCACTCGACGTCGGCCGCGTGGGCGATGGCCAGGAAGTGCAGCACCGCGTTGGTCGAGCCGCCGGTGGCCATGATCACCGCGACGGCGTTCTCGATCGCTCTTGCGGGTGACGATGTCGCGCGGCTTCAGGTCGCGTCTTGACCGCCTCGACCAGCACCGCGCGCCGCTTCGTCGCGCGCGGTCGACGATCTCGTCGTGCGACGTTGGCCATCGTGCTCGAGTAGGGCAGGCTCATGCCGAGCGCCTCGAAGGCCGAGCTCATCGTGTTGGCGGTGTACATGCCGCCGCACGAGCCGCTGCCGGGGATGGCGCGGCGCTCGATCTGGCAGAAGTCTTCCTCGCTCATCGTTGCCGGCGGTGAACTGGCCGACCGCCTCGAACACGCTGACGATGTTGAGGTCCTGGCCCTTGTAGCGGCCGGGCAGGATGGTGCCGCCGTAGACGTAGATCGCCGGCACGTTGGCGCGCAGCATGCCCATCATGCCGCCGGGCATGTTCTTGTCGCAGCCGCCGACGACGAGCACGCCGTCCATCCACTGGCCGCCGACGCAGGTCTCGATGCAGTCGGCGATCACCTCGCGCGAGACCAGGCTGTACTTCATGCCCTCGGTGCCCATCGCCATGCCGTCGCGGATCGTCGGCGTGCCGAAGATCTGCGGCGTTGCCGCCGGCCGCCTCGATGCCGGCGACGGCCGCGTCGGCGAGCTTCTGCAGGCCCGAGTTGCACGGCGTGATCGTCGAGTGGCCGTTGGCGACGCCGATCATCGGCTTCTTGAAGTCGCCTTCCTCGTAGCCCATGGCGTAGTACATCGAGCGGTTCGGGCGCGCGGGCGACGCCTTCGGTGATGTTCTTGGAGCGGCGGTTGATCGGTCATGGCATGGTCGTCCTGGGCGGATGCGAAGGGCCGTCGATGCGTAGCCGCGCGCCGGATCGCAGGCCGTGCGTCGCGGCGACGATCACCGCGCGCCGTTCGATATGCGATCGCACGCCATGCTCGTGCATCCGCAGTTCGACCCGATCGCGCTGACTCAGCTCGGCCCGGTCGCCGATCCACTGGTACGGCCTGACCTACCTGGTCGGCTTCGGCCTGTTCCTCTGGCTGGCCGCGCTGCGCGCGCGCCTGCCGCAGTTCGCGGCGCGCGGCTGGACCCGGCGCGACGTCGAAGACCTGCTGTTCTACGGCGTGCTCGGCGTCGTCATCGGCGGGCGGCTCGGCTACGTGCTGTTCTACAAGCCCGGCTACTACGCCGCGCATCCGCTCGAGATCTTCGCGGTCTGGAAGGGCGGCATGGCGTTCCACGGCGGCCTGCTCGGCGTGATCGTCGCGATGGCGCTGTTCGCGCGCCAGCGCGGCAGCGGCCGTTCCTCGAGGTGACCGACCTGGTCGCGCCGTGCGTGCCGACCGGGCTTGGCCGCCGGGCGCATCGGCAACTTCATCAACGGCGAGCTGTGGGGCCGCGTGGCCGACCCGGCGCCTGCCGTGGGCGATGGTGTTTCCGCAGTCGGGCATCGCCGCTGCCGCGCCATCCGTCGCAGCTCTACCAGTTCGCGCTCGAGGGCGTGCTGCTGTTCGTCGCTGCTGTGGCTCTACGCGCGAGAAGCCGCGCGGCGCTGGGCCAGGTGTCGGGCGCGTTCCTGGTCGGCTACGGCGTGCTGCGCTTCATCGCCGAGTTCTTCCGCGAGCCCGACAGCTTCCTCGGCCTGCTCGCGCTCGGCCTGAGCATGGGCCAGTGGCTGTGCGTGCCGATGATCGTCGCCGGCGTCGCGCTGTGGCTGTGGGGCGCGGCCGGCGAGCGCGGCCGCGCCAGCGTTGCAGCCGAAGCACCTGAGCGCGATGCGCCAGATCTTCCTCGACACCGAGACCACCGGCCTCAGCCCCGAGTCGGGCGACCGCATCATCGAGATCGGCTGCGTCGAGATGGTCAACCGCCGCCTGACCGGCCGCAACCTGCACTTCTACGTGAACCCCGAGCGCCGCAACAGCGACGACGCGCTACAAGGTGCACGGCCTGACGCGACGAGTTCCTCGCCGACAAGCCGCTGTTCGCGCGCGGTCGCCGACGAGCTGCTCGAGTTCCTGGCGCGGCGCCGAGATCATCATCCACAACGCCGCCTTCGACGTCGGCTTCCTCGACGCCGAGCTGCAGCCGCATCGGCCGGCCGCGCGTTCGCCGGCCACGGTCGTCCGCGTCACCGACAGCCTGTCGATGGCGCGCGAGATGTTCCCCGGCAAGTCGAACTCGCTCGACGCGCTGTGCAAGCGCCTCGAGGTCGACAACACCAACCGCACGCTGCACGGCGCGCTGCTCGACGCCGGCCTGCTGGCCGAGGTCTACATCCGCATGACGCGCGGCCAGGACTCGCTGGTCATCGACGCCGCCGACAGCGCCGGCGCCGACAGGTCGGCGCTGGCCGCGTCGATCTTCGGCACGCTCGACCTCGTCGTGATCGCAGCCGACGACGCCGAGCTGGCGGCGCACGACGCCGTGCTCGCCGAGCTCGACAAGGCCAGCGGCGGCACGACGCTGTGGCGCGCGCTCTGGCATAATCGCGCCGCCTTGCCGCAGCCCGCAGGGCATCCCGAGCAGCCAGATTCGGGCGGTTAGCTCAGCGGTAGAGCACTGCCTTCACACGGCAGGGGTCGCAGGTTCGAACCCTGCACCGCCCACCACACGCAACCCAACCATTCGCGTCGCGTGTGCGTGGCGAGCCACACGTACGGTCGCGTCAAGCGTGTCGAGGTGGGTCGGGCCGGCTCACGCGCTTTGCTCTTCTTGCCAGAGCACGAATTTCAACGTCGCTACCGATCCGACGATGATGCCGGCGAGTGCGATGAACGAGCCGATGGCCAACGTCGAAACCCCGGACAGGCCCTGTCCGATGGTGCAGCCGAGCGCGGTGACGCCGCCAAAGCCCATCAACAACGCACCCACGAGGTGGTTACGCAAGTCCGCCAGCGAGGCAAAGCCCTCCCAGCGAAAGCTGCGGGTCGCCACCGCGTAGGCCGCCGATCCGAACACCACTCCGAGCACGGTGGCGATGCCGAACGTGAGATGCAGCGACTTGTCGGTCCACAGCATCAGCAGCTCCAGGCCGTAGGCCACCGGGCCGACGAAGCTCATCGACTCGATGGTGCGCGAGTTGGTCGCGAAGTAGCCGAACTCCAGCGTTTGCGGGTTCTCGCCGAAGCCCAGGTGGCCGCTGACGAACCATCCGGCGACGACCAGCGCGCCGATGACGATGGCAGCGAGAATTTGCGCTGCATTGCTGCGAAAGCGCTTGTCCTTGAAGACGAAGCCGAGCAGCCCCAGCACCAGCACGGCCGCCGTGGCGAGCAGGGCGGCTTCGGGCGCCATGCCGGTCGTGCGTGAGACGGCGGTGGCCAGGCTCTGGTCCTTCCAGCCGAACTGGCCGAGGTTGATGGCCACCGGGTCGAGCCAGGTGGCGCGCCACTGGCCGAACAAGCCCTTCAGCGTCATGTACGAGGCGATGCCCATGAATGCGAGCACGACCAGCGATCGCACGCTGCCGCCTCCCAGGCGGATCAGGTTCTTGTTCGCGCAGCCGCCGCCGAGCGTCATGCCGACGCCGAACGTCAGGCCGCCGGCCAGCAACGACAACCACGTCAATGTCGGTCGCTGCGCGATCGCCTTGCTCAGATCGACCTGTCCGGTGTAGGCCAACGCGGTAGCGCCGGCGATGGCCACGGCGATGGCCAGCAGCCACATGCGCATGCGCCCCCAGTGCCCCATGGTGACGATGTCCGACACGGCGCCCATGGTGCAGAAATTGGCCTTGCTGGCCACTGCGCCGAAGATGAAGGACAGCGCGAAGCCGCCCCACACCACGACGCTTGCCATCAGGCTCGCCGTGGCATCCATGCGAACTCCCGGCCGCTCAGATGAACAGGCAGACGTCGGTTTCGCCGGCGAACTTCATGAAGGTCGCCGCGCCACCGTACTCGATGCCGTCGATGAAGTCCTTCTTCTCGAACTCGAACAGGTCGACCGTCATCTGGCAGGCGATGAACTTGACGTCGGACTCGATGCAGACCGCGCGCAGCTCCTCGAGCGACGCCACGCCCTTCTTCTTCATCTTGGCCTTCATCATCGTCGTGGCCATCGCATTCCATGCCCGGCAGCATCTGCACGATCACCGGCATCGGCACCGGCATCGGCATGGCCGGGTTGGCCAGCGGGCTGATCGCGATGCCGCTCAGGTCCTTGCGCAGCAATTGCAGGCCGTAGAAGGTGAAGAAGACCTGCACTTCCCAGCCCAGCGCGGCGGCCGTCGAGGCCAGGATCAGCGGCGGGTACGCCATGTCGAGCGCACCCTTGGTGGCGATGATCGCCATCTTCTTCGCTGCCATTGTCCTGTCGTCATGTCAGGCCTTCTTGAGGAAGAAGACGAACTTGCTGCTCTCGGTGGTCGAGGTCAGCAGGGCATTGCCGGTCTGCTCGGCGAATGCCTGCATGTCGCAGACCGAGCCGGGGTCGGTGGCGACCACCCGCAGCACCTGGCCGGAAGCCATGTCGGCCAGCGACTTCTTGGTCTTGACGATCGGCATCGGGCAGGCCAGTCCCGATGCGTCGAATTCCTTGTCGTAGTTCACGCGTGTCTCCTTCGAATCAACCGTCTATTAGCTTGGAGGACGGGGGTCGCGTCCAGTACCGCAACGGGGGATGGTTCATAGCCCATTCGGGTAGTTCTGCGACCCCGTGCCTCAGAATTTGCGACCCCAGGCCAGGCCGATGCTGGATTGCTTCATGCCGATGGTCTCGTTGCCGGCAGCGCCATTGAAGAGTTGAGGTGCGTTCAAGAAAGAGGGCCCGGTCACGGTCTGGCGTGGCGCGATCATCAGCGCGCCGGTGATTTCACTGGCCTTGTCCAGCGCATAGGTGAAGCCCGCGGTGTAGTGGTCCTTCATCACGCCGGGGGCCAGGATGTTGAACGTGACGTCGCGCGGGGTGATCGGGTTGTCGCCCTTGTTGTAGCCCGCACGCAGGGTCAGCGCTTCGGACATGCGCCAGGCCACGCCGATCTTGAAGATGTCGACATTCTGCCAGCCGAAGCCCGGGCCGTTGTCAGCGCCCAGCGGGGCGACCGGCGGCTGGCTTGGGTTGTTGACGGACTTGATGTCGCTGTAGTTGATGCGGGCGTAGTCGACCGCCACCGTCACGCCCGGCGTCGGCATGAAGGCCACCCCGATGCTGTAGTGCGACGGGATGTCGAAACCGCCAGCCTCGGCGAACAGGCCCTTGTACTTGTCGAGATTGCCCATGCTCATCTTCGGCGCGTAGGCCGCGCCGATGGACAGCGAGTCGCTGATATGGCCCTGGTAACCCAGGCGCAGGCCGATGCCGGTGGAACTGTCGTGACCATTGTTGGTGACGCTGCCGGGCGCGCCGGTGAACGGGGGAAACCCCGGCGCGTTGTCGAACGCCTGCAGGCCATAGGCCTCGAAGCGCTGGTAGCCCAACAGCAGGGAGGCTCCCACCGCATGCTGCGCGTTGAGCTTGTAGGCGATGGTCGGTGCAATGATCAACTGCATCAGGTCCACGCCGAGCTTGCCGCTGCCGCACAACATGTTGGCTGGTCCCACGCTTGTCGGCCCGGTCGGACATTGGAACGGGCCCTGCGGATAGGTGGTGTTCATGCCGCCATTGCCATAAACGGAGACGCCGACCGACATGTCGCTGCTGATCATGTGGTTGTAGCCCATCTCCGGCACGAGGAACGCGGTCTTGTCGCTGTCGACCTTGCCATTGATCGGGGCGAACAAGGCATCGGTACGCTCGGAGTCGCGCTTGGGCATGAAGATGTTGGCGCCGATGTCGAAGCGGCTACCGGCCCAGACCATGGCGGCCGGGTTGGTCGCGCCGCCCAGACTGTCCTCGGCCATCGCGACGGAGGCACCGCCCATGCCGGCGGCCTTCATGCCGTAGCCGTGCGGGAAGTAGCCGTTGGTGGCCAGCGCCGGGCCGGCGGCACAGACCGCCGCGATCGGGAGCAGTCTGAACATCGGTAATTGGCGTTTCATCGTGGGTCTCCTGGTTTGTGGCCGGTTGGCCGTGTCGTGGATCGAGCGGGGGAAGGGAACGGCGTGTATTTGCGGCGGCATCACCATCGGGCCAGCAGCCGGCCTTCGACGACCTTGCTGTCCCAACGCGTGAGCGGTGCGTCACCCTTGGCCGTGCATTGGCCGCTGCGAATGTCGAACGCCCAGTCGTGCTTCGGGCAGGTCAGCGTATTGCCGCTCAAGGCCAGGTGCGGGATGTTGGTGGTCTGGTGCGGGCAGCGGCTGTCGAACACCTTCCAGCCGTCGCTGCCGTGGTGAACGAACAGGCCGCGGCCGTCGCATTCGACGCGCGTCACGCTGTCCAATCCGAGATCGGCGGTGGCCATCACGTCGTGCCACTCGCCGACAGCCTCGGCCGCGGCAGTGGGTTCGCCAAACGTCGCCGGGTCGAAGCCCGGCAGCTTCATCGCCAGGATGACGTCGACCGCCCACACGATCTTGGCCAGGCCCAGCGCCGGAAACGCCATCAGCAGCGCGTCGAGCACCTCGGCCGGCGTGCAGCCGTCGCGCAGCGCGCGACGCAGGTATTGGCGCAACCCGCGCTCGGTCTGCGCGTGCACCTTGGTGATGACCGAGATCAGGTCGCGCGTCTTCGGGTCGAGGTGCTTGCCGCAGTCCTTCAGGAAGCCGAAGTAATGGCCCATCGCCTCGGGGCGGGCCTTGACGAGGAAATTCAGCGCGTCGCTCATGACGAAGAGTGCCTCCGCAGGCAAGGGGGTCGCATGCACCAGCACCGGGCAATCGGCCAGGCCGATCACTTTCTGCGCCACGCCGCCAATCCAGGCGCGCGCGAAGCTTGCATCGCCGTGGCAGCCGACGGCGATCAGGTCTGCACCGTGCCGCGCAGCGGCGGCGATGATCTGCTGGTGCGGCTTGCCTTGCAGCAACTCGCCAGCGACCTGCGGCACGGCGCCGCGCGCCACGGTGAGGGCGCGCGCCAAGACTTGCTCGGCCTGCACCTGCCCCTGACTGTCGATGACCACCACCACCTGCAGCGGCAACGTGCACGCGGCGGCCAGCGCCGCAGCCAGGGCGACCGGCGCGCGGTCGGGTGCCGCGGGATCGACCGCCACCAACACGCTGTGCGTCCACATCTTCGCAGCGCGAGGCACCACGAGCACGCTGCACGGCGCGTGGGCCAACACCTTGCTGACCATCTCGCCGACCAGCAGGTTGGCCAGCAGGCCGGGCCGGCCGCGGCGCCGGATCACGATCAGGTCGGCTCCTCGCTCACGCGCTTCGTCGACGATCTCGCGGTACGGTTCAGGCCCGTGGCGGGTGTGGAGATCGAATGCCAGCCCTTGCGCGGCCGCGGCCGCTTCAAGGTGTTCGCGCCGGGCCGATGCCTTGGCGTCGGCGATCGCTGCGGCCTGCGGCGCGACGGCCTCGAATTCGGCGTTGCCCGCCACCGGCAGCACGGCCGCCAGTGGCAGGCCGCCGCGCCGCGCAAGCGCGAAGGCCAGTGCCTCGGCCCCGACGTCGAACTCGCTGTGCTCGGTGGCGAGCAGGATGCGCGTGAAGGGCAGTGCCATCAGTGCCCTCCCACCAGCCAGCCCGATGCGGCCAGCAAGACCACCGCGACCTCGGCCAGGCAGATCGCCGCGAAGTGCCTGTCGCCGCGCGCGAGGTACAGCGGCAGCAGCGCAAGCAGGCACAGCACCGAACTGCCCGCGAGGATGGCGATGCCGAGCAGGCCGGCGATGTCGCCGCGATGCACCAGCGCGAGCCAGCCCCACCCGGTGGGCGAGTCGGTCAGTTCCAGATAGCGCCCGACAGGGTGGATCCAGAGCGCGGGCAAGCGCTCGGGCGCAACGTGCGACTCCGCGAGCCCCAGTACGTAGGCGCCGAAACTCAGCAACAGCACGGCCAGGCCGATGCGTGTGCACCAGGTCAGCAAGTGCGCGTAACGCATCTGCTCCGGTGCTTGCACCACCGCCTTGGGCGCCGCCGTCATGGCCAGACCCCGGTGCCCTTGAGCAGCGCGCGGGTGCCGGCAAACAGCAGTACCGCGATCACCAGCTTGCGGATCACCGAGCCCTTGAGGACGTCCAGCAGGCGGGCACCGATGCGCGCGCCAAGCATCATGCCCACCACCGAAGGCACGGCGATCATCGGCAGGACGGCGCCCTCGTTGATGTAGACCCAGGCGGCCGATGAGTCGACCAGCGAGAGCACGACACCCGAGGTGCCGGCCGCGACCTTCAGCGGTGCGCCCATCAGCAGGTTCAGCGCCGGCACGTTGGCCCAGCCTGCACCGATGCCGAACATGCCGGCCAGCACGCCGATGCCCAGAAAGGTCAACAGCCCGGGCAGCGTACGATGCACCTGCCAGTGCACGACCCGACGTGACGCGCCATCGATGAAGACGCCGTTCAACGCGAGTGCCTGCGACAGCACGTCGGGCTGCGCCACCTGCGGGAACTCGGACTTCTTGGACACGAACATCAGCACGACGATGGCCAACACCACGCTACCCAGCAGCATCTGCACCAGGTTGGTCGGCATCGCCAGTCCCAGCAATCGCGCCACCGATCGAAGCTGACCGACGCGAGCACCGCCAGCGGCAATGCCAGGCGCAAGCTGCCCAGCCCGCTGCGCAGCAGCATCGGCCCAGCGGCCATCGCGCTGGCCAGCGCCACCAGCAGGCCGGCACCGCGAACGAAGTCGAGATGGAACGGGAAGAAGCTGCCGACGATTGGCACGAACAACGTGCCGCCACCAATGCCGGCCGGCACGGCGACGATGCCCATCAGGAAGCAGGCCACGAACAGCGCCAGCGGCCAGACCCACCAGGGCGTCGCGGCCGAGGCGGCACCGAGCGATTGCGCGGCCTGCGCCGAGTGCGCCAGCAGCATCAACAGCGATCCTGAGCACAGCCCGGCAAGCACGCATCACGACACCGCCTGGTAGTACAGGTTCTGCGGATGGTTGGCCTGGGCGAAGAAGAACCAGCGCTCGGCCAGCAGGCCGCCGTACTGGACGAGAAACGCGGCCAGCAACAGCGGCGGCGAGGCCGCGCCGCGGCCGGCCAACAGCAAGGCCAGCGGCACGACGAAGGCCAGCAGCAGGAAAGCGTGCTTGACCACGCGCAGCCGCGCCCCGCGGCGCCGTGGAAGAACTCGCGCGTGTTGAACGAGCCGCCCATGAAGCCCTGCGACTCTCTGCACGATCGTCGGGTGCTTGATGCCGATCGCCGACTGCGATGTCGGACTTCGGCGCCAGGCGCGCATTGCGCCACAGCGACGCGCTGCGGCCGATCAGCGCCAGCAGCGTGATCACGGCCGCCCAGGCCGACAGGAACCCGACCAGGTCCGGCGCCGCCAGGCGGCCCATGCCGCGGCCAGCGTGAAGCCCGACGCGCCGCCGAGCAGGATGTAGTTGATCGGCGTCAGCGGCGAATGCCATTCGGCAAGAAAGCGCAGGCAGGCGTAGATCATGCCGGTGCAGACGAACAGCGCGAAGGCCAGCACCGTGCCGAGCACGCCGAGCAGCGACGCTGGCGTCGATCGATCACGCCACCGGGCAGGCGCACGATCTCGGGCGTCCAGGCCACGGCGTGGGCGCCGCCGTAGAGGGCCACGGTGGCCATGAACGCCGGCAGCACGATGACCTCGCGCGACAGCCACGAGGTGCGCCACTGGGTGGCCGAGCGCCAGGCGCGTTCGGGGCGGCCGAGATGGAAGAACGAGGCCAGCAGCCGGCGGCCAGCAGCAGCCCAGCGCAATCACGCTGCCGCCGGCATAGAACGGGCGTGCGGCTGGCGGCCGGCAGCAGGCCGACGAGCGCATAGGCCTGCACCGTGAACAGGGCCAGGAACAGGCCCTGGCCGGCGCCGATCAGCGTGGTCAGCAGGATGACGGAGAGTGGCGGGGTGCATGCTGTCGGGGCTACCAGGTCGTCGCGTCGTCGAGCGTCGGCGCGTCCTGCGCCGGCTTGGGCAGGTGGCCTTCGACCTGCAGCGGGTTGTCGGCGCGCACGAGTTCGTCCTGCGTGGATGCGCAATGCGCGTCGTGCGGCGCGGCAGGTAGTGATTGGCCGGCTGGGTGCCCCACTCGGGCATCAGCGCATAGCCGCCGTTCTCGCGGATCGCGCGCGAGGCGTCGGACTGCGGGTCGTGGATGTCGCCGAAGATGCGCGCCGAGGTCGGGCAGGCCATGACGCAGGCCGGCTTGCGATCGGCCTCGGGCATCGTCGTGTCGTAGATGCGGTCGACGCACAGGGTGCACTTCTTCATCACCTTGCTGCTGCTCGTCGAACTCGCGCGCGCCGTAGGGGCAGGCCCAGGCGCAGTACTTGCACCCGATGCACTTGTCGTAGTCGACCAGCACGATGCCGTCCTCCTCGCGCTTGTAGGACGCGCCGGTGGGGCACACCGGCACGCAGGGCGGGTCCTCGCAGTGCAGGCAGGACTTCGGGAAATGCACCGTCTCGGTGTGCGGGAACTGCGCCGACCTCGAAGGTCTGCACGCGATTGAAGAAGGTGCCGTTCGGATCGGCGCCGTAGGGGTTGGAGTCGTCCAGCGGCCCGGCGGCGCCGCGCGGTGTTCCACTCCTTGCAGCTCGTCACGCAGGCGTGGCAGCCGACGCAGACGTTGAGGTCGATGACCAGGGCGAGCTGTCCTTGCTCACTTCGGACTTCCCAATGCCGTGCAGAGTGCGGCCCGAGCGCCGCCAGCCGGCCGGCCCGCTTGGCCATGCCCGGGTACGGCGCAGCGGCGCGAACTGCGGCTGGCTGCGCTGCGCCGCCTGGTCGTCGGCCTTGAGGACCCGCACGCGCACGTCGTACCAACCGGCCTGGCCGGTGATCGGGTCGGAGTTGGAGACCCGCGACGCGCCATGCTCGGCCGGCAGCTCGTCGGAGATCAGGTGGTTGAGCAGGAAGCCCTGGCGCGATTCGTTGGCGTCGGGCGCCAGGTTCCAGGCGCCGGCGGCCTTGCCGATGGCGTTCCAGGTCCACACCGTGCCGGGCTCGACCGCCTCGGACATGGCTGGCCATGCAGCGCACCCGGCCCCACTGCGACTCGACCCAGACCCAGTCGCCGTCGGCGATGCCCCAGGCCGCGCGCGGTCTGCGCGTTGATGAACAGGTAGTTGTGGGTGTGGATCTGGCGCAGCCAGGCGTTCTGCGAATCCCACGAGTGGTACATCGCCATCGGCCGTTGCGTGACCGCCGCGAGCGGGTACTTGTGCTTGTCGGTGACCTGCGATTCGAGCGGCTCGTAGTAGAACGGCAGCGGATCGAAGTAGGTCGCGATGCGGGCCTTGCAGATGCGGCGGCGGCTTGCGCGTCAGGCCCTTGCCCTGCGGCCGCGCTGCGAAAGCTTCTGCAGCACCTCGGAGTAGAGGTGGATCAGGATCGGCTCGGCGTAGCGCGTGATGCGATTCGCGCGCGACCACTCCAGGTAGCCCTGGTTCCAGTTGCGCATGTACTGGAAGCTGCGCGGCAGTTCGTGGTGGTAGACGCAGTTGTGCTTGCTGCGTACATCTCCCACTGCCGCGGGTTGGGCTCGCCGATGCAGGAACTTCTCGCCGCCCTTGCCGCGCCAGCCGGCCAGAAAGCCGATGCCCGAGCCGGGCTCGGTTTCCCAGTTGACGATGAAGTCGGGGTAGTCGCGGTACTTGCGCCGCCCGTCCTTGGTCACGAAGGTCGGCAGCTTGAGACGGCGTGCCGAGCTCGATCAGCACCTCCTGGAACGGCTTGCAGTCGCCGCGACGGCGGCAGCACCGGGATGCGCACCGAATCGACCGGGCCGTCGAACTCCGAGATCGGCCGGTCGAGCATCGACATCACGTCGTGGCGCTCGAGGTAGGTGGTGTCGGGCAGGATCAGATCGGCGAACGCCGTCATCTCGGACTGGAAGGCGTCGGCGACGACCAGGAACGGGATCTTGTACTCGCCGCTCGTTCTCGTCCTTGTCGTTGAGCATCTTGCGCACCTCGGCCGTGTTCATGGTCGAGTTCCACGCCATGTTGGCCATGAAGATCAGCAGCGTGTCGATGCGGTACGGATCGCCGCGCCAGGCGTTGGTGATGACGTTGTGCATCAGCCCGTGCACCGACAGCGGGTACTCCCAGGAGAACGCCTTGTCGATGCGCACCGGGCTGCCGTCGTCGTTGACGAACAGGTCGTCCGGGTCGGACGGCCAGCCCAGCGGCCATGCCGTCCAGCGGCTGGTTCGGGCTGCACCGCGCGCGGGTCGTTGGGCGTGCGCGCGCAGGGCGGTATCGGGCGCGGGAACGGCGCCTTGTGGCGAAAGCCGCCGGGCCGGTCGATGGTGCCGAGCAGCGACATCAGGATGCGCCAGCGCGCGGATCGTCTGGAAGCCGTTGGAATGCGCCGCCAGGCCGCGCATGGCGTGGAAGGCCACCGGGTTGCCGGTGACCGTGTCGTGCTCGTTGCCCCAGGAATCGGTCCAGGCGATCGGCAGCTCGATGCGCTGGTCGCGCGCCGTGACGCCCATCTCGTAGCGCCAGGCGCCGGATCGTCTCGGCCGGGAATGCCGGTGATCTGCGCCGCCCACTCCGGCGTGTAGTCCTTGACGCGCTCCTGCAGCAGTTGGAAGGCCGGCTTGACCGGCGTGCCGTCGGACAGCTTGAACTCGCCGAGCAGGAACGGGTCGGCGCCCGGGCGTGTGCGTGACCACCGCCGCGTTCGTATGGCGATCCCACCACAGCTTGTTCTGCGGGTCGTAGCAGGCCTCTTCGGCGGGCACCTCGGTGCGCACGAACATGCCGAACTCGTCGCTGGCCGTCATCGACAGTTGACCAGCTCGCCGCCGTTGCTGTAGCTGGACGACGAAGTCGCGGTCGTACAGACCCTTGGCCAGGATCTCGTGGATCATCGCCAGCAGCAACGCGCCGTCGGTGCCGGGGCGGATCGGCACCCACTCGTCGGCGATCGCCGAGTAGCCGGTGCGCACCGGGTTGATCGGAGACGAAGCGGCCGCCGTCGCGCTTGAACTTGGCCAGCGCGATCTTCATCGGGTTGGAGTGGTGATCCTCGGCGGTGCCGATCATCACGAACAGCTTGGCGCGGTCGAGGTCCGGGCCGCCGAATTCCCAGAACGAGCCGCCGATCGTGTAGATCATGCCGGCGGCCATGTTCACCGAGCAGAAGCCGCCGTGCGCGGCGTAGTTGGGCGTGCCGAACTGGCGCGCGAACAGGCCGGTCAGCGCCTGCATCTGGTCGCGCCCGGTGAAGAGCGCGAACTTCTTCGGATCGGTGGCGCGAATCCGACCGAGGCGTTCGGTGAGCAGGCGTAAAGGCCTCCTCCCACTCGATCTCCTCGAAGTCGCCGGCGCCGCGCTCGGCCCCGGCCTTGCGCCGCAGCGGCTTGAGCAGGCGTGCCGGCGAGTACTGCTTCATGATCCCCGACGATCCCTTGGCGCAGATCACGCCCTGGTTGAGCGGGTGATCGGGATTGCCGTCGATGTAGCGCACCTGGCCGTCGCGCAGGTGCACGCGGATGCCGCAGCGGCAGGCGCACATGTAGCAGGTGGTCGTGCGCACTTCGCGCGCCGCATCGGGGTACGGGTCGGCGATCGGGTCGTGCAGCGGCGATCGTGCCATGGGTTGTTTGCGGGTCGTTGGCGGCCGGCGCGTTGATTTCTGGCGCAAAGGCGACATGACGGGTGCGCCCGAGCGGGCACACGACCGGGCGATTGGACGCGAGGCCGATATACGCGTCTATTCCCGCATGGGCGTAGCCGTACCTGCCCGTCGGGAGTATGTGCCGGCTCGACTCTGCCCGGTTGCGACGGATACGATTCGAGCATGTACTGCATCGAGTGCTGGCGCACATGAGTCAAGACCCGTCGTCGCCGTTGCCGGCCACGCCCACGCGGCCACTGATCGACGTTTCGCTACTTCAAGAGGCGGTCGGGCGGTTTGCGCGCGAACGCGAGTGGGAACGCTTCCACTCGCCAAAGAACCTGGCCATGGCGCTGACCGGTGAGGTGGGCGAGTTGGTGGAGTTGTTCCAATGGTTGAGCGAGGACGACTCGCGCCGCGTGGCGCGCGACCCTGCCACTGCACGCAGGGTGCGTGACGAGATCGCCGATGTGCTGCTGTACCTGGTGCGTCTGGCTGCGGTTCTGGATGTCGACCTGGACGAGGCGGTGCGCAGCAAGCTGGCTGCCAACGCGCGCAAGTACCCGATCGAGCGCGCGCGCGGCAGTGCGAAGAAGTACTCGGACCTCTAGCCGCAGACAAGCGTAGCGTCCGCTCCCCGGCGGTGCCTTGCCGGGCAGCTGGCGCGGTGCCACTCCCTGTCTGCGCGCCGCGGCTACACCTGCCGCCAGGGCAGGCCGTGCTTGCGCCAGCCGCCGATGTTGCCGCGGTGGTGCTCGGTGTCGAGGTCGCCCTCGAAACCTTCGAGCACGTTGGCGACATTGGTGAAACCGTGCTTTTCGAGCTCCAGCCCCGCATCCACCGAGCGCTTGCCGCTGCGGCAGATCAGGATGATGGGCCGGTCCGCGCGGCCGGCCATGCGCAATACCTGGTCGGCGAAATGCGGGTTCACCTCGAAGTCAGGCGCCGTATTCCACTCGACATTGATGGCATCGACCGGGTGGCCGACGTAGAAGAACTCGACCTCGGTGCGGCAGTCAATCAGCAGCGTATTCGGGTTCGCCTTGATGGCCTCGAATGCCTTGGTGGGGTGCAGGTGGTCCATGGTGCGCTCCGTAGGGAGCGCATTGTCATCCGCCGCCGGCGTGGAGATTGGAATATCTACGCATATGCATATGCCGGTAACCCGGGGTCGCCGAACGCCGCCTGGCCGTGCGCTCCGGCCCGTCCAAGCGACGGTAAGGCGCCTACGGCTGCTTCGGCGTCTGGTATGCGGCTTCCTTCTGAAACGGTACCCACACGGTTTCGTAGCCGACAAACCCCTTTTCGTTTGGCGGCATTTGACGCGTCGTCAAGAAACGCGCGTGGCCGTCAGGAACCTTGGTGGTGGTAGGTTTTTGCTCGCTCATCAGTCACCTTTCGTGCCGTGAAGTCAGGGTTGGGGGCGCAAGTCATTCCGGGCGAATGCGTTGCAAGGCCATTCAATGCCGCCGGTCATACCGGTCGCATGAGCGACGGGTCGACCCCCGCGCCCGCCGTGACCGCCGCGCCCACTCTGGTTTCTACATCGGTTGCGTCGCGCACGGTCAAAATCTCGAGCGTAAAGACGACCGCTCTGCCGCAAAGCGGATTGTTGCCGTCGACCGTCAGCGTCTCGTCGTCCATCCTTGTGACGAGAAAGCTGCGGGTCTGACCCTTGTCGTTCTCCATCAGGATGGAGGTGCCGACTTGCCGATACTCCTCGGGGACGCTCTCGAGGTCGGACGTAAATACCAGCGCGTCGTCTCTGGGACCGAAGATCTGATTGCCATCGATCGGCACTTCGATGACGTCGCCCACGCACCTGCCCTCCAGCTGCTCATGGACCGATGGGGCCAGGATCTCGTTGTGTCCGTGAACGTAGCCGAGCGGGAATTCGACCTGTGTCAGGACATGCCCTGACTTCTTGTCGGTGACCTTGTAGGTCAGTTCGACGAACTTGCCTTGTTGGATCGACTCACGCATCTTGAATCCGGACGGCTTGTTCAGAAAATGGACGCACCGAAAATCTTCACCGTGCCGTCTTCATAGCCGAGCACGAGTCTGCCAAGCCACTCGCCTGGTTTCTTGGTGCTGCGCTGCCGATAAAGAACCGTCACATGCTCCCCCCGGCGAATGATGCCGAGCGCGTCGATGTCCTCGGACAGGCTTCTCGCCAGTTCGCTGTGTGCGAACTGGTGGCCCGCTACGACATGATTCATGGCAAGCGCCAGCGAGTTGGAAAAGTTCTTTACGAACTCTCCGTACTTGCCTTCGTTCGAATACGTGACGAGGCCGCGCCACAGCGGATGGGCGATGGCGAAGACCTCTTCATCGGTCTTGTCAATGATGTTCCCGCGCGGCTCTCTGCGATCGGAAGGGACCAGCTTGATCGGGCTTGCGACAAACGACATGCGGGTACCTTCTGCGACAAATGGACAATCAACGAGTGCTTCGGCGCGGGGACATCGCTACGCGTCGTCCGCAACCAAGTGATAACAAGGCGCCTTCTCCATGGTGTATTCGCCGCTTTTTGGATCGCGACGGGAAACCGTCAGCACATGCCAGTTCGCGTCGTCCACCTTCATCGCATCGCCGCGGTAGTAGTAACCCGGCCAGCGCGTCTCCTTGCGAAACAGCGTGTGCTGCGTGACGCACTCTGCAGCGCGATGCCGGTGCATCAACTCCCACGCACGCAGCAACTCGTGAATGTCCTCCGCGGCCAGGCTCTGAAGGTCTTCCTCCATGATCTTGAGCTTCTTTAGCCCGATGTTCAGCAGCTTCTCGTTGGTCATGTAATTGACGGTCACGCCGCCGCAATACTCGTCCATCAGCTTCTGCAGTCGGTCCAGGCCCTGCTCGGGATTGATGTAGTGCGGGTTGACGTCGCCGGCCACGATCTCGTTGCGGTAGAGCCTGTAATGCTCCAGCGGCTTGTAGATCTCTTGTCTGCGGCGCTTGACCTGCTCATCGGATACGACAATGCCTTCGCCCTTGCCGTCGTCGATGTACTTGCAGGCGGCCTTGGCGGCGAGACGGCCTTCGGTGAACGAGCCGGATGAGAAGGCGTGCGGCGTGCCGCCGACCGCGTCTCCGGCGCCGAACAGACCTTCGATCGTCGTCATGCGGTTGTAGCCCCAGAAATACTCGGGCGGGGAGACGTCCTCTGGGCCCGAGCACCAGGCACCGGAGCCAGTGGCGTGGGAGCCCATCACATAGGGCTCGGACGTGGTGAGCTCGGGATTCTCGTTCTTGGGGTCCACGTCGGTGGCGGCCCACAGCACCGCCTGGCCGATGGTCATGCCGAGGAAGTTTTCCCAACCGACCTCTTCCAGATGAGGGTCCTGGAAGGCTTTCATGGTCACCATGTGAATCGGGCCGCGGCCGGCATTGACTTCGCTGATCAATGCATGGTTGCGCAGACAGGTAGGGATGGGCCGGTGGGTCAGGTGCGAGGCTTCCGGATCGAGATACTCCTTGCCGACCATCTTCTGCAGCTCGGGGAACCATTTGGATTCGTACTCTTCGCCCAGACCGTTTTGCGTATAGGTCTTCAGGTGCAGGAAGTAGGCGCCGACCGGGCCATAACCGTCCTTGAAACGCGCCAGCACGATGCGATTTTCCATCTGCGTCATCTTGGCGCCGGCGTCGATCATGAGCCCATAGGCAGATGCTGACGACCACGGCGCATACCAGGTGCGGCCGGAACCTTCACCCACTGAACGCGGCTTGAAGATGTTGGATGCGCCGCCCGCGCCGCAGATCACCGTCTTGGACTTGAAGACGTGGTAGTTGCCGGTCCGGACGTTGAAGCCAACGGCACCGGCAACCCGGTTCGGCTTGCTGTCATCCATCAGCAGGTGGGTGACGCAGATGCGGTTGAAGACCTTGTCCGCCGATTTCTTGGCGGCCTCGGCGACGATCGGCTTGTACGACTCGCCGTGAATCATGATCTGCCAGCGCCCCTCGCGCAGATAGCGCCCGGTCTTCGGGTCCTTCATGATGGGCAGACCCCACTCTTCGAACTGATGCACCGTGGAATCCACGTGACGGGCCATATCGAACAGCAGGTCTTCGCGCACCAGTCCCATCAGGTCGGTACGGGCGTAGCGGACATGGTCCTCGGGCTTGTTTTCACCCCAGCGGGTGCCCATGTAGCAGTTGATCGCGTACAGACCCTGGGCGACGGCACCGGAGCGATCGATATTCGCCTTCTCGGCGATGACGATCTTCTTGTCCTGACCCCAGAATCTGGCCTCCCATGCGGCGCCAGTGCCGCCAAGGCCTGCACCGACGACCAGAATGTCGATGCCGTCTTCGACGATAGTTTCGTATGCCATCAGTAAACCACGCCTTTCGTCATCTTCAGACCGCTGGACTTCAGCGTATGCAAACCGCCGTCATCGAGGCGGATGTATTTCGGCTCGCTATACAGCAACTGGCTGTCGCGCATTTCCTTGCTGGGACCTGGCACTTCCGCGAGCTTGGGAATCGCCGTTCCCCAGGGCTTGGTGGTAATGGGCGATAGGAAGTTCTTTTCCGTACCGTTGCGGAACTTGATCTTCCAGGCGATCGTGCCTTTCCTTTCGTCGCGCTGGACGCGCACGCTGTGCCCGAGGGGCGCAAAGTCGGCATACCCACGCACATCGATGGCATTCTGCGGACAGGCCTTGACGCAGGAGAAGCACTCCCAGCACATGTTGGGCTCGATGTTGTAGGCCCGGCGATACGTCTTGTCGATGTGCATGATGTCGGATGGGCAGATGTCGACGCAATGTCCGCATCCGTCGCACCTCGTCATATAGACGAACGTAGGCATTATTTCGACTCCTTGTAGATTCCAACGCAACTTGCGGGCTGCATTCTCAGTAGTGGCGGGGCGCTTCGCGTTTGATGCCGAGCCCCATGTCCATCGGAGCATCCCGCAACAGTTCCATCGAGTGCCTTTGCCGTTGTTCGGGGTCGTCACGGGTCTGCATTGGCAGGTTTGCGGCCGTGCCATTGGCCTTGGATACTCTCTTCTCGAAGGCCGCTGCGGGTTTGAAGAACATGTGCGCGAACTTGGACCACGCGACCGAACCGAACAGCACCGTCGTGGCGATGATGTAGAGGCCGAAGAATGCGGTCGCTGCAGCGCTCGAGCGGGCCTGCAGGTAGGCCCAGAGCAGGCCCAGCGTAACGCTGACGATCAGCGAGAGCACGAACAGGTCCGCCCGCATCACGCGCCAGGGCGAACCGCCCTCGGCGGCGACATCGACGCGGATGAAGAACCAGAACCAGTAGCCGCCAGCGCAGACCATCAAGCCGCCGAGCCACCACAGCTGCGGCAGGATGGCGGCGGTCGGGGTCGCGGCAGTCGGGTGATCGAAGGCCAGCAGCGCGGTGGTGACGACGTAGATCAGGAACCCGTACATGGTCAGCAGATGGGCAATGCGCCGGCGCGGATTGCAGAATTCGCCGGACGCCAGAACGTCCACGATGCCGGTCTTGACGGCGAGCGACACCATCTCGCCGCCACTGACCTGCTGCGAGGCTTTGTCCTTCGCCTTGCGCCAGTTGGCGAAGAAGTACCTGGCGCTGCCCTTGTGGATCGTGTCAAAGACAGTTCCTGCAAAGACCGCGAGCGCCATCAGAACGATGTAGATGCGCATGGCATTCGGTGGCAATACATCGATCAATGCGGCAAACGGGTTGTTGGCGAACATGGGCGCAGTCTCCTAGATCATTTCCGTGCCGGGCCGGCGGCGGATTCCACGGCTCGCGAAGCCACTTCGGGTGCCTGTGACGGCGGTGGTTGGCGCAACGCGTCGCCGAGCTCGTGCAACTCGAAGCGCATCGCCGCGAGATCGCCCAGCACCCACGTCGCAGGCGCGGCAAGACCAGCGACCGTGCCGGGATTGACCAGCCAGGTCTGCTTGCCGTTCACGCCCGCCACGTTGCGCACATCGGCTTGGTGAGAGTGGCCGCAGCAAACCAGGTCCCAGTCGCCCGTACAGGCCATCGCATGGCCGTAGTCGTGATAGTGGACGAGGAAGATCCGCCGGCCGGCGAGTTCCAGCCGCGCATCGGCGCCGTGGTAGCTGCAGGAGCCCTTTGCTCGCATACGCCAGCTTGTGCAGAGCCTGCGGGTCGCCGACGTTGTTGCCGTGGATGAGGTGCACCGGCAGCCCGAGCGCAAGGGCGGGCTTGAGTGACTGCGCGCCGATCAAGTCGCCGCAATGGACCACTGCCTCGGCGCCCAGCGCCTTTGCGTCGCGCACGGCTTGGGCGAGCGCGTCGGCGCGGTCGTGACTGTCGGAGACGATGCAGACTTTCATACGCTCAGCTCGACGATCGAGTCAAGCCGACGGGCGCGGCGTCCAGATCGGCGTAATGGGCACGCAGGATCTCGAGCACCTCCGGACGGCTGAACTCGGGCGGCACCGGTTCGCCTTCGGACAGCCACTTGCGCAGCTGCGTGCCGCTGACTTGCAGCCGTTGCGCGTCGTCGTGCGGGCAGGTGCGGCCCGAGGCCATGCCGCCGCAGGCGTAGCACCAGAACGCCACGTCGATCTTCAGCGCCTGGGTCTGCAGTGCGCCGTGCGGAATCTCGTCGAAGATGTGGTGCGCGTCGAACGGGCCGTAGTAGCTGCCCACGCCGGCGTGGTCGCGGCCGACGATCAGGTGCGAGCAGCCGTAGTTCTGGCGGAACAGTGCGTGCAGCAGCGCTTCGCGCGGCCCCGCGTAGCGCATGTCCAGCGGATAGCCGGCCTGAACGATCGTCGACGGCACGAAGTAGTTCTTGGCCAGCGCGGCGATCGCGCGCGTGCGCACCTCGGCCGGAATGTCGCCGGGCTTCAGCGCGCCGAGCAGCTGAATGCACGAACACGCCGTCGCACACCTCGATCGCGATCTTGGCCAGGTATTCGTGCGAGCGGTGCATCGGATTGCGCGTCTGAAACGCCGCGATGCGCGACCAGCCGAGCGATCGTGAACAGCGATGCGGGTCTGCGCCGGCGTCATGAACAATGCGCCGTACTTCTCGGGGAAGCCGCCCCGCGACAGCACCTTGATCGGGCCGGCCAGGTTGACCTCGGCCTGGTCGCAGCACCATCTTCACGCCGGGATGCTTGGGGTCGGTGGTCCGGAACACGCGACTGGCACTCGTGCGCCTTGTCGATGCGGTACTTCTCGGTCACGCGCAGCGTGGCCAGGGGTTCGCCATCGTCGGGGTCGACCAGGGCGACCTCCTGCCCGACGGTGATCTCTCGGCTCGCGGCTGGCTGCGCCGACAGCGTGATCGGAATCGGCCAGAACAGGCCGCTCGCAGTTCGCATGTCGTCGCACACGCCGCGCCAGTCCGCCTGCGACATGAAGCCGTCCAGCGGTGTGAAGCCGCCGATGCCGAGCATGATGATGTCGCCCCGCTCGCGCGAAGTGACCGGCAGTCGGGGCAGGGCGCGTGCCCTCTCGAGTTCGCCTCGCGTTCCGCACCCGCCAGGAGCAGGGGCCGCAATTGCGCGCCGCCGTGCGGCCGGACCAGGCTGCTCATCGTCAATCGCAACGCCGATCGATCGGCTGCGGCGCTCACAGCACGTGCTCGGCGCGCACGGCGATCGATGGGCAAACCGAGCTGGGTGCTGACGGAGCGAGGTTGGGCATGAACTCGTTTGTGCACGGGCAGGAGCATCGGTGCGCGACGCAATCGCCACCACCGCAACAGGGCAATGCTAGGCAGCCAAGCTAAAAAGAAAAAGCGGACAATAGCGGTCACTATGACCGGTAAAACAGATCAAGGAGCGGGCCCGCACGCTGGCCCCGCGGCTGCGCCTGAGCCTGCGCCAGCTCGAAGTCTTCGTGGCCACCGCCCGCGCCGGTTCCACGCGCGCCGCGGCCGACCACGTTGTCGCGCTCGCAGTCGGCGGCGAGCGCCGGGCTGGCCGACCTCGAAGCCTCGCTCGGTGTGCTGCTGTTCGACCGCGTCGGCCGTCGCCTGATGCTCAACGAGAACGGGCGCGCCCTGCTGCCCAAGGCCGCCGCGTTGCTCGACCGCGCGGCCGAAGTCGACGACCTGTTCTCCGGCGAACACGACGCCCGGCTGCGCATCGCAGCCAGCCTGACGATCGGCGAATACCTGCTGCCGGAGCTGCTGGCGCGCTGGAAGACCGCCCACCCGGCCAGCCCGGTGGACTTGATGATCGGCAATACGAGCGAGGTGATCGCCGCAGTGGCGGCCTTCGATGTCGACGTCGGCTTCATCGAAGGCCCGCAGACCCATGCCGCAGCTGATCGTGCGGCCGTGGCTGACCGACGAGCTGGTGATCGTCGTCGCGCCGACGCATGCCTTGGCGGGCCGGACCGCCAGCGTGCGCCAGCTGCGCGAGGCGACCTGGGCCTTGCGCGAACCGGGCTCCGGTACGCGCGAGGCGGTCGAGCGTTGGTTGCTCGACCGTGTCGGGTCGTTGAACGTGCAGTTCGAACTCGGCAGCCCGGAGGCGATCAAGCGCCTGGTCGCCGCCGGTGCCGCGGTCGGATGTCTGTCGCGCGAGGTCGTGGCGCGCGAGTTGGCGCACGGCTCGTTGGTCGAACTGGCAACCCGATTGCCCCGCGCCACGCGCCGACTGGCGATGGTGCTGCACCGTGACAAGCACCTTGGTCGCGGTGCGGAGGACTTCGTTCGTCATTGCGCCGCCGCGCGCCTGCCGTTCAACCTCGTGCGTGAAGCTTTACACGGTGCACTGATTGGCGATCGCGTCATGCACGCGCCTGTTCCGCGACCGCGCTACCATCCGCACATTGCGGCCGTTGGCACCTCGCCGCCGCCGAGTGGCGCACAACGCGGTCGCCGGCCATTGTGGGCGATGCCGGAATGCCCAGTGCGCCATCGCGATGCAGTTGGTGGCGTGGGGGGCGATGGCAAGGCAAGCGCGGATCCGTTCCATTGCCGTGACCGAAATTCAGCACCGCCACCACGTCAGCAGGCCCCGATTCATGCGACACCGACCAGCCCGACACGACGCGCGAACAGTCGCGGGCCGAAGGCTGGCGCGCGCATGAGGCAGATATGCTGGCCGAGATCATGGCCGGACTGGCCGCCGGCAGCGAGATTGGCGCTCTGCTGGAGCAATGTCTCGACCCGATCGTGCGCCTGGCGGGCGCGCAGGCCGGGGCCGTTCGGGTGTTGTCCGACTGCCGGCGATTTGTTGCAGTTGCTTGGTAGCGTCGGCCTGTCGGCGGATGTGTGCGCCAGCGAGCGAGCCGTAGACCGTCATTGCGGCCACTGCGGTGCGGCTGCCGACACCAAGCGCATGGTCTGGGCCTCGGATCTGTACCCTTGTGCGCAGCGCACGGGTGGCGAATTCTTTGGCCAGGGCTGCCAGCGACTGCTGGCCGTGCCGGTGCAGCATCGCGGGCAGGTCCTGGGTGTATACAACCTGTTCTTTGCCGATGCCAGTGAACCCTCGGCCGAGGCGCTCGCAGCGCTCAAGTCGATCGGGGAATTGTTCGGCTTGGTGCTGCACAGCGCCCGCCTGGAGCAGGACCACCTGCGCACAACGCTGAACCACGAGCGCCAGATGATGGCCGCCGAGGTGCACGATTCAGTCGCGCAATCGCTCGCCTTCGTGAAGATGCGTCTGCCCTTGCTCGAGGACGCCATCAGCACGCAGGACGTTACCCGTGCCCGGCAATACTGCGAGGACGTGCGCGCGGCGGTGACCCAGGCACACTCGAGCCTGCGCAGCGTGCTGGTGCACTTGCGCTCGCCGATGGACCCCGCGGGCCTGGTGCATGCGCTCGATGTGACCGCGCAGACGTTCCGGCGCAGCTCAGGTGCCGAACTGGATTTCGTGAACGAGATGTCGGGCCTGAAATTCAGCCCCGAACAGGAGACGCAGGTCTTTCACATCGTGCAGGAGGCATTGACCAATGTGTCGCGCCATGCCCGCGCACGGCATGCCAGGCTGCATCTCGCGCCGCTGAACGACGGCCTGCTGCAGGTCGTGGTCGAGGACGACGGCGCGGGCCTGCCGCCGACGACGGCCGACGGCGGCGCCCATTACGGCCTGGAGATCATGCTCGAGCGCGCGCGCCGCCTTGGCGGCACGCTGCAGATCGGCCCTCGCGACGGCGGTGGCACGCGTGTGCAGCTCAGGTTTTCCGTGCGCGGCGCCGAGGCGGCGCGCGTGACCGAGGAGGGTGCCTGATGGCCGCGGTGCGCATCGTTCTGATGGACGACCACGCGCTGTGTCGCAGCGGGCTGTCAGACCTGTTGCATCAGCGCGGCGGCATGGACGTGGTGGCGGCGCTCGGCGACCCCGACCGGCTCGCCGAGGTGCTGCGTGAGAAGCAACCCGACCTGCTCGTGCTCGATCTGCGGATGCCGACCATCGACGGTCTGGCGCTGTTGCGGCGCCTGCGCGTCGAGGGTATCGAGACGCCGGCGGTGATCCTGACGATGAGCGACTCGGAAGCCGACTTGTCGGCCGCCCTGCGTGCCGGTGTTCGCGGCTACCTGCTGAAGGACATGGAGCCCGAAGACGTGGTCACCGCCATCGGACATGCCGCGCAAGGCCAGCTGGCGGTTGCGCCGGCCATGACGCTCAAGCTCGCGCAACTGTTGCAGCCCGGCGCCAAGGGCACCGACCGGCGTGGACTCCTCACCTCGCTGACGGATCGCGAACGCGAGATCCTCGACCATCTCGCGCGCGGCGAGAGCAACAAGGCCATCGCGCGCGCACTCGACATCAGTCACGACACTGTCAAGTTGCATGTGCGGCACATCCTGTCCAAGCTCAACCTGAGCTCGCGCGTGGAGGCCGCGGTCTTTGCGGTCGAAGCGCGCGCATCGGGCTCGCGCTGAGCGTCGCTCGAGCGACGCTTCGAATCTCGCCTCACGGGCAGCCGCCCCAGTCGCCGGGCACCTTGCCCACCAGCAGCAGGAAGCTCTGGAACGGCCCCATGTTGCCCATTGCCTCGAGCTTCGGGCCCTCGAAGTTCAGACGCCCGAACATCATCGCGCGCATCGGGCCATATTCGCCCGCGCCCATCTCGCGCCAGCGCGGCGTTTCGGCCCACATCAGATAGTCGGCGCTGCCGTTGAGGGGTGTCGTCCTGGCGCTGCCGCCGTAGGTGCACATCGCCTTGTTGTCCTTCAGCGCCACCTGCATCTCGATGCGCGGGCTGGCCGGGCAGTCGGCACGGTAGATCTGCATCGCCTTGTAGCCGCGCCCACCGTCGTTCTTCACCCAGCCGGACTCGACCAGCTTGGCGGTCAGCGTGGCGTCGGCGTTCCAGGCCTCGCACATGGCCTTGGCCCAGGGCTCGGACATGGCCACGTTGGCGGGCTGGGCGAACGCCGGCGCCGCGGCGACAATGCCGGCGCAAACCGCGCCACGCAGCAGCGAACTTGAAATGTGCTTCACGCTTCAGGCCTCCAGGGGTTGGGTGATCGTTGCCAGCGGCGCGTGCATGTCCTGCTCGCCGAACCAGGCCAGTTCGTCGCGCAGGCGCACGACTTCGCCGACGATGGTCAGGCAGGGCGAGCGCAGGCCTTCGCGTTCGACCTCGTGGGCCAGCGTGCCGAGCGTCGCGCAGACGACGCGCTGCGCCGCGAGCGTGCCCTGGGCCACGACGGCGGCGGGCCAGTCGGCCGGCAGGCCGTGCTCGACGAGCTTGGCGCAAATCGTCGCCAGCCCGGTCAGGCTCATGTAGATCACCACCGTCTGGCGCGCGCGCGCGAGCGCCGTCCAGTCGAGGTCGAAGCTGCCGTCCCTGAGGTGGCCGGTGACGAACAGGCAACTCTGGGCATGGTCGCGGTGCGTGAGCGGGATGCCGGCATAGGCGGCGACGCCGCAGGCGGCCGTGATGCCGGGCACCACTTCGAAGGGCACGCCCGCGGCCGCCAGTGCCTGCAGTTCCTCGCCGCCACGGCCGAAGACAAACGGGTCGCCACCCTTGAGGCGCACCACCTGCCGGCCGGCCTGCGCCAGGCGCACAAGTAGGTCGTTGATGTCGGGCTGCCCCATGCTGTGATTGCTGCGCTCCTTGCCGGCGTAGATGCGTTCGGCGCCGGCGCCGATCAGGTCGAGCACGCCGGGGCCGACCAGGTGGTCGTAGACCACCACGTCGGCCTGGGCCAGCAGGCGTGCCGCGCGCAGCGTCAGCAGATCGGCGTTGCCAGGCCCGGCGCCGACCAGATACACGCGGCCCATGCTCGCGCGGCACTGCGCCAGCAGCGCGTTCATGTCAACGAAGGAGTTCATGGTTGTCCTCTGGCGTGAAAGCTAGACCGAGCAGCCGCTGCAGCCACCGTTGCCGCAGGCCTTGGCCGGTTTCTCGGCCACTTCGGACTCGGGGGCAAAGATGAAATTGAACTGACCCGGTTCGAGCTCGACGAAATCGAGCACGATGTCGTCCAGCAGCGGCTGGCTGGGTGGCGCGATAAGCACGTTGACGCCGCGCACCTGCAGCGGGAGATCGCCCTCGCGCGGCTCGTCGAAGCCCATGCCGTATTCGATCGAGCCATCGGGCCCCTGGCGCGCGGCGACGCGCAGTGCCATGTCGGCGGCGTCGCTGCGAGATGCGGCGGCGAGGATTTCCTGCGAGGCAGTCGAAGTCATGATGAACACGTCGGAGGTCCTTTCATCGGCAATCAATGTTCGCCCTTGGTGCGCAGCAGTCCGGCCAGCCGGTTGCCCTGCTTCTGCGGCCCGCCGTTCGGGAACAGGTCGTGCAGGTAGTGGTTGTTGCCGCGGGCCGGTCCCCACACCTGCGCGAAGTGCTTGACCATGACGCGCACTTGCGCCTGCACGCCGTGCTCGTGCGAAGTACGCGCGCAGGAAGCGGATCACCTGCCAGTGTTCGTCGGTCAGCGCCAGGCCCTCGCTCGCGGGCCAGGGCCCGTGCGAAGGCCTCCGACCAATCGGCAAGGTTGCCCAGGTAGCCCTCGTCATCGGTGGCGACGGCGCGCCCCTGCACGTCCACCGTTCGTTGCACCATGTTGGTCATCGCTGTCGGCACTCAGGCGGCGACCGCCAGCGCGCTCGCAGCGGTGGCCCGCTGCGCGCGCTGGCGGCGCACGAAGTCGACGAAGCGCGGCGCCCAGCCCGAGCCCGCTGCGCTGCGCAGGTGGGCATAGGAGGCCAGCAGGTTGTGCACCAGCACGCCGTCATGCTGGCCGTCGATGCCATGCCCGCGCTGCACGCGGTAGGCGAAGGCACATGCCGGGGGCCAGGTTCTCGAGGCTCGAATGGTGGAACTCGTGGCCAGCGCACGGTGTCGCCAGGCCGGCGGTCGCCGGCCAGGGCATCGCCGCGGTCTCCGCAACTCGACATAGCCGCGGCCCACCGGCCGCTCGTGCATCACCACGTCGCCGGGGATCGCGCCGACCATGCTGCGCGCTGCGGCCGCGCCAGCTGGATCGAGCGCGCCAGGTACATCAGCCCGCCGCACTCGGCGTAGGTCGGCAGGCCGGCCTCGATGGCCGCGCGCAGCTCGGCGCGCAACGCGGCATTGGCCTCGAGTGCCTCCATGCAAGGCATCTCCGGAAATCCGCCGCCGATGAACAGGCCGTCGACGGCCGGCAGCTGCGCGTCGCGCAGCGTGTCGAACGGCACCAGTGCGGCGCCGGCGGCCTCGCAACGCTGCCAGATCGTCGGGGTAGTAGAAGCCGAACGCGCGCGTCGCGCGCGATGCCGATGCGCACGCGCGGCATGCCGCGGCGCAGCGCGCTGCCGGGCGCGTCCGGCCGCCGACGCTGGGCACGCGGCCGATGCCGGCCAGTGCGACGCACCCGGTCGAGATCGACCTGCGTTCGCCGATCACGCGGCGATGGCCGTGCACGCGCGCGTCCGCGTCGTCGAGCCTCGGCGCTCGGGCATCAGGCCGAGGTGGCGCTCGCATCACCGCCAGCCGCGGGTCGTGCTGCACGGCGCCGAGCACCGGCACGTCGGTGTAGTGCTCGATCACCGCGCGCAGCTTGGCCTCGTGGCGCGCAGCCGCCGAGCTGGTTGAGGATCACGCCGCCGATGCGGATGTCGCGGTCGAAGGCCTGGTAGCCGAGGATCAGCGGCGCGATGCCGCGCGTCATGCCGCGCGCGTCGATCACCAGCAGCACCGGCAGGCCGAGCAGCCGGCCAGCGCGGCGTTGCTGTTGCTGCCGTCGAGCGCGAGGCCGTCGTACAGGCCCTTGTTGCCTTCGACCAGCGCCAGATCGGCGCCGCGCAGCGCGCTTCGCGCGAAGCAGCGCACGATCTCGCCGTCGTCCATCAGGTGGGAGTCGAGATTGAAGCAGGGCCGGCCGCTGGCGCGCGCCAGCCACATCGGATCGATGTAGTCGGGCCCCTTCTTGAAGGTCTGCACCACGCTGCCCCGGTCGGCGCAGGGCGCGCGCGCAGGCCGATCGTGAGCGTCGTCTTGCCGGACGACTTGTGCGCCGCGGAAATCAGCAGGCGAGGGCTGGTGCATGGTCGTCAGCCTCCGGCGCCGCCGTCACCGGCGCGGGTTCGTCGTGCGGGCAGGAAGTCGAGCACAGCGCACGCCGACGGTGGTGACGCACGAAGGCGCACGCCGATGCCGCCCAGGCCGAGCAACAGTTCCGGCAAGCGCGGCACATAGCTCGCGACGGCGCCGTCGCCGAAGCTGCTGCGCATCTCGAAGCCGGGGAAGATGTCGAGCGGGAAGGCTTGGCCGCCGATGATGAAGACGATACAGCCACGCGAAGGCGCCGAGCAGCACCAGCAGCGACGCGGCCAGCGTTGCTGCGCGTCGCCCGCCAGGCGCGGGTGGAAGAACAGCAGCAACGGCAGCAGCGAGCCGAGCACGACGTAGCCGACCCAGAACAGCAGCGGCGAAGACGCCGCCGTCGCCGCCCCAGCAGGATGAAGGCCTCGAACGCGTCCTGGCGCGCGAAGTACAGGTTGGTCAGGTGATAGACCGCCACCAGGTACAGCGCCGCGGCGAGCGAAGACGCCGAGCAGGCGCAGCAGGCGCTGGCGCACGGCGTCGTCGAGGCGTCCTGCCGTTCCAGCGCGCAGCAAGGCCGACTGCACGAGCAGGAAGACCGCCAGTCCCCAGCCGAACGACATCACGATGAACAGCGGCGCGAGCAGCGCCGACTGGTAGGCCTGGCGCGCGACCAGGAAGCCGAAGATCGAGCCGGTGCCGGTGGTCAGCACGAAGCGCCAGACCAGGGCCGCGATGCCCGCGGCCTTGGTGTAGCCGTTGAAGCGGCGCTCGAACATCGTCCACAGGTAGATCGCCACGATGGCGAACATGCCGCTGTAGAGGAACACGTTCCAGGCGAACACCGACTTGAAGTTGTAGTGCGTGGCGGCGACGATCAGGCGCTCGGGACGCCCGAGGTCGAGCATCAGCACCATCAGGCCGCCGGCCAGCAGCGCCAGCGACAGCAGCGCCGACAGCGGCGCGCGCTTCTTGTAGACGCCTGGCCGAACACCGAGCCGATCGACGCCACGTTGAGCACGCCCGAGGCGGCGACGATCATGAAGATCGCGAACACATGCGGCAGGCCCCAGACGACCTGGTTGTTCATGCCGGTGACGATGTGGCCGTGCGCTTCCATCAGGTGCGCGGCGCCGAGCCCGGCCAGCGTGACCAGGCCGCCGAGCAGCAGCAGCAAGTAGAAGCGGTGCTCCTCGCGGGTCTTGCCAAGCAAACGCCGCGGATCCGGCTTTGCCGGTTCGCTGGCGTTGCCCCTTGAGGGGAGCGGCAACGCCGCTTCGGGCGTGGTTCATGTCACAGGCCCTGGTAGCGCACGCCGGGATCGAGTCGCAGGTCGGCCGCAGTTGCGTGCTCGAGGCCGCCGCGCGCGCGCGGCGCGAGATCTCGCTGTCGGGGTCGTTCAGGTCGCCGAACACGATCGCGCCGTGGCCGGCCTTGGCTGCAGGCTTCGGCGCAGGCGGTGTTCTGCCGACCGCGGTCGATGCGGTGCACGCACAGCGTGCAGCTCTCGACGCAGCCCTTGCCGCGCGGCACGTCGGGCTTCTGGTCGGTCAGCGTCTCGTGCACGAACGAGCGCGCCTTGTACGGGCAGGCCATCACGCAGTAGCGGCAGCCGATGCAGGTGTGGCGATCGACCAGCACGATGCCGTCGGCGCGCTTGAACGAGGCGCCGGTCGGGCAGACGTCGACACAGGGCGGGTCGGCGCAGTGCTGGCACATCACCGGCAGCGACGCGGTGCGACCGGCCTTTGATCTCCTTGATCTCGATCTTGCGGATCCACTGCGCGTCGGTCGGCCGCGGTCGGCGTGGCCAGGCCGTTCTCGGTGTTGCAGGCGGTGACGCAATCGGTGCAGCCGCTGGCGCACTTTGTCGGTGTCGATCAGCAGGCCCCAGCGCACCTTCGGGTTCGCGCCGGCCGACGGCGTGCCGGCGGCCGCTGGCGGTGTGGCGGCCTGGGCGATCTCGATCAGGCGCATCGCCGGCGCCAGCAGCGTGCCGCCCATCGCGACCGCGGCGACGCCGAGAAAGCCGCGACGCGAGGCCGTGCTCGACGCGGTATCGGGCTCGGCGTCGCTGCGTTCGGTTTGACTCATGGCAGCTGGCTGGCCAGCAGCCAGCTTGCGGACGCGTCGCGTGGCAGTCGAAGCAGTCGATCGTGCACGGCCGCGTAGGCGTGGCAGCTGACGCAGAAGTTGGTCGTCGGCCGCGGCAACGCTGCCGGTCTTCGGCGCTGGCATGGCAGGCGATGCAGGCCTTGAGGCTGGCCTTGGCGCCGCGGATGCCGCCGCGCACGGTGTGCGTCGCGCTGGTGCTTGAGCATCTCCGGGTGGTCGCGGCGCATGGTGGCGGGGTCGGCGACGCACTGTGTGCCAGCGCGGGCCGGCTCGATCACCGGCTGAGGGTGCGGCTATCGGCGGCCAGCGCTGGCTGCGCGCAGGCGCAGTGGCACCAGTGCCGACAAACCGAGCACCGCGCCGCATCAGCAGACACGCGGACCGGCTCGCCAGGCGCTGCGCGCCCTGAGGGAGGCGCCGAGGCGCTTCGGGTGACCTACTCGCCGAGCCCCATCTGGATGTAGCCGGTGGGGCAGACATCGGCGCAGATGTGGCAGCCGATGCACTTGTTGTAATCGGTGTCGACGTAGCGGCCGGTGGTCGACTTCGCCTTCGACACCTTGAACACCGCGGTCTGCGGGCAGTAGACGACACAGTTGTCGCACTCGAAGCACTGGCCGCAACTCATGCAGCGCTTGGCCTCGGCCTGCGCCTGGGCCTCGAGCAGCGGCAGCATGCGCTCCTCGAAATTGTTCAGCGCCTCCTCGGCGGTCAGCGTTGACCATCTTGCGCTTGTTGCGCTCGACGTGAGTTGAAATGGCCGAGGAACAGCTCGCTGTGCGGAATGACGTAGCGGTCGGAGCGGTTGTCGTAGTTGTGGATCGCGCCGGTGCTGGCATCGGTGCCCCGCAGCGGCTCGTCGATCGCGGTGATCTTCAAGCCCCTTCTCGATCATCTTGCGTGCCAGGTCGAAGCCATGCACGTCGATCTTCGGCCGCTTGTCGAGCGCCTCGCTGCGCAGGTAGCGGTCGATGCCGTCGGCGGCGATGGCGCCGTGGCCGATCGCGGTGGTCAGCAGGTGCGGGCGCACGACGTCGCCGCCGACGAACATGCCGGCCTGGCCCTGCACCTGGTAGTTCTTGTCGGCGGCGATGACGCCCTTGCCGTTGTTCGAGCGCTTCCAGCCCGGTGAAATCGACCGCCTGGCCGATCGCCGAGACGATCAGGTCGGCCTCGATGTCCTCCTCGGTGCCGGCGATCTGCTTGCACTCGAGCTTGCCGCCGACGATCTTGGCCTCGCAGCGGACCACGCGCAGCGCCGTGGCGCGGCCGTCGGCGCCACGCATCACCGCCACCGGTGCCAGGCCGCCGCGGATGGCGATGCCTTCGGCCAGGGCCTGCTCGACCTCGTGCTTGCTGGCCTGCATCTTGTCGACGGCGAAGATCGAGGTCAGCGTCACCTCGGCGCCCTGGCGCGCCGACAGCGAGGCCACGTCGTGCGCCGCAAAGCCAGCGATCGCGTGCTCGGGCCGGTCCGCTCTCGTGGACCTGGTCGATGTGGCCGAGCCGGCGCGCGACGGTGGCGACGTCGATCGAGGTGTCGCCGCCGCCGACCACGACCACGCGCTTGCCGACATGGCGCATGCGGCCGTCGTTGAAGGCCTTCAGGAACGCGGTGGCGGTGACGCAGTTGGGCGCCTCGGCGCCTTCCACCGGCAGCGCGCGGCCGCTCTGCGCGCCCAGGCCGAGGAACACCGCGTCGAAGTCGGCCGGATCTCGTCCAGCGTGACGTCGGTGCCGATGCGGCAGTTCATGCGCAGCGTGACGCCGAGGTCGAGGATGCGCTGGATTTCGGCGTCGAGCACCTCGCGCGGCGTGCGAAAGCCCGGGATGCCGTAGCGCATCATGCCGCCGAGCTCGGCGCGCTCGTCGAAGATCGTCACCGCGTGGCCCTTGCGCGCCAGCTGGTACGCCGCAGACAGGCCGGCCGGGCCGCCGCCGATCACGGCGACTGTCTTGCCGGTCTGCCGGTCTGCGGCTTCGGAAACCCGAGCTTGTGCTCGATCGCCCATTCGCCGAGGAAGTGCTCGACCGAATTGATGCCGACGAAGTCTTCGACCTCGTTGCGGTTGCAGCCCGATTCGCAGGGCGCCGGGCAGACGCGGCCCATCACCGAGGGCAACGGATTGGCTTCGGTCAGGCGGCGCCACGCGTACTCCTGCCACGCCATGCCGGCGGGCGGCTTCTCGATGCCGCGCACGATGTTGAGGTAGCCGCGGATGTCCTCGCCCGACGGGCACGCGCCCTGGCAGGGCGGCGTGCTCTGGATGTAGGTCGGGCACTTGTGCGAGTGGTCGGCGTCGAAGATCTCCTGCTGCCAGGCCAGCGGCTTGGCGTCGCCGTCCTTGTAGCGGCGGAAGGTCAGCGGCTTGGCGCTACTGCGTGTCAGGGGTCATGGACATCGGGAGACTTCCTCTGCGGTTCAGCGATGGCGGGGGCTCACCGGTTTTCCAGGCGCTCGATGCCCAGCGCCTTGAGTACGTACTTCTCGAACGCCGGCTCGGTGGTGCCGTTCTTCATCTTGCGCATGAAGTACTTCTCGAACGCGATCTTGGCCAGATGGACCCACTTGCCCTTCTTGAACCAGTTCACGTTGCGCGGCGGGATCTGCGGCAAGGCCACGAAGGCGGCACCGGTGTCGCCCATGTCGGCCAGACAGATGGCGTTCCAGGTCGGCTTGGCGACGACGGCGCGGCCGCTCAACTCGTCGGCGATGTTGTGCACGATCGCCGTGGTCATGGTCTCGATCATGTAGCCGGTCTTCGGCGCGCCGGTGGGTACCGGCGTCACCTCCACCGGCGGAATGGCCACGCACACGCCGGCCGAGAAGATGTTCTTGTAGGCCTTGCTGCGCTGGAACTCGTCGATCAGCACGAAGCCGCGCGGGTTGCACAACTTGGGCACCGCCGCCACGGCGTCCACGCCCTTGAAGGCCGGCAGCATCATGGCCAGCTTGAACGGCACTTCGTGCTCCTTGCAGCACCTGGCCCGCGTCGTCGAGCTGGGTCACGAACAACTTGCCCTCCTCGACCTTGGTCGTCTTGGCGTTGGTGATCCACTTCATGTCGTGGCCGCGCAGTTCGGACTCGAGCATGGACTTGCTGTCGCCCACGCCACCCAGGCCCAGGTGGCCGATGTACGGCTCGCTGGTGACGAAGGTGATCGGCACCTTGTTGCGCAACTTGCGCCTGCGCAGGTCGGTGTCGAGAATGAGGGCGAACTCGTAGGCCGGGCCAAAGCAGCTGGCCATCGGCATGGCGCCGATCACCACCGGCCCGGGGTTCTTGAGGAACTCCTGGTACTCGCGCCCAGAAGGCCTCGGCGTGGTTGACGGTGCAGACCGACTGCGTATGGCCGCCATGTGGCCCGGCACCCGGCACCTCGTCGAAGCTGAGCTTGGGTCCGGTGGTGATGACCAGGTAGTCGTAGGCCAGGCTGTCGCCGCCGTCGAGCGTCAAGCCGGTTGTTGTCGGCGTCGATCTTGGTCACCGCCTTGGCGACGAAGGCGATGCCCTTGCGCTCGAGCAGCGGCCCGATCTTCAGGATCACCTGTTCGCGCTTGCGCCAGCCCACGGCGACCCAGGGGTTGGACGGCGTGAACTGGAAGTAATCGACCGCGCTGACCACAGTGACCTTGTGTTCCTTGGCTAGCTTCTCGCGCATGTCGTAGGCCGCGGCATGCCGCCGAGGCCAGCACCCATGATGACGATGTGAGCCATGATCTCTCTCCGGTTGATGATTTCAGTGGGGCTCGCCGAGCCGGATCGCCTTGCTCACCAGCTGGTGCACGCCGCCGACCATGCTCATGTCGAAGCCGTAGTACGGCAGCACCTTGCTGAACTGCGCCTTGCAGATGGCGCAGATCGTGGCCATGAAGTTCACGCCGTGCTGCGTCGACGACCTTCTTCAGCGCCTCCATGCGCGGCAGCGCGCCCTTGACGCGCAGCTCGAGCAGGTCGTCGGTCAGCAGGCCGCCGCCGCCGCCGCAGCAGAAGGTGGCTTCGTGGATCGTGCCGGGCGCCATGTCGTGGAACTGGTTGGCCACCGACCTTGATGATCTCGCGCGGGATCACGAACTGGCCGCCCGGCATGCCGCCCATGCGCGAGGCGCGCGCCACGTTGCACGAGTCGTGGAAGGTGACGATGCGGTCGTCGTTCTTTTCCTTGTCGAACTGCAGCGCGCCGCGCTGGATCAGGTCGTAGGTGAATCTCGCAGATGTGCTGCGGCACCGGGTAGCGCGGATCGAGCAAGTCGAACGGGCCGATCAGCGTGTTCCAGAAGCTGTAGGCGACGCGCCAGGCGTGGCCGCACTCGCCGACCACGATGCGCTTGACGCCCAGCTCCTGCGCGGCTTCGCTTCACGCGCAGCGAGATCTTGCGCATCTGCTCGTAGTTGCCGATGAACAGGCCGAAGTTGCCGGCCTCGGAGGCCTTGGAGCTCAGCGTCCAGCTGATGCCCGCGGCGTGGAACACCTTGGCGTAGCCGATCAGGCTTTCGACATGCGGCTCGGAGAAGAAGTCGGCCGACGGCGTGACCAGCAGCACTTCGGCGCCCTCCTGACGTCGAGCGGGAAGCGCACGTCCAGGCCGGTCTCTTCCTTGGTGTCCTCCTCCAGTCCGGCCAGCGTGTCGGCCAGCGCCGGCTCGGGGATGCCCAGGTTGTTGCCGATCCGGTGCACCTTGCCGATGATCTCGTTGGCGTACTTCTGGCCCAGGCCGACCGAGTCCATGATCTCGCGCGCGGCCATCGTGATCTCGGCGGTGTCGATGCCGTAGGGGCAGAACACCGAGCAGCGGCGGCACTCCGAGCACTGGTTGTAGTAGCTCCACCAGTCGTCGAGCACCTCCTTGGTCATGTCGACCGCGCCGACCAGCTTGGGGAAGTGCTTGCCGGCGAAGGTGAAGTAGCGGCGATAGACCGTGCGCATCAGGTCCTGGCGCGCCACCGGCATGTTCTTCGGGTCGCCGGTGCCGAGGAAGTAGTGGCACTTGTCGGAGCAGGCGCCGCAGTGCACGCAGGCGTCCATGTAGACCTGCAGCGAGCGGTACTTGCCGAGCAACTCGCCCATCTTGGCGACGGCGCGCTGCTCCCAGCCGTCGACCAGTTCGTCGGGAAAGCCGAGCCTTGCCTGGATGACTGGGCGATGCGACGAAGGGCTTGCTGTGCGCCATCGCGCCCACCGCCACCAGCGGGATCACCGGGTAGGGCTTGAGCTTGGGTGTCTCGAACGCGGCAGTGGCCATGGACTGCGCGTAGCGCCTACTTCTTGTCGAGCGCCGCAGCCCAGGCAGCGAGGTGGCGCACCTCGCGCGAGTTGTCGGCCTGGTTGCGCGTCGGGCTGAAGAACAGGCCCGGTGCATGCAGCAGCTTGCTGATCGGGAAGACGAGCATCAGCAGCGCGACCAGCGCTCAGATGCACGAGCAGCACCGGATCGGCCGGCAGCGGCTGCAGGTCGAACCGCATCAGGCCGAGCATGAAGGCCTTCACGGCGACGATGTCGGTGTGCGCGACGAAGCGCATGCCCAGGCCGGTGCAGCGCGATGGCCAGCAGCAGCGCCAGCTTCAGGTGGTCCGAGGGCGTCGAGATGTAGCGCACGCGGTCGACCAGCAAGCGCCGCGCCCACAGGCCGGCCAGTCCGGCGACCATGGCGAAGCCGGCGTAGATGCCGAAGGGCTGCACCCAGCACGATCGGCGTCCACACCGGCTCTGGAAGTAGCGCAGATGGCGCAGCAGCACCAGCAGCAGCGCGGCGTGGAACATCCAGCCGAAGAGCCAGGTCCACTTGTTGGACTTGAACAGGCTCTCGAACAACACCACCTCGCGCGCCATGCGCAGCGCGACGCCGGTGGTGGTGGTCGGCGCCGGCGTGGTCGGGATCTTCAGCGGCGCCGGCGTGCGCGGCGTAGCGGCGGATCTTGAGCGCCAGCGCCGACCACCAGCACCGCAGTGGCGATGTAGAACAGCGCGGCATAGGCGATCGTCAGCGCGCGTCATGGTCGAGCCTGTGGCTGAATTGCGATCGCCGCAGTCGATGCTTACACGCAGCCGGTCGGCTTGGGCAGGCCGGCGATCTTGCACGCCTGCTTGGCCGGGCCGTAGGGGAACAGCTCGTAGAGGTACTTGCTGTTGCCCTTGTCGGCGCCGAGCTTCTTGCCGATCGCCTTGGTCAGCACGCGCACCGCCGGGGCGATCTGGTACTCGTTGTAGTACTCGCGCAGGAAGTTGACGACCTCCCAGTGGCTGGGCGTCATGTCGACGTTCTCGCCGCTGGCGATCGCCTTGCCGATGTCCTCGTTCCAGTCGGACGAGGTTGACCAGATAACCTTCCTCGTCGGTTTCGTAGGTCGTGCCGTTGACTTCGATGCCCATGGGGAGTCTCCTAGTGTCGGGATGGTGGTGACCAGGCTGTCTCAAAGCCAGGACTGGTTGTTGGGTGTTCGGCGACGAGGTCGACGAAGCCGCCGTAGTCGACCGCGGTGACACCGTCGACCAGCTTGCCGGCCATGCCGCGCGCCTCGAGGTCGGGCTGCAGCGCGTAGACCTTCAGCGCTCGTCAGCGCCTCGGCCACGCTCGGCGGATGCGGCGCCGCCGGCCGTCGCGGCATAGACGGCGTCCTCGATCAGCAGCAGCGCGTGTCCCGGCCGGGCCAGTCGCAGGCAGCTTTGCAGCGCGCTGGTCTGCGCGTGGGACTTGTTGACGATGTGCAGCATGGCGGATCGTCTCAGAAGGACAAGGACGACGTCCTGCTCGGCCATCAGCTCGCCCATCTCGGCGCTCGACAGCACCTCGACCGGCACCAGCAGGTCGGCTTCGGTCAGGCCGCGCGCTTCCAGCGATTCCTGCTCGACGTAGAGCTTCTCGACGTCGTAGCCGTCGAGTGCGCGGTAGGTCGGGAGAAAGTTCTTCATGTCGATGCGCCTTGCTGTTCTGGCCCTTGACCAGCTCGTAGACGCCGTCGTCCAGAAAGGCCAGGCTCACGTCCTGGTCGAAGGTGGCGGCGATCAGCACCACCTCCAGGCTCTCGAGCGCGTAGATCGTGCCGTAAGGTGCCTTGCGGTTGACGAACATGAACTTCTTCATCGGCGTGCTCGGCCTTCGCAGTCTCAGTCGCCGAAGGTCACCAGGCGGTCGGCCTTGATGCCGGTTCGACCAGCTGGCCGAGGCCGGAAATGCGAAAGCCCGGCGCCAGCATTTCGTCCTTGATGCCGCGGCGCAGCGCGGCCGCCACGCAGACCACCAGGTCGACCTTGTGCTCGGCCGTCAGCGTCGACCAGCGGTTGACGATGTGGCGGTCGTCCTGCGGCGGCTCGGTGAGCCGGCGTCGCGTTGTTGACGCCGTCGTGATAGAAGAACACGCGCTGGATCTCGTGCCCCTTGGCCAGCGCGGCCTTGGCGAACTGGTAGGCCGTGTCGGTGGCCTGGTGCGTGTACGGGCCTTCGCTGACCAGCATGCCGAATTTCATGGCGTCGGCGATCAGAAGCGGATGTGGGTCGAGGCGTTCAGGCTGGCGCGCGAGCCGCGCCAGTCGTCGATCAGGTACTTGGTGAACGGCAGGTCGGTCTTCTCGAAGAAGCGCGGCCAGCCGATGCGCTCGACCCAGTCGGACGATGCGCTCCCACGGGCGCGCGTCGTCCTTGTAGGTGTACAGGATCTTCTTCACCACGGCCGACACCTCGGGCCAGCGCGGCGGATTGTTGGGCAGGCCCGACGCCACCATCTTCATGAAGGTCGGCTTGCCGCGCGCGTTCGAATTCTTGCCGCCCACCCAGATCGCCAGCTTGCGAGTGCTCCGGATCGTTGATCTGCATCGGCGGGCACGGCGGGTAGCAGGCGCCGCAGCACATGCATTTCTTCTCGTCGATCTCGAGCGACGGCTTGCCGTTCACCAGCGCCGGCCGGATCGCCGCCACCGGGCAGCGCGCCACCACCGCCGGCCGCTCGCACACGTTGGCCACCAGGTCGTGATTGATCTTGGGCGGCTTGGTGTGCTGCACGATGATCGCGATGTCGGCCTGGCCGCCGCAGTTGATCTCGCAGCAGGAGGTGGACAGGTGCACGCGGTTGGGCATCTCCTCCTTGATGAACTCGTTGTACAGCTCGTCCATCAGCGCCTTGACCACGCCCGAGGCGTCGGTGCCGGGGATGTCGCAGTGCAGCCAGCCCTGCGTGTGCGCGATCATCGACACCGAGTTGCCGGTGCCGCCGACCGGGAAGCCGTTGCTGCTCAAGCGCTTCGATCAGCGGCGCGACCTTGTTCTGGTCGGCGACCATGAACTCGATGTTGGAGCGGATGGTGAAGCGCACGTGGCCGTCGGCGTACGTGTCGGCGATGTCGCACAGCTTGCGGATGGTGTAGACGTCCATCTGGCGCTGCGTGCCGGCGCGCACCGTCCAGACTCTCGTCGCCGGTGTGCGAGACATGGTGCAGCACGCCGGGCCGCGGCCGGTCGTGGTACTTCCAGTTGCCGTAGTTCTTCAGCATCGTCGGGTGCATGTACTGCTTGTTGTCCGGGCAGCCGCTTTCGATCGGCGTGCGCATTGTTGCCATGGTCGTTTTGTCTCCTGGTCGATCAGGCCGCGGCCTTCTTGGCCTTGATCTCGGCCACTTCCTCGTCCCAGCCGTCGGTGCGGACGTAGGGGTTGGTGCGCGGCGTGGCGACCATGTTGGCGTCGATCTCGACGCCGATGCCTTCGAGGAAGTTGACCAGGCCGATGCGCTCGATCATCTCGCCGGTGCGCTCGTGCTCCAGCGCGTTCTCGGCGAAGAAGTCGATGACCTTCTGGCCCAGTTCGACCAGCTCCTCGTAGTCCTCGTCGGTCTTCAGCGGCATGAACGGCACCACCACGGTGCCCATCAGGTCGCCGATCTTCAGCGTGCGCTTGCCGCCGATCAGGATCGTCGCGCCCGTGTCCTTGCCGTGCGCCAGCGCGCCGGTCATGACGTTGATGCAGTGCATGCAGCGCACGCAGTTGCTGTTGTCGATCTCCAGCGCGTGCGTGTCGTTGACCTGCACGCTGGAGATGCGTTGGCGCCCTGGTCGACGTCCTTGATCTCCTTGAGCATGATCGCCTTGGTCGGGCAGCGCGCGATCACGTCGTTGACCAGTTCGTTCATGCCGTGCTTGGCGAACCACTTGCGCGCCAGTGCCTCGTCGGTGCGGATGTTGTCGCGCCAGGTGCCGATGACCGCCATGTCCGAGCGCTGGATCGAGTTCATGCAGTCGTTCGGGCAGCCCGAGAACTTGAACTTGAACTTGTAGGGCAGCGCCGGGCGGTGGATGTCGTCGAGGAAGGTGTTGATCACCTGCCGGTGCGCGCGCGCCTCGTCGTAGCAGGACTGCTCGCAGCGCGCGGCGCCGACGCAGGACATCGAGGTGCGCACCGCGGGGCCGGCGCCGCCCAGGTCGAAACCCAGCTCGTTGATGCGTCGAAGGCCTTCTGCACCTTGTTCGTCGTGGCGCCCTGGAACATGATGTCGCCCGACTGGCCGTGGAAGGCGATCAGGCCCGAGCCGTGCTTCTCCCAGATGTCGCACATCTTGCGCAGCATCTTGGTGTCGTAGTGCATGCCGGCCGGCGGCTGCACGCGCAGCGTGTGGAATTCGGCGGCGTCGGGGAACACCGGCTTGCCTTCTCGTCCTTCATCTCGGTGAAGCGCGGGATCACGCCGCCGCCGTAGCCGAACACGCCGACCGTGCCGCCCTTCCAGTAGCCCTTCTTCGTGCGGTAGGAAGTCTCCAGCTGACCCATCAGGTCGACCATGTAGTCCTTGTCCTTGGCCAGGCGCTTGAGCCCGGTGACGAAGCTGGGCCAGGGACCGCTCTCGAGCTGGTCGAGCATCGGCGTGTCGTGCGGTTTCTTGGCCATGGCGCGGTCGTCTCCTGTTGTGTTCCCGAACGCACGACGAAGGCCCGGGCAGCGTGACGCGAGTGCCGCGGCGTGTGGCTGCGCGCGCTATCCCCACGTGGGGTAGGTAACGATAGACCGGAAGGTGCGCATCGCCATTACCCGGATGGGGTATGCGGCGCTCACCCGTACCGGGTATGGACTGACTCGTGGCGCGCGCGCGCTCAATGCGGCACATCGGAGGCGCCGATGACGCGCACTGACGCCTCTTGCCAAGCTGCGCGTGCCGATGGGTGGGCAGGAGATCGAGTTGCAGCAGGTCGACCTCGACGCCGGCGGCATGAGCCTGCTGCGAACGCGTATCCGCGAGAAGAGCCGGTTCACCGTCTTCGACATCGACCCGCAGACTGCCGCAGGCCATGGGGCCAGGCGCTGCTGCGCTGGGCAGACGCGCAACCCAAGAGCTGACCCGATGGCCGAAGCCGCTCTGCATCGATGGTCGACGTCGTGTATCCACTGGTCGGCGAGCGCCTGCCGCGCGACCACCGGCAGGCCCTGGCCGACGAGCTGGAGCGTGTGCTGCCCTGGCTGGCCGATCCGTGCCGGGCTCGGTGTGCACCGCATCAACGTGGTAGCCGGGCAACGGCCGCAGCGTCTTGCTGTCGCAGCGCGCGCGTCTGGCGCTGCGGGTGCGGCGCGATCGGCAGGCGCGTTGGCGCCGCTGGAGGGCGCGACGCTCGATGTCGGCGGCCATGCCGCTGCGACTCGGCGCCATGCGGTGCCGCGTGAGCTGCTGCCGCACGGCACGCTGTACTCGCACCTGGTGACCACCAGCGATGACGACGAGCTCGACTTTCGTCGCCACCGTCGATCGTGAACTCGCGGCCATGGGCGTGCGCAGGCCGCGCGATCTGCGGCCGCCGCCAGGTTGTCGACGCACGACGGCGTGGCGTTGACCGGCTTCAGCCTGATGCTCGATGGCCTGTCGCCGACCGGCTCGATGCAGGTGCTGGAAGCGGGGCTCGGCCGCCATCGGCGGCTCGGCTGCGGCGTCTTCGTTCCGCACAAGTCGGCGGCGGCGTTGCGCGCCTGACGATGGCCGCCGCACGACAGCCCGACAGGAGATCACGACGATGGGGTACACGGTCAACGGGGTTGAGCTGGAGACCGACGAACAGGGCTACCTGCTCGAGCCCGACTACAGCGACGAGGTGGTGCGCGTCATTGCCGCGGTCGAGAACATCGACCTGACCGATGCGCATTGGAAGGTCGTGGCCTATCTGCGCGACGAGTACCGCGAGCATGGCCACACGCCGAACTTCCGCAACATGCTCAAGGGCCTGACCGACGTGCTGCCTGGGTGCGACAGCAAGGCGCTGTACGACCTGTTCCCCACCGGGCCGGCCAAGCAAGGCGCCAAGGTCGCCGGCCTGCCGCAGCCGCTGGGCAAGGGTGGTTATTGATGCAGCCGCCGGCGATTCGCGTCAAGAGCCACTGGTTCAAGACCGGGACGACGAAGACGCCCGGAGCAGCAGGCCAGCGCCATGGCATTCATCACTCTGGCGCGTCGCGCACAACATGCTCAAGCGCATGCGCGGGGCGCAGTTCGACATCGATGCCGGTGCACCGTACTTCGCCTTCATGCGCGAGGTGCTGGTGTTCCTGATCGCGGTGGTCGACCGCATCGCCCATGCGCGGATGGATGCGGCCACGCGCGAAGTGTTCACGACGGCCCTGGTGCGGCACTGTCGCGGCCACGCTGGCCGACAACGAGACCGATCTGCTGGGGCCGCCAGCCGAAGGAGCCTCGTACAGCGACGAACTTCGTCGACCTGGTCAACGAGGTGACGCAGCACTATGCCGAGTTCGGCGCCGAACCCAAGGCGGTCGAATCGACGGACGGCTTCGCGCCCGACTTCGCATTCCTGCGCTACCTCGGCAGCCGGCTCGAGCCGACCCTGCCGCCGAAGGATCAGCGCTGGGTGCTCGACCAGGTGATGGCCAGCGAAGCGCCCGAGGTCGTCGACATCGTGCAGGGCGCGATGCGCAACCTGCTGTCGACCGAGCCGCGTGCCAGGCGACGCGCTGGCTTGAGTGGAGACTGATGCGATGAACGCCATCGCAGAGCGGGTCAATCTGCGGCGGCGGTACAGTCCCGTTCGAACTCGACGACGAGGTCGGCTACCAGCGCTGGCGCGCGAACAAACTGGCCTCGCGAGCGCGCCGCGCCGAGGACCTGATTGTCGACGTTGCCGATCCCGCGGCGCTCAGCGTCGCCGAGCGCGAGGCGCTGCTGCAGCGCTGCGCGCAATGGAACATGGCGATCTATCGCGGCCCGAACGCCACGCCCGACAAGGCCATCGCCCGGGCCATCGGCGCGCCAGCTCGGGCTGCACCGGCTCGACGCCAACTGGCTGGCCGACGAGGACGGGGTCTCCAGCATCACGGTGAGCCAAGCCAGCGACGGGCGCGGCGGGTTCATTCCCTACACCGACCGGCCGATCAAGTGGCATACCGACGGCTACTACCACCCGGCGGAACGCTGCATCCGCGCGCATGGTGTTGCACTGCGCACGGCCGGCGAGAGCGGCGGCGCGAATGCACTGCTCGATCATGAGCTGGCCTACATCGCGCTGCGCGACGCGTCACCGCGCTGGGCGGCGGCACTGATGGCGCCGGACGCCATGACGATCCCAAGCGCGCGACAGCGAGTCCGGCGTCGAGCGGGCGGCCCAGTCCGGGCCGGTGTTCTCGGTCGACCCGCAGGACGGAGCGCTGCACATGCGCTACACCGCCCGCACGCGCAGCATCGAGTGGAAGAGCGAGGTGGCCACGCGCAAGGCAGTGGCCTTTCTCGAGCGCTTTCTGACCGACGACAACCCGCACGTCCTGCGCATCAGGCTCGAGGCTGGCATGGGCATCGTCGCCAACAACGTGTTGCACGACCGCAGCGCGTTTGTCGACGAGTCGGCACAACCGCGGCTGCTGTATCGCGCACGTTATCTGGACCGCACCCGCAGCCGGGACGCTACGCTCACTGCGTTCGCTGCCCCGAGGGGCGCTCAGTGCCCTTGGGCGGCTGGGCGGCACTGATGGCGCAATGGGTGACTGTCTGGCGTGCGGCGCAACTGGTGGGCGTGCCGCGCGGCGTGCTGCAGCAGCGCGTGCGCGCCGGCGAGATCGAACTGAGCGATGGCCTGGTGTCGACCGAGACACTGCTCAAGCTCTACCCGCAGACCGAGCTCGAACAATCCGGCATGCTCGAGCGCGTCACCCACATCAAGGAAGATGCCTTCGGCCGCCGAGTGCGCGAGCGCATGTTGCCGAGCCAGGAGGTGCTGGCGCAGCGAGTCTGTTCCGCCAGAGCCAGGAGCTTGCCGATGTGCAACGCCACCTGCAGCGCTATCACGCGCTGGTCATCGCGCTGCGCGATCGCCTGCGCGAGTTGCTCGTGCAGACGGGTGGCGACGAACCTCGGTTGCTCGCATTGCAACGCCAGCTGAACGACGGGCTGGCGCGGGCACTGGCCACTGAATCGGTCGATGTGCTGGATGTCATGGACGACATGTTGAAGGTGGTGTCGGCGCAGGTCACGCTGCGGCCGAGCGGGCATCAGTTCGCTGTCGAGGGCCACGACACGCTGCTGCAGGCCGGGCCTGCGCGCCGGCCTGAAGCTTGAACTACGGCTGCGGCAACGGCACCTGCGGCATGTGCAAGGTGCGCGTGATCTCCGGCGAGGTGACCAAGGTGATGCCGTTCGACTACCCGCTGTCGGAGGCCGAGAAGCAGCAGGGCTACACGCTGGCCTGTGCGCACACCGCGGCCAGCAGCGAGATCACGCTCGAGACGCTGGAGGCCCACGGGCCGGACGACATCGCGGCGCAGCAGATCGTGACCTCGATGCGCGCGTTGCGCGAGCTGGCGCCCGACACCCGGCTGCTGCACCTGCAGACGCCGCGCAGCCATCGGCTGCGCTTTCTGGCCGGCCAGTCGGTCACCCTCGGCCGCGTCGGTTCGGCCGAGACCGCGGGTGACGACGTGCGCGCGACGCTACCCGATCGCCAGCTGCCCCTGCGACGACCGCAACCTGCACTTCTTCATCCCGCGCGATCCGAGCAACGCCCTGGCGCGCCTGGTGTTCGACGGCACGCTGAAGGTCGGCGATGCGATCAACCTGTGGGGGCCGATGGGGCAGTTCGTGCTGGCCGACAGCACGCACCCTCTGGTGTTCGCAGCCTGCGACACCGGTTTCGCGCCGGTCAAGAGCCTGATCGAGCACGCGTTGTCGCTGGACGCTGCGCCGTCCTTGTCGCTGTTCTGGCTGGCCACGCGCAGCGACGGCCACTTCCAGGCCAACCAGTGCCGCGCCTGGTCGGAGGCGCTGGATCCCTTTGAGTACGCGCTGTTCACTGACAGCAGACGCCGGCCGCTGGCGCGCGCCAGGTGGCGGCGGCCATGCGCGCCGACCTGTTCGACATCGACTGCGACTTCTACCTGGCCGGCCCGCAGGAGTTCGTCGCCGCGCTGGGCGCGGCGCTTGCTCGACGCTGGCGTGCCGGCGGCGCAGGTCGTGTCCGAGGTCTTGGATGATGCCAGTCGCCCGACGACCGCGGCTGCAGCGGCGGCGAGGTCGTTCGCGCTGCGCGTGCTGGGCGACAGCATGGCCCCCGAGTTTCTCGAAGGCGAGATCATCATCGTCGAACCCGACGGCGCGCTGCGCGACGGGCAGCTTCGTGCTGGCGCAGGTGCAGTGGCGAGTGGACGTTGCGCCAGCTGGCGCGCCGGACGGCCGACTGGTTGCTGCACGCGCTTCACCCCGACCTACGCCGACCAGCCGTTGCCCGACCTCGCCGCGGTGCGCGGGGTCGATCATCCAGAAGGCCGTGCCGGGGCGGCGCCGCCTGACCAAACACTACATCTGACCAGACCCGCAATGCCGTACTTCGTCTTCAGCATCCGGCCCTTCGCGCAGATCGAGAAGCTGGCCGAGTTCGATCGACTTCAAGGAGGCCTCGGCGCACGCCAAGTCCCTGCGTGCCTCGCAGTCGGTCGACCGCGATGCGCAGATCAAGGTGATGTTTGCCGACAATGAAGCAGCTGGCCGAAGACCTGCTGTGTCAGGATCCGCGCGCCGGGCCCGGCCGGAGACGATTGACCGCGACGGTCCTGATGCCATGAACGGCGACGACTGCGCCGCCACCGATCTCTTGCTGCGAGAGCGCGTGCGGTCTGCGTCTTCGCCAAGGCCTTGCTGGCGCGCGCGGCGGTGTGCGAGCTGGCGTAACGGCGCAGCGTGGGCGAACGCGAGGTCATCGAATGCCGCTTCGGCTGTGGCGCGCACGAACTGCGGCACCCTGGCTGCGCTGATGCATGAACGGGCCCGATTCGCGCTGCGCTTGCCGAGCCCGGGCCAGCCGTTGATTCATGCCCAGGCCCTGCGCCTGCAATGCGGCGGCCTGGTGGGACTGCGCAGGCGCTGGGTGTCACGCAGCACGACGTGCATGCCATGGTCGGTGTCGCACATGAACGCATCGCCAGCATGACCGATCTGCCGTGGGATTCCATCGTGCGCGACCTGCTCGCCTGGCGGCCGCGGACAAGGCGCAGGCCCGACCGGCCATGAGAGCCGCGGCCACGACACACTGGTGCGCGCGGTGCAGACCAACTGCAGCATCGCCGACGCCGGCCCATGCGGCCGACCTCTCGCTGTGCATCTACCTGCTGCAGATGCGCGAGCTCTTCCGCTGGGAACAGGGCCTGGCGTTCGGCGCCGAGGTCGATCGCGAGACCCTGGGACAGTGGCTGGCCCGCCGCGAGAGCCATCTGGGCCGAGATCGAAGACCGGCCCTGGCGTTGCCGCTGCCGATCGGCGAGCGGTGTGTTCGATGCGCACGATGTCGAGGCCGTCAACGCAGCCCTGGCGCCGCTCGGCCTGGTCTATGGTGCCGGCCTGGCGGGCGCGGATCGGCCGACATGCTTTCTGGCCTCGCTGAGGCAATCTGCAACGGCGCGATGACGGTCTCGATGCTGCAGGTTTGCGGTCGCGAATACGCGCGTGGCCTGTTCGCGCCTCCGGCGGCGCTCGTTGGCGGTCAGCACCATCGTGCTGCGGCGCGAGTCGCTTGCGCGCTGGCTATGGGAAAAGTTCGAGGCCTTCAGCCTGCGCCGTGCCGCCGGACCGATGCAGGCCGTTGTGGATGCTTACGCGCTGCACGACACGCGTGCTTTCGTGGCCGCGTTGCCGCGTCTGGTAGACGACCTGTGCGAATCGCTCGTGCTGCACGAGGTCGGCGAACACCGCGCCGGACTGTGGCTGGAGCCGGGCTGGGCGGCGATGCGGCTGGCGCTCGGCGAGCGCCGGACCGACCTGCGTGTGCGGGCCGTGCGCGACCACATCGCCGACCTGGAGGTCACACTGCCGACCCTGATCGGGCGCGACGAGGGCGATGCGCTGCACTTCTGGTTCGCCAACTACGAAGGCCTGCGTCAGCAGTTGTTCCCGAACCTGGGCGACGGTTATGCAGCGTGGCGCGGTGGCGATGCGGGGCAGGTCCTGTTGAAGTCGGCGCGAATCGGCGCTGCGCACTTCCGCGGCCTGGCGGCGCAAGTCCTGGGCCTGCACGAACGCCTGGGCGGGCAGGCCACACCCGCGATCGAGCAATTGCTGACGGCACCGCAGGCCGTGTGCGTGGCGTCGACGGGCTAGCCTTGCGCGCCGACCGCGCTTGGCCCGCGCGTCTGCGGCCGCGCCGATCGAGCGCCGCGCGCCGGGCCGCACTGCCCACATGGGGTACGGAGTCGTCCGCATACCGGCCATCGAAGTCATTCATTAGGATCTGCGAATCATGGAGATCGACATGCATAACCGTCGAGAGATGCTTTCCCGTTCGGCCAAGGTCGCGGCGATGCTGGCGGCCGTGGGATTGATGCCCGGCCTGGCGCACGCACAGGCAGCGGCCTACAACACGGCCGCGTTCGCGGCCAAGACGATGGCCGAGGTGATGAAGGCGCTCGGCGCCGCGACGCCGGTGGAGAGCAAGGACGTGACGATCACCGGCCCGGACATCGCCGAGAACGGTGCCGTGGTGCCCGGTTGGCGCTGCGACATCGCTGCCCGGTGTCAAGCGCCTGCTGCTGCTGGTCGAGAAGAACCCGGCGATGCTGGCCGCGTCGTTCGATGTCACCGACGCCGTCGAGGCCAATATCTCGACCCGCGTGAAGATGGGCCAGTCGTCTGACGTCTATGCCGTCGCGATGATGAACGACGGCAAGGTGCTGTTTGCGCGCAAGGAGATCAAGGTCACCTTGGGCGGTTGCGGCGGTTGATGTGGACCACCCCGAAGCGGCTGCGCCGCTCCCCCTCAAGGGGGCCGAGGTCCGCGGCTCCAAGCCGACCTGCGTCGGCTTGGACGGGCCGAGGAATGGTCGCGTCTCGCGGCCATGCGGCCTGCAAGGCCCGCCAGCGGACCGGCGGAGCCGGATCCGCGGCGGTTGCTTGGGAAATTGGACGTGACGATTACGGCACTTACTCACTGAGGAGAGACACGCATGCCAGATCCGATGCGCATTCGCGCCCAAGTTGCCGGCGACAAGGCCACGGTTCGTGTGCTGATGAGCCACGAAATGGAGACCGGCCAGCGCAAGGACGCTGCCGGCAAGACGATTCCGGCCTGGCACATCCAGGAAGTCAGCGCCCAGCACAACGGCAAGACCGTGATGACGGCCCAATGGGGGCCGGCCGTCGCGAAGAACCCGTTCATGCAGTTCAATGTCAAGGGCGCGAAGGTCGGCGACAAGATCACCATCTCCTGGGTCGACAACCAGGGTGACAAGCGCACCGACGAAGCGGTGGTGTCGTGAGCCGTCCCTACGGCATGCCGTCGATGCAAGCCGTTCTGGCCGCCAGCGCGATGCTGGTTTGCCTGGCGGCCGGCGCGCAGACCAAGTCGGCCGCCGACGGCATCGCCGAGTACCGCAAGATGCTCGAAGACGGCAACCCGGCCGAACTGTTCGAGGCCAAGGGCGAAGCGCTGTGGAAGCAGCGGCGCGGCCCGAAGAACGCGTCGCTCGAAGCCTGCGACCTCGGCAAGGGGCCTGGCGTCGTCAAGGGTGCCTTCGTCGAGACTGCCGCGCTACTTCGCCGACACCGCACGGGTGCAGGACCTCGAATCGCGGCTGCTGACCTGCATGGAGACGCTGCAAGGGCTTCAGCGCCGACGGAGATCGCCAAGACGCCGTTCGGCCGCGGCGAGCAGGTCAACGTCGACCGCGCTGGCGACCTGGATCGCCGGCGATCGCGCGGCATGAACTTCAACCTGCCGCAGGGGCATGCCGAGGAACGCCGCTTCTTCGAACTCGGCAAGCGCGCGTTCTTCTTCCGCGGCGGACCGACGACTTCTCCTGCGCGTCGTGCCACGGCGAAGACGGCAAGCGCATCCGCCTGCAGGACCTGCCGACTCTGACCAAGAACCCCGGCGACGGCATCGGCTTCGCGGCCTGGCCGGCCTACCGCGTCAGCAACGGCGAGATGTGGACCATGCAGTTGCGTCTGAACGACTGTTTTCGCCAGCAGCGGTTCCCCTATCCCGGCTTCGCGTCGGACGCGACGATCGCGCTGGGTATCTACATGGGTGTCAATGCCAAGGGCGCGTTATCCATCGCGCCCGGCCTCAAGCGCTGAGAACAGGGACCGGACATGAACAAGAGCCTTGCAATGTCTGCGCTCCTGTGCGCCACGGCGGTGGTGGTCGGCTGCGCCACGGCACCGAGTGCCGCCGATCTCGATCGGCAGGCGCTGGCGATGATGAAGGCGTCGTTTCGCGACCAGGGCATCGCGAAGGTGGATCGCCTGAACCAGGATCGCGCCCAGCAACTCTGCTCGTCCGAGACAAGCCGCCGCCCGCGGCCGTGGCCAAGCAGCATCGAGGCCGAGGCGTTGGCCGGCATCAAGTGGCCTGCCGACGGCAAGTACCTCGGCGACTGGCGCGAAGGCGAGAAGCTGGCGCAGAACGGCCGCGGCATGACCTGGACCGACGCATCGGCGGCCCCCGCGGCCAACGGCGGCAACTGCTACAACTGCCACCAGATCGGCAAGGCGGAGATCTCCTTCGGCACGATCGGCCCGAGCCTGTACAACTACGGCAAGCTGCGCGGCGTCAAGGATCTGGCCGACCCCGCCAGCGCCGCGGTCGTCCAGTACACCTGGGGCAAGCTGTGGAACGCAAGGCCTACAACGCCTGCTCGCACATGCCGCGCTTCGGCCACGCCGGCCTGCTGGGCGAGGAGCAGATGCGCAACCTGATGGCGCTGCTGCTCGACCCGAAGTCGCCGGTCAATCAGTAGCCACCTTGAAGGGCGCGCGCGTGCGCGTGCTGTCCCGTTTATGAACAAGCGCGAGTTCGTTCAGGTGCTGGGCGCGGCATCGGCCGCCGGCATGGGCCTGGGCCGCTACGCCGACGCCGACGCGGCCACCGCACAGCAAGGCCTGTACGACATCGCCGCCGTTCGGCAACGTGTCGTTCCTGCACATGACCGACTGCCACGCGCAGTTGAAGCCGATTCACTTTCGCGAGCCCAGCGTCAACCTCGGCGTCGGTGACATGCGCGGCCGGCTGCCGCACCTGGTGGGTGAAGCACCTGCTGAAGGCGGCCGGCCTGCGGCCGGGCAGCGCGCAGGCGTATGCCTTCACCTGCCTCGACTTCGAAAAGGCTGCGCGGCGCTACGGCCAGGTCGGCGGCTTCGCGCACCTGGCCACGCTGGTCAAGCAACTCAAGGCCAGCCGCCCGGGCGCACTGCTGCTCGACGGCGGCGACACCTGGCAGGGCTCGGCCACCGCGCTGTGGACCAACGCGCAGGACATGGTCGACGCCGGCAAGTTGCTCGGCGTCGACATGATGACCGGGCACTGGGAGTTCACCTATGGCATGGAGCGCGTGAAGGAGATCGTCGAGAAGGACTTCAAGGGCCAGATCGAATTCCTGGCCCAGAACGTCAAGACCACCGACTTCGGCGACCCGGTCTTCAAGCCCTATGTGCATGCGCGAGATCAACGGCGTGCGCTGCGCCATCATCGGCCAGGCCTTCCCCTACACGCCGATCGCCAACCCGCGCTACCTGGTCGCCGACTGGACCTTCGGCATCCAGGACGAGAACATGCAGAAGATCGTCGACGAGGTGCGCGCCAAGGGCGCGCAGGTGGTGGTGCTGCTGTCGCACAACGGCATGGACGTCGACCTGAAGATGGCCACCCGCGTGCGCGGCATCGACGCCATCTTCGGCGGCCACACCCACGACGGCGTGCCGGTTGCCGTGCCGGTGGCGAACGGGAATGACGGCCGGCGGCAAGACCCTGGTCACCAACGCCGGCAGCAACGGCAAGTTCCTCGGCGTGATGGACTTCGACGTCAAGGGCGGCCGGGTGGCGGACTATCGCTACCGGCTGCTGCCGGTATTTGCCAACCAGCTGCAGGCCGACGCGGCGATGGACGCGCTGATCGACAAGCTGCGCGCACCGTACGAAGCCCGGCTGGCCGAAGCCTTGGCCGTGACCGACGGCCTGCTCTACCGGCGCGGCAATTTCAACGGCTCGCTGGGACCAGTTGATCTGCGACGCGCTGATGGAGGTGCAGGGCGCCGAGATCGCCTTCTCGCCGGGCTTTCGCTGGGGCACGACGCTGTTGCCCGGCGACACGATCACGCGCGAATTGATGATGGACCAGTTGGCCATCACCTACCCCTACGTCACCCTGAGCGAGATGACCGGCGAGACGATCAAGACGATTCTCGAGGACGTTGCCGACAACCTGTTCAACCCCGACCCGTACTACCAGCAGGGCGGCGACATGGTGCGCGTGGGCGGCCTGAGCTATACCTGCGACCCGACGGCCAGGATGGGCAGTCGCATCGGTCGAGATGCGCCTTGGCGGCAAGGCGATCGAAGCCGACAAGACGTACAAGGTGGCCGGCTGGGCGCCGGTCGCCGAAGAGGCCCGCACGGCGCCGGGCAACATGCCGGTATGGGACGTGGTCGAGGGCTGGCTGCGGGGGCAAGGCGGGCATGTCAAGCCGCGTAGGATCAATACGCCGAACTTGGTCGGCATGCAGGGCAACGCCGGCATGATGCCCACCCGAACCAGCCTGACGAGCAAACCATGAAGCACCTTCACCGCGCCGCGCTGTTGACAGTGTCGGTGGCTTGCGCGCTACCCGTCGTCGCACAGCAGGGGACGTATGCGGTCAAACTGCTGACGCCCGAGACGGCCATCGTGGCGGCGCAGGCCGCGCTGGCGCATTGCCGCAAGGCGGGGCATCAGGTCGCGGTGGCGGTTGCCGACCGCTCCGGGGTCCTGCAGGTGCTGCTGCGCGACCGCTTCGCCGGCCCGCACACGGTCGAGGTGGCGACGAACAAGGCGTGGACCGCCGCCAGCTTCAGGATCTCGACGAGCGGCCTTGCCGCGGAGACCCAGGCCGGCAGGCCGATGAGCGGCCTGCGTGCAGCGTCGCAGGTCATGGCCATCGGCGGCGGGCTGCCGATCGAGGCCGGCGGCAGCACGTTCGGCGGCATCGGCGTGTCCGGCGCCCCGGGCGGCGAGGCCGACGAGGCCTGCGCCGCGGCGGGCTTGAAGGCCATCGCCGAGATGATCGAATTCTAGGCAGCGCGACGGCCGACAACGAGGGACAACAAGGAGACCGCGATGAATGTTCGTCAGCTGCTCGCGTGCGGATTGCTGCTGCTTGCGACGGGACTCGCGTCGGCGCAGGACAGGGTCGTGTATCACATCAACGATGCGCAGAACCATGCCCTGGGCGCACTCAGGAACGTGCGCAACCATCTTGAAGCCGACCCCAGCGCACAGATCACGGTCGTCGCCGACGGATTCGGCGTCGACTTCCTGATGGAGGACGCCAAGGATCGAAACGGCGTGCCGTTCGCGTCCACGGTCGCGGCGCTTGTCAATCTTGGCGTCAAGTTCGAGGTGTGCGAAATCACGCTGAGGCTGCGTGAATTGAAGAAGGAGAAGTTCATTCTCGAGGCTGCATTCACACCCTCTGGCGTCGTCAGGCTGACCAAGTTGCAACGGCAGGGATTCGCCTACATCAAGCCTTGATTCGCGCACCGATTCACACGATTGGAGAGACTTGCAAATGAAGCGACGAACCGCCCTCTTGTCGGCCGCAGGTGCGGCCCTGGCTGCCACCGAAGCGGCGAATGCACAGGGGGCGCCGGGTGCCGGCAAGGAACGGGTGGTGATACAGGTCAGCACGCCCGAGACGAGGCTGTGGAACCAGGCGCTCAACTACATCGACAACCTGCGTGAGCTTTATGGCGCCGACAAGGTCGAGATCGAGCTGGTCGCGCTCGGCCTCGGTATCGGCGCGCTCAAGCTCGAGTCGACCCAGGGCCCTCGTGTGGCCGATGCGTTGAAGGGCGGTGTGCACGTCAGTGCCTGCCAGGTCACGATGCGGCGGCAAAACCTCAAGCCGGAAGACATGCTGCCTGGCATAGGCTATGTGCCCGCTGGATTGGGACAGGTCATCAAGCGCCAGCATGAGGGTTGGTCGTACATCACCGGCTGACGGGGGGATGGCGCTGGCCCGGGATGACGGTTCTCTGTCCCGTCGCGCCGTGACTGTCGGACTCGGGCTGGCTTTGCTCGGTGCCTGCGCCGCCACGGCCGACCGTGCACCGCACTTGCGGGCGAGGCAGGTTGCCGCCGACGTCTGGTTCGTGCAGGGCGAGGCGGCGCTGGGGTCTGCCGCCAACCGCAACTTCATCTCCAATGCGGGGTTCGTCGTCACCGATGACGGCGTCCTCGTCGTCGATGCGCTGGGCTCGCCGGTGCTGGCCGCGGAGCTGATCGACGAGATCCGGCGTGTCACGCCGCAGCCGATCCGCTATGTCGTCGTGACCCACTATCACGCCGACCACATCTACGGACTGCAGGCGTTCAAGGCGGTCGGCGCCACCGTGGTCGCACATGCGGCCGGCCAGGAGTATCTGAATTCCGACACCGCACAGCGCCGGATGCAGGCGAGCCGGCAGGATGTGTCCCCGTGGATCGACGAAGCCACGCGCCTGGTCGCCGCCGACCGCTGGCTCGACCCGGTCGACGCGGTCGACACGGTCCTGCGCCTGGGTTCGTTCGAGTTCCACATCCGCCATGTCGGCCCGGCGCACACGCCGGAGGATTTGGTCGTGTTTGTGCCCCAGCGCGGCGTCTTGTTTGCCGGCGACCTGGTCTTCAAAGGCCGGATTCCGTTCGTCGGCCAGGCCGACAGCCGGCGTTGGATCGAATCGCTGGATCGCCTGCTCGATTTCAGACCGAAGCTCATCATCCCGGGCCATGGCGCCGTATCCACCGAGGCGGTGGCCGACCTCGAGTTGACACGTGACTATCTGCTCTACCTGCGCCAGTCGATGGGCGAAGCGGCGCGCAACCTGGAACCCTTCGAAGAGGCCTACGCCAAGGCCGACTGGTCGCGCTTCGAGCACATGCCCTTGTTTCGCGCGGCCAACCGGATGAACGCCTACAACACCTTCTTGCTGATGGAGCAGCAAAGCGGCCGCTGATCGCGTCGTCAATTGGCCAGGTTGTCGGCCACGAGCTCGAGCAGGCTTTCGGTGGACCTGTCCCAATGTGCGTGCTTGGCCCCCATGTCGAGCGTGATCCGGCATTGGCCGCAACTCGTGACCAGGTGCTTGGCACCCGTGGCCTCGACTTGCTGCCTCTTCAGCTCGAAGACCTTGTGGCGCAATGGTGCAGCGCGCTGGTTCGAAACGACACCGCCGCCACCACCGCAGCAAAAGCCGGCAACACCATGGTCCTGGAGTTCGATCAGCTCGAAGCCCAGCGCCGTCAACACCCGGCGCGCAGCCGCTTCCAGACCGCCGCGTCGAACGATTTGGCACGGGTCGTGGAAGGTCGCTGTCTCGCCGATCCGGTTCACTCGGAGGCGACCCGAGGCGATCGCCTCGTCGAGAAACTCGGTCATGTGGACGATGCGCACCGGCAGTGCCTGGTCGTACCACTTGGCGGCTTCCCAGCGCGCCGCGCCGTAGGCATGCCCACATTCGGGCAGCACCACGGTCGTGGCGCCGATCTTCAGCGCGGTGTCGATCAGGGCGCGGGTGAGCTTTTCCTGCAGTTCCACGTCGCCGTTGTTGAAGCCGATATTGGACGCATCGAAGCCGGCCTGGTGCATCGTCCAGCGCACACCGAGGCGGTTGAAGATCTTGGCCGCGTCGGCCAGCGACTTGGTGTGCTCGCCCAGTTCAGCCGGCGCCGCGGTGACCAGGATCTCCGCGCGTTCAAGGTCGCATGGAATCGGGACGCCATGTTGCCGCGACACCTCGGCCAGGATGTCCGGCAGGTCGTCGCCCGGGGTGGCCGTGCTGCCCCACTGCCGGGCCGTGCGGTCCATCAGTGCCAGCCGTTCCGGCACCAGGCCGGCCTTGAACATGCCGTGGCGGGATTCCTTGACCAGCTCCGCGATGTCGATGCCCATCGGGCACACGGTCGTGCAGCGTCCGCACATCGTGCAGGAGTCGTAGAGCAGCTCCTGCCATTGCTGCAGCTCGTCGATGCCGAGTTTCTCTGACCAGGCCGAGCGCACGAACCACCGGGGCCCACGGGCTGACCTCGCGCAGATAGGCACGGCGCAGGGGTTCGAGCTTGCGCACCGGGGTGTACTTCGGGTCTCCGGTGGTCAGATAGAAGTGGCAGGCGTCGGCGCACAGGCCGCAGCGCACGCAGGATTCGAGGTGCAGCGCGGACGTGACGCCGATCTCGCGCACGAAGCTGCGCATCGCCGCGTCGACGCGCGCCTCGTCGCTCTGGTCGCCCTGCGCGTCGAAGCCCGGTGTGGCCGTGCGCCGTGGCGTTCACCAATCGACTCCTCGATGGCTGAAGCGCATGCCGGTGGCGCCGCGCGAGAACGCGAACAGGAAGGCGTGCATCAGCTTGCCGAATGGAAACCACATCAGCAGCAATTCCAGCGAGAGCAGGTGCGCGGCCAGCGGACCACCATAGATCACGTGCTCGCGCGCCAGCAGCGCTTCGGAAGGTCCGCTCGTGACCGCCATGCCGGTAACAATGGGCAGGAACGTGACGGCCCAGCTGATGCATGTCGTCGGCGCGGGAGATCTGCCGGCGCACCGGGTCGGTCAGCCGCATCGACAACGCCAGCAGCAGCGTGATGATGGTGAGGCCGGCAGCGAGGTACATCACCGCATCGGGCAAGGCCGGCCACGACAGCCCGGTGTGGCGCCGGACAAACGCGATGTGCGGTGCATAGCCGAAGAACACGAGTGCCAATCCGACGTGGAACGCGTAGCCATTCAGGGTGACGTATAGCGTGGACTTCGCGAACGCCTCGCCTGGCCACATGTAGCTTGCGTTCGCGCGCAGCGCGCCCATCAGGGGTGATGGTGACCCTTCGCGCGCCGGCGAGAGGTCGGGCCTGCGCGGCAAGCGCAGGATGCCGACCAGGCGCCACGCCACGCCCAGCACGAACACGGTGACGGCGAGCGCCAGTCCGGGTCCGCGGGCAAATTCAAGCCAGTTCATGGTTCAGCGGCCGTTCGCGCCGGGTCGCCTGGTGCTCTGGCCTGTTCGTCTCAGGGTCCGGTACGGACCCTGAATGGCTGCAGCATAGTGGCCGTGCCGTCATGCGCGATTGACGCGAATCAATCAGGGGCCAAGGCGCAAGGGCACGCGGGTCCACCCCGCATTGCGTCGGACTCAGTCGCGCGGCGCCTCGTGCCCCAACAGCGGCGCGTCGTGCGCCAGCAGGTGCGCCTCGCCGCGCTCGAGGATGAAGTAGCGAAAGGCCTCGGCCGCCGGCGACAGCAGCTTGGACGCAGGTGCACCACGTTCCAGCGTGCGCATCACCGGCGTGCCCTCGACGTCGAGCACGTGCAGCAGGCCGCTGCGCAGTTCGAGGCCGATGGTGTGCAGCGACAGGAACGCACAGGCCCATGCCGGCCATCACCGCCTGCTTGATGGTCTCGTTGCTCGACATCTCCATCGTGATGCGCGGCTCGAAGCGGTGCTCGGCGAAGAAGTCCTCCATCGCCGCGCGCGTGCCGGAGCCGGGCTCGCGCACGATGAAGGCATGCCTTCGCAGCGCGCTCGACCGGCGGCGTGCGCCGACTGTGCAGCAGCGGGTGCTCCGGCGGCGCCACGAAGACCAGCGGGTGCGCCGCGAAGGGCTCGGCGCGCGTCGGCCATCTCCTTCGGCGGCCGGCCCATGACCGACAGGTCGACCTCGCCGGCGCTGCATCAGCGCCACCAGCTGCTCGCGGTTGCCGACCACGCGCAGGCGCACCTCGATGCCCGGGTGCTCGTCGCGAAAGCGCGCCAGCAGCTGCGGCACGAAGTACTTCGCCGTGCTGACCATGCCGATCGTCAGCAGGCCGTGCTCGCAGGCGCTTGAAGCGCGCCATCGCGTCCTCGGCGTCCTTCAGCGTCGGCCAGCAGGCGGCGGGCGTAGACCAGGAAGTACTCGCCGGCCGTGGTCAGCGACACCTGGCGGCCCGTGCCGGTCGAACAGCGGCAGGCCGACCTGGGATTCGAGCTCCTTGATCTGCATCGACACCGCCGGCGGCGTCAGGTGCAGCGTCGGCGGCCGCGCGCGCGATGCTGCCGTTGCTGCGCGACCTCCGCGAAGACCCGCAGCTGGCGGAAGGTGATGTTCTTGATCAAGGTAAACCTTATCTGAAGCGTAACAAAGTCTGACTATCGCTTATTTCATCGCGACCCTACATTGTCTCGCCAGTGCCAGTCGACCACCCGCTGCAGCCAAGAGGAGCCCGCGTGAACAAACCCGTCGAACAACGGCGTCATCACCGACGCCAAGAAGCGCTACAGCGCCGGCGTGCTCAAGTACCGGCAGATGGGCTACTGGGACGCCGACTACGTGCCCAAGGACACCGACACCATCTGCCTGTTCCGCATCACGCCGCAGGACGGTGTCGATCCGGTCGAGGCCGCCGCCGCGGTGGCCGGCGAGTCGAGCACCGCGACCTGGACGGTGGTCTGGACCGACCGCCTGACCGCCTGCGACAGCTACCGCGCCAAGGCCTACAAGGTCGAGCCGGTGCCCGAACAACCCGGGCCAGTACTTCGCCTGGGTGGCCTACGACCTCGATCCTGTTCGAAGAGGGCTCGATCGCCAACATGACGGCCAGCCTGATCGGCAACGTCTTCAGCTTCAAGCCGCTGAAGGCGGCGCGCCTGGAGGACATCCGCATCCCGGTGGCCTACGTCAAGACCTTCAAGGGCCCGCCCACCGGCCTGGTCGTCGAGCGCGAGCGGCTCGACAAGTTCGGCCGCCCGCTGCTCGGCGCGACCACCAAGCCCAAGCTCGGCCTGTCGGGCCGCAACTACGGCCGCGTGATCTACGAAGGCCTGAAGGGCGGCCTCGACTTCATGAAGGACGACGAGAACATCAACTCGCAGCCCTTCATGCACTGGCGCGACCGCTTCCTGTACGTGCATGGACGCGGTCAACAAGGCCAGCGCCGCCACCGGCGAGGTCAAGGGCTCCTACCTGAACGTCACCGCCGGCGACGATGGAAGACATGTACGAGCGCGCCGAGTTCGCCAAGGAACTGGGCTCGGTGGTCGTCATGATCGACCTGGTGATCGGCTGGACCGCGATCCAGAGCATGGCCAACTGGGCGCGCAGAACGACATGATCCTGCACATGCACCGCGCCGGCCACGGCACCTACACGCGGCAGAAGAACCACGGCGTGAGCTTTCGCGTGATCGCCAAGTGGCTGCGCCTGGCCGGCGTCGACCACCTGCACGCCGGCACCGCGGTCGGCAAGCTCGAGGGCGACCCGATGACGGTGCAGGGCTACTACAACGTCTGCCGCGACAGCTACACCAAGCAGGACCTGCCGCGCGGCCTGTTCTTCGACCAGGACTGGGCCGACATGAAGAAGGTGATGCCGGTGGCCTCGGGCGGCATCCACGCCGGCCAGATGCACCAGCTGATCGACCTGTTCGGCGACGACGTGGTCCTGCAGTTCGGCGGCGGCACGATCGGCCACCCGGCGGGCATCCAGGCCGGCGCGGTGGCCAACCGCGTCGCGCTCGAGTGCATGGTCAAGGCGCGCAACGAAGGCAGCGACATCAAGAACGAAGGCCCGCGAGATCCTGCGCAAGGCGGCGCAGTTCTGCACGCCGCTGAAGCAGGCGCTCGACACCTGGGGCGACATCAGCTTCAACTACGCGTCGACCGACACCAGCGACTACGCCGTCGACCGCGACCGTCGCGCACTGAAGCTGCAGGAGACCAGCACCATGATGACCAACCCCGACCGGCCGCATCACGCAGGGCCAGTTCAGCTTCCTGCCCGACCTGACCGACGCCGAGATCACGCTGCAGATCGAGTACGGCCTGGCCAAGGGCTACGCCTGGAGCGTCGAGTACACCGACGACCCGCACCCGCGCAACACCTACTGGGAGATGTTCGGCATGCCGATGTTCGACCTGAAGGACGCGGCCGGCGTGATGATGGAGCTGAACGCACTGCCGCAAGACCTTTCCGCAGCACTACATCCGCCTGATGGCCTTCGACTCGACGCGCGGCGTCGAGAGTCGATCGCGATGAGCTTCATCGTCAATCGGCCCGGCCAACGAGCCCGGCTTCGGCCTCGGTGCGCCAGGAGGTCGCGCGGCCGCCAGATGCGCTACACGGTGCACAGCTACGCCACCGACCAGCCCGAGAGCGAACGCGCAACGCTAGGCTGACAGCGCTCGCACGGAGCAACCCATGTACCGCATCGCTCCATCATCCTGTCCGCCGATTTCGCGCGCCTGGGCGACGAGGTGCAGCACGTCATCGCCGCCGGCGCCGACTGGATCCACTTCGACGTGATGGACAACCATTACGTGCCGAACCTGACCATCGGCCCGGCGGTGGCGCAGGCGCTCAAGCCGCACTGCGTGCGCGCCGACGGCAGCCGCGGTGCCGCTCGACGTGCACCTGATGGTGCAGCCGGTCGATGCGCTGGCGCTGCGCCTTCGCCAAGGCCGGCGCCGACCTCGATCAGCTTCCACCCCGACGCCAGCGCGCACGTCGACCGCACGCTGCAGCTGATCAAGGGCGACGGCTGCCAGGCCGGCCTGGCGTTCAACCCGGCCACGCCGCTCGACGTGCTCGAGTGGGTGATCGACAAGGTCGATCTGGTGCTGATCATGAGCGTCAACCCGGGCTTCGGCGGGCAGAGCTTCATCGAGTCGGCGCTGCGCAAGATGCGAGCGCGCGCGGCGCATCATCGACGCCAGCGGGCGCGACATCCGCCTCGAAGTCGACGGCGGCATCAAGGTCGACAACATCCGGCGCGTCGCCGACGCCGGCGCCGACACCTTCGTCGCCGGCAGCGCGATCTTCGGCCAGCCGGACTACAAGGCCGTGATCGACGCGATGCGATTGCGAGCTCGCAGGCACCGCTGGCCAAGGCCGCCTGAAGTGGGAAGCGCGCCGCTGTACTCGATCCCCGGCTCGACGGCGCCCGGTCGTTCCGCCGGACACGCCGGTGCTGCCGGCGAGCGGCGCGCGCACGGTCGCCGAGGTGCTGGCCGCAGAGCCAGGTCGAAGCGGTGCTCGACGAACTCGACCGCGACCTGGTCGGCCTGGCGCCCGTCAAGCAGCGCATCCGCGACATCGCCGCGCTGCTGGTGATCGACAAGCTGCGCCTGAACCTCGGCCTGCAGTCGGCGCAGCGCGCCGAGCCTGCACATGAGCTTCACCGGCAACCCCGGCACCGGCAAGACGACGGTGGCGCTGCGCATGGCGCAGATCCTGCACCGCCTGGGCTACGTGCGCAAAGGCCACCTGGTGGCGGTGACGCGCGACGACCTGGTCGGCCAGTACATCGGCCACACGGCGCCGAAGACCAAGGAGGTGCTGAAGAAGGCGATGGGCGGCGTGCTGTTCATCGACGAGGCCTACTACCTGTATCGCCCCGAGAACGAGCGCGACTACGGGCAGGAGGCGATCGAGATCCTGCTGCAGGTGATGGAGAACCAGCGCGACGACCTGGTCGTGATCCTCGCCGGCTACAAGGACCGCATGGACACCTTCTTCCAGTCCAACCCCGGCCTGAGCTCGCGCATCGCGCACCACCTCGACTTTCCCGACTACAGCCACGACGAGCTGCTGCAGATCGCCGACCAGATGCTGGCGCGGCATGAACTACCGCTTCGACGACGGCGCGCGCGAGGCCTTCGGCGAGTACCTGACGCGGCGCCTCGCGCAGCCGCACTTCGCCAACGCGCGCAGCGTGCGCAACGCGCTCGACCGCGCGCGCCTGCGCCAGGCCAGCCGCCTGTTCGCCGAGCGCGACCGCGAGCTGACGCGCGAGGACCTGACCACGCTGCACGCGGCGGACATCCGCGCCAGCCGCGTGTTCGGCGGCAGCGAGCACTGATCCGCACTTCGAAAGCCGACCATGCCCTTGTCGCAACGCTGGACCCTGACGCAGCTACCTGATCGAGGAGCGCCGCCGCTTTCCGCAGGCCAGCGGTGACCTGAACGCGCTGATCCTCGACGTCTCGCTCGCCTGCAAGGCCATCGCGCGCATCGTCGCCTTCGGCGAGCTCGGCGATGGCCTGGCCGCGGCGGCCACAGCCGTGGCCGGCGGCCGTCAACGTGCAGGGCGAGGTGCAGAAGCCGCTCGACGTGCTGAGCAACGACATCTTCATCCGCATGAACGAGTGGGGCGGCCACCTCGCCGGCATGGCCTCGGAAGAGATGGACGAGCCGTAGCCAGATTCCGGCGACGTACCCGCGCGGCAAGTACCTGCTGGTGTTCGACCCGCTCGACGGCTCGAGCAACATCGACGTCAATGTCTCGGTCGGCAGCATCTTCTCGATCCTGCGCGCGCCGCAGGACGTGATCGACAGCGGGCGCGACGTCACCGAGGCCGACTTCCTGCAGCCCGGCGCCACGCAGGTGGCCGCCGGCTACGCGATCTACGGCCCGACGACGATGCTGGTGCTGACGCGTGGGCAACGGCGTGGCCGGCTTCACGCTCGATCCGAACCTGGGCGAGTTCATGCTGACGCACCCGAACATCCAGGTGCCGGCCGACACGCAGGAGTTCGCGATCAACGCCTCCAACAGCCGCTTCTGGGAGCCGCCGGTCAAGCGCTACGTCGACGAATGCCTGGCCGGCAAGACCGGGCCGCGCGGCAAGGACTTCAACATGCGCTGGATCGCCTCGCATGGTGGCCGAGGCGCACCGCATCCTGATGCGCGGCGGCGTCTTCCTGTACCCGCGCGACACCAAGGACCCGGCCAAGCCCGGCCGCCTGCGCCTGCTGTACGAGGCCAACCCGATCGGCTTCATGATCGAGCAGGCCGGCGGGCGCGCCAGCACCGGCCGCCAGCCGATGCTCGGCGTCAAGCCGAGCTCGCTGCACCAGCGCATCGGCCTGGTCTTCGGCTCGAGGAACGAAGTCGAGCGCATCGAGCGCTACCACCCCGAGCCGCGACGCGCGAGACCGCGGCAGCCCGCTGTTCGCCGAGCGCAGCCTGTTCCGCGACTGAACGATCACCAACGCGAGAGACCGCCATGTCCGAACGCCATCCCATCATCGCCATCACCGGCTCCTCCGGCGCCGGCACCACCTCGGTGACGCGCACCTTCGAGAACATCTTCCGGCGCGAAGGCGTCAAGGCCGCGATCATCGAAGGCGACAGCTTCCACCGCTACGACCGCAAGGAGATGAAGCTGCGCCAGGCCGAGGCCGAGAAGCCGGGCAACCACCACTTCAGCCACTTCGGCGCCGAGAACAACCTGTTCGCCGAACTCGAGCAGCTGTTTCGCAGCTACGCGCGAATGCGGCACCGGCAAGCGCCGCAAGTACCTGCACGACGCCGAGGAGGCCGCGCCCTACAAGCAGGAGCCCGGCACCTTCACGCCGTGGGAAGACCTGCCCGCCGACACCGACCTGCTGTTCTACGAAGGCCTGCACGGCGCGGTGGTCACGCCCGAGGTCGACATCGCGCGCCACCCCGACCTGCTGATCGGCGTGGTGCCGGTCATCAACCTGGAGTGGATCCAGAAGCTCTAGCGCGACAAGAAGCAGCGCGGCTACTCGCACCGAGGCGGTGACCGACACCATCCTGCGCCGCATGCCCGACTACGTGAACTACATCTGCCCGCAGTTCACGCACACGCACGTCAACTTCCAGCGCGTGCCGTGGTCGACACCTCCAACCCGTTCATCGCGCGCGACATCCCGTCGCCCGACGAGAGCATGGTGGTGATCCGCTTCGCCAACCCCAAGGGCATCGACTTCCCGTACCTGCTGAACATGATCCACGACTCGTTCATGTCGCGTGCCAACACCATCGTCGTGCCCGGCGGCAAGATGGAGCTGGCGATGCAGCTGATCTTCACGCCGTTCATCTGGCGCATGATGGAGCGGCGCAAGCGCGCGCTCGGCGCCCTCTGACACGGAGATGCCGACGATGAGCTCGAACTCGAACGATCGCGTGATCCGCCCCGACAACGGCCAGCGCGACGAGCTGGCCAACGCCTTGCGCGCGCTGGCGATGGACGCCGTGCAGCAGGCCAACTCGGGCCACCCCGGCGCGCCGATGGGCATGGCCGAGATGGCCGGTCGCGCTGTGGAACGGCCACCTGCGCCACAACCCGGCCAACCCGCAGTGGGCCGACCGCGACCGCTTCGTGCTGTCCAACGGCCACGGCTCGATGCTGCTGTACGCGCTGCTGCACCTGACCGGCTACGACCTGCCGATGGAGGAGCTGCAAGCGCTTCCGCCAGCTGCACAGCAAGACGCCGGGCCACCCGGAAGTGGGCCTGACGCCCGGGCGTCGAAACCACCACCGGGCCGCTGGGCCAGGGCCTCGCCAACGCGGTCGGCATGGCGCTGGCCGAGAAGCTGCTGGCCGACGAGTTCAACCGCCCCGGCCATGACATCGTCGACCACCACACCTATGTCTTCCTCGGCGACGGCTGCCTGATGGAAGGCATCAGCCACGAGGCCTGCGTCGCTGGCCGGCGCGTGGAAGCTTGAACAAGCTGATCGCGCTCTACGACGACAACGGCATCTCGATCGACGGCGCAGTGCAGGGCTGGTTCATCGACGACACGCCGGCGCGCTTTCGCGCCTACGGCTGGAACGTGATCGGCCCGATCGACGGCCACGACGCGTGATCGACGTCGGCCGGGCGATCGCCGAGGCCAAGCACTGCGACCGACAAGCCGACGCTGATCGTCTGCCGCACGACCATCGGCAAGGGCTCGCCCGCGCGCGCCGGCAGCGCCAAGGCGCATGGCGAACCGCTTGGGCGCCGACGAGATCGCGGCAACGCGCGAGGCGCTCGGCTGGCCGCACGCGCCGTTCGAGATTCCGTCGCCGATTCGCCGCGCGCTGGAACGCCCGTGAACGCGGCGCTGCGCGCGAAGCGCAGTGGCAGCGGCGCTTCGAGGCCTACCGCGCGGCGCATCCGGCGCTGGCCAGCGAGTTCGAACGCCGCATGACCGGTGTGTTGCCGCGCGACTTCGAGCAGACGCTGCCGGACGCTGATGGCCGCGTTCGGCCAGTCGCGCGACGGCATGGCCACGCGCAAGGCGTCAGCAAAAGGTGCTCGCCGCGCTCGCGCCCAAGGTGCCCGAACTGCTCGGCGGCAGCGCCGACCTGACCGGCTCGAACCTGACCGACTTTCCCGGCTGCGGCGCGGTGCGTGGCGGCGAGGCGGGCGGGCGCCACATCAACTACGGCGTGCGCGAGTTCGGCATGGCCGCGATCATGAACGGCATCGCGCTGCACGGCGGCTTCATCCCCTACGGCGGCACCTTCCTGACCTTCAGCGACTACAGCCGCAACGCAATCCGCATGGCCGCGCTGATGAAGCAGCGCGTGATCCATGTCTTCACGCACGACTCGATCGGCCTGGGCGAAGACGGCCCGACGCACCAGAGCGTGGAGCATGCGGCCAGCCTGCGCCTGATTCCGAACCTCGACGTCTGGCGGCCGTGCGATGCGGCCGAGACCGCGGTGGCCTGGACCGCAGGCGCTGAGCAGCCGGGACCGACCGTCCGCGCTGTTGCTGTCGCGTCAGAACCTGCCGGCGCAGGTCGCGCAGCCCTGAGCAGGTGCTCGCCATCCGCCGCGGCGGCTACGTGCTCAGCGATCGTGCGCAAGCGCGCGCCGTGATCCTCGCCACCGGCTCCGAGGTCGCGCTGGCGATGACGGCCCAGTCCGATGCTCGACGCGCGCGGCGTGCCAGTGCGTGTCGTCTCGCTACCGTCATCGACCCTGTTCGATCGCCAGGACAGGGCCTACCGCGATGCTGTGCTCGGTCCCGGCCTGCCGCGCATCGGCGTCGAAGCGGGCGTCACCCGTTGGTGGGGACAGTACGGCTGTTGCGCCACGCTCGGCGTCGACCGGTACGGCGAATCGGCGCCCGCGCCCCAGGTCTTCGAGCACTTCGGCCTGACCGCAGCGGCGCTGGCCGACCTGGTGCAGGCCCAGTGCGACGAAGAGTGCCGCTGCGCGAGCAGCGGTCATTGAGGCGGACATGGCGCGATTGAGAGCGGTGTTGTGGGACGTCGACGGCACCATCGCCGAGTCCGAGCGCGACGGTCACCGCGTGGCGTTCAACATGGCGTTCGAGGCTTGCGGCGTGCGCTGGCGTTGGGACGCGGCGCACTATGGGGATCTGCTGCGCATCACCGGTGGGCGCGAGCGATTGCTGTTCGACATGAATACGCGCAGCGATGCGCCGACGGTGTCGGAGCGTGAAGCCGTCGCGCGCTCGATCCACGCGAAGAAGAACGCTTTCTACGCCGGACTGGTCGCTGGCGGCGCGATCGCGCTGCGCAGCGGCGTGCTGACCCTGATGCGGCAATGCCGCGAGCGCGGCGTGCGCATGGGTATCACCACCACGACCAGCCGGTCGAACGTCGAGGCACTGATGCGCGTGCATCTCGGCGAGCGCTGGGCCGATTGGTTTGCCGTCACGGTCTGTGGCGAAGACGTACAGCGCAAGAAGCCCGACCCGGAGGTCTACCTCAACGCCCTGCGCTCGCTCGCGATCGGCCCGCTCGAGGCGGTGGCGATCGAAGACGCGCCCGGTGGCCTGGCGGCAGCCCGGGCTGCCGACATCCCGGTGGTCGTCACGCGCAGCGCCTATTTCCTGAACGCCCCGATCGAAGGCGCCGTCGCCGTCGGTCCGGGTCTGCACGACCGGCGCGGTTGGCGGCCGGCACTGCGCGCCGGCGATGACGACGATCGTGGGGTCGACCTGGACGACATCGAGGGCTGGTGCGCGCAGATGGACAGCGTCTGCGACTACCCCTGACGCCTTCGCATGCCTGCCGGCTGGCGCCGATCGACGCAGGCCATAGACTGCAGCCTCCATTTGGAGGAAGCCCCGTGTCCAAGCTCAGAATGTCGCTCGCTTGCTGGAACTACGACCGCACCCGCGCCTTGATGGATGGCAGCGTGCAGCCCGACGGCATCGAGCTGAACTACCTGAACATGCCGGTCGAGGAGACCTTCTTTCGCATGCTGCGGCACCGCGAGTTCGACTGTCGCCGAGATGTCGCTGTCGTCGTACTCGGTGTCGCTGTTCCAAAGCCCGACCGGCCGTTCGTCGCCATTCCCGTCTATCCGTCGCGCTACTTTCGCCACTCGTGCATCTACGTCAACGCCGATGCCGGCATCCGCGAACCCAAGGACCTGATCGGCAAGCGCGTCGGCAACCCCGAATACCAGATGACCGCACCGGTCTGGATTCGCGGCATCCTCGCCGACCACCATGGCGTGCCGGTCGACAGCGTGACCTACGTCACCGGCGGCGAGGAGGAGCCGGGCCGCTCGGAGAAGATCAAGCTCGACTTGCCGCCGCGCATCCGGGTCGAGCCGATCGGCCCGGCGCAGACGCTGTCGCAGATGCTGGCCAGCGGCGAGATCGATGCGCTGCTATACCGCGCGCATGCCGTCGTCGTTCACCGGCCCCGGCGGGCGCGTCAAACGCCTGTTCGAGAACCACGTCGACGTCGAGCGCCAATACTTTCGCAGCACCGGCATCTTCCCGATCATGCACGTGGTGGTCATCCGGCGTGAGGTGTACGAGGCCAACCGCTGGGTCGCGCAGTCGCTGACCAAGGCCTTCCTGCAGGCGCAGCAGCGGACCTACCAGGACCTGAACGAGACCGCGGCGCTCAAGGCCATGCTGCCTTGGCTGAATGCGCATGTCGAAGACGCGCGGCGCGAGATGGGCGACGACTTCTGGCCCTATGGCCTCGCGCGCAACCGCAAGACGCTGGAGACCTTCCTGCGTTATCACTTCGAACAGGGCCTGTCCAAGCGCCTGCTCTCGCCCGACGAGCTGTTCGCGCCCGAGTCGCTTGAGTCGTTCAAGATCTGAGGCCGGCCCTATCGGTGCGCCACACGCACAGCCTTGGGGGTTCGCCGGGCTGCCTGGTAGGGTGTTTCCCCCCGTCCGGCTGCGGGATGCGGTGGCGCGGCCGGACCACTCACAATCCCGGCCATGCTGCACCGTCAGGCAAAACGCGGCTTGATCTGGTGGATCGCCATCCTGGCGGTCCTGATGGCGGCGCTTGCGCCCTCCATTTCGCATGCGATCGGCCTGACGATGCCGCCGAGCTGGGCCGAGATCTGCAGCGCCGCGGGCAACAAGGTGGTGCCGGTCGACGGCGACTTCGCTCCGAAGTCCCATACACCCGGCGCGATGAACCACCTCGAGCATTGCCCGTACTGCTCGCTGCATCTCGATGCGGTGGCACTGCCACCGGTTCCGCCCCAGGTCGCGCTGCCGCTCGTGCTGGCGCACGCCGTGCCTGCGGCCTTCCTGCACGCTGACAGAACGCTCAGCGTGTGGGTCAGCGCGCAAGCGCGCGCGCCACCGATCCTCGGCTGATCCACGCCGCCGGCGGCAGGGGCCGTCCGTCGCCCGCACCGACCTGACTTGCGGTCGGTGAGCGGGCTTCGATGCCACCGCCACGTTCCGTGACGCAGCACCTTGCGCCTTACTGCGCACAGGCCCGCTGCATCGATCGCGATCGGATTTGCACATGAACAAGACCCTGCCCTGGGTCGCCCTTGCCGCATTGGCGGCGGGCTGGCCTGTCACGGCGTTGGCGCAAGCCATCGCCAGCGTTGACGAGACTGCGGAAGCCCCAGTCAAGACGATGGGTGTCGTGGTCGTCGAAGGCGCCCGCGTGACCTCGCTGCCGACGCAGATTCCCACCACCATGGAGAGCATCACGCGCGAGCAGATCGAACGCCGCGTCAATGCCAGCGACAGCGAGGACGCGTTGCGCTATTTCCCGAGCCTGTTGGTGCGCAAGCGCTACATCGGCGACTACAACCACGCCATCCTGTCCAGCCGCGCTTCGGGTACCGGCAACAGCGCGCGCTCGGCCGTCTATGCCGACGGCATCCTGCTGTCGAACTACCTGGGCAATGGCGTCGGCGGCTTGTCGTTCCCGCCGCGCTGGGGCATGGTGACGCCCGAAGAGATCGAGCGGGTCGACGTGATGTACGGGCCGTTCTCGGCGGCCTACCCCGGCAACTCGGTCGGCGCCGTGGTCGACTATGTGACCCGCATGCCGACCAAGCTCGAGGCGCATGCCACGCTCGGCTACGTCGTCCAGCCCTTCGACCTGTACCACACCCACGACACCTACCGCGCCTGGCAGGCCAGCGCGTCGCTGGGCAGCCGCGCGGGTGACTGGGCCTGGTGGGTCAACGTCAACCGCACCGACAGTGACGGCCAGCCGCTGACCTTCGCGACGCGCCTGGTCAGCGCCGGTGTCCCGGGCACGGCCGGGACGCCGGTCACCGGCGCGGTGCTGGACGCCAACAACAGCAACCAGCCGTGGTTCGTGCTGGGTACGGGCACGCAGTACCACACCCTGCAGGACCACCTCAAGCTCAAGCTGGCCTACGACATCGACGCCGACGCTGCGCGCCAACTACCTGCTGGGTGTGTGGAAGAACGTGGCCGCGGGCAACTCGGTGTCGTACCTGAAGCGACGGGAGCGGCCAGGCGGTCTACAGCGGGCCGATCAACATCGGCGGGCTCGATTACACCGGCAGCCAGGCGCTCGGCGGCGGCGACTTCGCGCTGACGCGCGAGCAGCTGTTGCACACCATGCACGGCCTGTCGGTCAAGAGCCGAACCCGTGGCGAGTGGGACTGGGAGGTCGCGGCCAGCCTGTACGACTACGGCCGCGATGACAAGCGCCAGAACAGCGCCGCGAACACCCTGCCCAGGGCGCAGGCGGGTGGCGCCGGCACGATCGCCGACGGTGGCGGCACCGGCTGGAACACGCTGGCCGCTGAAGGGCATCTGGCGTCCACCGGCCGCCGGCGGCGCGCACGTCGTCGACTTCGGCTTGCAGCAGGACAGCTACCAACTGCGCTACCAGACCTCCAACATCCCCGGCAACTACCTGGTCGATGGACCGGGTCCGCTCGCCAGCAGCGTGCGCGGCGACACGTCGCTGCGCAGCCTCTACGCCCAGGACGTGTGGCAACTGGCCGAGGCCTGGAAGGCGGTGCTGGGTGGCCGCGCGGAGCGCTGGCAGGCGAGCGATGGGCGCACCGACTTTTCGGGCACCAGCGCCCTGACTTATCCGTCGCGGCGCGAGACCTTCTTCTCGCCCAAGGCCGCACTGTCGTGGCAGACGCTGCCCGACACCGTGCTCAAGGCGTCGCTGGGGCGTGCCGTGCGCATGCCGACCGTGTCCGAGCTGTACGGGGCGACGTCGACCACCAACTCGCAGTACATCAACGACCCGAATCTCACGCCCGAGAAGTCGTGGACCACCGAGCTGAGTGCAGAGCAGGACCTGGGCTTCGGCAACGCCCGCGTGACCTTCTTCGCCGAGGACACGCGCGACGCGCTGTACTCGCAGACCACACTGGACGCGGCGGCCAACCGCAACATCAGCCGGGTGCAGAACATCGGCCGGATCGCGACCACCGGGCTCGAGCTGGCGATGAACAGCCAGGACTGGCTGCTCAGGGGCCTAGACCTGTCGGCAAGCGTGACCTACACCGACTCGACGATCAAGGAGAACGCCGGCTTCGTCGTCACACCCGGCGACACGATCGGCAAGTGGCAGCCCAACATACCGCGTTGGCGCGCGACGGCACTGGCCAGCTACCGCTTCGACGATCACTGGACGTCGACCCTGGGCGCACGCTACAGCGGTACGCAGTACCGCACGCTCAACAACGCCGACGTCAACGGCTACACCTATCAAGGGGTCAGCAAGTTCGCCGTCGTCGACCTGCGCCTGCATTGGAAGATCGATCGTCAATGGAGCGCCGCGTTCGGCATCGACAACCTGAACAACTACGGCTACTGGAACTTCCATCCGTACCCGCAGCGCAGCTATTCGGCTGAGCTCAAGTTCGACCTCTAAGGAGCCCTCCCATGTCACTCAAGTCCATTCGAATCCTGCTGCCCATCCTGCTGGCCACTTCGGCGCATGCGCACGTGACGCTGCCACCGGGTGGCGGCGCGGCGGGCAGCCTTTATCCTGCGGCGTTCCGTATCGGGCATGCCTGCAAGGACGCGTCGATGACGACGGCCATCAAGGTGCGGCTGCCGTCCGGCTTCACGCTGATCGAGGCCGATCCGCACGCCGATTGGGCCCTGACCCGCAGTGCCACCGAAGTCACCTGGACGGCGTCCGGCGCCCAGTCCGCGCTGCCCAATGGCGCGTCGACGACCTTCGTCGTGCGCGGGCGGCTGCCCGACAAGCCGGGGCCGATCTGGTTCAAGGTGCTGCAGGTCTGCGACAAGGGTAGCGCCGACTGGGCCGAGATCCCGGCGCGCGACGGCGACAAGCCAGACTTCCCGGCGGCGCGCCTCGACGTGTTGCCACCGGGCGTGGCGGCCGTCGATGTCCGCGATGCCTGGGCACGCGTCTCGGTCCCCGGCCAGACCACATCGGGCGCCTATGCCAAGCTGATGGCGCCTGCGGGTGCGAGGCTCGTCGGCGGCAGCACGCCGGCCGCCGAGCGGGTCGAGGTTCACGAGATGAAGATGGACGGCGACATCATGCGCATGCGCGAACTCGAGCGCGGCCTGGACTTGCCTGCGAACGCGGCGGTCGAACTGCGCCCTGGCGGCGTGCACCTGATGTTGATGGGCCTGAAGCAGCCGCTGGCCGCAGGCAGCGCCGTGCCGCTGACCTTGCGCTTCGTCGATCGCGATGGCCGCCAGGGGTCGCTGCAGGTGCAGGTCCCGGTCGTGGCCAATGCACCAGCCGTGCCATCCACTCACCAACATCACTGAGGCAGTGCCTGGCGGCTGCATTGCACGTGCACCCACGTGTCGATCGGATTGGCTTGGCATGATGTGGAAACCTCGGCGGCAGCTTGCGTAGCCGCCGACAGCGCTTGACGGGGCAAGGCGCTGCGGGCTAGAAGCGAGCATGTCACGCCGATTCCCAGTTGTTGGCCGCAAGACCGGCGTGTTGCTCGTCCTGCTGGCAACGCTTGCCACTGCAGCGGCGTTGTTCGACTGGAACTGGTTGCGCCACCCCCTCGAGCGGTACCTGGCCGAGCGGTCTCAGCGAGAAGTCCGGATCGGCGATCTGCATGTCGATGCAGCCTTCTCGCTCGAACCGACCGTGCGTGTGCGAGACGTCTATGTAGAGAACGCGCCGTGGGCGAACAAGGGACCGGCTGTCGTCGCCGGCGAAGCGTCGTTCACGGTTTCGCTCGCGAGCCTATGGGACCGGCGGCCGGTCATTTCACGGCTGGTCCTCATCGACGCCAACGTGCAACTCGAGCGGCGTGAGGATGGGCTGCGGAACTGGCGTCTGACGAAGCCAGACGATCGTGGCCCTGGACGGGTCAAGGTGCTGAGCATCGAGCCCCATCGCACGACGATCCGTGTCATTCTCGGCAACCTCGATCTCGATGTCCTGGTCGCTGCGTCGGAGGCTGGCGCAAGCGACCCACCACGCGGCGCGTCGCACCCTACGCAGATCGACTTCAAGGGCAAACTCGGCGGCACCGCCATCTCCGGCCAACTCCAGACAGGCGGGCGGCTGACCTTGCTGGAAACCGGTGAGTCCTTTGCGATGCGTGGTCACGCCACGGCCGGCAACAGCCGGCTCGATGTGGACGGGACGGTTGCCGATCTGGCAAGACCCTCCGCCATCGATGCCAGAGTGCGCCTCGCCGGTCGCTCGCTGTCGGATCTGCGTTCCGTCCTGGGCACGGCGATGCCCGCGTCGCGCCCTTACAAACTCGAAAGCCGCGTCCGACAGGCAGACGACGACGTCTCGTTCGAGGCGGTGCGGGCAAGCATCGGCAAATCCGACTTCACCGGAACGATCGGGATCGACTTGCGCGGGGAGCGCCCTCGCTTGCAGGCCGAACTCTTCAGCGAATCGGCCGATCTCGCCGACTTCGGCGCTGCTGCCGCCGCCGGACAGGCAACAACCAAGGCCGCGGGTCGAGACCCGGAAGACGCCAATCGGGGCGAGTTCGGCCGCCTCTTTCCTGAGCGTGCATTCAATGCCGAGCCCCTGAAGGCGTTCGACGCCCACGTGATCCTGCATGCCAGCAAGCTGACGGCCCCCAACCTGCCGGAGCTGGAAAGTCTGCGCGTCAGGGCCAAGCTCGAGGACAGCGTTCTTGCCCTCGACCCGATCGATCTCGGGCTGGCGGGCGGTCACGTGGTGGGCCTGTTGACGTTCGATGGTCGGCGCAAACCGATTTCGTCACACGCCAAAATCGACTTCAGGGAGATGCGGATCGAAAGACTGCTGGGCAGGCTTGCGAAAGGTGCGCAGAGCGCAGGGCAGATCAACGGGCACTTCGACCTGACGGGGCAGGGCGACTCGGTCGCGAAGATCCTCGCCAGCGCGACGGGTTCGATGGAAGTCTCGATGGCCGGTGGCGGCATCTCCAATCTTCTGGACGCCAGGCTTGGCCTGAACGTCGGCAAGGTCTTGCGTCTCACGATCACCGGAGACCGGGCCATCGGCATTCACAGCGCCATCGTCGCCTTCGACTTCGAGCAAGGGCTGGGGAAATCCAAGGCGATCCTGCTCGACACGGATCAGACGCTTACCGAAGGCTCTGGCAGCATCGATCTGCGTCACGAAACCGTCGATGTGCTGCTCACGTCCCATCCGAAGAAGCCGGGCTTGTTCTCCCAGCAATCGTCCACCCATGTCCATGGCCCGATTCGGAAGTTGGAGTTCTCGCACGCGCAGTCGTCAGCAAGGGCGGAGACGGAACCCCCCAGCAGCACGGGCGGTGATCGCCCGCGATGAACGTGCGTCGGTGGACCGGGCGCGCTAGGCCTTGTGTCTGGGCTCCCCGGCAATGCGCATGAAGTCGGTGATGCTGCCTTCGCTGACCTGGAGCTTGTGGTCGGCGAGAAACGAGGTCGGTCCCGCATCCCTCGCCTTGGCGGCCGCGACCCGCTCGATGGCGGTCATGGCCACCACGAGCCGCGCGCGAAGGTCGGCCAGGCCGGTGCCCCCGCTCGTCGTCATCAAGCCTTCGAGTTGGTGCAAGGCCATCGACAAGACGCGTTCGGACAGCTTGCCGAAGGCTGCGGCACCGCTGGCCTTCAATGCGCGTTCGAGGCCGGCCAGGTGCGGCAGGGTTCGACGCGACGCCTTGTGTTGATCGAGCAGGCCGGTCAACTCCGCGCGCATGCGATCGAGCGACTCCTGCGCGGCGGTGCGTGCCTGTGGTTCACGCGCCGCGGCGGCAGGCCTGTCGAACTGGACACGAACCTTGCCGTCGCTGCGTGCAAGCGTGATTTGCCTGTTCAGGATGCAGACCTTGTCCCACAACGTGCGCGTCCAGGTTGTGCCTTGCGTGTCCGGACTTCGCCCCGAGGCTTCGGCAAATTTGCTCACGACCGCGCTCCGCTGGTATCGCCGCCGGCAAGTATCGATGTCGGAGCGCACTGTGGCTCGCGCACCAGCGCGCGCGAAGGGTCCAAGGCGTGGCGGACGCCACGCCCGTTGCCGCCTGTTACTGCGCCAGGGCAGGGCCGCGCCGACCCAGGCCGGTCGGCCCCTGGGCGCTGCCACTGGGCGAGCACAATCGGCCGCTGAACTGCGATCTGTTCGGGCCCGACCCGCAAGCCTGCAATGCCTTGCGTGCGCGAGGCGAGGGGGACTCCCAGCTTGGACGCACAGGAACTGCGGCGCGACATCGAGGCCTTCCTCGCCGCGCACCATGTCATGAGCCTGGCCACGGTCGCGGGCGGATCGGCGGTGCATGCAGCCTCGCTGTTCTACGCCCTGGACGGCCTGGCGCTGCTCTGGACCTCGGACCCTGCCGTGCGGCACTCGCTGCAACTCAAGGCGAACCAGAGCGTCGCGGCGACGGTGGCGCCGGACTGCGCCGACTTTCTCGCCGTGCGCGGCGTGCAGATCGCCGGCACCGCCCGCCGCCTGCGCGACGATGCCGAGGTCGAGCGTGCGGGCCGACTGATGCGCCAGCGCTACCCGTTTCTCGACCGGCTCGCCAGCGGCCCGCCGGCGCTGCGCGAGGCCTATGCCAAGGCGGCGTGGTACCGCCTCGATCCCGAGCGCATCACCCTGATCGACAACGCACGCGGCTTCGGCCACAAGGCCACGCTGCGTGTGCTTGCCGACGGCGCGGTGGTGCGGGTCGAGCCGTGAGCCTGCGCCGCTGGGCCGCGGCGGAATTTCAGCGAAACAGCGGACCCATCGCGTCGAGCGTGTTCTTCAGCACCAGGCCCATCTCGGTGTCGCCCTCCATCATCAGCGCTCGCTCGAAGAACAGCCGGTCGGCATCGTCTTCGCCGCGCAGCAGGCGCCAGAAGGTCGGCATCGCAGCGGCAATGCGCAGCGCCACCGGCTGCCCCGCCGGCGCGAGGCCGAAGCCGCGTGCGTCGAGTTGCAGCCGCAGCGCCAGGCCCAGATCGGTGATCGGCGACTTCGACCGTGCGCTGCGACAGCGCGGCCCTGGCATCGGCCGGCAGGCGCGGCAACAGCAGCCGGTTCATCGCCAGCGCCAGCGCCAGCGCCGGCGGCTGCATCGGCAAGCGCTTCAGCACCGGCTCGACAAGTGCTGCGGCCCGCGCGTGCAGTTCGCAGCAACGATCGCGGTGCAGCGGGCAAGGAAGGGGCTCTCATGCGCCGGCCCATTGCATGCCGGGACGGCCCGTGGCGTAGCCGTTGACCAGCCCGCCGGGCAGGCTCATGGCGGTCAAGGCCTGCAGTGCCTCGGTGGCCGGTGCGTCCTGGTTCATGACGCGCTCGAACAGCGCGATCACGTCATCGAAGCGCTGCGCGCAGGGCGACAGGCGCAGCCGGGTCACGCCGGACGCGCGCAGGGCGTCGCGTGCATCGATCAGACAATGCTGCGCGGCGGATTGGGTCTGGATGCCGTTCAGCGCCAGGAAGGGATGGCCGTCGCTGGTCGACAGCAGCAGGCCGTCGGCATCGTCGGCGCAGCGGAACTCGCACTGGTCCTTGCTCAGGCGGTGGTGGCGCGCCGTGAAGCAGCGGGCGGAGAACGCCAGCGGCAGGCGGCCGAAGGCCGAGCACCTCGGTGGCCAGCGGCGTTCCGTGCTCGCCGTTGGCACGCACCGGGTCGGCGGGTGGGTTGACCTGGGCCAGGCTGGCCAGCGGCAATTCCGCCGGCGCGACCCAGCGCACGGCGCCGAGCCGTGCATGCTCCTGCAGCGCGGAGCGGCTGTAGATGTTGATGTGCGGACCGAGCACGAACGGCGCGCCGGCCTGGGTCAGCATGTTCAGCGCCGAGGCGTCGCCCGCCTCGACCAGGAATTCGCGCTGCTCGGCGATGCGGCGCAAGGTGCGCAGATCCGATTCCGACTCGACCAGCACCTGGGTCGCGAGCACCACCTCCTTGCCGGCGGCGCGCAACTCGGTGGCCAGCGCGAGCCAGTCGTCGGGCTTCATCTCGTGACGCCGCGAACACACGACCTCGCCGAGCACCACCGTGTCGGCGCTCGAGTCGGCCACGTCGGCATAGAAGTTCAGCATCGACTGGCGCGGCCAGTAGGTCAGCACCGGGCCGACCGTGAGCGCGAAGCGGGCCGCAGTCATGCCTAGCGCCACGGGCGGTCGTACGCGCCCAAGGTGTGCTGCTGGCCTTCGGCGAGATGGCCGAGCGTGGCCGTCCAGTCCGGCTTGGCGGAAAAGCGCTCTGGCGCCGCACGGGCCGCATCGATCGCCTCGCGCCAGACCCGCGTCACCTGCTCGACATAGGCCGGGCTGCGCTGGCGGCCCTCGATCTTCACGGCGCGCACGCCGATGCGCATCAGTTCAGGCAGCAGGGACATCGAATTCAGGCTGGTCGGCTCTTCCAGCGCGTAGTCGCGCCGGCCGTTGACCTCGAAGCGGCCCTTGCACAACGTCGGGTAGCCGCGCGGCTCGTCGGCGGCGTAGCGGTCGATCAGCACGCCGTTCAGGCGCGATTCGACGCCTTCGGCGGTGTCGGTCCAGCGCACCGCCGACGGCGGCGAACACACGCCGGTGTTGTTGGGCGACTGCGCCGTCACATACGACGACAGCGCGCAGCGGCCCTCGACCATCACGCACAGACTGCCGAAGCCGAAGACCTCGATCTCGACCTGGCTGTGGCGCAGCACGTGACCGACCTGCGACAGCGTGAGCACGCGCGGCAGCACCGCGCGCTGGATGCCGTAATGGCGGCGGTAGAAATCGATCGCCTCGTGGCTGGTGGCCGAGGCCTGCACCGACAGGTGCAGGCGCAAGCCCGGATGGTGATCGCGGGCGTAGGCCATCACCGCGGTGTCGGCGACGATCAGCGCGTCGGCGCCGGCAGCGACGGCGGCATCGACCGCGCGGTACCAGGGCTGTTCGTCGCTGGCAGGGGCGAACGAGTTCAGCGCCATGAAGACCTTGGCACCGCGGTCGTGCGCGTAGGCGACGCCGTCGGTCAACTGGGCGTCGTCGAAATTCAGGCCAGCGAAGTTGCGCGCGTTGGTGGCGCCCTTCAGGCCGAGGTAGACCGCGTCGGCGCCGGCATTCACGGCCAGCTGCAATGCGCGCAACGAGCCGGCGGGGCAGACCAATTCGAGTGCGGCTGGCGGCGGCGGATGCATGGCGGGTCGGCGCAGTCTATCGACGCGCAATGCGCCCGATTTGCGCCACGTCAAGTGCACAAGCCGTCGTCGTCGGTGTCCAATCGGCGGTGCGCTCTCATTGCACGCCACCACCCATGCCGCCTCCATCGACACTGCGACAGCCGAACACGGCGCGGTGCGCGGTGCGCTCCTCCGATGATCAAGATGCCGAGGACTTCGCCTGCACGCTGATCACGTCGCGGCAGAACATATCGCCCAAACGGCTGGTCGAGCCCGGCCCGGGTGCGGCACAACTCGAACGCATCCTCGCCGCGGCGGCCGCGGCGCCGGATCACGGCCAGCTCACGCCATGGCGCTTCGTCACCGTGCCGCAGGACAAGCGCGTGCTGTTGGCCGAAGTGTTCGCTGGCGCCCTTATCGACCGCGACCCCGCTGCCACGGTCGCACAGATCGGCTCGGCGCGCGAAAAGGCCCATCGCGCGCCGCTGCTGATGCTGGCCGTGGCCCGCCTGGGTCGATGCGAACCCGACATCCCGGCCGAGGAGCGGCTGGTGTCGCTGGGCTGCGCATTGCAGAACATGCTGCTGGTGGCCCACGCGATGGGTTATGGCGCCGGCCTGACCAGTGGGCAGGCCATGAACTCGCCGCGCTTGCGCGAGCTGTTCGCGCTGGCCGAAGGCGAGCGGGCGGTCTGCTGCATCAATGTCGGCAGCGTCACCAAACGGCGGCCGATGCGTCTTCGGCCGGCGCCGGCGGCGATCGTCAGTAGCCTGTAGTCGCGCCCATCGGCGTCCCGGTCGCGGCGGCGTCTGTCGCCGTCACAGGGTGGCGCTGGCGACGAATTCGCGCAGGTCGGCGCACTCCGTGATCTGCATCGCCAGCGCCCAGGCGCGGGCGGTCTTCTCGGCGCCGAGGATCGGCTCGCTCTGGCCCGCGAACTTGACGCGCAATTGGGCGTCGGTCATCGGCCGCTCGAGGCTGCCGATGGCATGCTCGACGAACAGCTTCAATTCACGCCCGGCGGTGGTGCGGATCGTGATGTCGACCGCAGCCTCGTCGATGCGGTCGTCGACGATGGCCTCGACCCGCGCGCGCAGCGCAGTGACCTCGGGCCGGTTCACGACCTCGTCGGTGTATTCGTGTTCGCCGGCCCGGCCGTAGAGCAGGCCCACCGCACAGGAGTGGTAGACGCTGAACTTGGCCTCCAGCCCGGTCGTCGGCGTCTTCTTGCCGGTGAGTTCGAGCACCAGCGAATGCACGCGGATCGTCACCTGCGCGATGTCGGCGGCCTTTAGTTGGTGCAGCTCGCGCAATTGCACGCAGGCATCGATGGCGGGGTGGATCACGATGCCGCAGGCGAAGGGCTTGTAGGTGTTGAGCGCCACCTCCCAGGTCTGACCCAGACCCTCGGTGATCTGCGACCAGTCGGTCTTGTCGGAGAACACCTGCAGCAGGCCGCGCGGCGCTTCGAGCGCGCGCCGCGACGCGGTGTAGCCGTGCTGGGCCATCAGCGCCGACATCAGGCCCACGCGGGCGGCGCCGCCGGGATGGAAGGGCTTGGTCATGGTGCCGAACTGCTCGCGCACGCCGATCGGCTGCGAGGCCGCGATGCCGAGTGCCATCTGCGTGCGCGCCGCATCCAGCCCGAGCAGGCGTGAACAGGCCGCCGCGCTGCCGAGCATGCCGGTCGAGCCGGTGATGTGCCAGCCGCGGTCGTAGTGGTCGGGGTAGATCGCATTGCCGACGCGGCACGAGACTTCGATGCCGAGCACCATCGCATCGAGCAGGGCCCGGCCGCTCAGGGACAGGTGTTCACACAGCGCCAGCGCGGCCGGCGCCACCGGCCCGGCCGGATGGATGATGGTCTTGAGGTGGGTGTCGTCGAAATCGAAGGTGTGCGAGGCGATGCCGTTCAACATTGCTGCGCTGGCGATGTCGACCTTCTCTCGGCGCCCGAGCAGGCTGGCCTGCGGCGCAGGCTGCAGCACCTGCACCGCGGCCAGCGCGGCCTCGACCGTCTCGTGCTGCGACGGCCCGATCGCGCAGCCGATCCAGTTGGCGAACGTGCGGTGCGCCTCGGCCTCTACCGCCGCGCTCCAGCCGCGCGACGGATGCTCGGCCACCAGTCTTGCCAATACTGCAGTGACGCCGGGTGCATTGGCATCGGCCTTGACGGTGCTGTTGCGTGCCATCGTTATGGTGTCCTCGTGTGGAACGGCGGTCCGTCATGATAGAGGTGGGTTGACCGGGTCGGCTGCCCCGGCGCGGTCGGTCGCTGGCGGGCCTGCGTATAGGACATGTCCGACACCGTGTCGCTACCCCGCCCGATACCGCTCGCGTCGCGTGGCCGCTAATCTTCAGTCACCGAGTCGTCCGCACGCCTCTCGACCGACGAACTTCACCGCCACCTGCCATGCACCTGCTAAAGACATTCATCGTCGAGGACAGCCCCGTCATCCGCGACAACCTGATCGGCACCCTCGAAGAGCTGGTTCCGGTGGAAATCGTCGGTGTCGCCGAAGACGAAGCCAGCGCCTTGACCTGGCTCGGCGGTGTCGGCCACGCGGTCGACCTGGTCATCATCGACATCTTCCTCAAGGGCGGCTCGGGGCTTGGCGTTCTGCGCCATGCGATCGAGCTGCAGCGCGACGCCAAGCTGGTCGTGCTGAGCAACTACGCCACGCCGGACATGCGCGCCAAGTGCCTCGAGCTGGGTGCCGACAAGGTGTTCGACAAGTCGAACGACCTCGACGCCTTGCTCCAGTATTGCGGTCGGCTCGGATCCGGGCCTGCCGTCAGTTCACGCCCCGCGGCCTTGGTCTGAGCACGCGCCGCCGCCCCGGGGACGCCGACAGTTGAGCCCCTCATATCCAACCCAGGAGCCACACCATGCTGCATTACGCCGTCGTCTTCTTTGTCATCGCCCTGATTGCTGCGCTGTTCGGCTTCGGCGGCATCGCCGCCAGCGCCGTGGGCATCGCCAAGATCCTGTTCATCATCTTCGCCGTCCTGTCGATTGCCACCTTCCTGTTTGGCCTGCTAAGGTAGGGTCGGGGACGTCATGTCGTTGGCCCGGTGCGCCAAGGCCCTGCTGCCACGCCTGCGACGCCACCGCTGACGCCAATGTTCGATCGACTCCTTGCCCCGTGGCACGCCAACCCGCTGGCTTGGCTGACCCTGTGCTTTGGCCTTGCCGTACTGCCGGTCCGAGCCCAGGATGCAGCGGCCATGCGCGAGCGCCATGCCGCCCTGCAATCCGCCCTGGCCGCCAATACCTTGCTGCGTCCACTGGTCGTCGAGTCGAGCGAGCCCGCGGGCAGGTTGCAAGGCGACATCTACGCGCGCATCGAGCAGCCGTTCGCCCAGGTCGGCCCGGTGCTGCAGGCGAGCGCGCCGTGGTGCGAGATCCTGATGCTGCATCTCAACGTCCAGCAATGCCGCGTCGACAACGCCGCAACCGGGTCCACGCTGAGCGTCATTGCCGGCAGTCGGTATGACCAGCCGCTGTCCGATGCCTACCACTTCGACTTCACGTACCGGGTGCTGTCGAGCCAGTCCGGCTACCTGCACCTGTCGCTCAATGCCGACCAGGGGCCGTTGGGTACCAGCGACTATCGCATTGGGCTCGAAATCGTCTCGCTCGACGCCGCGCACAGCTTCGTTCACCTGTCCTACGGCTACGGCGATGGCCTTGCCGCGCGCCTGGCCATGCAGGCCTACCTGGCGACGATCGGGCGCAAGAAGGTCGGATTCACCGTCGTCGGCCGCATGGCCGATGGCACGCCGGACTACATCCGTGGCACGCGCGGCGTGGTCGAGCGCAACACGATGCGCTACTTCGTCGCGATCGAGGCCTACCTGGGTGCGTTGGCGCTGCCGCCGGCGCAACAGGTCGAGCGCCGCCTGGCCGCCTGGCATGCCGGCATCGAACGCTACCCTGCGCAACTGCACGAACTGGCGCTGGCCGAGTATCTGAGTCTCAAGCGCGATCAGCTGAAACTACCGTTGGCAGGGGCCGGCCCCTTGCCGGCCATCGCAAGCAACCTGGAACGGCAATGAACATTCACGCCAGCCTGACGCCCTTGATCTCATTGGTGGCGGGGATCCTGATCCTGGTCATGCCCAGGCTGCTGAACTACATCGTCGCCGCCTACCTGATCGCGATCGGCCTGGTTGGCCTGGTCGGTGGCGGCGTGCTGCGCATCTGATTTCCGGCCAGGTGCCCGGCCGGCCGCAGGCCGCGGCTCAGGCCAACAACGCGGCATAGGCCTCGCAGTCGGTGGCGTAACAGCTGCAGGCCGCGGCCTCGAGCCCGCCGCGGTCGAGCACCGTCAATTCGCCGCGGTGGTAGGTGACGAGGCCGGCGCGCTGCAACTGGCCGGCGGCGGCGGTGATGCCGACGCGGCGCACGCCGAGCATGTAGGCCAGGAACTCGTGGGTCACGTGGAAGCGGTCGGCATGCGCCCGGTCGTGGCTCATCAGCAGCCAGCGCGCCAGGCGCGGGCCGATGAGGTGAAAGCGCAGGCAGGCCGCGGATCCGGCCAGTTGCGCCATCAGCACATAGACATAGCGCTCGAGGGTCCGATGCAGTGAAGCGCTCTGCGCCAGTTGCTGGTTGAAAGCCGCGCGTCCCACGCGCAGGGCCGAGCCGTTGCCTTGCACCAGCGCGTGCAGCGGCGTGGTCTGCACGCCCAGGGCGAGTTGCGCTCCGAGCATGCCTTCGCGGCCCACCATGCCGACTTCGAGTGCCGGCTTGCCGTCGATCGGCACGACCAGCGAGATGAAACCTTCGGTCGGGAAATAGATGTACTCGGTGGTCTGGCCGGGCTCGCACAGAACCGCTTCGAGCACCAGGGGCACCGTCTCGCCGGCGGCGATCAGGCGCAACTGGTCCTTGCGCGGCAGGCGCTCGATCAGGTGATTCAGGGCGCTGGCCATGGCGGCTTTGGGGAGTGCGCAGTGGCCACTCGTGGTGTAGGGATGCGTTGGCGCCGCGAACGGCACTGTCTGATGCCGACGACGCGACGAGTCTGCACTCGAACTTGCGACACGTCTGTCTGCCAACGCACGCAGCCGCGGCATCCGGATCGGGCATCGGTGCGATCACGCGCGGCGCAGGCGGCGCCACGGTAAGTTCGCTAGCGCACATACAGCCGCGGGCGGCAGCGGCAGCATCACCGAGGCGGCCGCGCTCTGTTGCGAGCGCGCCGGTACTGCACCGCAGATCGATCGACAGCCGACTTCGAAAGTATTCCATGATGCCCGCTCTCGCTCACAGTCAAGCGCCCCAAGGCATGCCGGCCGCGTACAGCGACCGCGCCTATCAATATTCGCGGCCGCAGGCCTTGCGTCCAACAGCCCGCTGTGCTTGTCAGTTGCCGCAGGCCTGTCCGCTGTGCAGCCCGGACGGCGCCTTCCTGCTGCGTTGGAACACGCTGTCGTTCACGGTCCGCAAGGTGCAGGCGGGCGCCGCGCTCTACAGCAAGGGTGAGCCGCTCCAGTGCCTTCACGCCGTGCGCACCGGTACGCTGAAGTCGTGCCTGTCGCTGCCCGACGGCCGCGAACAGGTGACGGGCTTTCACATGGCCGGCGATGTGGTCGGCCTGGACGGCGTGGCCGACGGCTGCCACCGCGGCACGGTCATTGCCCTGGAGGACACCTACACCTATGCCATCGCCTACCCGCTCGTGCTGGACTCGCCGACCGATGCCGCATCGGTGCATGCCGACCTGCATCGCCTGCTGAGCCTCGAGATCTCACGCAGTCACTGGCACATGGTGCTGCTGGCCCAACTCGGCGCGCAGGAGCGGCTGGCGGCATTCCTGCTGGACCTGTCGCAGCGTTCATCGGCACGTGGGCACTCGGCCCGTGAATTCAACCTCAGCATGACGCGGCGCGACCTTGGCAGCTATCTCGGCATGGCGCTCGAAACGGTGAGCCGCACTTTTTCGGAGTTCAGGGCGCTGCGCCACATCGAGGTCGACCGGCGCTACATCCGCATCCCGGACCTGCCGCGCTTCGCCAGCACCTTCCCGGCGCAGTTGCGCTGAAATTGCTGCCGCGCAGCGGCGCGGCGGCGAATGCAAGCCGGTATCAGGCCAGCGCGGCCTGTGCCATCGGCTGCCGGGCCGGCAACAGGCGCTCGTACTCCTTCTTCGCCGAGGCGTAGCACTCGCAACTGTGGGTCTCCAGCCGGGCGCGGTCGAGGACGGCGATGCGGCCGCGGCGATAGGCGATCAGGCCGGCCTGGCGCAGTCGTTGCGCGGCGGCCGTCACGCCTTCGCGGCGCACGCCGAGCAGGTCGGACATCGCCTCGTGCGTCAGCACCAGTTCGGCGCTCGCCGAGCGGTCCAGCCCGATCAGCAGGCGCCGGCACAACTGCTGGTCGATCGAGTGGTGGCGGTTGCACGCGGCCGTCTGCGTCACCTGGGCGATCAGGGCCTGGGTGTAGCGCAGCAGGCGTGCCAGCAGCGGCCCGCCGTGGTCGACTTCACGCCGCAGGGCCGGGGCGCACAGCCGCCAGGCCAGGCCGGCGCCCTGAACCACGGCCCGGTTGGGCATGGCTTGTCCACCCATGAACAGGGCGACGCCGACCACACCGTCGTTGCCGACGACAGCCACCTCGCTCGATGCGCCGTCCTCGGTCAGGTACAGCAGCGAGACGATGGCGGTCGTCGGGAAGATCACGGCCACGGGCGTCACGCCCGCTTCGCTCAGCACCTGGCCGGCGGTCAATGTCACCGGTTCGAGCAACGGCGCCAAGCGTTGCCAGTCTGTGTCGGGCAGTCCGGCGAGCAACTGGTTGTCGCGTGCGTCGCCGGGTCGGAAGGGAGTTGCATTCAATTTGCGCTCGTCTTGGGGATCGAGCACATATCCTCGCGCCACGCCGGCGCAAGCGGAATCAGCGCATGCCACTGATGGCTGTCGGCGCGGTCCTACGCCGCGGCATTGCGCGCGGGGATCAAGCCGCCAGGGTCGGCGGCAGCAGGCGGTCGTACTCCTTCTTGACCACCGCATAGCACTCGCAGGTGCGCTGCTCCAGCCCGGCGCGGTCGAGCACCGTGATGTGGCCGCGCGCGTAGCGGATCAGGCCGGCCTTCTGCAGCTTGAGCGCGCCTTCGGTCACGCCTTCGCGGCGCACGCCGAGCATGTTGGCGATCAGCTCCTGCGTCATCACGCAGCTCGTTGCCCTGCAGCCGGTCCAGGCTCAGCAGCAGCCAGCGGCACAGCTGCTGGTCGAGCGAGTGGTGGCGGTTGCACACCGCCGTCTGCGCCATCTGCGTGATCAGCGCCTGCGTGTAGCGCAGCAGCAGGTGCAGCACCGGGCCGGCGCGGTTGAACTCCTCCTTGATCGCCTGCGCGCTCAGGCGAAAGCCCTGGCCGGCGCTTTGCACGACCGCGCGGCTGGGCGTCGACTCGCCGCCCATGAACAGCGAGATGCCGACCACGCCCTCGTTGCCGACGACCGCGATCTCGGCCGAGGCGCCGTCTTCCATCACGTACAGCAGCGAGACGATGGCCGTGGTCGGGAAGTAGACGTGGCTCGAGCGTGGCGCCCGACTCGTACAGCACCTGGCCGAGCGGCATGTCGACCCGCTTCGAGCTGCGGCAGCCAGCGCTGCCACTCGGCGGCCGGCAGCGCCGCGAGCAGGTGATTGCTGAGAGGGTTGGCGTTGGTGGCAGGCACGGCGGAGTTGAACTGAAGGGTTTGTCGGTCGACCGGGTGGACGCGCGGGTTCCGCCCGCGTCTTTGCACGTCCATGCGCGTCTGTGCGCTACAGAACATGAGTCTAGTCGGTCAGGTGCGTGGCCGAGCAGGCTCGCGCGACGGCGCCTGCCCCGGGGCACGCGCGCCGACGCCGACGGGTGGCGCCAGCAAGTCGCGCACCCGGGCGAGGTCGTCGGCACATTGCAGCACCGTGGCGCGCAGCGCAGCCAAGGACTCGGCTGCTGCCTGTGGCGGGCCCGGCGGCACCACGACCGCGTGCCGAAGCCTGTCGACCACGGCACCGAGCAGCGCATCGCAGTCGGCGCGCTGCGTGGCCAGTGCCTGTTGCAGCGCATCGGGATCGGGGCCCGACCGGCCCGCGTGCGGCGCCTTGCGCCCACCTGCGTTTGCAGGTGGAACGGGAATCGACATTGCCACCCCTTCTCGCGCGCCATTGCACGGCCACGCCTCGCGCCACGCGCGCGAAACAGGCCACGAGACGACTGTATGCCGCCGCCGCGCCCGGGTCGGTACGCCAGCGCACTGACGCTGCGCCTCTTGCTCAGTTACAAAGGTGCATGAACAAACTTCTTCGGGCGTGGCCGCGTTATGCCGCCATCGCGGTTTGCACGGTCATGCTGAGCAGCGTGTCCGCGGCCACCCAAGTGAGCATCGGCATTGCAATGCCCGGCCTGAGCATCGGCATCAACGTACCGGCCTACCCGCAAATGATGCGCGTGCCGAACTACCCGGTGTATTACGCGCCCGGGCTGCGCTCCAACTACTTCTTCTACGACGGCCTGTACTGGATCTACCAGGGCGACAACTGGTATGTCAGCGACTGGTACAACGGCCCTTGGGGCTGGGTCCAGCACGAGGCCGTGCCGCTGTTCATACTGCGCATCCCGGTCGGCTATTACCGCAACCCGCCGGCCTATTTTCGTGGCTGGCAGCGTGAAGCGCCACCGCGCTGGGGCGAACATTGGGGGCCGGACTGGCAGCGCCAACGCAGCGGCTGGGACCAATGGAACCGCGGTGCGGCGCCGCCGCCCGCGCCGTTGCCGACCTACCAGCGCCCCTATTCGGGCGATCGTTATCCGCAGGCGGCGCAGCAGCAGGCGCTGCGCGGACGCAACTACACCTACCAGCCGCAGGACGAAGTGGCCCGGCAGCACTACCGGCAGCCGGTCGCGCAAGCCAGGCCCGAGCCGCCACAACAACGCGCCCGCCCGGTCGAACCCGATCGTGACCAGGCCCGCGGGCAGAACAATGCGCCGCGCGCCGAGCCGCCGCAGCGCGACACAGCGCCACAAGGCGCCGACGAGAAGAAGGCCCCTTCGGGCAAAGGCGGTGGGCAGGGGCAGGGGCAGGGGCAAGGGCAGGGGCAAGGGCAAGGCAATGCGCAACATGGCGCGCAGCCGTCGCGCGATGCGCCCGAGCACAATGCCGATGAGAAAAAGTCGTCATCGGGCAAGGGCTCCGACAAGGATGCCAAGCGCGAAAACGACGGCTCGCCGCAACGCGATGGGTCGCAGTCCAACGGTGGCAAGTAGCGCGCGCCGGCGGGCCCGCGCGCGCACGCTCGTGCTGGCGCTCGCTGCCGGCGTGCCGCTGATCGCCGTTGCCGAGCTGAACAACGACACGCTGATCGGCGCCGGGGTGCGCTCGCGGCCGGCCTACGAAGGCGCGGCTTCGCAGTCCATCGAACTGGTGCCCGTGGTGCGTTACTTCGGCGAGCCCTGGTTCGTGCGTTCGACGCAGGGCCCGTTCGAAGCGGGTGTGCGCACCGAACTGGCGCCGGACCTGCACCTCGGTGCGCAACTGGCCTTCGAAGCCTGGCGCCGCGGACGCGACTCCGACTTCCTCCGCGCGCACGGCGTGCAGGACGTCGGTGCCGGTGCGTCGGTCGGTGCGCACCTGGAGTGGGATCACAAGTTCGGCCCGGTGCCGGTGACCGTGCTGACGCGCATGCGCAAGCACACCGAATCCGGGCGTGGGGTGCAGGCCGACCTGCGGCTCAGCGCAGGCATCTTCCAAAGCGGTCCGGTCTCGGCCGGACTGGTCGCGCAGGGTCTCTGGGCCGACGCCCGCTCGGTCGCTTCGCTGTACGGCATCGACGCCGCGCAGGCCGCGAGCACCGGGCTGCCCGCGTTCACGCCGGCCGCAGGCCTGATGGCGACCGGTGCCGGCCTGCTCTGGTCGGTCGACCTCGGTGCCCGCTGGTCGGTGCTCGGCAGCGTCGAGAGCCGGCGCCTGCGCGGCGACGCCGCGCAAAGCCCGCTCGTGCAGCGGACCTCGGGTCACTACCTGATCGCGGGCATCGCGTACCGCCCATGACGGGGCGCCTCGCCACGCCGGTGCCGCAGCGCCTGGCCCTCGTCGCGCTGGCGCTTGCGTGCCGGGTCGTGACGGCCCAGCCATCGGGCCTGGACCCGCCGCCGGCCGAAATCGTGCCGGCCGCGGTCGTGCCGGCAGCGACCGAGCCGGCCAAGAGCTGGGCCGTGCCGATTGCCGAGATCGTCGCCTTCGACCTGCTGCTCAGCCGCTACAACCACTCTCACAGTGGCTCGACCGACTATGACGTCAGCACGGCGTCGATCCGGCGCAACCTGCGCGGCCCCTGGGTGGTCGACAACGACCCCTTCAGCGTCAACCAGTTTGCCCACCCGTACCAGGGCTCGCTGTACCACGCCGCAGGCCGCTCCACCGGCCTGAACTTCTGGGAGTCCGCGGCACTGACGTTCGCCGGCAGCGCCTGGTGGGAGGTCACCGGCGAGCAGACACCGCCGTCACGCAACGACCAGGTCGCCAGCGGCATTGCCGGCACCTTCCTCGGCGAGGCGCTGTTTCGAATGGCCCAGCTGGCGCTGCGCGACGGCAGCAGCGTGCCGCAGGCCTATCGCGAGTGGGTGGCGGCCATCATCTCGCCGTCGGTCGGTCTGAACCGGCTGGCTTTCGGCTCACGCTTCGACAGCGTTTACGCCGACCACGACCCGGCCTACTACGGCCGCGTGCACCTGGGCTACACCCACGTCGCGCAGCGGCCATTCGACACCGCTGCCAGTTTCAAGCCCGACATGGCGCAGGCCGACTTCGCGATCGACTACGGTCTGCCGGGCAAGCCCGGCTACACCTACCGCCGACCGTTCGACTACTTCCGCCTGCAGGTCCTGTTCTCCAGCGCCAACGGGATCGAGAACCTGAGCACGCGCGGGCTGCTCTACGGCACCGACTACGCGGTCGGCGATGACTACCGCGGCATCTGGGGCCTGTACGGGCATTACGACTACATCGCGCCGCAGCTGTTCCAGGTCTCGACCACCGCGCTGTCGCTCGGCACGACCGGGCAATGGTGGGCATCGAAGTCGATCGCGCTGCAGGGCTCGGCCCTGGTCGGCCTGGGCTACGCGGCCACCAGCACCACCGGCGCGACCGACGTCAAGGACGGCAATTACCACTACGGCGCGTCCACGCCCGCCGCGTTGATGCTGCGCGCGGTGGCGGGCGACCGTGCCGCGATCGATGTCTCCGGGCGCTTCATATCGCTCGGCCACATGACCCGCCGCGCCGACGGACGCGACGAGATCTCGCGCATCGACAGCGCCTTCACCTGGCGCGTCCAAGGCCAGCACGCGATCGGCGTCAACTACCTCTGGTCGCACCGCAGTGCCTCGTATCCAGGGGCCAGCACCCGCCACCAGACCCTGGGGACGGTCGGCGTGTACTACACGGTCTTGAGCCGGCAGGGCTTCGGCGTGGTCGATTGGCGCCCGACCGCCGCGCTCTGAGGTCCTCAGGGCCTCGACCAGACGAGTGCCAGGTTGATCGCCAGGGGTATGAACATCCCCAGGCACAGGGCAGCCAGGACATCGGACGGCCAGTGCACGCCGATGACCAATCGCGACAGCCCGACCAGGCCGGCCCAGAGCAGGGCCAGCACCAGCGCCGGGACGCTGCAGCGGGGCCAGACTTGCGCCGCGCACAACGCCGCGGCGGTGGCAAAGCTGGCAGCGGCCAGCGTGTGGCCGCTCGGAAAGCTCGAGCCCCAGTAGGTCGGCGCGTCCCACAACGACGGCCTCGAGCGGCTGACGAGAGCCTTGAGCAGATAGGTCAGCAGCGGGGCCGTGACCATCGAGGCAGTGAGCAGGACCGCCTGTGCGCGGTGCCGTGCGATCAGCAGTCCGGTCACTGCGATGCAGGTGGCGGCCAGCAGGAAGCCGGCCGAGCCGGCCTGGGTGGCCAGGGCGAAGAAGCCGCTCATGGCCGGCGGCACATGTTCGTGCACGAACCAAAGCAGCCGTGTATCGCCGGCCCCGGACTCGTGGCTGGCCACGTCCTCGGTCACTTTGGCCGCCACTGCGGCCAGTGCCAGCAGGCCGAGCACGGTCCAGACCTGCGGCGCGTGCAAACGCGCGCTGGCCAAGGCCCGGCCGACGACGAAGGGGGTGCGCGCCATCGGCGCGACGATGGCGACGCGTTCGATGGCCGTCTGTTGGCTAGCGTACAGACCGGGCCTCGCGCTGCGCGCAACCTGGATTGAACTCATGGAGCGAAGATGGATTCAATCAAGATGATCGCGGTGGCGTTGCTCGTTGCGGGCGGGCTGGCACTGCTGTACGGCGGATTCAGCTATACGAAGGACAGCACCAAGGCCAAGATCGGATCGGTCGAGTTGACCGTCAAGGAAACGCAGACCGTCAACGTGCCGGTCTGGGCAGGCGTGGCGGCGATGGTGGCCGGTGGCGGTCTGCTGCTGTTCGGCGGCAAGCGGGGTTGAGGCGCCGGCGGCGCCGCACGTCGGGCCGGATCGCGGCGTCGGTGCGGTCCTACAGCAGGTGTGCAACCGGTCCGATGGTGCGATCGCCGTCTTGGCGCGACCATGAATTCATTCACCCGCCGCCGCGGGCCGCGATGAAAGCCGGGCCATGCACACCTCTCTGCCCAGTTGGCAGCACACACTGATCGCGACGTCGCGCGCGTTGGCCCGCGCGGCTCCACTGTGGTGGCGGCGGGCGCTGATTGCGCTGCGCCCGCCGGTCTGGCCCACCATCGTTGCGATGCTGTTGGCGGTGGGCCTGTTATGGGCGTTCCAACATGTCGTGGCGGGCAACGTCGAGATGGCCGAGCGGCAGCGTGCGGTTGCGGCCGCGCAGCACGACAGCCTGTGGCGCTGCAAGATGTTGCGACCACCCGGCGCGCGGGCCGATTGCCTGGCGCGGCTGGCCGACGCGCACGAAAGCGTCGCGCCTGGCCGGCCACACACATTTGCGGCGACGGGCGCCGCGCAAATCGAGCCCATGGGCCGCTACGCGGTCGTGGGTCTGCCCCCGCTTGCCCGACCTCTGGAGAAATGAATGACCATCACCCGACAACGATCCTTGAACCTGGCCTGGACCCCGCTCATGCTTCTGGCTGCGCTGGGCCCTGCCAGCGCGCTGGCCGCAGGCAACACGGCGACAACCGACCCGCACGCGCGCTACCAGCGCGAAGGCGGCGCGTGTTATGCCATCAAGTCATTCGATGAGCGTGCCGAGTGCCTGAGCGAGGCCGGCCTGCACCTCGCGAAAAGCCTGCCCACCCCGGACAACGAATTGCCGGACGCCCTGGCGCGCAACGCACTCAGGCGCTGCGAGCCGCTGCCCGAGCCGGACCGCAAGGACTGCATGGCCCGCATGCAAGGCCAAGGCACGACCACCGGCAGCGTGGCGACCGGGGGCATCTACCGCGAGCTGGTCACACGCGAGGTCGGCGAACCCGCAGCCAAGCAGCCGGAAGGCGCTGCGCCTGCGGCACCGGCCGTGCTGCCGGCCCCCGCCAAGTAGCGCCACGCCACCCGCTTCGAGTGGGTGGGCTTGAATCAACCAAGGAGACGTCGATGTCCAAGGGTCAGCATGGCAACAGGGAGGCGAAGAAGCCCAAACAGACGCACGCGCCGGTTACCGCACCGGCATCGACGCCGCCATCGCGGCAGCCGGTTCCGGTCGCGCCGGATCGCCTCAAGCGAGGCTGATGATGGAGGCCGCCGCCGTCACGCTGCCTGCCGCCTACTACCACGAGCAGTCCGGCGCGGTCAGGTTCTGGGTCCTGATCGACGATGGCAGCGTCGTCGGCGCGACCATCAACAAGCAGACCCTGCACTACAGCCTGGGTGCCGACTTCGCCGGCACCGACGCGCTGGCGACGTACACCGCCCACGGCGAACTCATCGACGCGGCGGTGCGGCGCCGGGTGGCGGGTGGATCGATCGAGCCGGTGATGCTGCGCGAGTACGACGTGCCGGCGGTGCCGAAGGGCAGGGGCGCGTGACGCTGTCCTGCACGTCGGCGGCTGCTCACGCGCCAGTCAGGCGCTCAGTGCTGCCGCTCAGCAGCAGCCCCTGCAGCCACAGCTCGGACTGCGTCACCGGCGCATAACTTCGCCTCGGTTGGTGGCGCAGGCCGATCGCGACGCGCCCGGTCCACCAGATCATGCGGCCGGTGCCCGGCAAACTCACCGGGCCGATCACCTGTTCATTGCCATCGAGCCGCTGCGCCGTGCGGACCGTTTGGGTTGCATGGACCGCGGCCGTCATTGCGCGATGCACGCCGCGGCACGTTCGTCGAGGCGCATCGCCTGCGCACGCCGATTCGCGCTGAGGTTGGTCAGCGCCACCGTGACGCCGTCGCCCGTGCGCACGACGCGGTGGATCACGATGTCCGAGCGGCCGTCGTGCGCATGCACCTGCGCGAACGACTGTGCACTGCCATGTTCGACGACGTGGCGGTAGTTGTCGACCAGCACGGGATGGTCGAGGGGACCAGCGATCACCTCGGTCAGGCGCATGCCGCGCAGCGCATCCGCGTGCTGCGCCAGCAGTCGCGCCGCGGTGGCGTCGGCGAAGTCCCAGCTGAAGTCGACGATGCAGCCGGCTTCGCGCACGGCGCGCAGCTGCATCATGCCGGGCACCCCATGTGCGTGGTTTGTTTCGGGCGGCGCAGACGAAGGCGATATGCGCTGTTGCAGCGCTTGGCGAACCATCTGCGTGATGGCCGCGACAGTCGAGGCACGCGGTGTCGTGATGTTCATGTCGGCTCCTCGGACAAGGTGCGATGCGCAGCGACGGACTTTCACCCCGCATCGCGCATGCGCCCAGCAGACGCCATCGCCAGCCGCGGTAGTCGCTGTCCTACATGGCGCCGCAATCGCCTCGGCATTCGACGCCTCGGTGCGCACACGCACAGACCGAGGGCCATCGCAGACCGAACATCGCCGTTCACCCTCTCACTACAAGGATCCACCATGTTCATCAGACCCCTGACTGCAGCCGTCGTCATCGCCGCGCTGTTCACGCCCGTGTTGGCACTCGCCGCGGAAAACGAGGCCGGTGCCAAGAGCGCCGAGACCTATGTGAAGGACTCCGCCATCACGACCAAGGTCAAGACCAAGCTGGCGGCCGAGAAGGTCAGCAGCCTGGCCAAGATTCACGTCGATACCGACAAGAATGGCATGGTCGTCCTGACTGGTACCGCCTCGGACCAGCAAGCCGTGGACAAGGCAGCGACGATCGCACGTGACACCGAAGGCGTGACTTCGGTGCAGAACAACGTCAAGGTCAAGAAGGACGACTGACACCGATTCGCAGTCGATCGACCAGACCTGACCGTTCACCTTGGGCTTGTCGAAGAGCTTCGACAAGCCCAGCGTGAACGGGCATTCTTTGTCATCGATCGTGAATCCGCATGAGCTCATCCGGCGCTGACTAGGCGCTGTCCTACAGGCGTCTGTGTGCTGTCCGACAGACAGCCAGTCGCGTCGCTCCTACGCTAGCCCTTTGTGCCCTGGCTGCGCGGGCCGCAGCGTCCGCGCCACCAGGTCGAGTCCTGACCCGTCAATCACTCGCGTGGCCGTGCGCTGCGCGCGCGGAGCCCATCATGCAAGACAAACAAGCCGCTGCGCCACGCTGGGCGACATCGTCATTCGCGAGCGACGCCGACAGTCTGCCGATGGAATTGGCGACGCTCGGCGAGCACCTCACGCTGTGCCAGGCGTTGAGCGGGCGCCTGTTTCCGCTTCGCTGCTGGGCCGATGCCACGCACCGCTTCGTGGCGCACCGGCTGGTCACCACCCTGGCACTGGCGTGCGCGGCGATCGGGGTCGGACTTTGGCTGTTCTAGGCCGCCATGCAGCGTGAATTGCTGCGCCTCATTCCGCAGGCCTGGCCCGCCCTTTGCGAGATCCTCGACGGCGCGCGCGGCGCCGGTGCAAGCCGCCGATCCGCTCCGAGATCTTCGGCCTGCAGCGCTTTGCGCAGCACGGCCGCAGCCTGGGCGAAACCCATCGCGCGGCGCAGCGCGCAGTCTGGCGCGCGGCGACCTTCTTTCCGCGCCTGCGCAACAACATCCGCACGCTGCGCGAGGCGCACCACTACATCGGCACGCAGGCAGCCACCGGCTACGACATCAGCCCGGCGGCCGAATGGCTGCTCGACAACTTCCACCTGATCGAGGCGCAGCTCGAAGGAGATCCACGACGGCCTGCCGCGCCGCTACTTCCGCGACCTGCCGGTGCTGCTGGACGAGCCGCTGGCCGGCCTGCCGCGCGTCTACGGCGTCGCCTGGGCCTTCGTCGCCCACACCGACGGCGCGTTCGACGAAGACCTGCTGGTCCACTTCCTGCGCGCCTACCAGGAGACGCGCGAGCTGAACCTGGGCGAGATCTGGGCGCTGCCGACCACCCTGCGCGTGGTGCTGATCGAGAACCTGCGCCGGCTGGCCGAGCGCGTGGCCACCAACAAGGCGGCGCGCGAGGTCGCCAACCTGTGCTGCGACCGCATCGAGAGCTTCAGCCGCTGCACGAGCTCGACGCAGTTGCTGGCGCTGCTCAACCGGCGCGGCGTCGGCCGAGTCGTTCCTGGCGCAGATGGCGCAGCGCCTGCAGGACCGCCGCAGCCGCCGACGCCGGACGCAGGCCGCGCACCGCGACTGGCTGCGCAGCGCGCTGCCCGACCTGGCCGCGGTGCAGACGCCAGCAAGCCGCCGACCAGGCCGCCGACAACCTGAGCGTCAGCAACGCCATCACCTCGCTGCGCGCGATCGGCGACGCCGACTGGCCCGACATCGTCGCCGCGCACCAGCGCGCTGATGCGGCTGATGCTCGAGCTCGCCGGCTGTTCGAGGCCGAGCACGCGACCACGCGCGACCAGACGCTGCACGGCATCGAGCGGCTGGCGCGGCGCAGCGGGCGCAGCGAGCGTGTCGGTGGCGCAGACGCTGCTCGACCTGATGCACGCGCGCCAGCACGGCCGAGAGCGGCGACGCCGCGCGCCGACGGTCGGCCAGCCACTGGCTGCGCGGCGCCGGCCGGCCGGCGCTGCGTCGCGCGCGCTCGGCCTGCACGAGCGCGCCGCGCGCTTGGCGCTGGCAGCGCTGCGCCGCGCTGGCGCTGCCGGCCTACCTGGGCGCGCTGCTGCTGCGGCACGCTGGCGCTGGTGGCGTGGATGCTGCTGCGCCACAGCGCCGCCGCGGCCGGCCGGCCGCGCCGTGGCTGGCTGGCTGCTGGCGGCGCGTGCTGATGCTGTTCCCGGCCTCCGAAGCGGTGGTGGCGGTGATCAACCGGCTGATCAGCGAATCGGCGCGGCCGCGCGCACCTGCCGCGGCTGGCGCTTGGCCAGCGGCATCCCGGCCGAGCACCGCGTGATGGTGGTGATCCCGGCGATGCTGACCGACGCGGCGTCGACCGCGCAGCTGGCGCACCGCCTGCAGCTGCACTACCTCGCCAACCCGGAGCGCCACGCGCAGTTCGCGCTGCTCACCGACTGGGCCGACGCCGACGCCGCGCAGCGCTGCCGGCCGACGACGCCCTGCTCGGCCGACGCGGTGCGCGCAGATCGAGCGCGCTCAACGCGCGCTACCCGCGCCGATGCCGGCGACGCGCGCCGCGCTTCATCGTGCTGCACCGCGGCGCGCCGCTTCAGCGAGACCGAGCAGCGCTGGATCGGCTGGGAGCGCAAGCGCGGCAAGCTCGAGCAGCTGATCGCGCGCGCTGGCCGAGCGGCGGCGCGCGGCCGCCGTTCCTCGACCTCGGCGACGCGTCGCGCATCGCCGCCGACACGCGCTACGTCGTCACGCTCGACAGCGACACCCAGCTGCCGCCCGGGCGGCTGCGCGAGCTGGTCGGCGTGGCCGCGCACCCGCACAACCAGCCGCGGCTCGACGCCGACGGCGCGCAGCGTGGTCGGCGGCTACGGCATCCTGCAGCCGCGCGTCGTCACGCCGCTGCCCGCGCCGCGCGACTTCACGCTCTACCACTGGCTGTTCGCCGGCCAGTGCGGCATCGACCCGTACAGCGCGGCGACCTCCGAGGTCTACCAGGACGTGTTCGGCGAAGGCACCTTCACCGGCAAGGGCCTGCTCAACGTGCGCGCGATGCACGCCGTGCTGGCCGGCCGCCTGCCCGAAGGCCAGGTGCTGAGCCACGACCTGCTCGAAGGCTCGATCGCGCGCTGCGCCGCGGTGACCGACATCACGCTGATCGAGGACGCGCCGTTCCATGCCGACGTGGCCGCCTCGCGCGTGCACCGCTGGACGCGCGGCGACTGGCAGTTGCTGCCGTTCCTGCTGCAGCCCGGCGCGCTACCGCCTGCGCGCCATCAACCGCTGGAAGATGTTCGACAACCTGCGCCGCTCGCTGGTCGCGCCGATGTCGCTGGCGCTGCTGCTGCTGGCACTCGCCGGCGCGCGTCGTCGTCGCCGTGGGCCGCGCTGGCGCTGGTGCTGGCGGCGCTTCTCGGCCGGGCCGCTGATGGGCGCCGTGGCGGGCTTCTCGCCGAGCCGCGACGACATCGCCAAGCTCCACTTCTACCGCCAGGCGGCGGCCGACCTGGCGCGCGCGCTGTGGGGCGGGCTGTGGCAGCTGGCGCAACTGCTGCAGCAGGCGCTGATGGCGCTCGACGCGATCGGGCGCGCGCTCTACCGCATGGCCGTCAGCCGCCGCCACCTGCTGCAATGGACCACGGCCGCGGCCGCGCAGGCCGCGGCGCACGACCGACTTGCGCGACGCTGGCTGCGCCAGCACTGGCGCGAGCCGGTGGTCGCGCTGGCTGCTGCTCGGCGCGCTGCTCGGCGCGCGGCACGCCGCACCCGTGGCTGGCCGTCGCGCTGTGCCTGCTGTGGGCCGCCTCGCCGGTGTGGACCTGGTGGGTCAGCCGGCCGCGCCCGGCGCGCGCGCGACGCCGCGCTGCCGGTGCGCGACCGCGCCTACCTGCGACGGCATCGCGCGCGACACCTGGCGCCTGTTCGAGCGCTGCGTCGGCGCCGACGACAACCACCTGCCGCCCGACAACCTGCAGACCGCGCCGCACGACATGGTGGCGCACCGCACCTCGCCGACCAACATCGGCCTGTACCTGCTGAGCGCGGCCTGCGCGCGCGCAGTTCGGCTGGATCGGCACCGCGGAGCTGCTCGCGCGCCTCGAGGCGACGCTGGCCACGCTGGCGCACGCTGCAGCGCCACCGCGGCCACTTCCTGAACTGGTACGACACGCAGACCGGCGCGCCGCTGCTGCCGATGTACGTGTCCACCGTCGACAGCGGCAACCTCAGCGGCACCTGCTGGCGGTGGCGCAGGCCTGCCTGGAGCTGGCGCACGCGCCGTACGACGCCGGCGCGCGGCGCAGCGCGCGCTGCGCTGCGGCGCTGCGAGCGCCTGGCAGCCGCTGCTGGCACGCGCGCCGACCGCTCGACGCCGGCCCAGCGCGACGAGCTGCGCTGGTGCCTGCGCCGATCACCGCGCCACGCGGCGCTCGCCGACGCTCGACCTGCCACGGCGCTAGGCGCGTCGCCGCGACGCCGCGACGCGCCAGCGCCTGCACGCCTGGCCGCGACCTGCGAGCGCTCGCCTGCGAGCCGACTTCAGCTTCCTGTACCACCGCAAGCGGCACCTGTTCCACATCGGCTACCGCGTCGCCGAGCAACAGCTCGACGCCGGCTTCTACGACCTGCTGGCCTCGGAGTCGCGCCTGACCAGCCTGCTGGCCATCGCCAAGGGCGACGTGCCGGTCGGCCACTGGGCCTCGCTCGGCCGGCCGTTCTTCGCCGTCGGCGCGCGACGCCGGGCCTGCGCTCGTGGTCGGGCTCGATGTTCGAGTACCTGATGCCCACGCTGGTGCTCGACGAGCCGCACGGCAGCGTGCTGCACGACGCCGGCCACGCGCGCGCTGCGCGAGCAGATCGCCTTCGCGCGCGCGCACGACGTGCCGTGGGGCATCTCGGAGTCGGCCTACGCCGCGCAGCGACCACACGCTGGCCTACCAGTACGCGCCGCAAGGCGTGCCGCGCCTGGCGCTGCGCCGCACGCCGCCCGACGAACTGGTGATCGCGCCCTATGCCACGGCGCTGGCGGCGCAGGTCGCGCCGCACCGCGCGCGCCGCAACTTCGCCGCGCTCGCAGGCGCTGGCGCGCGCGCGCGCGCTACGGCTTCATCGAAGCGCTCGACTTCTCGCCCGCGCGGCAGACCGGCAGCGAGCCGTTCACGCCGGTGTACACCTTCATGGCGCACCACCAGGGCATGACGCATCGTGGCGCTCGCCAACGTGCTGCTCGACGGCGCGGCGCAGCGCTGGGGCATGGCCAATGCCGCACGTCGAGGCGGTGGCCTCGCTGCTGCACGAGCGCGCGCCGCGCGAGGTGTCGCTGCTGCACGCGCCGCCGTCGGGGCCGCCGCCGCAGGCGCTGCAGCGGCGCGCGCCGGGCCTGCTGCGCGAGGTGCTGCCGGGCGCGACCGCGCTGGAGCCGACGCACCTGCTGTCGAACGGCCGCTACAGCGTGTCGCTGCGCGCCAACGGCGCCGGCTGCGAGCCGCTGGGGCGCGATCGGCATCACGCGCTGGCGCGACGACGCGCTGCGCGACGCCTACGGCAGCTTCTTCTACCTGCGCTGGGACCGCCAGCCGCAGCCGGTCTCGATCACCCAGCACCCGGCGCCCGACCCGGCCGCGCACTACCAGAGCACCTTCCACGCCGACCGCGTCGTGCTTCGACGCCGACCTGGCCCGAGCTGCAGGCGCACGCGACGGTCTGGGTCAGCCCGGAGGACGACATCGAGTTCCGCCAGGTCGAGCTGCGCAACCTGAGCGACCGCACGCTCGACATCGAGCTGATGTCGGCGTTCGAGGTGACGCTGGCCGACCCGCGCGCCGACGAAGCGCACCCGGCGTTCTCGCAACCTGTTCGTGCAGCGCCGAGTGGCAGGCCGCAGCACCAGGCGCTGGTGTTCGAGCGCAAGCCGCGCCTGGCCACCGAGCACGGGCCTGCACGCCGCGCACTTCCTGGCCGACAGCGACCCGCAGGTGCTGGGCGTGCGGCTGCAGACCGACCGCCAGCGCTGGCTCGGCCGCAACCGCGACGCGAGCCAGCCGCTGGCGTCGTTCGACGAGCCGCCGCGACGCGCCGGCGGCGCCGAGCGTCGCGCTCGACACCGGCCTCGACCCGGTCTGCGCGCTGGCGGTGCGCCTGCGCATCGCGCCGCAACGCGCAAGGCGCAGCTGACCTTCGCCACCGCGGCGTCCGACGACGCGCGACGCTTGCGCGCGGTGATCGACAAGTACCGCCAGCGCGAGCCACGTGCAGCGCGCCTCGCTGATGTCGGCCACGCTGACCGGCATCCGCCTGCGCGCGCTGCGCATCAGCGCCGAGAACTTCGCCGCGATCCAGACGCTGACGACGGCGCTCGTGCTGTACGCCTGACGCGCCCACGCCAGCCATGGCGATCGCGGCGAGGACGGACGCGCCGACGGTCTGCGACCGGCGCCTGCTGTGGCGCTTCGGCATCTCGGGCGACCGGCCGATCGTGCTGGTCTCGGCCGGCGTCGACGCAGGGCCTGGGCCTGCTGCGCTCGCTGGCGCAGGCGCTGCGCCTGTGGTCCTGGGGCGGCGTCGCCTGCGACCTGGTGGTGGTCAACGCCGAGCCGGCGTCGTACCTGATGGCCGCTGCAGCGCGAGATCGCCGCGCTGCGCGAGCGCCACGCAGCCGACGAGCGCGGCGCAGGCCGGGCCCCGCCGAGCACCGGCTTTCACCTGCTGCGCGCGACGAACTGTCGGCCGACGAGCTGAGCACGCTGCACGCGCTGGCGCGGGTGCGCCTGCGCGCCGACGGCCGGCCGCTGCTGCATCACGTGCAGGACTGGGCCGAGCTGCACGAGGCGCGCCTTCGACGTGCGCCACGACGACCTCGTACCGCGACGCTGGCGAGCGCGCGGCCGCACGGCGGCGACGCCGACGGCCGCGCGAAGGGCGACTTCGCCGCCGGCGTCGGGCGAGTTCCGCTTCGACGTCGGCGCGCGGCTGCGGCCGCTGCGGCCGTGGATCAACGTGCTGGCCAATCCCGACTTCGGCGCCCAGATCTCGGAGGCCGGTGGCGGCTACACCTGGGCCGTGAACAGCCGCCTGAACCAGCTCACCGCCTGGTCGAACGACCCGGTGGCCGACCCGCCGTCCGAATGGTTCCTGCTGCAGGACCGCAAGACGCTGCAGGTCTGGAGCGTGACGCCGTCGGCCTGGGGCGACGCCGACCGTGACCTACCGCGTCGTCGCACGGCCAGGGCTACAGCGTCGATCAGCCACCGCCGCGGCGACCTGGACGGTCACGGCGTCCTGGTGCGTCGACGCGCAGACCGTCGGTCAAGCAGGTGCGCGTGCGCCTCGTCAACCGCGGCCACCGCACGCTGCACCTGCGCGTGATCGGCATCGCCGAGTGGATGATGGGCGCGAACCGCACCGACCGCGCGCACGGTGCACACCGCGCTGTTGCGCCAGCGCCTGCCAGCGAACGCTCGGCCGAGCCGATGCCGGCCGCGCAGAAGCTCACCGCGCTGTTGTGCACGCAGCGCGACCGCATCGGCCGGCTTCGGCGACGGCACCGCCTTCCTGGCGCCTGGCCGGCCGATCCGACGAGGCCGACGACTGGACCTGCGACCGGCGCGAATGCTTCGATGCGCGCGGCCGCTCTGGTGCTGCCCGACCACTTCGGCCAGCGCAGCGGCGGCGGCCTCGACCCGTGCGCCGCGCTGTCGACGCCGCTCGCGCTGGCGCGCCGGCGAGTCGGCCGAGCGCGTCTTCCTGCTCGGCTATGCCGACAGCCCGGACGCGGCGCGCGCAGCTCGCCGCCGAGGCCGCGGCGGTGCCGCGCGGCTGCAGCGCCTGCGAGCAGGTGCGCGCGCCGCTGGGACGAGCTGCTCGGCGCGACCACGGTGCAGACGCCCGACCCGCTGTTCGACGCGATGGTCAACCGCTGGCTGCTGTACCAGACGGTGTCCTGCCGCCTGTGGGCCAAGGCCGGCTTCTACCAGGCCGGCGGCGCCACCGGCTTTCGCGACCAGTTGCAGGACGCGATGGCGCTGGCCTGGGCCGCGCCCGCAGATGCTGCGCGAGCAGATCGTGCTCGCGCGCGTCGCGCCAGTTCCCCGAAGGCGACGTGCAGCACTGGTGGCACGCGCCCACCGGCGCCGGCGTGCGCACGCATTTCTCCGACGACCTGCTGTGGCTGCCGCACGCCTGCGCGCACTACCTGCAGCGCGACCGGCGACGCGCGCGCTGCTCGACGAGCGCGTGCCCTTCATCGAAGGCGCCGCGATCCCCGACGGCGCCGAGGACGCCTACTACGCGCCGAGCGTCAGCGCGCAGACGCGCGACCGTCTACGAGCACGCCGCGCGCGCGCATCGACCGCAGCCTGCGCGTCGGCGCGCATGGCCTGCCGCTGATGGGCACCGGCGACTGGAACGACGGCATGAACCGCGTCGGCCATCGAAGGGCCGCGGCGAGTCGGTCTGGCTGGGCTGGTTCCTGTGCCAGCTGGTGGCCGACTTCGCGCCGCTGGCGCGCGGCGCGCGGCGAACGCGAGCGCGCGCAGCGCTGGGAGCGCGGCCGCGCGGGCTGGAAGCGCGGCGCTGCACGGCGCCGGCCTGGGACGGCCAGTGGTTCAAGCGCGCCTTCTTCGACGACGGCACGCCGCTCGGCTCGCACGCCAACGCCGAAGCGCCGCATCGACCTGATCGCGCAGGCCTGGGCGGTGCTGTCCGGCGCGGCGCCGCCGGCGCTGCAGCGCATGGCGCTGGCCGCGGTCGAGACGCACCTGGTGGACCACGACGCCGGCCTGATCCAGCTGCTCGACCCGCCGCTGGTGCACGCGCGTGCCGAGCGCCGGCTACATCCAGGCCTACCCGCCGGGCGTGCGCGAGAACGGCGGCCAGTATTCGCACGCCGGCGTGTGGGCGCTGATGGCGCAGGCCGAGTACGCGACGCGTCACGGCGACAGGCGATGCGGCGACCTGGCCTACCGCTACTTCACCTACCTGAGCCCGGCGCACCGCGCGCGCCACCCGAGCCGCGGCGCCGCCTACGGCATCGAGCCCTACGTGATGGCCGGCGACGTCTACACGCAGCCGCCCTATGTCGGCCGCGGCGGCTGGAGCTGGTACACCGGCGCGGCGGCGTGGATGCACCGCGCGGCGATCGAGTCGATCTTCGGCCTGCGCCTGGGCGCGCAGGAGCTTGTCGCTTCACGCCCTGCCTGCCGTCGCATTGGCCCGAGGCCGAACTGACGCTGGCGCGCGATGGCCGCACGATGCGCTTCATCCTGGTCCGTGCCATGGCCGATGCGGCGCTCGACGCCGCGGCGGGGTCGCTCGCCGGCACTCCCGCGCAGGTTCTGCGGCCCGGCCAGTCCTTGCGCTGGACGGCGCTGGCGCCGCACAGCAGCTTTGTCGTCCCGCTGTTGCGAGACGGCGCCCGCGTGGCCTTGCCTACGGACGAAGCCGCCGTGCAATGACGCGAAAGCGCAAGTCGAGTTCGTTGCGTACGGCGATCGCGCCGCCGAGCAGCGAGTACGGCGTGATGCCGAAATCGGTCTGCGCGAACGAGAAACGCCCCGACACCCGCAACTGGTCAGCGTCGACGTCGACCTCGGCCGGCGCCTGCACGGTGCGGGTTTGGCCGTGCAGGGTGAGCGTGACGGCCAGCGTCGCACTGCGCTGGCCAGCATCGACACCGGTGACGGCGATGACCGCGAACGGGAACCGGCTCGACTCCAGCACCTTTTCCAGCATGTTGGTGCGCGTGCCCTCGATGTCGGATGCACTGGGCTGCGTTTCGAAGCCGGCCTCGACACGCAGCGCGGGTTCGTCCACCGTCAGGCGTTCCAGCTCGACGTACAGGTCGGCACGGCCTCGCTGCGGCGCGACGAAGCCGGCAAGCGCGTGGCTGGCGACGACATGGTCGTGTCCCAGCCGCGCCAGCGTGCCGGCGCGACGCACGTCGATTGCGACCAGCGATTGCGCCGCATCGACGCGGTAGATGGGCTGGCCCTGTGCCGCAGCCTGCCGGTAATCGCGCTCCGGGAATCCCGCCGGCCCGCCGCCGTGTTCAGTGCCGGGCTCGCGCACCAGCGGCGTGCAGCCTGCGAGCAGCAGCACCAGCAGCGTGGACAAGAGCGCCGCCACGGCCCCGGCGCGATGAAGGATCCGCCGCATCTCAATCAGCCTTGCGCAGCTTGACGCGGAACTTCACCTTCACGTCCGCGCCAATCACGTCGCTGACGGCCCACTCGCCCGTGCCGATGCCGAAGGCGCCACGCTTCACCGTGAACTCGCCTTCCATCGATGCGCCGTCGCCCGAGCCGACCCAGCTGAAGGGCACCTCGAGCGGCTGCTTCACGCCTTTGAGCGAGAGCGTGCCGCGCGCCACATAGCGATTGCCCTCGGCGCGGCGCAGGTCCGTCGAGCGGAATTCGGCTTGTGGAAAGGCGCCGAAGTCGAACCAGTCCTTGCCGCGGATTTCCTTGTTCACGTCGGCGATATTCATGTCCACGCTCGTCACCTTGACCGTCACGTCAAGGCTGCCGCCGGCGGGCTTGTCCGGGTCCAAGCGCAGCCGGGTGTCGAACTCCTTGAACACGCCTGGCGCCGCGGCCCTCTCGAAGGTGGCGATGAATTCCAGTCTGCTGCCCGCCGCTTCCATGGCCCAATCGGCGGCCAACGCCGGCACGGTGGCGAAGGCCAGGGCGCAGAGTCCGAACCGCCTGAGCATCTCGTTCATGGCCTACTCCATTTGCCCGGCAGCATGCGCACGAGCACCGAATTGCGCTTGACGAAGTGGTGGCGCAGCGCCGCGCCGATGTGCGCGACGAGCACGAGTGCGAGCAGGACGAACAGGCCACGATGCACCCACGCCGCGAGGTCGGCGAGCGCCTTGTCCGGCGCGACGATGGCCGGCAGCGGGACGAGGCCGAAGATCCGCAGCGGGATGTTGGCCGCGGCATTGACGATCCAGCCGCTGAGGGGCAGCCCGGCCATCAGCGCGTAGAGCAGTGTGTGGCTGGCGTGCGCGGCGCTGCGTTCCCAGGCCGGCAGTGGCGCGGGCAGCGTGGGCGCGCGATTGACGAGCCGCCAGGCCAGGCGCAGCGCGAGCAGCGCGAGCAGCAAGATGCCGGTCGATTTGTGCCAGAAGTAGAGATTGAGCTTGGTCGGCGACAGCCGCCAGGTCACCGCCATGAGGCCGAGCGCAACCTGCGCCAGGATCAGCCCGGCCATGACCCAGTGCAGGAGTTTGGCCGGGGCGCCCCAGGCATCGGCATCGTTGCGCAGCATCTGCGGATGGTACGGCTGCATGCGGGCCACGGAAGTCGCGACGCCGGCGTGAATTGTTGCGCGCTTCGCCCCGGCATGCGCTTTCGCGGGCTGCGCTGCATCGCACTCTGCACTACACGGGCCCGCGAGCCTGTCGATACCCGTGTGAGGCAACCCGATTCCCGGAGTCACTGTCGAGACCATTCATGTATCGACCCAAACCAACCACGGCGGACAAGCTGGAGTGGCGCAGTACCAAGGCCGCGCCAGCCGCAACGCCGGCGGACAAGCATGCGGCTCCCATGCGCCGGCCGACGAAGAACTTCTTGCCGGGCACGCACGGCAACTTGTCCGATCTTCAATATGAGTTGCTCGACGGTGTCGAGGTGACAGAAGTCGTTGACACGCTGCCGGCGGAACTGTTCGCGGACCTGCTCGCGCAGACGTGGAGCACGCCGAAGGGGCCTGGGAAGTAGCTCGGCCGCGGGCGGTCAAGCCATCGCGCAGCGGTCGCTGCCTCAGCTTGGCTGCACGCGCCAAGTTCGATTCCCACGCTGTTTTCACCTGAGCTTGCGCTGCGTCAAGCAGCGTTCACGTCAGGTGTGCAATTCTGCCTTTGCCAACGTATGCCATCCCGTTCCCAGGAGCCATTGTCTCGACGCGAGCGGCGAATTGTCTGCAGCCCCCAAACCAACGGTGCCAGCAAGAAAGTTCTGGCACCTCACGCGGAGTGCTCCGAAGGTGGAGCGCGTTGACAAGGATGTGCCGGCCATGGCCAAGCCCAGAAGCGATCTGCCCGAAGTCTCATACGGCAATTGGGTCACGTCGTCCTACGACCTGCTCGATGGCGTCGATGTGACGGAAGACCCGGACTCGGTTCCGGAAGAACTGTTCGACGAACTGTTCGAGCCGAAGTTCGGCAGCCCCAGGGGTCCTGGCAAGTAAGGCAGCGCGCGGACCCGCCCGACAGTGCCCGGCGGGCCGGACATCCCTCGGCACGAGCCGAGTCCCTGCCCCAGGGCGCGCGCGGCTCTAGTAGTGCCGGTGCCCGTGCCAACCGCCTTGCCAGCCGACGCCGACGACCATGTATGGCCACGGCCGCGCATAGACCGGCGGCGGCGCGTAGATGACCGGTGCCGGTGCCGGCGCGTAAACCGTCTCGCCGCGCGCGCCGTACACTGGCGGCGGAAGCGACTGCACCGGCTGGCCTTGTGCTGGCCCACCGACCGGCACCACGTTGACATCCAGGGCAATCTGGCTGCCCGGGTCCTGCGCCAGGCGCACGCTGCGGCGCACGCCCTGGTATTCATACACCACGTCGTAGCCGACAGGGCGGTTCTCGTAGCGGGTGACGTTGCGGCAGCGCTGTGCCGTCGTCGCCACCGGCGGAGATCCATTCGCCTCGACCTGGTCGCCGATGGCGGCACCGGTGATCATGCCGATGCCGGTGGCCGCCATGCGGCCCGAGCCGCTGCCCATGCTGTTGCCGATGGCCGCGCCGGCGATGGCCCCAAGCAGCGCGCCCGCGCCGCTGTTGGGGCGTTGGTAGACGACAGGCTCGTCGAAGCATTGCTGTTGCACCACGGGCACCGAGGCCAGCACCGGCGTGCTCGACACGACATTGCCGAATTCCGTGGCCCAGGCGCCGGTGGCGGCGCAGCACAGCGTGGCAATGGCAACTTTCAACGGCATTGGATGGGAGGTCATGGTCGTCTCCGGTAGCGGCCACCTGCGGCCATGGCCATCCAACGCGCGGCGGCGCGCGCCGGTTGAACACCGGCGTGTAAAGACTCGTTAACAAATCAGTTCAGGTCGCCGTCCTTGTAGTACTTCGTGCCCTTGGCCGTCAGTTCGAGCGCCAGGCTGTCGCCGCTGACCTGGTAGAGCCAGACACCCGGTGCGATGCTCACGGCGCCCTGGTACGAGGCGCCCTTGTCACCCGTCTTCGCCGACGCAGTGGCCTGGCCGCCGATCTCCCAGCCGGAGTTCACGAAGCCGTTGAGCGCACTCTCGGTGTCGAAGACCCAGACCAGCTGGAACTTCTTCACGCCAAAGCCGAGCCCTGCCTGCAACTCGGCCATCTTCATGTAGGTCGTGGCCTTGGTCTTGTTGTTGAACGCAACGCCTTTGCCCGTGCCGCTGCCGGCCACCAGGATCTTCATGCCGAAGTTGCTGAACGCGGCGTAGCCGGCCGCCGATTCGACGGCCTTGCGCGCGGCCGGCTGGACCTTGTAGACGGCGGCAAGCGCCTCATTGGCCGCCTTGCGCACATCGGCCCGCGACTCTTCCTTGGTTGCCGCGAGCAGGATGCCGGGGACCCCGCCCAACACACTTGCAGCCATCACCATCGTGCGACGTTTCATGTCATCTCTCCAATTGCGTTGAAGTAGGTTGCTGGTGCGCTTGCTGCAGGTGCTGCGCAGCGCTCTTGCGATGCTACAGCGAGAGCGCTGATGGCGTCACGATCCGCCCGGACGCCGACCGGTCGTGCCCGACACGCCGACCGCCGCAAGAACCACCTGGCGCTCGCGCCAATTCATCCTACGGGTCGCGCAGGATGGTCTCGACCTCGCCATTGCTCACGCCGAACCAGCGTGCGAGCGCCGTTGCGAACGGGTCCACCGGTGCGCAAGGAACCGGGCGCCCGGCGTCCTCGCGATCGATCCCGGCCTGTTCACAATAACAACTCTCGCCGCTCGCTGCCGTGGGAGTGCATGTGCAGGGCAAGCGCGGCAAGTTCGCTGGTCCCAGCGCCTCAGCCAGGAGGAAGGCTGACTCGGCGTTGGCAATAGGCATGGCTTGGTTCTCCCCACGGCGTCGGCATGCGAGCTTTCTGATCGTTCGAGGGTATTGGTTCGATGCCGGCCTTGCCCGTCAATCCCTAGCTCATTGGGCTAACAGCTACTTCGCCCGCGCCATGACAACGAGGATGGCGTCCACTTTTTGGCTCAGCAGCGCCAGTTCTTCGTGAATCCCGTCGAGGCTGTCCTGTGTTTCATCCGGTGCGGACGCAGTGGTGGAGTGGTCGTCCACCGGCTGCGCGATATCCAAACGCAGCAGGTGCAACTCCCAGCCGATCACGACCAGCGCGCACAGCACGGCCGCGCGCCACAACCACTCGGCCACCAATTGCTTCATGCCGGTCACCTTCTCGCTTGCGGAGCACTGGAGTTTATGTCGGTGTCGTCGCACCGTTCGCTATCGCACAGACGAAGGCGGAGCCCAAGGGCCAGAGTGCAAATCCTGTTGGCTGGCGCATGGCGGCATGAAAGACCCAAGGCGATGACATCCATCGTGAACAGCGTGGCCTACCGACGATGGCCAGCGCCTTGGCGACATTTCCATCGACGACATCAGCGAGGTCATCAAGCAGCCCGATACGTTCGTGTGGCTCGGGCTGCACGAGCCGGACGATGCGCTGCTGCGCAAGATCCAGGACGAGTTCGGCCTGCATGAACTGGCCATCGAGGATGCGCACCACGCGCACCAGCGGCCCAAGATCGAGGCCTACAGCAATTCGCTCTTCATCGTGCTGAAGACGGCACAGTTGGATGACGGCCAGGTTGTCTACGGTGAGACACATCTGTTCGTCGGCCCGAATTTCCTGGTGTCCGTGCGGCACGGTGTCTCGTCGAGCTACGCGCACCGTTCTGCAGCGCTGCGAAGACGGCACGAAGGGCCTGCCCAAGGGGCCGGGCTTCGCCCTCTACGCAGTCCTGGACTTCGTGGCCGACAACTACCAGCCGATCGTGGCGCAATTCGAGCGCGACTTCGACGCCATCGAGACGGACATCTTCAACGACCAGTTCGACAGGCTCGTGATCGAGCGGCTGTACACCCTGAAGCGCCATCTGCTCGAGTTGCGCAACGCCGCCTTGCCGGTGGCCGACATCAGCGCCGAACTGATGCGCCTGCACGAAGACCTGATCCCGAAGGAGTTGCGCGCCTACTTCCGCGACATCCAGGATCACGTCTCGCGGCTGGTGGGCCTGATCGACGGCATGCGCGACATGCTGACCACCGCCATGCAGGTGAATCTGGCCCTGGTGGCCAACAACCAGAACGAGGTCGTCAAGCGGCTGGCGGGCTGGGGCGCGATTCTGGCGATACCGACCGTCATCTTCAGTCTGTACGGCATGAACTTCGAGTCGATGCCGGAGCTGAAGTGGCGGCCGGGTACCCCGTGGCCGTGGCCGTGACCCTGCTTGGTTGCGTGCTGGTCTACCGTCGCCTGCGTCGATCGGGATGGGTCTAGCCATGGAGACGCCAAGAGATGACCGACCCAAAGCTGGCAATCTATGGCGCCATCGGGGCCAATGTCGCGATCGCGATCACCAAACTCGTGGTCGCCAGCATCACCGGCAGTTCGGCCATGCTCTCGGAGGGCATTCATTCGTCTGTCGACACCTTCAACGGCGTGCTCCTGCTCGTCGGCATCCGGCTCAGCCAGCGGCCTGCAACGCCCGAGCACCCCTTCGGGCACGGCAAGGAGTTGTATTTCTGGAGCCTGATCGTCGCTGTGCTGATCTTTGGCGCTCGGTGGTGGCGTCTCGTTCTACGAAGGCGTGCTGCACATTCGCCACCCGGAACCCCTGCACGACCCGACGTGGAACTACGTGGTGCTCGGCGCGGCCGCGATCTTTGAAGGCATCAGCTTTTCCATCGCGCTGCGCCAGTTCCTCGATCGGGCCGGCGCCAGCCCATTCTGGGAAGCGATACAGCGGAGCAAGGACCCGACCACCTACACCGTGCTGGCGGAGGATGCGGCGGCGCTGGCGGGGCTGGCGATTGCCGCAGCGGGCATCGCACTCAGCCATCGCTTCGACTGGCCGGCACTCGATGGTGCGGCTTCGATGCTCATCGGCGTACTGCTCGCAGGCGTGGCGACCTTGCTCACCTGGCAGTCGCGTGGCTTGCTGATCGGCGAGGGGATACGTCCGGAGACAGCCAGCGCCATCCGCGCCATCGCGCTGGCGGTGCCCCAGGTGCGGGACGTCGGCCGAGTGCTGTCGATGTACGTCGGGCCCGACGATGCACTGGTTACGATGGATCTCGACTTCGACGAAGGCACTGCCGCTGCCGATGCGGCGCTGGCGATTGCCGATGTGGAACGACAAGTGCGGGAACGGTTCCCGATGATCAAGCGGCTCTTCATCGAGTCCGGCTCGGCACCGCTGTTGCAGCGTTGGTCGAGGCCGGATGCGATCCGCATGCCAGCCGATCCGACGGGCACCTCGGACGGAGCGACGAACGAGGCCCCGATTGGCACCTGACGGCGAGATTGGCGCGGTCGGCAAACCGTGCCGCGCGGATCGCGGTCAATCGTTGCGCTGGTCATGCCCCTTGTATTGGCCGTGGCCGTTGTCACGGCGACCGTGGTCTCTTGACGCCATGTGATCGTTGCGGTTGTCGTGTTCGCGGCGGTATTCGTCGCGAACCCAGTTCTCCTGCACGAAGTAGACCGGCTGTCCACATGCGCGATAGCCGTTGCAGTAGCGGCCCCAGTTGGCCTGCTGCGCCCGCGGCACATACATGTAGATCGGGCGCTGGTGGACCGCCACGGTGGACGGCATGTAGACGATCGGCTGCTGATTCATCAACATTGGCGCCGGATAGTTGTTGATGTCGACGCGGCCGTATTGGCCGGGGGCGTTGATGCCGATGGAGACACCGACGTTGGTGGCGGCATGCGCCGGAAGTGTGCCGACGGCGGCGAGAGTCAGGAGGGCCAAGAACTTCATTGCATTCCCCATGTGGTAGGTGTTCGAGCAACGCAGCGCAATCTGCGCGCAACCGTTGCTTCTGGAGTCGACTTTGGCCGCTGGACGAACGCCGCGCCATCGGCGAGCGACGCAAGGGCATGTAGGACACCGCGCATCGCCGTACCCCGGACTGACGCCTCTGCCGTGAAGCGCCTAGTCCAGCCCACCCGCAAGCGTCATGGCCACCAGAGACGGGCCTTGCGGCAGCCAGCGCGAAAGCAGGCGCGCGAGGTCCTCGCGCGCAAAAGGCTTCGAAAGGTAGTCGTCCATCCCCACCGCCAGGCAGCGCTCGCGGTCGCCGTCCATCGCGTGGGCGGTGAGGGCCACGATCACGCACCGGTCGGCACCGCCCTCGCGGGCGCGGATCGCCGCGGTGGCGTCGAAACCATCCATCTCGGGCATCTGGCAGTCCATCAGCACGATGTCGTAGCGCGCTCGCGCGGTCGCCTGCAGCGCCTCGGTACCGCTGGCGGCGACATCGACCTGCAGTCCGAGTGACTCGAGCATCGAGGTGGCGACAAGGCGATTGACGTCGTTGTCTTCGGCCAGCAGTACGGTGCCGCAGAACCGCTGCGCGCAAGCCGCGGGACCGAGGGCTTCGCGCGAATCGATCTGTGCCCCTTCGAGCGCTCTGGCCAGCGCCGCATACAACTGTGCCTGGCCGACGGGCTTTGTCAGCCACGCGCCGACGTCGAGCCGCGCCAGCCGTTCGCGCGACAGGTCATGACCGATCGAGCTCATCATGACCAGTCGCATCGGATCGAAGCGGCGATCGGCGCGGATCTGCCCGGCCAGATCGAGGCCGCCGATGCCAGGCATGTCGACGTCGAGGATCGCGACATCGAACAGATTCACCGCCGAGCGCAGGATCGCCTGTGCCTCGGCCACGCTGGCTGCGCTGTGCACGGCCATGCCACTGGCTGCGAGCTGCTGGCGCAGGATCTCCCGGTTGCTCGCGCTGTCGTCGACGACCAGCGCATGGCGGCCATCGAATCGAGGCTCGTGTGCCGGCGCGACCTGCGCGGAATTGCTCAGCTGCACGGTGAACCAGAAACATGAGCCGTGGCCGATCTGGCTCGACACGCCGATTTCGCCGCCCATCATGCGCACGAGTTGGCGCGATATCGTCAGCCCGAGCCCGGTGCCTCCGAACTTGCGCGTCGTGCTTCCGTCGGCCTGCGTGAAAGCGTCGAAGATTCGGTCGAGCGCGTCGGCTTCGATGCCGATGCCGGTATCGCGCACGCCGAAGAGCAAGGTGACGCCGTGCGCGGTCGACGCGCTGATCCGGGCTTCGACCACCACTTCGCCCGACGCGGTGAACTTGATCGCGTTGGCGATGAGGTTGGACAACACTTGCTGGATGCGCCCCGGGTCGCCGCAAAGCATGGCGGGCACCGCCGCTTCGACGCTGCCGGCCAGTTCGATGCCTTTGCCGTGGGCGGCACTCGCGAACGCCTGCAGGGTATCGTCGAGCGTGGCACGCGGGTCGAGATCGACCTGGTCCAGATCGAGCTTGCCGGCCTCGATCTTGGAGAAATCGAGAATGTCGTTGATCACCTGCAGCAAGGCCATCGCCGAGCGCTGCATCGTGCGCGCGAAGTGGGCCTCGCGCGGTGCGAGCGGGCTGTCGAGCAACATCCCGGCAATGCCCAGGATGCCGTTCATCGGCGTGCGGATCTCGTGGCTCATGTTGGCCAGGAACTCGCTCTTCGCGCGGCTGGCCGCGTTGGCGGCGTCGCGCGCTGCGATGAGTGCGAGCTCGGCCTGCTTTTCCTGCGTCACGTCCTTGGCCACGCCGCGGTAGCCTGCGAAGCTGCCGTCTTGGGCGTAGCGCGGCGCGCCGCTTACTTGCACGTAGCGTACGCCGTCCGCAAAGACGCGCCTGAGCAGCAGATCGCGGAACGGCTCGCGTGCCGCCAAGGTCGCCTTGTGCGGCTCCCAGTCGTCGCCGACGATTTCGGTGTGCGGCAGTTCCCAGCGTAACTTGCCGACATGCGCTTCGCGGGCAATTCCGCCGAACGAATGCGCCCCTTCCGTGATCTGCACGAAACGCAGATCGGCATCCTGCTCCCAGTACCAATCCGACGACAGCTTGGTGAGCATGCGAAAGCGTTCCTCGCTCTGCAGCAGGTCATCGAGCAGCACCGCGCGTTCGGCCACATCGGTCGTCAGCTCCAGGTTCGCCTGCGCCAGCTCCGCGGTGCGATGCTCGACGCGCGACTCCAGCTCGTCGCGCGCTTGTTCCAGCGCGCGCCGCTGCTGGCGCAAGGATTCGTGAAGGCTCTCGATCATCGCCGCGGCATGGTTGAAGACGTCGATCGTCTTGCGCATCTCGGGCGGGCCGGCGGAATCGATGCGCACCGAATAGTCGCCGGCAGCCAGGCGATGGGTGCCCCGGTTGAGCGCGGCCAGTGGGCGCAGGCCGATGCGCAGCACGGCGAGGATCAGCAGGAGGTTGAAGCCAAGGGCCACCGCCAGAATCGCTGCGCCGGTCTTGAACGACTGCCACAGATGCTCGAGCACCGGGTTGGCGGTCATGCGAACCGTCAAGCGGCCGTAGTCGACACCGCCGATGCCCAGGTCGTGCTGCACGGTCGGGGTTTCGATGGCCAGCCAGCGCTGGAACCAGGCCGGCGCCGCGGCCACGCTGTGCTGATCGGTCGACTTCACTGCGGCGCCGCGCCGGTCGGTCCACTCGATCGACTCGATATGCGTGCTGCGCGAGCGCGCTGCGAACAACTGCTGTATCACCGCATAGTCGCCGATGACGGCCTGATCGGCAATCAACGGCACCAATGCACCGAGCTCGTCCTGCGCACGCACATGCAGGTCGGCCTGGAAACTCGCGGCGTCCTGTGCCGTGAGCGCAGTCAGAAGGGCGCCGCCACCGACCAGTAACGCCAGGCCACTGGCGACCATCAGGCGCGCTGTCAGGCCGAGGCGTTGGAGGCCACGCATTGCGGCCGAGGTGTGCATGCCGGTTGAACTGCGTGTGCGGCGGTCAGTGCGCCGGCTCGCGCACGGGCGTCGCCCGGTAGAAGGCGCGGTAGTTCTCGTAGTCACGGTCTTGTGCCGCGACGAAACCGAACGGCGGCTTCTGGCCAATCAACTCTGCCGACGCAGCGAGGACACGCGCCCCTGCCGGGTCCCGCACCATGCCTTCGAACGCGGCCTTGACACGGTCGAGCGTTGCCTGCGGCACGCGCGGGTGCGCCATCAGCGCCAGATCGAGGTAGGGCGGCGAGAGCCAGAGCGATCGATAGCGCAGGCTCTCGCGCTTGGCGTACTCCGCCATGACCTTGGCGTTGACGCCCGCCGCGCTGGCCGAGCCCGCGCGCCACTGCGCGATGGCGCCTTCCTGGTTGCCCGCAAAGTGGACCTTGACTTGCACACCCGCCTTCAGCAGCGCGTCCATCGGAACCCAGTAACCGACGAAGGCTTCTGCCGACGGGAACACGACACCCGCGTCCTGCAGGTCTTCGAGCGATTTGACCGGCGAGTCCTCGGCAACGACGATTTCGGCGCGGATGCCGTCGCCCGCGCCGCGGCCGAAGACGCGCCAGCCGAGGCGATCGCGCTCGACGGTGAAGAGGTGGTTGGTGTAGTAGAAGTCGAGTTCGCCGCGCAAAGCCATCGCGGTGGTATCCGGGGCCGTCCTGCCGATGCGCAGTTCCAGTGCCACCCCGCTCTTGCGGCTCACGAACTCGAGGATCGGATTCCAGTACTGCGCCGTCAGTTGTGGGCTGCGCTGGTTCAGCACGCCGAAGTGCAGGGCTTGCGCCGGCACGGCGCCGGCTGCGAGCAGCGCGGTGGCCAGCACGAATACGCGGGAGAGGTGGCGCAGCATGGGCCAAGGTTGTGAACGAGTCCTGCGTCAGTGTTCTGCATCGGTGCAAGTCGCGATCAGCGGAACAGGCAGGCGACGATGGGTCAATTTGCAGGGGGGCGCCCAGGTGGGACTGTCCTGCACCTGTGGCAAGTCAAGGCGCAGCAAGAAGGCCGCCTCACCCGGCGCCACCTGCACGGCGACAAGGCCGCGCTGCCCGGACAGCCACGGTTGCGCAAAGTACTGGTATTTTGTACAGTATCATTCCGTCATCTGGAGGACCCAATGAGCCACGTCGAATACCGCTACCTCTACCGCCCAATGCGCAGCCGCGCGCCGCGCTGGCTGCACCGCGTCTGGGCCTGGTTCTAAGACGAGCTGGCCGCACCTGCCCTGTCCGCACCGTGCCTTGCATGGTCCATGAACCCGAGCCTGCCCCTCGCCATCGATGTCGTCGTCGGTCAACCCGACGGCGCACAACCATCGCTTCCGCTGGCCAGCGAGGGTGTGCAGCGCTGGGTCTGGCAGAGCAAGTTCGGGCCGATCCTCATCGAGGTCATCGGCCCCGACGTCTTCGTCAACGGCCAGCGCGTGCAACGCCATGCTTCGTGATCGCCCGATGGCAGGCCGCTTCGGCGCCGCGCAGCAGCGTCGCCATCAGCTTCGGCTCGCCGGCCAGCGAGAGCGGCGTCACGCGGCTCGATCTCAACGACATCCTGATCCGCCACCCGCAGGCGGCCTTCCTGATGCGCATTGCCGGCGACTCGATGCGCGAGGCCGGTATCGACGACGGCGATCTGCGCGCTGGTCGATCGCGCGCTCGAGCCGGCGCACGGGCAGGTGGTGATCGCCATCGTCGAGCGACGAGTTCGTCTGCCGGCGCCTCGTGCCGGCGAGGCGAGCGAGCTGCGCCTGCAGGCGGCCGACCCGGACTGCGCCGACTGGTCTGCCGGCGAAGGCGAGGAGCTGCGAGATCTGGGGCGTCGTCACGCACGTCGTCAAGCCGCTGTCTCGGGCTGAGGTCGAGCTCATGTTCGCGCTCGTCGACGTGAACAACATGTACGTCAGCTGCGAGCGCGTGTTCCGGCCCGGCGCTGAACGGGCGAGCCGGTGGTCGTCCTGTCCAACAACGACGGCGCCTGCATCGCCCGCAGCAACGAGGCCAAGGACCTGGGCGTGCAAGCATGGCCCAGCCCTGGTTCGAGGTCCGGCACCTCGAGCGCAGGCCGGCCTGATCGCGCTGTCGGCCAACTTCGAGCTGTACGGCGACATGTCGAGCCGCATGATGGCGCTGGCCGCCGCGTTCGCGCCGCGGCAGGAGATCTACAGCATCGACGAGTGCTTCCTGGACTTCGACGGCGTGCCCGGCGATCTGGTCGCCATCGGGCGCGAGCTTCGCGCCAAGGTGCTGCCGTGGACCGGCCTGCCCACCAGCGTCGGCTTCGGGCCGACCAAGACGCTGGCCAAGCTGGCCAACCATGTGGCCAAGACGGCCGACCGCAAGCCGGGCAGCTACCCGCGCGAACTGGCCCAGGTCTGCGACTTCGGCAACGCTGACGGCCGAACGAGCTCGAGGCGTGATGCGTGCCACCGACGTCGGCGACGGTCTGGGGCGTCGGCCGCAAGACCGCGGCGCAGCCTGAACGAGGCCGGCATCGCACAGCGTGCTCGACCTGGTCCGCGCCGACGCGACGACCCTGCGGCGGCAGTTCAGCGTCGTGCTCGAGAAGACGATCCTCGAGCTGCGCGGCACGCCGTGCCTGGAGGTCGACGACGCGCCCGCGGCGAACCAGCAGATCATGTGCTCGCGCTCGTTCGGCGACACCGGTGACGCGATCTGCCCGACCCTGATCGAAGTCGTGAGCCAGTTCTGCAGCCAGGTGGCCAGGAAGCTGCGAGCAGCAGGGCAGCGTGGCCGGCGCGGTGCATGTGTTCATCGCCACCAGTCCGTACCGCAAGAGCGACCGCCAGCACTGCGCCGAGCGCCACGCTGCCGTTGTCCCGCCCCAGCGCCGACACGCGCGTCCTCATCAGTGCGGCGGTGCGCGCGCTGCGCGGGGTGTATCGCGCCGGGCTTCAACTACGCGAAGGCGGGCGTGATGCTCGTCGATCTGCAGCCGCAAGCTCAGAGCCGAGCCACGCTGGACCTGTTCGCGGCGGATCAGGAGCCGGATGCGCCGCAGCACAGCCAGGCGGACCTGATGAGCGCGCTCGACACGCTGAACCAGCGCTTCGGGCGCAATGCGGTCACTGTTGCCAGTGCGACACGGCGTGGCGGGCCGAGCGTGCATGCGTCCAGGCAGGAGCGGCGGTCGCCGCGCTACACGACGCGCCTCGACGAGATCGCCGTTGCGCGGGCGTAGGTGCATGCGAAGGGCAGGGCGGGCCCTGGGCGCGGACGAGGAATCGCTGCGTGGGCCGGAGGTTCCTACCCTTTGCCGAATGAGGGACTAACCGCCCTCGAAACCGTCCAGCACGTTGACGGCGTTGCGGCCCAGTTCCTCCGCGGCGTATCCGCCTTCGAGTACGAAGACCGTCGGGCAGTCGAGCCGGGCGAGTCTGTGCGCCCAAACGCAGGAAGTCCTCGGTCTGCAGCTTGAACGTCGAGATCGGGTCGCCGGCGAAGGTGTCCAGCCCGAGCGACACGACCAGCGCGTCGATGCGCTGCTGCCGTACACGCTGGCAGGCAAGGTTCAGCGCGTCGAACCAGTGTGCGGCCGTGGTGCCAGCCGGCAGCGGCAGGTTGAGGTTGTGGCCAAGCCCAGCACCGGCGCCGGTCTCGTCGGCGTGGCCCGAATAGAACGGATATTCGGTGCGCGGGTCGCCATGCAAGCTGACGACGAGCACGTCGTCGCGCTGGTAGAACAGGCTCTGCGTGCCATTGCCGTGGTGGTAGTCGACGTCGAGCACCGCGACTCGCGTGCAACCGCCGTCGCGCAGCGCCTGTGCGGCGATGGCGGCGTTGTTCAGGAAGCAGTAGCCGCCCATGAAGTCAGCGCCGGCGTGGTGGCCGGGAGGGCGCGTCGCGCAGAACGCGGCCCGTGTGCCGGCGCACAGCAGCGCCGCGGCGCTGACGGCGGCGTCGGCGCCGGCCTTTGCCGCGGCCCAGGTGCCAGCCGACATCGGCGTGCCGTTGTCCATCGAGTACAGGCCCAGCCGGGCGACGAAGTTCTCGGGCTCGAGGTCGCTGCGCAGACTGCGCACCGGCCATACCGACGGGAACGGCTGACGCGCCGCGTTGGCCGCATCGAGCGCCAGCCATTGCGCCCAGGCCGACGCCAGGAACGCCAGGTAGCGTGGCGTGTGCACGCGCTGCAGCACGTCGGTGGCGTCATGGTCAGGATCACGCAGCGGGTGGCCGCGCTCGCGCAATGCGTCGAGCACGAATGCGGCGCGTTGCGGGCCTTCGTGACAAGGGACGCGTTGGCCACGAAAGAACTCGTACGCCGGCGCGTGCAACGCGTGGTCGGGGCTATGGAAGGTGATCACGGCAGGCCGTAGCCTAGCGCAGCGGTCGACGGCGAGGCGACATCACCGGGCAGCTGTTGTTCCGTATCGCGCCGGCCAGGTTCGCAGCGACGGCGCTTGCCGTCATTGGTGCGAGACGCTCGCTACAGTCGCACGCGGCGGCCTTCGTCGCGCTCGGCGGGCTTCAATGTGCCGGCTTCGCCAGCCAGGCCTTCGCGCCTGGATGGTCGCCGACGGCGCGGTAAAGGCGCAGGAGCTTCGGGCAGTGATCGAGCACGGTAGTGGGTACGTGATCCAGCGTGCCCGAGGTCAGCCAGCGGACCACCATGTACAGCTTGATGTCGGACACCTGGAGAGCCGGACCGCCGACGAAGGGGCCGTCACCGAGTTGGCGCTCGACCTGGCTGCCCCAAGTCGCGAGTTCGTTCGCAGCCAACGCCTCACGGGCCGCGCGCTTCTGCTCGGGGTCGGAAATGCGCAGCGTTGGCGTGATCGTGTGGCGCAGTTCCTCTACGGCGCACATCAGCGCCTCGTGCCGCGCGGCCTCGAAGGCGTCGACCGGATGAAGGCCGTGCTGGCGGCCGATGAATACGAGGATCGCGTTGGAATGCGCCAGCGGCGGTTTGCCTGGCATCTGCAGCACCGGCATCGCGCCGAAGGGCATGCTGTTCTTCAGCGCTGGCCAGTCAGTGCTCTTGACGCGCACGTCATCGAAATCGATGCCGGCCAGGTGCAGCGCGATGCGGCATTCCTCGCCACGGCTGCCGGCGAAGTCGAAGTAGGTCAGGGTGGGCTTGCTCATCGGGATCCTCGGATCGATTGCGAGTGAATGCAGAGCCTACACGAATCGATCGCAAGCTTGCTGCGTCGCTTGCCGGCCGAACAGAGCCGACCGACGCCAGTCTCTCAGCGATGTCGTCCAGTCCTTCAGCACCTGGATTACCACTCGGCGACACTGCCGTCGGCCTGCCGCCATTGCGGGTTGTGCCAGTCCGGCGCATGGTGTGCAGCGTGCACCACGCGCTCTTCGTCGCCGAGCCGGCCGTGGCGGCGGTGGTGTAATCGCTGGTGGTTGGCCTGTTCATCTACCGCGAGATCAAGCTCAAGCATCTGTACGGCATCGTGCTGGCCGCCGGCAAGACGTCGGCGATCGGGATGTTCCTCGTCGCCACGGCGCTGGTGTCAGCGTGGCTGATCACGGCGGCGAACATTGCGGGCCAGTTGGTCGCGTTGATGAACCCCTTCATCGATAGAAAACTTCACTTGATGGCGATGTTGATGCTGCCGGGCTGACTTCCTCACTCACATGGACTGAACTCATGGACGCACTCGTCATTCACGCCCCCGGCGACCTTCGGGTCGAGGACGTTCCAACGCCGGCGGTCGGCGCCGGCGCAGGTGCGCGTGCGCGTTCGCGCCGGCGGCATCTGCGGCTCGGACCTGCACTACTACCAGCACGGCGGCTTCGGCACCGTCCGCATCCAGCAGCCGATGGTGCTGGGCCACGAGGTGGCCGGCATCATCGAAGAGGTGGGCACCGGGCGTCACCGCCTTCGCGGTCGGCGAGCGCATCGCCGATCAGCCCCAGCCGGCCCTGCGGCCTGCTGCCGCTTCTGCCAGCTCGGACTGCAGAACCATTGCCTGGACATGCGCTACTACGGCAGCGCGATGCGCATGCCGCATGTGCAGGGCGCGTTCCGCCAGGAGATCGTCGTCGAGCGCCAGCCAGGCCCACCCGCTGGCCGACGGCGTGAGCGACGCCGAAGGCGCGATGGCCGAGCCGCTGGCGGTGGCGCTGCACGCCGTGAACCGCGCCGGCCCGCTGCTGGGCAAGCTCGGTGCTGGTCACCGGCTGCGGCCCGATCGGCGCGCTGGTGATCATCGCTGCGCGGCGCGCCGGCGCCGCGCACATCGTCGCCACCGACGTGGTCGCCGCAGCCGCTGCGCAAGGCGCGCCAAGGTCGGCGCCGACGAGACGATCAACGTCGCCGAGCAGCCCGACAGCGCTGGGACGCTTCGCCGCCGACAAGGGCCAGCTTCGACGTGCTGTTCGAGGCCAGCGGCAACGAGCGTGCGCTTGCGCGCCGCCTTCGACGTGCGTGCGTCCGCGCGGCGTGATCGTGCAGCTCGGGCTGTCCGGCGGCGAGATGACCCTGCCGATCAACACCATCGTCGCGCAAGGAGTTCGACCTGCGCGGCGCGTTCCGCTTCCACGAGGAGTTCGCCGTCGCGGTCGAGCTGATCAACAAGGGGCTGGTCGACCTCAAGCCGCTGATCTCGGCGACGCTGTCGTACCGCGATGCCGGCCGCGCCTTCGCGCTGGCCGCCGACCGGTCGCAGGCGATGAAGGTACTGCTCAGCTTCGACTGAGCGATCACCTCCGCGCAACCTGTCCCGAAGGTGACGGAAGGGAAAGCAAGGGTTCCGGCGGTCCGATGGACTGCTGACAACATCGAGGACTCGGCAGTCATGTCCAGTACCTTGCCCTCTTCGGCAGCACCCAGCGAACGCCGCCGCGTGGGCCGGCAGAGTCGCCCGTATGGCGCGGGATCACGTGCAAGTGCAGATGCGGCACCGCCTGGCCTGCGGCCACGCCGTCATTGATGCCAAGGTTGTAGCCCGCGGGCCTGAACTGCGAGTCGAGACAGGATCGGCATCGTCAACCACGACGCCATGCTCATTCTGAGCAATGATCCTTGTCGCCGTGAGTTGGCAGAAGGGCCAGGTGCTTGGTGATGGCACAACAGGAGCGTACCAAGCAAGCCCGCCACAGGGTCTCCTGCCGGCGGGCGCACTCCGTTACCAAGGCGACATCACCGTGGTGGCACCAAGGTTGAGGGCTCGCTGGAGGTCCGCCAGTTCGAGCGCGACAGCGGGCATTCGATGGATGCCGGGCTCGTGCGGCGAAGCGATGGAGCAATTGTGATGCGTGACACCCCGAGCGAGGCCGCGTAGCACCTGCACGCAGGTGAACTCGAAGGCGCGGCGCTGCGTCCGGCGATTCGTCGGTGGCCACGGCCAAGATCCCAGCGACCGCCTTGTGCAAGCACCGCGCTGCCCGTCAAATTTCAGCAGGTGATTCAACTTGTCTGGCGTATCGCGCTTGCATCAACGGGCAGTACGCGCATCAGCCTCACTTCTTGGCGGCCGAGGCTGCTTTCTTGCAACGCCAACAAACCGTGCCTTTCCTGAACGCGCTCGGGCAGTCTATTTGGACGCAGTCCAAGTTCTCATTCGCAGCGGGCTTGGCCGACATTTGTTTGCCAGCCTCGTTGAAGTAGACGTGAGCATTGGGGGTTGGCAACTTCGCAGGCACCGCTGGTGCAGGTTCTGCCGCGCCGGCGACGCCGACGACACAGGCCAGTGACAACGCGAGTAGATAACTTTTCACAGGCACTCCTTCGGTCGAGAGGTTAAGAGGCGACGGTCCTTGTGCGCGAACGAACGGTATCCAGGGAACCGTCACGCAAGCGTCACGCATAGGCGAATCTCTCCGCCAAGTACTGCGCTCCCACAAGGCCACCATCGGGGTTGTCGTCAATCGCGGCCGCCACGGCGCCCACTGGCACGGCGCCGGCATCACCGACACCGGCACCACCGTCGACCGAGGCCTGACGGCCCGCTACAGCTCGCGCAGCGCGTCAAGCTACTGTGGTGGCACAACCAGCTCGACGTGATCGAGGCGCCAGGGGCCGCCTGGTGCGTGCCGCAGGCTTCGCGGTGGCGATCTGCAGCCGGTGAGGTGCCGTTCTATCGAACGGCACCCGTACGGCATCCGACACGCCATAAATGAGAAGAGGGTTAGCAGGTGCTTACCTGCTAACCCTCATATTTTCTGGCTCCCCGACCTGGGCTCGAACCAGGAACCTACGGATTAACAGCCACATCCGGAAGGTCGAGGAAAGTGGTCTAAGTTGTTGATCTGGCTAACTAATCAGGCGATTTCGAGGGGTGATTTTTGTGCCGTAAATGGCCTTCCGGAGGCCTGTTTTTCAGGATTCACGGCACGTTTTCGTCACACTGGCGAGGCCCGCAATTCGACGCGCAGTGCCTTCTGCGTCAGGTCCCTGCGAGCAGGCTCTCGTACGGGATGTGCAAGCCCTCGTGCAGTCGCTTCACCATCCGAAGGCTCAGTGGTCGCTTGCGATTGAGCACCTCCAGTACGCGCTCGCTCGAGCCGATGTAAGGCTCCAGATCGTGTGCGGTCAGACCCTGCTGTTCCATCCTGAATTTGATGGCCTCAACCGTGTCCGCCGGGCCGAACGCGGAGTGCTGTTTCTCGTAGGCTTCGACCAAGGTCACGAGTACGTCTCGCTCGTCGGATTCGAGCGTACCCTCGTCGGCCTGATAGATGCTCTCGAGACGGCGGAACGCGGCCCGCAGGTCTTCATCGGTGCGAATGGGCTTGATAGGCATTGACGCACTACAGTTTGATCCCGCCGTAGCGTGGGTCAGGCAATCACAACCCGAGCTGCTGGCGATACGCAGCGGCTGCCCGGCGCAGTCGCGCGGATGGCTTGGGTGGGTCCAGCAAGGCAGTGACGAATGCAACCTGCGCCGAGTGAGACAGCTGGGTGGCAGCATGATCCTGGATCACCTTGGAGGCCGCTTCCTGCGCGCTCGCGACGACGAACTCGCCCAACGTGCACCCGGCCAAGGCTGCGGCGCGCTGCAGCAATGCCTTCTGTGTTGCACTGATGCGTGCCTGCAGCCGAACTCCGTGCCGGTCTGCGGTCTGGGAAGAGGCTGCGCCCATGGGAAGGTCTTATCCAAGAATCGCGTGAACGCGGAGGGTCATTGTGTGTCACACGCACTCCACGATTGCTCGCTGGTTTCAGGCCCATACCCGCCGCGGCGAATTGATTTCGCTCGCCCACCGCACGACATGTTGCCAGATGCGCTTCGGCGGGACGCGACCGCGCTTGGCGGCCTCTTCTACAGCCGACACGACCAGGGGCAGCGGCGCCTCGTCCAGGAAGGTGGCCACGTGGGGTAGCAGACCAGGTGGAACCTCACCGGTCGCAAGCGCCTTGGCCAGCTGAGCGGCATCGAGTTGCGTCCTGTAGCTCACGCTTGCCGTGCGGCTCGCCATCAGCAGCCCGCGGTGCGGTGTTGTGCGAGCATGAGCCTCGAACGTCAGGCCGACCAGTTCCAACAGGCATGCCAGTTTGATCACGCCAAGATCCACCAACGCGCCGGTCTCGAGCTGATTGATCGTGGCCCGTGACAGACCGGCCAACTTGGCGAGACGATCCTGCGAGAGGCCCAGTGTGTCCCGCCGCTCACGCAGGAGCTTTCCGATCTCGTGGAGGTTCATGGTGACTTCCGCTTGGATTGGCTAGCCAGAGTGTCAAACATACTCGACAAAGTCATGCCGCGCTGCCGCCCGCCAACGCGTTTGGCGAGAATCCTGCGATGAGCAAACCAGCAGCGCGCCGAGAAGACGAGGCACCGTCGGAGGTTCAGCCACCGACGTGGCCCGATGAATGGGTCCGTGCACTGGGCGACGCGTCACTCAGGCAGGCCAGCAGCGCGACCATCTTCCAGCGTGGAAAGGCCTACGCCACGTCGGGCGCGGTGGAAGTGTTGGATGAGGACCCGATGCCCGAACCGGCCCTGCACGCCCAGGTCACCGGAACGGATACCTACAGCACCGAAGTCTGGATCGAGGACGATGCCGTCGCGGGCAGTTGCGACTGCCCGAACGCCGAGGACGGCTATTTCTGCAAGCACCAGGTCGCCGTCGCCCTGGTCTGGCGCGATCGGCTTGCCGGCCCTGCCACGCCGTTAGCCTCATCGGTTCGCAAGCCCGTGCCTGGCGGCGTCAAGCGTGCCCGCACCGCAGAAGAGAGACGCCAGGCCCTGCATGACTTCCTGCACGACCAGGAGGTGGCCACTTTGGCCGACAAGTTGCTCGAGTTCGCGGACCGCGATCACGACATCGCACGCGAACTGCAGCAATGGCGCAAGGCCAACGAACTGGGCAACGATCCGGCCGACCTCAAGACCTTGATCGGCGAGATGCTGGCGCCAGGGCGGGGCTTCATCGCCTGGGACGAAAGCGCCAGCTACGTGCGGCGCGCCGAAGCTGTGTTGCCCCTGCTGCAGCAGGCCAGAACGCGCGATGCCGGCGCGGCTGCGGCACTGTGCCTGCACGCCCTGCATCGCGCCTGGGGTGTTCTGCAACAGGCGGACGATTCCAACGGCGAGATCGGTGGCCTGTGCCAGGCGATCGGCGCCGAGTGGGTGTTGTCGTTGAAGGCGGCGGGGCCGCAGAAGGCCGGTTTCGGCGACACCTACTTGCAGGTTCAGCTCGACGACCCGTTCGGCTGCTTCGACGCCGCCGCTGCCGAGGCCGCCATCGGCGAACCCGCGATGACGCGCTACCGAAGCGCCATCGCCGAGCGCTGGCGGCAGGCCAAGGATGCCGTGCTGGCATTGAAGGCCGAGCATGCTGCCAAGGTCGCCAACCGCAAGGGGCGCGCTCCGGTCTATGAAAGGACATCCGAGCGCGACCTGAGCCTGTGGACCCTCGAGCGCCTGCATCTGGCGCAGTTGGAGGCCACCGGCCAGGTGGACGAGGCCCTGGCGCTGCTGCGCGAGGACTTGTCGGATGCGCACGCGCACAGCAAGGTGATCGGCTATCTGGAGGGTCACGGCCGCTTCCGTGAGGCGTTTGCCCAGGCCGAGCAAAGCTGCAAGGTGTTCCCTGACGACTGGCGCCTGCAGGACGATCTCCTGCGCTGCTACGAGCGTGATGGCTGGACCGCGGAGGCGCTGGCGATGCGGCGTCAGCAGTTCGAGCGCAGCCCGGGCGTAGAGCGCTACCAACTGGTGCTCAAGGCGGGCCTGGCGGCTGGCCAGGATGTGGTCGCGTTGAGGCAGTCGCTGATCGACTTCCTGGCAGGGCTGGAGTTGAGTGCGATGAATCGGCGGCCGTACTCCGCACGCTCTGGTTCTGCTTCGGTGCCGACTGTTGAGCGCGACGTGTCGCTGCGCGCCGAGGTCCTTTGTGTCGAGGGTCGTTGGCGCGAGGCCTGCGCGCTGGTGCAGCCACCGGCGGTGTGCCGTGACGGGGTGCTGAGCCAGATCGCGCGGCACCTGGCGCCCGAGCAGAGAGATCAGGCGCTGTCGCTGTTGCTGCGCGTGTTCAACAGCGCCATGCGGCGGTCCAGCAGCCCGTATCGCGACGAGCTGGCGATGGTCGAGGACATCGGTCGGCGGATGGACCCCGCTCGGCGCATCGCGTGGCTGGCACAACTGCGCACGGAGTTCAAGGCCAAGCGAAACTTCATTCGGGACTTGCCTGAGCGTTGAGCGCCGACCGCGAAGCCACCGTGCGCGAAGCTGGGACGAGGTGGTCAGACCCCATGCGGGGGTCGCCTGGCGTTCACCCAGCTTGCTCGGGGAACACCAACCGGTAGCTCTTCAAGTCTTCTTCAAACGCATGGCACGCGGCCAGTCGGGCGCGGAGCTGATCACGCGGCACGCCATAGTCGAACGCGGCCGACCAGGACTGGATGCGTGTCATCGCGGCCACGAAAGGTCTCGCATCGGCGTTGTTGCTCAGAGCCTTCAGCGGCAGCAGGTAGTCCTCGCGGTAGACGGTAGGCACGATGATGCGGCTCAGGCCCGCAGCGCTCAGCACGCAGTTCATAGCCAGTCGCGCGGTGCGCCCGTTGCCGTCGATGAAGGGGTGCACCTCGCTGACGACGAACATCGTCATCAGTGCCTTCGCCAGGGGGTCCACCAGCGCCAGGATGCGCTCGAAGGCCTCACGCAAGGTGCCGGGCACCAGCTCGGGCAACACGAAGACCGTCGAGCCCGCCTGGTTGACTTGGTCCTTCCACTCGCCGGGCCTCTTGTCAGGCCGCTGCTGCATGACCTGCGCGTTCACGCTCTTGAGCCAGGCCAGGAATCCGTCAGCATCCTGTGCCGGTCGATCGCGCCAGGGTGAGCGTGTCGCCGCCGCGAAAGTGCCAAGGATGTCGTGCGAGTCCGCGCTGCGGTTCTCGATGATCAGGCCGTCGAAGATGATGCTCTCGGCCTCGGCGACAGTGAACGTCGTGCCTTCGATGTAGTTGGAAAAGTACGATTCGAAGAAGGCGAAGTTCTCGCGCGCGAGGCCGGCGGGGGCCGCGTCGGCGATGGCGGCAAAGACCTCGCGGTTCAGTGCCGAGAAGAGCGTGTCGAACAGCTCGAGGCGACTCGGGTCGTACGGTCGGCCGGCAGCGCGCGCCAGGGACTGACGCGCTGACAGGTTGCGCGCAGCGTGCGTCCCCAGCAGTGCGCCGACGATGCCGTCCAGGCGCGCGAACTCAGTGGGCATGCACAGCGAGCCGGCCAGTGTTCGACATGCATCGCGCAGATCGTTCAGCCTGTGCTCGCCGCGCAGGGCCAGCATCTTGTCGAGTTGCACCTCGACTTCCTGCTGAGGCAGCACGCGCTCGGACCAGCCACGACCCCGACCCAGGTTCTCCAGGAACCGCCGGGGCTCGCTGGCCAGGAACAGCGAGCCGTAGGGCACATCCCGCGCGGCGCCATCTGTGACGGCTGACGGTCCGGGCAACACTTCTACGGTCAAGCCCGGCAGTTCCAGCGTCCGACGCGTCCTGCCGCGTGTGACAAGCAGCTTGCCGGCCCGAGGCCGGCCGTCGAACGCCGAGCGGTGCGAGATCACGCTGCCGGGCAGCAGGTGGCCTACGATGGCGCGCCAATGGCGCAGTACGACCGATTCGGCAGGCGCCTCCAGACTGGAGGTGTAGACGCCTGCATGAAGCTTGCGAAGGTGCCCGTCGGCAGCCAGGCGACGCACGCGCTTGGACTGGGCCTGGTCGGTGCCCTGACTGAACAGGATCTCTGGCAGCGTGTCCATGAACGAGGGGTTTATGGCCGTGGTTGCTGATTCAACGGTCCATAGAATGCCACATACGAGCCGTTTCTGTCCAAAAACTATCTATTTGTTATCTGAGACTATTGTCCGGATTCACCGCACTTCGCTCCTTGGACGAGCTCCCGCTGTCCAAAAGGCAACGACTTGTTCTGGATTCCGTCCAGCTTGGCTTGGCTTGTTCATGTCGTTGCGTTGCCGATGTGCGGCGTCACCGAGTACTGTTTGGCATGAGTCATGTGATACCCAATGTGTTGGTTTACGAGTATCCACGGGAACACTCTTTGAGTCTGAACATTGACACTGAAGTTCACTGTGTGTACTCTGATACCCGCAAAAACAGTTGACGGGTATCGAAATGCCGACCACGACGGCGCCTCCACTGGAGGTCACGGCAGCAGTACAGCAGCTCGGCCAGAACATCCGCGTGGCGCGCATTCGCCGGCGCATGAGCCAAGAAGAACTCGCGCAGGCCTGCGGCATCACCCGCAAGACGCTCTATGCCCTGGAGAAGGGTGCCACCGCCAGCACCCTGGGCACCGTCTTCACCGTGCTCTGGAAGCTCGGGCTGCTCAGCACGGCAGCCGCTCTGGCCGACCCTGACACCGACGAGCACGGTCGCATCCTCGAAGCGGCGCGCCGGCCGCGGCGTGTGCGCCAGTCCGCCGCCGTCGACAACGACTTTTGATCATGGCCGGCGATGAGCAGCTCTGCTACGTGTACGTCCAGCTCCCGGGCACCGTGGAGACGGTGCCCTGCGCGTCGCTGAAGGTGCGCAGCATCGGCGCCGGTGCCTACGAGGGTACGTTCACCTATGGCCGGCGCTACCTGGAACGGCCGGCCGTCGTGGCACTCGATCCGTATCACCTGCCGCTGTCGACAAGGCCAATGCAGTTCACGAAGCTGAAGGGCATCCCCGGCGCCGTGCGCGACGCCAGCCCTGACGCCTGGGGGCGCCGCGTGATCCAGGCAAAGCTGCAACGCCAGGAAGCCGACATCCAGGAGATCGAGTACCTATTGAACGGCCCCGACGATGGCGCCGGCAACCTCAGCTTCGGGCGCAGCCCGCAACCGCCGGCACCCGGGCGACCCTTCAACCGCACGCATCAGCTCGCAGCGCTGATCGACGCGGCGCACAGGCTGGAGGAAGACGGCCGCCTGCCCCACGAAGTGCTTGAATCGCTCGAACCCGGCACCAGCATGGGCGGCGCCAGGCCCAAGGTCACGGTCGAGGACGAGCAAAAAATCTGGCTCGCGAAACTGCCCGAGCGGGGGGACCGGCACAACGTGCAGCGCATCGAGTACGCCACGCTCGAACTGGCGCGAGCGGCAGGGCTTCGTGTCAGCCAGGCCCGCCTCGAACGTGTCGGCACAAGTGACGTGCTCATGCTGGGACGCTTCGATCGCGAGTGGAACGTGCAGGCCAAGACGTACGTGCGCCACGGCCTCGTGTCGGGGTTGACGGTGCTGGACGCCGAGGACGGCTACCTCGGGCGCGAGCGCTGGTCCTATCCGCTGCTCGCCGATGAGCTTCGCCGCTGGTCGGTCAGACCCGCCGAGGACCGCCGCGAGCTGTACCGGCGCATGGTCTTCAATGCGATGGTCACCAACAACGACGACCACCCCCGCAACCACGCGCTGCTGCACACCACCGCCGGCTGGCGCTTGAGCCCGGCCTACGACATCCTGCCGGTAGCGATGGTGTCCGTCGAACGCCGGGACCTGGCGCTGGAGGTCGGCCGATTCGGCCGTGCCGCCAGCCTCTACAACCTGCTGTCGCAGTGCGAAGCCTTTGGGCTGGGCGAGGAAGAGGCGCGGTCGCTGATCGACGGCATGTTGGCCGTCGTGCATGGATGGCGAGAGTTCTTCACGGAGCATGGTGTCGATGCACGGGGCATCGAGATGCTGGAGCAGGCGATGCTGCCGGAATGCTTTTTCCGACGGGAGCCACCTGAGGCTGTGTGAAGGCTGAGGTCGGCACACGGGCGTGACTGGCCTGGACGTGCCCCGAGCGACGCTGGCGATCAGCGCAAGGTCGAAACCTTTATGGCTGCGACCTGCTTCATCTGCTCGCGCAGCGCCTTCCGACCTGCGGTGTTTGTCGCGCGCCAAGCCTTCAACGCAAGGTCCAGGAAGGCTTTCTCGGCAGGCGCCACCGAGTCGCTCTCGCGAGCTTCGTCGAGCCACCCCGCCGGCTTGCCATGGTGCTGTTCGATCTGCCGGGCCAACTTGTCGCCGATCGGCCGCGACGACTTGATCTGGCTCCACATGCTGGGCGAGATTTCCAACGTCGCCGCGAACATCTGCTCCAGCCCCTTGGGAGGAGCCCCGGAGGCGAGTGCCTTCTCTGCGTAGGCCTGGAAGAGCGCCAGTGCGTTCTGTCTTCTGGTGATGGTCGTGTTGGCCACTTGTTGTGCACGCGATGCAACGAGTTCAAACAACATTCTCGCAGGGGGTTGACGGCACAGTAAAGACTATTTACAGTCCGCCTCCTCTGTTCATCGAGCACCACTTTTCTCAGGAAGCTTCATCATGAACTCCAGGCACGTCGTCAGAACCACCCGACCCATGAAGGGTCTGGTCGCGTTCGTGCGCGCCTTGGCGATGAAGTCGCTGGGCGCATGCGGCGCCGCCTTGCACCAGGCCTTCCCGACAAGCCATTGGCAGCTTGATCGGAACGAGGACTCAGTGCATCCGGGAGAGGGAAGCGCATAGACGCGCACCCTCCAAGCTCTGTTTGCAGAGGCCCGGATTCCGAAAGGATCCGGGCCTTTTTCATTCTTCGACCTCAACCGGCCTGCGCATCGGCACAGGCCAGCGATCGATGGATCGCAGCACCGGCGACGGTGGCCGCTCTTTAACAACTTGCCGCAAGTCGACCTCGGTACTGGCCGATGGTTCGTCTTGCATCTTTGCGGATGTAGCTCAGCAGGCAGAGCGCGACCACGCCATGGTCGAGGCCACGAGTTCGAGACTCGTCTTCCGCTCCACTTCGGGTGTGTCCTTTCACTCCGTGGCCGCGCGACATGGTGTTGGCGGTACGGGATGTGCGCGGCCCTTGGCCTGAGCCACGTGCAGCGAGACACCTCATCCGACGGGATGCTCGCGTTTGGGCACAGCCGAAGTGGATTCTTCTCGCCCTCGTAGCTCAGTTGGAAGAGCTGCCGCCTTGTAAGTGGCAGGTCGCGCGTTCGAATCGTCGCCGAGGGCACCATACATGTCGTGTTCGCCTAGACGGCCGAGGACACCGGGCTTTCAATCCGGGAACGCGGGTTCGAATCCCGCACGCGACGCCAGCACAAGGAACCCTCGTCGAGCTCACGCTTCGAGGGTGGAAATCGGCCGCGACGATTGGGCGGCGCCGGAACCCGTGACCGGATGGATTTTCATCGGGGGTGTAGCTCAGTACTCGGTAGAGCAGCCGCCTTGCAAGCGGCAGGCCGCAGGTTCGAACCCTGTCACCTCCACCATGCCCCGTTAACTCAGTGGCCAGAGTGCCGGCCTGTCTAGTCGGAAGCCGCGGGTTCGAATCCCGCACGGGGCGCCAGATCAGTTTGCCGAGATAGCTCAGCAGGTAGAGCGGCGCGTTGAAGGCGCGCGCGTCGGGGGTTCGATTCCCTCTCTCGGCACCAGACACACAGAACCTCGTTAGCTCAGTTGGATTCAGAGCGCCGGCCTACGAAGCCGGAGGTCGCACGTTCGAGTCGTGCACGGGGTGCCAACCATGCCGGACTAGCTCAACTGGCAGAGCAGCGGCCTCCAAAGCCGAAGGTTCGCGGTTCGATCCCGTGGTCCGGTGCCAGCGCATCTCGACGTAGCCAAGTGGTCGAAGGCATCTGGCTGCAAACCAGACGGCGCAAGCCCGCGTCCGTTCGCTCTGGGCGGTGCAGCCGACCAGGACGTTGCGAAGCAACGGGCCGAAGGCCGAGCGCAGCGAGCAATCGGACCGTCGAGTCCAGGCCATGCCTCGTTAGCTCAGTGGACCAGAGCAGCCGGCTTCTATCCGGCGGGTCGGCCGTTCGAATCGGTCACGAGGCACCAGTTCAATTCCCCGGTAGCGCAGTTGGCAGAGCGCCTGGCTGTTAACCAGGAGGTCCGTGGTTCGAGGCCACGTCGGGGAGCCAATTCAGTTTGATCTCGCGTAGCTCAGTGGCAGAGCAGCGTCTTGATAAGGCGCAGGCCGGTGGATCGTTCCCACCCGCGAGAACCAGGTTCACCTCGGTGTGGCGCAGATGGCAGCGCGCGTGATTTGGGATCACGAGGCCGCAGGTTCGAGACCTGCCACCGAGACCAGACTGTGCGTGCCCTTGGGTGTGGCCGTAGCTCAATGGCAGAGCTGCGGAATGTGAATCCGCCGGTGCCGGTTCGACTCCGGCCGGTCACCCCCAAGCGCATGCGCTCTTCAATGCGTCGCGAACTCGAGCGGCAGAGTACCGGGCTCTTACCCCGGACAAGTCAGGGTTCGAGCCCCTGGCGACACACCACACAACAGCCCCCTCGTGGCGGAATAGGCAGACGCACCGGTCTCAGAAGCCGGAGCCGCAGGGCATGTCCGTTCGACTCGGACCGAGGGGACCAACCAGCAGTCCGGTAGCTCAGCGGCAGAGCAGCGCCCTCATAAGGCGAAGGCCGGTGGATCGTGCCCACCCCGGACCACCAACGACATCAACAGACCCGAGACCATCAACCACCAAGGAGGTGTGCCATGAAACCGATCAACGAAGACGACGTGAGCTTTCACGATCACGAGCAAGAGGCGCAAGGGCTTCCCGTCTGAGACGGGAGTCAAGCGCGGTGACCGCGTTGTCGGCGGCGCGAAGGAACTCATCGAGAAGCTCGGCCGCAACGATCCGTGCCCATGCGGCTCCGCGAAGTCGTTTCAAACGCTGCTGCCTGCGCAGCGGATGCTTTTGACGGCGTGAACCGCGACCACTACCAGCGCTGATCGCGAACAAATCGCGCGGGTGTAGCTCAGGGGCAGAGCAGCCGGCTTTTAACCGGCAGGCCAGGGTTCGACACCCTGCGCCCGCACCAAGGTCCCATACCGACGGGGTGTAGTCGAGTGGCCTCAGACAGCCGGCTTTGATCCGGCGCACACAGGTTCGAATCCTGTCTCCCCTGCCACCATGCCAGCCCCTTAGCTCAGAGGCAGAGCAACGCTCCTACAAAGCGAAGGTCGACGTTTCGAAATCGTCAGGGGCTACCAATACGTCACTACGTCCGTAGCTCAGCGGCAAGAGCGCGACCGTCCGAAGGTCGAGGCCGGTGGTTCGAAGCCACCCGGACGTGCCAAATCGCAATCACCCACAAAGCGGCCAAGAAAGGAGGCCACCCATGCACCCACACCACAGCCATGTGCTGCAACTCGACATCCAGGGCACGCCCCAGGAGTGGATCTCGGTCGAGCACGCGGCCCTGCATGTGGCCACGGGCTCGGTGGCGTGGGTCGACGGCGATGGCCCGCTGGCCACGCTGCGTGGTGGCTTCAACGTCGCACGCGGCCGGCAGTCGGTTATCGATGTGCATCCGATCATCGCGCTGCACGGCGCCTCGCGCGTCAACCTGTTCGACGTGGTGCCGGCCTTCAGCAAGGGCAAGCTGTTCCGTCGTGACCGGCTGACCTGCGCGTATTGCGCCCAATGCTTCAAGGAGCATGACCTGCAGTGCGAACACATCGTACCGGAGTCGCGCGGCGGGCGCTGGGTCTGGATGAACCTAGTCACCGCCTGCGGCATGTGCAACGGCCGCAAGGCTGACCGCACGCCGGAGGGAGCGCGCATGCCGCTGGTGTACCTGCCGTACGTACCGAGCCGCTTCGAGGACTTTCTGCTCGAAGGCCGGCACATCCGCGCCGACGTGCACGAGTGGCTGGCCGCGCGCCTGCCAAAGGGATCGCGCCTGAACTGATGTTCGGGCGCTCACGAGTCTGCTGAAGAAGGCGAACGCTCACAGGTCAGGGGTTTGGACTCAAATCCGCCCCGCCGGTGTGCGGCACCCGGATTCGTCCGAGGATGTCGCACATGCCGCGCCGTTGGAATCAGCTGATGCCGGCCATCAATGGATTGCACCGCAAGGTGCCGAGTTCGATTCTCGGATGGCCACCACTGGATAGCTCAGTCGGGTAGAGCAACGACCTCATAAGTCGTCTGTCGCGGGTTCGACTCCCGCTCCAAGACAACTGGACTACGAATCCAGCTATCGAACGGTCGAAAGACCACGCCGAACGCGGGCAGTGGGTGGATCGCATCAACGACATGGCTTGCCGTGCCCGAGGTGTGTGAAGTCCATCGCCCGTCAGCGTCGGCGGTTCGGTGCTGAACCCGCCAGGCCCGCGCCCACGGCCAGCCGACGTGGCCACCGATGTGGCTGCCGACGCGCCCCGTGACGCCCGGTCCATGGCACTCAGCGCCCGCCGCCATCGCTGTAACGGCACCTATCTGTCCACCGAACAAGGAGAACCCCATGAAGATCAAGCGTGTCACCGTGAAGAAGAACGAACGCGGCCTGCTGCTGCGCAATGGCGACTTCGAGCGCGTGCTGCAACCCGGCACGCACTGGCTGTTCGACGGCATCGACCACCTGCGCGTGGAGACCTTCGCGCTGGAGCAGCCGGCGTTCACGCACGGCCTGGCCGATTACCTGATGGCCAAGGAACCAGGCGTGGTCGCGGCCGAGTTCGTGCGCGTCGAACTCACCGAAACCCAGGTCGGCCTGCGCGCGGAAAACGGCGCGCTGGTCGAGGTGCTGGCACCGGCCACCCGGCGCCTGTACTGGAAGGGCCAGGTCGACGTGGGTGTCGAGGTGATCGACATCGCTGAGTCGGCCGAGGTGCCTGCCGCCGTCGTGGCGCGTCTCGTGCAAACGCAGATTCGCCAGCGCGCGGTGGCCGGTCTGGCCGGCGTGCTGCAGGTGCAGGTGCCCGAACATGGCGCCGGCATCCTGTGGGTCGACGGCAAGATCGAGCGGTTGCTGGGTCCCGGCTCGTACGCGTTCTGGAAGTTCAACCGCAACGTGGTGGTGGAAGCTGTGGACCTGCGACTGCAGGCGGTCGAAGTGACGGGCCAGGACATCCTGACCCGCGACAAGGTCGGCCTGCGGCTGAACCTGTCGGCCACCTGGCGCTACACGGACGTGCTGAGGGCCTTCACGCAACTCGCCAAGCCCGCGGAACACCTGTACCGCGAGCTGCAGTTCGGCCTGCGAGCGGCTGTCGGCACTCGCACGCTCGATGAACTGCTGGAGAACAAGACGGTGATCGACGAGGTCGTCACCGCCCACGTGCGCATCAAGCTCGCGGCCTATGGCATCGAGCTGGACGGCGTGGGCGTGAAGGACATCGTGCTGCCGGGCGAGATGAAGACCATTCTCGCCCAGGTGGTCGAGGCCGAGAAGTCGGCCCAGGCCAATGTGATCCGTCGGCGCGAAGAGACGGCAGCGACGCGCTCGCTGCTCAACACCGCCAAGGTGATGGAGGGCAACCCCATCGCCCTGCGCATGAAGGAGCTCGAGACGCTGGAACGCGTGGCCGAGCGCATCGACAAGATCTCCGTGTTCGGAGGTCTGGACCAGGTGCTCAACGGACTGGTGAAGCTGCGTTGAGCATCAGCCCTCCCGCGCTATCGTGCGGGAGGGTCCTCAACAAGGACATTCATCATGGACAAGAACTACATCGAAGAAGTGGTACCTGGCGGCGTGCCGGTGAAGATGTGGACGCGCGGCGTGCCCGTCGAGGACGAAGCCAGGCGTCAACTGACCAATGCCGCGCGCCTGCCCATCGTCTTCAAGCACATCGCGGCGATGCCCGATGTGCATTTCGGCATCGGCGCGACCGTGGGCTCGGTGATCCCGACGCTGCGCGCGATCATCCCAGCCGCGGTGGGCGTTGACATCGGCTGCGGCATGATGGCCTGCAAGACCACGCTGACGGCGGAGGACCTGCCGGACAACCTGGCGCCGCTGCGTTCGGCGATCGAGCGCGCGGTGCCGCATGGCCGCTCGCCCGGCGCCTGTGACCCGGGCGCCTGGGGCAAGGTGCCGGGTTCGGTGGACACGGCCTGGGCGCAGCTCGAGCCAGACTTCGCCGACCTGTGCCGCGACTACCCCAAGCTGGCGAAGACCAACAACCGTGTTCATCTGGGCACGCTGGGCACGGGCAACCACTTCATCGAGGTCTGCCTGGACGAGGCGGGCTTCGTGTGGTTCATGCTGCATTCGGGTTCGCGCGGCGTGGGCAATGCGATCGGCACGATGTTCATCGAGCTGGCCAAGCAGGATGCGCTGCGTAACAACGCCAACCTGCCCGATCGTGACCTGGCGTACTTCGAGGAAGGCGCGCGCTACTTCGGCGACTACGTGCGAGCTGTCGGCTGGGGCCAAAAGTTCGCCGCGCTGAACCGCGAGGTGATGATGACGCGTGTGATCGAGGCCGCGAAGACGGTTCTGCACAAGAGCTTCCAGAGCCACATCGAGGCGGTGAACTGTCACCACAACTACGTGCAGATGGAGCATCACTTTGGCCAGGACGTGTACGTGACCCGAAAGGGCGCGGTGAGCGCGAAGGCCGGGCAGCTGGGCATCATCCCCGGCAGCATGGGCGCGCGCAGCTACATCGTGCGCGGCAAGGGCAACCCGGACTCGTTCGAGAGCTGCTCGCACGGTGCCGGCCGCGCGATGAGCCGTGGCGAAGCCAAGCGCCGCTTCACGCTGGCCGACCACCGCGTTGCGACCGAAGGTGTCGAGTGCCGCAAGGACAAGGACGTGATCGACGAGACGCCCGCAGCCTACAAGGACATCGACGCGGTGATGGCGGCGCAGAGCGACCTGGTCGACGTGGTGCACGTCCTCAAGCAGGTCGTGTGCGTGAAGGGGTAAAGCCAACCATCGAGGGGCGTTCGTCGTGAGGCGGGCGCCCACCGGACCCTTTGCCTTTGCGATGAGGCGATTAGTCGCCGCGACGGCTACGTGCCAGCGAATCCGAACTGCAGGGCGCGCTCGCGGATGGTCCTGACCACGTCGCCCAGGTCCATCGGCTCCAGCTTGTTCTTCTTCAGGAACGCTCGCCACTGCAATTGCTTCGTGGCGTCGTCGGCAAAGAAATCGCTCAGGCCGATCGGCTGGGCGCCGGGCAGGGCGGTTTCCCGGCGGGCGAAGGTCGCTTCGACGGCGCGCTGCAGTTCCGCATCGTCCATCGTGGTGTCGTGCAGCAACACCCAGAGGTCGAAGAAGTCCTTCATGCGGCTGTTGGTCATGCCCAGGATCGTCACGGCGTGCAGCTTCTCGGCGACGACCGCGGCCTTGGGGTAGGCACGCAGCGTCGGTGCAGGTACATCGGGCAGCAGGGTCGGATATGTGACCGGCTGCGCAGCGGGCGTGACCGCATCGCCGAAGCCGATGTCGATCTGCAGGGCCAGTCGCGCGCCGTCGAGGGTGGCACGCAGATCGATGCGCACGCCGCCGTAGCCGGCTTCCTTGCGAATCTCGGTGCCGGCCACCGACTCGGGGTCGAACACGATGCCGTCATCCACCGCGATGCTGCAGATGGATCGAAAGACGCCGACCAGCGTGGGCACGTCGTCCGGGCCGAATCCCAGCAGGTCGGCGTCGCGCGTCGGCCGATGCGGCTGGTCGTACCAGAGCTGGAACAGCAGCGCGCCCTTGAGCAGGAAATTCGGTGCGTGCTCGGAGATGGACAGCCGGTACAGCAGGCGTTCCAGGCCGTACCGGGTCAGGGTCAGGTTGAAGTCCTGCTTCGATGTGTCGGTTTGCTGTTTGAGCCTTGCACGAATAGATGCGGCGCGGTTGGCGGTCATGCCGTGATGGCCTCGATGTAGGGCCGCATCACGTTGGCGACGCGGCCGCTCGTGGCGTGGCGCCACAGGTCGTCCATCGTGAACTTGCGCTGGCTCCAACCATCACGCAGCGCCTCGAGCGCGACGTCCAGGCCGATCTTGTTGCGGAACCTGAAGCAGTCGACGATGGTTCGGGCCGCGTTGAAGACCGGCACCTCGACGCCGTCGATTTTCTGTCGTTCGACGCCGTCGGCCAGGGCTTCATCCGACATGCGCACGACACGGATGGCAGGCTGGTCGAGCCGGGGGGTCACCATGTGCTGCGGTATCGCGATCCAGACCTCGAAGGGGGCCTGCGTGCCGATTTCGTGAACGCGTAGCGCGGACAGCAGGCAGACCACACCCTTGGGCACGCGTGCCGAGACTTCCGCCAGGGAGCGGTGCTCGCTGATCGCTGCACCGGGCAGGCCGTAGAGGCCGCGGGCCACGCGCTCGAGCTTGCCGGCCTGCACTAGGCGCGTCAGGGCGATCGTCGGCAGTCCCTGCCGCGTCACGTCACGCGCGCGCAGCAGCGTTCGGGCGCGTGCGAGGCGCAGCACCTGCTGTTCGTGGGTGGTGGTTGCTGCGACGGTCGCCTTCATGCGTGCATTGTGTTGTGGAATGACTGTGAAAGTCAATGTTTACAGTGCAAATGCAACTTCAGTGCTCGCGCCCTGGCTCTTCCCCAACTGCGCACGACCATCGCCATGCAAAGGCCAGCGCTCGCGCGAGCTTCGGCCGGGCACCGTAGGGGTTCATGCCGCCTCGGCAACTGACCGAGGCGGCATCTCATGCGACGCAATCGGGCCGGCGAAACCGGCGTTGATCACGACGGGACGGTGACGTGCAGAGGGTGTGTCTCAGTTCAGGCCAGGGGTCGCGACGGGTCCCAATCCCGTACGCGCTGCGAAAATGCCATCACGATGCAGCACCTGATCCTGCGCCCTGGCCCCCAGTTGGTCATGCGAGCCTTTCGATCGAAGCCCGACGACACGGACAGCCGACTGAACGAGGTCGATGTCACCGGCCGCGCCCACGAGCTTTTGTTCGAGCTCATCACCGTCCACGCCGAGACGACGCTGGCTGACATCTTTCGGCTGATGGAAGCCAGCCCGCTGCTGCAGAAGTTCTACCGCCGGGACTTCGCCGAAGAACTCTGCGCGGAGGCGCGCAAGGGGGTCGTCGAACCGCTGGCCCGTGAGCCCGCCGAGCCGCCCCAAGGGCGAACACCGGAGTGCGCAGCACGTCGGTTACCTGAGCCGCGCGCTTCGTATGAAGGCATCGAGTTCCTCGAGCTGTATCAGCAATGGGGGCTGGACACGAGCACGAACGAGTACTCCGGCATGCAGCGCCTGCACCTGCACGGCGTCGGCCACGAACTGGCGGAAGACCTGCCGGAAGAATGGAGGAAGAAGGGCGAACGCATCGAGTGGTCGGTCTCGCTGACGCCGCTGCGCGAGCTCCTCGCGTTGCCGGTCCGGGTGAACACCGAGGTTCGGATCACCGAAGAAGATGCCACGGCCAAGGCCTACATGAGCGAGATCCGGCGCGCCAGATGCGCCGACGTGACGCTCGGCCAGGTCATTCATGGCCTGCTGTGGGAACTGTCCTTTCATGGCGGGCCGCAAGAGCAGCGGGAGGTGTCGGAAGACCTCAAGCGACGGGTTGCCGAGGTCGATGCCGGGACGGTCGAACTCGTGTCCGATGACGACCTTTTCGAATCCCTGTACCAGCCAGGATGCGACGCGCTCTTCGATGGGCTCGGCGGTCGTTCGACGCGTGAGATCGCGACGGCCATCCGCGACATCGACGACGACCAGAACGCGGCCGCGTCGCTGGAGCGGGTCTTCGAGGGTGCAGTCGCGGTCAAGCCGCAGTTCCGCAACCGTTCCGGTCGCGAGTTCCGCAAGGCCTTCCGGGCCGCCGGGCGCTGACCTCTTCGCCATGAAGAAGGTGGCGATCGCCCCGCAGGAGCGCATCGATGACTTCGAGTGCACGGCGGTTGAGTTCTTTCGCGCCGTTCTTGGCATGGACTACGGCGAGTGCATCGTCACCGACGAGAGCCGTCTCAGCGACTTCGCCAGTTGCGGCCTGCCCGAGGACATCGCTGACGCAACCCAGAGCTTGAAGGCGCTCTACTCGGCGTGGGACGCGTGGGTTGTGCCGGTCATTTGCGGCCGGCATCGCCTCGCGGACATCTCGACGACGATCCTGCTTGTCGATCTCTTTGAACAGATTGAGCGGCAGGGTCTGGAGAAATTCCACTGAAGCATCGCAAGGCGAGTCTCGACGCCATGCGGCGAACTCAGAATGGCTGGTACAAGTCTCTGGAACAAGGAAGAGAACAAGACATGGCAAGACGCGGAAAGACCAGTCCCGCCGAGGACATCATGGACATCGTAGCCATGCTGCCGTGGTGGGTCGGCGTCATGCTCATATGTCGAACTGACTGTCGTCGAAGCGGCCATCGAAAGCGCCCGCCGTTACACGATGCGTCATCCACTTCGCTGAAAATCAGTGCGTCCCTGCCACGACGGCTTTCGCGGCGCCCATCAACGCGCCGTCATTCGTGGCCAACGAAGGCGACACCCTCGCGAAGCAGAGACAGCCAGAGCCGACGTTGCGGAGTTGGAACCGACAGCCACTCCCTGAAGACTTTCTCAGCGGGACCGAAGGGCCGCCCAAGGCCGCTTGCCACAAGCTCGTCCACGCGCGCTTTCGGCAGCTTCACCACGAGACCAGCGCCTTTGTAGTCAACCAGGGCAAGAAACTCCTTGCCCACGCGAAGACAGCGACCGTTCATGATGGTCCCTTCGGCGACCCGAGGATCCTCGCGCTGAAGTTGCGCCCCCAGCTGCCAGAACAGGTCCTGAACATTCATGTTGCGTCAGCCTCACGGTAGATTTCACGCACCAGCCATTGGTGAACGGGCAGCAACTCGTGCAGCCGGTCCACGCACCAAGGCGCGAATGCGGGCGAATTTGTGTCGGCGCCGATTCAAATCTGAGCCACCGCGCCGACCGAATATTGAGCCAGGGGTGGAAGCCGACTTTGTGATGGTCGGCTGTGGATAAGTGTAGGTCTTTGCCTGGTTCGTTGACCTCCTCGATGCTGTGTTGATCGCGCGGGGGAAGACGCGCAGGGCGTAGCCCGTAGCGGATTTCCCCGCGCGGCGCGCGCTCAGATGTCGTCCTGCGGCGGTTCGTGCCTTGCCGCCCTTGCGAGCCTGCTCGCGCGCCTTGATGCGCTTCTTGGCCTCGGCCGTGCTGCGTGCATGAAGCGGATCGACTCGTTGCCCGTCTCCACGATGTGGCAGTGATGCGTGAGCCGGTCCAGCAGCGCCGTCGTCATCTTCGCGTCGCCGAACACGCTGGACCATTCGGCGAAGTCCAGGTTGGTCGTGATCATCACGCTGGTGTGCTCGTACAGCTTGGACAGCAGGTGGAACAGCAACGCCCCGCCGGCCTGGCTGAAGGGCAGATAGCCCAGCTCGTCGAGGATGACCAGGTCCATGCGCAGCAGGCTCAACGCGATGCGCCCGGCCTTGCCCTGCGCCTTCTCCTGCTCCAGCGCATTGACCAGATCGACCGTCGAGTAGAAGCGCACCCGCTTGCCGTGCCGGGTGATGCCCGACACGCCGATGGCCGTGGCCAAGATGCGTCTTGCCCGTGCCCGGTCCGCCGACCAGCACGACGTTGTGCGCGGCGTCGGTGAACGCCGCTCGGCCAGCGCGTCGATCAGCTTGCGATCCACCGGCGAGACCTCGAAGTCGAAGCCGGCCAGGTCGCGGTGCACCGGGAACTTGGCCGCGTGCATCTGGTGGCTGACCGAGCGCATCGCGCGGTCGGTGCTCTCGGCCTGCAGCAGATGCTCGATCAGCCAGCGCGAGGACTCCAGCCCGGCGTTGCCGCCTTGCTCGACCAGATCGGCCCAGGCGCCGGCCATGCCGTGCAGGCGCAGCTGCTTGAGTTCGACCGTCACGTCACGCGTCATGGCCGACCTCCTCGGTGGTGTTGTCGACGCTGTCGGCGCGCAGGCTGTCGTAGCGCGCCGTGTTGGCCAGCGGTGGCGTCGACACCTGCAGCGCCGTCGCGGCCGTCTGCGGCGCCGGCGCGGCGTTCAGCCGCCCCAGCACGTTGACCACATGCTCGACGCTGACCTTGCCCGGCGGCCCGGTCTCCAGCGCCAGTTCCACCGCCACCAGCACCGCGTCCAGCCCGGCCGTGGGCACGATGGCCAGCACCTGCGCCATCACGCGGTCGCCGCCCGGGTTGCGCAGCAGCGCCCGGCGCAGCCGCTGCAGCGGCTCGGGCATGTCGGCGAACGGCGCGCCGTTGCGCAGTGCGCCGGGCTTCCTCTGCATCAGCGGGATGTAGTGCTGCCAGTCGTAGCGGGTCTGGCCGCGCGTCGCTCAGCCGCTCGTGGCGGGCCACGATCGCGTCGTCGGCCACGACGACGACGCTGGCCGGGTACAGCCGCGTGCTGACCATCTGCCCGACCAACTCGCACGGCACCGAGTAGCGGTTGCGCGCCACCGACACCAGGCAGGTGCTGGACACCCGCGCCGGCTTCTCGACGTAGCCGTCGAACGGCGTCGGGCATGGGCATCAGGTGCGCCCGCTCGTGCTCGAGCATCTCGGCCACGCTGAACTGGTCGTGCTCGGGGTGGCGCAGCTCGTCCCACAGCGCCCGGCAGCGCGTCGCCCAGCCAGGCGTTGAGTTCGGCGAAGCGAGCCGAAGCGCTGCTTGGCCGCGTCGAGCCAGATGCGCCGCCGGCTGTCCTGCACGTTCTTCTCGACGACGCCCTTCTCCCAGCCCGAGGCGACGTTGCAGAAGTCGGGATCGAACAGGTAGTGCGCGCACATCACGGCAAAGCGCGCGTTGACGATGCGGCCCTTGCCCTTCTTGACCTTGTCGACCGCCGTCTTCATGTTGTCGTAGATGCCGCGCCGGGCGATGCCGCCCAGCGCGGTGAAGCTGCGCGTGTGGGCATCGAACAGCATCTCGTGGCCCTGGCTCGGGTAGGCCACCAGCCAGAAGGCGCGGCTGGCGCACAGCTTCATGTGCGAGACCTGCATCCGGTAGTAGATGCCGCCGACCACCAGGCCTTCTTCGCTCCAGTCGAACTGGAACGCCTCGCCGAGCTCGAAGGCCAGCGGCACGAAGGCGTTGACCGATACCGCCTGGCCTTCGCCCTGGCGCCACGCCCGGATGAAGTCGGTGACGCGGCGTGTAGCCGCCGGCGTAGCCGGCGGCCTTGATCTCGGCGTACAGCGCCTTGGCCGTGCGCCGCTCGTGCTTGGGTCGCCGTGCGTCGGCCTTCAGCGCCTGCTTGAGCGCCTCGTGGAACGCGCGTGAGCTTGCTCGGCTGCTCGCCGCGCCGGTACTTCGGCGGGCCATCGCACCTGCGCCGTGCAGCCACTTGCGCAACCGTGTTGCGCGACAGCCCCGTCGATGCGCGCGATCTCGCGCTCCGACTTCTTGCCTCCGGCTGTGCAACCGCCGGATCCTGCCAATCATGTCCATGGTGATCACTCCTCTTCCCCTGCTGCACAAAAATGCAGCAGGGTAGGTTGAACACCTGGCTCAGTTTTGGGTCGGCACAACCCTCAAAAGTGGCTCAGTTTTCGGTCGGCGCCAACAGTCATCGCTCACCTCATCGATGCGAACGCCCCCCAGGCGCTCCACCCACCACGACAGGCGCTGCACGCGGGTGGTGTCGCGGCCTTCGTAGTGCGCCATGTAGAGGTCGACCAGCGCGGCGATCGTCAGGTGGCCGGCGCGCAGCGGCAGCTCGGCGGCACTCATGACCGCGCCCCCCGGCTGATGCCGTGGCCGTACAGCTGGAGATGCAGGTCGCTGCGCTCGATTCTTTCATCGCCCAGTGCGGACAAGCCGATGGTCGACAGGTGCACCAGGCGCACCATGAGCGCGTGGGCGGCGATCTGGTCGATGTTGTCGCCCTCGACCGCGACCAGGTCAGCCAGGGCGTTGATGTCGCCCAATGCTTGCAGCGCATAACCGGTCCGCCAGCCCTCCGGCGGTAGCTGGTCTTCGGGATCGCGTGCCGCGCGAGCTGCCTCGGTGGAAGACGAGACGGCCGACAGACCGGCGGATTCATTCAACTTGGCCATGATGGACCCTTTCAGCAATCGCCCGCCTTTACACCGGCGGACAAAGGTGAGGGGGTCTGAAAGGCCCGTCAACACTGGATTCCTGGCTCCCCGACCTGGGCTCGAACCAGGGACCTACGGATTAACAGTCCGGCGCTCTACCAACTGAGCTATCGGGGAACAGCCGGGCATTATAGCGGAGGGGTTCTGCGCGTCAGAGCCTGGCCTGCAGCGACAGGCGCAGCGTGCGCGGCGCCAGCGGGAACAGGTACACGTGGCCGAACTGGTAGGGCGATTCCTTCCACGCGCGGCGTGTCGATCAGGTTGTCGATGCCGGCGCGCCAGGTGAGCGTGGTGCCGGCGAGTTGCTGCTGCAGCTTGGCGCCGAGGTCGAGGCGGGTCCACGCGGGGATGTGCGCGCTGTCGTCGGGCAGCACGCTGCGCGAGGCCTCGTGGCTCAGCGCTGGCCTGCAGCGTCGGCGCCGGGCACTCAGTTCGTAGCCGGCTTGCAGGCGCAGGCTGGCCGCCGGCACGTTGGGCGGCGGCAGGCCGTTCAGCGTGGCGTTGGCCGAGCCTTCGCGGCGCGCGTGCAGCAGGAGCACGCTGGCTTGCCAGCGCCATGCGCCAGTCTGCGTGTCGAGCTGCGCTTCGATGCCGCGGTGCCGGCGTTGCCGTCGATGGCGCGGGTGCAACTGCCGTCGCTGCCGTCGCAGGTGCCGATGTCGCCGCTCTGCGGCCGCGTGATGTCGAACGCGGCGAGCGAGACTCGATGCCCTCGCGCGCATGCTTGAGGCCGACTTCGAGCTGCCGGCTTTGCAGCGCGGGCAGGGCGCGTGCGGCGTTGGTGTACATCGGCAGGTTGGGTGCCACTTCGCTCTCGACGCCCTTGCCCCAGTTGGCGTAGAGCAGGGTCTGCGGCTCGGCCTGCCAGGCCAGCGCCAGCCAGGGCGTGGTGAAGCTCTGTTCGACTTCGCGGCGCAGGCTTGTGTGGCGCAGGCCGCCCCACAGGCTCCAGCGCGGCGCGAGTTCGACCGCGGTCGCGCACGTACCACTCGGTGCTGCGCTCGTTGCGGTTGGCGACGTCGGCGAGCGGCAGCGGCGCCGCGGGCACGCGCCACGCTGCCGTCGATGCGGCCGGTGCCGACGAAGTTGAAGGCCTGCGGTGGCAGGCGGGCTTCGAAGTGGGTCGCGAGCACGCCGGTGCTGACATGGTGCGTGGTGCCGGCCACGGCGATGCTGCCTTCGACGCCCACGTCGAGCGCGTCGCTGCGGCGCTTTTCGCCGTCGCTGCGGAAGTCGTAGAGGTCGAAGCTGCCGTCGCTGCAATAGCGGTCGAAGCGGCCCTCGGCGCTGCAGCCGAAGGGGAAGGCGATGCGGTCGTCGCTGCGCAGGCGCTGCGTCATCGCGTGCAAGCGCGCACGCCAATCGGGCGCAAGCGTCTGCGTGAAGCGCAGCGAGGCGGTGTTGCCGTTCAACACCACCGGCTGCGACCAGGGCTGGTTGTTGAGGTTGATGCGCGGGTCGGTCGCGGGCGTCGGCACCGGTCGCCGAGCAGGCTGAAGCCCGGCACGCTGGGCTGCTGCTGGCGGCTGGATTCGAACTCGGCCTCGAGCAGGGTGTCGCTGCGGCAGGCGCCAGTCGCCGGCCACCGCGACCAGGCTGCGGTGGCCATCGCGCGTTGCGGGTCTGCGGGCGCAGGTCTTCGTAGGCCGCGTTCACGCGCAGGCCGAACACTTCGCCGTTGCCGAAGCGCTCGCCGAGGTCCACCGCCAGCGCGCTGCCGCCGCCCTGGCGGGCTTCGAAGCTGGCGCTGCGCACGGCGCGCGTCGGGCCGCTTGACGACGAAGTTCACCAGCCCGCCCGGCGCGCTGGTGCCGGCCTGCATGCCGCTGATGCCCTTCAGCACCTCGATGCCGTCCTTGTTGTCGAGCGCGATCGACGTCTCGGCGTTGATCGGCAGGCCGTCGCGGCGGTAGTTGTAGCGGTTGTCGAGCGTGAAGCCGCGCACCGTGAGGAAGCTCCAGTAGCCCTCGGCGTTGTAGGCGTCGCGACAGGCTGGCATCAAGCCGCGTCAGGTCGGCCAGGCTGCGCAGGCCGTTGTCGCGCAGCGTCGGTTTCGCTGACGGCGCTGGCGCCAGCGGTGTTCGCGACAGCGGCAGGTCGCCGAAGCCGGCCACGCCGGGTGCCGCGGGTTCGGCGCGGCCGGTGATCGTGATGCGTTGCGTCTCTTGTGCCTGGGCCGCGCAAGCGATGAGCGCCAGCAGGGTGGCCAGCGCAGTGCGGCGGTGGTGAAAGCGGGTCGGGCGTGCCATGCGGTTCTCGGTGGTCGGACACAGGGTGGCGGCACGGACAACGGCGAACGCCAAATGGCGCTGGCCCTGAGCGGACGGCTTCCCTGCGCGAGGATTACCTCAATCAGGTTCAAAGGGACTTTCTCAGTCGGCGCTCTGATCGAGCCCCAACACCCCTAGCGAATGCGCGCGCGTCAGCACGTCGCGACGCAGCGGCGCAGATTATCACTGCTCCAGTCAATCGAACACCGGCGTCTCCACGCCCAGCACCTTGTGCAGCTTCGGGCTGGTGGTCGTGTACTGCAGGTGGATGCGCTTGTCCGGGAAGACGTAGGGCGCGGCGCCGAAGGCGGCCAGCGCGCACTCGTGAAAGCCCGACAGGATCAGCTTCTTCTTGCCCGGGTAGGTGTTGATGTCGCCGACCGCGAAGATGCCCGGCACGTTGGTCTCGAACTTCTCGGTGTCGACCATGAGCTGCTTGCGCTCGATGTCCAGGCCCCAGTCGGCGATCGGCCCGAGCTTGGGCGACAGGCCGAAGAACACCAGCAGCATGTCCAGCGGCACCACGCGCGTCACGCCGTCGCGCGCCGGTGACCTTGCACGCCGGTGAGCCGGCCGTCGCGCTTCCTCGAAGCCGGTGACCTGGCCGACGATGAACTGCATCTCCAGCGCGTCGCACAGCTCGTGCATCTTGCCACGATGGCCGGCGCGGCCTTGAAGCCGTCGCGGCGGTGCATCAGGATCACGCTCTCGGCCTTGTTCGGGCCGTCGCTGCGGCGAAGTTCAGCGCCCAGTCGAGCGCCGAGTCGCCGCCGCCGACGATCACGAGGTTCTTGCCGGCGAACTGCGCCGGGTCGCTGCACGCGGTAGATGCAGCTGCGTGTCGTCGAACCGTTCGAGGCCGTCGACCTTCAGCGTGCGCGGCTGGAACGAGCCGACGCCGCCGGCGATGAAGATCGTCTTGGTGAGGAAGCGCGTGCCCTTGGTGGTCTCGACGTAGAAGCGGCCGTCGTCGCTGCTTGTGCACCGCGGTCACTTCCTGGCCGAGGTGGAAGGTCGCGCCGAACGGCTCGATCTGCTTGCAGCAGGTTGTCGGTCAGCTCCTGGCCGGTGCACACCGGCACGGCGGGGATGTCGTAGATCGGCTTGTCGGGGTACAGCTCGACGCACTGGCCGCCGGCGTAGGCCAGCGAGTCGATGACGTGGGCCTTGATCTCCAGCAGGCCGAGCTCGAACACCTGGAACAGGCCGACCGGGCCGGCGCCGACGATCACCGCATCGGTTTCGATCGGCCGTCGGGCGTCGCGGTCGTCACTGCGGTTCGGTCGAGGTCCATGCGTCAGCGATGCTCACCGCTCAGCGGATCAGCTGCGTCGAGCTTGTCCGTTGCTTGTCTTTCCAGTCGTCGGCGTCGGCCGGCGCGGGCTTGCGCTTGGTGATGCTCGGCCAGCTTCTTGGCCAGCTCGGCATTGAGCTTGATGAAGTGCTGCTGGTCCTGCGGCACGTCTTCCTCGGGCAGGATGGCGTTGACCGGGCACTCGGGAATGCACACCGCGCAGTCGATGCACTCGTCGGGGTCGATGGTCAGCATGTTCGGCCCTTCGCGGAAACAGTCGACCGGGCACACGTCGACGCAGTCGGTGTACTTGCAGCGGATGCACGATTCGAGGACGACGTGGGTCATGGCGGGTGCGGCTTGGATGGACGTGCGCTGACGTGCGGTCCGCGGGCCAGGGACGAGCCTGCGGGCGACGATGCGGCGGGAGGCCGGGATTTTACGGTGACAGCCGAGCCTGTCGCTGCAGGGGTATGTTGCGCGTCGCCGGCACCGCGGCTTCGGCGCGCCGGCCAGCGGCGCCGCGCCCGCGCCGACCGTCACGACCGTCGGCCGGCCGGCGTGCAGCACGCGCGGCCTCGGCCAATGTGGCGACACGGTGGTCGCTGTGCAGCTGGTCGGGCCAGCCGGCGCGCGACACCACGCACCGGCGTGTCCGCCGGCCAGCCGGCCTGCAGCAGCGCCGGCCCAGTGCGGCGAGCTGCTTGCCCGGCCATGTAGAACACCTCGGTGTCGGCGCTGCGCGAGGCGTGCAGCTCGCCGCTGCGCGTCATGGCGGTGGTCAGGCTCACGCTGCGGCCGCTGCCGCGCCGCGTCAGCGGGCGTTGCGTGGCCGCGGCGGCGGCGATGGCGGCGGTGACGCCGGGCACCACCTCGCAGGCGATGCCGGCCGCGGCCAGCGCCTGCAGCTCCTCTTCGAGGCGGCCGAACACGCTCGGGTCGCCGCCCTTCAGGCGCACCACCGCGCGGCCGCTCGCGCGCGTGCTTGACCAGCAGCGCGTTGATCGCGGCCTGGCCGGTGCTGTCGCGAAAGCCGCGCTTGCCGACGTCGATCCAGCGCGCCGCGGGCGCCAGCTCGCGCAGGGCCGGGTCGGTGAGCGCATCGAACAGCACCACGTCGGCCTGCGCCAGGCGCTGCGCCGCGCAGCGTGATCAGGTCGGCCGCGCCGGGGCCGGCGCCGATGAAGACCACGGGCGTCATGGGGCAACGGCCTCGACCAGCAGCGCGCCGCTGGTGCGGTTGCTGGTCGGGTCGACGACGATCAGCGCGCCGCCGACGCGGTTGTCGCATAGGGCTCGCAGCGGCAGCGGCTGCTGCGTCTCGATGACCACGTGGCCGATCTCGTTGACGGCCAGTTGATGCGCGTCGGTCGGGGCCAGCGTGTGGATGTCGAGCCGCTGCTCGATCGCGCTGATGCGCGCCTGCACCCAGCGGTTGCCGTGGCGCACCCAGTACTTGCGGCCGATGGCGGCGGGCTCGGTGTCGAGCCAGGCGAGCGTGGCCGTGAAGCGCTGCGTGGCCAGCAGCGTGCCGGGCGTGGCGATCCAGTCGCCGCGCGAGACGTCGAGCTGGCGGTCGAGCACGAGGCCGGCCGACTGGCCGGCTTGCGCCTGGGCCACGTTCTCGCCGGCACGGCGCAGCGCGACCACCTGCGCCCGCTCGCCGCTCGGGAACACCTGCATCGGGTCGCCGGCCCGCACGCGGCCGTGCGCGATGCGGCCCCACAGCGTGCGCGGCTGGTGGCCGGTGCCGTCGCCCTCCTGGGCGACGTATTGCACCGGCACGGCGAGCGGGCCATCGACGCTCTCGTCGGCGGCGGGCAGCGATTCCAGCACCTGCAGCAGCGACGGGCCGTCGTACCAGGCCTGCCACTCACCGGCCACGGCCTGGGTGACGTTGTCGCCGCGCAGCGCCGACACCGGCACGATGGCGCTGACCACCAGGCCGGCCTCGCCGGCAAAGGCGCGCAGCGCCGTGCTGACGGCGTCGAAGGCCACGCCGGGGGCGTCGACGGCGTCGAGCTTGTTGATGGCGAACACGATGCTGGGCACGCGCAGCAGGTGCGCCAGCAGCGCATGGCGGCGCGTCTGCGGCAGCAGCGCCACGGGCTGGGTCTGCCAATCGAGCTTGGTGATGTCGACCAGCACCACCGCCGCGTCGCTGCCGGCGGCGGCGGTCACCATGTTGCGCGTGTACTGCTCGTGGCCCGGCGCGTCGGCGATGATGAACTTGCGTGCGCGGGTGGCGAAGTAGCGGTAGGCCACGTCGATGGTGATGCCCTGTTCGCGCTCGGCCTCGAGGCCGTCGGTCAGCAGCGACAGATCGATCGGCTCGCCCGCCGCGCGACGCTCGAGCGTGTCGAGCTGGTCGGCCAGGATCGCGCGGCTGTCGAACAGCAGGCGGCCGATCAGCGTGCTCTTGCCGTCGTCGACGCTGCCGGCGGTGAGGAAGCGCAGCGCGCGCGACGTCGGCGCGGACACGGCCGGATTCAAAACCGCGCTCATCAGAAATACCCTTCCTTCTTGCGCCGCTCCATCGACGCGTCGCAGCTGCGGTCGTCCATGCGCGTGGCGCCGCGCTCGCTGACCGTCACCGTCAGCGTCTCGGCGACGATCTCGGCGGCGTTGGCGGCGGGGCTCTCGACCGGGCAGGTGCAGGTCATGTCGCCGACGGTGCGAAAGCGCACCTGCGCGGTTTCGATGGTCTCGCCCGTCTGCGCCGGCGTGACCTCGGTCACCGGCACCAGCAGGCCCTTGCGCCGGATCACCTCGCGCTGGTGCGCGAAGTACAGGGCCGGCAGCGGGATGTTCTCGCGCGCGATGTAGAGCCACACGTCGAGCTCGGTCCAGTTGCTGATCGGGAAGACGCGGAAGTGCTCGCCCGGGCGGTGCCGGGTGTTGAACAGCGTCCACAGCTCGGGCCGCTGCTCCTTGGGCTGCCATTGGCCGAAGCTGTCGCGGTGCGATGAAGATGCGTTCCTTGGCGCGCGCCTTTTCTTCGTCGCGGCGCGCGCCGCCGATCAGGGCGTCGAAGCGGTGTTCCTCGATCGCTTCGAGCAGCGTCACCGTCTGGTGGCCGTTGCGCGATTCGAGCGCGTGCGCCAGGCGCACCGTGCCGCGCGCGATCGAATCGTCGAGATGGCCGACGACCAGGCGCTCGCCCATTTCGGCCACGCGGCGGTCGCGGAACTCGATCACTTCAGGGAAGTTGTGGCCGGTGTCGACATGCAACAGCGGGAAGGGCAGGCGGCCTCGAACTGATTGCCGCGCACTCGCTGCTTGAAGGCCTTCTCGGCCAGGCGCAGCACGACGCAGGAATCCTTGCCGCCGGAGAACAGCAGCGCCGGGCGCTCGAACGCGGCGGCCACCTCGCGCAGGATGAAGATGGCTTCTTCCTCGAGCGCGTCGAGGTGGTGGTGGTCCAGCGGAGGCAGCAATTTGTCGATCGACAACGGCGCGTTCATGCGGCAACTCCTTCGGACGTTGCTTGACGTGCAGGCCGCACTCCTTGGCGGCTTCGTCTTCCCACCACCAGCGGCCGGCGCGGAAGTCCTCGCCCAGGGCGATGGCGCGCGTGCACGGCGCGCAGCCGATGCTGGGATAGAACTGGTCGTGCAGCGGGTTGTAGGGCACGCTCGTGGATCGGCGATGTAGTGCCAGACGTCGCCCCAGCTCCAGTCGGCCAGCGGGTTGAACTTGAGGCGGCCGCTGGTCGTCGCGCTCGGTGAACGGCACCGCGGCGCGGGTGCCGGACTGCTCGCGGCGCAGGCCGGTGATCCAGGCCGTCTTGCCTGCCAGCAGGCGGCCCAGCGGCTCGAGCTTGCGGATGGCGCAGCAGGCCTTGCGCAGCTCGATGCTCTCGTACATCGCGCGCTCGCCGTTCCGGGCCACGAACTGCACCACGGCTTCGTGCGCCGGGCGCATCACCTGCACCTGCAAGCCGTAGTGCGACTCGATGCGCGCCAGCAGCGCCAGCGTCTCGGCGTGCAGCATGCCGGTCTCGAGCGTGCCGATGGCGATGGGCAGCTGCCCGCGCGCGATCAGGTCGGTGACGACCATGTCCTCGGCGCCCAGGCTGGTGGCCTGCACGATGTGCGCGCCATGCTCGGCGGCGGCCGAGGTCAGCACCGCGGTGGCGTGCGCCAGCTTGGCCTCGAAGCCGTCGCTCGGGCGTGCGTGCAGTTCGACGGCGTTCATGCATGCGCTCCGCGCAAACAGGGGCTGGGTCTGGCGCACGTCGCCCTGGTAGTGGCGCGGCAAAGAAGCGCAGCGCGCGCCGGCCGGCCTCGTGGCTCTGGTCGGCGCGCAGTTGCGGCGGCGTCGAAGCCGGTGCGCTGCAGCAGCGGCAGCATGTCGACCAGCACCTCGCCGGTGGCGCGCACCTCGCCCTCGAAGCGCAGGCGCCGGCGCAGCATGCGCGCCTGGCTGTAGGCGCGGCCATCGATCCACTTCGGGAACTGCAGCGCGACCGAGCGCCAGGCGCGGCAGGTCGGGCGCGATCGACTCGACGTCGACGTCGTTGGGCACCACGACGCCAGCGTGCACCTCGCGCGGCCAATGCTCGCGCACCGCCTGCCATTGCTCGAGCGTGAGAAGGCGCGCGGCGCGCGGCGCCGGGCGTCGGCAGCGGGCCGTCCTTGTCGATCGGCGGCGTGCCAGTGGTCGTGCGTGGAGTCGATGAATTGCATGGTCAGGCTCGGCGGTCGATTCACTCGGCGGCTGCAGTTGCGGTGCGTGCGTTGGCGGTGCAGTGGCGGTGGCGGTGGCGGCGCACCGCGTCGGTGGCGGCGCGAAACGGTGCCGTGCCCAGGCGGCGCACGCTGTCGATGAAGCGCTCGCCGGGGCTGGCGCTCGCGCCGGTAGGTGTCGATCACCGCCTCGATCACGTCGGCCACCTCGTCGGCGGCGAACGATGGGCCGATCACCTTGCCCGGCACCGAAGCGCCGCTGGCCAGCTTGCCGTCGGAGCCGCCGAGCGTGACCTGGTACCACTCCGTGCCGTCCTTGTCGACGCCGAGGATGCCGATGTGGCCGCTGTGGTGGTGGCCGCAGGAGTTGATGCAGCCGCTGATGTGCAGGTCGATGTCGCCGATGTCGTACAGCTCGTCGAGGTCGGTGAAGCGCTCGGTGATCTGCGCCGCCATCGGGATCGAGCGCGCATTGGCCAGCGCGCAGAAGTCGCCGCCGGGGCAGGCGATCATGTCGGTGAGCAGGCCGATGTTCGGGTTGGCGAAGCCGGCCGCTTTGGCCGCCTGCCACAGGGCGAACAGGTCGCTTTCGCGCACCCAGGGCAGCAGCAGGTTCTGGTCGTGCGTGACGCGCAGCTCGGCCTGGCTGAAGCGCTCGGCGATCGCGGCGGCCTGTTCCATCTGCTCGTCGGTGGCGTCGCCCGGGGCCTGGCCGGCGCGCTTGAGCGACAGCGTGACGGCGCGGTAGCCGGGAAGGCGGTGGGCGTGCACGTTGCGCTCGCACCAGCGGGTGAAGGCCAGCGGCGCGTCGTTGCTGGCGTCGGCGGCAAAGCCGGCCGGCGCGGGCTTCAGGCCGGGTGGCAACACGAACGATGCCGAAACGCGGTCGAGCTCGGGCTGCGAGATCAGGTGCGCCGCGCCGTCGGTATCGCGCTCGAGAATTGCGGCGAACTCGGCGTTCACCGCGTCGAAGAACTTCGTCCCCTCGGCCTTGACCAGGATCTTGATGCGCGCCTTGTAGATGTTGTCGCGCCGGCCGTAGCGGTTGTAGACCCGCACGATGGCCTCGATGTAGACCAGGATCTGCTGCCACGGCACGAACTCGCTGGCCAGCGTGGCGATGACCGGCGTGCGGCCCATGCCGCCGCCGACCAGCACCTTGAAGCCGACCTCGCCGGCCTCGTTCTTCACCAGGTGCAGGCCGATGTCGTGCCAGCGTCGCGGCGCGGTCTTCGCTGGCGCCGGTGACGGCGATCTTGAACTTGCGCGGCAGGAAGGCGAACTCGGGATGCAGCGTGCTCCATTGGCGCAGGATTTCGCAGTACGGCCGCGGGTCGACGACCTCGTCGGGCGCAATGCCGGCCAGCGCGTCGCTGGTGATGTTGCGGATGCAGTTGCCGCTGGTCTGGATGCCGTGCATGTCGACCTCGGCCAGCAGGTCCATCACGTCGGCCGCCTGCGCGAGCGGGATCCAGTTGTACTGCAGGTTCTGGCGCGTCGTGAAGTGGCCGTAGCCGCGGTCGAACTCGCGCGCGATGAGCGCCAGCTCGCGCAGCTGCGCGCTGCTCAACTCGCCGTAGGGCACGGCCACGCGCAGCATCGGCGCATGGCGCTGGACGTACCAGCCGTTTTGCAGGCGCAGCGGGCGGAACTCGTCGTCGCCGAGTTCGCCCGTCAGGTTGCGCTCCAGCTGGTCGCGAAATTGCGCCGCGCGCGCGCGCACGAACTGGCGGTCGAAGTCGGTGTATTGGTACATCAGGTCTCCTGCCTGGCCGCCCCAAAGGGGGCCTGCGCCGCCACGGGGGGCAGCAAAGCGGCCAGGCCGCGAGCGTGGGGGTGGTTCATCATTGGATGACTCTCACGCCCGCCACGACGAGCGAACCCGCTAGCAGCGTGCGGATCAGTTTGTCCGGCAGTGATTTGGTCAGGCGTGCGCCGAGCCAGATGCCGGGCACCGAGCCCAGCAACAATGCGGCCAGCAGGGCCCAGTCGACATGGCCGAGCGTGGCGTGGCCGATGCCGGCGACCAGGGTCAGCGGCACGGCATAGGCGATGTCGGTGCCGACCACCTGCTGCGCGGGCAGGCGCGGGTAGAGCAGCAGGATCAGGGTGGCGCCGATCGCCCCGGCGCCGACCGACGACAGCGTGACGAGCACGCCGAGCAGGGCGCCCACCAGCACGGTCAGCAACGGCTTGCGGTGGTCGGGGATCCAGCCCTCGAGCCGCAGCCCCAGCCTCTGCCACACCGGGCGGTTGGCCACCACCACGGCGGTCAGCAGCAGAGCGACGCCGAGCGACAGCGTCAGCACGCCGGCCCAGGCCTTGGTCAGGCCGGTGACGTGCATCCAGGCAACGGTGGCGGCTGCGGCCGGCAAGCTGCCGAGCAGCAGCAGTTTGGTGATGCCGCGGTCGACGTGTCCATGGCGGTGGTGGGCAATTGCGCCGCCCGTCTTGGTGAGGCCGGCAAACCACAGGTCGGTACCGATCGCGACGGCTGGATTGAGCTTGAACGCGCCGATCAGCAGCGGCGTCATCAACGAGCCGCCACCCACGCCCGTCAGCCCGACGATCGCGCCAACGGCAAAGCCAGACATGACGGCAGTCAATTCCATGCCGCGACTCTAGGAAACCTTCATATATACGAGAAGAACAAAGAAGTTGGTTGCTAATACTCCAGATGCATTAAGGGCGGCTGGCCGACTCCTAGAATCGCAGCAATGAGACCCAGTCCGGCAGTTCCTGCCTCGCGGCGGCGCTTCGTCGTGGCCGGCCTCGCGCTGCTGGCGGTGGCTTGTTCCACGCGGCCACCCCCTGTGGCGCCCACGACACCATCGACGCCGGACCTGCCACCTGTGCCGCCGCGCGCGCCGCGCATCGGCCTGGCGCTCGGCGGTGGCGCCGCGCGTGGCTTCGCCCACATCGGCGTGATCCAGGTGCTGGAAGAGTCCGGTATCCGGCCGGAACTGGTGGTCGGCACCTCGGCCGGCAGCCTGGTGGCCGCGCTCTACGCGTCCGGCAAGAGTGGCGCCGAACTCGGCATGCTGGCCGTCGGCGATGGACGAATCGGCGATCACCGACTGGTCGTTCCCCGGCCGCGGCGCTGATTCGCGGCGAAGCGCTCGCGCGTTACGTGCGCGAGCAGACCGGGGGCGCGGCGATCGAGAAGATGAAGGTGCCGCTGGGCATCGTCGCCACCGACCTCGACAGCGGCCAGGCCGATCCTGTTCCAGCGCGGCGATGCCGGCAGTCGCGGTGCGCGCCTCGAGCGCGGTGCCGGCGGTCTTCCAGCCGGTGAGCATCGGCGAGCGCGAGTACGTCGACGGCGGCCTGGTCTCGCCGGTGCCGGTGCGCTTTGCGCGCCAGATGGGTGCCGAACTGGTGATCGCGGTCGACATCTCCAGCCGCACCCGAAGGCCAGGCCACCGGCGACGCGATGCGCATGCTGCTGCAGACCTTCGCGATCATGGGCAGCAGCATCACCAGCTTCGAGTTGCGCGATGCCGACGTGGTGCTTTCGCCCCAAGCTGATCGGCGTCGGCAGCGCCGACTTCGCGGCGCGCCAGCGTGCGATCCTGGCCGGCCGCGAGGCCGCATTGGCCGGCTTGGGCTGAATTGCGCGCGCGCATTGCCGCGCTGACGCGCTAGAAAAATAAACGGCCCGGTGTTGCCACCGGGCCGGAAAGGTACCGTGAGACCAGGTACCGAGGAGACAACCAATGAAAGCCCACCGCAGCTTTAACCACAGGGGCCAATGTCAGATGCTTTCGGTGCTCCTAAGTTCAATCGATTGGCTTGGGCTCAGGCAGCGCGCTTGGCCTTGGTCGTGCCTTGCGTGGCCTTGACGGCGGTGCTGGTCACGGCCTGGAAGTTGGCTTCGGCGACGTCGGCGGCTTGCTTGGCGGCCTTTTGCACGCTTTCGAAGGCGTTGTTGGCGGCGGCGACGGCCGAGCTTCACCAGGGCGACGGCGTTCTCGCTGCCGGCCGGCGCGTTCTTCGACGGCGCTGTCGACCAGGCCCATGAACTTCTTCTGCGCGTCGCCGATCTGGGCTTCGACGACCTTGGTCACTTCGGCATTGGTGGCCGCGGCGATGTCATACAGGTGGCGGCTGTAGGCGGCGGCCTTTTCGGCGGCCGGTTGCAGCAGGCCGGCTTGCAGGGCCAGCAGTTCTTGCGCGTCCTTGACCGACAGGGCGGCCTTGGTGGTGTCGGCGGCTTCGCCGATTGCGGACTTGGCGACTTGCAGGTTCAGTTCGACGAGCTTTTCGACGCCTTCGAAGGCCTTGTTGGTCAGGCCGAAGAGGGTTTCGACGTTGGCTTTGTGGGCAGCGATCAGTTGTTCAGTGGTCAGCATGGTGATTCTCCGTGGGGGTTGCGGGGTGGGGCTAAAGAAATTGCTGCAATGCAACATGGACTGAATTGTAGGGGGCGTGATGGTCTTTGCAAGCACTTTTTGCTGCGTCGCACCATTTCTAGGGATCCGACCCTAGCGCCGCGGCGTTTTCGCTGCACCGTCACAATCCCGCGATGACGTCGCAGCCCCCGCCAGAGTTCATCGCCGCGGTCGACGCGGCGATCACATCACGCCACTCAGTGCGGGCGTTCCTGCCAACGCCCGTACCGCGCCAGGTGGTCGAGGACATCCTTGCCGTCGCGTCGCGTGCGCCCTCTGGCGCGAACACGCAACCATGGAAAGTGACGGTGCTGACCGGTGCGTCGAAGGCCAGCCTGTCGAACCGGATCCTGGCCGCGCACGACGCGAATGCGCGGCCGCCTCGGTCGGCGCCGATGTCGGCGAGTACGACTACTACCCGACCGAGTGGATCTCGCCGTACCTCGAGCGGCGGCGCAAGATCGGCTGGGACCTGTACGGGCTGCTCGGCATCGGCAAGCACCGACAAGGCCAGGCATGCACGCGCAGCATGGTCGCAACTACCGCTTCTTCGACGCGCCGGTCGGGCTGATCTTCACGCATCGACCGCGATCCTGCGCCAGGGCAGCTGGCTCGACTACGGCATGTTCCTGCAGAACGTCATGGTCGCGGCGCGCGGGCGCGGCCTGGACACCTGCCCGCAGGCGGCCTTCATGCAGTTCCACCGCATCATCACCGAACACCTGCGACTGCCCGCCGACCGAGATGGTGGTCTGCGGCATGTCGCTCGGCTACGCCGACGCGAGCGCGGTCGAGAACACGCTCGTCACCGAGCGCGAGCCGGTCGGGTCGTTCGCGCGCTTTCTCGAATGAGCGGCCCCCTAGAATCCCGGCGCTGACAAGAATCATCGCCCGAGGAGCCACTTGATGACGATCGCCGGTGTCCCACTCGATTTCGTGCTGTTCGCACTGACCTTGCTCGGCGTCGCGCTGTTCCATTCGCGAACCTTGCAGGTTGCGCTGAGCGGCGCCGCGGCGATCACGCTCTACCAGTGGCTTTTCACCGGCTTCAAGGGTGGCGCCGGCCTCGCCGGGTTGACGGCGCACGTGGGCCACGAGTGGGTCACGCTGGCCAACCTGCTCGGTCTCCTGCTCGGCTTCGCACTGCTGGCCGACCATTTCGAAAAGAGCCGCTTGCCCGAGTTGCTGCCGCAATCTGCTGGCCGACGACTGGAAAGGCGGCTTCGTGCTCCTGATCGGCGTGTTCGTGATGTCGGGCTTTCTCGACAACATCGCCGCGGCGATGATCGGCGGCACGATGGCCGCACGTGCTGTTCCAGCGCCGCGTGCACATCGGCTACCTGGCGGCGATCGTCGCCGCCTCCAATGCCGGCGGTGCCGGCAGCGTGGTCGGCGACACGACGACCACGATGATGTGGATCGCCGGGGCCAACCCGCTGTGGGTGCTCGAGGCCTATGTCGGCGGCGCCGTCGCGCTGGCGTTCTTCGGCGTCTTCGCCGCGCGGCAGCAACATGCCTTTCAGCCGATCCAGAAGGACGACACGCCGGGGGTGCATGTCGAATGGGCGCGCCTGTCGATCGTGTTCTTCATACTTCTGGCGGCGATCGGCGCGAACATCTGGTTCAACCTGAACGCACCCGACGTGCTCGAACACCTGCCCGTGATTGGTGTCGCGGTGATCGCTTGCTCTAGTGGTCTCTGCGCCATTGCGCGCGCCGAACTGGAGTTTGTTGCACGGCGCTTTCAAGGGCAGCGTGTTCCTGCTCGCGCTGGTCTGGTGCGCGTCGCTGATGCCGGTGCAGCACTTGCCTGCTGCGTCGTGGCAATCGGCGTTCGGCCTGGGCTTCATCTCCTCGGTGTTCGACAACATCCCGCTCACTGCCCTGGCGATCCGCCAGGACGGGTACGACTGGGGTTTTCTGGCCTATGCGGTGGGCTTCGGCGGCTCGATGATCTGGTTTGGCTCGTCGGCCGGTGTGGCGTTGTCGAACATGTACCCCGAAGCCAAGTCGGTGTGGCAATGGCTCAAGGGTGGCTGGCATGTCGCAGTCGGCTATGTGCTCGGCTACTTCGTGATGTTGGTGCTCGTCGGTTGGCATGGGCACCCGATCAACGAGCGGGCGGCCACTGCACCAATAAGTGCCGTTCCAGCGGCCAAGCCATGACCACGGGCACGCGCCCGGCGGTCCTGGTGGCCCGCCATATATTTCCTGAAGTGGCGGCGCGATTGGAAGCGCATTTCGAGGTCGAGGCCAACGACCAGCCGGTCGATTGGTCGCGCGACGAGTTGCTGCGCCGACTGCAGGGCAAGGTCGGGGTCTTCATCTCCGGCACCGAGCCGATCGACGCCGCGCTGCTCGACGCCTGCCCGGACCTGCGCGCCCTGTGCACGATGGCGGTCGGCTACAACAACATCGACGTCGCGGCCTGCACCGCGCGCGGCGTGCTCGTCACCAACGCGCCCGACGTGCTGACCGAAACCACCGCCGACTTCGGTTTCGCGCTGATGATGGCCGCCGCGCGCCGCATCGCCGAGAGCGAACATTTCCTGCGCGCCGGGCGTTGGCAGCGAATGGTGCTACGACATGTTCGCCGGCGCCGACGTGCACGGCGCCACGCTCGGCATCCTGGGCATGGGCCGCATCGGCCAGGCCATCGCGCGGCGCGGTGCGCTCGGCTTCGGCATGAAGGTGATCTACCACAACCGCTCGCCGGCTCGCGCCCGCGCTCGAAGCCCAGCTCGGTGCGCGCTACGTCGAGCAAGGACGAGTTGCTGCGCCAGGCCGACCACCTGGTGCATCGTGGTGCCGTATTCGCCTTCCAGCCACCATGCCGTCGGTGCGGCCGAGCTGGCGCTGATGAAGCCGACCGCGACGCTGACCAACATCGCGCGCGGCGGCGTCGTCGACGACGCGGCGCTGGCGCAGGCGCTGCGCCGAGCGCCGCATCGCCGCGGCCGGACTCGACGTCTTCGAAGGCGAGCCGACAGGTGCACCCGGAGCTGCTCGGCGTGCCCAACGTCGTGCTCACGCCGCACATCGCCAGCGCCACCGTGCCCACGCGCATGGCGATGGCGAAGCTGGCGGCCGACAACCTGATTGCCATTCTCGGCGGCAAGCCGGCGCTGACCCCGGTGAACCCGGAAGTCCTGGCCTGACGGCAATCAGCGCTTTACGAAGCGCGTGCAGCATCGTGCCATGAAGCGACGCCGATTCCTGCTGCAAACCGGCGCGGCCGCCAGTACGCTGTTCGCGCAGCGGGTCGCACAGGCCGCTGTCGTTGACGATGCCTGGCTCGACGGCCGCCGCAACCGCGGCCTGCCGCTGCGTATTCGCTGGCCTGACGGTGACGAACCCTGCGCAGCGGTGCTGCATTCGCACGGCCTGGGCGGCAACCGCGAAGGTGGGGATGTGTGGGGCCAGGCCTGGCGAGCGGCCGGAATTGCCGTGCTGCATGTCCAGCACCCCGGTAGCGATACGCCCGTCATGCTCCAGGGCATGGCGGCATTGCGCTCGGCCGCCAGCGCGGAGCAATTGCGCGAGCGGGTGGCCGACATTCAGTTCGTCGTCGACGAACTCATGCGCCGCGCCGAGCGCCGCGAGCCCGGCTGGGCGCGCATCCGACCGGATGCGCTGGGCGCCTCGGGCCATTCCTTCGGTGCGCACACGGTGCAGGCCCTGGCCGGCCAGCGCTACCCGGTGCCTGCCGAGCGCGCCGCCGATCAGCGCTTCAAGGCCTTCATCGCCTTCAGCCCGTCGCCGGGGCAGGTGGCAAATGCGTTCGCCGCGGTGACGCGACCCTTCCTGGCTGTCACCGGATCGGCCGACAGCGACCCGCTGCGCCAGTCGCTGAGCGGCGAAGACCGTGCACGCGTATACGACGGCCTGCCCGCCGGCCAACGCGCGCTGCTGTGGCTGGATGGCGCCGACCACATGACGTTCGGCGGCAACGGCGAGAAGCGGCTGCGCGCGCGGTTCGGCCCGCTCAAGCGCAGCCCGGGCGCCGCCGACAGCGAGCCGCGCCACCACGAGATCGTCGCCGCCGTCACGACGCTGTGGTGGCGCGCGCACCTGCTCGGCGACGCGTCTGCAATGGCCGCGCTGCATTCGCCGCAAGGCCTGGCCGCGGGCGATCGCTGGCGTCGCGACTGAACTATCCTCGTCAACCGTACCAGGAGACCCGATGTTCCGCACCGCCATCGCCGGCAGCCTGCCCAAGCCCGCGTGGCTGGCCGAGACGCACAAGCTGTGGCCGCAGTGGGCGCCACGGGGCCGACGCTGCCGACGCCAAGCTCGACGCCACGCTGATGTGGATCAAGGCCCAGGAAGACGCCGGCCTGGCCGATCATCGGCGACGGCGAGCAGTCGCGCCAGCACTTCGTGCACGGCTTTCTCGAGCGCGTCGTGGGCATCGACTTCGAGCACAAGGTCGAGATGGGCATCCGCGCCGACCGCTACAAGGCGATGGTGCCGCAGGTGATCGGCGCCGTTGACGCTGAAGGGCCGCGTGCACGACACCGAGGCGCAACTGCTGCGCGCGCACACCACGGCGCCTGACCAAGTTCACGCTGCCCGGGCCGATGACCATCGTCGACACCGTGGCCGACCGCTACTATGGCGACCGCGTCAAGATGGCCTTCGCTTTCGCCGAGCTGCTGAACCAGGAAGCGCTGGGCGCTGGAGGCCGACGGCGTCGACATCGTCCAGTTCGACGAGCCGGCGTTCAACGTCTTCCTCGACGAGGCGGCCGACTGGGGCGTCAGCGCGCTCGAGCGCGCGGCACAGGGGTTGACGCTGCAAGACGGCCGTGCACATCTGCTACGGCTACGGCATCGAGGCCAACCTCCACTGGAAGGCCACGCTGGGCGAACAGTGGCGCCAGTACGAGAAGATCTTTCCCGCGCTCGCCAAGAGCCGCATCGACCAGGATCAGCCTCGAATGCCTGCACTCGCACGTGCCGATCGAAATGATCGCGCTGCTCGACGGCAAGGACGTCATGGTCGGCGTGATCGACGTCGCCAGCGACGCGATCGAGACGCCCGAGGAAGTGGCCGACACGATCGGCCGCGCGCTTGCAGTACGTGCGCGCGCGACCGCCTGATCGCCTGCACCAACTGCGGCCTGGCGCCGATGGACCGCCATGTCGCCGAGGCCAAGCTGCGCGCTTGGCGGCCGGCGCCGCGCTGGCCGACCAGCGCGGCGGCAAGTGACCACGCCGCTGCTGGCGCCACCGATCACGGCCGTGGCGGCGGTCGACACCACGCTGCGCGAACGCGGCCACGCCGTGCTCGATGCGGCTGGCCTGTACCAATCCCTGGGCGCGCCGGCGCACGCGCTCGACGCCTGGTGGGCGTACTGGGACGACCTCGCCGCCCGACACGCACCTGCGCGACGGCGGCCACTACCGCCAACGTCGCCATGGCGGTTTCATCGTCGATGGTGCGAGCGCTGACAGCGGCGCCGCACCGCGCGCATTGGCAGCCGCTCGAGTACAACGCGCTGCACGGCGGCATCGAGCGCTGGTTCGAGCCGCTCGATCCGGCCCTGGCGGCCGAGCCATTGTGGCCGCGCCTGCTGCTGTGGCTGGCGGCTCGCGCTTCGGCCTTGCGCGGCGTGCAGCCCTGGTTCGTCGAGGCGCATCCGTTTCGCATCGACACCGCCGGCGGCATCGGCCGGCCGACGCCGGAAGGCGCGCACCGCGACGGCGTCGACCTCGTCGCGGTGGTGCTGGTCCGCGCGCATCGGGGTCAAGGGCGGCGAGACGCGCGTCTTCGACGCCGACGGCCCGGCCGGACTGCGCTTCACGCTGAGCGAGCCCTGGACCACGCTGCTGCTCGACGACGCCCGCGTGATCCACGAAACCACGCCGATCCAGCCGCTGGACGCCGCTGGTGGCGGCCACCGCGACACGCTGGTGCTCACCTTGCGCGCGGGCGGGTTCCAGGGTCCGGGTACGCTTGTCACATGAAGACCTACAGCATCGAACTGCAGCGCATCAAGGCCATCTCCAACAGCCACGGCCTGGTGCGCGCGCGCGTCGACGCCATCGTGCAGGCTGCGCCCGCGCGCGACGACGGCAGCGAAGCGAGCAGCACGCTGGCGCTGACGGTGGAGAACGCGCGCGTGCTGCTGTTGCTGCTCAAGGCGCAACTGGCCGAAATCGACTCGCGCAAGGCGCGCAGCCAGCGTTAGCGGTCAATTTCGCGCCGCAGCGTGGCGCCGTTCGTCGACGCGGCGTGCGGCTGGACCCGCCGTGGCTGCAGTTCGTCGCAAGGCACTCGCGCAGCGCGGGTCGAAGGCCGAAAGTCACGCCATCGACAGACCCAGACGCACCCCGGAGCCCCACATGAACATCGCCACCAGCCGTTTCACGATCAGCACGATCCTGGCCGCCGCCTGCGCGATGGTGGCCCTGGTCGCGGCCCAGCCGGCCCATGCCCAAAGTGCTGCGCCGAGCGTGCAGCGTATCGAAATCGTCGGTCAGCGCATCGCACCGACGCAACGCATCGTCATCGTCGGCAAACGCCAGGCCGAGCCCACGGTGCAGCGCGTCGTGATCGTCGGCCAGCGCCAGCGTAGCGAGCGCGTTGCCGGCGTCGACGAGGCGGCGCCGCGCCTGTAGGACGTCACAACGAGGCGGCCACGGCTTCCTCGTCCCTTTCTTCGCCGAGGAAGCCGCCACTCTGGTGCGCCCACAGCCGGGCGTAGATGCCGCCCGACGCGAGCAGGCTGGCGTGGGTGCCTTCCTCGACGATGCGGCCGTGGTCCATCACCACCAGGCGGTCCATCGCCGCGATGGTGGACAGGCGGTGCGCGATGGCGACCACCGTCTTGCCCTGCATCAGCTTGTACAGGCTGGCCTGGATCGCGACCTCGACCTCGCTGTCCAGCGCGCTGGTGGCTTCGTCGAGCAGCAGGATCGGCGCATCCTTGAGCATCACCCGGGCGATCGCGATGCGCTGGCGCTGGCCGCCCGAGAGCTTGACGCCGCGCTCGCCGACATGCGCGTCGTAGCCGCTGCGACCCTTGGGGTCGACCAGGGTCTGCACGAATTCGTGGGCCTCGGCCTTGAGCGCCGCGGCCACCATCTGCGCGTCGCTGGCGTCGGGCCGGCCATAGACGATGTTGTCGCGCACCGAGCGATGCAGCAACGACGTGTCCTGCGTGACCATGCCGACCTGTTCGCGCAGACTGTCCTGCGTCACGTGCGCGATGTCCTGGCCATCGATCAGGATGCGGCCTTGCTGGATGTCGTAGAACCGCAGCAGCAGGTTGACCACCGTGCTCTTGCCCGCGCCCGAGCGGCCGACCAGGCCGATCTTCTCGCCCGGCCGGATGGACAGCGTCATGTCGTCGATGACACGGCGCTTGGGGTTGTAGGCAAAGCCGACACCCTCGAAGCGCAGTTCACCTCGCGTCACGACCAGGGGTCTTGCGCCCGGACCGTCGAGCACCGTGCGCGGCCGCGACAGCGTGGTGATACCGTCCTGCACCGTGCCGATGTGCTCGAACAGGCTGGCCATCTCCCACATCACCCAATGCGAGATGCCGTTCAGGCGCAGCGCCATCGCGGTCGCGGCGGCGACGGCGCCGACGCCGACGTCGCCGCGTGTCCAGAGCGCCAGCACCACGCCCGCGGTGCTGGCGATCAACAGCACCGACAGCACCTGGTTGACGATCTCGAAACCGCTGACCAGCCGCATCTGCCGGTACACCGTGGCCAGGAACTCCTGCATCGCCGAACGTGCATAGCCAGCCTCGCGTTGCGAGTGCGAAAACAACTTGACGGTGGCGATGTTGGTGTAGGCGTCGGTGATGCGCCCGGTCATCAGCGAGCGTGCGTCGGCCTGCTGCTGCGCCACGCGGCCCAGGCGCGGCACGAAGTAGCGCATCGAGACGACGTACAGCGCCAGCCAGACGCACGAACGGCGCCAGCGTCCAGACATCGAAGCCGCCGAGCGATGGCGGCCATGGTGACGAAATAGATCACCACGTAGACCATGATGTCGGCCAGGATCATCCACACGTCGCGCACGGCCAGTGCCGTCTGCATGACCTTGGTTGCGATGCGGCCGGCGAACTCGTCCTGATAGAAGCCCAGGCTCTGCGCCAGCATCAGGCGGTGGAAGTTCCAGCGCAGGCGCATCGGAAAGTTGCCGGCCAATGCCTGCTGCTTGAACAGCGATTGCAGCGCCGCCAGCGCGATGCTGGCCAGCAGCACGAGCGCCAGCAACCCCAGCGTCTGCTTCTGGCGGGCCCACAGATCGGCCGGTGCCACCGCGGCGAGCCAGTCGACGATGCGCCCCATCATCGCGAACAGCAAGGCCTCGAACGCGCCGATGGCGGCCGTGAAGGCGGTCATCGCGGCGATGTAGCCGCGCGTGCCCTCGCTGCAAGCCCACAGGAACGGCGCAAACCCCTTGGGTGGCGTGGGTGGGGGCGCGTCAGGGTAGGGGTGAACGAGGCGTTCGAACCAGGTGAACAAGCGGTGCACTCCCGGCAGGCCGAGACAAAAAGGGCGCAAGCGTAGCCCAACTGGCGCGTCACGGCGAGGGCCACCGCCGCGCGGCCCAATTCCTGTGGGGTTACACCACCACGCGGTCGAAGCCGATCAATACCGCGACCACCACCAACGCCGCTGGCGGCCCGGCCAATGGGTGCAGCAGCGCGGCAAGGATCGGCACCACCAGCACCATCTGGCGCAGGCCCCAGCTGTAGAGCAGACCGGCACGGCGCGCGTAGACGGCGCCAGCGCCGGCCCATTGCTCGCGTGCCGGTGCATCGGTCGGTATACCGCAGATGAAACTCACGTGGTTGTAGTAGCGTACGGCCATCGCGGAGGAGATCAGCGACGCGAACAGCAACGAGATCAACACCAGTTCGAGCAGCAGGCGCGGTGACCAGGAGCCGCCCATGCCGTCGTGCAGTGAAGGTACCGTCAGTGTCAGCGACGCCACCAGGCCCAGTGCCGATGTCGAGGCCGTCATCGTCGCCGACATCAGCGAGTTGCGCAGCGTTTGCACAGCCAGAATCTCGCTGCCGGGGCGCTGCGACACGGCGACAAACCAGGCTTCACGCAATTGGGCATGTGCGCTGCGGGCGAGCCGTGCCGGGAAGCGGCGTTGGGCCCAGGTGCTGCCAGCCTCGTACAACAGCAGCGCGACGACGGTTGCCGCAGCGGCCCACCAGGTGATGGCAATGGTCATGACGTTCCCTTTGGATCAGCGCCGCGGCGCCGGTTCGGCGTGCAGCAATTCGGCCGGGTAGGGTTTCAGGTAGTCGCCCACGCGCGCCGGCGGCGCTTCGAGCCAGGCATCGTAATCGGCCTCGTCGAGGATCACGACCATGCGCTTTTCCTCACCCGGCCGGTGCAGGCGGTTGAAAACGGGGTGCGCGTCGGCGTTGATGGTCAGCATCGTGAAGCTCAGCCACTCGCGGCCGTCGGGGCCGCGCCACCAGCCCCACAGGCCAGCGATGCCGAGCGGCTGGCCGTCCTTGCGCGCCACGCTCCAGCGCACGGCCTTGCCGCTCTCCCAGTTCGGCTCGTAGATCGCCTCGGCCGGGACGATGCAGCGCCGTCCCTGGCGCCACGCGTCGCGAAAGCTGGGCTTCTCGGTCACTGTCTCGCTGCGCGCGTTGTAGGTGCGGCGGCCGAAGGCGAGGTCCTTGGCCCAATGCGGCAGCAAGCCGAACAGGCCCATGCGCACGTCGCGCGCCAACTCGGCGCGGTCGCGCTCGCGCAGGATGAACGGCGCCAGGCCGCCTGGGTAGAGGTCGGGCGGCACGGCGTCGATCGGACGTTCGACGCCGAAGTACTGCACCAGGCGGTCCTGCGCGGTGACGGGGTGGTAGTTGGCGCACATGGGGGCGAATGATCGGTCAGATCTTCATCTCGAGGCGCAGTTGCCAGTTGACATACGAGCGCGCGTTGGCGGCCATCGATTCGCGCTGGCCATTCGACTCGACCCGCGTTTGCACCAGATAGTCCTGCGCCAGTGCATTACCCAGTGACAGCCGCAATTGCAGCGCAGGTTCGAAGACCCACAGCGCATAGGCATCGACGACGGTCTTGTCGGGCTGGGTGGCCCAGCGGTTGGTGTCCAGCCGGATGTCGTAGCCCGGCGTGACGTTGACGTTGCCGCCGACCGTCAGCGGCGCGCCGCGCAGGCGGTAGTCGGCACCCAGGTTGAGCGTGCCGCCAGGCTGCTCGGCCAGCCGGTTATCGGGGCCGGGGATGCTCTGCACACGTGAGCGGAACAGGCTCAGGTTGCCGCGCACGTCAACGCGCGGCGCGTCGGCGACCACGTCGCTCAGGCGGAACTTGGCTTCCAGCTCGAGACCCTGTGAAACCGCGTCGCCGATATTCTGCGGCCGCGATACATAGCGCGGTTCGCCGGGCGACCAACTCACGTCTTCCAGTGCCACCACGTTGCGGATCAGGTCCTTGATGCGGCGCGCAAAGAGATTGGCGCTCAGCACGCCGCCACCGGCCAGGTAGCGCTCGACCGCGAGGTCGATGCCGAGCGCGACCTCCGGGCGCAGGTCGGGGTTGCCGGCGCGATCGGGGCTGAGCTCGGTGTTGCTGCCCGGCGGCGGGTCGGTGTTGTTCAGCGATGGACGGCCGATCAGCTGGTTCAGGTTCGGGCTGCGGTAACTGCGTGTCAGGCTGGCACGAAACTGGTCACGGCTGGCCGGGTCGGGCCGCCACACGGCGTGCAGCAGCGGCGTCGCCACGCGGCTGTGGTTGGTCTCGACGACATCGTTCGCGCCCTCGCCCTCTGTGGTGATGCCCTCGACACGCAGTCCGGCGTGTGCCGCCCATTGCGGCGTGACGCTCCACTCGTCCTGGGCATAGACCGCGTAGCGTCGCGATGAGGCCGTGCTGTTGTCGCCGAATTCGGTCAATTGCGGCACGCCGTTCCACAGCGTCGTGCGCGCGTCGACCCGGCGGTTGTGCTCCAGCTCGGCGCCCGTGACCAGGCTGTGCCCGCCTTCGAGGCTGCTCGAAGCCTTCAGGCTCAGGGTGGCGCTGCGGTCGCGGCTGTCGGTGCTGTCGTCGACGTGGCGGTTGACGCTGCCATCGGCCGCGAACTCGTCGCGCAAGGCGTCGTTGCGCCAATGGCCGTCGCCGACGCCAAAGCGCCACTCGAGCCGCGTGTTGCTGGCCAGGCGGTGGTTGAGCTGGCCGTTCAGGCGCAGCAGGGTGAAACGGCCGTCGCTTTGGGTCTGGCTGCGCACGTAGGTCGACGGGTTGACGGGGTCGACGACCAACTCGTCGACGTCGGCGTGGCCGGTGCTGGTGCCTTGACTGAGGATCAGCAAGGGCTGCAACACGAGGCTGAGGTCGCCTTGGCCGCGCCATTGCAGCCGGCCACTCGCGTTCAGCCCCGAGCGCGTGTCGCGTGCGGCGGACGCGGTCTGGGTCAATGCCGTCGTGGCCCCGCTGGTGATGTCCTCGCGCCGCAATTGGCTGTCGATCTGGCTGTCCTGCACGCGCCGAAACAGCGACAGCGACGAATTGGCGATCCAGTCGCCAAGGACTTCGTTGCGGGTCCAGTTCAGGTTCGGCGACAGCTGGCCGTCTTCGACGCCGACGCCCACGCGCAAGTCGTTCAGGCGCTTGCGAAAGCCTTCGCGCAGCGACGATGTTGATCGTGCCTGCGATCGCCCTGGCGCCGGTCTCGGCGGTCGGCGCGCGCAGGATCTCGATGCGCTCGATCTGCTCGGGTTCGATCGAGTCGAGCAAGAACCCGGGCGGCATGCGCTCGCCGTCGAGCAGGATCTGCGTGTAGCCGCCGGCCATGCCGCGCAGCCGCGGGTTGCCGCCACGACCGCCGGGCCCGGGCATCGTGATACCGGGCAGGCGCTTCAACACCTCGCTGGTGGTGCTGTCGCCGAAGCGCTCGATCTCGTCGCGGCCGATCACGATCTTGGCCGCCGTCGCCTGGCGGCGTTGCTCTGCGTCGCCGGGGCGGGTGCCCGTCACGTCGATGCGCTGTGCAGCCGGCTCCGGCGCCGTGTCCTGCGCAGGCTCTGGTGCCGGCTCGGCAGGGGTGGTCTGCGCGCGCGGCGACATGGCCAGCGCGAGCAGACTCGCGGCCAGCGCCGGCCGCGCGCGCAGGGTGAAGGCCATGTGCGCAATTGTCGGCGAGCGTCGTGAACCGTTTGTAAAGGTGCTGCCGGCGGCTGCGGGTATGCTGTGCACAGGTGCTGCCCCCGGCAGCACAGCCGCCAGAAGGAGCGTCGTGGCCACCCCGAATTATTCGTACGAGAAGCGCCAGCGCGAGTTGGCGAAAAAGCGCAAGCAGGAAGAGAAGCGTCAGAAGAAGCTCAACCCGCAGCCCGACGGCGAGCCCGGTGCTCCCGCGCCAGGTGATCGCCCGGCGCCCGCAGGAGAGTCGCCGGCGACGCCAGAGCCCAAGCCCTGACGGCGCGCGATGCCGGACGGCGTGCCGGTGTTGTACCTCGACGATGCTCTGCTCGTCGTCGACAAGCCCGCCGGCATGCTGGCCGTGCCGGGTCGCGGCGAACAGTTGCGTGACTGCGCTGCGGCACGCGTACAGGCGCAATGCGCCGATGCCTTGATCGTGCACCGCCTGGATCAGGCCACCTCGGGATTGCTGTTGTTCGGCCGTGGGGCCATCGCGCAACGCGCGCTGAGCCGGGCCTTCGCCGAACGCCGCGTGACCAAGCGTTACGTCGCGGTGGTCGCCGGCCTGCCAGTCCACGACAACGGCAGCATCGATCTGCCGCTGGCCGCCGATTGGCCGAACCGGCCACGGCAACAGGTCGACATGTTGCGCGGCAGGTCGTCGCTGACGCACTGGCGTGTGCTGGCGCGCGATGCCGCGACCGGAACGACCCGACTCGCGCTCGAACCCGTTACCGGCCGCTCGCACCAGTTGCGCGTACACCTGCTGGCCATCGGGCACCCGATTCTTGGCGATGCGCTCTACGCACCGCAATACACTGCATCACGTCTGATGCTGCACGCCAGCGAGTTGACGATTGCCCACCCCGACGACGCGCGGCCGATGCATTTCCGCAGTGCTGCGACTTTCTGAATTCTTCCTGGAGGTGCACCGTGCATACCTCAAGCCCCCTGTTCGAACGCCGTCGTGGCATCGTGATCACTGCGGCGCTGGCAGCCAGCTCGTCGCTGGGCCTGCGTGCGCTGGCGCAAGCGCCATCGCGGCAGCTCACACCCGCACAAACCGAAGGCCCGTTCTACCCGGTCACGCTGCCCGCCGACAGCGACGCCGACCTGCTGGCCAACGGTGCACTGCGCTACGCGCGTGGGCGGCCGGCATGGGTCGAAGGCACCGTCAGTGACCTCGATGGCCGACCGGTGCGCGGGGCAGTTGTCGAAATCTGGCAATGCGACGAGCAGGGCCACTACCACCATCCGGGCGACGGCGGCCGCGCCGACCCTGCGTTCCAGGGTTTTGGCAAAGTCGGGGTCGACGGCGAGGGCGCTTGGCGATTCCGCACCATCCGCCCAGTGGCCTACGGCGGGCGTGCGCCGCACATCCACGTCAAGGTCAGGCTGGCCGCGCGCGAACTGCTGACGACGCAGTTGTACGTGCAGGGTGACGCCGGCAATGCACGTGACTTCCTTTGGCGCAGTCTTCGCGACGATCAGGAACGCGCCGCGCTGACCGTGGCCTTCGTGTCGGGCAGCGATGGATTGCGGGCGCGGTTTCCGATTGTCGTTGCCGCATGAGGGCCACCGATGAGCACCAGTCCGCAACGCCTATACATCGTCAGCGGCGCATCGCGCGGCCTTGGTCGCGCCATCGTCCTGCAACTGTTGCAGCCGGGCCATGTCGTGCTCGGCCTTTCGCGCCAGGCGCCGGCCGCCCCACCAGGCCTCGAACAATGGGCCTGCGACCTGGCCGACCCGGTGCCGGTCGCTGCCCGGCTTCAGGCCTGGCTCGAGCACTTCGATGCGCGCCAGTTCATCAGCGCCACGCTGATCAACAATGCCGCGCTGTTGGTCGAGCCGCGGCCGCTGCGTGACGCCGACCCGGTGGCTCTATCGGCCTCGACACGTGTCGGCCTCGAAGCGCCGTTGCTGCTGACGGCCGCCTTTCTGCATGCCACCCGGGCGTGGACGGCTGACAAGCGCGTGCTGCACGTCTCGTCGGGCCTCGGCCGCCGCGCCATGGCCGCGCAAGGCCCTTACTGCGCCGTCAAGGCCGCACTCGACCACCTGGCACGCGCCCAGGCACTCGAGGAGGCCTTGCTCGACAACGGCGCCAAGGTCGTCGCCCTGGCCCCGGGCATCATCGATACCGACATGCAGAATCAACTGCGCGGCGCCGATCCGTCGGCGTTCCCCGACCATGAGGCGTTCGTTCAAATGAAGGCGGGGGGTCGTCTGGACAGCCCCGCCGCAGCGGCGGCCAAGCTGATTGCCTACCTGCGGCGCGCCGATTTCGGTGCGCAGCCGGTGGCTGACGTGCGCGACGCCTGACGCTTTGCGGTCGCCTGGTGGCGTTCGCCAGTCGGTGACGTCACGCCCCTTCGAAGCGCAGGCACTGCTGGCGCACCACCTCGGGCAAGTATTGCTCGCGCGACTGCACGCCGCGCAGCCAGGCTGCATCGCTGCCGTCCGCTGCGCCGAGTGCCGCACGCAGCGAAGTCAGGCCACGCTCGGCCCGCAATTCGATCGCGTGCTGCTCGACCGCCACCAGCGTCTGCGCAATCAACTCGCGCAATGGCCGGTGTTCGGCCGTCTGCGGGTCCACCACCTCGCCGTCGAGGCCGAAGCGGCAGGCCTGGAAGCGGTTGTAGTTGTAGGCCAGGTAGTCGTCTTCCTGCGGCTCGAAGGGCCGTTCCAGCCACAGCCAGCGCGCCACGCATTGCAAGTACGCTGCAATGGCGGCGGCGCGCTCGACGCTGAGCGGTGTGTCCATCACCCGGACCTCGATCGTGCCGAATTCGGGTTTGGGGCGGATGTCCCAGTAGAAGTCCTTCATCGACTCGACCACGCCGGTGCGGCGCATCTTGTCGAAGTAGGTGCCGAATGCCTGCCAGGTCAGGACGAACGGTGACCGCCCCGACAACGGGAAGGCGTACACGGAGTTCAGACGTGCGGATTGAAAACCAGTATCCGTGCCTTGGATGTAGGGCGACGAGGCCGACAGCGCAATCACATGCGGCACGAAACGGCTCATCGCGTGGAGCAGCCACAGCGCCTGGTCCGGCCCCGTGCAGCCGATGTGCACATGCTGGCCGAAGACGGTGAATTGTTTTGACAGGTAGCCATAAAGCTCGGACACCTGGCGAAATCGCGGCGTATCGAAGATGCGGCGGTGGTTCCAGTCCTGAAACGCATGGGTGCCGCCGCCGCACAGACGCAGATTGAGTTTGGCGGCGTCTTGCACCAGTGCGTCGCGCACTTCGAGCAACTGCGTGATGACGTCCTCGTGGCCTTCGCAGATGCCAGTCGAGAGTTCGATCATCGAACTGGTGATCTCGGGCTTGACGTCGGCCGCGAGCTTGCGTCGCCCGGTCAGGCGCAGCAAGTCGGCCGCGCCCGGCGCAAGGTCGTAGTCGTGGCGGTTGACGATCTGCAATTCCAGCTCGACGCCGAGCGTGAATGCCCTGGATGCAGCGAATGATTCCAGGCTCATGGTGGTTTGGCTCGCCGCTGCACTTCAATTTCACCGGCTGCACGCAGGCAAGCCATGACCACCAGCGGTGCGCCCAGTTCCAGCAGTCCGAGCATGGTCAACAGCACGGGCATCGCCTGCGCACCGGCACTTGGGTGCCGCGCCGCGAAGTCCAGCCCGAGAATCCAGGCCGAACCCGGACATCGGCAGCAGGCCGACGCCCAGGTACAGCGCTTGGCCGATGCCCAAACCGCTGGCCGCGCCAGTGCCAGCACGGCCAGTGCTTGGCGGCTGTACGCGTAAGGATCAGAGCGACGGCAAGGCCCAGGGCTGCGCCGACCGCTTCCAGGCGCCAGGCCGAGCCGACGGCGACGAACAGCACCATCACGAGCACGCTTCCGGCACTGCCGAAGTGGCGTGGCCAGACCCAGGGTCGCTCGCTGCGGTTGCGCAGCCAGATGCCGGCCAGCAGCGGCACCAGCAGGGCCGACAGTTGCAAGGTCTTGGCCACGACCAACGCCAGCAGCACGGCGGCAAGCACCAGCACCAAGGCGCTTTCATCACGCAGGTCCAGGCGCCGCGAAATCAATGTCAACCCCTCGCCGAGGGCGGCGCCGACGAGAATCGAACCGCAAAACGAGAACAGCACAGGCGACAACGCTTCGAGCCAGGTGCGGGGATCTGACAACAACAAGCCCGCGCTGAACAGCTGCAGCGCCAAGATGGCGTACAGCGTGTTCAGCGCGGCCAGAGCGAGCAGCCGCTCGGTCACCTGTCCGGCCGCGTGCATTTCGCCGATCACGCGCTGCAACACGACCGGCGATACGGCGCTGGCGATGATGGCCAGCGGTGCAGCGGCCTCGCGCGGGACCGCAAAAGCGCGCAGGACCCACCACGCGGCGGCAGCGGTCAACACCGCTTCGGCGGCGCTGCTGGCCAGCAGCCAGGGATTGCGTACCAGCCAGCGCAGATTCAGGCGTGCCCCAGCCTCGAACAACAGCAGGGCCAGGGCCGCGTCGAGCGCGAGCCGCAACGCCGGTTCATTGCCGCTGGCACTCTGGCCGGCCATTGCCAGCGCGGTGCCGACGAGGCCATAGCCCAGCATGCGCGGCCAGCGCAGCACACGCCACACCACTTCGCCGAGCAACGCGGCCAGCAGGGCAAGCATCGCCGCACCGAGCAGGGTGTCCGGCTGCAGAGTCCAGGGCGCCGTGATCAGCGACCAGTGGGTGTCGGTCATGCCCGAGCCTAGCAGAGCGGCAGGGCGCCGCAGTGGAAGGCGACGCGCCGGGCGCCTGTGGCGCAGCGTCGGCGCCCGGCCAGGCCAGGCAAAAAAAGACCCCCGACCGAGGTGGGGGTCTGAAGCTCCTGACCGCACACGCCTTGCAGCGAACACGGTGAGTGCAGCTTAGTGCGGTAATGGCCGCCGCGATATCGGCAAATGTCACTAGGACGTCAGGTGGAACCAATCGCGTGCCGTCAAGTCGCGGCTAGCCAGGCCGCGACGTCTCGCTCGAGCTTGACCAGGTCGTCCTGGCGCGTGTACATCATGTGCCCGGCGTCGTAGTAGTGGTGCTCGACGCGCGCCAGCACATCGGCCGGTGCATCGAGCTGAGCCAAGGACCAGTCGCTGGCGCTGTACGGCGTGCCAAGGTCGTAACGGCCGCTGGCGACCAGCACGCGCAGGTGCGTGTTACGGCGCAGGGCCCGCGCCAGATCGTCGCTGGTCGAGGCGAAGGCGTTGCCCTTGGCTTCACCGCGATTCCAGTTCCAGCCCTTGTTGACCTCCATCGACAGCAGTTCGTAGCGCTCCTCGCTGGCCAGCCCGAGTTGCTCGCCGAAATAGGACAGCGCGGCCATGCCGTAGGGTGCGGCGATGGCCTCGATTCCGGGATCGAACTCCCACTCGCGAGTGCGGCTGGCGGCCATCGGGCCGGTCGCGCGTGCGTCCAGGCGGCCGACCATGCGGCCGGCGTCGCGCAGCAGTTCAAAGAAGAAGGTCTGGTCGCTGATGCGCAGGTTCTTTTCTTCCACGAGCGCCGGCGACAGACCGGTCAGCTCGGCCAAACGCTTGGCGACCTGCCGGCGTTGGCTCGTCGACAGGCGTGCACCGGCGTTGAGCGCACGCAGGTAGTCCTCGCCGACGAAGGCCTCGGCGGCGCTGCGCGCGGCTTGCGGTGACGCGGCCTGCGCACCCTTCAATCGGCCGTGGAACTGCGCCACGCCGGCAAAGGCGGGTAGAAACAGGGCGTAGGGCAGGTCATTGCGCGGGGCGAAGACGAGGCTTTGCAGATCCATCGCACAGGACACCAGGACCAGGCCGGCCAGCGCGACGTTGGCGTCCTGCAGTGCATTGGCCAGCGCTGCGCCGCGCGTCGTGCCGTAACTCTCGCCGGCCAGATAGACCTTCGAGCCCCAACGTTTGTGGCGTGTGAGCCAGGCGCGCATGACTTCGGCGAGGGCAGCCACGTCGCCGTCGACCGAGAACAGCTTCTTGCGCGCCTCGTCACCTGCGGCGATCGACCAGCCGGTGTGCGGCGGGTCGATGAAGACCAGGTCGAAGTGGGCCAGCCAGGTCAATGGGTTGTCGCTGACGCGATAGGGCGGCGCGGGCATCGTGCCATCACTGGGCACGACCACGCGCTTGGGGCCGAGCGCACCCAGATGCAACCAAACCGACGACGAACCCGGCCCGCCGTTGAAGGCGAAGCACAACGGGCGCGAACCGGGATCGGCCTCGGACACCGTGTATGCCGTGGTGAAGATCGCTGCCTGCGGCTCGCCGCGCTCGGCACCGACGCCGCCCTGCGCGACCGGCAGGTACTCGCAGATCGTTTGGTAAGCCAAGTGCCTGCCGTTGGCGACCGTGACGCTACCGGTTGACGCGACGGCGGACAACGCCAGGCGCTTGTCGACCTGCTCACGTTCGCGGTTCTTCTTGTCCTCGGTAGCAGATTTGTCGGCGTCAGCCATGGGCGGTAGGACTTGTGAAGGGTCGGCCAGTTTAGGTGGCTGGCCCTGCGGCGCATGAGGTCTTGCCCTGGGTGCAGGGACAATACGCAGCGTGAGCACCGCCACACGCATCCGACCCGAGACGGCCAAGCCGTTGACCGGCTACCGCAAGTACTGGGCGGCGCGCTTCGGCACGGCGCCGTTCCTGCCGATGAGCCGCGCCGAGATGGACGCGCTCGGCTGGGACAGCTGCGACATCATCATCGTCACCGGCGACGCCTACGTCGACCACCCGAGCTTCGGCATGGCGGTGATCGGCCGCATGCTCGAGGCGCAGGGCTTTCGCGTCGGCATCATCGCCCAGCCCGACTGGCAGAGCGCCGAGCCGTTCAAGGCGCTGGGCAAGCCGAACCTGTTCTTCGGCGTCACCGCCGGCAACATGGATTCGATGATCAACCGCTACACCGCGGACCGCAAGATCCGCAGCGACGACGCCTACACGCCCGGCGACGTCGGCGGCAAGCGGCCCGACCGCGCCGCCATCGTCTACTGCCAGCGCTGCCGCGAAGCCTTCAAGCGACGTGCCGATCGTGCTCGGCGGCATCGAAGGCTAGCCTGCGCCGCATCGCGCACTACGACTACTGGTCAGGACAAGGTGCGCCGCTCGATCGTGGTCGACGCCAAGTGCGACCTGCTGCTGTACGGCAACGCCGAGCGCGCGATCGTCGAGATCGCGCACCGCCTGGCCGGCGAGCGAGCCGGTGCAGCACATCACCGACGTGCGCGGCACCGCCTTCGTGCGCCGCGCGACGACGAGCCGCGAGGGCTGGTTCGAGATCGACTCGACCGAGCGTCGACGAGCCGGGCCGCGTCGAAGACCACATCAATCCGTACCTGACGACGTCCGAGCAGGCCGCAGGCCAGGGCGCGACCTGCGCGCAAGGAAGACGAGGCCTGAGGCGGGCAGGCGCTGGCGCCGAGCGCCGCGCGCATCGGTCAGCTGGCGATCAGAGCCGCTCACCTTCGTGCCCAACCGGCGCGCAGCGCCGAGCAGCTCAAGGTGCCGCCGCGCGACCGCACCGTGATCCGCCTGCCGTCCTACGAGCAGGTCAAGAGCGACCCGGTGCTCTATGCCCACGCCAACCGCGTGCTGCACCTGGAGACCAACCCCGGCAACGCGCGCGCGCTGGTGCAGGCGCACGGCGAGGCGCGACGCCGCGATGTCTGGATCAACCCGCCGCCGATTCCGCTGACCACGGCCGAGATGGACCATGTGTTCGACCTGCCCTATGCGCGCAGCCCGCACCCGAGCTATGCCGACGAGAACGGCAGCCACGACGGCGCGACCAAGATCCCGGCCTGGGAGATGATCCGCTTCTCGCGTCAACATCATGCGCGGCTGCTTCGGCGGCTGCACCTTCTGCTCGATCACCGAGCACGAGGGCCGCATCATCCAGAGCCGCTGCGAAGACTCGATGATCCGCGAGATCGAAGAGATCCGCGACAAGGTCAAGGGCTTCACCGGCGTCATCTCCGACCTGGGCGGCCCGACCGCCAACATGTACCGCATCGGCTGCAAGAGCCCGGAGATCGAAGCCGCCTGCCGCAAGCCGAGCTGCGTCTATCCCGGCATCTGCCAGAACCTGAACACCGACCACGGCGCCGCTGATCCAGATGTACCGCCGCGCGCGCGCGCTGCAAGGGCGTCAAGAAGATCCTGATCGGCTCCGGCCTGCGCTACGACCTGGCGGTGCAGTCGCCCGAGTACGTCAAGGAACTGGTGCAGCACCACGTCGGCGGCTACCTGAAGATCGCGCCCGAGCACACCGAGCAGGGCCCGCTGACCAAGATGATGAAGCCCGGCATCGGCAGCTACGACAAGTTCAAGCAGCTGTTCGAGAAGTACTCGCGCCGAGGCCGGCAAGAAGCAGTACCTGATTCCGTACTTCATCGCCGCGCATCCGGGCACCAGCGACGAGGACATGATGAACCTGGCGCTGTGGCTGAAGAAGAACGGCTTCCGCGCCGACCAGGTGCAGACCTTCTACCCGAGCCCGATGGCCACCGCCACCGCGATGTACCACACGCGGCAAGCAACCCGCTGCGCAAGATCACGCGCCGACGAGCGAGAGGGTGGACATCGTGCGCGGCGAGCAAGCGCCGCCGCCTGCACAAGGCCTTCCTGCGCTACCACGACGCCAACAACTGGCCGCTGCTGCGCGAGGCGCTCAAGGCCATGGGCCGCGCCGACCTGATCGGCAACGGCAAGCACCACCTGATTCCGACCTTCCAGCCGACCGCCGACGGCAGCTACCAGAGCGCGCGGCGCAAGAATTCGACCGCGGTCAGCGCGACGCGGGGCCGGATGCTGACGCAGCACACCGGCCTGCCGCCCAAGGCCACGGGTTCGGCCACGATCAGGCCCGCGACCGCCTCTCGACGTACACGCTCGGGAAAATCCTGAGGAAGCCTTCACGCGCTTGGCGCGTACCCTGGATACCCCAACCAGGAGTACTGTCCATGCAAGGAACCGCCCGCATCCTCACCGTCACTGTCGTGTCCGCTGCCGCTGCTGCCTTGGTGGCAGCCTGCGCGACGGCACCGCAGACGGGTCCAATGAGCTTCTTCGTGACCAGTGCCGGTCCTGGGGATGGCGGCAACCTCGGCGGCCTGGCCGGCGCCGATGCGCATTGCCAGAAGCTCGCTGCGGCCGCGGGTGCGGGCAGCCGCACCTGGCGCGCTTACCTCAGCACCGGTTATGTCCCGCCGAGCACGAGCGCTATCCACGCCCGCGACCGTATCGGCAAGGGCCCCTGGTACAACGCCAAGGGCGTGCTGATCGCCGCCGACCTTGAGCAACTGCACGGCAATGGCAACAACGTGACCAAGGCGACCGCCCTGACCGAGACGGGCGCTGCGGTCAACGGGCGTGGCGACACGCCGAACATGCACGACATCATGACCGGATCGCGGCCCGACGGCACGGCCTACCCGTCGTTTCCGGGTCAACCCAGCATGAGCTGCGGCGAGTGGACCAAGACCAGCGGAGTCTTCGCCATGGTTGGCCACCACGATCGGGGCAACAACACGCCGATTACCGACCCTTGGGCGGTGTCGTGGAACTCGTCGCACTTGAGCGTGAGTTGCACCAAGGAGGACTTGCCGAAGTCCGGCGGCGCCGGCATGTTCTATTGCTTCGCGGCGAACTGACAGCCGCCGATGAAGTGCACCGGCCGACGCTCAGTCGGCCGTCTGCACGCCGACCACGTCGCCATTGCGCGGGTCGAATTCGCAGCGGTAGCTGAAGTGCGTGCTCGGGTCACCGGGCGCGCGCACGGCGGTGCCCTGGCCGCGCAAGTCGCCGTGCGCCAGGCTATCCTGCCTGAGCTGTCGCAGCCCGGTATTGAAGCTGATCCGTTCGACCTTCGGGTAGCGCCGCTGCAAGGCCGCTGCGGCGGCGGATTCGCAGGCCTGTGGTGAGACGTGGCTCAAGTCGGGTTCCACTGGTTTGGCGATTGCGAGCGCCCGGGCGGCGGCTGCATCGCCGGTCGTAGCCTCGCGAAGCACCACTCCGGCCACCGTGCCGTCGTGCGTGTTGTAGGTACAGCTGTAACTGAACTCGCGCACCGTGCCGGGTTTGGTCCGGTAGCGCCCCGCGCCCTTGAAGTTGAATTCTTCGTTGCTGCTCGTGCCGGCCTGCACACTGGGGGGGGGCAGCGAAGCTCACCTCGTCGACGGCGCCACGCGTGTCACGCAGGGCGTCCTGCGCCGCCTTCTGGCAGGCGGCCGGGCCGCTACCGGCCACGGCCGAGGGCGCAGCGGCAGGAGCGGCGAGAGCCGTCGCCACCCACGTCCCGGCAAGCACACAGCACAGTCGCTTCATGGACAGCAGTGTAGAACGCGCGGCCAGCGATGCGCCGCGCGAGTGCGCTAGTTCACCGTGTTTGCGGGGTGTGGCAGCGAGCCCCACAGCTGCTGCACGCGCGCGTCGCGCCCGCATGACGTGCGGTAGTACTTGTAACGAATGGGATTCTTCTTGTAGTAGTCCTGGTGGTAATCCTCGGCCGCATAGAACGGCCCCGCGAGTGCAATCTCGGTGACGATCGGCTCCTTGAACGGCTTGCCCTTCTCCAGCTTCGCCAGTGATGCCCTGGCAACAGCCAACTGCGCCGCGTCCTGTACGTAGATCGCAGTGCGATACGGCGATCCGTGGTCGCAGAACTGGCTGTCCTTGGTCGTCGGGTCGATGGTGTGCCAGAAGTATTCGACCAACTGTTCGTAGCTCACCTGCTTCGGGTCGTAGACGACTTCGACGGCTTCGGCGTGTCCGGTCACCTTGGCCGACACCTGTTCGTAGCTCGGGTTGGCGACCTTGCCGCCGGTGTAGCCCGAAGTCGTGGTGACGACGCCCGGCACCTTGTCGAAGTCGGCCTCCACACACCAGAAGCAGCCGCCGGCAAATGTCGCCTTGGCCAAGCCGGAGGGTGCCGGACCAGTCGCGGTACTGGGCGGCGTCTGCGCGCTGGCAATGCCCAGTGCCGCTGCAATCACGATGGCGACGGTGGCACTCGCCACAAGTGTCCAATGCCGGCCGGCGCTCATGCGGCCTCCGGTACGAACGTCAGTGCGACACCATTGTTGCAGTAGCGCAGGCCGGTCGGTCTGGGCCCGTCGTCAAAGACATGGCCCTGATGACCGCCGCAACGTGCACAGTGGTATTCGGTACGCGGCAGAATCAGGTGAAAGTCGCGCTTGGTCTGGACTGCGCCGGCCAGCGTGGTGAAGAAGCTTGGCCAGCCCGTGCCACTCTCGTACTTCATGCTGCTGTTGAACAGCGCGAGGTTGCAGCCGGCGCAGTGGAAGGTGCCGCGGCGTTTCTCGTTGTTCAGCGCGCTGCTGCCGGGACGCTCGGTCCCTTCCTGGCGCAGTACGTCGTACTGCTCAGGTGTCAGGCGCGCGCGCCATTGCGCGTCGCTGAGCAATAGCGACTCGATCCGTGGCGTCGTGGCTTTCGCGTCGGGTTGTGCGGCATTTGCACCGCGGCTGGCGGCGCCAGTGATGCCCAGGCTGGAGAGCAGGCCAAGCCATTGACGACGGGTCATGTCGGGATCCTCCTTTGCAAGGCAGCGAGTGCCGGTGCGCGTATGTCGCCACGGCATCATGAACCTTACAACAGGAGCGACCAAGTCGCACGACGCACGCGTCGCACGACGTCCTGCGGCATTCTGCTATGCCGCGTGGCTGGACATGCGCGGTTCCTGGTCTTCGAAGAAGCCGGAAGGCACGGGCTCGAGGCGGCCGTAGTCGGTCGTATCGCCGTCGGCCAGCAACTCCTGGATATCGGGCACGGGCAACAGCGCGCGTCCGCCACGGGTCATCGTCCCCACCTCTTGTGCCAGGTCGCCGCCACTGGCGAGGAACAGCGCGCGGGCTTCGGTCACGCTTGGCAAATTGTCTTCGTGCCATTCGTAGACATCCACGCCTGCCGCAGACAGCACGTCGACCAGGCGCTGGTGCCGCTTGGCACTGCGCGCCGACTCGCTGGCCGTCCGTACCTCGACGGCTGCCACGGCACGCGAACTGGCGTCGCAGACCAGCAGGTCGACGCCCAGCCGGCCGGCGCGTTGCAGCCACTGCGAGTAAGGAAATCGCGTGGGCACGCTGATGAAGCGCGACAGCGGCACTTGTGCCAGGACCACATGGCCGGGCAGGGCACGGCGCAGGATGTCATAGGCTTGGCGCTCGCCGAGCGTCATCACGCGCACGGCCTGTGGCGGCCAGGCTTGCAGCGTGTCCAGCGGCTCTTCGCCGTCCGATGTGCGCGGCGTCGTCTGGCGACGGCGCAGCCACATTGCCGTCAGCAGCAACGCCAACGCGACCAACAAGGTAACGGCGGTGGTCGAATCGAAAAGCATCATGTTTGGGCGCGGCGCGGGGCTGCGAAAAGGCTGTTGATCGCTCGTGGGCGAGGCTAGAGCCGGGCCGCAGGCAGGGTCAAGCCCGGAAACTCACGGTACGGCACGAAATGCCCAATCTTGCGCATCCTGCGCGTGGGCACCCGTAAGCAGGTGTTGCCTGCAACGTCAACGGCGCCGGGCGCACGCGGTTGCAGCCAACGGGCGTCAACCCGATCACCGCAGCGCCGTTAGAGGGCCGCGTGCGCACGTCTTTACTACATCGCACCGCATTGACCATCTCACGCAAACAACCGATGGCAAGGAAGTTCCTGATCGCATGGGCGGCGGCCCTGTTTGCCGCCGTCGCAGTGGCCGCGGTCGACGTCAACACGGCGACGCGAGCGGAACTCGAAGCGGTGCGCGGCATTGGCCCTGGCATTGCCGCGAAAATCCTCGACGAGCGTACGAAGGCCCCCTTCAGGGACTGGGCCGATCTCGCCGACCGCGTCAAGGGGCTTGGCGCGGGCAATGCCGCCAAGTTCTCGGCCGCGGGCCTGACGGTCAGTGGGGCCAGCTTCAAGGGCGCCGTGCCGGTTGCAGTCAATCCGCCTGTCAACGCGGACGCCGCATCGACGGCAAGGAAATAAACCTGCCGGGTCTGCGGCCACCCGACAACGACAAGCGCCGACCACGTCGTCGTGCACCGCGCGACGCAGGCAGCGGTCAGCGCTTGACGATGGCGAGCAGTTCGACATCGAAGTGCAGCGTCGCATTGGGCGGGATCGGCCCGCCCGGGGTGCCACGTTCACCGTAGGCGATCGCCGGCGGGCATATCAGCTGCGCCTTGCCGCCGACCTTCATCAATTGCACGCCTTCGGTCCAGCACTTGATGACGCGGTTGAGTGGGAACTCGGCCGGCTGGCCGCGGGCAATCGAGCTGTCGAACTCACGGCCGTCCGGGAAGGTGCCCCGGTAATGCACGCGCACGACGTCGGTTGCAACCGGCGTCGCGCCGCCGCCATCCTTCAGTGAGCGGTAGATCAACCCGCTCGCCGAAGGCGTCGGCGATGGGGCACTGGCAGCGGCCTGCGCGTTGGCGCTGTCCACGGCCAGGACGGTGGCCAACAGGCCAACGGCAACTACTCTGTACTGCATCAATTTCGCTCCTCTTCAGGATGGTTGTGGCTTTGCACCGTCCGACGCCGGGCTACTTGGCCCAGGTGTCCCTGAGTCCGGTGACGCGATTGAAAACGGGTCGATCGGCGCGATGATCAATGCGATCGGTAACGAAGTAGCCGTGGCGTTCGAATTGCACATGGCTCTCGGCACCTGCGCCGGCCAACGACGGTTCGACGAAGCCCTGCGTGACGCGCACACTGGCCGGGTTCAGCGCGGCCTTGAAGTCCTTGCCGCCAGCATCGGGCTGATCCTCGGTGAAGAGCCGCTCATACAGGCGCAACTCGGCCGGCAACGCGTCATGCGCGCTGACCCAGGTGATGGTGCCCTTGACCTTGACCGCGTCGGCGCCCGGCGTGCCGCTGCGCGTGTCGGGCAGCACGCGGGCCTGCACCGCCGTCACGCGGCCGGCGCTGTCCTGGCTGCAGCCGACGCATTCGACGACCACGCCGTACTTGAGGCGCACCTTGTTGCCGGGAAAGAGGCGGAAGAATCCCTTTGGTGGCGAGACTGCGAAATCATCGCGTTCGATCCACAGGGCTGGGCCCAGACCGAACCGGCGCTCGCCGAGCTCGGGTCGCTGCGGGTGCGCGGGCGCGCTGCACGGCACGCTGGCGTCGTCGCCGAACACCTCGCGCCAGTTCACCAGTTCCAGCCGCAAGGGTTCGATCACGGCCATGGCCCTGCGTGCCTGACCGTCCAGATCATCACGCAATGCAATGTCCAGGCTGGCATAGTCGGTCCAACCGCCGGCCTTGCTGGCGCCGGTGCGCTCGGCCAGCAGGCGCAGGCTGCCGGCGGTGTACCCGCGCCGGCGCAGTCCTGCGAGCGTCGGCAGGCGGGGGTCGTCCCAGCCACCGACGATGCCTTCCTCGACCAACTGGCGCAACTTGCGCTTGCTGGTCACGACCGTGGTGACGTTCAGGCGCGCAAATTCGTATTGGTGCGGCCGCGGCTGCACCAGCAGGCCCAAACTGCACAGGTGGTCGAGAAGCCAGTCGTAGAACGGACGCTGGTCCTCGAACTCGAGCGTGCAGATGCTGTGCGTGATGTTCTCGAGCGCGTCTTCGATCGGGTGCGCGTAGGTGTACATCGGGTAGATGCACCACCGATCCCCGGTGTTGTGGTGGGTGGCACGCTTGATGCGATACAGCGCCGGGTCGCGCAGGTTGATGTTCGGGCTGGCCATGTCGATGCGCGCGCGCAACACGGCCGCGCCGTCGGCCAACTGGCCGTCGCGCATCGCGCGAAAGCGCACCAGGTTTTCGGCCGGTGTGCGGTCACGAAACGGACTGTCCCTGCCGGGCGCATTGAAGTCGCCGCGGCTCGCGCGCAACTCGTCGGCGCTTTGCTCGTCGACATAGGCCAGTCGGGCCTCGATCAGGGCCTCGGCCGCGCGGTACATGAAGTCGAAGTAATTGCTGGCGTAGTAGAGGTGCGAGACGCCGTTGGCGTTCCAGTCGAAGCCCAGCCACTTCACCGCATCAAGGATTGCATCGACGTATTCCTGCTCTTCCTTCTCGGGGTTGGTGTCGTCGAAGCGCAGATGGCACACGCCGCCGTACTCCTGCGCCAGGCCGAAGTTCAGGCAGATGCTCTTGGCGTGCCCGATGTGCAGGTAGCCGTTGGGTTCGGGTGGAAAGCGGGTACGGATGCGCGCCGTATCGAGCGGCCCGCTGGCGTGGTGCGCCGCGTCGCCAGGGGTGCCGGCGAAATGCCGTGCGGCGTAGGTTCCAGCTTCGAGGTCGCGCTCGATGACGGCGCGCAAGAAGTTGCTCGGCCTCGGAATGGGATCGTCTTTGACAGCGGACATGCGGTGAAGAAGAGCAGGGGGCCGATCGATTCTATCGAGCGGATAAGACCAGTCCTTTCGCTCAGTCCCCGAAGACGAGCAGTACCAAGCCCATTGGGTGATCACAGTCCAATTCGCGCGACCTCGCCGGCGCGCCCGTCGAGCCATGCGTGCAGGCGCGGCGTGCGTAGTACATGCAGTGGATGCGCGGCAACATGGCCCGATCTAGATTGGCAATACCGATTCATCAAGAGGTTGCCATGCACACAGACCTGCCCAATCGTGACCAAACCGGGCGCCGCGAACGCGCGCGCAACGTAGCCTGGATCGCTGCCGGCGCAGCAATCGCCGGCATCTTGGTGGCGCTTGGCTCGACGCCGGCGACCGAGCACTCGCACGCGGGCGCGCGCCTGATCGAGCAGTCCGCACCGGCCGTGCCGCAGCAATTGACCGCGCTTGGCGCAGACGTCAACTGGGATGCGATCCCGGTGGCCGCCGACCCTGGGCCAGCCGCCATCGCGGCCTACGACCATTGAGCCGGCTGCGCCTACCAAGACGCCGGGCGCGCTGACGCGCGACCACGCGCTGGGTGTGGCCGCTGCGGATTCAGGGGGCGGCACCCAGCCGCTGGCGCAGTTCCTCGATGCGCGCGCGATTGACGCCGAAATCCTTGCGGCCGACGCGAGAACTCGAGCGCACCTGCACCGCACCAGCCGCGGGGTCGAACCAGAATTCGACGTCGTCGACAAATCGCATCAGCCGGGTCGTGAACTGCGCGTACAGGTAATCGGGCCGTTGCTCGACGATGCGCGCGCCCTCCATCGCGCCGATGACCCGCGCCAGGCGGGCGATGGTTGCCGGCCCGTCGCCGACCAATGCCAGTGGCGCAATTGCCGCGCCTTCGCGCTGGGGATGGTCGGGCCACAATCCGGCCTGGCTGCTGACGCTGTTGGGCGTCTTCGACGGTGGCTTGAACTTGCCGTCGCGCAGGCCGAGATTGCCTGGTGGGCTGCCCGAAAACGCACCGAAGCGCGCCGCCAGCAAGGTGACCGCCACCGCGACCAGCAACCAGATCACGAGCTGCATGGCCAGCCGCCTCAACGGCGCCGCCCGCCGCCAAGCAGCGAACCGAGCACACCGCGAACGATTTCGCGGCCCACCGCGGAGCCCACCGTGCGCACCGCGCTGCGTGCCGCCGATTCGGCCAGGCCTTCGTGCTTGCCGCCGCGCGGGCCGGTGCTACCGAACAGGATGCTGCCCAGACTGCCCATCAGGCCGCCGTCGGACGGCGGCGCAGGCATCGTGCCGGGCACCTGCGACTGCGGCTGCGTTTGCGACTGCGATGCCCGCGCATTGTCGGCAGAAACTGCGGCGCGGCCTTTCAGCTTTTCGTAGGCCGATTCGCGGTCGATTGTCTTCTCGTATGTGCCCGCCACCAAAGAGCCGGCGATCAATGCCTTGCGCTGCTCGGGTGCGATGGGCCCGATCTGGCTGCCCGGCGGCAGCACGAAGACACGTTCGGTCACGCTGGGCCGGCCTTTCTCGTCGAGCAGGCTGACCAGGGCTTCGCCGACGGCCAGTTCGGTGATTGCAGTCTGCACGTCGAGCTTGGGGTTGGCGCGCATGGTGCTGGCGGCAGCGGCCACGGCCTTCTGGTCGCGCGGCGTGAAGGCGCGCAACGCGTGCTGCACACGGTTGCCGAGTTGGGCCAGCACGGTGTCGGGAATGTCGAGCGGATTCTGCGTCACGAAATAGACGCCGACGCCCTTGCTGCGCACCAGCCGCACGACCAATTCGATGCGTTCGATCAGGGCCTTGGGGGCGTCGGTGAACAGCAGGTGCGCCTCGTCGAAGAAGAACACCAGCTTGGGCTTGTCGGGGTCGCCGATCTCAGGCAACTGTTCGAACAGCTCGGACAGCATCCACAGCAAGAAGGTCGCGTACAGGCGCGGCGCGTTCATCAGCTTGTCGGCGGCGAGGATGTTGACGACGCCCTTGCCATCGACGGTCTGCATGAAGTCGGCGATGTCGAGCATCGGCTCGCCGAAGAACTTGTCGCCGCCTTGCTCCTCGATCTGCAGCAGGCCGCGCTGGATGGCGCCGACGCTGGCCGCGCTGACATTGCCGTACTCGGTCGTGAAGTCGCTTGGCGTTGTCGCCGACATGCTGCAGCATCGCGCGCAAGTCCTTCAGGTCGAGCAGCAGCAGGCCGTTGTCGTCGGCGATCTTGAACACCAGGCTCAGCACGCCCGCCTGGGTCTCGTTCAGCGTCGAGCATGCGCGACAGCAGCAGCGGGCCCATGTCGGACGACCGTCGCGCGCACCGGATGGCCCTGTTCGCCGAACACGTCCCACAGTGTGGCCGGGCAAGCCACGCTTTCAGGGCGTCGCAAGACCCCGCTCTCCTGATCAACCGCGGCACCTTGTCGGCGCAGCGTACCCTTTTGCGTGATGCCGGTCAGGTCGCCCTTGACGTCGGCCATGAACACCGGCACGCCGAGCCTGGAAAAGCTCTCGGCCAGCGTTTGCAGTGTGATGGTCTTGCCGGTGCCGGTGGCGCCGGTGATCAGCCCGTGGCGGTTGGCCAGGCCGGGCAGCAGCACGCATTCGGTGGCGCCATGTTTGGCAAGCAGGATCGGATCGGCCATCGCTGAAACCCCTCGAACTAAAATCGACCGCATCGTAAGCGCAAACTGAAAGCGAGTCTCCTCCATGGCCGGTCATTCCAAGTGGGCCAATATCCAGCACCGCAAGGGCCGCCAGGACGAAAAGCGCGGCAAGGCCTGGACCCGGGTGATCCGCGAAATCATGGTTGCGGCGCGCCTGGGCGGCGGCGATGTATCGGCCAATCCGCGGCTGCGGCTGGCGGTCGAGAAGGCCAAGGCGGTCAACCTGCCGGTCGAGACCGTCAAGCGCAACATCGACAAGGCCACCGGCAACCTCGAAGGCGTCAACTACGAGGAGATCCGCTACGAGGGCTATGGCATCGGCGGCGCGGCCATCATCGTCGACTGCATGACCGACAACCGCGTGCGCACGGTGGCCGAGGTGCGCCACGCGTTCTCGCAAGTACGGCGGCAACATGGGCACCGAAGGATCGGTGGCCTTCCAGTTCAAGCATTGCGGCCAGCTGATCTTTGCCCCCGGCACGAGCGAAGACAAGGTGATGGAAGTCGCGCTGGACGCCGGGGCCGAGGACGTGATCGCCGACGACGACGGTGTCGATCGAGGTGCTGACGCCGCCGACGGAATTCGAGGCCGTGAAGAACGCGCTCGAAGCGGCGGGCCTGAAGGCCGAATTCGCCGAGGTCACGATGCGCGCCGAGAATCCGGTCGATCTCGGCGGCGAGGACGCGCTGCGCATGCAAAAGCTGCTCGACGTGATCGAAGACCTCGACGACGTGCAGGACGTGTATCACAACGCGGAGATGGTCGAGTGAAAGTCCTGGTCATCGGCGGCGGCGGCCGCGAACACGCGCTGGCCTGGAAGCTGGCGCAGTCGCCGAAGGTGCAGTGCGTGTACGTTGCGCCCGGCAACGGCGGCACCGCGACCGACCCGGCGCTGCGCAATCTGCCGATCACCGACATCCCGGCGCTGGGCGACTTCGCCATGGCGGAGAAGATCGGACTCACCGTGGTCGGTCCCGAGGGCCCGCTGGCGGCGGGCGTGGTCGACCTGTTCCGCGCGCACGGCCTGCGTATCTTCGGCCCGACGCGCGCGGCCGCGCAGCTGGAAAGCTCCAAGGCCTTCGCCAAGGACTTCATGCAGCGCCACGGCATTCCCACCGCGCACTATGCCGTCTTCACCGACGCCGCGGCGGCGCACGACCTACGTCGACCGGCACGGCGCACCGATCGTGATCAAGGCCGACGGGCTGGCAGCGGGCAAGGGCGTGGTGGTGGCGATGGCGGCGGGGGAGGCCCACGACGCGATCGACACCATGCTGCGACCGGGGCCAACGCGCGGTGCGCGGGTAGTGATCGAAGAGTTCCTGAATGGCGAGGAGGCCAGCTTCATCGTCGTGAGCGACGGCAAGAGCGTGCTGCCGCTGGCCACCAGCCAGGACCACAAGCGCCTGCGGCGACGGCGACACCGGCCCCAACACCGGCGGCATGGGCGCGTACTCGCCTGCGCCGGTGGTCACACCCGACGTGCACGCCCGTGCGATGCACGAGATCATCCGGCCAACGATTGCCGCAATGGCTGCCGAAGGCCACCCGTTCAGCGGTTTTCTCTATGCCGGGCTGATGATCGACGGGGACGGCAGGCCGCGGGTGGTCGAGTTCAATGCACGGCTGGGCGATCCCGAAGCGCAGGTTCTGTTGTTGCGGCTGAAGACAGACCTGCTCGATCTGCTGTTGGCCGCCACCGCCGGCGCCAATGCACCGACGCTCGACAGCATCGAGTTGCAATGGGACAGTCGCATCGCGCTCGGCGTGGTGATGGCTGCGCACGGTTATCCGAGCGCCGTGCGCGAGGGCGACGCCATCGATGGGCTGCCAGCAACCACCGGCGACGCGATCGTGTTCCACGCCGGCACCGAGCGCCGCACCGACGGCACACTGGTGACCAAGGGCGGTCGCGTTCTTTGCGTCGCCGCGCTCGGCGTCACGGTGAAGGGCGCGCAGCAGCGGGCCTACGCCGCGCTGGCGCCGATCCGATTCGAAGGCGCCCAGTTCCGCAGCGATATCGGCCACCGCGCCTTGAAGCCCCGATGACCGACGGCCTGCCGTTGTCCGAGCGGCCAGTCCAGTTGCGTGGCAGCCGACTGGCCCGCGCCGTGCTGAGGTTGGCGGGCTGGCGGGTGCAATTCAATGGCCTGCCGTCGCGGCAGGGCGTCGTGATCGTCTACCCACACACCTCGAACTGGGACTTCGTCGTCGGCGTCCTGGCCAAGTGGGCGATGGGCATCCCGCTGGCCTTCTGGGGCAAGGACACATTGTTCGACTTGCCGCTGTTCGGCCGCTGGTTGCGCTGGATCGGTGGTGTGCCGGTCGATCGCCACAACCCGAGGGGTGCGGTCACGGCCATGGTGGCCCGCTTTGCCGCTGCACGCGAAAGCGACACCTTTCTCTGGCTCGCGCTGGCGCCCGAAGGCACGCGCAGCTACCGCGACAGTTGGCGCAGCGGCTTCTATCAAGTGACCACCCAGGCCCAAGTTCCGCTGGCGCTGGCCTTCTTCGACTACGCCCAACGCTGCGTCGGTGTCGACTCGTTCATCGCGCTGACCGGTGATGTCGACCGCGACATGGCCGTGATCGAGCAGCGCCTAGGCCCGCACCGCGGGCGCAAACCGCAGCTTGCGGCGCCGATCCGCTTGCCACGCCCCTGAGGTCCGCATGCCAGACAACCCGCATACCCGCGCCGCGCGCAGCTACCTGCTCGATTTGCAGCAACGCATCGTCGATGCGCTGGCCGCTGCCGACGGTGGTGGCCAGTTCATCTCCGATGCCTGGACCAAGCCTGCCAGCGAGAAGTTGCAAGGCGAAGGCATCACGCGCCTGCTCGAAGAGGGTGCATTGCTCGAACGCGGCGGGGTGGGCTTTTCGCATGTGCGCGGCCCGGCCCTGCCGCCGTCGGCCACGCAACACCGGCCCGAGCTGGCCGGTGCGCCGTTCGAGGCGATGGGCGTGTCGCTTGTATTTCACCCACGCAACCCGTATGTGCCGACCGTGCACATGAACGTGCGCATGTTGGCGGCGCTGCCCGCGGGCAAGGCGCCGGTGACCTGGTTCGGCGGCGGCATGGACCTGACGCCGTACTACGGCTTCGACGAAGACGCCACGCAGTTTCACCGCACCTGTCGCGACGCATTGATCCCCTTCGGCGACGACAAGTACCCGCGCTTCAAGCAGTGGTGCGACGAGTACTTCTTCCTCAAGCACCGCAACGAGCCGCGCGGCATCGGCGGTGTTTTCTTCGATGACTTCTCTGAATTCGACTTCGAACATAACTTCGCCATGATGCGCGCGGTGGGCAACGCCTTCCTGCCGGCCTACCTGCCGATCGTCGAGCGCCGGCGCGACACGCCGTACGGCGAGCGCGAGCGCGACTTCCAGGCCTACCGGCGCGGACGCTACGTCGAGTTCAACCTGGTCTGGGACCGCGGCACCTTGTTCGGCCTGCAATCGGGCGGGCGCACCGAGAGCATCCTGATGTCGTTGCCGCCGATCGTGAAGTGGCGCTACGACTGGCGGCCCGAACCTGACACGCCCGAAGCGCGGCTGTACAGCGATTTTCTGCGGCCACGCGATTGGCTCGCGACACAGTGACACGACGCATCGGCCTGCTGGGCGGAACCTTCGACCCGGTGCACAACGCGCATCTCGCATTGGGCCGCGTCGCGCTGGACACGCTGGCGTTGGACGAGTTGCGCTGGGTCCCGGCCGGTACGCCGTGGCAAAAGGCCCGCGTCATCACCCCTGCAGAACACCGCGTCGCGATGCTGCGATTGGCGTTGGCCGGCGAATCGCGGTTCAGGCTCGAATGCTGTGAACTCGAGCGCGCCGGCCCGAGCTACACGATTGATACGGTTCGTGAGTTGCAGCGGCGGGAACCGGACGCAACGTGGTTCCTGGTTGTCGGCCAGGACCAGTACGCCAACCTGCACACCTGGCATGGCTGGCAGGACCTGCTTGCTCTCGTGACGCTGGCGGTGGCCGCTCGGCCGGGCGCCGTGCAGGTCACGGATGCGCGGCTGCAAGGCGTGGTCCCACGGGTCCTGCCGCTGCCGGCCATGGACATCGCTGCCAGCGCCTTGCGCCAACGTGCGGCGGACGGGCAGGCCATCGACGGATTGGTGCCGCCCGCAGTGGCACGGTATATTGACCAACACGCCCTGTACCTTCGCGACGGGGCCCACTCCGGGAGTTGAATGGACATCCGCAAGCTGCAACGGGCCATCGTCGATGGGCTCGAGGACACCAAGGGACATGACATCCGCGTCTTCAACACCGAGCACCTGTCGCCGTTGTTCGAACGCGTGATCATCGCGTCAGGCACCAGCAACCGACAGACCAAGGCCCTCGCGGCCGGCGTGCGCGACGCCGTCAAGTCGCGCGGCATGCAGGTCTTGCGCACCGAAGGCGAAGAAAATGGCGAGTGGATCATCGTCGACTGCGGCGCCGCGGTGGCACACATCATGCAACCGGGCATTCGCGACTACTACCACCTCGAGGAGATCTGGGGTGACAAGCCGGTGAAGATGAAGCTCGAGACCGAGGTTCGGCGCCTGGTCAAGGCAGCCGAGCCTGAGACGGCGTCACGCGAACCAGCGGCCAAGGCTGCGCCGAAGAAGACCGCTCCGGCCAAGAAGCGAGTCGGCAGGCGCGCCATGCCGGCCAAGCCGGCGCCGAAAAAGGGCGTCTCGCGCACCGTGGGCACGAAGAAGGCGCCGGCCAAGACCGCAGTCCGCAAGCCGGCCGCCAAGAAGGCAGTCGCGCCGCGTCGCGGCCGATGAGGCTGACGCTGGTCGCGGTCGGCCAGCGCCAGCCGGCCTGGGCCGAAGCGGCCTACCAAGAGTTTGCCAAGCGTTTTCCGCCCGAGTTGAGGCTCGAGTTGCGAGCGCTCAAGGCCGAGCCGCGCACGGACGGCAAGACCGCTGCGGCGCTGATGGCCGCCGAGGGCCAGCGCATCGAGGCCGCGCTGCAGAAGTTCGCCAAGGGTGCACGCCGCATCGTGCTCGACGAGCGCGGCGAGCGCCGCAGCACGAAGCAGCTTGCCGAACGGCTGCGCTTCTGGCTCGCCGACGGCCGCGACGTGGCTTTCATCGTCGGTGGCCCCGACGGGCTCGATGCCACGCTGAAGGAGAGCGCCGACGAGACCCTGCGACTGTCGGACCTGACTTTGCCGCATGCCTTCGCGCGCGTGCTGCTGGCAGAGGCGTTGTACCGTGCCTGGTCGCTGACCGCCGGACACCCTTACCACCGCGAGTGAATCCGTGTCTGATTTCATCTACCTCGCATCACAAAGCCCGCGCCGAGCGCAGTTGCTCGATCAGCTCGGGGTGCGCCACGAGTTGCTGTTGGCCGGCGATGACGAGGACGCCGAAGCACTCGAGGCCGAACGGCACGGCGAGTTGCCGGCAGCGTATGTCGAGCGTGTCACGCGCGCCAAGCTGGCCGCGGCGCGTCGCCGTTTGCGCGCGCGGGCACTGCCTGACGCACCAATCCTGGCGGCGGACACGACCGTCGCACTGGGCCCGCGCATCCTCGGCAAGCCGGCCGATGCCGACCATGTGCGCGCGATGCTGTGCGCGCTGGCGGGCCGCACGCACCGCGTCTTGAGCGCAGTGGCCGTCGGCGCCGGGCGGCGCACCCTGTTCGCGCTGAACGTCTCGCACGTGCACTTCAGCGCCATCGCGGCGGCCTCGATCGAAGCCTACGTCGCCGGCCGCGAGCCATTCGGCAAGGCCGGTGGCTACGCAATCCAGGGTCGCGCTGCGGCCTGGATCGATCGTATCGACGGGAGCTACACCGGTATCATGGGTTTGCCACTGCACGAGACGGCGCAGCTGCTGCGCCGGGCCGGCGTGAGCTTCTGAGCCCTGTGAATCGAGCGCCCGCATGCAAGACATCCTCATCAACTGGACGCCACAGGAGACCCGCGTTGCGGTGGTCGAGAACGGCGTCGTGCAGGAGTTGCACTTTGAACGCGCGCTCGAACGCGGCCTGGTCAGCAACATCTACCAGGGCAAGGTGGTGCGCGTGCTGCCGGGCATGCAAAGCGCATTCATCGACATCGGCCTGGAGCGTGCCGCGTTCCTGCACGTGGCCGACCTGCACGCCGGCTTCGGCGGCGCGGGCAACGGTGGCAGCACGAATGCGCCGCCACCGATCGAGCGCTTGCTGTTCGAGGGCCAGGCGCTGACGGTGCAGGTCATCAAGGACCCGATCGGCAGCAAGGGCGCGCGGTTGTCGACGCAGGTCAGCATCGCCGGCCGCATGCTGGTGCACCTGCCGCAGGACAACCACATCGGTATCTCGCAGAAGATCGGTTCGCCGGAGCTGCGTGAGCAGTTGCGCCAGCGCATGGCCGCGCTGGTGGGCAAGCCCGAGGACGGTGGTGGTGGCGGCTTCATCCTGCGTACCAATGCCGAAGAAGCCAGCGATGCCGAACTCGCCGACGACATCGCCTACCTGCGCCGCACCTGGGCCGCGGTGCGCGAGCGCGCCTTCGCCTCGCCGCCCGGCACCCTGCTGCACCAGGACCTGACGCTGGCCGAGCGCGTGCTGCGCGACCTGAGCAACGAGGACACCCAGACCATCCGCATCGACTCGCGGCTGCAATTCGAGCACCTGCAGGCCTTTGGCGCCGCCTACATGCCTGGCGCGGTGGGCAAGCTGGCGCACTACATGGGCGAGCGTCCGATCTTCGACCTGTGCAACATCGACGAAGACATCCGCCGCGCGCTGGCGCGCCGGGTCGAGTTGAAGAGCGGTGGCACCCTGATCATCGACCAGACCGAGGCACTGACCACGGTCGACGTCAACACCGGCGGTTTCGTCGGCGCGCGCAGCTTCGACGAGACGATCTTCAAGACCAACCTCGAGGCCGCCGGCGCCATTGCCCGCCAGTTGCGGCTACGCAACCTGGGCGGCATCATCATCGTCGACTTCATCGACATGACGCGCGAGGACCACCAGGCCGCGGTGCTGGCCGAGTTTCGCAAGCAACTGGCACGCGATCGCACGCGCACCACCGTCAGCGGCTTCTCGCAGCTCGGCCTGGTCGAAATGACCAGGAAACGCACGCGCGAAAGCCTGGCCCACATGCTGTGCGAACCGTGCCCGACCTGCGAGGGCCGCGGTCAGGTGAAGACCGCGCGCAGCGTGTGCTACGACATCCTGCGCGAGGTGCTGCGTGAGGCGCGCCAGTTCGATCCCAAGGAGTTCCGCGTCGTCGCCAATGCCGCGGTGGTCGAGATGCTGCTCGACGAGGAGAACCAGCACCTGGCCGGACTGTCGGAGTTCATCGGCAAGCCGATCTCCTTGTCGGTCGAGCCGAGCGCGAACCCGGAGCAGTACGACATCGTGCTGCTTTGAGCCTTGTCGCCGCTAGGCGGCGATGAACCGGCGCAGCGCCACGAAGGCGGCGTCGGGGTCGTCGCGCCAGACGCCGTGGCCGCAATCGGCGAAGCGCTCGAATTGAACCCACTGCGTCGGCAGGGCATCGGCGATGTCCTGCGCATCGGCCAGCGGACACACCGGGTCGCGCTCGCCGGCCAGCACCAGCACCGGACACTGCGCGCGGGCCAAGCCGGGCAGCAGGTCCATCGACTGCTGTTCCGTCGCGACCCAGTGGAACAGGATCTCGGATTTGAACAGGGTGCGCTGTGCGGCCTCGCTGTCGGCCGGCCGGCGGTTGTAATGCGGCCGGCACAAGCGGCCGTAGTCGGCCCACGATGCGGCGTCGGGCGCGGTCCAAAAGCGCTCGGCCGCTGCCCGCGCTGCGGCCCCGCCCAAGCGTTCGAACATGGCCAGTTTGCGCGGCAGCGACAGGCGGGCCGAGGTGCTCGACAGGATCACCTTGGACGGTTGACCCGGGTGGCGCGCCAGGTAGCGTTGGGCGACGAAGCCGCCGAACGATTGGCCGAGCACGATCGGCTTGCCGATGCCCAGGGCGTCGCACAGACGCACCACGTCGTCGGCGAAGGTATCGAGCGTCCACTCGGCCGGCGGGCAGGGGTCGCTGCGTCCGTGGCCGCGGTGGTCCACGTAGACCACCTGCGCGATGTCGGCAAGCTGCGAAAACAGCGGCTTGAAGCTCGAATGGTCGTATCCCGGTCCGCCGTGCAGCAGCAGCAGGGTCGGCTTCGGGCGCAGCGCGGGCCCGTCGGGAACGAGTGCGCTGCCTTCGATGTCGATGAACAGGTGGCGCCCGGGTGCGATCTGGATTCTCATGGCCGGCGACTCTACAGGCCAGTGGCGATCTCGGTGAGCGACGTCGTGCGACACGCTATGCCGCTGCGCCCCCGGTGGCCGCGTCGACCCAGTGCCCGTCGAGCAACAACTCGTGCGGCCTGAATCCGGCCTTGTAGCCCATCTTCGCGCTGGCAGCGATCCAGTAGCCGAGGTAGACATGCCGCAATTGCAGGATGCGTGTCTGCTCGATCTGCCACAGCACGCTGTAGGTGCCGTAGCTGGCCTCAGCCTCGGGCTCGTAGAACGTGTAGACGGCCGACAGGCCGTCGCTCAGCACATCGAGAATGGCCACCATCTTCAGCGCGCCAAGCGAGCCCTGCTCCGCATCCGCATGTTCGGGTGTTGGTTCGCGGAATTCGACCAGCCGCGAATTGACGCGGCTTTGCAGCAGGAACTGGGCGTACTGATCGACGCTGTCCTGGTCCATGCCGCCGCCGCTGTGGCGGCCGGACTGATAACGCAGGTAGAGCTGGTAGTGCTCGGGCAGGAAGCCCAGCCGCAGCACGCGCGCCACCAGGTGCCGGTGCTGCTTCCAGGCCCGGCGCTGGCTGCGGCTGGGCGCGAAGCGGTCGACCGGCACACGCAGTGGCACACAGGCGCGGCAGCCGTCGCAATGCGGCCGGTAGGTGAACATCCCGCTGCGCCGGAATCCGTTGGCCACCAGCCCCGAGTAAGCGTCGGCATGGATCAGGTGGCTGGGCGTGGCCACCTGCGAACGCGCCTGCCGGCCGGGCAGGTAGCTGCACGGGTAGGGCGCCGTGGCGTAGAACTGGAGCGACGCGAGGGGGAGTTCTTTGGGCGCTGTCACGCGGGGCCAGGCTCCGAATGGCTACCGAGCCCGAGCTGGGCCCATTGCGCGGAATCATAGGTCCAGTTCGTCGGGCCTGCGGCCCCCAGGGTCAGTGCCAGGTGGTGTTCGAATGCCGCGCGTGGAATTTCGCGCGCACCGAGCGAGGCCAGGTGCCCGGTCGCCTGCTGGCAGTCGATCAGCGTGATACCCCACGTCCGGCAGAATGCGACCAGTGCCGCGAGTGCGATCTTCGATGCGTCGGTCGCGTGCGAGAACATCGATTCACCGAAAAACATGCGGCCGATACCCACGCCGTACAGGCCACCCACCAGTTGCCCGTCGACCCAGGTCTCGAAGCTGTGCACCGCGCCGGCGCGGTGCCAGGCGCCGTAGGCGCGCTGCATCGCCGGCACGATCCAGGTGCCGCGCTGGCCGTTGCGCAAGGTGCCGGCGCAATGGGCGATCACGCGCTCGAAGGCGCTGTCGATGCGCACTTCGCAGTTGGGTGCGCGAATGAAGCGCGCCAGCGTCTTGCGCAGCGAGCGCTGCAGCTTGAATTCGACCACCGGCAACACCATGCGCGGATCGGGTGCCCACCATTGCACCGGCTGGCCTTCGCTGTACCAGGGAAAGATGCCGTGGCGGTACGCCTGTTCGAGCCGGTGCAAGCCGAGCCGGCCGCCGACGGCGAGCAGGCCGGGGGCGTCGCTGCCGGTGCCGAGTGCCTGCGACGTGGGCGGGAAGGGCGTGGCGTCGTCGATCCAGTGCAGGCCGCGTGCGGGCATCTCAGGCCGCGCCGGGCCGCTCCCAAGCGGCCTGAGCTCCCCTCGGTGGACGCGAGCGCAGTGAGCTTGGGGCCGTCATCACCTTCAGGCCACGCGCCCGAACCACCAAAGCGACAACGTGGCCGCGATGAGCGCCAGCAGCGCGCCGAGCGCGGCAAACAGCGCGCTGATTTCGGTTTCCTTCTTCTGCGCCGTCAACCGTGAGCCCAGCGATTGGTAGACCTTCTTCAGGTCATTGGCGGTGCCGGCGTAGAAGTACTCGGCGCGCGTCGCGCCGGCAATCTGCTTCAGGGTGTCTTCGTCCAGGCGCACGCGCATCGACCAACCCTCGAAGCCGATGGTGTCGCCGTCCTTGGTGCCGATGCCCACGGTGTAGATCGCGACGCCACGGTCGGCGGCCATCCTGGCCGCATCGATCGAATCCGGGCCGGTGGTGCGCTGGCCGTCGGTGAGCAGGATGATCGCCGCCGAGTTGTAGCGAGCCGGGCTCGACCGGCTTGAACTCCTTCTCGGCCGGCTTTTCACCGAGCGCCTTGCGGCATCAGTCGCTGCCCGGTGATCTGCGACAGGTCGATGCCGGCGTCGGGGAAGATGGTGGCCAGGCGAGCACGATGCCGCTGCCGATGGCTGTCCCGCGCTGCAACTGGAAGCGGTCGATCGCGGCCACGACATCGTCGCGGCTCAGTGTGGGCGGCTGCACGACGGCGGCGGTGCCGGCGAACGGACACCACGGCCACGCGCACCGATCGCGGCAACTCGGCGACGAAGGCCTTGGCCGCGTTCTGCGACGCAACGAGGCGGTTGGGCTCGACGTCGCCGGCGCGCATCGAGCCCGACACATCCATCGCGAGCACGATGGTCTGCTCAACGAGTGGCAAGGTGACCACCGCCGTCGGCCGCGCCGTCGCCACCAGTAGCGCGGCCAGGGCCAGCAACAGCAGGGCCGGCGGAACGTGACGGCGCCAGGCGGGCTGCGCGCCCAACGCCTCCTTGACCAGCCCCAGGCTGGCCCAGGTGACGGCCGCCTTCTTGCGGCGCTTGAGCAGCCACAGGTAGCCCAGCACCAACAGCGGCAGCAACAGCAGCGCCCAGAGCGCGTCAAGCCAGATGAAGCTCATGCCCGAACCCTATGCGCTGCGTGCCGTCTCGCCAAGCGGGATTGTTCGCACGTGGGGGTTCCGGCCGCGCTCACGCCTGCCTCCGCGAAAGCGGCATCGCCCCGGCCGCCATGCGGCTGCGTTGCCGCCGTGCATCGACGAAACGCAGAATCGCGTCGCCGAGGTCGGCTTCGGTCGAGAGTTCGAGCGTGTCGACGCCGGCATTGGCCAGGGCCGCACGCAACGCCGCCTCGCGGCGCGACGCGACGGCGGCGAAGCGTTCGCGAAAACCCTGCTGGCCCGTGTCGACGAAGAGCTGCTCGCCGGTTTCGCTGTCCTGCAGCAGGACCAGACCCAGGTCGGGCATACTCATCTCGAGCGGATCGAAAAGGCGCACGGCAACCACGTCGTGGCGCTCGGCCAGGCGGGCGAGTGGGGCCTCCCAGCCGTCTTCGCTGATGAAGTCGGAGACCACGAAGACACAGGAACGCTGGCGCATCGTCGGCCGCGCGCGTTCGATCAATTCGGCCAGCCGCGTGCCACCGGCCGGTATCGCGGCCGGGCGCGAGCGCATGCGCTGCATCAGGTGCAGCACGTGGCGGCGCCCGCTCCTGGCCGGCAGCACGGTGTCGACGGCATTGCCATACAGCACCGCGCCGGCGCGGTTGCCGTGGCGCAGCACCATGCTGGCCATCACCGCGACGAAGGCTTCGGACACGCTGCGCTTGCGCTGCCGCGAGCCGAAATCGACCGAGGGGCTCAGGTCGAGCAGGAACCAGGCGCACAACTCGCGGTCCTCGGTGAACTGCCGTACATGCGGCACCTGCAGGCGTGCGGTGACGTTCCAGTCGATGTGGCGCACGTCATCGTGGTACTGGTATTCGCGCAGGTCGGCCAGGTCGATGCCGTGGCCGCGAAACAGGGTGCGGTAGTCGCCCTGGAGCGCGCCGTCGAGGCGCTTCAGGACCGTCCACTCCAGGCGCTGCAGCAAGGCCTGCGCCGAGGCGCCTGGCGCGAGCTCAGCCGTTGGCGGCAGCGCGTTCATCGTGCGAAAGCGGCTTGGCCGGCGCCGGCAGCGCCTTGACGATGCGCTCGACCAGCATGTCGGCGCTCATGCCGTCGGCCAGCGCTTCGTAGGTCAGCGAGATGCGGTGCCGTAGCACGTCACCCGTGAGGTCGAGCAGGTCTTCGGGCAGCACATAGGCGCGCCCGCGCATGAAGGCCAACGCGCGCGCACCTTCGATCAGGCAGATCGTGGCGCGCGGGCTGGCGCCAAAGGCGACGTACTTGGCCAGGTCCTTCAGCCCCGCCTTGCCCGGCTCGCGAGTGGCCGCAACCAGCCTCACGGCGTAGCTGATCAGCGACGGGTCGACGTAGACATTGCGGCACTCGCGCTGCAACTGCAGCAACTGTTCGGCCGTCGCAACCGCGGCCACCTCGACCGGCGCGCCCGTGACGCGCTCGACGATGACGAACTCTTCGTCTTCGCTCGGATAGTCGACCAGCACCTTCATCATGAAGCGATCGACCTGCGCTTCGGGCAGCGGGTAGGTGCCCTCGGTCTCGATCGGGTTCTGCGTCGCCATGACCAGGAACGGGGCGGGCACCTTGTGCGTCTCCCCGGCGATCGTGACCTGGCGCTCCTGCATCACTTCGAGCAGCGCGCTCTGCACCTTGGCCGGCGCGCGGTTGATCTCGTCGGCCAGCAGCAGATTGGTGAAGACCGGGCCCAGCGTGGTGCCGAATTCGCCGCTCTTCTGGTTGTAGATGCGGGTGCCGACCAGGTCGGCGGGCACCAGGTCGGGCGTGAACTGGATGCGCTTGAACTGGCCCGACAGGGTGCGCGCGAGTGTCTTCACGGTCAGCGTCTTGGCCAGCCCAGGCACGCCTTCGACCAGCAGGTGGCCTTGCGCCAGCATCGCCACCATCACGCGCTCGAGGAAGCGGTCCTGGCCGACGACGACGCGCTTGACCTCGTAGAGCAGCTGCTCCATCAGGCTGGCGGAGGCTGCGGCGGTGATGGGCTCGCTCATGTTCGGGTCCTGTTTCAGAAGGGTGGCATACCCGCCGCCTGGGCGGCATTCTCGATCGGCACGGCAAAGCCGATGCCGACGAAGAAGCGTTCCTCGGTCGGGTTGAGGATCGCGGTGACGATGCCGACGACTTCGCCGTCCTCGGTGACCAGCGGGCCGCCCGAATTGCCGGGGTTGGCGGCGGCGTCGAACTGGATCAGGTTGGTCAGGATCCGCTGGCCCTCGGGCGAACGGAACTCGCGCTTCAGGCCCGAGACCACGCCGTCCGACACCGAAGGCCCGATGCCGAACGGAAAGCCGACCGCAGTGACGTGGTCGCCCGGGCGCGAGGTCGTGCGTGCTGCGCATCGTGGCCGGCTTGAGGTCGTCGGGGATCTTGCGCGCGCGCAGCACAGCCAGGTCGTTTTCGGGGCGCAGGGCGATCACGTCGGCGTCGGCCTCCAGACCGTCGTCGAAGATCACCTTGATGCGTTTGGCGCCGTAGACCACGTGCAGGTTGGTCAGGATGGTGCCGTTGTCGATGATCACGACGCCGGTGCCGATGCCGCGTTCCTCGCGCTCGTCGCGGTCGGTATCCTCGCCGTCACGCTCGACCCGGGGTTGTGCGCCGCGTTTGGCGTCCTTGCCATCCTTGCCCTTCTTCGCTTCGTCGCCCTGCTTGCCGCCCTGGGCGTTCTTGGAGTCTTTCGCCGGCGGCGGCTTGCGCTCCGACCAGCCGATGACCTTGACGACCGAGCCGCGTACCGCCTCGTAGGCCTTGGCTGCCGGCGCCGGTAGCGACTTGGTGTTGAGGGTGTGCAGGACCGCGCGGTCGATGTCGTCCTGCGTCAGCGCGCGCTGGCCGGGTGGACCCCAGCGCAACATCAGTGCGGCCGCCAGGGCCGCGACCAGCATGGCGCCCGCGAGCAGCAGCCGCCTGCTGCGTTGCAGTGTGCTGGGTGCCTGCGACGTGATCGTGGGCGGTGCGGGCGGCGCGAGCGCTGGCGCACCGGCCGTCGGTTTGGCGGGAGGGCTCGATGCGCTGTACAGCGGGGTTCGCCTCATGGAACGCTCCGGCAAAGGCGGTCGGGAGGCCAAAACAGTACCACGCCGCCGCGCCTTGCGCTTGCGCACACTGTGTGATCATTGTTGCGATGCCCTGGATCGACACCCACTGCCACCTCGACGCGCCCGAATTCGACGCCGACCGCGACGCGGTGGTGGGGGCTGCCCGTACAGCCGGCGTGGCGATGCTGGTGCTGCCCGCGGTGGCCGTGGCCGAGTTCGAGGCCTGGTCGCGCTGGCGCACCGCCACGGCCTGGCCTACGCGCTGGGCATCCACCCGCTGTGTGTCGACGCAGCCGACGACGCCGACCTCGATCGCCTGGCCGCAGCGCTGCACGCGCGCCGCGACGACCCGCGGCTGGTCGCGGTCGGCGAAATCGGCCTCGACCACTTCGTGCCCGGCCTCGATCGCGGCAAGCAGGAGCGGTTCTATGCCGCGCAGCTGAAGCTGGCGCGCAGCCACGACCTGCCGGTGATCCTGCATGTGCGCCGCTCGGCCGACGCCCTGCTCAAGCACCTGCGCCGCACCGAGGTGCCCGGCGGCATCGCGCATGCCTTCAACGGCAGCGAGCAGCAGGCGATGCAGTTCGTCGAGCTCGGCTTCAAGCTCGGCTTCGGCGGCGCGATGACCTTCGAGCGCGCGCTGCAGATCCGCCGCCTCGCAGCCACGCTGCCGGAGGAGGCGCTGGTGCTGGAAACCGACGCGCCGGACATCCCGCCGCAGTGGCTGTACGTGAAGGCCAGCGAGCGCGAGCAGCGTGCGCCCAGTCGCAACGAACCGGCCGAGCTGCCGCGCATCGGCCAGACCTTGGCCGCGTTGCGCGGCTGGAGTCTCGAGGAGACCGCCGCACGCACTGCGGTCAACGTGCAGGCGGCCTTGCCGCGCCTCAAGAGCTTGCTGGGCAATGCCACACCATGACGGTGGCTGCGGTTCGCTTGCGGGGCCTGCCGCCGATCGCACACCGCAGCGCGCGGCTGGTCGTGCTCGGCAGCTTTCCGGGCGCGGCGTCGCTGGCCGCGCGCCAGTACTACGGGCACCCGCGCAACCAGTTCTGGCCGATCCTGTCGGCGCTGTGGGAGGTCGACCTGCTCGCGCTGCCCTACCCGCCCGCGTCGCCGCGCTGGAGCGCCGCGGCCTGGGGCTGTGGGACGTCTACGCCAGCTGCCGGCGCGAAGGCAGCCTCGACAGCGCGATCGAGGACGCCGAGCCGAACGACCTGGCGGCGCTTGTGGCGCGCCTGCCGGCCTTGCGCGCCATCGCCCACAACGGCGGCGAATCGGCGCGCGCGATGCGCCACACGCGCGCGCTGGGGCTGCCGGTGCTGCGCCTGCCCTCGACCAGCCCGGCCAACGCGAGCTGGTCCTTCGAGCGCAAGCTCGCGGCCTGGCGCGCCGTGTTCAGCCTTGCGGGACTGCTGTGAGCCGACCCCGAGCTGCCCGCCGCGACCATCTCCGAACCCGACGGCGTGCGCTACCTGCACCTGGGCACGCCGTGGGTGCAGGGCGCGATGCGACATGCCAAGCCCAGGGCGCTCGAGCTCGAATACGTGCAGCGCATGATGGCCTGGATGCTGTGGCGCGACAGCGCCGAAGTGGCCAAGGGCCACGCGGTGCAGCTCGGCCTGGGCGCGGCGGCGATCACGCGCTTCTGCCACAGGTGCTGCGCATGCGCGCACCGCGGTCGAACTCAATCCCGCGGTGATCGCGGCCTGCCGCCAGGTGGTTTCGCCTGCCGGCCGACGATGCGCGGCTGAAGGTGGTCGAACGCGATGCCGGCGACTGGGTCGCCGACGACGCCAACCGGCAGACGGCGCAGGTGCTGTAGGTCGACCTCTACGACCACGAGGCCGCCGCGCCGGTGCTCGACAGCGAGGCTTCTACGCCGACTGCCGCGGCTGCTGGCGCGACGGCGGCGTGATGACGGTCAACCTGTTCGGCCGCGACGCCAGCTTCGAGCGCAGTGCCGCGCGCATCGCCGCGGCGTTCGGCGCGGACCAGGTCTGGAGCCTGCGGCCGACGCGCGAAGGCAACACCGTGGTCGTCGCCGGACGCGGGGTGTCGGTGCCGGACCGCGACGAAGTCCTTGCGCGAGCCGATAACATCGAGAGCCGGTTCGGCCTGCCGGCGCGCAAGTGGCTGCGCATGGTGCGCCCGCTGACGGAGACGCGATGAACCAGCACTGCACCGATTGCCACGTTGCCCGCCGGCCGCCTCGAGTGGCGCCGCCTGCTGCAATGGCTGCGCGACGACGGCCTGATCGGCGACGACGAGGCCGCGCGCGTGCGCGCCCGTTTCGGCGCCGGCGACAGCAGCCAGCACCCGCTGGTGCGCCTGGCAGGCGCCAGTCTGGTCGATGCGCGCAACGGCACGCGCTCGACATCGAGGTGCTGACCGAGTGGCTGGCCGCACGCCTGGCGATCCCCTACCTGCGCATCGACCCGCTGAAGGTCGACGTGGGCCGCGTCGCCGACGTGATGTCGATCCGCTACGCCGAGCGCGCCACGCGCTGCCGGTGCAGGTGCGGCCTGACCGAGGTGACGATCGCCACCTGCGAGCCGCTCGACATCGCCTGGGTGCCCGAGATCGAGGCCCACACGCGCAAGCGCGTGCGAGCTGGTGGTGGTCAGCCCGCTCGACATCGCAGCGCTACACGACCGAGTTCTACGCGCTGGCCGCGTTCGGTGCGCGCCGCGATCAAGACGCGGCGAGACGTCGGCGCTGGCCAGCTTCGAGCAACTGGTCGAGCTCGGCAAGAGCAACAAGCAGCTCGACGCCAACGACCAGGGCGTGGTGCAGGTGGTCGACTGGCTGTGGCAGTACGCCTTCGACCAGCGCGCCTGCGACATCCACCTCGAGCCGCGGCGCGAGCAGGGCGTGATCCGCTTTCGCATCGACGGCGTGATGCACACCGTCTACCAGATGCCGACTCGGCGTGATGAACGCGATGATCGCGCGCATCAAGCTGCTCGGCCGCATGGACGTGGTCGAGAAGCGCCGCCCGCTCGACGGCCGCATCAAGACGCGCAACCCGGCGCGGCGACGAGGTCGAGATGCGCCTGTCGACGCTGCCGACGGCCTTCGGCGAGAAGATGGTGATGCGCATCTTCGACCCCGACACCACGGTCAAGAGCGCTCGAGGCGCTCGGCTTCGGCAGCCACGACGGCCGAGCGCTGGGAGGAGCTGGTCGGCGCGGCCGCACGGCATCATCCTGGTCACCGGGCCGACCGGCTCGGGCAAGACGACGACGCTGTACTCGACGCTGAAGCGCCTGGCCACCGACGAGGTCAACGTCTGCACGATCGAAGACCCGATCGAGATGATCGAGCCGGCGTTCAACCAGACGCAGGTGCAGACCGCAGCTCGACCTCGGCTTCGCCGAAGGCCTGCGCGCGCTGATGCGGCAGGACCCGGACATCATCATGGTCGGCGAAATCCGCGACCTCGCCACCGCCGAGATGGCGATCCAGGCCGCGCTGACCGGCCACCTGGTGTTCAGCACCCTGCACACCAACGACGCGGCGTCGGCGATCACGCGGCTGATCGACCTGGGCGTGCCGCCGTACCTGATCAGGCCACCGTGATCGGCGTGCTGGCGCAGCGCCTGGTGCGCACGCTGTGCCCGGCGTGCAAGCAGCCCGACGAAAGCGCTGCGGCGAGACGCTGGACGAGGTCGTCAAGCCGTGGCGGCTGAACGGCGGCGTGCGGGCCTACAAGCCGGTCGGCTGCCTCGAATGCCGCATGACCGGCTACCGCGGTCGCGTCGGCCTGTACGAACTGCTGACCGTGACCGAGGCCGCGCGCTCGCATGATCCACCCGGTGATGCGACGAAGACGCGCTGCGCCGCCAGGCGCTCGCCGACGGCATGCGGCCGCTGCGCCTGGCCGGCGCGATGAAGGTCGCCGAGGGCGTGACCACGCTCGACGAAGTGCTGCGCGCGACGCCGGCCTGGGAGGCGACGACGGCGCGCTGACGGCGCGGCGCCGGATTGGCATTGCCCCAGTCCGGTGCCCCGAGCCCGCGCGACGCGAATGTCGTGCGCAGGACCAACGTTTACGTGGAAACCAGGGCCAGTCTGCGCCGAGCGATGCCTAGAATCGGCCGCAATCTGCAATCTGGAGGAGAACCAGCGTGAAGATCAAGAGCGAGAAGGACTTCTGGTCCGGGCTGATGTTCATCGTCGTCGGCGTCGCCTTCGCCTGGGGCGCCACCAACTACAGCTGTCGGCTCAGTCGGCGCGCGCCCGGGCCGGGCTACTTCCCGCTTCGGCCTGGGCGATCCTGCTGGCGATCTGCTCGGCGCCTTCGTGTCTGTTCAAGTCGCTGACGATCGAGACCGAGGACGGCGACCCGATCGGCGCGTGGGCCTGGCGGCCGCTGATCATCATCGTCGGCCACGGTCGCCGTCTTCGGCTGGACGCTCGCCGCACATCGGCATGGTGATCGCGCTGCCGATCCTGATCGTCATCGCCAGCCTGGCCGGCGACGAGTTCCACTGGAAGGACGTGCTGATCAACGCGATCGTCCTGACGATCGGCTGCTGGGTGATCTTCATCTGGGGACTGAAGCTGCACGATTCCGGTCTGGCCCGTTCCTTCGGCTACCGGCGGCTGAGGCAGACGACACCATGGATCTGCTCCACAACCTCGCGCTCGGCTTCGGCGTCGCCTTCACCGTGCAGAACCTGCTCTACGCCTTCTTCGGCTGCCTGCTCGGCACGCTGATCGGCGTGCTGCCGGGCATCGGCCCGGTGGCGACCATCGCGATGCTGCTGCCGTCGATCTACGCGCTCGACGCCACGCCGGCGCTGATCATGCTGGCCGGCATCTACTACGGCGCGCAGTACGGCGGCTCGACCACCGCGATCCTGATCAACGTGCCGGGCGAATCGTCAGCTCGGTCGTGACCGCGATCGACGGCTACCAGATGGCGCGCCAGGGCCGCGCCGGCGCCGCGCTGGCGGCCGCCGGCCTCGGCTCGTTCTTCGCCGGCTGCGTCGGCACGATCATCATCGCCGCGTTCGCGCCGCCGCTGACCGAGCTGGCCTTCAAGTTCGGCCCGGCCGAGTACTTCTCGCTGATGGTGCTGGGCCTGATCGGCGCCGTGGTGCTGGCCTCGGGCTCGCTGATCAAGGCGATCGCGATGATCATGCTCGGCCTGCTGCTGGCGCAGATCAACACCGACGTGATCTCGGGCGTGCGCGCGCTACAGCTTCGACATCCCGGAGCTCACCGACGGCATCGGCTTCGTCGTCATCGCGATGGGCGTGTTCGGCTTCGGCGAGATCATCGCCAACCTGGGCCAGCCGGCCGAGCACCGCGAGGTCTTCACCAAGCGACGTGAAGGGCCTGTGGCCGACCAAGCACGACTTCAAGGACAGCCTGGCCGGCGGTGCTGCGCGGCACCGCGCTCGGCTCGATCCTCGGCGTGCTGCCCGGCGGCGGCGCGCTGCTGGCGTCGTTCGCGGCCTACACGGTCGAGAAGAAGATGCCGATGCAAGCCGGGCGAAATCGCCGTTCGGCAAGGGCAACATCCGCGGCGTCGCCGGGCCCGGAGTCGGCCAACAACGCCGGCGCGCAGACCTCGTTCATCCCGATGCTGACGCTCGGCATCCCGCCCAACGCGGTGATGGCGCTGATGGTCGGCGCGATGACCATCAAGGGCATCCAGCCCGGCCCGCAGGTGATGACCAGCAACCCGCAGCTGTTCTGGGGCCTGATCGCCTCGATGTGGGTCGGCAACCTGATGCTGGTGATCCTGAACCTGCCGCTGATCGGCATCTGGATCAAGCTGCTGACGGTGCCCTACCGCTTCCTGTTCCCGGCCATCATGCTGTTCTGCTGCATCGGCGTGTACACGCTGAACAACAACACCTTCGACGTCTACATGGCGGCGTTCTTCGCCGTCGTCGGCTACGTCTTCTACAAGCTCAGCTGCGAGCCGGCGCCGCTGCTGCTCGGCTTCATCCTCGGGCCGATGATGGAAGAGAACCTGCGCCGCGCGCTGCTGCTGTCGCGCGGCGACTGGAGCACCTTCGTGACCCGGCCGCTGTCGGCCGGCCTGCTGATCGCGGCGGCGCTGATGATCGTGATCGTGATGCTGCCGTCGATCAAGAAGAAGCGCGAAGAGGCGTTCCAGGAAGAGACCTGATGTGACGCAACGGACGGCCACGCGCACCCAGGTCGCGATCGTCGGCGCGGGTCCGTCCGGGCTTCTGCTGGGGCAGTTGCTTCACAAGGCGGGCATCGCCAACGTCATTCTTGAGCGGCACAGTGCCGACTATGTGCTCGGTCGCATCCGTGCCGGTGTGCTCGAGCAGACCACCTGCGAACTGCTCGACGAGGCCGGCGTCGGCGCCCGCATGCATGCCGAGGGCCTGCTGCACCGCGGCTTCGAGTTGTGTTTCGGCGACGCGCGCCACCGCATCGACCTGTTCGGCCTGACCGGCGGCAAACAAGTCATGGTCTACGGCCAGACCGAGGTCACGCGCGACCTGATGGCCGCGCGCGCGGCCGCCGGCCTGCAGACCGTCTACGAGGCCGTGGACGTGGCGCCGCAGGACTTCGACACCGCGGCGCCCCGCATCACCTTCACGCATGTCGGTCTGCCGCACGAACTGCGCTGCGAATTCATTGCCGGCTGCGACGGCTACCACGGTGTTTGCCGGGCCAGCGCGCCGGCCGGTGCGCTGACGGCCTTCGAGCGGGTCTACCCGTTCGGCTGGCTCGGCATCCTGGCCGATACGCCGCCGGTGTCGCACGAGCTGATCTATTCGAACCACGAGCGCGGCTTTGCCCTGTGCTCGATGCGCTCGCCGACGCGCACCCGCTATTACGTGCAATGCTCGCTGGACGACAAGGTCGAGCAGTGGACCGATCAGAAGTTCTGGGACGAGCTGCGGCGCCGTCTCGACCCGGCCACGGCCGCCGCGCTGGTCACCGGCCCGTCGATCGAGAAGAGTATCGCCCCGCTGCGCTGCTTCGTCGCTGAGCCGATGCGCCTGGGCCGTCTGTTTCTGGCCGGCGACGCCGCACACATCGTTCCACCAACTGGCGCCAAGGGCTTGAACCTGGCAGCGTCGGACGTGCACTACCTGTCGCGCGCGTTGATCGAGCATTACGCCGAGAAGAGCGATGCCGGCATCGACCATTACTCTGCACGCTGCCTGGCCCGAGTCTGGAAGGCCGAGCGCTTCTCATCCTGGATGACCGCGCTGTTGCACAAGTTTCCTGATACCGGCGCGATCGGCCAGCGCATACAGCGCGCCGAGCTGGACTACCTGGCAGGCTCGCGCGCGGCGGCTGCCGCGCTGGCCGAGAACTACGTCGGCCTGCCGTTCGACGCCTGATGCCCCTGCCCAGTCCACTGCAACTGATTGCCGATACGCCCGCGCTGGCGCCGCTGCGGAGCGCACCTTCCGCATGCTCTGGCTGGCCTGGCTGGCGGCCAACATGACGATGTGGATGAACGACGTGGCCGCGGCCTGGTTGATGACCACGCTGACCACCAGCCCGGTGATGGTCGCGCTGGTGCAGACCGCATCCACCTTGCCGGTGTTCCTGCTCGGCCTGCCCAGCGGCGCGCTGGCCGACATCGTCGACCGGCGGCGCTACTTTGCGGCACGCAGTTGTGGGTCGCGATCAATGCGCTTGGTGCTGGCCGGGCTGTCGCTGGCCGATGGCCTGACGGCGCCGCTGCTGCTGGCGCTGACCTTCGTCAACGGCATCGGCCTGGCGATGCGCTGGCCGGTGTTCGCGGCCATCGTGCCCGAGCTCGTGCCGCGCGCGCAGCTCTCGCCGGCGCTGGCGCTGAACGGCATCGCGATGAACGTGTCGCGGGTCATCGGCCCGGTCGTGGCCGGTGCCCTGCTGGCCGCGTTCAGCAGCGCGGCGGTGTTCGTCGCTCAACGCGCTGTTGGCGGTGTGGCCTTCACGCTGATCCTGCGCTGGAAGCATCAGCGCAACGGCCAGTGCGCTGCCGGGCGAGCGTTTCGTCGGCGCGATGCGCGTGGGCCTGCAATTACGCCCGCCAGTCGCCGCGGCTGCAGGTCATCCTGCTGCGCATCTTCCTGTTCTTCCTGCAGTCGACGGCACTGATCGCGCTGCTTGCCGCTGTTGGCGCGCCGCTTGCACGGCGGCGGCGCGGGCACCTTCACGGTGATGCTGGCCTGCCTCGGCGCGGGCGCGATCGTCGCGGCGCTGTTGTTCCCGCGCTGGCGCGAGCGCTTCTCGCGCGACCAGTTCGTGCGCGTCGGCACCTTGGCCCAGGCCGCATTGTCGCTGCTGATCGTCTACGTGCCCGAACTGTGGCTGGCGCTGCCGTCGATGGTGTTCGTGGGCATGGCCTGGATCTCGGTCGCCAACTCGCTGACCGTGGCGGCGCAGGTCGCATTGCCCGACTGGGTGCGCGCGCGTGGCATGTCGATCTACCAGATGGCGCTGATGGGCGGCTCGGCTGCCGGTGCGCTGCTCTGGGGCCAGGTGGCGAGCTGGACCAACGTGCGCCGGAGCGGTGGCCGCGGCCTCCGTATTCGGCATGCTGGTGGCCGTGTTGCTGCGCCGCGTGTCGATCGAGGGCGGCGCCGATACCGACTTCCGCCCGGTGCCCGCGGGCAGCCCATGAGCCCGCGGTCGCGGTCGAGGCCGAAGACGGACCGGTGATGGTGACGGTCGAGTACCTGATCGACCCGGCGCGCGCGGCGGAGTTTGCCGAGGTCATGCAGCGGACGCGCCGCGCGCGGCTGCGCCAGGGCGCGCTGTCGTGGGGCCTGTTCCGCGACGCGGCGGTGCCGGGCCGCTATGATCGAGTACTTCGTCGACGAGAACTGGTTCGAGCACCAGCGCCGGCTCGAGCGTTTCACGGCCTTCGACGCCGACCTGCGCGGCAGGCGGCTGGCCTTTCACCTGGGCGACGAGCCGCCACGCGTGCAGCGGTTCATCGGGCTGCCGCTGGATCTGCCGTCTTGAACGCCGGTGCGATGCTCGATCCCGCCGTACTGCAGGCCACAATGGGCTGACCGGGCTTGCGTCATGATTCGGCGTACCCGCAGCAGAGCACAGCGATGACCGCCTTCGACTACAGCCAGCCCTATGCCAGCGCACGCCTGCCGGTGTTCGCGCGCAACGTCGTCTCCACCTCGCATCCGCTGGCGGCGCAGGCCGGCCTGCGCATGCTGGGGACGGGCGGCAACGCGGTCGATGCGGCGATCGCCGCCGCGGCGGCGATGACGATCGTCGAGCCGTGCAGCAACGGCCTGGGCTCCGATGCCTTCTGCATCCTCTGGGACGGCAAGCAGCTGCACGGCCTCAACGCCTCGGGCCGGCGCCGGCGGCGTGGACGCCCGACTACTTCCGCGCGCAAGTACGGCGCCGACGCCGAGCACGCCGCCGCATGCGCGGCTGGGACTCGGTCACCGTGCCCGGCGCGGTGGCCGGCTGGGTGGCGCTGAGCGAGCGCTTCGGCAAGCTGCCGTTCGCCGACCTGCTGGCGCCGGCGATCGAGATCGCCGAGCGCGGCTACGCGGTGCCGGTGGTGGTGCAGCAGAAGTGGGCCGGCCGCGCAGGTGCCGATGCTGGCGGCGCAGCCGGGCTTTGCCGCAGGCCTTCCTGCCGCACGGCCGCGCGCCCGAGGTCGGCGAGCTGCTTCGCGTTGCCCGGCGCGGCGCGCGCGCTGCGGCGCATCGCGCGCCACGCAAGGGCGAGGCGTTCTACGGCGGCGAGATCGCGCAGGCGCATCGCGCACTGCGTCGCGCGACACGGCGGCGCGATGACGCGCGGCCGACCTCGCCGCCTACCAGCCCGAGTGGGTCGAGCCGATCGGCAGGACTACCGCGGCCACACGCTGCACGAGATCCCGCCCAACGGCCAGGGCATCGCGGCGCTGATCGCGCTGGGCATCCTGCGAGCACTTCGACCTCGCCGCGCTGCCGGTCGACGGCGTCGGCATCGCAGCACCTGCAGATCGAGGCGATGAAGCTCGCCTTCGCCGACGTCTACCGCTACGTGGCCGAGCCGCGCGAGCATGGAGGTGCACGCCCGAGCAGATGCTCGACGACGCCTACCTCGCCGCGCGCGCCAAGCTGATCGACCCGAAGCGCGCGCAGGACTTCGGCGCCGGCAACCCGGTCAAGGGCGGCACGATCTACCTCACCGCGGCCGACGAGAGCGGCATGATGGTCAGCTTCATCCAGAGCAACTACATGGGCTTCGGCTCGGGCGTGGTCGTGCCGGGCTTCGGCGTCAGCCTGCAGAACCGCGGCCACGGCTTCACGCCTCGATGCCGCGCAGCCCGAACGTGCGTGGCGCCGGGCAAGCGGCCGTTCCACACCATCATCCCGGCCTTCCTCACCAAGGACGGCCAGCCGGTGATGAGCTTCGGCGTGATGGGCGGCAACATGCAGCCGCAGGGCCACCTGCAGACGCTGGTGCGCATGCTCGACTACGCGCCAGAACCCGCAGGCCGCGTGCGACGCGCCGCGCTGGCGCTTCAACGCAGGGCCTGGAGATCAACGTCGAGGCGGCAGATGGACCCGGCGCACCGTCGCAGGGCCTGCGGCGCGCGGCCACCGCGTCGAGGTCATCAACGACAGCTACCAGGACTTCGGCGCCGGCCAGTTCATCTGGCGCCTCGGCGATCCGGCGGTCGAAGGCTACGTCGCCGCCAGCGACTCGCGCCGCGACGGCGCCGCGTCGGCTTCTGAGCTTGCGGCTGCAAGACCTCGGCCTGGGCTGGCAGTCGCATCTGCTGTCCTGTCGCTTCGGTGCCGAAGTTGCCGAGCGCGACGATTGCATCGTCCTGCGCACGCCGTCCAACCCGACTTATTACTGGGGCAACTGCCTGATCCTGCCGGCGGCGCCCCACGACGAAGATCTGGCACATTGGCTGGCGCGGTTCGAGGCAGAGATCGCCAGCCTGCAGCCCGACTCCCGGCACCGTGCGTTCGGCGTCAACGCCCCTGACATGGTCGACGAATTGCCATCGTGGCGAGCCGCCGGCGTTAACGAGTTCGATCCAATGGCGGTGCTGACGATGGAGCCTTCGCAGCTGATCGCGCCGCCGTCGGTGCGCGACACACCGGGCCTGGCCCTGCGTACGCTCGATCTGGCGCGCGAACTCGAGCTCGCGGTCCAGGCCCAGGTCGATGCCCGCGACGCCTCGTTCGAAGCCGAGGGCTACCGCGTCTTTCGCCGCAAAACGATGCAGCGCGTGGCAGCGATGCATGGCGCCGGCATCGCCGAGTGGTTCGGCGCCATCGTCGACGGCCTGCTGGTGGCCGATTGCGGGCTGGTCCACGACGGCCGCCTCGGTCGTTTCCAGTTCGTCGAGACCCAGGCCGCGTGGCGCCGGCGCGGCCTGTGCCGCGCACTGGTCCACCATGTCTGCCAGCACGCGTTCCTCAGCCTGGGTCTGCAGCGCCTGGTGATGTGTGCTGACCCGCACGATGTCGCGATCGGTATCTACCGCTCGGTCGGCTTCGTCGAAGTCGAGCGCCATTGGTGTTTGCAAGGCAGACCGCCGCGTGATCGGTGATGATGGCCGTATTGCGTGACAGGAGGCTGAACATGAAGCCACAACTTGCCCTGTTGCTGGCGCTGGCGGCGGTGCCCAGCTGGGCCGTCGACATCACGCCGATGGCCGATCCCGAGCCAGCGGTCCAGGTCGACAAGTTGGCCGCCGCACGCAGCCACATCAAGGCTGCACGCTGGCCCGCGGCGCTCAGCGAGTTGAAGCGTGTCAACGACGGCGGCAATGCCGACTGGAACAACCTGATGGGCTACACGTTGCGCAAGCAAACGCCGCCAGACCTGGCCGATGCCGAGCGTCACTACGACGCAGCGTTGCGCATCGCGCCGGAGCACCGCGGTGCACTGGAGTACTCGGGTGAGCTGCTGCTGATGAAGGGTGAACTCGGCAAGGCCGAGGAGCGCGCCGCACGGCTCGGCCGCAGCTGTGCCTTTGCCTGCGAGGAATATGCCGATCTGAAGAAGGCCGTTGATCGCTACAAGGCCGCGGGCAACAAGTACATGGCCGCGCCTTGACGCCTGCCTTGCCCGCGCGCGCCGCTCCCGGCCTGGTGCTGGCGACGCTGGGCGCGATCGCGTTCTCCGGCAAGGCGATCATCGTCAAGCTCGCCTACCGCCACGGCGTCGACGCGGTGCACGCTGATCATGTACCGCATGCTGTTCGCGCTGCCGCTGTTCGTGCTGCTCGCCTGGTGGGCCGGGCGCGGCAAGCCGGCGCTGCACGGCGCGCGACTGGCGCGTCGTCTTCGGCCTCGGCTTCTGCGGCTACTACCTGGCGAGCTTTCTCGACTTCGCCGGCCTGGCCTACATCAGCGCCAGCCTCGAGCGGCTGATCCTCTACCTCAACCCGACGCTCGTGCTGCGCTGCTCGGCGTCGTCGCTGTTCAAGCGCAAGGTCGCGCGCGCGCCAGCTGATCGCGCTGGCGGTCAGCTACTGCGGCGTGCTGCTGGTGTTCGGCCACGAGGTCTCGCTCGCAGGGCACGAACGTCGCGCTCGGCGCGGCGCTGGTGTTCGGCAGCGCGGTCAGCTACGCGGTCTACCTCGTCTACAGCGGCGAAGAGGTGCAAGCGCCTCGGCGCGCTGCGCCTCACCGGCCTGGCGACGCAGCGTGGCCTGCCTGCTGTGCATCGCGCAGTTCCTCGTGCTGCGCGCCGCTCGCGGCGCTGGCGGTGGCGCCCGAGGTGATCTGGCTGTCGGTGCTCAACGCGACGCTGTGCACCTTCGCGCCGGTGCTGATGGTGATGATGGCGATCGAGCGCATCGGCGCGACGCTGGCGGCGCAGACCGGCATGATCGGGCCCGCTGTCGACGATCCTGATGGGCGTGCTGATCCTCGGCGAGCCGTTCACCGCCTGGGTCGTCGCCGGCACGGTGCTGGTGCTGGCGGGCATCTGGCTGCTGGCGCAAATGGAGGAGCGACATGGATCTCGGGAATCGAAGGCAAGTGGGCGCTGGTCTGCGCCGCCAGCAAGGGCCTCGGCAAGGGCTGCGCGACGGCGCTGGTGCGCGAGGGCGTCAACGTCGTGATCACCGCGCGCGGCGCCGACGCGCTCGAGGCCACCGCGCGCCGAGCTGCGCGCGCTCGGCCGCGGCGTCGAGGTGCGCGCCGTGGCCGGCGACATCACGCACCGCCGACGGCCGCGCCGCGGCGCTCGCCGCCTGCCCGCAGGTCGACATCCTGGTCAACAACGCCGGCGGCCCGCCGCCCGGCGACTTCCGCGACTGGGACCGCGAGGCCTGGATCAAGGCGCTCGACGCCAACATGCTGACGCCGATCGAGCTGATGAAGGCGACGGTCGACGCGATGGCCGACGCGCGGCTTCGGCCGCGTCGTCAACATCACCTCGGGCGCGGTGAAGGCGCCGATCGACGTGCTCGGGCCTGTCGAACGGCGCGCGCAGCGGCCTGACCGGCTTCGTCGCCGGCCTGGCGCGCAAGCCGGCTGGCCGCGCGCGACGTGACGATCAACAGCCTGCTGCCCGGCTGCGTTCGACACCGACCGCCTGCGCGCGACGATGGCTGCGACCGGCGGCCAAGACGCGGCGAGACGCTCGAGGCGATCATCGACGCGCGCGAGCGCGGCGATCCCGGCGCGGCGCTTCGGCAACGCCGACGAGTTCGGCGCCGCCTGCGCCTTCCTGTGCAGCGTCGCACGCCGGCTACATCACCGGCCAGAACCTGCTGCTCGACGGCGGCGCGTACCCGGGCACGTTCTAGCGCGTCGTCGGCAAAGGCGCGGGGCCGGCCTTCCGTGACGCGCTGAAGGTCGCGCAGGCTGCGTTGCAGGGCGCCGACGTTGCGTGGTGCGTGGTGCCTGCTGCCCGACGCGCTGCCGCGCGCCGGAGACGGGGTGCCGGCGCATGGCCATGCTCATTTCGCCGCTCTCCGAACAACGCGCATGAGCAGGACGACTGCCGACGCGCTGAACGCTGCGATTCCGACCGGATTGTCTGAAACCAGCACGGCGACCTGCTGCAGAGCCTCCGGGCTGACCTGCTCGACGAAGCGAGCCAGTTCGTAGACCTGCTCGTTCGAGTATCGCGCCACGTCGTCGATGACGACCGTGACGCCTCCACTGCTGCTGCGTCGCAAGAGCCCGGCGAACGCACCGGCGGCGACCGCCACCAGCCCCAGCGGCCCCAGCGGCCGCACCATGCAGGCGATGAGCTTCGCGCGCAGTGGCTGGTTGGCCGCGCCGTAGAGACGGGAGATCAAGCGCGGCGCAACCACGCCGGTGCGGGCGTTCGCGGTGTCCACGGCATTCCTGTCGAGGTGTAGGTGCATGGCTGCGGCCACTTCGTCGTACTCGTCTGACATCACCTGGTCACCTCGGGTTCGTGGCGGGCAACTTCACATCTTCGTCCTCGTACAGCCCGGTCACGAGCGGGACTCCCCGGTGCCGGCCGGCCACGTGAAGAGCACCTTCGCGGGGTGACCGTGCTTGACGACCACCTTCTCATGCAGCGTCTTGCCCGCGAGCGTGGCATCGACGGTGTAGTGCCCCGGCGCCAGCTTGGCCAGCAGGAAGGGCCCGGTCGCGGTGGCCTGCAGGGCGGCATGCCCCGTGGCGTCGTGCACGACCACCTTGACGTCGGCCGCGGAGTCCGCGTGCTCCTTGTTCTTCACGGCGAACTCGAGTGTCAGCGGCCAATGCTTGCTGGCGTTCTCGATCGCCTGCGACTCGTCCTTGCCGATGCCGCCGCTCAGGTATTGAACGTGGCCGATGGTGTGCACCGGCGGCAGCGTTGTCGTGGCCTGGGCGAGGACACCGCCCAACAACAGCGAGCCCAGCGCGGTGGCTCTGGCAGTCTTGCGTATCACTTTGCTCATCTCGATATCCTTTGCAGTCATGGCGCAGCGAATGGATGCAGTGCGCTGCTCCGGGCACTGTGCTTCGTGCGGCGCCGGTCGATCAACCGACGCGCACCGGCACGAAGATCTTGCTGCCGTCGCGCTGGATCAACAGCGCCACCGACTTGTTGGACTTCGCCACCACGGCGCGCACCTGCTCGATGTTCGTGACCGGCGTTCCGTTCACGGCCATCAGCACGTCGCCTTGCTGCACGCCGGCCTGGGCCGCCGGGCCGCCGGCCTGCAAGACCAGCAGTCCGCCCTCGACGCCGGCCTCGCGTTTCTCCTGCGACGCCGCGCACCGACCTTGCTCGGCTCGCGGGGCAGTTGCGCAACCTCGTCCGGGAGTTCTCCGCCTCGACTAACCCGGGCATCCATGCGAGAGCCCGCCGTGTCCACCAGCACGGCGGGCTCTGCGCATGTGTCGATCGCCTGCGCGCCGTCCACGGGCGCGAGCCGATGGAGTTGGAGCTGAGCGCCTGGCTCGTCGACCTGCCCTTCGCCGGAGCGCGTACCTGGAACATGCGGGTCAACTGGGTCTTCGGCGCGGCCGACCGGGTGTTGTCCGTGATTGACGTCAAACACGCCGTGGACGTCTTTACCGAATCGGCGTCAACCGCACCGACATCACGACTCGTCACTGACGACCGGCCCCGGCGAGTCCTTAAGCGGGTGCGGGCGCGCCACTCCGCCAGGTGCGGGCCGCCAGGCGTGTTGCCCACGCCGCCGGGGAAGAGGCAGATACCGGGCAGCCGCCACCCGGTTGCTTCGGACTGCTTGCCTCGCCGGCATGGGCAAGGTGGAGAAGTTGGGTGGCGAAGCCGCCCGGTCAGGGCTTCACGGCTCGATGCGCCACAGCGCATCGAGTGGTACGGCCCGGATCTTGTCGCCGAACGGCAGAGTCTGCGGCCCGGTGTAAAGGACGAAGCCGGCGACGAAACGCTCACCCAGCGCGCCGGCCAGGTTGCGCAGGCCGGACAGGTCCTCGGTGCGTACGGTCGCGCCGGCCTTGACCTCGATGCCGATCACTCGGCCGTCCGGCGTCTCGATCACTGCGTCGACCTCGACCCCGTCCTTGGTGCGGTAGTGGTAGAGCGTGCCGCGCTCCTCGGACCAGGTGAGCTGCCGGGCGAGCTCCATGACGACGAGGTTCTCCATCATCGGCCCGGCGGCGCCCCCGGGCTCCGCCAGTCGCGCCGCGTCCTGGCCGATGAGATGGCTGGCCACGCCGGTGTCGACGAAGGCGAGCTTGGGAGTGCCGACCGCGCGTCGAGTCAGATTCGAGGACCAGGCCGGGATGGTCTTGATGAGAAAGACCGAGGCAAGCAGTTCCAGGTAACGTACGAGCGTCGTGCGTGGAACGCCCGACTGGCTCGACAGCGCGGCCGGCACGAGGAGCTGACCGGCTCGGCCTGCCAGCAGCGCGAGGAGTTTTAGCAGGTCGCCGCGGCGCTCGATGTTCGACACTTCGAGGACATCCCGCTCGACCAGCGTGCTGAGATAAGAGTCGAAGAATGCCGCGCGACGGCGCGGGGTCCGGCGGACCGCCTCCGGGAAGCCTCCGACGACGACGCGTTCCAAGTAGTCCTTCCGGCGCCACTCCGAGGCGTGGGTCAGGCGCGGGCCGTGGCGGAACGCGGCGTCGATGAACCGGTCCGGGCCTCCGCTCATCTCTCCCTGGGAGAACGGCCAGAGTTCGATGATCTCCATGCGGCCGGGGAGCGCGTCGGGAAGCGTTCGCAACGCGAGGATCCGCGACGAACCGGTGAGCAGGAACTGTCCCGGTGTGGGCTGCGAGGTCGACTTTGACCTTGATGGGTCGCAGCAGTTCCGGGGCGAGCTGAATCTCGTCTATCACCATGAGACCGTCGTGCTCGACGAACTCGGTCGGCTCATCCCGTGCCGCACGGAGCGTGGCCGGATCGTCCAGCAGGCGCACGGTCGTACCGGGGCGGCCAGCGGTCGCCAGGCGCGTGAGGGTGCTCTTTCCCGCCTGACGCGCGCCGTTGACCAGAACGACGCGCGTATCGGCAAGCGCCTCGGTGACGAGTGCCTGGGCACGGCGGGGCAGCAGGTCGGACATGACTCAAGTGTGCCTGAACCTGATGATCAACGGTCATCTGGCCGGTATCTCAGTGGTCATCTGGCCGCTATGCCCGCGGTCACCTGGCCGGCAGTCGTGTGGGCAGATGGACGGGCGGTCACCAGCCGCGGGCTCGCCACTCCGGGATCGCCGGCCGCTCCTTGCCGAGCGTGCTGTCTCCGCCGTGACCCGGGTAGAACCAGGTCTCGTCGGGGAGCCGGCCGAAGACCTTGGTCTCCAGATCCGTCATCAGTGAGTCGAATTCCGTCGGGTTTGTTGTCCGGCCAGGGCCGCCCCGGGGAACCGATGCGCGGCGTCGGCCTGCTCGAAGAAAGCGCGCGTTCCGGCGGTCGCGGTATCGCGATGGTGCGGTTTGGGGGCAGCGTCAGGACTCTTGCCCGCCGTGCCGACCAGTATCCGGGGGCTGGCTCGCGGCTTGCAGCTGGTCGATCAGGACCTGGCAGAAGTTGTCGTAACAGACGCCGACCATGAGGCGGGTCAGCGAGTCGCTGGCCTGTGCCGATTCCGGGTGCTGGGGAACAGCTCGCGCAGCAGGGCGAACGTTTCGGCTGCCTGCTGGCGCTGCTCGGCCGCTATGCAGTCACGGCCCAGGTCGAGCAGCGTACGGGCGAGCTGCTGCCGGTCGGCGGCTGGTCCTTGGGCGGTGAGCTCGTCGAGGGTGAGCTTGCCGAGGGCGATGTTGCGGTCGGCGCGGCGGATCCGGTCGGCGTAGGTGGCGTGGCCGAGGTGGTGCAGGCGCAGTGTGGCCGCGGGTACGGTGCCCTGGTCCGGAGTTGAGGAGTCGGGCCCGACCAGCCGCTCGTGTACCCGGCCGGTCCAGGAGAGCGAGTCCGGCCGGTACAGCCGGGTCTCGAGCTGGGTATGGGGGCCGGCGTGGTGCGCGCCGTCGACCTGCACCAGTAGGGCGTCGGCGGTGGCCGCGGCCAGCACTTGCCGCAGCGCGGCGGGGTCGGCCGTCGTCCGGTGGTCGGCGTCTAGGGCGAGGATCCAGGTTGCTGTGCAGCTTTGCCGCGCCTCGTTGCGAGCGGCCGAGAAGTCGTCGTGCCATCCGCCGTGGGTGACGGTGGCGCCATACCGGGCGGCTACCTCAGGAGTGCCGTCGATGGAGCCCGTGTTCGTGCACGTGGATCTGGTCGACCACCCTGCGAGCGACTCCAGGCAGGCGGGCAGCACCGCCGGCCTCGTCCTTGACGATCAGTACCGCAGCCAGCAGCGGCCGGGCCACAACTGACTGTTCGGCAGGCCCGGCCGCAAGCTGAGCCGACCGACCGACCGGCCGTGCGGGTGCCGGAACCCCTTGTCGGGCCTGGTGAAGGCGACCTTCAGCCTCAGGAGTCCCGCTGGTCAACCCTTCGATTGAGGGACGGCAAGAGCTCGATGATCTCCGTGCGGCCGGGGAGCGCGGCATGATCGACGATCCCTGGCCGGTATCTTGATGGTCATCCGGCAGCTGGGTTAGTGGTCACCTGGCCGGCAGTCGTGTGGCAGAT